>NZ_NXGV01000001.1:0-1200000 GCF_002407605.1 Marinobacter sp. ANT_B65 | reverse complement strand
GAGCTTGCGCAGCGTTATGTAAGAACCTATGGCACGGCATGCAGAAACTTTCTTGACGGCACCACTTCCGTTAAGGATATGGGGACTCTTTTTACCGGCAACCTGTACCGGAAGGAGGTGGACTATCTCGTATCACGGGAATGGGCAATGACAGCAGAGGACATACTCTGGCGTCGCACCAAGCAAGGGCTTTACGCGTCCGGTACACAGACTCGTGCACTGGAAAACTACCTGTCATCCTCAACAGAAAAAAGTCTGGCAACCCGAGCCTGAAGTTCAGGAATTACTTCAGTTTCAAACCAGGGATTCCGACGCAACCACAGATTATTACGCGGGCTGGGATGGGGCATAGGCAGCAATTCCGGCCAATAATGACGCCAGTTCCTGACATTTTCCGTAACGGATTTCTTACCGCCCGGGATGTGCCAGGCATGGGCATACTGACCTATCACCAGAGTGAGCCCGATATTAGGCAAGCGGTTCAGTAAGGCGTTACGCCAGGCGGGCGCACACTCAGGCCTCGGCGGTAAATCACCGGATTTCCCTGTACCGGGATAACAGAACCCCATGGGAAGAATTGCCAGTTTCTGGTCATCGTAAAATGTTTCCCGCGTGATGCCCATCCACTGCCGAAGACGATCCCCACTGGGGTCATTGAATGGCAGACCTGTTTCATGCACCCGCCTTCCCGGAGCCTGCCCCACCACGAGAATTCGCGACGCCGGTGACAGCTGCACAATCGGCCGGGGCCCGAAAGGCAAGGCTTCCGCACAAATAGTACAGGCTCGTACCCGACGGACAAGTTCGTCAAAAGGCAGCGAATCAAGAGTATTGTTCATTGTCTCTGGGTCACCCCGGCAATTGCATAAAATGCGTTTTCCCGAAACCCTGTACTTCAGGATTCTCCAAAGCCTCCGCTGCGCCCAGAAGGCCTGTACAGGCCTCGGTTACAAGGTAAACCGGCGTCGATTCCAGCAGAGGGCGCATGCGTCCCTTATCCTCGAAACCCTGCTGAAACGGGCTGGCAAGAAGGAAATCCTGTATCCCCGGAAGGATACCTCCACACAAATACACACCTCCGGTACTTCCAAGCGTCAGGACCGCATTGCCCGCCACCCTGCCAAGCAGCTGGCAGAAATGATTGAGAGTATGCCGCGCCAGTGAATCATTCGATGTCATTGCTGCCGCTGTAATTGCCTCTGGCGTGGGAAGCTGTGCACCTACACCCTGAATCCCGGCATGAGCGCGATAGAGGTTCAGCAGTCCCTCACCGCATAAAATCCGTTCCACAGACACCCGGCCGAACCTCGCTTTGAGAATTTTCAGAATGGCCATCTCTGTGTCATCTGCAGGAGCGAAATCTACATGCCCCCCCTCAGTCACCAGAGGGATCCAGCCATTTTTGACCGGGACCAGGGCGGATACACCGAGTCCTGTACCCGGACCAATGACAAGCCGTGGACGACAACCCTCACCCGGTCCGCCACAAACGTGAACCAGATTTTTTTCCACAACGTGGGGAATCCCCAGGGCCATCGCAGCGAAGTCATTAATTACCTTGAACCCTGTCCAGCCAAATTGCCTGCGTACACTTTCAGTATCAAACTGCCAGTTGCTATTCGTCATTTTCACGGCAGTACCGCGCACCGGAGAGGCAACCGCCAGGCATGCTTCACGCACCGAACCAACATCAACTTTCGTCAAGTAGTGATCTATTGCATCATCCAGAGTGGCGTAATCCCCGCAGGATAGAATCATAGTCGCCAGAGGCTGAACACTACCAGGCTCTACGAGCGCAAAACGGGCATTGGTCCCACCGATATCGCCGACTAACGCATAACCGGCAGAATTCATGCTTCGTGATTCCAGAAAACACAGGCTCCTTCTTCAGCCGTGCCCACAGAACGCCGCATCCAGCCAAAAAGCTCTCTGCCATAATCCTGATGATAGGCTGACAAATCCGGCCTGGCCGGCTCACGCTCTGCAAATTCTGCCTCATCGACAACAACAGACAAAGTTCCCCTGTCAGCATCCAGAGATATCAGATCACCGTCACGAACCCGTGCCAGAGGCCCTCCCTCAAGCGCTTCAGGATAAACGTGAATTGCCGCCGGAACCTTCCCCGACGCCCCCGACATCCGGCCATCAGTTACCAGACCAACCCTGAACCCCCGGTCCTGCAATACTCCAAGATAGGGCGTCAACTTGTGCAGTTCAGGCATGCCGTTTGATTTAGGGCCTTGAAACCGAACGATCACGATACAGTCCTTGTTCAGGTCACCGGCATCAAAGGCGGCTTTAAGTTCGTTCTGATCATTGAAAACTACTGCCCGGGCTTCAATTTTGTGATGTTCCCGCGCAACGGCAGATACCTTGATAACGCCCCGGCCCAGATTGCCATCCAGCACCTTTAGCCCGCCGTCGGGCGCGAAGGGTTCAGAAGCCGTACTCAATACATCCGGGTGCAGGCTCTTCAAAGGCGCCGGTTGCCAGACCAGCCTGTCACCATCCATCGCAGGTGTACGGGTATATCTTTCAAGACCATGCCCGACAACCGTCTCTACATCGTTGTGCAGGTAGCCAGCATCAAGAAGTTCACGAATCAGGAAAGGTGTGCCTCCGGCATCATGAAAGGCATTCACATCTTCCTCGCCATTGGGGTAGATACGAGTCATGGATGGAACTACAGAAGACAGCTCCGCATAGTCATTCCAGTCAATCACAATGCCCGCGGCGCGGGCAATTGCAACCCAGTGCAGCGTGTGATTCGTGGAGCCTCCGGTCACCAGAAGTGCTACCAGTGCATTGACGATGCTTTTCTCATCAATCATATCTCCCAGGCCCAGCTCACCGCCCTGAGGCCTGGACAACCGGATAACCTGTTCCGTTGCAGCCCGCGTCAGTTGATCCCGCAATGGTGTACCTGGATTTACGAACGCCGCTCCCGGCAGGTGCAGCCCCATGACCTCAACCAGCAGCTGATTACTGTTGGCTGTACCGTAAAAGGTGCAGGTGCCCGGACTATGATAGGATTTGCTCTCAGCCTCCAACAACTCCTCTTTGCCCAGTTTCCCCTCTGCATAGAGTTGACGGATACGTTGTTTCTCCTTGTTTGGCAGTCCTGAAGGCATAGGGCCTGCGGGTACAAGAATACCGGGCAAATAACCGAAACTCAGGGCACCAATCAGCAGCCCGGGAACTATCTTGTCACAGATTCCCAGCAAGAGCGTGGCATCAAACATGTTGTGGCTCAGAGCGACTGCGGTGCTCATGGCGATGGTATCCCGTGAAAACAGACTGAGCTCCATGCCTGGCTGCCCCTGGGTTACCCCGTCACACATGGCGGGTGTGCCGCCGGCAAACTGGGCCACAGAGCCCATTCCATGAGCTGCCTCACGGATAATATCCGGAAAGGTGGCGTAGGGCTGATGCGCGGAGAGCATGTCATTGTATGCTGACACTATGGCCACGTTGGCCTTGCTCATCAGCTTCAGTGTGTCTTTGTCATCCTGATGACAGGCAGCAAAACCGTGGGCAAGATTACCGCAGGAAAGCACATTGCGATGCGGTGAACGGGATTTCAGTTCAGTCATTCGAGCCAGATAATTCTGCCGGGATAGTCGACTGCGATCGATGATTCGCCGGGTGACTCTGTCTACGACAGCATGCATATCAGGCTCCTTTGCTCAAAGCAGATTTAATGACATAAGAACGTAATTTTACGTTCTTTTTTTGCTATCATCACCCTTATGTCATAATTAATTCACATTTTGTTGATACATTTACTACCTATCAAACCTTAAAGGATAACAACATGCTCAGGCGTACCAAGATTGTCGCTACCTTAGGCCCCGCCACAGACTCTTCCGAATCGCTGGCTGCCATTATAGCCGCAGGTATTGATGTCGCCCGCCTCAACTTTTCCCACGGCAGCGCAGAAGAACACATCAACCGCGCACAAAGGGTTCGTCAGGCAGCCGCGGCTCAAGGCCGTTTTGTTGCCCTGCTTGCAGACCTGCAGGGCCCCAAACTCCGCATTGCCCGCTTTACTGACAATAAAGTTATCCTGAAAGCAGGGCAAACTTTTGTCCTGGATGCTGCAATGGACAAGGAAGCAGGTACAGACGAGCGTGTAGGCATTGATTATGAACAGCTCATTGATGACGTTACGCCAGGGGACATTCTTGTTCTGGACGATGGCCGCATCGAAATGGAAGTAAAGTCAGTTGCTGAACACAGCATTACATCCACTGTTCTGATCGGCGGCCCGCTCTCAAACAACAAGGGCCTCAACAAACGTGGCGGCGGGCTTTCTGCCGATGCGCTGACCGAGAAAGACAAGCAGGATATTGTCACAGCCGCACGCCTTGGGGCCGACTATGTCGCGGTATCTTTTGTCCGCACTGCCGAAGATATGCACACGGCTCGCCGGCTACTCAAAGAAGCCGGCTCCGATGCCGGCCTGGTCGCAAAAATCGAGCGGGCAGAACTTGCCCACGACGTTGCCGCGCTGGATGCGGTTATCGAAGCGTCAGATGTGGTAATGGTGGCTCGCGGCGATCTCGCCGTCGAAATCGGAGATGCGGAACTTGTAGGTGTGCAGAAACACATTATTGCCCGCGCCCGGGTACTGGATCGCGCCGTCATTACCGCAACCCAGATGATGGAATCCATGATCACCAGCCCTATGCCAACACGGGCTGAGGTATCTGATGTGGCGAACGCTGTGATGGACTACACAGATGCGGTTATGTTGTCTGCAGAGACAGCAGTGGGTGATTATCCGGTAGAAGCTGTAGAAGCAATGGTGCGCATATGTATCGGTGCAGAAAAACATCCGACAATGCACCAGTCCAATCACCGGATTCACGAAAGCATGGAGCTGGTCGATGAAGCTATTGCTTTGTCCGCCATGTATGCGGCAAATCACCTTAATGGTGTCACGGCCATCATCTGCATGACTGAAACTGGCGCGACACCCAGACTGATGTCCCGCATCAAGTCCAGCCTGCCAATCTTTGCATATTCACGGCACCACACTACCCAGCACCGGGTTGCGATGTATCGTGGCGTTCAAACAATACCATTTGATTCGGCAAAGATTCTGAATGAGCAAACCAACGCGCTGGCAATAGCGGAGCTGGTTAACCGGAAAGTGGTAAGCAAGGGCGACCTGGTAGTTATCACCAAAGGTGATTACGTGAATGCCCAAGGTGGAACCAACACAATGAAAATTGTGCGGGTCGGTTCAGAGATCAGCTGATCTCTGAAAGGCTACCCCGGGCGATGTCGGTGATCTTCGCCCAATCTTTCCTGGCAACAACATCCGCTGGCGTTAGCCAACTGCCACCAACAGTCTGCACATTGCCCAAGGACAAATAGTCCCTGGCAGTGTCCCGGCGGATCCCACCCGTCGGGCAGAAGGTTGCGTCCGGGAATGGACCGCTAAAGGCTTTCAGTGCGGGAGATCCTCCCGCTACTTCTGCAGGGAAAAATTTAAATTCACGATACCCCATACCGTAACCAAGCATAAGTTCGGAGGCTGTTGAAATACCGGGCAAAAGAGGTGCCTCGGAAGTGAGAGCAAACTCAAGAAGCGCTTCAGTGACACCAGGAGTAACGATGAACTGGGCGCCAGCGGTTTCTGCCTGGCGATACTGGGCAAGGCATGTCACCGTTCCAGCACCTACCCAGGCTTCAGGGATAGCTTCGCGCACACTTTTAATCGCTTTGAGTCCGTGCTCCGTGCGCAAGGTTATTTCCATCACCCGAATCCCGCCATCAAACAGGGCCTGACATAGCGGCACTGCCTCATCAGGATGTTTTATAGTGATAACAGGCATCAATGGTGAAGCCCTCAAGACAGACCTGATCCGATCGCGGTGAAAGCCCGACACCTGGCTCATACATCTCTCCGTAAGTAATTTAAAGGACTCAAGGGCTCCAGAAAACCTGCAAGCCGGGTTTCAGGAAGGCGCGCACAGGCATAGCGAACAGACCATCCGGCTGCCTTAATGCCTGCTTCAGCGTTTCCAGCTTGTCACCTCCTTTAAGGTGAAGTGCTGTAAAACGGGCATCGCGCATAAACGCGTAGGTTAGTGTGATGCGCGGCTGTGGCTGGGATGGCGGCGTCATAGCAGCAACCACTTCCCGACTGTCTATGTCCATAGCAGGAACAAGTTCAGGGGCATCCGGAAACAGGGACGCCGTATGGCCATCATTCCCCATACCCAAAATCAGCACATCAAGAGGACGAGTCAGATTTGCCAGCCCGGCGTTGACTGCCACCAAACCATCTTGAGGAGTCTCCCCTGGCCGCTTTAAAGGAAAATACGTCGCCGCCTCTGCGTTATTCCGCAACAGATTTTCTTTTACAAGCCGGGTATTACTGGCCGCATCGGTTTCATCCACCCAGCGTTCGTCTGCCAGAACAACATCAACCCTGCTCCAGTCCAGGTCTTTGAGGGACAGCGCATGGAAAAATGACAAAGGCGTAGATCCACCTGAAACCGCAAGACTTGCGCGTTTCGCCACCAAAAGCCGGCCTTTTAGAAACTCTGCAACCGTGCCGGCAAGCATCATCGCCACCTGTTGCGCTGACTCACCCGAGTGAAACTCCACCCCGGCAGGCCAAACCATATCAGGCATCTTCATACCAACTCCTTCCATCACGGGTAATCATCGCAATGGAGGCTACCGGACCCCAGGTTCCTGCAGCGTATCGCTTGGGAGGATCACCGCCATCACTCCAGTTCCGGATAATCTGGTCTACCCAGCGCCAGGCATACTCAACTTCGTCACGCCGCACGAACAGGTACTGGTTACCTTTCATTATTTCCCACAACAGACGTTCGTAGGCATCGGGGATTCGCTCGGATTCAAAGGTTTCTGAAAACGTCAGCTCCAGAGGCCCCTGTCGCAGCCGCATACCTTTGTGCAACCCCTGGTCTTTGGTGAGTATTTTGAGTGACATGCCTTCGTCCGGCTGCAAACGTATGATCAGCTTGTTATTCGCCAGATGCTTTTGGTCAGGATCAAAAATATAGTGGGGAGCCGGTTTGAAGTGAATAATAATCTGAGACAGCTTTTCCGGGAGGCGCTTGCCCGTACGTATATAAAATGGAACACCTGACCAGCGCCAGTTGTCAATTTCCACTTTCAGTGCCACAAAGGTCTCTGTCTGACTTCTCTTGTTGGCCCCCTCTTCTTCCAGGTATCCGGGAACCGGCTTTCCAATACTGGTACCAGCTGTGTATTGTCCGCGTACAACATAACTTTCCATCATGTCTGGTGTAATTGTGCGAAGAGCTTTGAGCACTTTCACCTTTTCATCACGGATACTGTCGGCGGATAAATCAGAGGGCGGATCCATGGCAATCAGGCACAACAACTGAAGCATGTGATTCTGAATCATGTCCCGGATCTGACCCGCTTTATCAAAATAGCCCCAGCGACCTTCAATACCTACGCTCTCGGCAACCGTTATTTCCACATGAGAAATATGGTTCTGATCCCACTGGGACGCAAAAAGATTATTGGCAAAGCGCAATGCGATCAGATTCTGAACGGTTTCTTTGCCCAGATAGTGATCGATCCGGAAGAGCTGGCTTTCTTTATAGACCTCTCCAAGCTCGTCATTTATGACCCGGGAAGATTCAAGGTCATGACCTATAGGCTTCTCGACAACAACCCTGGTCCTTTCAGTGCAACAACTGGCTGAGCGAAGATTGCGGGCAATAACACCGTACATGGCCGGCGGGGTGGCCATATAAACGATTAACTCATTGCTACTCTCGCAGTTTCCTCCTTCGCGCCAGCTGTTGAGAACCCCGAATGCATTCTCGTCCTGAAAATCCAGTATCTGATACTCAACCCGTTGCAGAAAGGCCTCAGCTACCTGGCGCTCGAATTCCTCTGGCTTCACGCTCTGCTCCAGCTTATGGAGCAACAACTTGCGAACTTCTGCGGTATCCAGTTCCCGCCGAGCAAGGGCCAGTATTCTGCTGTCACTCGCCAGAAGACCCGCTCGCTCAAGCTGATAAAAAGCGGGGAACAGCTTGCGCTGCGCAAGGTCACCCAAAGCCCCGAACAGCATGATGTCACAACGGTTTGTAATCCTGTCGACCATCGGGTATGCCTCTCCGGTGAATCAGGCCATAGAAGTACGAACCTGTTAACAAACTTAAATGTAGTAATTTTATCCAAATAATGACACCACTTCCGGATTAATCCAAGAGCTCCATCAGACTATTGATACGTTTACTACCCAAAATACGCTAAAATCCCGGTATACTCAGTCCGCTTTGAACAACCATCCCACCAAGGGTTCAGGGAGTAGCTTTGATGGCTGTAAACCAGGCACATCGTGACGAGAATCTGCTGGAAGACATCCAGTCCCGGCTGGACACTCTGAATAAGTCGGAGCGCAAGGTAGCAGAGGCTATTCTGCGAGATCCAAGCGCCGCCACCCGCTACAGTATTGCGGCACTGGCCCGGGCCTCTAACGTCAGCGAGCCAACAGTTAACCGGTTTTGCCGAGGGTTTTCGGCTACAGGTTTCCCGGATTTCAAAATCAGGCTCGCACAAAGTATTGCCACGGGAATACCCTATATTGGCCAGAATATAGAACCTGACGATACGGTTGCGGAGTTTGCCGACAAGATCATGATGAGCACCATTGCCAATCTCGACAAAGCCCGTCAGGCGCTGGACCCACGGGCATTGGCAACCGCCATTGACTACCTGATTCAGGCCAGACAGATCAACTTTTTTGGTATGGGTGGCTCTGCATCTGTAGCACTGGATGCACAGCACAAGTTTTTCCGCTTTAACCTGCCGGTCATGTCCTATGACGACGCCCTCATGCAGCGCATGGTCGCCGCGGGCGCCAGCGTCGGGGATGTTATCGTTATGATTTCCTATACCGGGCGCACCAGAGAAACCGTCGATATCGCCCGGATTGCCCGGGACAACGGCGCGACCGTTATTGGCATCACAACGCCGGGCTCCCCGCTGGCAGAAGTGTGCACCGTCGCCCTGGAAGTCACCGCACCAGAAGATATAGAGGTTTACATGCCGATGTCTTCCCGAATTATCCACCTGACCGTGATCGACATCCTGGCTACCGGCGTTACCCTGAAACGCGGCGCGGACTTCCTGGGGCATCTAAAGAAAATCAAAGACAGCCTTATGCCTACCCGCCTTCCTTCAAATCCTGACTGAAGGCCAGCCACCAGACACGCAGCAACAAAAAACCCGGGCAACCTGCGTTGCCCGGGTTTTTAATATTGAAGTAGTTTCCTTATGGACGGGATACTTCGGCAGTGTCCCGCAGAAACTGTTGATACGCTGCGTATTCACGCTGCCCCTCAAGGGACGCCATGAAACTACGCAACTGATCCAGATCCACCCCGCCTTCTGCATCACCCTCGTTAACAGCATCCAGCGCAATCACAGCAACTCCGCTTCGCGTAATTGCGGTGCCGTAGCTCGCTTTCTCCTCATTGGGACGGGCCAGAGAGAAAACTGTCTGCATGATCTGCGCATCCACTCCAGCTGCGTTCCTTTCCTGATCTTCAAACTGCTCCCATTCACCTGCACCCAGAGCATCCAGAGATTCACCCGCCTCAAGACCGGCAACAATCGCTTCAGCACGCTCTTCCAGTATTTCCCGGATTTTGCGAACTTCCAGGTTTGCACGAATATTGTCCTGAACATCCTCAAGCGCCAACTGCTGCGCCTCACGGTACTCGCGGACCCGGGCCACAACAGAAACACTATCACCAACGTCGATCAGCTCAGTGTTATACCCACTTTCAAGAACGTCTTCAGAGAACAGTTGACGAACCAGCCCCGCGTGGTCAAACGGTGCCTGACCGCCATCTTTGGTCACACCCCTGGCCTCGCGAATTTCCAGACCAAGCTCTTCGGCCGGGCCGGCGAGATCGTCTGCTGCATAGGCTGAGTCAGCCAGCTCTGCACGCACTTCTGCATACTTTTCCTGAGCACGCTCACGGGCAAGCTCACCACGCAATTGCTGTTCCAGCTCCTCGATTGCAGGAACCTCTGACCGGCGAACATCATCCAGACGAATCAGATGCACACCAAAGCCGGTTTTCACCGGACCGGAAACCTGGCCCTGGTCCAAAGCAAACAAAGCTTCTTCAAAGGCTTCGTCATACACGCCACGGCCAGCAAAACCAAGGTCACCACCATCTTTGGCTGACACAGTATCTATAGAGAACTCCTTCGCCAACTCCTCAAAGCTCTCACCCGCTTCCAGACGCTCCTGAATGGTCGCCATGGTCTGCCCGGCGTCGGCACCATCCTCAATCAGAATATGGGATGCACGGCGCTCTTCACGGGCCAGATCCCCAGAGCGTTGCTCGTAGTATGCCTGAAGCTCCTCCTGGTCAATCTCGATCTTCTCTGCCAGAGCTCCCAGAGACAAGGTTATATAGGCAGCATCGACCTGCTCCGGCTGCCTGAATGCATCCTTGTTATCCTGATAGAACGCCTCAACTTCTGCGTCTGTAACCTCAACCTCATCAGCAACTGCACTTGCGGGCACCTGAACAACGCGGAAGTTCCGGGTCTGGTTCTGGATACGCATAAGCTGCGAAGCGTTGGCGTCTGCAACAAGTCCGCTCTGCATAATGCCGCTGCGAATCTGATTGACCACGTACTGTTTGCGCATGGCTTCGCGGAATTCACCAACACCCATGCCGAGGTTACGTACCGAAGCAACGAAACGATCACGATTAAACTGCCCATCAACCTGAAACTGGGGCATCTGGGTGATCAGAGCATCGATATCCGCATCGCTGAGTGCAAGACCCTGAGCACTGGCATCCTGAGTAAGAACCTGCTCCTGAATCAGGGAATCAAGCACGTCTGCACGTATCTGATCCTCATCCAACATAGCCGGATCGGGCTGCTCCATACTGGAAAGACGACGCTGGCTTTCCATCTGGACAACTCGCAGGAATTCCCGCTCGGTAATATCTTCACCATTAACAGTTGCCACTTCCGGCTCGCCGGAGAAACCACCAACAATGGCATCCATTCCCCAAATGGAGAGAGACACGATCAACAGACCGATAATGATCTTTGCAATAGTGCCCTGGGAATTTTCCCGCATATCTTGAAGCATGTTTCTCCCGAACCTCTCTGCCGGTGCACTTAACGTAAAAAGGCGCACCCTGTCGGAATGCGCCTTGAATTCTTCTTGGCGGCTCCTTTTAACAGGAGTCGCCGCAGAAAGAACCGTTACTTAACGGCGTCTTTCAGGGCCTTACCTGCTTTAAAGCCAGGCACTTTGGAGGCCGCAATCTTGATCTCGGCACCCGTTTGCGGGTTACGACCTGTGCGCGCAGCACGATCTTTCACTGAGAAAGTACCAAAACCGATCAGAGTAACCTGATCGCCTTTTTTGAGGGCACCGGTGATAGAGTTGGTCATCGCATCCAGAGCACGGCCAGCGGCGGCTTTGGAAATATCTGCAGATTCTGCAATTGCATCGATTAGTTCGGACTTGTTCACACTAAACCCCTTCGCTTTCAGGTTGAAGATGTTATAGGTCGGATTGTTTTTTCTCGGACGTTCTCGACTATCGCATAAGCGGTCGGAGAATTCCATTCTTCGGTTTTCTTATTCCTTTCGGCATTCAACCGCTGTTCGGAATAGGCACATACTGCGCGGGAGCCCTTGGTATTGGCTGCTTCACGGCGAAACAGTTATACCAATGGGCTCTCTGGCATGTCAACAACTCACTTGGGTTTAATGTGTATTTATGCGCTCTGCACTGTCATTTTCATCATCGTGCGGCTTGCCCGAACCCGCTTTCGAGGGTTTATCAGACGTGTGTGGCTCAGGTGCGTAAGCCAGAGCAATATCCAGAACTTCGTCAATCCACTTGACCGGACAAATCTCCAGAGACGCCTTGATGTTATCTGGTATCTCTTTGAGATCCCTGACATTTTCATCAGGAATAATAATTGTCTTGATACCACCCCGATGAGCCGCCAGGAGCTTTTCCTTCAGCCCTCCAATGGCAAGAACCCTACCCCGAAGGGTAATTTCACCGGTCATTGCAACGTCCGCACGGACCGGAATTCTGGTCAACGCAGAAACAAGTGCTGTGCACATACCAATACCGGCACTGGGGCCATCTTTTGGCGTCGCTCCCTCAGGTACATGCACGTGCAAGTCGTGCTTTTCATGGAAATCATCTGCAATTCCCAAGCCTTGAGCACGGCTTCTGACAACCGTAAGGGCAGTCTGAATGGATTCCTGCATCACATCACCAAGGGAACCGGTTTTAACAACCCTGCCCTTGCCCGGGGTAAGAGCACACTCAATCGTAAGCAGTTCACCGCCTACCTGAGTCCAGGCCAGGCCGGTAACCTGGCCAACCTGATTGGTCTCTTCAGCCAGCCCAAAGCTGACCTTACGCACACCGGAATAGTGTTCAAGCATCTCCGGTTCAATAGTTACGGTCGCCTTGTCACCGGCTTCCACATGCTCCCGAACAACTTTCCTGCATATCTTGGCAATTTCACGCTCCAACCCACGGACACCAGCCTCGCGAGTGTAATAACGGACCAGATCACGCAGGGTTGCTTCCGGAAGCGTCAGTTCATCCTTGCGCAGTCCGTTCGCTTTAATCTGTTTGGGTAACAGATAACGCAATGCGATATTTACCTTTTCATCTTCGGTGTAACCCGGGATCCGGATAATTTCCATTCGATCCAGCAACGCAGGCGGAATATCCATGGAATTGGATGTACACACGAACATGACATCCGAAAGATCATAATCTACTTCCAGATAATGATCGTTGAATGTGTGGTTCTGCTCAGGATCCAGAACCTCCAGCAATGCAGAGGCTGGATCTCCGCGGTGATCCATACCCATTTTGTCGATTTCATCGAACAGAAACAGCGGGTTTTTAACACCCACTTTGGCAAGCTTCTGCAGCAGTTTGCCAGGCAGTGCACCAATATAGGTTTTACGGTGGCCACGAATTTCAGCCTCATCACGCACTCCACCCAAAGCCATTCTCGTATACTTACGATTTGTGGCACGGGCAATGGACTGCCCCAGGGATGTTTTACCGACACCAGGAGGCCCCACAAGACACAGCACTGGCCCTTTTACCTTTTTCACACGACTCTGTACGGCAAGGTATTCGAGAATGCGCTTCTTGACCTCATCAAGGCCGTAATGATCCTTATCGAGAATCTCCCTGGCTTTTTCAATATCGTGACGCACACGGCTACGTTTTTTCCAGGGAACTGCCAGCATCCAGTCAATATAGCCACGGACCACTGTGGCTTCAGCAGACATGGGTGACATCATCTTCAGCTTGTTCAGCTCTGATTCCGTCTTTTTGCGGGCCTCTTCAGGCAGGCCAGCTTCCTCAATTTTCTGCTCAAGCTCTTCGAAGTCGTTATTACCTTCGCCGAGGTTACCCATTTCTTTCTGGATAGCCTTCATCTGCTCATTCAGGTAGTACTCTCGCTGACTGCGTTCCATCTGTTTCTTGACGCGGCCACGGATTCGCTTTTCAACCTCAATCAGGTCGATTTCCCCGTCAAGCTTACCCAGCAGCAGTTCCACACGGCTGTTAACGTTGAGTGCTTCGAGCAGCTCCTGTTTTTCCGGGATGCGCATATCAAGATGGGCGGCCATTGTGTCTGCAAGGCGCTCCAGCTCTTCAATTCCGGACAAGGCATTGGAAACCTCCGCAGGTACCTTCTTGGAGAGCTTCACGTACTTTTCAAACTCATCCATCAAGGTTTTCAGGAGTATTTCTTCTTCGCGCTCAGGCAAGCCTTCCTCATCCATCAGCGTCGCGCCACCGGAAAGGTAATCCGACTCTGTAATATTGCTCAACGCAGCCCGGGCATTACCTTCAACCAGCACCTTTACTGTGCCGTCGGGAAGCCGCAGCATCTGCAGCACAGTCGCCAAGGTACCCATTTCAAAAACATCACCTGGGCCAGGCTCATCCGTGGAAGCATCCCGTTGGGCTACCAGGAGGATTTCCTTGCTTCCTTCCATCGCAGCTTCCAGAGCCTGGATGGATTTTTCGCGGCCCACAAACAAAGGGACCACCATGTGCGGAAACACCACCACGTCACGGAGCGGGAGCATGGGGTATTCTTGCACGATATCTTCGGGTATCCGGGTCATAAGGAATCCTCTGACGGTGTTTCATTCAGCATATCACCCTTCATTGGGGCGGCTGTCACAATTGCAATATCTTTACCAAACAACACAACACTGAGCGTTACAGGTACAAACCAACAAAAAAGGGGCGTTCCCGCCCCTTTTTTGTTTATCACTCAGCAATAAGAAAGTCGTCAGTCATCAGGCACTGCTTTAGCGTGATCTGCGTTCGCATATATCTTGAAAGGCTCGGAGTCCCCCAGGATAACGCTTTCATCAATCACAACTTTTGAGATGTCATGCTCTGACGGAATCTGGTACATGGTATCAAGCAAGGTCGCTTCCATAATGGAGCGAAGCCCACGGGCTCCAGTCTTACGCTCCAGAGCCTTGCCAGCAACAGCACGCAAGGCCTCATCACGGAAATCAAGCTCTACACCTTCCATATCAAACAACTTCTGATACTGCTTGGTCAGAGAGTTTTTAGGCTCCGTAAGAATCTGGACCAGCGCATCTTCATCAAGCTCATTGAGCGTTGCAACCACTGGCAAACGACCAACAAACTCGGGGATCAGGCCATATTTGACAAGATCTTCCGTTTCAACATTCTTGATGACGTCTCCCATATTCTTGGAGTCGTCCCGGGTGGCAACAGCTGCCGAGAAACCGATACTGCTCTTCTCGGTACGGTCCCGGATTACTTTATCCAGGCCTGCAAAGGCTCCTCCACAGATGAACAGCATATTGCCGGTATCGACCTGCAAAAACTCCTGCTGCGGGTGCTTGCGCCCACCCTGGGGAGGAACAGAGGCAACCGTGCCTTCAATCAGCTTCAGCAGAGCCTGCTGAACACCCTCACCCGAAACATCGCGAGTAATTGAGGGGTTATCGGACTTACGTGAAATTTTGTCAATTTCATCAATGTAAACAATGCCCCGCTGAGCCTTCTCTACATCGTAGTCACACTTCTGAAGTAGTTTCTGGATGATATTCTCAACATCCTCACCTACATAGCCTGCTTCGGTAAGCGTAGTGGCGTCCGCAATGGTAAAGGGCACATTGAGCATTCTCGCCAGAGTTTCGGCCAGCAGAGTCTTACCACTACCTGTGGGGCCTATCAGCAGAATGTTACTTTTGCCAAGCTCGACATCGCCTTTACCTTCACCGTAACGGAGGCGCTTGTAATGGTTATAGACTGCGACCGAGAGAACAACCTTGGCGCGGTCCTGACCGATGACATATTCATCCAGCGTATTGCGGATTTCAGCCGGTGTCGGAAGACGATCACTCGGTTCCTCCTGTGCATTCTCCTGAATCTCTTCACGGATAATATCGTTACACAGGTCGACACACTCGTCGCAGATGAACACCGAAGGCCCTGCAATGAGCTTACGGACTTCATGCTGGCTCTTTCCACAAAACGAGCAGTAGAGCAACTTGCCGTTATCGTCGCCTCTGCCGTTTTTTTCATCTGCCATTGAAATACCTCTGATCTCGTTTTGCCGGCGTTTCAGATATCAATGCGCCGGCCAGGGGTGATGCAATTACTACCAGTATTATTTATTCGACACACGCTTATCAAGTATCGAGTCAATCAGCCCGTACTCTTTTGCCTGTGTCGGATCCATGAAATTGTCACGATCCGTATCCCTGGAAATAGTTTCCAGGTCCTGGCCAGTATGATGAGCCAGGATTGAATTCAGTGTATGACGAATCTTCAGAATTTCACGGGTGTGAATCTCAATATCCGTTGCCTGCCCCTGATAACCGCCCAGAGGCTGGTGAATCATGACCCGTGAGTTAGGCAGACAAGCACGCTTGCCAGCGGCACCGCCAGCCAGAAGGAAGGCTCCCATACTCGCAGCCTGCCCTACGCACAATGTTGAAACATCAGGCTTGATGAACTGCATGGTGTCGTATATGGACATACCTGCAGTCACGGAGCCACCGGGGCTATTGATATACAGATGAATGTCTTTGTCCGGGTTTTCAGATTCAAGGAACAGAAGCTGCGCCACGATCAGGTTGGCCATGTGATCTTCCACTTGCCCAACCATAAAGATAACCCGCTCCTTAAGCAGTCGGGAATAAATATCGAACGAACGTTCCCCACGGGCAGTCTGCTCGATAACCATCGGCACCAGGCCGGAACTGGTAACCATTGCCGGACCATCAATTGGTTTCTGCATCATGATGCGCCTGAACTCCTTATGGAAAAATGGGGCGTGGTTTAAATCCACGGCATCTTCAGTATTCTTGCATCTTGTACTTTGCCAGCCAGAAATCAAGATGAAAACAGCCGGGCGTGCCGGCTGTTAACTCCGTTCGGCCAACGGGGGCCGGGAGCGGAACCCACCCCCGACGCCGTCACACCACCACTATCAGCGCTGGGGCTGCCCTGCCTGAATAGCTTCTTCGTACTTAACTTTCTTTTCTGTAACCGTAGCTTGTGAAAGCACATGATCAACAACCTGATCTTCCAGCACAGAAGACTCGATCTGGCTTTTCTGCTCGGGGTTACTGCTGAAGTGCGCAACAACCTCTTCAGGCTGTTCATACGTTGACGCGATCTCCTGGATCTTTTCGTCAACTTTGGCCGGATCTACTTTCAGGTCGTTCACTTTTACGACTTCCTGGAACAAGAGTCCGGTTTTTACGCGACGCTCAGCCTGTTCCTGGAAGATTTCTTTCGGCAACTGCTGAAAATCCATCTGACCACCGAAGCGCTGAACAGCTTCCTGACGCAGACGATCAATTTCCTGGTCAGCCAGAGCTGCCGGAATGTCGATTTCAGTCGCTTCCAGCAAACCATCAACAACGTCATTCTTGACCTTGTTGGACATGGCTTGCTTGAGCTCACGCTCCATGTTCTTCTTCACTTCCTCGCGGAAAGTGGCTTCGTCTTCAGCTTCAATACCGAACTTGGTGAAAAATTCAGCATTCAGTTCCGGCAACTGCGGCTCTTCTACTTCATGGATCTTGATTTCGAATTTTGCCGGCTTACCTTTGAGGTCTTCGTTGTGATAGTCCTCAGGGAAAGTCACTTCAATTTCAAGCTCTTCGCCAGCTTTGCCGCCAACGATAGCTTTTTCGAAGCCCGGAATCATCTGGTCAGAACCCAGAGTAAGTTTGTGGCCTTCAGCGGCACCACCTTCAAACTCTTCGCCGTCAATTGAGCCTTTGAAGTCGATAGTCAGCACGTCCTTGTTCTTGGACTTGCGTTTGACGCTCTTCATGGTGGCCTGCTGTCGACGCAGGTTATCGATCATTGTATCGATATCCTTGTCGGTAATTTCAGAGGTCAGCTTCTCGACTGAGATCTTGCTCAGGTCGCCCAGTTCGATTTCGGGAAGAACTTCGAAAACTGCAACAAACTCGAGGTCTTTGCCGGCTTCCATGGTTTTCGGCTCAAGCTTGGGCCAGCCTGCAGGGTTAATGTCCTGCTCCTGCAGCGCCTTGATGTAGTTGTCGCGCATGATTTCGCCGACGATTTCCTGGCGCACGCTATCACCGAAACGACGCTTGACCACGCTCATGGGCACCTTTCCAGGGCGGAAACCATTCAGACGCACTGTGCGAGCGGTTTCCTGCAGGCGTTTCTGAACTGCCTGTTCAATTTCCTGGGCGGGCACACCAATCGTCATGCGACGCTCGATGTTGGACGTCGTTTCTACAGACACTTGCATGGAAGATCCTCAAATTTCGGGTTCGGTATGTGAATTAAATTAAAGCCAAAGTCCATTCCTGAACAGCTTCCCAAGAAAGGACCCAAAATTAAAAGCCGGTAGTTTATCACGGTTTACCCTGACGAGAGAATCACCTGCCTCGGGTAGTTTCAGGGTTTGTGATCACAACGACGATTCATGGAAGGAATTGGGGGCAAAAACAGAAAAACAAAGGGGGAGAGACCCACATCAGCCTTAAAATAAAAAAAGGCTCCAGGAACAATTCCAAGAGCCTTTTAAATTGGTACTCCGGGAGGGACTTGAACCCCCACACCTTGCGGCAACAGGACCTAAACCTATCGTGTCTACCAATTCCACCACCGGAGCTGAAATCTTTTAAAACGGAGTGCTGACCGCGAAGGTCATAAACCTGAAAACTGCGGAAACACCTTTAAAAAGTGGGGTGGACGAAGGGGATCGAACCCTCGACCGCAGGAGTCACAATCCTGAGCTCTACCAACTGAGCTACGTCCACCACATCGGAATATACTTCCGGTATATTCAGAACAACTACTGATCTTCAACTTTACTGACGGCTACCCAGGTTTTGATCAAGCCGGCTGCTTTAATGGCGCGCCCGGCAGGACTCGAACCTGCGACCCTCGGCTTAGAAGGCCGATGCTCTATCCAGCTGAGCTACGGGCGCTTGACCGTCGGCCTAGCTGAACATCCAGAAAATGGTCGGGGTAGAGAGATTCGAACTCCCGACATCCTGCTCCCAAAGCAGGCGCGCTACCAGACTGCGCTATACCCCGTTTAAACTGAACTATGTGTGCTTCAGCAAAGTTGGCGCGCATATTACCGTCGCCGAATGGTCCCGTCAACAAGGAAAATGAAATTCTCTCCCGAATCAGCAATTTCAGGAGCATTTTTTTCCGCAACACCACCAATACACCATTCTTCGCCAATTGGAGTTAAGCCGCAAGCGTGAGACAATCCACACTCTCTTATTTAACCAATGCCCAACCGACAAGACGAATCATGAGCGCCAAACTGATCAACGGAAAAGAAATTGCTGCAGCAGTCAGACAACAGGTCGCATCCGGTGTGGAAGCCCGCACCAGAAAGGGACTGAGAGCCCCGGGCCTGGCCGTGGTACTGGTGGGAAACGACCCAGCCTCTGAAATATACGTAGGTAACAAACGCAAAGCCTGTGATGCCGCCGGCATCCTCTCGCTATCCTACGACCTGCCATCAGACACTTCCCAGCAAGCCCTGGAAGCGCTGATTGATGAGCTGAACGAAAACCCGGCTGTAGATGGCATTCTGGTGCAACTTCCTCTGCCCGACCACCTGGATGCAGACCCCATTCTGCTGAAAATCCGCCCGGATAAAGATGTTGATGGCTTTCACCCATATAACATCGGCCGCCTGGTGCAGCGTAAGCCGGCCCTCAGACCCTGCACTCCCGCGGGCGTGATAACCCTGCTGGACAGCATTGACACCCCGTACAAAGGCCAGCACGCGGTCATTGTGGGCGCATCCAACATTGTGGGCCGCCCGATGACTATGGAATTACTACTCAAGGGTGCAACTATTACAGTTTGCCATCGCTTTACACCGGATCTGGAAAAATATGTACGTGATGCTGACATTCTGATTGCAGCTGTAGGCAAACCAGGGCTGATCAAGGGGGACTGGGTAAAACCGGGCGCAACGGTAATTGATGTAGGCATCAACCGCATGGAAAATGGAAAGCTACAAGGTGATGTCGACTTTGAAGCCGCCTCAGCCCGCGCTGCGTATATCACTCCCGTACCGGGAGGTGTCGGCCCCATGACCATCGCAACACTTCTGCAAAACACCCTGTACGCGGCAAACGAACTGCATAACGAATAACGCCGGAACGTTCTGGCCTCAGAACAACTGAACCACAACAAAAAACCCGCCGAAGCGGGTTTTTTGTTGTTCAGCCGCTCTTACTGGCCAAACTTCTCTTTCGCCTTCAGGCGATAAGCGTGTAGCAGTGGCTCAGTGTAACCATTCGGCTGCTCGCGACCTTTCAGAACAAGATCCATGGCAGCCTGGAAGGCTATGCTGCCTGCATAGTCCGGCGCCATGCTCCGATATTCCGGGTCGCCGGCATTTTGCTTGTCAACAACCTTCGCCATACGCTGCATGGTTTCTTCAATCTGCTCTTTTGTGCAGATACCGTGGTACAGCCAGTTAGTAAGAAGCTGTGACGATATACGCAAAGTAGCCCGGTCTTCCATCAGGCCAACATCGTTGATGTCGGGCACCTTGGAACAACCAACACCACTATCAATCCAGCGCACAACATAACCGAGGATACCCTGGGCATTATTGTCCAGTTCCTGCTGGATATCAGCCTCTGTCAGCTTGGACGGATCGTCCATTACCGGCACGGTAAGTATGTCATCAAGATTGGCACGAGGACGGCTCTCCAGAGTTTTCTGGATATCTGCCACAGACACCTGATGATAGTGAGTTGCGTGCAGGGTGGCCGCCGTAGGCGAAGGCACCCATGCAGTGCTGGCGCCAGCCCTGGGGTGACCAATTTTTTGCACAAGCATGTCTGCCATCAGATCCGGCATGGCCCACATGCCTTTACCAATCTGGGCAACGCCCCGGAAGCCGGTTTCCAGGCCAACATCCACGTTCCACTGCTCGTAGGCACCAATCCATGCAGCCTGCTTCATCTCGCCTTTGCGAATAAAAGGACCAAGCTCCATAGATGTATGTATTTCATCACCTGTGCGATCAAGGAAGCCCGTATTAATGAATACCGCACGATCCCTGGCCTCATGAATGCAGGCTTTAAGGTTAACCGTGGTGCGACGCTCTTCATCCATAATGCCGACTTTCATAGTAAAACGCGGCAGCCCCAGAGCATCCTCAACGCGACCAAAGAATTCATTGGTAAACGCTACCTCTTCAGGGCCGTGCATCTTCGGCTTCACGATGTAGACTGAGCCCGCAGTACTGTTCTGAAAACGACCGCCGCCTTTAAGGTCGTGAATAGCAATCAGGCCGGTCAGAATGCCGTCCATCAACCCTTCAGGAACCTCGGAACCATCCTTCAGCAGCACAGCAGGATTGGTCATCAGGTGACCGACGTTACGAATGAACATCAGACTACGGCCTTTCAGCTTCAGTTCGCTGCCATCGGCTGCAGTGTATACACGATCCGGATTCATTTTCCGGGTCAGGCGCTGACCACCTTTTTCGAAGCTTTCTTCCAGATCACCTTTCATCAAGCCAAGCCAGTTGCTGTAAGCCAGAGCCTTATCAGCAGCATCAACTGCGGCGACAGAATCTTCACAATCCATAATAGTTGTCAGCGCAGACTCCATCAGCACGTCTTTTACGTGTGCTCCGTCATCTTTGCCGATCGGATGGCTGGCATCGATCTGGATTTCGAAATGCATGCCATTCTTGACCAGAAGAATGCCGTTGGGAGCATCCGCAGCACCGGTATAACCAACAAACCCGGATTCATCTTTCAGGCCGGTAACGTCGCCATTCTGCATTTTGACGACCAGTTTGCCTCCGGCAACCTGATACAGGGCCGCATCTTTGTGGCTACCAGCAGCCAGCGGAGCAGAGTTGTCCAGCAGGTTACGTGCAAATTCAATAACCCTGGCGCCGCGCACAGGGTTGTAACCACGACCTTTTTCCGCACCGTTTTCTTCAGGAATGGCGTCGGTGCCATACAGTGCGTCGTACAGACTACCCCAGCGCGCATTTGCCGCATTAAGTGCGAAGCGGGCATTCATAATCGGAACCACGAGCTGAGGGCCAGCCATGGTCGCAACTTCAGGATCAACATTGACAGTAGAAATCCGGAAATCTGCCGGCTCGTCCACCAGGTATCCAATATCCTTCAGAAAGGATTTGTAGGCAGCCATGTCCAGCTTCTTGCCTTTGTGATCCCGGTTCCAGCTGTCCATTTTTTCCTGAATAGCATCACGCTTGGCGAGAAGCTCGCGGTTACGCGGTGCCAGATCGTTGACGATCTTGTCGAATTCCGCCCAGAATTTTTCGGCATCCACTCCGGTACCCGGAATTGCTTCGTTATTCACGAAGTCATACAAATTCTTTGCGACCTGAATGCCGCCGAGTTGTACGCGCTCTGTCATCGTTCTTAGCCTCAGTGGGTTAGCCCTGCCCCGAAAGCCGCTCAGCGGTCGGGCCTGGTAAAATTGGTGGCCGCATTGTACGGGAAATTCCGTATAACGTCATATACCCGAATACAACACGACCTTGGTAACAGCGTCAGCTGCGCCGCCAGCTCGTTCCTTCCCGTGAATCATCCAGTATGACGCCCTGCTCCAACAACTCTTCCCGGATGCGATCAGCGCCGGCAAAGTCTCTGGCCTTACGGGCATCAGCACGAGCCTGAATTTTGGCTTCAATATCCGCAGCGGTCAGTTCGCCGCCGGCATCTGCCTGAAAAAAAGCATCCGGATCCTGCTGTAACAGGCCGAGCACATCACCAAGCCGGATCATGACAGCCGCAGCCTTCTGCGCGTCTTCATCCCGGCCCTCACGACGGTGCTGATTGATATCGTTGGCTAATGCATGCAGTACCGAAATTGCACCTGCGCAGTTGAAGTCATCATCCATCAACTCCACAAAACGCCGGTCGTGATCCGTCTCAGGCACATCGCTGGAATTCGCTGGTTCAATACCGCGCAAAGCATGATAAAGCCTCGCCAGTGATCGCCCGGCTTCCGCAAGGTTATCTTCGGAGTAATCCACCTGGCTACGGTAGTGGCTGGAGACCAGAAAGAAACGCACCACCTCAGGCGGGTAGGTTTCAAGAATCTCCCGTATTGTGAAAAAGTTGCCCAAAGACTTGGACATCTTTTCCTTGTTCACGCGAATCGCACCCGCATGCATCCAGGTATTTACGAACCTGTGGCCTGTCGCACACTCAGACTGTGCAATTTCATTCTCGTGGTGAGGGAACAGAAGATCCGGCCCGCCACCATGAATATCGAACGTATCGCCCAGGCAATGGTTCGACATGGCGGAACATTCAATATGCCAGCCCGGGCGGCCATTCCCCCAGGGCGAAGGCCAGCTCACTTCGCCTTCACCGGCGGCCTTCCACAACGCAAAATCAGCAGGGCTGCGCTTGGCTTCCTGTACATCAATGCGCGCCCCCGCCAGCAGATCTTCCAGTTTTTTCTTGCTGAGTTTGCCGTAGTCCTTAAACGACTCAACGGAAAAATACACGTCTCCGTTACCGGCAGCGTAGGCATGCTCCGACTCAACCAGCGTATTTATCATGGCGATAATGTCAGCAATGTAATCCGTCGCCCGCGGCTCTGCACTGGGAGAAAGAACCCCAAGACGGGCCTCATCTTCATGCATGGCAGCGATCATGCGCTCTGTAAGCTCAGTATAGGGCTCACCGTTTTCCTCAGCCCGTCGGAGTATCTTGTCGTCGATATCGGTGATATTACGCACGTAAGTCACGTCGTAGCCACGATTGCGCAGGTAACGGGTTACTACATCAAACGCCACCAGTACCCGGGCGTGGCCTAGATGGCAGTAGTCGTAAACCGTCATCCCGCACACGTACATACGAACCTTTCCCGGCTCGATAGGCGTGAAGATTTCTTTCTGCTGAGTAAGCGTATTGTAAATTCTGATCAAAGCTCTGGCCTCCCGATTACTTACCCCAGGAATCCCTCAAGGTAACGGTGCGATTGAATACCGGCTTGCCGGCTGCGGCGGTCAGCTCCTGATCGCAGAAAAAATACCCTTCCCGCTCAAACTGATAAGGCAGATCGGTTTGAGGCTTCGCCAGGCTTCGCTCTACCCTCGCATCCTTGAGAACAGCAAGCGACTGAGGATTAATGTGGTCGATCAGATCGCCGTCCTTGTCGCTGTCCGGTGACTCATGGTTAAACAGGCGGTCATAGAGATTGATATCACAGCTGACACTGTCGGTCGCGGAAACCCAGTGAATAACGCCCTTGGGCTTGTAGCCTTCGGGGTTGACTCCCAGAGTGGCCGGATCATATTCACAACGGAGTTCCACAATCTCGCCACTGGCATCCCGAACAACTTCCTTGCATGTCATCACATAGCCGCCACGCAGACGAACAGCCTGGTCAGGCGCCAGACGTTTCCACTTACGTGGTACCTCTTCGATAAAATCTTCCCGATCGATATACAGGGTCTGACTCCAGGTAACTTCACGCTGGCCCATGTCAGGGTTCTGTGGATGGACCGGCAAAACCAGAGTTTCCGTTTTGTCAGCAGGGTAATTGGTAAGTGTCACTTTCAACGGGTTCATAACACACATGGCGCGGGGAGCACGGGTGTTAAGATCTTCGCGGATGGCGAATTCCAGCATGCCCATATCTACAGTGCCGCCGGCCTTGTTCACACCAATCATGTCACAGAATGCGCGCACGGATTCCGGGGTGTATCCACGGCGACGCATGCCTGAAATGGTAGGCATGCGCGGGTCATCCCAGCCATCGACCAGACGCTCGTCCACCAGCCGCTTGAGCTTGCGCTTGCTGGTAATGGTGTAATTCAGATTGAGACGGGCAAACTCGATCTGCCGCGGATGACAGGGGACGGTTATATTGTCCAGCACCCAGTCATACAGAGGGCGATGATCTTCAAACTCAAGCGTACACAGGGAGTGGGTGACCCCCTCCATGGCATCCGAGATGGGGTGAGTGAAATCGTACATCGGGTAAATGCACCATTTATTGCCCGTCTGGTGATGCTCGGCGTAACGAATACGATAAAGGATAGGGTCCCGCAGATTCATGTTAGGGGACGCCATATCGATTCTGGCCCGTAATACCATCTCACCATTTTGATACTTACCATCGCGCATATCGCGGAAAAGCTTAAGGTTTTCCTCAACAGGACGGTCACGGTAGGGGCTGTCTTTTCCCGGCTCTTTAAGATTGCCACGATATTCCGCCATCTGATCAGCGGACAGCGCACACACGTATGCCTTGCCCTTCTCGATCAACTCTTCTGCAAAGTAATAGATGACATCAAAATAATCGGAGGCATAACGCACGTCTCCTGCCCAGGTATAACCCAGCCATTCGACATCCTTTTTGATGGCATCAATGTATTCCTGGCTTTCCTTCTCCGGATTGGTGTCGTCAAACCGCAGATTGCACTCACCGGAAAATGTCTCAGCTATACCAAAGTTAAGGCAGATAGATTTGGCGTGGCCGACATGCAGGTAACCATTGGGCTCAGGCGGGAAACGGGTCACCACCGGGGCAGTCTGCTCTCCTTTGGCGATGGCGTCTTCAATCAGGCTCTGAATAAAGTTATGGGCTTTCTTCGACTCGGCGCTCATACAATCTCTATTAAAAAAGTGGGTCGTAAACCGGCTATTATACTCATAAATCAGATCTGGACTCATGCATCACCGGAAACTCTTGCGTACAATAACCGCTTAACCGATTCCAACCTAACGAACAGGACCCCCTGATGATTCTGCTGACAACCAATCACGGCGACATCAAGCTCGAACTGGATTACGAAAAAGCCCCTGAAACCGCAAAAAACTTTGAACAGTATGTTCGCGACGGTTTCTACGATGGCCTTATTTTTCACAGGGTAATCAGCAACTTCATGATTCAGGGCGGCGGCTTTGAGCCAGGCATGACCGCAAGGAAAACCCGTGATCCCATTCAGAATGAGGCAGATAACGGCCTGAGCAACATGCAAGGTACTGTCGCCATGGCTCGCACCATGGATCCACACTCGGCCACAGCGCAGTTTTTCATCAATGTGGAAAACAATGGTTTTCTGGATCACACCGCCAAAAATGCTGAAGGCTGGGGCTACTGCGTGTTTGGCAAGGTTGCAGAAGGCATGGACACGGTCAACGCTATACGCGCTGTACGCACAACCATGAATGCAGGACATCAGGACGTACCCTTTGAAGACGTGGTAATTGTGAAAGCCAGTGTTATAGAGGACGGAGGCGCAGCGTGACCACGCTGTTTATTTCCGATCTTCACCTGGAAGAGTCTCGCCCCGACATTACCGGGGCGTTTCTTCGCTTTCTGGAGAAAGAAGCTCCCGGCGCAGAACAGCTGTACATCCTTGGTGATTTTTTTGAAGCCTGGATCGGTGACGATGAACGAACACCTCTGCAGGATCAGATCGCCACAGCACTGCACACACTGAGCACAAACGGCACCAGGATCTTCCTGATGCACGGCAACCGGGATTTTTTACTGGGCGAAGATTTTTGCAAGCGAGCCGGTGCTACGCTGCTGGACGATCCCACGCTGATCAATCTGTACGGCACCCCTACCCTGCTGATGCACGGCGACAGCCTTTGTACAGCTGACGTCCAGTATCAGAAGTTCCGCGCCAACATGCGTAACCCACAGACACAAAAACTGATTCTGGCCCGCCCTCTCAAAGATCGTCAGCAGATGGCCCGGCAACTCAGGGAAATGAGCATGGCGACGAATCGTGACAAAGCCGAGGACATCATGGATGTCACGCCCGGGGAAGTCGTACGTGTCATGGAAGCCAGTAATGTATCTCAACTGATTCATGGCCACACACACCGGCCCGCTGAGCATAGTCTGAAAGTAAACGGCAAAACCGCAAAACGGATTGTTCTGGGAGACTGGGATGAAAACCTGTGGTGGCTGTATGCGAAGCCCGGGCAAGAGCCCGAGCTGAAAAAGGCGCCGCTCTGACACTTCCGCCATGACCAGTGCACCTGACCAAAGCCTGTCCTTGCATACCCGCCCCGCAGATGGATATTGATCAGCACATTCTTCCGGAGCCCCGGTAAGAGTCCCCGGAAGAGTGCAGGTTCGTCAGTGCTGCAGAATCTGCTGCAGGAATTGCTGGGTGCGCGCTTCTCTGGGGTTGCTGAAAAATTCGCTGGGCGGGGCCTCTTCTACTATCTCTCCAGCATCCATGAAGATCACCCTATCTGCTACAGTCTTGGCAAATCCCATTTCATGGGTAACGCAGATCATCGTCATGCCGCTTCCAGCGAGCTCAATCATGACATCCAGCACTTCTTTTATCATTTCCGGGTCAAGCGCCGACGTAGGTTCATCAAACAACATGATTTTGGGTTTCATGCACAGAGCTCTGGCAATGGCTACCCGTTGTTGCTGACCGCCCGATAACTGACCCGGAAACTTGTTAGCCTGGTCCGGAATTTTCACCCGCTCAAGATACTCCATGGCAGATGCCTCAGCTTCCCGCCGGGGCACCTTGCGCACCCATATTGGCGACAGACAGCAGTTTTCCAGCACAGTGAGATGAGGAAACAGATTAAAGTGCTGAAACACCATTCCTACTTCCCGGCGAACGCTGTCTATGTGACGGACATCATCGGTCAGCTCAACGTCATCAACGATGATCCTGCCCTGCTGATGCTCTTCAAGGCGATTGATACAGCGGATGAACGTGGATTTCCCGGAGCCGGAAGGGCCACAGATTACAATACGCTCCCCCTGGTCAATTGCCAGATTCAGGTCTTTGAGAACATGGAAGTCGCCATACCATTTGTGCATGCCTTCCACACGAATGATGCCCGGCTTGTTCTCAGTCTGCACATTCTTGGATTCGGTGTGTTGTGTCATAGTCTCACCATCAGGTTTTGTGACCAGTATCAAGCTTTCGTTCAAGGTTCTGGCTGTATCGGGAAATACCAAAACAGAACACCCAGAAACAGAAGGCCACAAAGACATACCCCTCTATCGCAACGTTCTGCCAGGCGGGGTCCGCTATCGTTGACTGGACCGCGCCAAGAATGTCGAAAAGGCCAATAATCAACACCAGTGTGGTGTCCTTGAACAGTGATATAAATGTATTCACAATGCCGGGAATAACCAGCTTCAGCGCCTGAGGCAGAATAACCAGCCCCATCTTGCGCCAATAACCCAGGCCCAGAGCATCAGCCGCCTCATACTGCCCCCGGGGAATAGCCTGAAGGCCACCTCTTATGACTTCAGCCATATAGGCTGACTGCCACAAGGTAATGCCGATCAAAGCCCGAACCAGTTTTTCGAAGCTCACGCCATCGGGAAGAAACAAAGGCAGCATCACAGACGCCATGAACAGTACTGTAATCAACGGCACTGCCCGCCAGACTTCGATAAACACCACGCATAACCCCCGGATAATA
This sequence comes from Marinobacter sp. ANT_B65, assembly GCF_002407605.1. Lineage (NCBI taxonomy): Bacteria > Pseudomonadati > Pseudomonadota > Gammaproteobacteria > Pseudomonadales > Marinobacteraceae > Marinobacter > Marinobacter sp. ANT_B65. The sequence continues at coordinate 1,171,977 of NZ_NXGV01000001.1, read as the reverse complement.
GGCATATCCGACCTGCGCCCGAGGGCAAGCAGAACTCCGATAGGCAGAGATGCCAGTATCCCGATGTAGGCCAGGATGAGCGTGAGCATCAGGCCGCCCCACTTCGAGCTGCCCACCTCTTCAAGCCCCGGAACACCGCCCGGGATCAACACGTAGCCTATAACCGGCAGCCCCGTCATACCGAAGATTCCGAGCCATTTCCGGCCAGGGAAACGCTCGATAAACTGGGGAACAAAGGCGGCCGCCAAGAGGGCGAACATGATATCGACCCGCCACTGGAGTTCGTCCGGGTAGAATCCGTATATGAAGAAATTCAGACGCTGCTTAACGAACAGCCAGCAGGCACCTGCCCCAACACAATCGTCCGGACCATTACCCTGAAAAGTGGCGTCCAGTATCACCCAGTTCAGCAAGGGCCCTACACTGGTAACCAGCAGGTAGCCAACCACCAGAGTCAGCAGGGAGTTGTACCAGCTGGAAAACAGATGCGTCCGCATCCACTTGACTGGCCCGAGGTTTCTTTTAGGGGGTTTGATCATCGATTCAGTCATCATCGCTCCTTGATCGCAACGGCCCGGTTATACAGGTTCATGAACAGTGAAATCAGCAAGCTGATGGTGAGATAGACAGCCATTGTAATGGCCACCACCTCCACTGCCTGGCCAGTCTGATTCAACGTGGTGCCCATAAACACAGCAACCAGATCCGGGTAGCCGATAGCGGTTGCAAGTGAGGAATTCTTCACAAGGTTGAGATACTGGCTGGTCAGAGGCGGAATGATTACCCGCATGGCCTGAGGAATAACCACCAGCCTCAACGTCAGCCCGCTTGGCAGACCCAGGGCTTTGGACGCCTCAGTCTGCCCCCGGCTCACAGACAAAATGCCCGAGCGTACGATCTCCGCGATAAAGCTCGCAGTGTAGAGGGAAAGCGCAATCCACAAAGCCACAAGCTCGGGAATCAGCGTAATCCCGCCGCCGAAATTAAATCCCTTGAGCGCCGGCAAATCCCATTCCAGCGGCTGTCCTGCCACGAAAAACGCCACAAGCGGCAACAGGATAAGAATCGCAGCACTCAGCTTGAAGGTCGGCAGGATCTGCCCGGTCGCCAGCTGACGTTTCTTTGCCCATATCCGGATGCTTACAGCGGCCAGAATAGCCACCAGTGCAGCCCCCCATACCAGGCCAAAGCCGTCCTGGGTCATCGGCGCAGGCAGATACAGGCCGCGGTTATTCAAAAACAGTGCACCGCCAACCTCCACGCTTTGTCTGGGCGATGGAAGGTTACTAAGAACCGCGAAATACCAGAAAAATATCTGTAGCAGAAGGGGAATATTCCGGATGATTTCTATATACAGCAGTGCAATTTTGGCTACCAGCCAGTTGCTGGACAGACGTGCAACACCAATCACAAAACCAAGAATGGTTGCTGTAACGACACCCATGGACGACACAAGCAATGTATTGGTCAGGCCGACCCAGAAGGTTCGACCGTACGACATAGTGGCGTCGTATGGCACCAAATGCATAATGATGCCGAAGCCGGCAGATTCACCAAGGAATCCGAAACCAGTACTGATACCCCGGCTCTGCATATTGGAGAGCGTATTGTCGATCAGTACCCAGCCAACCCAGAAAACCACGGCCAGCGAAACAACCTGAAAAAATAGAGCTCGAACCCGCGGATCGTACCAGGGCTTCGGCCCTGCGGGTCTGGAATCAACGATTTGTTTTTTCATGCACTATCCCAAAAGCTTCCCTGTAAAACACAGCATCAGAGTTAACGCCGGAGGCATCACAAAAACACCTCCAGCGCAGCCTTTCAGGCGTTAGCGTACCGGCGGTGCGTAGAGAATGCCGCCATCTGTCCAGAGAGCATTGATGCCGCGCTCAAGACCAAGAGCCGTGTCAGGCCCCACATTGCGGTTGTACATTTCGGCGTAATTACCGACCTGCTTCACGATGGCATAACCAAAGTCATCCGGAAGACCAAGTTTGGCGCCCATGTCGCCGTCCGTGCCCAAAAGGCGCTGTACATTCGGGTTATCCGACTTCAGCATGTCATCAGCATTTGCCATAGTAATGCCGAGTTCCTCTGCGTTGATCTGGACGTTCAAGACCCACTTGACGATATTGAACCACTGGTCATCACCCTGACGTACAACAGGCCCAAGAGGCTCTTTTGAAATAGTGTTCGGCAGGATCTTTGCACTATCCGGGTCCGAGAGTTTGGACCGCAAAGCGGCGAGCTGGGAGCGATCAGATGTGAGAACATCACAACGGCCAGCGGCAAAGCCCTGGACTGTCTGCTCGGATGTATCAAACACAATAGGCTTGAACTCCATGCCCTTGGTCCGGAAATAGTCTGAAAGATTCAGCTCCGTGGTTGTACCCGCCTGAATACACACAGTGGCGCCATCAAGCTGCGTTGCATCGTCAACACCAATGTCCTTGTTAACAAGGAATCCCTGGCCGTCGTAATAGTTCACACCCGCGAAGTTGAGCCCGAGCGAGGTATCCCTTGTAAGAGTCCAGGTCGTGTTTCTGGACAACATGTCAATTTCGCCCGACTGCAATGCAGTGAAACGCTCTTTGGCGGTCAGTGGTGTAAATTCAACGGCCCTGGAATCGCCAAAAACGGCTGCGGCTACTGCGCGACATGTATCAACATCAATTCCCGTCCAGGCACCCTTCTCATCCGGCTGGGAAAACCCGGGAAGACCGCTGGTCACACCACATTGGAGGTGGCCTTTATCCTTTATGCTTTCCAGAGTTGTTGCGGCAAGAGCGTTTGTCGTCGTGAGCGCGCTGGCAACAAGCGTCATACCAAGGGCTAGTGATGTCATACCTTTCATTGTCGTTTCTCCGAACGTTTGCGGGTTACTTCGTAATAACTACCGGGGAATCAATCCAGCAAATTACGAGCCACGCAGGGCAAGTTATTGTTTGTTATAAATTATTTTTTCTCCCCAGGCTCCGACTGCCACTCCGGAGCCGCCTGAACAGCGATCCGGCCCCAAAATGGCACTCGTCATCGCAAACGATGCGCCATTTTGAGACAACAGGAAGGAGCCTGTTCTTACAAGGTAGATCAGAGTTCGGAAATGTATCTAATATTTAGCGGATTTTTTCTGCAGAATTGATAATTTCGTCGGGTTCCACATAGGTTTCCAGGCGTTTCAGCCAGCCCTTTAGCCACCGGGTTTTCTCAATAGGATTATCTGCGTTGTCGGCTCTTCGGGTGAGAACCTCTGCCGCAGCCAGCCGGAATCGTTCCAACGTCGTAATCTCCGGGTTGGGCTCCATAGTCAGAAGTACTTGCTGAAGTCCCCAACCCTCGCCTTTGTAACGTTCGGCACCTGAGAGGCCCTCTCCCTTGAAGTTCACGTAATCCATCAGGGCATAGGTTCCGCCTGGAGTACGGCTCAAAGCTTCCAGATCGAATTGCAATTGCTCCTGCCGGCCTTCAGGCACCGACTCAACAACCTGCCTGAGTGAGGTTCTGGCCCTTCGGACAATAAATTCTGCTTGTATGCCCTGGGTTCCCGCCAGAAATTCCCGTAATTCAGCGACCCTGACAGAGTTTTCGACAGCCTCAAAAGATTCCTTGTCTGACCAGGGGGCATCAAACGGCTCCAGCTCTCTCAACCACACCGGAATGTTTAGCTGGCGCTGTTTCATGTACTCAATGAGCGCGGGAAAACTTTCTACAAACCGTCCGTCTAGCCCTGCCGGGTACCAGATAAAATGGCCAATACCCAGAGACGGAAAGGCTTCACCATCGTTCCAGTGAACAAGGCATTGAAACTGGCCCGCACATTCGTTCTGAAATATTTTCTGGCCAACCCAGTCCAGTTGCGCTGGCTTCAGGACAAGGGAGATGTCACTGACAGTTTCTTGAGACTCTCTGGAGGTCTCGCCCGGACTGCCGGGTTCTGCTTCACTGCTGCCGGAATCGTTTCCGGAATAACACCCGGAAACCAACAGGGTACTCCCCAGAAAAATCAGCAAAAATATCCTGTAAAACAATGCATCACCTCATCAACAGTGTCGATTGTGGTTACCGACCGATCCAGCCGGGGATGTGCGCACGTTGACCCACCCGGATCGATTCAGCATTCATACGCACATCATGAGATATCATTGTCTGTTTATGATCAACAACATTCCCCACTTCAATGTGCCAAAGCGTACTTATTTTGGTCTCGGTCAAGGGCTTCCTGCTCCCTATCCTCATATGTATTTCATACCTGCCATACAAAAAACCCCCGGCGTCGGCCAGGGGAATTTGCTCACTGCATCAAAACAGGCTCACTCCTTACGTCGTAAGCTGATTCCTCAGCATATGCTTCTGCAATTTTCCGGTCGATGTCTTCGGTAAATCATCCACAAAGAGGATTTTCCTGGGCACCTTGAAGCCGGCAAGATTCGCTTTGCAATGGGCCACAATATCAGCCTCCGTCAGGCCTTCATTGCCAGGTTTCAGCGTAATAAATGCACAGGGAACTTCACCCCAGTGATCATCGGGCGCCGCCACAACAGCAGTTTCCAGTACAGCCGGATGATCATAAAGCGTACTTTCAACTTCAAGGGTCGAAATATTCTCTCCACCGGAAATTATAATGTCTTTAGAGCGATCTTTTATTTCCACATAACCATCGCTGTGCCACACCCCCAGGTCACCGGTATGAAACCATCCACCACTAAACGCTTTAGTAGTTTCTTCAGGGTTATTGAGGTAACCCTTCATCACAGAGTTACCACGGACAAACAGCTCACCAATCGTCATACCGTTTTTAGGTACGGGCTCAGAAGTTACAGGGTCGACCACCATCATGTCCGTCATGGACAATGACAGGATTCCCTGGCGAGCCATCTTTGCTGCCTTGTTTTTGGCATCCATGGACTTCCATTCATCCTGGAATTCACAAATCAGGCTGGGACCATAGGTTTCCGTCAAACCATACAGGTGAACCACCTGCACCCCCATTGCTTCCATTGCTTCAATCGTGGCAGCCGGGGGCGCCGCGCCACCGGTTGCGGCCGTGACGTGCTGACTGAATGGTTTTTTGTGCTCGTCCGGAGCATTAATCATCATGTTCAGAACAACTGGCGCGGCACAGAAATGAGTCACGCCATGCTCTGCCAGAGCTTCATATATCTCCTTCGGTTGCGGCGAGCGCAGACACACATGCGTGCCAGCGACAGCCGTGACCGCCCAGGGATAGCACCAGCCGTTACAATGGAACATCGGCAGAGTCCACAAATAGACCGCACCTGATGGCAGGCCGAAGCCAATGACGTTACTCATGGCGTTCAGATTGGCACCGCGATGGTGATACACAACGCCTTTAGGGTTGCCGGTAGTACCTGACGTATAGTTCAGGGCAATAGCCTGCCACTCATCGTCTGGCATATCCCATTGGAAATCATCATCGCCGGTGGCCAGCAGAGCGTCATAGGTCATCTTGCCAATCAGCTCACCGCCGTCGAAGTTGGGATCATCAACGTCAATGACAATAGGCCTGGCATCACAACCAACAAGGGCATCGCGGGAACGGTCGCTGTATTCTTTATCGGTAAAGAACACCTTGGCTCGCCCGTGATTGAGCATGAACGTCATGGTCTTCGAATCAAGCCGCGTGTTCTGGGCATTCAATACGGCTCCGATCATCGGAACCGCAAAATGCAACTCCAGCATTTCAGGGATGTTCGGCAACAAAGCTGCAACCGTATCCCCTTTACGAACACCGAGTTTGCGCAGAGCTGATGCCATTTTCAGACACCGTGCATAGGTTTCAGCCCAATTCCGGCGGATGCTTCCGTGGATAACTGCTGTGCGCGTTGGATGCGCCAGTGCTGTCCGCTGAATAAATGTGACCGGCGTCAGCGGCGTATAGTTCGCCTCTACCTTATCGAGCCCAAGCTCAAACATATTTTCCATTGTGTTTAACCTCATTTTTGTTCTGTCTGACAAGCTCAGCCGCCGTTAACTTCGTTCAGTTACTGTTTCAGCATCAGCTGCTGGCTCATCATCGTTATGGTGTGTCGCCACGTAGACATCTGCAAACCAGTTCTTTTCCAGGACAAGCCACAGAACCAAGCCAATACCAAGCCCCCAGGCTGCGCCTTTAACCGCGAGAACAGAACCCACAATAATTGCGACACCCCGCTCAAGATTGGTTTGGCGATCCAGCATTTCGATAGCCAGATAGCCACACAGGTAACCCTGAATCAGCAGAGTCAATGCCATACCAATATTGAGGCCTGGTTTGAACAGAGTAACCACGGGTACCAGTACTATGGCAATGGTCATGCCCCAGTAAATACTGGTTGCACCACCCCAGTAGCTATCCATGGCAGAGCGCGGGTTATTCATATAACGATTAATGACCAGAGCCTGGCCACCCGTCCAGGCAGGTCCAGACAAACTGATAAATGGTGCAAAAAGGCCGTGAATTGCATTACGAATACCTACGATAATGCTGTTACGACGCGGGCTGAAGACCAGCTTTTCATCCTTACGGACACTGTCGGCATTTTTGAACAGTGAATCCATAACCAGAATATCGCCGAATGCAATAATGTAGGCAGCCAACGCCAGCGGGATAGCATCAATAAAGTATTGCAGTGGCGGCATACCCAACCCGATCACACTGTATTCCCGAAGGATCGTACCCAGTGGTATGGAAGTGAAGCCCCACTCAATGACCGGCATCTCAACCTCACCAATAAGCAGGCCGAACACATAAGCGATCAGGAAGGGCACGGCGATGCCGTACTGAGCTACAAAGCGGAAGAAACCGTAACGCGCACGCAGCGGACCCGCCGTTTCAGAAAACAGCATGAAGAAACCGAGAACCGCACCGGTCAGAATGGTGACAGGCATGGTCCAGACACGGCCGTCAGCAGCGAACTCACCCATCACTGCAGAAATACCTGCGCCGATAAGAATGCCCGACTTGAGTGACATAGGCATCTTGCGTACCAGGGCGTCGGCACCTTTGAAGACCCCCAATCCAAGGAAAACCACAGCGACGGTTAACTGCAATGCAATGAGCGCCAGTATTCTGGCCTCCCCCTCCGGGTAGCCCATCAGGAATGCGATATAAAGAGGAATACCTGCAGTGATCCAGCCCGCAACGGTAGGATCACCAAAGTGTGTATGCACCAGGTAAAGCATGTTGTTCAGCAGCACAAAGGCAACCGCAATCTCGAAAGGAATACCCAATACGGAAGTCATAAGAGCCGTGATGCTCAAGGGAACAACGCACAGAATTGCGCCCTGCAGAATATCCGGGATTTCAATTTTGTAGTGCACGAAGGGGACGCGTAAGTGTAACGCCCCTAACGCCGACGGCTGCTCACCGCCCGTTGGTCTTTTTTTCAAGGACATTGTTTTTATTCTCCATCCAACTGAATTTAAAAATTACGAAGGGAGGAATTACCCCCAGCTCAATACTAGGTCCTGCAACTCACATAATCAATGGTTATTACTTGGTTAAACAAGTATATTTACTTGCTTATTTTGTAGGTATCACCGACATTCACTGCTGATTACCGGCGGCGAGAAGGCATCTCCAGAACGGAAAGCCCGGGCATTCTTCATAGCTAAAGCCCGCGACAGTCTCAGAAAAATCTCTATTTTCCCACTGGGCGTTCGAAGAGCGTTGCCCACAGGGTCCTCACGGAAGGCTTTCATCAGAATCTGAGGTTCTTTCGGCATCGAGTTTTCAAACCAGCCCTTCGCGTTGAAGTCCTCAAAGCTCGGTAGGTCAATGCCGCTATGACCGGCCTTTTCCCGGGTTTCATCGTAAAATACTTTTAACCACTGGCCTTCATCACGACCTTCTGTGACAGCTGCTGGTAAGCGTCCTTTTAGTCGCGTGCTCAGTTGTCATAGGCCGAACCCCTTGATTTTGTTATTTGGAAAGAACAGCATAGACCAAAACCAAGTATGTATACTTGGTTTTTTGAAACTTAATCAATTATTTTTACTCGACTAAACCGTATATCCACCTGGCCTTAGCCAAAAGCGACAAGGACCTGAGCTGGGCCGCGCAGTGAAAAAAGAGCGCCAGCCCTGTCGACCAGCACGGTTTGGGGAATACTCTGGTTTCTGAAGTACCGCGCACAGAACTGTCTGCGCCAGCTTGAGCTGGTATCAGGTCAGGCCGGGAATAATCGCTCGGAATGGGAATTTGACATACTCACTGCCGTGCGCAATGCTCGTCTCCCGTTAGCCTACAAATACAAAGAGGAAATCAGAAATGCCAGCTGGCGCGACCAAAGACTGGACTCTGGATCAGTTCCCGTTTCGTACATATGACAAACTACGCTACGCAGACACAGATCGGCAGGGTCATGTTAACAATGCAGTATTTTCAACCTTTCTTGAAACGGGTCGGGTTGAACTGATCTACGATTCAGAAGCACCACTTGTCACTCCCGACACCTCCTTCGTAATCGTCAACATCAACATACAGCTGCGCGCTGAAATTCACTGGCCTGGGACTGTAGATATCGGATCAGCTGTCACACGCGTCGGCAACAGCTCCATACAGCTATATCAAGGTATCTTTCAAAACGGCGTGTGCTGTGCAACCGCTGAATCAGTGATTGTTTGCATTGACAATAACACCCAGAAGCCGATTTCTTTACCCGATGCTTCCCGGCAAAACCTCTCTCACCTGAAAGCGGCAAGCGGGTTGTAAGTTACGGTTTTGCCGTACCCGGTTGCCCGATTAAATGACAACCCGGCTGTGCCCCCTGAGCAGCCGGGCTCAGGGCTTCGCAACACCCTTTACCAATCCCAGCGCTATAGCTACCTGCACCAGTTCCGCAAACGAATCCACTTTCATTTTTGCAGTCATGTTCGCCCGGTGGCCCTCAACTGTTTTCCTGTTGATGCCGAGCTCATCAGCGGCTTCCTGGTTCGAAAGCCCCTTAACGATCAGTTCCAGAACCTGGCGTTCTCTTCGTGTCAGGCTGTCGTAACGTTCCCGGATACGAGACTGTGAAAGGCGCTGAACAAATCGAGCCCGATCTTTCTCCAGGGCATCATGAACGTGGTCAATCAGTACCTGATCATCAAACGGCTTTTCGATGAACGTTACAGCGCCCTGAGTCAGGGCTGTCACAGCCATGTCCACATTGCCGTGGGCCGAAATCATGATTACCGGCAGATCAATGTTGTACTCTGACAATTTTTTCTGGGCGTTAATCCCGCTGAGCCCCGGCATCCTCACGTCCATCACAATGCAACCGCTGGAGCCTGTATCGAAACCCTCGAAAAATGCCAATGCATTCTCGTAGGTTTGAACCTTAAGGCCGACAGACTCAAGCAACCACTGCAAAGAATCTCTTACGTCCGTGTCGTCATCAATGACAAAAACTGTCTGTGCATCGTTTTTAGAAGTCATGGGTGGTCAGTCAGTAATATTTAGCGTAAATGAAAAACGAGCCCCGCCTGCAGGTATATTTTCTGCCCAGAGTTCGCCCCCAAGATTCTCTACCAATGAACGACTGATGGCCAGCCCCATTCCAAGCCCAGTGTCCTTGGTTGAGAAAAAGCGGTCAAAAAGACGGGACATGTCCGCATCCGAAATACCCTGCCCCTGATCTTCCACCTCAACCCGCAGCTGACTACTTCCACAGGGCTCAACACGGATCTGTACTGTGGCAACATCTTCATCTTCGGATGAGGCGCTGGCTTCTATGGCATTAACAATAAGGTTCAATAACACCTGCTCCAACTGAATCTTGTCCCCCCTGACTGCTGGCAGGTCGGAGGGCGGCTCAAAAGCCATGCGCACGTTATTCCGCTCCGCCATGCTTTCGCAGAAATCGACCATTTCACGAATCAATTCCGTTAAATTGAGGCTGGTAATAACCGGCTCCTGTTTACGGGTGAAGTCCATCATCCGATGGATAATCTCACCCGCCCTCAACGCTGTCCGGATACTGCGGCTGATGGGTAACTCCACGTCGCTCCATGAGAGCGTGGGCTTATGGGCAAAACGCCGCTCAATACCCCGGAGATAGTTCACCATTGCCGCCAGCGGCTGGTTCAGCTCATGGGCCAGGCTAGATGCCAGCTCACCCATAGTGACCAGGCGGCTGGCGTGGTCAATATCGGCCTGGTACTGCTTGAGCTGTTCTTCTGCGGCTTTTTTCTCAGTGAGATCATGGGCAACCAGCGAGAAGTACTCAATATCCCCGTGCAGGGAACGGTGAGCCAGAAGTTCAAGCATGACAGGTATGCGGACGGCATTCAGGCTGCGCATGGCCAGCTCTCCCCGCCAACTTCCCGTTTGTCTCGCTGCGGGAAAGCCCTCGTCCATCAATAAAGCTAAACCTTTCTCCGTCACAAACCAGGAAAGAGGAGACGCGCTGTAATCCGTATGTTCCAGCTCAAGAGCAGTTCGGGCAGCTTCGTTCAGATGTGAAACGGTAAAGTCCAGATTTGCGAAGATAACCAGATCCTGGGTACTTTCCAGCACTCGTGCCAACCGGCGGTTTGCTTTATCGGCCTTGATTCTGTGGGAAGCATCCCGGGAAACTACCAGGATCTCCCGAATACCGTTGGTCTCAGGGTCACGGATTGTCCGGCTGGTACTTTCCAGCCAGGTGTAGTGACCATCTTTGCAGCGAAATCGATAGGTATGGGTATACAGGCCCCGGTCATAATTCACTGTAGGCGCCCGCAACCGGAAATCTTCTACATCATCGGGGTGGTAGAGATCGTAAGCCGAGATACCAACAATCTCCTCGACTGTGTACCCAAGCAAATGCGTAACCGCAGGGGATACATAGATAAACCGCCAGTCTTCCGGCGTATGTCGGGAGATCATATCGGTGGATTGTTCCGCCATTTCCGCCAGCAGACGGTTACGTTCGGCGTCGTCGGTCAGAGCGGTCAGCCCTTCTTCCGGTGTGCGGTTTTTCATGACAATGGGAGTCCCGGGAGCTCGGTTGCGTTAACCAACTCTATTCTGACGGTCTCCGGGGCCCTTGACCACAGGAGCCAGGGCCCCGCGACTTACTAGCGCAGGAATTCCTTGCTGAATGCCTTGAATTGAGCCGCATCGGAACGTCGAAGCCATTCAAACCCGACCATTTCTTTAGTGACAATTCTGGCCCCCGCCTGCTCCATCCGACGCAGTGCTACTTCAGTGTCATAAGAGTTACGTGCGGAAACGGCATCCGCTACCACAAAAACCTCCAACCCTTTCTCCAGCATCCTGATCGTGGATTGCATCACACAAGCCTGCGACTCCATGCCACACAGGACAACCTGTTTGCGACCCTGAGCCTCAAATGCTTTTTCAAAGCCAGGATCGTCAATGCACGCGAAGAAGGTTTTGCCGTATATGTTAGCGGGTCCCACCAGTTCGCGCAGTCCTTCTTCCGTATGGCCCAGACCATCAGGATATTGCTCGGACCCAAGCACAGGCACATTCATCAACTCAGCCAGGCGCACCAGCCAGCTGCAGTTGTTTACCAGTTTCTCGTTTTCATGCACCCCCCCCAATAACCGGGCCTGCACATCGATCACGGCAACGATGCAATTCTCTTGATCCATTAACATAAATTTCTCCAGACTTACGCCGGACGGCGATCAACCATATTCGTAGCAACACCTTCTGCAACCACTGTGTCACCTACTTTACAGATGGTCTCCAGTTTTACCCGGCGACGCTCTGCATTGATTTCAATAACCTTGGCAGACGCAACAACTGTGTCACCAATATGAACCGGCGCTTTGAATTTGATTTGCTGGTCTATATAGATAGCACCGGGGCCTGGCAAGCGTGTACCCAGCACTGCAGAAATCAGGGCCGCGCTGAACATGCCGTGAACAATCCGCTCTTTAAAGGGCGTGGTCTTGGCATACTCGGCATTAATATGTACCGGGTTGTCATCACCGCTGATACCGGCGAACAACACCACATCTGCTTCAGTAATGGTCTTGGCGTAGAGCGCCTCCATTCCCACTTCCAGGTCTTCCAGGTAATAACCGTGTAGTTCTTGCATAGCATTTCCCTCTAGTTGATCAATACGCCGACTACATTACTGGTTTGTATCCACCAAACCAAGTACTTTTACTTGGTTTTTCCAAATTGCTCTGGTAGCCTTCTTTCATTCACAAAGACAACACCGCTTTGTACATAGGGAATCACGGTTATGCAGAGGCAACCTGTAAGCATTTTTGAAAGAGCCTTCAAGAAACTGGTTCCGGGCGGACTGGAATCCGCAGGCCGTCGCGGTTCAGACATAATGAACATTGCCGAAGACCTTCCGGAGCCTGATGTCGTTATCGTCAGAGAATGGATAGACGACTGTCTTTCCGAAAACGGCGGTCAGGTAGAAGCCCGCAAGCGGGCGGCACTTCTGGGACGCGCTTATCTGAAGCTGTCTGCTACCGGGAGAACCCGCTTCCTGGGCCTGCTTGCAGAGCACTATGGTGTAGATGAAGCCAGCGTAGAAAGTGCCATCGATCAATGGCACAACGCCAAGGCCAGCGAGAAAACCCGGGCCGCCCAGTCTTTACGCAAGGCATTGATTCCCAGCCGAACGGCCCTTCTGAAACAATTCAACGGCGTACCGTCCGGGGTCAAGTTTCTGGTGGACATGCGCGAAGAACTGCTTCGGCTTTGTAAGGATTATCCGGAACTGAAGCCACTGGAAACCGACCTCCGTGACCTGCTCGCCACCTGGTTCGACATCGGTCTGCTACAACTGGAAGAGATCAGCTGGAATTCCAGCGGCGCCATGCTTGAAAAGCTGATTGCCTATGAAGCTGTGCACGCAATCAAGAGCTGGAGCGACCTGAAGAACCGGCTTGATTTCGATCGCCGCTGTTTCGCCTTTATTCACCCGAACATGCCCGACGAGCCACTGATTTTCGTAGAAGTGGCCCTGGTTAACGGCCTGGCTGACAACGTTCAGAAGCTGCTGGACGAGCAGGCCCCGACTCAGGACATCGACAAGGCTGACACGGCAATTTTTTACTCGATTTCCAACGCCCAGCAAGGCTTGGCCGGTATCAGCTTCGGTAACTTTCTGATCAAGCAAGTGGTGAGCAAGCTGCAGGTGGAATTCCCTCAGCTGAAGCAGTTCGCCACCCTGTCACCTATTCCGGGCTTCCGTCGCTGGCTGGAAAACACGCCGGCTGATCAGTTGATCAAGATGCCTGGTGGCGAACAGTGGCTTAATTCCCCGCCACCGCGTGATCCGGTGCGGGTAAGCCAGGCTGACACCACCGGGGTCCAGCAAGAAGCCATCATGAAGCTGGCAGCAGCCTACCTGTGCTCAACTAAACCAGGTACCTCCCGCGCCAACGATCCTGTGGGGCACTTCCATCTGAGCAACGGCGCCCAGATTGCACGGCTCAACTGGATGGCAGACACAGCTGAAAAAGGGCTCAAGCAATCCGCGGGACTGATGGTCAACTACCTGTATGAGCTTCCCAAAATTGTTCAGCGCAGTAACCAGTACACCTCACAGGGAATCATTTCCCAGTCATCCAATATCAAGAAACTCTTGAAATAAACCATCCACCAAAAGGAAGGAGAACACCATGACGAATCGCATCGCAGTTGTGACCGGAGCAACCGGTGGTCTGGGTACCGCTATGTGCAAGGCGCTTGCAGCTCAGGGCCGTAAAGTGGTTGGCACCCACCTGCCCGGTGAAGACTTCACAGCCCAGGCTAATGACTGGCAGGCCACTATGCGTGAAGAAGGCATCGACGTAGCCATCTACCCGCTGGACGTCACCGACTTTGAAGGCTGCAAAGCATTCGTCGCCGCTGTTGAGCAGGATCTGGGCCCTGTCGACATTCTGGTTAACAACGCAGGCATCACCAACGATGCACCGCTGAAGAGAATGCGGCCAGAACAGTGGAACCAGGTCATCAACGTGAACCTGACCTCCATGTTCAACATGTGTCAGCAAGTGTTCGAAAACATGTGCGAGCGCGGTTTTGGCCGTATCGTGAACATTTCGTCCCTGAATGGTGAGAAGGGTCAGTTCGGCCAGTGCAACTATGCGGCCACGAAAGCCGGTATCTATGGCTTCACCAAGTCCATCGCTCAGGAAGGTGCCCGAAAAGGTGTAACCGCCAACTCGGTTTCCCCGGGCTACATCGACACACCAATGGTTCGTCAGGTACCTGAAAAAGTACTGAACAATATTGTTGCGGGCATCCCGGTTGGCCACCTTGGCAAGCCTGAAGACATCGCCAGAGCAGTAGCCTACCTGACGGCTGATGAAGCCAGCTTCGTGACCGGCACTAATATGTCGGTTAACGGCGGCCAATACATGGCCTGAGGGAGTAAATCATGACAGAGTTCAGAGCACCCACCCGTGAGATGGCGTTTACCCTGCAGCAAGTCGCCGGCTTTTCAGAAATGGCGAAAGCCTGTGGCTACGAAGATGCCTCCGAGGATGTTGTTGCAGCCATTCTTGAAGAAGCTGCCCGCTTTGCCGGTTCAGTCATCGCCCCAACCAACGTCACCGGTGACCAAACCGGTGTGCGGCTGGATTCTGACCACAAGGTGGTCACACCAGCAGGCTTCAGGGAGGCTTACCAGCAATACGCTGAAAGCGGCTGGGCCAGTCTGCAGTTTGACCCGGAGTTCGGTGGTCAGGGCCTGCCATTCTCTCTGGCCATTCCGGTTCAGGAAATGTGGCATGCCGCCAACATGGCGTGGGGGCTCTGTCCTTTGTTGTCTCAAGGCGCCGTAGAAGCACTTTCCGAGAACGCCAGCGATGTGCTGAAAGAGCAGTTGCTGCCCAAAATGATTTCCGGGCAATGGACAGGGACCATGAACCTGACCGAACCACAGTCCGGTTCAGACCTGTCAGGCATTCGCACCCAGGCCCGCCCGGATGGCGATGCTTACCGGATAAAAGGCCAAAAGATTTTCATTACCTGGGGTGAGCACGACATGGCGGAGAACATTATCCACCTTGTACTCGCTCGCTTGCCCGACGCCCCTCCCGGCGTCAAAGGTATATCACTGTTTGCGGTACCCAAATATCTGCCGGATGCCTCCGGGGAACCCGGAAAAAGAAACGATTGCCAGGCGGTCTCGCTGGAGCACAAGCTCGGCATCCACGCCAGCCCCACCTGCGTCATGAGTTATGGCGATAATGAAGGCGCCATCGGTTATCTGGTAGGCGAAGAGAATCGCGGCCTGGCCTGCATGTTCACCATGATGAACAATGCACGGCTGACTGTAGGCCTGCAGGGTGTTTCCATTTCCGAACGCGCTTACCAGCATGCGCGGGGCTATACCTTCGAGCGAACTCAAGGCACAGCCCCCGGCGAACAGGGTGTTTCCCCGATCATCAGGCACCCGGACGTGCGCCGCATGCTGATGATCATGAAAACCTTGACCGAGGCAGCCCGCGGGCTCGCCTACACAGGCTGCGTGGCCGTTGATTACGCTAACGCAGACAACCTGCCAGATGACATTAAAGACCGCTACAGGCGCCGGGCCGACCTGCTGACACCGCTGGTTAAAGGCTGGTGCACAGAAATCGCCCAGGAAGTCACTTCTCTGGGCATCCAATGTTATGGCGGCATGGGCTTTATTGAAGAGACCGGAGCAGCACAGCACTACCGTGACGCCCGCATCCTGCCGATATACGAGGGCACCAACGGCATTCAGGCCCTTGACCTGATCGGCCGGAAAACCGTTCGTGACCATGGTAAGGCGATGGCCGAGCTGATTGATGATATGCGCCCGCTCACCGGACCGCTACAAAGCAGCTCAGTGCTCACAGCAGAGCGCCAGGCCAGATTTGACCAAGGGGTCGCCTTCCTTGAAGATGCCACCAGAATGATTCTGGAGCGTGGTGATGACGACCAGTTTACTGGAGCTGTTGCCTTCGACTACCTGATGCTGAGTTCTATCGTGACTGCGGGATGGCTGATGCTGAAAGCTTCTACTGCGGCCGCGAACCAGCAGACTGACCAGAGTTCATTTGCTGCCAATAAACTGGCGACCACGAACTTTTTCATGGACCACATTCTGCCGCGCTGTTCAGCGCACCTGAGCGCGTTACGTTCAGGTGACGACGCTATCATGGCGCTGCCAGAGACAGAATTTTAATAACAGCCAAGAGGTAAAACCTCATGTACATTAACGGAGAATGGTTAACCGGGCGCGCTGAGTTCCCGGTAACAAACCCGGCAACGGGTGAAATCATCGGGCAGATCCCCGACTGCACAGACCAGGATATTGAGGCGGCCATTACGGCCGCCAATTGTGCTTTTAAAGAATGGAAAAAAACTACCGCTTATCACCGCTCCCAATTGCTCTACCGGGCCTGGGAACTGATGATCAGGCAAAAGCGCGAACTGGCTGAGCTGATGACCCGGGAACAGGGCAAACCCCTGAAAGCATCCCTCAACGAAGTTCAGTACGGCGCAGATTTCCTGCTATGGTTCGCCGAAGAAGCCAAACGCGTTTACGGGCAAAGTATCCCTTCCTCCCGCGAAAACCAGCGCTTTATAGTGCAGAAGTCTCCGGTCGGTGTGGTCGGCGCGATTACGCCCTGGAACTATCCGATCTCCATGATTACCCGCAAGCTCGCACCCGCACTGGCGGCTGGCTGTACCGTGATCCTGAAACCGGCTGAAAGCACACCCTTGTGCGCTAAAGCCATGATAGAGATCTTTGCCGAAGCAGGCTTTCCGGCCGGCGTGGTTAACATGCTGACCGTGCAGGACCCTTCCAGGGTGGGTGATGCTTTCTGTACCGACCCGAGAGTCCGCAAGCTGACCTTCACCGGCTCTACCCCTGTAGGCAAAAAGCTCAACGGCCTGGCGGCAGCCAACATGAAGCGTGTATCTATGGAACTTGGCGGCCACGCACCGGCCGTTGTCTTCCCTGATGCGGATCCGGTGCATGCAGCCAAAGGCCTGTCTTTGGTGAAGTTCCTGAACACTGGCCAGGCCTGCATCAGCCCCAACCGTATTTTCGTACACGAAGATCACCTTGAACCGTTCATTAAAGAACTCACCAGCCGCGCCAGCCGTCTGGTGGCCGGCAACGGTATGTCCGAAGGCGTGGGCATTGGCCCGTTGATCAATGAACAGGCCATTCTGAAGGTTGAAAGCCAGGTGAAAGACGCCGTTGCCAGAGGCGCAAAGATAGAAACCGGTGGCCAGAGACTGATGGACAACGGCCTGTCAGACGGTTATTTCTACGCACCAACCGTGCTATCCGGTGTAACGCCGGACATGAAAATCTACCGGGAAGAAACCTTTGGCCCGGTCGCTCCGGTGATCACCTATCGCTCGGAAGACGATGTAATCGCCATGGCCAACGACACAGAGTACGGCCTGGCGGCGTACATCTACAGCAACAACATGACAACGGCTATGCGGGCGTTTGAAGCACTGGACTTCGGCATTATTGGTATTAACGACATCAATCCGACCAGCGCTGCAGCGCCGTTTGGCGGTATGAAGAACAGCGGCCTTGGCCGTGAAGGCGCCCAGGAAGGTATAGAAGAATATCTCGAAACCAAACTGGGCGGACTGGCCATCTGACGGGCCGGCCCGAAGCCAGCATTACAGATAACGCTCAGGACCAAGAGGGGGCGACACCCTGCCCCCTCTTGGTACAGGCATAACGTTCCGTGCTTCCTAGCTCTCCACGAAAGCCCTTTCAATCACATAATGCCCCATCTCACCACCACGGGCTTCCTTGAAGCCCATCTTGTTCAGTATGGCGCAGGTATCCTTGAGCATGCTGGGACTGCCACAGATCATGAACCGGTCATTTTCGGGATCGAAGTCCGGCAGGCCCAACTCGCGGGTTATCTTGCCGCTTTCCATGGCCGCCGTCAGCCGGCCCTCATTACGGAATGGCTCCCGGGTAACCGTGGGATAGTACTCAAGCTTGCCCTTCACCATCTCACCGAAAAATTCGTTTTCGGGTAATTCTTCAATCTCATGCTTATAGGCCAGCTCTGAAACGTAACGCACTCCGTGGGTCAGGATGACTTTATCAAAGGCGTCGTAAACTTCCGGATCTTTGATAATGCTCATAAAAGGAGCAAGACCCGTGCCCGTACTGATCAACCAGAGGTTTTTACCTGGCAGAAGATTATCCAGAATCAGGGTGCCGGTTGGTTTGCGGCTGACCAGAATCTCATCGCCAACCTGGATCTTCTGTAAACGGGACGTAAGCGGACCGTTCTGCACCTTGATGGAGAAGAACTCCAGCTCCTCTTCATAATTCGCGCTGGCGATACTGTATGCGCGCATCAATGGCTTGCCGTCAGTTTCCAGACCTATCATCACGAAGTGGCCATTTTTGAAACGGAACCCCGGGTCGCGACTGGTCTTGAAGCTGAACAGAGTATCGTTCCAGTGGTGTACACTGGTTACAGTTTCTTTTATCAGGTTGCTCATTTAAGTCTCTAGCCCATTCAGTACGTTTTCGACGGCGAATGTTGCAAATATGAATTGCCTGAAGCTTATCCCATCACTAACCTATCGATGAAACAGGTTATTCCCATAACCTTATTCGACTATATCGATTTAGAGCGTTTTGTTATGAAATACAGCTTCAGACAACTCGAAGTCTTCCTGGCGGCAGCACAATTCCAGAACATTACCCGGGCCGCGGAATCACTGTCCATGTCCCAGTCGGCTGCCAGCAGCGCGCTCAAGGAACTGGAAAACCAATTCGATATCCAGTTATTCGACCGTGTTGGCAAACGCTTGCAACTGAACGAACTCGGGCGGCTCTACCGGCCCAAAGTGGAAGCTGTTCTTGCCCAGGCAACCGAGCTTGAACAGGCTTTCAGTAAACATTCTGAAGTAGGTGCCCTGAAAGTCGGCGCCACCTTAACCATAGGTAACTATCTGGCCGTAGGCGTTATGGCCCAATACATGAATACCCCTACCCGGCCACGTGTGTCCCTTGAAGTTGCCAATACGAGCACCATCGCCCGGCGAGTCAAGGACTACGAACTGGATATCGGCCTGATTGAAGGTGAACTGCAATCCCCGGAACTTGAGGTTTTACCCTGGCGAGGCGATCAACTGGTGGTATTCTGCTCCCCGACTCACCCTCTGGCGGCAAAAAAGAAGGTATCGGACGAAGACCTCAGGAAGGCTACCTGGATCATGAGAGAACAGGGCTCAGGAACCCGTCAGAGCTTTGACAGGGGCATGCACGGCCTGCTTCCGGACCTGAACGTACTTCTTGAACTGGAACACACCGAAGCAATAAAGCGGGCGGTGGAAGCCGACCTGGGCATAGGATGCCTGTCAGAGGTCGTCCTCGCCGACGCCTTTAAACGCGGCAGTCTGGTGCCTCTGGAAACGCCCGAAAACAGGAATTTTGAGCGGCAGTTCTATTTCATTCTGCACAAACAGAAATACCGGAGTGCCGGAATTGACGCATGGATTGGCCTGTGCCGCGCACTCGACTGAAGCTCAGCCAACGGGTCCGCTATGGAACCGGAACTCACTATCCGGCTCCAGAATCAGCTTTTCTTCAATGGACAGAAACTCTGCAACCCTTTCATCCACGGGACCACAGTTAGCCTGTTCGGCCAGAGCCAGGTAGTCACGATAATGGCGGGCCTCGGACTTGAGCAGGCTACTGTAAAAATCTGCCAGTTCATCATCCAGAAACGGGACCAGTGCGGCAAACCTCTCGCATGAACGGGCCTCAATGATGGCGCCAACCACCATGACATCCACCAAACGGCCCGGATCATCCGTACGCACGTCCTTGCGCAACCCTGCAGCATAGCGCGCAGGAGTCAGGTGGCAATACACGATCTCCCGCTTGTTGATAATGGCCAGTACCTGCTCGAAGTGACGCAACTCTTCCCGGGCCAGGCGAGACATTTTGTTAAGCAGGTTGGTGTTTTCTACATACCGGTACATCAGGCTGAGTGCAGTGGATGCCGCTTTTTTTTCGCAGTGGGCATGATCTATCAGCATCAGATCCTGATTGGCCAGAGCGTTATCAATCCACTGTTGCGGTGTAGCGCAAGGCAGAAATTCGTGAATCTCTTGCAGCGCCTGGGCCACAGTACCTGTTTTGTTATTCATGATGAGCCGCTATATCAATAAATTGGGTGCAGGATTATAACGTAGCTAACAGACTTCTCCGACCTCTGTCCAACTTAACTTTATAAGGGGTTTCCTATAGAATACAGCGCCAACTAAAGGTCTTTCCGCCAATAAACTCCCGCCAGGCGCATTGTCAGAGCGCGGGACATACCAACTGATGAGGGTCCAGATCGTGTTAGAAGCCTACCGTGAACACGTTGCAGAACGTGCGGCTCTGAATATTCCCCCCAAGCCGCTGAATGCTGAACAGACCGCCGCTCTGGTTGAGCTGCTGAAAAATCCGCCGGCAGGCGAAGAAGAAACTCTGGTTGACCTGCTGGAAAACCGTATCCCGCCGGGTGTAGACGAAGCTGCCTACGTTAAAGCTGCGTTTCTGACCGCGATTGTCAAAGGTGAGGCCTCTTCCCCACTGATCGACAACAAAAAAGCCGTTCAGTTGCTGGGCATGATGCAGGGTGGCTACAACATCGCCACTCTGGTTGATCTGCTGGATAACGCCGAACTGGCCGAACTGGCCGGTAAAGAACTCAAGCACACCCTGCTGATGTTCGACGCATTCAACGACGTCAAAGAAAAGATGGACGCTGGCAATGCAGTTGCCAAATCTGTCGTTGAATCCTGGGCCAACGCTGAGTGGTTCACCAACAGGAACAAGGTACCGGAAAGCACCAAAATGGTGGTTTTCAAGGTTACCGGCGAAACCAACACCGATGATCTGTCTCCGGCTCCGGATGCATGGTCCCGCCCGGACATCCCGCTGCACGCCCGCGCTGCCTATAAAATGGAACGCGATGGTCTGAAGCCGGAAGAGCCCGGCGTTACCGGCCCGATGAGCCAGATTGATGAAATCAAAGCCAAAGGCCTGCCCGTTGCGTTTGTCGGTGACGTTGTAGGTACTGGTTCTTCCCGTAAGTCTGCTACCAACTCCGTTCTGTGGTTCTTCGGTGACGATATCCCTGGCGTGCCGAACAAGCGCGCTGGCGGTGTGTGCATTGGCAACAAGGTTGCCCCGATCTTCTTCAATACCATGGAAGATGCCGGTGCGCTGGTATTCGAAGCACCTGTAGACAACATGAACATGGGCGACGTGATCGAAATCCGTCCATACGAAGGCAAAATCCTGAACGAAGCCGGAGAAACCATCTCCGAGTTTGGTTTCAAATCTGACGTCATTCTGGACGAAGTTCAGGCTGGCGGCCGTATTCCTCTGATCATCGGCCGTGGCCTGACTGCCAAGGCACGTACCGCTCTGGGTCTGGGTGCCACGGACATGTTCCGTCTGCCTCACGATCCGGAAGCCGGTACCAAAGGCTTCACTCTGGCCCAGAAGATGGTCGGCAAGGCCTGCGGCCTGGAAGAAGGTAAAGGTGTTCGCCCAGGCACCTACTGCGAACCTCATATGACCACTGTGGGCTCCCAGGACACCACCGGCCCAATGACCCGTGATGAACTGAAAGATCTGGCCTGCCTCGGTTTCCAGGCTGATCTGGTCATGCAGTCTTTCTGCCACACAGCAGCTTATCCGAAGCCCATCGACGTGGAAATGCAGCACACCATGCCGGACTTCATGCGTGACCGTGGCGGTGTTGCCCTGCGCCCTGGCGACGGCATCATCCACTCCTGGCTGAACCGCATGCTGCTGCCCGACACTGTCGGTACCGGTGGTGACTCCCACACCCGTTTCCCGATGGGCATTTCTTTCCCGGCAGGTTCAGGTCTGGTTGCATTCGCGGCGGCCACAGGCGTTATGCCACTGGATATGCCAGAGTCTGTACTGGTTCGCTTCAAAGGCGAAATGCAGCCCGGTATCACGCTGCGTGACCTGGTACACGCCATTCCTCTTTACGGTATCAAGCAAGGCATGCTCACCGTTGAGAAGAAAGGTAAAATCAACGAATTCTCGGGCCGCATCCTGGAAATCGAAGGCCTTGAGAAACTGACCGTTGAGCAGGCATTCGAACTTTCCGACGCATCTGCAGAACGTTCTGCTGCTGGTTGTACCATCAACCTGTCTGAAGAGTCTGTTGCCGAATACCTGCGCTCAAACATCACCATGCTGCGCTGGATGATTGCCGAAGGTTACGGCGACCCACGTACACTGGAACGTCGTGCACAGCAGATGGAAGCCTGGATTGCAGATCCCAAGCTGATGCGTGCTGACAAGGATGCAGAGTACTCTCACGTTATCGAGATTGACCTGGCAGACATCAAAGAGCCCATCGTTTGCTGCCCGAACGACCCGGACGATGCCCGCTTCCTGTCCGAAGTGGCTGGCGACAAGGTAGACGAAGTATTCATCGGTTCCTGCATGACCAACATCGGTCACTTCCGTGCAGCTGGCAAGCTGCTTGAGCAGAACAAGGCACCTCTGAAAACCCGCCTGTGGATGTCTCCACCTACCAAGATGGATCAGGCTCAGTTGATGGAAGAAGGCTACTTCAACATCTACGGCACAGCTGGTGTGCGCACCGAAATGCCGGGCTGTTCACTGTGCATGGGTAACCAGGCACGTGTGGCTGCGAAGTCTACGGTTCTCTCTACCTCTACCCGTAACTTCCCGAACCGCCTGGGCGATGGTGCCAATGTGTACCTGACTTCTGCGGAACTGGCGGCAGTAGGTGCGATACTTGGCAAACTCCCGACTCCTCAGGAGTACATGGAGTACGCCAAAGATCTGAACAGCATGTCGAAAGAGATCTACAAGTATCTGAACTTCGACCAGATGGATAAATACATCAAGAAGGCAGCTGAAGCGAACGTTGCTTGAGCACTGACCTTTAAGGTGTAGCTGTGTAAAAACGCCAACCTCCGGGTTGGCGTTTTTTTATGCTCAAGCGTTGAAACAAGCCCCGCATTTCTGGTCAATAAATGATCAGGCGAATAAGTATTGCCCCAGCCATAACGAGGGTAATCCACTTGACCCACTGGCCACCTTTCTCACTCAGATTAACCCTCACAGCAACAAATGCGCCTGCGATATTCCCGACGGCAAGAATCAGCCCCATACCCCAGCGAACCTGTCCGTTAATCGCAAAAACCGCCAACGCGGGTACTGTATAAAGCAGGATGATGGACACCTTGAAGACATTGACCTGGCGCAGATCTATACGTAGCACGCGGTACAGCACCACGATAAACAACGCACCAACACCTACCTGAATAAACCCCCCATACGCGCCAATCAGAAACATGGCGACATAAATTACCGGGCCAAGCCGCTCGGGGGTCAAAGGATTGGTATCCAGTTTGGGCTGAGGCAGCAGCATGAATATCGAAGCACCAATCATTGCGCTGATCAGCACCAGCTCAAAGACCGCATCTGGCACCCATGTCGCTATCCAGGCACCCAACAACGACCCCAGAACTGCCGGCACAGCCAGATGCAGACTTACCCGGAGGTTGCCGTGTCCAAGGCGCCTGAAACCCGCAACAGCGGTTGTACTCTGCAGAATGATTGCAACCCGGTTGGTGCCGTTTGCCACTTGCGGGGGCAACCCCAGAAACATCAGAAGCGGCAGGGTCAACATCGACCCGCCTGCAGAAAGCACATTTATGAACCCGGCTATGCCACCCAGCGCAAGCAGCGCTGCTATTTCAGTCACATTCATTCAGTACTCGATATTCCTGTACTGCTACCTGCGTGACCACCACCCAAACGCTTTCCGCAACGGCTACTCCAGATAAGAACAAACAGAAAAATAACCAACCCGGCTCCATCCAGCAACAGATTTCCGTGGGGCCATAGCATCAGCGCACCAACAGGGAACATAAGTACCCGGACAAGAAGATTGAGTTTGTGTTCCAGATAACCTTCAAGGCCTGCAATGATCGCGTAAATACCAAACAGAGCAAAACAGAATACCTGGATCATTTCAGTGAAATCACCAGTAATAAGAGGTGAGTAGGCAAACAGAAGCGGCACTATATACAGGCCCTTGGCCAGCTTCCAGGCGGTAAAACCCGTTCGCATCTGAGGCGTTCCTGCAATCGCAGCAGCTGCGAACGCAGTAAGACAAACAGGCGGTGTGACATTTGAATCCTGTGACAGCCAGAAGATAACCATATGGGCAGCCACAAGCAGCATGGACAGAGCTTCTGGTGATAACGCCTGCTCCAAAAGCTGACTACTGAAGGTATCTGGCACCAGAGAGAGCAGTTGCTGCGCAGTTGCTGCATCCATGGGCGCATCCAGCAAAGAGAATCTGTCAGGTGCGGCCAGCATGAAAATAGCTTTCGCCTGCTCTGGCAGGTTCCCGTTAACCATCATCTCAACCAACTGGCTTTGCGCTATCAGGTTGTATATCGCCGGTGCTGAGAGTGTGGCCAGCACGATATATGCTGCAGTTACCGGCAGCCCCATTCCCAGAATCAACGACGCCAGAGCAACCAGAAAGATCGTTAACAGCAGGCTCCCGCCCGCCCAGTCAGTAATCATGATAGAGAAGGTATTGCCGATACCTGTGGTAGATACAACCATTACAATCAGCCCGACTGTGATAAGCAGAATCGCGGTGGTCGTTATGTTTCGTGTCCCCATCACAAGTGCATCGAGAATGTCGCGAAGCCCCATTGGATGCTTCGAAAGCCAGGACGCAACAACAACCGACAGAATGGCGATTCCCGCCGCGTAGGTCGGTGTGAACCCATAAACAAGCGCTGCGACCAGAACAACCAGAGGCAACAGGAAATGCCAGCCGCCTTTAAGGACCTCTTTGAGCGAAGGCGCGGCATCGTCTTCCAGCTTGACCGCATGGCTGCGCTTCGCCTCGATACGCACGAACATCGCTACTGAAATAAAATAGAGAAGGGCCGGCAATGCAGCAACACTGATTATGGTTAGATAGGAGACCTGGGTATAGGAGGCCATGATGAAGGCTCCAGCACCCATCACCGGTGGCATGAGCTGCCCGCCCGTAGAGGCCGCAGCTTCCACGCCGGCAGCAAATCTTGCCGGGAAGCCGGCTTTACGCATCAGCGGTATGGTAATCACGCCGGTAGAAACCGTGTTTGCCACACTGGAACCAGAGACTGAGCCCATCAGGCCTGAGGCAAACACAGCTACAAACCCGGGGCCGCCCACAAACCGCCCTGCGGCACAGCGCGCCAGCTCGATAATAAAGTCCCCCGCCCCGGACTTTACCAGGAAGGCCCCGAACAGGATAAACATGAATACATAGGTCCAGGAAATCCGGGCGATGGACCCCAGCATTCCCTGACCGCCAATATAGGAGCGATAAAGAACCGTTTCCCAAGACAGTCCCGGGAAATTGAAAATACCGTCAACATATTGCCCCCACCACGCCACATAGGTCAGTGCAACCACACAAAGAACGGGAATAAACCAGCCAACAGTACGACGGGCAAACTCCAGTATCAGTGCTACTGAAACAATTGAGACAAACCAGTCACCCGTATCGAAGTTAAAACCGCGCTGGTAAAGATCATCCTCAAAGATAATCAGATAAAAAGCACAACCAAGAGCAGCCAGCCCCAACATAACATCAACACCCAGCACGAACCGCTGCCCTCTGGCAGAGCGGGGCCGTAGCATGGGGGTGGTGAGGGTGCAGATAAGGCCAAAAAGACCGAAGTGCAAAGCCGAACTCCACAGTTCAGACAGTGTGGAAATTGTATTGAAATAGAGATGGACGAGTGCTGTACCGATAGCAAGCCAGAAGACCACCGGCCCGATCAGCCGGTGCTCCAGACGCTCACTCGCCTCACTGGCACTCTCATCGCATACCGCGATGAGAGGCTCGTTTTGCGTATTTCCAGCTACCATTATTGTGCAATCAACCGCTCGGGAATATCCACGCCCTGCTCTCTATAGAAGCGCGCAGCGCCCGGGTGAAGCGGCAACGGGAGGCCTGCAATGGCTTTCTCAAGAGCCATCGCCTTGGTGGCAGGGTGAATATTGTTCAGAAACGGAAGGTTTTCGTAGATGGTCCTGGTGATCTCATAAACATCATTCTCCGGAACGTCATCACGAACGGCCAGAATATTGGGCTGGGCAATAGTATTGATATCTTCCTCCTGCTTCGGATAGGTTCCGGCAGGAATAGTATAGGGTGTCCAGAGTTCGAAATCGCTATTCACCTGGGCAACCTGATCCTGGGTGAAATTCAGCGTGGTGATTTTATCCCCCATATTGGCATAAGCTCTTGTTACCGCTGCAGCGGGCACACCGGCCGGTATGTTCATGCCATCGATATTGCCATTTTGCAAGGCATCAGCACTCGGACCATAGCCTTGGTATGCGAGGTTTACCTTTTCCAGATCAATACCTACTTTTCCGAGAATAAAGCGGCCTGACCCTTCAGTGCCCGAGTTCCTTGCACCGATAGAAAAGCTCTCGCCATACAGGTTGGCCATATCGTCGATAGTGCCAGTTGTCATGACTTTCCGGGTAACAACAAAGTGCTCCACATTCTGCCAGAGCATGGAAACTGACCGGAGGTTTTTGTATGCCTTGGAAACCGGCCCTGAGCCATTCCAGGCGTAAGCGCCATAAAGTCCCTGAAGAATACCGAACTGAATCTGGTCTTCATCCATAAGCTTGAGGTTCTCACCAGAGCCCGCCGAACTGATCGCAGAAACCGATATATTGGTAGAAGGCTCAAGCTTGACTTTGATAAGCGTTGAAATGGCGACACCTACGGGATAATAGGTTCCACCCGTTGTGGCTGTGCCCATTACATAATTACCTTCCGCCTGAACACCGGCAGAAAAAGACACCACTGCAGCTGCCAACAGCCCCGAGGCACATTTCAAAACTCTGTTTTTACTCATGAAACGGATCCTTTTTATCATTATTCTGATTCACACCTGAATAGGTAACCTTCTAAAGATAGCTGTACGCTACCGGATTCACCAGTCGAGTATCAATGCCCGGCACACAAACAAAAAAGGGCTCCTCAAGGAGCCCTTCGATACCAAGCATTTCTGCCCTTGTTTTAGCTGTGATCCACTGCCTGATATTCGTCTGCATCGGAAGTTGCCAGACTCACAACCACGATGGCGATAAAGGAAGCAATGAAGCCCGGAATGATCTCATAGACGCCAGGGCCGCCCATGAACTCACCATTCCAGCCCAGGGATACCCAGATCATCGCCGTACCGGCACCAACGATCAGGCCTGCCAGAGCACCAGCACCATTAGTACGAGGCCACATGAGAGCAAGGATAATCAGCGGACCAAAGGCAGAGCCAAAGCCTGCCCATGCGTTACCAACCAGAGCCAGAACCTGAGAGTTGGGGTCTGAAGCAATGACTGCAGCAACAAGGCCAACAAGCACTACGCATACACGGCCAACGTTGACACACTCCCGGTCACCCGCTTCCTTACGCAGGAAAAGGCGGTAGAAATCTTCTGTAAGAGAAGATGAGGACACCAGCAGCTGGCTGGAAATAGTACTCATCACCGCTGCCAGCAGAGCGGCATACAGGAAACCTGTAATCAGTGGGTGGAACAGCAAATCAGCGAGAATGATAAAGATAGTCTCAGGATCGGCAATATCCATTCCATTTCGTACCGCATAAGCCCGGCCAAAAATACCCAGCCCGATCGCGCCGATCAATGAAATAGCCATCCAGGACATACCGATGTTCCGAGCTGTCGGCACCTCTTTCACCGAACGGATCGCCATGAAGCGGACAATGATGTGAGGCTGCCCGAAATAACCCAGACCCCAGGTTACAGCTGAAAGCCATCCAACGAATGTCAGCCCCTGAGTCCAGGACAGTAGTTTCGGATCCACCTCATTCAGCGTTTGGGTCGCTTGCGCGAAACCTCCGCCGCCCTCTCCAAAAAGAACAACCGCGGGCATGAGAACCAGGGCAACCATCATGATGCAACCCTGAACAAAGTCAGTCATGCTCACGGCCAGGAACCCGCCAACAACAGTGTAAGCCAGTACCACACCGAGGGTTATGATGATGCCCACACTGTAATCACTCAAACCACCAAAGCTGAAAATTCCGGCGAACGCACTTTCAAACAGCTTGCCGCCCGCTACCAGGCCTGAAGCGGTATAAACAGCGAAGAACAGTACGATAACAACTGCCGATACAGTGCGCAGCGGCAGTGCCTGAGTAGGAAAACGATTCGCCAGGAAGGCAGGGATAGTCAGCGCATTACCATAGTGAACAGTCTGAGCGCGCAAGCGTGGGGCAACGATAACCCAGTTGATAAACGCCCCGACAAAAAGACCAACCCCGATCCAGGCTGAAGCAAGGCCAGACACATACATCGCTCCCGGAAGCCCCAGAAGCAACCAACCGCTCATATCGGAGGCGCCGGCAGACAAAGCAGCTACCTTTGGACTGAGCCCCCTGCCGCCAAGCATGTAATCTTCGGATGACGAAGTAGATGTGCGCATAGCATAAATGCCGATGGCAATCATGAGCGCAAAATAAGCAAATAGACTGATCCAAACACCAATAGCCATGGAATTCCTCCGGTTTTAATGAGTCGGATTATATCCGCTCTCAAAGCACAGGCCTGACAACGAATGCCAGATTACTGTGTCTTTCTTTTTGTATACTGAAATTCCTTCCGAATCTAAGCGCAATCGCGAATCGAATGTTCGACCTTAACTATAGTTAAGTATTGCCATTCTGCGACTGCAACTTCACCAGATCGTCAAGATGAGGGATTACTCGACAAGCCTAGTATTACTACGTATTAGCGGCTTACAAAATCCTACGATTCTTTTGCAGAATTCTACGGGAGTGAGACTGGGCTACGTAAAATCAGGCAACATTATCACTGACTTGCAGCCTTGAGGGGGTAGTTCCTTTATGTTTACGCAACGCATTGGTTAATGCACTCTGTGAAGAGAAGCCAACACGGTAGCTGATTTCCGATACCGAGAGCTGTGTCGAGGCGAGAAGGTGAGCTGCCTGATTAAGGCGGGCCTGCAAGAGAAACTGATGGGGTGTCGTTCCTACCACTTCCCGAAAAACCTCATGAAAACGGCTCACACTAAGGCAAGACTCACTAGCCAGATCCTGAACCGTGATCTTCCGGTGAAGATTCGCTTTGACATAGCGCTGGATTGTATCCGGGCTAAGGCTGTGCCGGTTTGGCATACCAACATTGCGATCAACAATTCTGTCGGCCATGCAATACAGGATACTGGCAGCAAGGTGACCATGCATCGCAAGATTGCCGGGCGCTCGGTCAAACTCGCTGGCAGCAAACTGAACCAGCCCCTGTAAACGGCTATCCATATGAACCGTTAGGGGTTTTTCAAATACCCTGACCATACGCTCATAGTCGGCATGGTGGGGAGTGGAAACAACAGAACTTGAGGGGTCAAGATTGATAACCATCACATGATTCTGATGATCACCACAGTAGTCATGCCTGGCCTCCGTGGGCACAAGGCATGCTTTCCAGGTATCCAGGTGAGATCCGGTTCCGTCAACGCTCAGATCTGCCTCACCCTGAACACCAACTACTATCTGATGATGTTCATGACGATGCTGATGAGAGGATGTTGGAAGCTTTAGTAATCGGGCATCCAGCATAGACGCAACAGAAACCTTTAAGTGAGAATATTACTCAATTAAAGCAGATTTGATTGGAACTTGCACATAAGTTCGCGGACCCTGGCGCTTACTACATCCAGTGGCGCCGCAGCATCCACGATGTTATACCGGGTGGGCGCAGCTGCAGCGCGAGCCAGATAGGTGTCACGTATACGCTGAAAAAAGGACACAGCTTCCTGTTCAAAACGATCCAGCTGCCCCCTGTCCCTTGCCCGAGCCATACCGGTTTCGACCGGAGCATCCAATAACACCACATGATCCGGGCGCACTTCGCCCTGCACCAGGTCTTCCAGCAACGCAATCCGTTCCAGGGGAACACCCCTCCCGCCGCCCTGATAGGCAAAGGTCGCATCAGTAAATCGATCACAAAGCACCCACTGCCCTTTCGCAAGAGCAGGAAGAATCAACGTGTGCAGATGTTGCGCGCGGGCGGCAAACATCAAAAGCAATTCCGTAAAATCGTTGACCGGTTCGTCCCGCGGGGCCAGAAGCAGCTCCCGGATCGACTCAGCCATAGGGGTGCCACCAGGCTCACGGGTAACAATACAATCAACGCCAAGCTCTCTCAGCATTCCAGCGGCATTGGTGATCTGGGTAGACTTACCCACACCCTCTGTTCCCTCGAACGTAATAAACCGACCACGAACAGTCATTCTTTATCATCCTTGCCTGCTGGAGAAGACCTGTAATCCGACCGACGATTCAGTTGAAACGCCCTGACCGCTTTCTGATGCTCCGCCAGTGTGCTCGAAAACTTGTGGGTGCCATCACCGCGAGCGACAAAATAGAGAGCCTTGCCAGGTTCCGGGTGCAACGCGGCATGAATGGCCTCACGGCCAGGCAAGGCAATAGGAGTAGGCGGCAACCCGTTAATGCGGTAGGTGTTATAGGGTGTGTGAGTACGCAGATCGCGACTGCCAATACGGCCCTTGTATTTGTCTCCCATACCGTAAATTACCGTGGGATCGGTCTGCAATCGCATACCTTTTTCCAGGCGCCGTACAAACACACCAGCGACCTGTCCACGTTCATGGGGTGCTCCGGTTTCCCGTTCCACAATGGATGCCATGATCAGCGCTTCATATGCACTATCGTATGGCAGGTCCTCTTGCCGATTCTCCCACTCTTCCGAAAGAACAGCCTCCATGCGCTGAAACGAACGCCGGAGCAGATCAAGATCCGTCTCACTGGAGGTGAACAGATAGGTATCAGGGAAGAAACGCCCCTCCGGATGCTCCCCTTCAGCACCAACGGCCTCCATGATTTGCGCATCCGACCAACCGGAGGTAAGTCCGTCAAGACGCTCTGTCGATGCAAGTGCGGCACGCAGGTCACGGAACGTCCAGCCTTCGATAAACTGCACTGACCAGTGCTTGGTCTCACCTGCCACCATTTTGTCCAGCATGGCTTCAGCCGTCATTCCGTCACTGAATTCATATTCTCCGGCTTTGATTCTTGCCTTATCAGGAAACAAACGACCATAAACCCTTACCCACAGACTCTTTTCAACCAGGCCCCGAGCCTCCAGTTGCCTGGCAACCTCGCTGAAAGCGGTACCCCCGGGCACATTAAACAACACTGGTTCGGCCATCACGACCGGCTTTGACAATGAGCCAAGCCCTTGCCATACCCACAAACCTGTGCCCGCGCCAACCAGAACAGCGGCACAAATACCTGCAATCAAAAGTTTTTTGAACAACGAATTATTCCAGCAGTTCGAGAGGATTGAAGATTGTCGCAAGTCCGCCATCTACAGGCAAATCCTGCCCGGCAAGACTTCGGACGGGAACAACGCCAATAACACTGTTCAACAGATACAGCCCCTGACAATGCCCCCCAAGTACATCCCCGATACCCATAGCTCGCTCATCGACCAGTTCTCCACGGGCTCTGAGCCTTTCCAGCAGCCACTGGCGCAGCACGCCGGCAACAGCAAGACTCTTGACTGGCGGTGTCACCCAGCCTCCGGGAACCTTGAGCAGCAGGTTGGTACGGGTACCCTCAACCAGATTAGCGGCGCTGTCCGACATGATGACTTCATACAGCGAGCCCTGAATCTCTCTGGCCGCCAGAACCTGCTCCAGCCGGTTGAGGGATTTGATTCCCACAAGCAGAGGGTTCACCATCAGAGGAACACGGGAAAAATCAACGGCAACACCAGTGGAAAGTGGCATTTCAGGCAGGTGGCCAGCAGATACCATCAGTGTTGGCCGCCCCCCCAGACCCGGCCGATACCCTCTGCCACCCTCTCCCCGGGTAAGGATCAGTTTAAGCACCCAGCCGCAGTCCATCTCACTATTCATAAAACTGCCGGAGTAACGACTGGCTGCAGCAGTACAGGCTTCCCGAAGTTTTGTAAGCGAAACAGGGATATCTAACCGGCCGGCATCCCGAACCATCCGGTCAAGATGGCGGGAGAGCAACACCCCCCGGTCACCATGCATCCTTATGGTTTCAAACAAACCATCACCGTATGCTGCACCCCGGTCACTGGCCGGGAAGCCACCTTCATCAGCCCAGCGCAGGTTGAACATGATTACTTAACCTTCAAAGCGTCGGAAAATCAAAGTACCGTTAGTGCCACCGAAGCCAAAAGAGTTGGACAAGGCCACGCGAACGTCTGCTTTGCGACAGGTATTGGGTACAAGGTCCAGGTCGCAGCCTTCATCCGGGTTATCCAGATTGATCGTTGGAGGCAACAGGCCATTTTTTATAGCAAGCAGGGAAAATATAGCCTCAACCGCACCTGCAGCACCCAGCAAGTGCCCGGTCATGGACTTGGTGCTACTCATGGCGAGCCGGCTCGCATGATCACCAAATACACGCTTGGCTGCCGCAATCTCAGCTATATCGCCTACCTGTGTCGAGGTGCCATGCGCATTAATATAGTCAACCTCTCCCGGCTCCATTCCGGCGTCCCGCAACGCGTTAACCATTGAACGCGCAGCGCCTTCACCATCTGCAGGTGGTGCTGTTATGTGATGGGCGTCATCACTCATGCCAAAGCCAACCAGCTCACCGTAGATGGTTGCACCGCGACGTCTTGCATGTTCCAGCTCTTCCAGCACCAGCACCCCCGCGCCGTCACTGAGCACAAAACCATCTCTGTCTCTGTCCCATGGGCGACTGGCTTTCTCAGGCTCATCATTGCGGGTTGAAAGCGCCCGGGCAGACGAAAATGCGGCAATACCTGTACGCGTTGTCGCCATCTCGGAACCACCGGCAAGCATCACATCCGCATCGCCGTATGCGATGGTACGGGCGGCGTATCCTATGTTATGGGTGCCCGTAGTGCAGGCGGTAACAATTGCAATGTTTGGCCCCCGATACCCGAACCGAATCGCAGCATTGCCGGAAATCATGTTAACCACTGAGGCGGGCACAAAGAACGGGGACACTTTGCGAGGACCTGACTTTTCCATGGTCAGTACGCTCTTCTCTATATATTCCAGACCCCCGATGCCGGACCCGATAGCTATGCCCACACGGTCCCGGTCCAGCCCATCGAATTCTGCAAGCCCGCTATCATCCACTGCCTGCTGGGCTGCAATAAGTCCGTAATGAATAAACGCGTCGAGTTTTCTGGCTTCTTTGGAAGAAAGATAGGGCTCCAGATCAAGGTTTCTGATCGCACCGCCAATACGAGTGTTGTATCCGGAAGCATCAAAACGGTCAATCCCGCCAATTCCGCTACGACCAGCCTGGATACCCTCCCAGGAAGACGCCACATCATTTCCCAGAGGAGACAACATTCCCATGCCAGTGACCACAACCCGTCGTTTACTCATAGCCCTGCTCACCTGACCTTTCATATGTCGCTGTTACTCATGATCCCGAAATCCGGGAATTCTCAGGCAATAAAAAAGCCGTCCTTCACTGAATGACAAGGACGGCTTTTTGCCTGGCTAACTTAACTGCAGAGTATCAGGTATGCGCGACGATGTAGTCGATCGCGTCCTGAACACTTGCCAGCTTCTCGGCTTCTTCATCAGGAATTTCAGTTTCGAATTCCTCTTCCAGCGCCATGACCAGCTCAACGGTGTCCAGTGAGTCAGCGCCAAGATCCTCTACAAAAGAAGAAGAGTTCTGAACTTCGGACTCTTTAACGCCCAACTGTTCACAAACAATCTTCTTCACGCGCTCTTCAACTGTACTCATAATGTCCTCACTTTGTGTATCAACCAAGCAACTAAGTGCTGCCAGTTTAGTGTAAACCCTACCTGCAAACAAGCAGGGATCCGGTTAAACATGTTGTGCGGCAAGGGGTTGCGCACGAACTCCGCAATCGGAGCTTATCCCATGTACATTCCGCCGTTTACATGAATGGTTTCCCCAGTCACATAAGCGGCAACATCCGATGCCAGAAAAGCAACCACAGCCGCCACTTCTTCCGGCTGCCCCAGACGACCTGCTGGTATAATTCCCAGCATAGCCTCACGCTGCCCGTCGTCCAGTTTTTTTGTCATATCCGTGTCGATAAACCCGGGCGCAACACAGTTCGATGTGATGCCACGATTCGACATTTCCTTCGCCAGACTGCGGGTAAAACCTTCTACCCCAGCCTTGGCAGCACAGTAATTGGCCTGTCCCGGGTTGCCCATACTGGCGACCACGGAACTCACATTAATAATACGTCCCCAACGTGCTTTCGCCATGCCCCGCAATACAGCCTTACTGGTACGGTACACGCTCGAGAGATTGGTTTCGAGCACAGATGCCCAGTCGTCATCCTTCAGTCTCATCAGCAGGTTATCACGGGTTATACCCGCGTTATTAACCAGAATCAGAGGCGCACCGGACTTATCAGCTATTTCTTTCAGGCCCGCTTCAATACTTTCAGGGTCGGCAACATTCATCACAATACCGTAGCCGCTTGCACCCGCAGCCTGGAGATTATCCGTAATGGTTGCTGCACCCTCCGGGCTTGTGGCGGTCCCAACTACTTCTGCGCCCTGCTTTGCCAGTGCCAGAGCAATGGCCTTACCAATTCCACGGGTAGCACCGGTTACCAGTGCAACTTTACCTTCCAGAGACATGTATAACTCCCTTTCTTCAAGACGGTTCAAATGCCGCTAGTGCAGCTGTCAGTGCCTGAGGATCCTCAATTCCGTGAACAGCAAGTCCACGGTCAATTCTCTTGGACAAGCCTGCCAGCACTTTGCCGGTACCACACTCAATGGCGACGGTAACATCGCTGTTAACCAGAGTGCGAACCGAATCGACCCACAACACAGGCGAATAAAGCTGTTTGAGAAGGTTGGCCTTAAGTGTAGCCGAATCTGTCTCCGCCGCTGCGTTAACATTCTGTATAACCGGAGTCCGTGCATCGTTGAAGCGGACTTCTTCCAGTGCCTGAGCCAGCTCCTCAGCAGCACCTTTCATCAGTGCGCAATGGGAGGGTACGCTGACAGGAAGAAGCATAGCTTTCCGTGCACCCTTCGCTTTGCATGCTTCAATAGCCCGGTCAACTGCGGAAGCTGATCCTGCAATTACTACCTGGCCGGGAGCATTAAAGTTCACCGCTGCTACAACATCACCATTGGCAGCCTCTTCACAGGCTGCCACAACATCGGCATCTTCAAGGCCAAGGATAGCAGCCATCTTCCCCTCACCCGAAGGTACGGCCTCCTGCATCAGTTCGCCACGCAGGCGAACCAGCTTGACTGCCTCTACAAAATCAAGGCTTTCTGCAGCTACCAGAGCGCTGTACTCGCCCAAGCTGTGCCCAGCCAGAAAATCGGGCTTGGGACCACCTGCAACCAACCACTGCCGCCACAGAGCGATACTGGCAGTTAACATTGCCGGCTGGGTGATCATTGTCTGGTTAAGCTCTTCAGCCGGCCCTTTCTGGCACAAATGCCAGAGATCGTAACCAAGTACGTTGGACGCTTCGGCGAAGGTTTTGTTGATCATGGGCCAGGATTCAGCAGCCGCGGAAAGCATGCCAACTGATTGGGAACCCTGTCCGGGAAATATAAAGGCTGATTTCATAAGCGGGATCTTATCGTCATTGGGAGTTTCAAGAGATTAGCCAATAGTACAAGCTGGGCGGATCTGGCGCGAGTATAGCGCACAAACCGGAAGCGACTTCAGCCCGGGACTATCACAGCATCAGGTCGTCAAGGCGCTCATTGATACGCCGTGGCACTTCCAGTTCGACCTCACGTACAGCCTGACGAATAGCGGCCAACATAGCGCGTTCATTAGCATTTCCATGGCTTTTGATGACCACACCCTGTAGCCCGAGAAGGCTCGCACCGTTATGACGGGATGGGTCCATGAGCCGGAGGAGTCGCCCGATAATAGGGCGAGAAAGTAACCCCACAAAGCGGCCATAAAAAGTTCGGGTAAATGCCTGCTCCATGAGCTCAATTAACAGACCCGCTACCCCTTCACCGGTTTTCAGGGCGATATTACCAACAAACCCGTCGCAAACCACCACATCGGCGACATCCCGGAACAGGTCACTGCCCTCAACGTATCCAATATAGTTAAGTGATTCACACTGGGCGAGCATGTGGGATGCCAGGCGAACCTGCTCGTTGCCTTTTATTTCTTCTTCACCAACATTCAGCAATGCGACTCGCGGCTCGCCCTGACCGCATATTGCAGAGGCCATGAGGGAACCCATCAGGGCATACTGATAGAGGTTTTCCGCACTTGAGTCTACGTTGGCACCAAGATCCAGAACATGACACTTCCCCCGCAGGGAAGGGATCAATTTAGCAATTGCCGGACGCTCAATACCCGGATACATACGAATAATTGAACGACCAAAGGCCATCAGGGCCCCGGTGTTTCCTGCACTGACACAACCCTGCGCTTCGCCATCGCGAACCAGAGACAAGGCAATGGCCATGGAGGAGTTTTTCTTGTGGCGCAACGCATGAGAAGGGCGTTCGTTCATATAAACAACATCCGCAGCCTCGACAATGCGGACTCGCGGATGCCCATCACGCAAAAAAGCCTCAAGCTCACTCCGGATTCCCACCAGAATAAAACTCAAGGCTTTATTTTCACGCACCGCTTCAAGAACCGCAGCAACTACAACTGCAGCCCCCCGATCGCCACTCATGGCATCAATCGCTATGGTGACCGGTTTCACCGCTCTGCCATTCAATTGAAGTTGACGCGGCTATGCAACGGTATTATTCGTCGCGAGCTTCGATTACCTGCTTGCCACGGTAGAACCCGTCCGGAGACACGTGGTGACGGCGATGCACTTCACCAGTTGTTGAATCAGTGCTCAGAGCTGCAGTGCTCAGAGCATCGTGGGAACGGCGCATGCCGCGCTTGGAACGGGTCTTACGGTTCTTCTGTACAGCCATGGTTCTACTCCTGACCTGTTAACGTAAACTTTACTTGAATATCGTTACGCGTAACGTATGTTCATTTGATTGCGCCGGCCTCCAATGAAAAGAAGCCCACGCCCGCATTAATGCTTTGTTTTCCCAAGACCCGCCAGCACACTGAACGGGTTATCCCCTGACTTCTTTTCCGGCTCCGCCGGAGAATGGCCTGGCTCGTACGCTTCCAGATCTTCTTTTGCCGGACATTCATTCCGGTCATGAAGCGGATACGGAGGCAGAACGAGCAACAACTCATCCTCAACCATGGACCAGAGATCTGCACTGAAATCAACCGTCAGAAACGGCTCAAGATCCTTTGGCAACCGCTGGGCCTGCTCATCGCTAGTAACCAGCCCGAGCGTGAACCGGGAAACCAATACCGAATCCATAGACCCGATGCAACGCTGACACTCCAGCCTTACAGGGGCCTCAACCTCACCGGAGGCGATACGGCGACGCTCACCGTCCATATAGAAGGACAGCTTAACCTGACATACAGCGCCATCTTCAAACCCCAATACAGCTTCACGAAAACGAGACAATGCACTGAGAGGAATTTCTCCTTCCAGCACGCTGTCATGTTCCGCCAACCGGTACGGGTCGACTATTCTTGGTAATTCGGCACTAGACGCATTTGACATAGGCGCGCAATTCTAGGGGCCAAGCTCGCTGCTGTCAAAGACTTCGTAGGGTTTTGACCAAGGGTTCCAGTTTCCATAAGTGTATTCTACGATATGGACGCTGAAAAACAGCACTCAAATCCCGGAAAGGAACTTACATATGCCCCACCCTCCCCTCTTGCTGGCCTCCTCATCCAGGTATCGCCATGAGTTGCTAACAAGACTCGGACTGCCATTCTCCAGCGCCAGCCCCGACATTGACGAATCACCCCTTGCCGGAGAAACTCCGGACGCCCTCGCTATTCGTCTGGCCGAATCTAAAGCCCGAGCCCTGATCTCCACACATCCGGAGCACTGGATCATCGGCTCTGACCAGGTTGCTGCATTGCCAGATGGCACCTTACTGAACAAACCAGGAAACCACCTGAATGCCCGCAAACAGCTAACCCAGAGCAGCGGCCAGAGCATCAATTTCTTCACCGGGCTCGCACTACTGGATGCCAGCTCCGGAAACCTGCAAACATCCTGCGAACAATTCACAGCACACTTCCGGAATCTGAGCAGCGAAGAAATCGACGCTTACCTCCACAAAGAGAAGCCCTACGATTGCGCTGGAAGCTTCAAGATGGAAGGCCTCGGCATCACTCTGTTCCGGGAACTACAGGGCCGGGACCCGAACACCCTGATCGGCCTCCCCCTGATCGCCCTGACCGGGATGCTGACAGCCTGGGGAAGAAATCCCCTTCTGGAGCCGCAACAACACCTCTGAGCCAAACCAAATCCAGTCGCCCGTTATCGCAACTCCATACCAGATTCGATCAGATGCCCGACAACACCCTGGCCAAACGACACTCCCAGCTGATCTACCAGATCTCGCAGAGCCCCTTTGTGATGACTGTAATCAATCAGATCCTCCTGTCCGACTATATCCCTGGCGACATAAGAGGTACTGCCAAGCCCGTCGACAAGCCCCAGCTCCAGCGCCTGCTCACCACTCCACACCAGACCACTGAACAGGCGCTCATCATCCACCAGACGATCACCGCGACCATCCTTGACAGCCTCGATAAACTGACGATGAGTGTTCTCAAGAACATCCTGCCAGAAAGCCACCTCCTGCTCCTGCTCAGGTGAGAACGGGTCCAGAAACGCTTTATTCTCACCCGCAGTGTAAAGCCTTCGCTCCACCCCAAGCTTGTCCATGATACCGGTAAACCCGAAACCACCTGCAACAACACCAATGGACCCGACCAGACTCGCCCGGTTCGCATAGATCTCATCCGCCGCCGCAGCTATGTAGTAGGCACCTGACGCCCCGATATCCGAAATCACCGCATAAAGCTTCTTATCCGGATACTCCCCCCTTAGCCGTTTAATTTCATCGTAGACATAACCAGACTGAACAGGACTGCCGCCCGGACTGTTTATGCGCAGAATAACAGCGACAGCATCTTCTTCCTCGAACGCTGAGCGCAGAGCGCCAACGATGTTGTCAGCGCTGGCGAGCTCGTCAGCGGCAATAGGGCCATTTACTTCAACCACAGCCGTATGCTCGCCACCGGCGGAATCCAGAGTGTCGCCAAACGGTGACCAGACAATAGCCAGCAAAGCGAAAAGATACGCAAATGTGAGAAACTTGAAAAAAATACCCCACCGGCGACTCCGGCGTTGTTCAGACTGCAAGGACATCACAAGCTTTTCGATCAACCGCCAGTCACGCCCCGATTCGGGTGGCAAACGCGGCTGATTTCGCCCGGAGCCAGATCCTTCAGGCCTGTCACCCCACCCTGGTGTTTTATCGGAATCCCAGTCACTCATACATCTGTCCTGTCAGAAATAAAATCAAAAAAATATACCTACAAGCCAAGCACACTGCGCAGATCCGGCACAGAGTCAACGATGGCATGGGGAGCATAACTCCCAAGCACATCACGCTTGTGCACCCCCCACTCAACACCTATAGAAGGCATACCAATACGCTGAGCCATTTCGAGATCATAACGGGTATCGCCAATCATAACGGCCTCAGAAGCCTCAATTCCGTAAAAAAGCAGGATTTCCTCGAGCATCCGGGGATCCGGCTTGGATCGGGTTTCGTCGGCACAGCGGGTAATATCGAAATGCACTCCGAGACCGCTGGAAACGAGCGCCGATTCAAGCCCCCTGCGGCTTTTACCGGTCGCGACCGAGCATCCGCGACCAGCACTGCGAAGATCCGCGACTACATCGGCCATACCTTCGAATATATTTTGAGGTGTGGTCACCTTACGAAAGAAATAATTCGCGTAACCTTCCCGAATAGCCGTCATCTCCTCGTGACTGATTCCCGGATAAAGCCTTTCCAGAGCCTCGACCATACCCAGACCGATAATGTCACGATAAGCCTCCCTCTCAAGCGCCGGATACCCCAACTCAGTGGCCGCCTGATGCAGACTACCCGCAATATGCTCCACGGAATCCACAAGAGTCCCGTCCCAATCAAATATCACAACTTTCACATCCATCAAACTGCTCCCGTTGCGCGCACTTCGAGCCTGCTCAGCACGTTACTGAACACATCATCATAAGGGGCTTCGAACCGCACAGCTTCTTCTGTAACCGGCAACGT
Source organism: Marinobacter sp. ANT_B65 (assembly GCF_002407605.1). Lineage (NCBI taxonomy): Bacteria > Pseudomonadati > Pseudomonadota > Gammaproteobacteria > Pseudomonadales > Marinobacteraceae > Marinobacter > Marinobacter sp. ANT_B65. Next base: position 1,131,735 of record NZ_NXGV01000001.1, on the reverse strand, counting down.
AAGCTCAAGCGCCCGGGCATGCAGCATAAGGCGCTGACCGCCGACAGACCGGAACGCTTTAAGACTTACATCATCCATATACTTGTCATCCCCCGCTATCGGATGACCGGCACAGGCACTGTGAACACGAATCTGATGAGTGCGACCGGTAACCGGAGATGCCTCAACCAGACTGTAACCGCTGTAACGCGAAAGACAGCGAAAGAGCGTAGTCGAGGCCTTGCCCGCATTATCCACCCTCACCCTTCTTTCACCATTAGGCATTTCATACCGCAGTAATGGTTCATCAACACGACCTAGCCTGTCAGGCCAACTGCCCGCAACCAGAGCGTGATACTGCTTCCGGATCCGCCTTTGCCGGAGCTCGTCCTGCAAATAACGCAGAGCTGACCGTTTCTTGGCGATCATTACAAGCCCGGACGTATCTCTATCCAGCCTGTGCACCAGCTCCAGAAAACGTGCTTCCGGGCGAGCCGCCCGCAGCACTTCAATCAACCCGAAACTGAGACCACTGCCTCCGTGAACCGCTATACCAGACGGCTTATTGACCACCAGCATCTGGTCATTCTCAAAGATAACGGCAGCCTCCACCACATTCTGAACCCGGCTACCCGGCGCAGCCTGAGGAGCCTTCTCTTTACGGACAACCGGCGGAATACGCACTTGATCACCGGTTGCAATGCGCGTATCGGGCTTCACCCTTCCCTTGTTAACCCGCACCTCACCCTTCCGCACAATGCGATAAATAATGCTTCTGGGCACACCTCGAAGCTGCGCCAGCAGAAAGTTATCCAGCCGCTGCCCATGATTATCCTCATCGACAGTCACCCACACGACACCCTGCTGAACCACCCCCTTTCCGGTAGCTTCATGCCGGGGTGCCGGCCTGGAATCGCCCCCGCCATCCGGGCGTGGCTCCGGTTTTTTTACCCTGGCTTTTGCGGGCTTTCCGGTAGCAGATTTGCGGGACATAGGATTCCTTTGACTGGTAGTGTAGCGGGTGATACGAGCGGGATTGAACGACTCCCTGAATACTGTTATATTCCTGCGTGATCTGTCGTTTGTCTACGGCCTGACCAATTCGAGTCAGAAGCCGGAGCGGCAGAAGTATACCGACACTATCCAAGAGTTTGAACGCCGAACGCCCAATCACTATCGGGCACGGCGCAAGAAATGCTTCCGAAATGCCAGGGAAGACCCGCTAAAAAAGCGGACAACTGGCACCGGAAAAACTGAAACCGTGCGGAAAACCGCCGGGCGATATCGCGAAGAATCACTGCCACGCAAGGCCGGGCTGTCCAGCTTACGAATACGACGTGAGACCCAGGCACTGGTGTGAACCTGAAAACGGATTATATGCGCCAACAGACACGAACCCTACACGACACGCCCCTGCCAGCAGGCGGGTGGGCCGTCGACGGTGGTCTCAGATCAACAGGGTCATACCCCGACAGGGTGTGATTCGTCTGTCCGCCGCTCTGCCCCTGATTTAGCGGGGCCCGCGGCACGCAACATCCCGCTTCGCAGATGCGACGCCCTTCGGTTTTCCGTCAAAATTAAACGACAGGAAAATCCTCTTTCCATGAAAAGAATGCTTATTAATGCAACTCACCCAGAAGAGTTGCGCGTCGCCCTGGTTGACGGCCAGCGCCTGTTTGACCTCGATATTGAATCCAGCTCCCGCGAGCAGAAAAAAGCCAACATTTACAAAGGACGCATTACCCGCGTAGAACCGAGCCTTGAAGCCGCCTTTGTTGATTTTGGCGCTGATCGTCATGGCTTTCTTCCACTGAAGGAAATTTCCAGAGACTATTTCAAAAAGTCTCCAGGCCAGATTGAAGGCAAGGTCAACATCAAAGAAGTGGTTTCCGAAGGCCAGGAAGTCATCGTTCAGGTCGACAAGGAAGAGCGCGGCAACAAAGGCGCCGCTCTTACCACATTTATCTCCCTTGCCGGTCGCTACCTGGTTCTGATGCCCAACAACCCTCGTGCAGGCGGCATTTCCCGCCGCATTGAAGGCGAAGAGCGTGCCCAGCTGAAAGAAGCCATGAACAGCGTACAAGTGCCCAAATCCATGGGTATTATCGTGCGCACTGCGGGCATTGGCCGTACTACCGAAGAACTGCAGTGGGATCTCGACTATCTGGTACAGTTCTGGGAGGCAATCACTCAGGCGGCTGGCGAACGTAAGGCTCCCTTCCTGATCCATCAGGAAAGTAACGTTATCATCCGTGCAGTTCGTGACTACCTGCGCCAGGATATCGGAGAGGTACTGATTGACTCGGAAGGCGTTTATGAGGACGTTCTGAATTTCGTCCGCGCTGTAATGCCTACATTTGAAAACAAGATCAAGCTGTACAAGGACGAGATTCCTCTGTTCAGCCGTTACCAGATAGAAGGTCAGATCGAAACTGCTTTTCAGCGCGAAGTCAGACTCCCCTCTGGCGGCTCAATCGTTATCGATCCTACTGAGGCACTGGTGTCTATCGACATCAACTCATCCCGTGCCACCAAAGGCCACGACATTGAAGAAACTGCCTTCCAGACCAATCTGGAAGCGGCAGAAGAAATTGCACGTCAACTGCGCCTGCGGGATATGGGCGGCCTGATTGTCATCGACTTTATTGACATGACTCCGGCCAGACACCAGCGCGAAGTCGAGCAGAAAATGCGCGAAGCGCTTGAAATTGACCGGGCGCGAGTTCAGGTTGGCAAGATCTCACGTTTCGGCCTGCTGGAAATGTCCCGTCAGCGTCTCAGACCTTCTCTGGGCGAAACCCGCAGCGAAGTCTGCCCTCGCTGTGAAGGACAGGGCACTATCCGAGGAATCGAATCACTGGCGCTGAGCATCATGCGCCTGATCTACGAAGAATCCTCCAAGGAGAAAACCGGCGAAGTACGGGCCATAGTGCCTGTATCAGTAGCCACTTTTCTGCTGAACGAAAAGCGCAAACAGCTTGCCGACATTGAAGCACTTCAGGAAGTCAGCGTTGTTGTTGTGCCAGTCCCCCATATGGAGACCCCGCACTTCGAAATCCTGCGTATGCGTGATGACGAAGCCACACCTGAACACATCTCCAGCCATCAGGTAGCGCAAGAATACAGCGAGCGTGAGGAAGAGGTATTTGAAGTACCGGCAGCAGAAAAGCCGGTTCGCGAACAGGCTGCCGTCAAAGCTATTCGACCAAGCGCCTCAGTTCCCGTCGCGAAAGTTGCAGAAACGAGCACATCTACGACAGAACAGGAAGATGGCCTGTTTCGCCGGATTGGCCGTAAGATTGCCTGCATCTTCAGCGGTGAAGAAGATCAGCCAAACAAAACCCGGGATAACTCCAAGCCAGACACCAGCCGCGATGACCAGCGCAACCAGGCACGTCAGGATCGCCGCAAGACCCGCGTGGCCCGCGATGGACAAAGCTCCGGCAATAATGGTCGTACCGGAAACGAACGTCGCCAGGGGAGCAACCAGCCAAACCGTAGTGACGATAATCGTGCCCGGGGCCGCAACCGCACCGACGACCAGAGTCGCTCCAATCAGAATCGCCAGACCGCAGACAAGGGCGCTGAGAATAAAGGCTCCGGGAACAAAAGCACCGACAGCCGCAGTGATGATACCCGCCGGGAAAACCGCAAAGACGGTCAGAGCCGCGGCCAGAATCGCAACAGACCTCAGCGCGATGCCAAGAGCACCAGCGATCAGAAAGACTCGAATCAGCGGGATACTTCACCGAAGGCGCCTGCTGCCGAAAAATCCGGTACTGATGACAGCCGTCGTAAGCCGCGCCGCCCACGCAACCGTGATGGCTCGCCTTCCGATACTCCTGCGTCTACCCCTGTAGCCCGCAAGAGCAGCCGTAACGAGAAGCATCAGAAGGATACCCAGCCGGAAGGAAAGCCTGACAGCGGTAATGTTGAAGCAACTAAAGTAAAAGCAACTGCCGAAACCCGCAAGAGTGAAGATCAAGCTACTATCAAGGCTCCCGCAGCTCTGCAGAATGAGCAGAAGCAGCCGGAACAGAAGGCAACTGAAGAGACCAGGCCCACTCAAAAGGCAGAAGCTGCCACTGACACGGCTCTCCTCGATACTTCAGCAGAAAAGCCGAAAGAGACTCCAGCTTCATCACCGGAAGCACCAGCTACAGTCTCGCAGGCTGAAAAACCCGCAGAGACTGCTCCGGCAGATGCTCCTGTAAAAGCTGAAGCAGCGGCGGAGAAACCGAAAGCCGCGGTCACCAGACCCAAAGCCTCAGCGACGGCAGCGACGGCGCAGCCCTCCGCTGAAACAGCACCAGCGGCCAGCCCAAAGCCGGCTGATCAGACCGCTATGGAAAGCAAGCCCACAGCGGAGACGAGCAAACCCGTAACGGCTGTGGAAGATAAGGAGCCTTCGACCGCAAAAACTGAAGCGCGCCCAGCTGATACAGCTAAAGCGCCCGCAGCAGATAAAGCCAAAGAGCTCCCAGCGGATGCAGAGTCCACCACAGCCGAAAACCAGGACTCAGCGGCTCCAGCCAGAAAGCCCAGATCCGCTCCCGCCAGAAGCAGGAGCAAGGCTACCGCGACAGACAAACAGGAAGAAAATACGCCTGTGCAAAAGCCGGAAACGGCGCCAGGAAAGCCTTCAGAAAAGCCAGAAACGGCACCGGGCACACCTGCACCGGCACCTGAGATTGCAGAAAAACCTGAGGCCCCAACAGGCGTTCCAGTAACACCTGGGCGCGCATATAACGATCCTCGTGAGGTTCGCAAACGTCAGCGGGCAGCGGCTGAAGAAGCCAAAAAATCCGGGGGTAACTAAAATATGCTGTCCGATTCCGACATTGAAGCGCTGGAGGACATTCTGTTTGCCGAACCCTGGGGGGACGACGCCCTGGACTTCTTCGGTTTCCACGGCGCAGTTTGCGCCAGCGTTGTCGGGCCAACAAAGCTGAGCCTGGAAACAATCTTTCGTCTGGTTACCGGAGCGGATGAGACTCCCGGGGGCGGAATTCCGGAAACATTCCGGCAGTGTGTCAACCAGCTCGCAGGGGACCTGGTCAAGGCTCTGGATATGGGCCAGACTCTGGAACTGCCCGAGCCGGAAGACGGCGACCCGATGAACGCACTGGAAAACTGGTGCGCCGGTTTCGTGGACACATTCATGGAGCATGAGAATGAGTGGCTGGACGCGGCGAGCGAAGAAGATACCGCTGATCTGATAATGCCTATGCTCACATTGTCGGGTCTGTTTGACGACGAGGACTTCCAGAATGTTCGTGACAGCGAAAAGCTGTCACGTCAGATGGCAGACGCTATCCCTGACTCGCTGACCGACCTTTACCTTCTGTTCCACGCGCCGGATTAACCCGGCGCATCAATACCCGGCACTTGCCTGAAATGATGCCAGACTGGCTCCAGCCCGTCTGGCATTTTCATAATCCGGCCCAGCTCACACCAGGGCGCACCGGGAAAGTGAAAATCACTGCCCTGAGACGCCAGTAGTTTCTCCCGCATACACAACTCGGTAAGAAAACCCAGATCCCCACTGGACTGACCGGATGTTGAAACCTCAATAGCCCGCCCTTCGGCACGGCGGAAATCCGCGGTCAGCTCTCGCAGCTTAGTTGCCGTCAGCTTGTATTTGCGAGGGTGCGCCAGCACAGCAATTCCTCCCGCTGAATTGACCCACTGAACAACCTCCTGCAGCTCTGGCCAGTATGCCTTGACGTCACCCGCCTTTCCCGCGCCGAGGTATCTCTTGAAGGCCTGAGCGGCGTTCTTCACGACCCCCGCCTCAACCATCACTCGTGCGAAATGTGGACGCCCCGGAACATCCCCTCCGGCCTCAGCCGTAGCGCGCTCCAGCAGGTCTGGAATAGCCAGCCTGGCCAGGCGCTCAGCAATCATACCCGCCCTGGCCCAACGGTTGCTCTTTTGCCGATCGAGTGCTTCGCGAAATCCGGCATCATCCAGATCAAAGTCCAGTCCAACAATGTGTATTGTATGACTACGCCACAAACAGGAAAGTTCGACGCCCGGGATCAGCACCATACTGTTTTCTGCCGCAGCACTCTGAGCCTCGGCCAGACCGCCGACGGTATCGTGATCAGTCAGCGCAAGATGCGTAACTTTTTGCCCTGCGGCGCGATTCACCAGCTCTGTGGGAGTAAGCGCCCCATCTGAAGCTGTACTGTGGCAATGCAGGTCAATGCACAAAACTGGGTCTTGCGGTATAGTCACAAAAATTCCCGGATGAAAAGAGTGGAAACAGAGGCCTGAGCTAAACTACGTTGGCCAGGGCTCTCAGTGTAACAGCCATTCATCTCCATGCATTGTTTAACGAAATACACCCAAGAACCGGAGTCCCGCATGTATTACGCCATTATCTGTGAAGATGTCGATAACAGCCTACCCTTACGCCAGCAGGCCAGACCTGCGCATATCGAGCGGTTACAGCAACTGAAAGCGGAAGGCCGGCTACTGGTGGCGGGTCCTCATCCGGCCGTCGATACCTCGGACCCAGGAAGCGCTGGCTTTACAGGCAGCCTTATTGTGGCGGAATTCGACTCCCTGACCGCAGCTCAGACCTGGGCTGACAGCGACCCCTACATGGATGCCGGCGTTTACCAGAAAGTATCCGTTAAACCGTTTAAAGTCGTGCTGCCCTGAACCCCCTGGCCTCACTCCATGAGCTTATTGTAATGACAGCTCGCTTGAACGGCCTGAGATCTGTGACAAAATTGCGACTTTAGTAACAACCAGCTTTTCAATCCGAATACTGTGGGAACCTTGCCAGTGACGCTTTTTCGCCTTGCCATCAGTGCGCTTTTTATATTGTCTTCCATTGCTGTTGCTCAGGCGAAAACCGCATGGGTTGATGATCAACTCTATCTGCCTGTGCGGTCTGGCGCCGGATCCCAGTTCCGGATCATAGAAAACGCAGTTCCCAGCGGTACACCACTGGAAGTTATTGAAGTATCAGATTCCGGATATACTCGCGTACGCACCCCGAAAGGCAACGATGGCTGGGTTTCAAGCCAGTATCTCAGTAATACCCCGATTGCCGCAGACAGGCTGAAAACCGTCAGCCGACAGCTGGAGCAGGCCCAGGCTGAACTGGCTACCCTGAAGGGACAACTCTCCGAAGTCTCCAGCGAAAGAGATTCTCTGAGCAGCACCGAATCCTCATTATCTGCCCGCTCAGAGAAGCTGGAGCAAGAACTCCGGCGCATCAAGAATATTGCTTCGGATTCAATTAACCTGCAACGCCGGAATGGTGAGTTGCTGGAGGAAAACCAGAAACTGCGGAACGACCTGGAAGTGTTAACTGCAGAAAACGAGCGATTGGAAGCCAGCAAAGAGTCGGATTTCATGCTGGTAGGCGCCGGCCTTGTTCTCGGCGGGGTGCTTCTGGCCTTGGTAATTCCGATGCTTAAACCCACAAGAAAAGCAGATAACTGGGCTTAAACGATATGAAGGATTATTCGGAAAAGCGCGATTTTCATCGCATGCAAGTCGAGTCAGAAATTGAAATCACCGACAGCAACGGCCATACCTTTAATGGCACCTGCAGGGATCTCAGCGCAACGGGAATGCAGCTGTTTGTAAGCACCCCGGTAGCGATTGGTGAGGAGCTGAGCACCGTGCTGCACCCGAGCAGTGATCAATTTCCCCCGCTGGAGACAATCTGTGAGGTAATCCGGTGCGAACCAGAGGGTGACGGCTTCCTGCTGGGAACCAACATCAGCGAAGTCACCCGCTAGTTCTTTGCCCCGGTACTAAATCAAGATCTAGACCAGGGGCTTCTCTGACACAATTATGCCGTTGTTGTCAGCGTACACGTAGTGGCCCGGACGGAAGGTCACTCCGTGGAAGGTCACCGGTACATCAAGGTCACCAAGGCCCCGCTTTTCACTTTTCCGGGGATAGGTTGCCAGCGCCTGAACTCCCAGGTCTGTTTTGCCAATCTCATCAACATCCCGCACACAGCCGTAGATAATCAAACCTGCCCAGCCGTTGACCGCGGCCTTTTCTGCAAGCATGTCGCCCAATAGTGCATGGCGCATAGAGCCTCCGCCATCAACCACCATAACGCGGCCTTTACCGGGCAGGCCTACCTGCTCTTTAACAACAGAATTGTCTTCAAAACACTTAACAGTGACAATCTCGCCACCAAATGCCTTTATTCCACCATAATTATTAAAGCCGGGTGCAGCCACCTCGACTTCCGGAAACTCATCACACAGGTCCGGGGTAATAATCGTTGCCACCTTATCGATCTCCTTACGTGCAGAAATGAATTCAGTCGATTTTTTCATCGGCCAGGAAGAACCAGGTATCCAGCACCGAATCCGGATTAAGAGAGACGGACTCAATACCCTGATCCATCAACCATTTTGCAAGGTCAGGATGGTCAGACGGTCCCTGCCCGCAAATACCAATGTATTTACCAGCCTTGTTACAGGCCTGAATGGCGCTGGACAGAAGAATTTTAACAGCGTCATTCCGCTCGTCGAACAGGTGGGCGATAATGCCTGAATCGCGATCCAACCCCAGCGTCAGCTGAGTCAGATCGTTTGAGCCAATGGAAAAACCATCAAAGTGTTCAAGGAACTGATCCGCAAGCAATGCATTCGCGGGCAGTTCACACATCATGATTAAACGCAGACCGTTCTCACCACGCTTCAGGCCGTTCTCCGCCAGCAGTTTTACTACCTGCTCCGCTTCACCCACAGTACGTACGAACGGCACCATAACTTCAACATTGGTCAGACCCATCACATCACGCACTTTTTTGAGCGCGCGGCACTCCAGTTCGAAACAGTCACGGAAAGTTTCCGAGATATAACGCGATGCACCCCGGAAACCCAGCATCGGGTTTTCTTCGTCAGGCTCGTATAAAGTACCGCCTATCAGATTGGCGTACTCATTGGATTTGAAATCCGACAGACGAACGATGACCTTCTTGGGCGCAAACGCGGCTGCGAGAGTGGAAATACCTTCAACCAGTTTGTCCACATAGAAATCAATCGGCGAGCTATAACCGGAGATACGTTTCTCTACCGTCTGCTGGATATCCCTGGGAAGACCGTCAAAATTCAGAAGGGCTTTAGGGTGTACACCAATCATACGGTTGATGATGAACTCAAGACGCGCCAGGCCAACACCTTCGTTGGGCAGTGACTGGAAATCAAAGGCCCGATCCGGGTTACCCACGTTCATCATGATTTTGAAGGGAATACTGGGCATGGAGTCTACGGTGTTCTCACGCAGCTCAAAATCCAGAGCGCCCTCATAAATCAATCCGGTATCGCCTTCCGCACAGGATACTGTTACTTCCTGGCCATCTTTCAGAAGTTCAGTTGCATCGCCACAACCAACCACAGCAGGAATGCCCAGCTCCCGGGCAATAATAGCCGCATGGCAGGTACGCCCACCACGATCAGTAATAATCGCTGCAGCCCGCTTCATGACCGGTTCCCAGTCTGGATCTGTCATATCAGTAACCAGCACATCACCGGCCTGAACACGATCCATCTCCTTGATACTGGTAATAATCTTGACCGGACCCGCGCCGATCTTGTGGCCAATACTGCGCCCTTCTACCAGCACGGTCCCTGTTTCTTTCAGCAGATAGCGCTCCATAACATTGGCAGAAGCCCTGCTCTTGACCGTTTCCGGGCGGGCCTGAACGATATAGATGCGGCCATCATCACCGTCTTTTGCCCATTCAATGTCCATGGGACGCTGATAGTGCTTTTCGATAATCATGGCCTGCTTGGCCAGCTCTTCCACTTCCGCATCAGTAATACAGAAACGGTTACGCTCTTCCTGATCCACCTTCACTGTTTCCACGAACTGACCTTCGGCGGGCGCAGAGTGGTAAACCATCTTGATGGCTTTGCTTCCCAGGTTACGACGCAATACAGCCGGGCGAGCAGCTTCGAGAGTCGGTTTGTGAACGTAAAACTCATCCGGGTTTACCGCACCCTGAACAACCGTTTCACCAAGACCGTATGAGGCTGTAATGAATACCACATCCCTGAAGCCAGACTCCGTATCCAGCGTAAACATTACACCACTGGAGGCGGTCTCACTGCGGACCATTTTCTGGATTCCGGCAGACAAAGCCACGAGCTTGTGATCAAAACCATGGTGAACGCGATAGGAAATCGCACGATCATTGAACAGTGAAGCAAATACCTCTTTTACAGACGTCCGTACCTGCTCAAGCCCGACTACATTCAGAAAGGTTTCCTGCTGGCCTGCAAAGGAAGCGTCAGGCAAGTCTTCAGCTGTTGCCGACGAACGCACTGCCACAGCCATTTTCTCATTACCGTTGAGTATTGTGCTGTATGCATCCTTAAGAGCAGTTTCCAGAGCGTCCGGAAATGGGGTATCGATAATCCATTGGCGTATCTTTGCTCCGACACGGGCAAGTTCGTTCACATCGTTAATATCAAGACTGTCGAGGGCGTTATCAATCTTGTCCTTCAGGCCGTCTTTAGCCAGAAACTCACGATAGGCGTATGCAGTAGTGGCAAAACCACCTGGCACAGTGACACCTGCGTTGGCGAGATTACTGATCATTTCACCGAGGGAGGCATTTTTGCCACCCACCCGGTCAACATCGGACATTCCCAGGTGATCAAACCAGATTATGTAATCTTCCAAAGCGTGTCTCCCTTGAATCTATATAGCAAAGAATTAAACGGGGCCCGCGAAACCAAGCATAAAAAAGCGGACAACAACCACTGCAGAGTCTCCAACTTGGCGTGTATGATACTGTAACCTTCGGATTTTACCTAGGGAGCGGGATCAACACCATGAAACGTACAGCCTTCTTTATCTCCGATGGCACCGGCCTGACAGCTGAGGCACTTGGACACAGCCTTCTGGCCCAATTTGAAAAAATCGAATTCGAGCGTGTCACCGTACCCTACATTGACGACGTAGAAAAAGCCTGGGATATGGTCAAACGCATTAACAGTGCGGCGGAAGCTGATGGTACCCGGCCTCTGGTATTCGACACGATTCTGGACGGCGCTATACGTGAAATTATTTCGGGTGCCCAGGGCTTCATGGTGGATATTTTCGGCACGTTCCTGAGCCCGCTCGAACAGGAATTGCAGTCATCTTCGTCCTATTCCGTGGGCAAATCCCATGCAATCAGTAACGAAGGCGTTTATGAGCGCCGCATCCATGCTGTGAACTTTGCGCTGGACAACGATGATGGGGCACGCACACGACACTATGATGAAGCCGACCTCATTCTTGTAGGCGCTTCCCGCAGCGGTAAGACACCCACCTGCCTGTATCTGGCTCTCCAGTATGGAGTCAAAGCCGCTAACTATCCGATTACGGAAGAAGACCTTCTGGATCAGCAGATTCCGAAAGCTCTTCGTCCCCACAAGGAAAAGATCTTTGGCCTGACGATAGAGCCAGAGCGGCTGGCCACTATCCGCAATGAGCGTCGCCCAAACTCCCGTTATTCGTCGATACAACAATGTATGCACGAAATCGAAGAGATTGAGCTTATGTACCGAAGGGAACGCATCTCCTTTCTGAATACAACAGCTTATTCAGTCGAAGAAATCGCAACGCGCATCATGGTGTCCACCGGCCTCAAGCGAAACCGCTAACACCGCGCCTGCAGGGCGCCGGACGATGAGAAAAAGGCAGACCAGTACCGGCCTGCCTTTTTTACTCTACAGCTCCTGAATATTCAGGCCAAGCTCTTCAACAAGCCCACGATTTTCCGGGCCAGTCACTACCGCTGTGCTTGCCTTTTCAGGGATCAGCCAGGTCGTCGCAACCCGCTTCAGATCATCAAGCGTTACAGATAACACCCGTTCACGGAAACGCACTCTCTGCTCAGGGCTGCGTCCGAACAGCTTGTTGTGAAAGGCATGACGCGCTGCACCCGCCGGAGAGCGCGGACGGTCCAACTGACCGATAACCCCAAGAATAGACTCTTCCAGCTCCTGATATTCATGATCGGTTTCCTGAAGCCATACCAGCGCTTTATCAAAATCATCAAGAGTTTCAGCCAGCCGCGGATCCCGGTATGAGAAAAAGCGGAAGTTGCCATTCACACTGTCCTGGGCTGCTCCGCCACCATAGGCGCCACCCTTCTCCCTGATGGCTCTGTGCAGATACCCATTGCGCAAAAAGCCACCCAGTACAGTAAGCGCAGCTGCATCCGGATGATCAACCGGCACTGTGCTGTAGGCACGGGCACAGAAGTTAACCTGAGTGGAGGTCAGCCATGCTTCGCGTGTAATAAAACTCACTGGATCCAGCTTCCATCGGGATGACTCAACACCCTTGTCACCCTGCCAGCAGGACTTGAGATCGTCGATTAATGGCGGAAGCTGTTCGTCCTCACCGATGATCAGGAATTCCCGCGCCTGCTTACGAATCCTGTCATGCAGGCTTGCAAGTTTCTGGCAGAAAGCATCAAGCGCGGCAGGGTCTTTCAGTGACTGATCCAGCTCTTTGGCACCCCGAATTCCGGCCAGACCTCCGAGGCGGAACGTCAGCCAGGCTCCCGGGCTCATACCCTGTGCTGCTGCACCCATAGCGAGTGCGTGACCACTACCTGTTACAGCCTGTTCTCGGCGGGCGCGAATCTGGGCAACAATTTCCCGAATACGGTCTTTTTCATCAAACCTGGCGCTGGTGTATACATCCCGAAGCAGTCTGGTCAGTGCCGTGCGATTGCGGGCAAGCGCCTTGCCACTGAAAACCACATAACCAGCCAGATCCTGAACATCATCAATGCGGGCTTTAGCCGAGAATGAGGCGCCAATTCCGCCCGATTCCGCCGAGATCCGATCCTGCATCTGCAGGTAATCCAGCTCTCCGCAACCGACTTCCGAAATCAAGGCACCGTAATATGGCAACAGCAACAGCTCTTCATCTTTCAGATCCGGCAGAGGGAGAACAACCTGTTCATAAACCAGGCCGTTGGTACCCCGGGCGAAGATGGTTGCCGATATATCTCCATCAAAGCTGGCGTTCGGCTCCGGCATTTGTAGCGGCACATCGGTCAGATCCACTTTCGGCAGAATCGAGTCATCATCCTTACGCATCTGGCGCTCTTCCAGAGCTTTTGCGCGATTAACGATCTGTTCCACTTCATCACCGGAAAGCTCAGCCTTACGTTTTGCAAGGGCTTCACGGATTGCCTGCTGGCGCCGCGCATCCAGCTTATCGTCCGGACGCAAAGTGAGAGTTACCCTGTGCGGGTTATCCAGCAACTTGCGACGAATAAGATCCGGAACGTACTGAGGATCCTGAATTTTCTCACGAAGTGTTGCCAGAACCGGCTCCAGATCAAGCAATTCAACCGGATCACCACCATGAACCATAGGTGCAATCGCACTCATGATCAGTTGCAGGCCATAAGGGAAACTGTCGCCGGAGATTTCGCGCTGGTGCAATTCAAGCTGATGAAGAATCGCTTCCAGGCGTTCCTTGCTGACACCTTCTTCGGCTACTTTCTGGAGTGTGCTTTCCACCAGCGCTTCCAGATCCCGCTGTTTCTCAGGTTCACTGCCCTCAACACCACAGACGAAGGTCATTTCCCGGTTGGAATCTTCCAAACCGCACATAGGAGACGGAGCCTGACCAATATCGCTTGTTTCAAGCACACGCATTAACGGTGACGCACTGTTTTCCAGTAATACGGAGGACAACAGTTGCCCTTCCAGGTTTTCCTGCAGATCAAAACTGTGACCCAGCAGCCACCCCATCACAATATGGGTCTTGCTGGCTGTGTCTTCGCCTTCATTTACCCCATAGCCCTGTTCAACACGAACGGGTGCATACATACGTTTTTCATCGCGCACTGGCAGCTCAATATCCAGTCTGTCGAACCGCTTGAGTGCAAGCTCTTCAAAACGCTCATGGTGTTCGTGAGCCGGAATGTTGCCGTAGGTGGCGAATATCGCGTTACTGGGGTGATAGTGATGCCGGTAAAAGCGGATAAGATCATCGTAGCTCAGATCAACGATCTGATCCGGCTCACCGCCACTGTTGTAGTGATAAGTGGTGGTCGGAAACAAGTGACTGCTCAGGTTCTGCCAGAGCTGTGAAGTAGGCGCACTCATGGCACCTTTCATTTCGTTATAGACGACGCCCCGGTATACCAGCTCAGTACTCGGGTCATCTGGCTTCTCAAATTCCAGCCGGTGGCCTTCCTGGGCGAAATCCAGCGGGTCGAGCTTGGAAAAAAACACCGAGTCCAGATAAACCGACAACAGGTTATCGAAATCTTTGCGGTTCATGCTTGCGAAGGGGTAAGCCGTCCAGTCACTGCTGGTAAAAGCATTCATGAAGGTATTCAGAGACCGGCGAATCATCATGAAAAACGGATCGCGAACAGGGTAGCGTTCACTGCCGCAAAGTGCCGTATGCTCAAGAATATGGGCAACGCCAGTCGAATCCATCGGAAATGTTCTGAGCGCCACAAAAAATACGTTTTCCTCGTTATCTGCCGCGAGGTGCAGGTGGCGGGCACCGGTTTTTATGTGACGATACTCCTCAACGTCCAGATTAAGCGTATCGATCCGGTGACTGCGAAGCTTCTCAAAAGCCGGATGGGTTGCGTTGTCGATAACTGCCGCCATTCAAACTATCCTGTCGTTAAACAATTGGAGAATTACAGGGTAACACGTAGTATCAATTATCATGTATTCGTCCCCAGGCAATAAGGTAACCCCAGATCCATGAGCACATCTTCAGGCCCAGCAAATTCAGGCCCAGCGAGCGCAGAGCAGGCTCCCGAAGTCGCAGCCTATTGGGCAGAGCGCCGCCGGTACCTGGAGCGCATCCGGAAATCCCCGGAAGTGAGACAGCGTTTCTGGCGCGAAGTTGCCATTTATCTGGCTCGCCGTCTGCTCTGGTCGTTTGGTTTCTTCCCTGTATTCATGGCCTTCTGGGTTCCCCTGGTGCTGTCCAGCTTCAACCCGGTGGTTCTTGCCTCTGACCTGATTCCATTACTCGAGGACTTCGTGAACTCGAATCCTGAAGTACAAGCCACAATGCTCAGCACTTTTGCCATCGCCTGGGCGTCGGTTGGCTTTTTCTTTCTGATCTTTGACTTTGTTCTGACGCCCTTCAAATCACCTTACGAATACGAGGCCGACGTCTACATGAAAGCATGGGAACAGCTCAACCATGACCAACTTCCGGCTAAAATGTGATTTGGACAACATTCTCACCAAGACCAGACACTTTTCAGTTATATAATCCGGCTCACGCTGGGTAAGATCAAACCACTGACGAATTTACATATAACAACCCCACCAAGGCCGGCAATGCCGGCCCGACAATACAACGCGATTCAAGTAACAGCCTGAGGTAGTGAGATGGAGATCAAGAACGCTCTTCTGGTAGACGACTCCAAAGTAGCCAGATTCGCCCTGCGCAAGTTACTGGAAGACCGCGGCATACAGGTAAGCATGGCCGGCTCTGCGGAAGAAGCTCTGGAACTCCTCAGCAGCCGGGAACACCCTGATGTCATCTTTATGGACCACCTGATGCCCGGGATGAACGGGGTCGAAGCCACCAAGGCCATCAAAGGCAATCCCGATACTGCCGACATACCAATCATTATGTGCACGTCCCAGAAGTCTTCATCCTTCACAAAGGAGGCGAAAAACTTCGGTGTTTATAACATCCTGACAAAACCAACTCCGCCTGACCGCCTGGGCCTGGTTCTGGACCAACTTGCAAGCGATGTTATAGCAGCCACACTGTCAGAGGCCCCTCAGGATGACAGGGAACCCCTTACAGACATCTGTCTGGAGGATATGCCAGACAATGCAGAACCTGAGCCGCCCGAAGATGAAGCTCCCCACAACGGTGACATCCCGGCCAGCATCGCTCCACTTACCAGTAATCTGATCGAGCAGATTTCACATTCCGCCGTTAAAACGCACGTCAACAACCGCCTTCACGAACTGCTCAGTTCCTTGTTTGATGAACAGTTTGATCACCTCAAACGGGCGCTGGATGAATCAAGCAGCAAACAGGACAGTGTGATTGAAGAGCGGCTGAACGCAATAAGCGGAATGATAGAAGAACGCACCCAAAACCTGCGCGATGAAGTGGCAGCCGAAGTTAATCTCAATCTGGGGCGTGAACTCGCAGAGTTTAAAAAGGAGCTGTCACGCAACTCGGGCTTTACCAGCAACCACATGGCGGAGTTGAAGGACCACATAACCAGTGTTCAGACCATCGACACAGAGTTCTGGCAAACGCTTCAGTCTGAAGCAATACAGCAGGCCCACGAGATTTCCCGTGAAACAGCTGAAGATATTGCCCAGCGCACCATTGATATGTTTGTGGCTCAGCAACGCTCTGCAACATCCAGAATCTACACTGTTGCGCTGGCCCTGGGGCTTGGTATATTCAGCCTTGGGGCTGCCTGGCTCGCTGGCCTGTTCGGGTAACCGCGTTGCGGATCCTGCACCAGTCTTCCGGGGTGTCCACATCATCATGGACACCCGGAATATACAGCCGGGTTGCATCAGCTTCAGCCAGCACACTACCAGCACCCCGGTCACCTTTCAGTGCCAGCACATCTGACCAAAGTTTCCGGGGCAGATAGGCAGGCACACCGGGGTGACGGCCGTAGTCCGCCGCAACGGCCTGACCGGGAAAACTGCGCGCCGTTTCGCCTAATATTTCAAGAGCCTGTGGGTCCAGTAGTGGCTGGTCCCCCAGCAGCACAAACACACCTTTAGCGTGTGGCCCCAGGCTACGGATGCCAGCCGCCAGCGAGGCTGCCATACCCTCCTGCCAGTCTGCGACACGCACCCACCGACACGGCTGGGCACGACACCGAAAGCGAATCAGAGGGTACCAGGCACCACACACAACTCGAACGTTCCTGCTGAGCACCCGGCCCTGACCAATGGCGCAGTCCAACAGAGAATGACTCACACCACCCTGATTACTTACAGTCAACATGGCTTTGGGACGCCCGAAACGGCTGGATGCACCAGCTGCAAGAACAAGTGCCGGAAAATCCTGATCGCGATCATGAACAGAGGCAGCTATGATTTCGCTCCTGAGAAAAAGATGAAGACCGGAACAATGACATGAATAGACTCAGACCATTCATCCGGCAGGTCACTCATTACGGATTTTTGCTAGAATCCTCACATCATTCAACCATACCCGTCCGGACACTTGATGAACCACCTGTTTGTAGACAACCTCACCGTTATTGATTTCGCCTACCTTGACCCCACCCGCGGGCTGGTCGGGGAAAGCTGGATTGCAGACGTTGTACTGGGAGGCGAGCTTGACGACCAGGGCATGGTATTCGATTTCAGCAACGTAAAACGCACAATCAAGCGCATTATAGATGAGCGTGTGGATCACCGACTGGTAATACCCCGTGGCTACGAAGGCCTCTCCTGGAATCAGGATACGCCAGACACTTTTACCTGGGCACTTACCGATGGCAGCCACATAGTGCACCGGTCACCGGACGAAGCCACAGTGTGGCTTTCTTCGGAGCGGGTGGTGCCATCAGCGGTTGCAGCCCTGCTGGAACGCGAACTGATGGCGGTTTTGCCGGCAAACGTAACCACTGTAGAGATCAACCTCCGGGAAGATGTAATTGAAGGGGCCTATTACCACTATGTACACGGCCTGAAAAAGCACCTGGGAAACTGCCAGCGCATAGCCCACGGCCACCGCTCTCCTATTCGCATTGACCGCAACGGCCACCGGGACTATGACCTGGAGCATTCCTGGGCGAAGCTCTGGCAGGATATTTATGTGGGCAGCGAGGAAGATGTGACTCGCAGGCATGCAGGAGAAGATGGCACACGCTATATAACTTTCGAGTATGAAGCCAATCAGGGGGAATTTGCCCTGACCCTGCCTGAAAACAGGGTTTACATGCTCAACACAGACACTACTGTCGAATTGATCGCAGCACACATTGCCGGCCAGCTTAAAGCGGAGTTCCCAGCGGATACTATCCAGGTAAAAGCCTACGAAGGTGTTGGTAAGGGAGCCATAGCCCTGCGCTAATACTTCATGTTTCCTGCACACACAAAAAAACCGCCCGAAGGCGGTTTTTTTGATGGCTATCCGGTGGACTAAACCGTCAAGCCGTATTGGCGTCCCCTAGGGGGTTCGAACCCCTGTTGCCGCCGTGAAAGGGCGGAGTCCTAGGCCACTAGACGAAGGGGACTAGAAATTGGTGGAGCCAGGCGGGATCGAACCGCCGACCTCAACACTGCCAGTGTTGCGCTCTCCCAGCTGAGCTATGGCCCCTCAACGGATGCGTATATTAAGGATCCACCCTATGGGCGTCAACCTTTAGCCCTACTTTTTTCCAGTTTTCTGAACTTCCCTGTCCAGACCGATCATTTATTCACCAAACTGGTTATCAAGCACTCAATGCAGCGTATTCTTTTTCTACTTTCTTGGTTTCTTTCTTGGAGAAACCACCAAGCACTTCAAGAGCCTGTCGCAAACGGGCACGGGTCATATCAGGGCCCAGCACTTCCATGGAGTCCATAACAGACCAGGAATTAGGGGAGCCTGCAATTGCCACGAAAACAGAGAACATGAAGTCACCCATTTTCAGATCCATGGCCTTGGCCAGGAATTTGATATCGGCAAAGATCATGTCTTTACTCCAGTGGCGCTGAGCCTCGAGCTTCCACAAGGTAAACTGGAGCACTCGCTTGATCTGACCTTCTTCCAACTTGTTATGAACAAAGTCCTCTGGTTTCAGGTTCAGCATGCCCGAGAACATGAACTGAGCCATGGGCGCCACATCAGAGAACACTTCCGCCCTGCCCTTGATATGCGGAACCAGAGCTTTAAGCGCGTCTTCGTTAAACCACCACTGACGCAGGCGCTCGACAAACTGATCTTCTGTAAGTTCGTCACGCAGCCACTGGCCGTTAAGCCAGCGCAGCTTTTCAACGTCAAAAACAGGGCCTCCAAGAGAGACACGCTGGATATCGAAGTTTGCGATCATTTCATCCAGACTGAACTTTTCACGTTCATCCGGCATGGACCAGCCCATGCGACCAAGGTAGTTGGTAACGGCTTCCGGTAAAAAGCCCATACGCTCATAGAAATTAATACTGGTAGGATTCTTACGCTTGGACAGCTTGCTTTTGTCAGGGTTACGCAGAAGCGGCAAATGACAAAGCACAGGCATTTCCCATCCGAAATACTGGTACAACAGCTTGTGCTTGGGCGCAGAGTTGATCCATTCTTCGCCACGCAGTACGTGGGTGATTTCCATCAGGTGGTCGTCAACCACGTTGGCGAGGTGGTAAGTGGGCATGCCATCTGATTTAAGCAGAATCTGGCAATCCACCTGCGCCCAGTCGATTTCTATCGTGCCACGAAGCATGTCTTCAATTTCGCAGACACCTTCATCAGGCACCTTCATTCGGATCACGTAGGACTCGCCCGCATCCAGGCGGCGCTTTACCTCTTCCTGAGACAGCTCAAGATTCCCTTTGATACCGGGATTCAGGCCTTTTGCCTTACGTTCTTCACGAATGGCATCCAGTTCTTCAGGTGTACGGAAGCAATAAAAAGCATGGCCTGCAGTAACGAGATCTTCAGCGTACTGGCCATATGAGTGTTTACGTTCAGACTGGCGATAGGGGCCGTGGGGGCCACCCACGTCAGGACCTTCATCCCAGTTAAGACCTAACCAGCGCAACGCCTTGAGAATATCCTGCTCGGATTCCGCAGTACTGCGTACCTGGTCGGTATCTTCAATACGCAGAATAAACTGTCCCCCGTGTTGCCGGGCAAAACACAGGTTGAACAGTGCCACATAGGCGGTACCAACGTGTGGATCACCGGTGGGTGATGGAGCAATTCGGGTACGTACAGTCATGAAACCTTCCTGAAAGTCGGTGGCCTTTTGATAAGCCCGCTATTATACCGGTCCGGGCAACATTTCCCATGACTGCCATGGGTAACGTTACGCCGATACCCCTAAAGCACAGCATATTTTGCGATCCGCCAAAACACTATGTTACATTATAACATTCTATTAAATTATCAGGACACCGATTACCATGCGCACAATCAAGACCGCCACAGCTATTGCTCTTAGCGCCAGCACGCTCCTGTACGGCAGCAATACTCTTGCAGATACGCAAATACTGGCATCCATCAAACCCCTGGAACTCTTGGTGCGCGCTGTTGCAACAGAAAACATGCGAACAAGCACCCTGGTCCCTCCAGGAGCCAGCCCTCATAATTACTCAATGACACCGTCAAAACGACGGGCCCTGGAAGGTGCCGATATCATTTTCTGGATTGGCCCGGAAATGGAAACGTTCCTGACCCGTCTGTTAACCGGTAGTGAATTTGGTGAGCGCTCAGTCTCGCTTATGACCACCGATGGCGATGTTGATGAACAAGAGCATGATGATCATCATGCTGACCACGACGACCACGATGGTCACGAAGATCACGAAGACCATGATGACCAAGGTCATAGTGATCACGGGCATAGTCATGACCATGGTGATGGAACAGATCCGCACATCTGGGTAGATCCCCAGGTGGCGGTTAGCATGGCAGAGAGTATTCGGGATGCCCTGGTGAAACTGGATGGTGCAGATCATGAAGCCCTGGATCGGAATCTTGAAAAGTTCCGGGAATCCATTGCCCAGAAAGAAGCTCAGATCCGCAAGCAGCTTGAACCCTTGAAAGGTATCAGCCTGTTTGCCTATCACAGTGCCTTCAACCAATTTGGCGAACACTACAACCTGAATGTTGAGGGTGTACTGACACTTAATCCGGACCTGGCGCCGGGGGCACAACATATTGCCGAAGTCCAGAACCAGTTACGTAATGCAAACCACCCATGCCTGCTGACGGAGCCGCAGTTCAATCGTCAGTGGTGGCACTCAATTACCGAGGGATTGGACGTAACATTCAGCACCTGGGACCCACTAGCCACAGACATCGATGCAACCGCAAAAGGCTACGAGGCATTTCAGCAAAGCATAGCCGACGCTGTTCTCCGGTGCTTACCAGAGAATGCTGAGCATTAATGGTATAGACACCATGGCGAGAAGAGTCTGAGCACTGATTATGCCTGCCATCAGCGGCGCATCGCCACCTAACTGCCTTGCCAGTATATAAGCCGATGTCGCCGTTGGAAGGGTGGCCATAAGTACCGCCACCTGGACCAGCACTCCATCAAACCCCAGCACAATGGCAAGGCCGGCTGTCATTAACGGAAACAGCAACAGCTTCAATACCGATGACACAATGAAAGGCACAGATCCCCCCCGCAGGGCTTTAAGCTGAAGCCCTGCGCCAACCGTCATCAACCCCATCGGCAGCGCCAGGTTACTCAAAGGCTCGAGCGTGCCTGCGAGAAGTGGATGAAAACCAATCTCGAAAAAACTCCAGACTACCCCGAGCACCGATCCAACAATCAGAGGGTTCGAGACTATGGCACGCAACACCGGCTTGATTTTCACCGGCCCCTGAGTCACAACCAGAGAAAACATTAGAATACACATCAGGTTCAGCGTCGGCACCATTACAGCAACAGCGATTGCGGTAAGCGACAGACCTTCATCACCCAGCAGCATTCCGCCCGCAGCCAGACCAACATATGAATTGAACCGGATAGCACCCTGATAGACCGAAGAGAAAACAGGCCCCTCCCAACGCCAGAAAAACTGCACGACTACCAGCAGCAGTGTCATCGCCAGCAGCATGGAACCAATAAGCAATGCCATATCACCATAGGCCGAGGCAGGTAACCGGGCCTGGCCGAGCTTGTAAACCAGCATTGCGGGGAAGAGCACGTAGTATGTGAAGCGCTCCGCCTGAGGCCAGAACTCAATAGAAGGGAATCCCCAGCGCCGAAACAAATGTCCCAATACAATAAGCGCAAAAACAGGCACCAGCGCCTGGACCATAACCGGCATACCGAAAACTCCAGCATCAGTAATTTTTCAAGAAGAGCCAGCCCGGCCTATGAGGCGGGTAGCTGTAACCAAGCATATCAGATGGCCAATAAACCGTCTCTGGACATGGGCTGACACAACGCCGTTTGGCATTGATCATCTTACCCTGTGGCCAGGCAGGCACATGCCTGCCAGAATAACTCGGGCCAAGCCTCTATATCCCCATTCACCCCTTATAGTCAGCATCAGGGAGGTGCCTTATGCAGCCCGAGTCCGAGCCTAAACCAGAACATGGCAGAGCCACCCGCATCATTCATAATCGCCGCCACAAGGATAGCCTTGGCAGCCCCTATTCGCCGGTTTACAACACCACTACTTACCGCTTCGCCGACACTGCTTCCTTGCAGAATGTGATTGAAGGCCGTACATCTGGCAACCTTTACACCCGCTGGGGCAGCAACCCCACTATCCGGGAACTCGAGCAGGGGCTGGCAGGTCTTGAAGGCGCAGAGGATGCTCTGGCATTTGCGTCTGGCATGGCTGCTATTTCTTCAACTTTATTTGCACACGGACGTGAAGGTATCGTCTGTATCGGCGACCTTTATGGCGGAACCCAGGAGCTGCTCACCCGACACCTGGAACCCTTGGGAATTCCCGTTACCTTTTTACTGAAGAATGAATATGACCAACTGGCCGGAGCTCTGAACAGGCCAGGCATGCTGGTATACTGTGAAACCCCGGCCAACCCGACACTGGAAATACTGGATATCCGGGATCTGGCTCAACTGGCTCATGCCAGGGAAGCCCTTCTTGCAGTTGACAACACCTTTGCCTCACCGATAAATCAACAACCTCTGTCACTGGGTGCGGACCTGAGTATTCACAGCGCAACCAAGTTTCTTGGCGGCCACAGTGACATTACCGCTGGCGCTGTAATGGCGTCTGCAGAGCGAACCAGACCCATTGCCGTGTGGCGAAAAAACCTGGGCCAGATTCTGGCACCGGAAACCGCCGCCCTTCTCTCCCGAAGCCTCAGGACCCTGCCCGTAAGGATCCGACAGCACAATGACAATGCAATGGCCGTCGCCCGCGCAATGGAGGGCCATCCGGCAATCAAGCGAGTGTTATATCCGGGGTTACCGGATTTCCCCGGTCATCGCCTGGCCTCACAACAAATGGACGGGTTTGGCGGCGTGATGACACTGGAACTCAAAGGCAGCCAGGAGCAAACGGCCAGAGTTGCCGACAGCCTGCGGGTTTTCCTGCTGGCCACCAGTCTGGGTGGCGTAGAAAGCCTTGTTTCACAACCCTGTGTTACGAGTCATCACGGCATCAGCCGCCAGGAGAGGGAACGTCAGGGCATAACAGACAGTATGCTGCGACTATCTGTCGGACTGGAAGATGTGAAAGACCTGATAGCAGATCTGCAACAGGCACTGGAGCGGTTGTAAATCGCCGTTACCCAGAACTCTGTGGTCAGTTCTTCAGACCCCTGTTGTGGTTCGGTACCACAAACAGGGATCAGACAAGATCATCGGGGCTTAGCTGCTCTATGGAATTTTTACCCAGTAGTGCAAGCGTCAATTCCACCTCATAACGAAAGTTTTCCAGCATCCGGACAACGGCCGCCTCGCCACCAGCGGCAAGCGCATAGGCCCATGCACGCCCGGCCAGACAGGCGTCTGCACCCAGACAGAGCGCCCGTACAACATCCTGCCCCGACTGCACGCCACCATCAAACAGAATTTCGGTTTTCCCTGAAACCGCGTCCACAATGGCCGGCAACGCAGAGATAGTTGAAGGTGCGCCATCCAGTTGTCGCCCGCCATGATTGGAAACAACAATACCATCAGCCCCGACATCAATAGCCGAACGGGCATCATCGGGGTGCATAATACCCTTGATCACAAGCTTGCCGGGCCAATGCTGTCTTACCCAGTCCAGATCTTTCCAGGTAACAGAGGCATCAAACTGCTGATCAACCCAGGCTTTGAAATCCTCAGGGTTGCGCCCCGAAGGCACCGCATCAGAAAGATTTCCAAACGTCAGGGGCTTGCCCTTGATAGCAACATCCCAAAGCCAGAATGGATGGGCAAGCAGGTCGGAGAGCTTCCGGATTTTCCCCCAGGGCGAGAGGCCTCCATTCATGCCATTACGTACATCCCTGTAGCGCATACCAAGCTTTGGAAGATCCACAGTAAAGACGAGCGTCGAATACCCTGCCTTGTGTGCCCGGTTAAGCAGCGCTTCTGAATACCCCCTGTCTTTCAGTACGTATAGCTGAAACCAGTTGGCCGAACCGGTTGCCCCGGAAACCTCCTCGATAGAGCAGATGGAAACTGTACTCAGACAAAAGGGCACACCGCTTTTCTGTGCTGCCCGCGCGGCCTGGACCTCGCCCCGCCTTGCAAGCATACCTGCAAGGCCAACCGGGGCGAGAGCCAGAGGCAGTGAAACATCCTGCCCCAGTATTCTTCCAGCGGCAGAAACGGTGGAAACATCCCGCATAACCCGCTGGCGAAAATGCAGCTTCCGGAAATCCTCAGTATTTTCACTGAGAGTCTGTTCGGAAAAGGCGCCACCATCAAAATAGTCGAACATCATTCGGGGTAGCCGGGATCTGGCAAGTTTACGGTTATCCGATGTATTGGCGGGCGTAATCATGTCGTTGCCTGTTCTCCGTGCACCCGGGACCACACTTCCGGTGATTTAGCCGGTCTCGGTTGGACTATCCGTTTCAGGCTCTATACCTGAAAACAGCTTTTCCAGATTCAGAAGCCCCTCCTGGATAAGACTGAAACCTTCATCAATCTCCCCGGAAAGTGTCTCGTTCATCATGCCCAGTGCCTCAATCTGCTCTCGTGCCTCCGCGTAACCCTGTTCGATTCCGGCCCGGGCCTGTGACATCAGGTCCGCCAGTTTCTCAGCGTCGGCACCGCCATCTGCTTCCTGCTGCAGGCGATTCTGTACGAACCCGAGAATTACACTGGCAACGTCAGAGGCCGAGGATGGCTCAGACTGTTCCGCATACTTATCCGCACCCGACACAGGCTTGCTCTGATTTCCCATGGCTTCCTGCAGCCGCTGTTCCATGCGAGTGCGCATAACGCTGATTGCGTCCGCGGGTGTGCGAATAGAAGCCTGCTTGTCGACATGCGCCCCGGTGGATACCCGTCCAGCGGAACGGGTTTCAGTCGCCCCCGTAGTTAATCGGCCAGTCGTATCCGGCCCGCGACCAATGATTGGCGCTACCATAATGATTTCCTCCGCAAGAGCTTATGTGTAACAGTTAACGGCAAGCAACGGCCCAACATTAAGACCGTTTGGGTATAAATCAATCCATCCACCCGCCGCTCCGTTCACTCCTACTTTTTTATCCAACGATCGTTCACCCGAATGTATTGCCCCTTCGGCGTTTTTTCGACCGCCCTCTGCCCTGCCACTGTCTCTACTTTGGTTACCGCAATATCATGTTTCTCGGCGATTTTTTTGTAAGCCTCTCGCCTGGCATCGTTAATCGCACTCGCAATCTCTTTGGCTTTCTGGTCAGAGCTCACAGCCGCCAGATAACCTTCCGGCGTCTCACCAACCAGTCCCTCGCTTTTTGCTGATTCGAGGGCATTCTTCGCCTCATCCAGACTCATGGCCATTGCAGGCAGAGCCAGGAAAAACGCTAGAACGAGGGCACTGAATCGCGCAAATAATGTCATTGTTAACTCCTTAATAATTCGCTGCAGACAAAATAAAAAAAAATCAGAACAGGCCTTTCTCGCTGAACAGTTCGTCCACATCTTTATCGACCTTCACATAGATCTCATGCTGAATTTTTACATTCAGATTTACAGTAATCGGCTCTTTCGGCGCGGCAACCTGAACAGTCGGTGTACAGGCTGCCAGCAACGCCCCCGTAATCAGGCCCGCAAACAGGGCGGGCATGCGCCGGGGAAACCTCAAACAATATTGCATCATATCGGTGTACTCCTTGGTTGCCGTCTACTCTAACAGGTCGTCTTAATCCCGTTCGCGCTCCTGCACTAATTTTTTGACTCTTTCAGTAACAGCATCACTCACTCTGCCACTCAATTGCAGGCTGGTAAGCAGCGCAGGAATGTTCTCCTCCAGATTGATATTCAAAACCACAGGCTGCCCCTCACCAACCTCCAGGCTGCTGCCTTTGAGATGAAGGTTCAGCATCAGGGTTCCGCTCTCATCATAATTGATCCCGCTCTCCAGAACCGAGTAGCGAAAATCCTCCAGTGCCTGTGCAACCAGCTTCATGGTGTCGCTCTGGCTGGCCAGGGCCCGCAGCCGGTCAGCCGGCAGCTGTAACCGTCCTCCCGGCTTGAGTGCATCAATACGGCCCTGTTCCACCCGAACGCCGGTAGAGGGATCAAATAACACGGGAACAGTTCCTCTCAGAATGCCTGTGCCAGCAAGGCCTTCAGTGGGGTATAGCTGCAAGAGTTGTGCAAGACTTAGCTGATCGAGCTCAACAGGAATGGTCACCGGCGCCTTTGCCAGGTCCCAGCTTCCAGGCTGGATACGTACCACTCCGCCCAGAGCACCGGTATTAAACTGCTCAAGTGTTAACTGCCCGGCGGAAAGCTGCGCCAGCGGTGCGTCGTAATACCCGGCAAGGAGCACTGGCCCGACCGGCAGGCCGGAACTCACCTCTTCTATGGTCAGCTCCGGCATTGCTATTCTGATGCGGTCATTATCAAAACCGAATTCAGCTGCGCCATTCATTCGGCTCCAGGCGGTCCGGTCATAGGTACCGCTCCAGTCGGAAAACAATAACTTTCCCTCTAGCTGCATTGCCGCATTTTGCGATTGCGCATACACCGCATTGGCACTGACCGTTCCGCCCGATACCGTAAGCAGTGGCGGCCAGGCTGCTAAGGTCCGATACAAGGCTTCGGCTTCCTGCTTACCACTCACGCGCATTTTGCCAACCAGATTCAGAGGCCCTGTGTATGGAAACTTCACATCGAGGTTCACCGTTGCTCCGGTTCCGGCCTTAAGCAAGCCGGCAATATCCGTTCGAGCAAGGTTGCTGTTTACTTTGCCATTGAACTGCCAGGATTGCGGTTGCAGCTGAGGGTGGCTGATCTGCTTTGCAGACAGGCCAAGCGCGCCTGCAAGGCTGAATCTGTCCAGAGCGCCCTGCTCTATCCGGTAACCGGCCTCCAGCGTTGTGCCTGTCAGGTCAGCATTAAAGCTCTTGAGCGATATTTCATCCGCTGCTGCGGCCGCGCCAGAAAGAGGCTCGGCCTTGTCAACCTCAAGCACCGAAGGCTTACCAAACTTCAATGTCGCAGCAGAAGAATCCAGCCACCCGGTGAACGCCATTTGCACCCGGGGTTTTGTCAGCAGCCAACCGGCTGACTCAAGTTCCGGCAAAGCTGCAGTAAGTTGCGTTTGCCCTAGCTGTACAACCCAGGGAGCTTTTGTGGACACAGCAAGGTGTGAGTCAATTGCAATATTTGCGCCGCCACGACTGGTAACATTCAGGTTCAGCGGCAACAGGGCCTGCTTGGTGCTGGCCTGGGCCGGACTCGGCACCGGATAGGCAGGAGCTAAAGCATCGCCAGACCTGACAGACAGCGTCAAAGAGTCCGGCCGCATCAACTCTGGCACTTTCTGGAGCCATGCGGCGGAATAGCTCAGTTCCAGCCTTGCAGAAACCTCCGAATTACTGGTTAAAGAGCCTTCAAGGGTTGCCAGCACATCAACCTGATCTCCGTCACGCTCAAGCTGAACCCTGGCTTCAACAGGCAGCATCGCACCTGCCGGCTGACCAGAGGAAGAATCAGTTCCGGAACTGCTCAGCGACAGGTCTCCCCCCAGAGCACAACGGACCGCTCCACATGGTAGAGTCACTGCAAACTTATGTACGGCGATTTCTGAAGGCAGCCATGCCGGTAATTCAGGCGGCCATTGAATCAGTTGTTCCTGCTCCTGCTCCGGTTCCGGGTCTGATGGCAGCAGTTTGGTATGCAGATCAAACCCCAGGTACCCAGCTTCCAGCCGGGTCAACTGCGGCAGCCAACCCTCCCCTGGCTCGGGCGCGCGCCACCCAAGCATCAAGTCCCTGCCGTGCAATACAGCATCCCTCGCAGGAATGGACTGAGTGAGTGTAAGTTCGCTCACAGACATCCCGGCAAACGAAAGTTCCAGCCCCTGCCACTCCAGCGTTTCAATACCGTTGTGCTGCAGCGTTTCGTTCCAGAATTGACGAAGCAATAACGCACCGGCCACTGCGGCCACCGCTACAAAAACAAAGA
This sequence comes from Marinobacter sp. ANT_B65, assembly GCF_002407605.1. Taxonomy (NCBI): domain Bacteria; kingdom Pseudomonadati; phylum Pseudomonadota; class Gammaproteobacteria; order Pseudomonadales; family Marinobacteraceae; genus Marinobacter; species Marinobacter sp. ANT_B65. Next base: position 1,103,531 of record NZ_NXGV01000001.1, on the reverse strand, counting down.
CACTCCACCCCAAGGGTTTCCAGGCAATGCGCATGACTGCTTTCTCCAGGCCGCTCCAGACTGCTGCCGCCCAATATATCGGTCAGGCCATCCAGGGGATACCCCAAAAGATAGCAATACCCGCTGCCGGCCCGGGGCAGAGTCTTATCACTCAGGCCTGCCGCAGCAATGATTTGCCTTACTCAAGAATTTTACTCAGTTTCCGCCCCCACATAGGGCGCCAGACGCTCTATGTGGGGGCACCCACAACTACCCAACGCCTCGACCTATGCATCATGCACATTTTTTGCCTCGCAATCAGACCTGTTTTTCAAAGAAACCAACGCTTGACACCATGGCACAGCTCTTGCGTTAACAACTATCAGAGGAAGTTGGTGTGTGCCCAGTGCACAGTTTTTCAACGGGAGATTCTTGCATGGATACGGTTATCACTGGCCTGGGGCCTCGCGCATTAACAGCGTCAGGTCTGGAAGCCAGAAATCTCGATTTTTCAGAAATTCCACAGATTGATATTTCAGCCCTGTATGGCTCCGACCCTGAAGCTCGCAGGCGCGTAGGCGAAGCCGTTCGAATAGCTTGTACTCAAGTTGGTTTTTTTTATATCACTGGCCACCAGGTTCCGCCATCTGTTATCGATGAGACCTTCTCGGCCGCCAAACAGTTTTTTGCCCAGCCGCTTAGCAAGAAGATCCCATTAGACATTAACCGTTCATTAAACATGCGCGGCTATACCCCGTTATTACATGAAAACACCAATATCGAAGGCAAAGGTGATCTTCACGAAGGATTTGATATCGCCCTGGATATACCACCGGATGATGAAGATGTGCGCGCAGGTGTTTTTGGCTATGGGCCAAATCAATGGCCGGAAGACCTGCCGGGTTTCCGTGAAGCGCTTCAGGCATACCATCAAGCCATGCTGGAGTTAGGCGGGATGATCTTCCGGGCGTTTGCACTGGCGCTGGAATTGGACGAGGAGTATTTCCAACCTTTCATTACCAGGCCAATGGCGCATATGCGTGTACTTTCTTATCCCTTCCAGGAGGGAAAAGTAGATGAACAACAGATAGGCATCGGTCCTCATTCTGACTATGAATGCTTCACTATTTTACGTACGGACGAAGTACCTGCATTGCAGGTGCTGAATAGTCAGGGCAACTGGATACAGGCACCGCCAATTCCCGGTGCTTTTATCGTTAATGTTGGCGATCTGATGGCACGCTGGACGAACAATTATTTTGCATCAACCCTGCATCGCGTAATCAATGCATCGGGTCGTGAAAGATTCTCTATCCCATTCTTTTTCGGCCCTAACTCACAAAGCCTTATAAAAGTTCTACCAACATGCCAGAACCCGGACTGGCCTTCTCAATACCCGCCGATCATAGCGGGTGACTATATCAGATCCCGTTTTGATCAAACGTACCAGCTTCGTCAACCCACAACACTTTAAATTGCATGAGGTGAACCTATGCACCGCTTATCTGTTTCCGCCGTACCACGCATTGTTGCCACACTGATACTGTTTTCCGTCGCATGCTTCACTCAGGCGGAACCATTTAGTCTGGATGGAGACCCTGTTATTGCATTTATCTATGCTTCTCCCGCTAAAGACGGAGGATGGAATGAAGCTATCGATAATGCCCGTCAAAAAGTTGCAGATGAACTGGATGTAAAAGTGATGGTTGCTGAAAGCATTCCTGAAGAAGCTTCCGCACTAGTCAACGCCGTAGACCTTTTCGTTCGCCGCGGCGCCAACATTATCATTGCCACCACCTACGGATACTCTGAAGGGGTCAAACAAGCGGCTGAAAAGTACCCACATGTCGCTTTCCTGTCAGCAACAGGTATTTATAACTCCGATAACCTGGAGAGCTTCTACGCGCGAACATACGAGGCTTGGTATCTGGCAGGTATGGCCGCCGCATCAGTTAGTGAAACCAATAAACTGGGAATGCTCGGAGGGTTTCCGGTTTCGGTCGTGAATTGGGATATTAATGGATTTGCACTGGGAGTTCAGTCCAGCCATCCGGAAACAACCGTTAATGCTATCTATACCAACTCATGGTGGGATCCGGTCCGGGAAGGGCAATCTGCGCAGTCACTGATTGAAATGGGCGCGGATGTCATTGCAAACAACCTTTCGTCTTCAGCGCCGTTTTCCGCAGCAGAGCGCAATGGGAACTACAGCATTGGGTTTCAGCTGGACATGAGTGACGCAGCCCCGAATGGCCACCTTACATCAGTTGTATTCAACTGGGATCAATATCTGGTACCCACTATCCGGAAAATCATTGAAGGAAGCTGGACGCCAAACCCCTATGGTGCTTTTCCCGGGTTTGCTGAGGGTGTAGTTGACATAACCCCACTGCATGCCGACGTGCCTGCCGATACGCGTGCAGAAATTGAAGCGGTGAAGGCCCTAATGATAAATGAACACTTCTCACCCTTCACCGGCCCACTGCTGAAACAGGATGGCAGCGAAATCCTGGCTGAAGGCGCTGAACTTGATGCTGGACAGATATGGGATATGGATTACCTCGTTAAGGGTGTTACCGGGTCAACACGCTGATGAGCAAAGCCAATTTCAAGACGTTGCATCTACAGGGTTTGTGCAAACGCTTTGGTGAATGCACTGTGCTGGAAAATGCTGGCTTTGAGCTCCACTCTGGTGAAGTGCATGCACTGCTGGGAGAAAACGGCGCGGGTAAATCCACACTAATGAACCTGCTCACTGGCGTGTATGTTCCAGATCATGGCGAAATTGTTCTGGACGGCCAGCCTTGCTCGATTCGCAAGCCAACGGATGCTATGGCACATGGAATTGGCATGGTGCATCAGCACTATCGTTTAGTGGAACGCTTCAGTGTTGCAGAGAACCTGGTGCTCGCCGCCGATCGTGCACCTCAATTGCAGCGTTTGTCTGCAGCAGCAAAAGCCTTGCAGGAGACGGCGGAGCAGTTAGGTTTAGCGCTTGATCCCTATGCACGGGTTGCGGATCTCTCTGTTGCGGAACGTCAGCGTGCAGAAATCTGCAAAGTACTTGCGCTGGGTGCACAAATTCTGATTCTGGATGAGCCTACTGCCGTACTGACCGACACTGAGTCTGAAAGCCTGCTGGCCGCTATCCAGCGGATGGCCAACGCAGGCAAAGGAGTAATTTTAATTACTCATAAGCTCAGGGAAGTGGTTGCTCACAGCGATCGGGTGACTATCTTGCGACAAGGTCGCGCAGTTGCATCCAACCTGGCTACGGAATCTCTCACACAGGCAGATATTGCTCAGCTGATGATGGGCGATGTCGCGGTATCTCAGCGACAACCGTCCAACCTGCAGGCCAATGGCCCTGATTTGTTGGTTGCCACTGGCTTGAACGCATCACGCAATGATGGATCAACCGCTATTTCCAATATCGGTATCAGACTACGCCGTGGAGAGATCGTCGGTGTAGCCGGCGTTGGAGGGCATGGCCAGCCACAACTTTGTGAAGCACTGATGGGGCTTTTGCCAATAGATAGCGGGTCAATACAGCTGGATGGATTTCAGATTTCCCAGTGCTCTGTATCACAACGGCGCTCCCATGGCTTACGTTATATACCCGCTGATCGCGCCACGAATGCTCTGGCTCTGGACCTGCCTGTCAGCGATAACCTGGCTTTGACGAAGGTAGCTTCAGGGAACAAAGGGCGGTTTTGGATTTCACGCAAAGGCCTGCTCCATGATGCTCAAAACACAATTACTGAACACCGGATTGCCGGTGCCAGCCCTCAGGGCCTGACCAGGCTTCTCTCCGGCGGGAATGCGCAAAAACTGGTTCTGGCCAGAGAGCTGGACAACGATTGTGTTGTTGCCATTACACACTCACCAACCCGTGGGCTTGATGTGAAATCTTGTGGGACCGTACATACCGCACTGCGTGAATTAACTTCCCGAGGGGGTGCGGTATTGCTTATCAGTGAGGACCTGGAGGAAATCATGACCTTGTCTGACCGTATTCTGGTGATGAACACCGGTTGCATCACTGGAGAACTACCAGGCACAGCCAGTGCAAGTGAAATCGGTGCTCTGATGATAGGAGGTCACTGAATGGCCTTCCAGTTCGCTCTCCAGCGCAGGGTAAATACATCTTTCCTCAGAAGTTCTCTGACTTTTTCCGGCGGCCTGTTGTTGGGTTTATTGCTTTGCGTAGCATTACTCATTCAAGCGGGTGTGCCCGCTGACATGCTGTTTGATGACCTGGTTTGGCAGGTTTTCTTTCAAGCCGACGGGCTGGCTCAGACCTTGACCTTGTCGATACCACTTATCCTTGCAGGGTTGTCTGCAGCATTGGCGCTCAGAGTGAGGTTCTGGAACATAGGCATCGAAGGGCAGCTCTGGCTGGGTGCAATTGCTGCAATGGCCGTGTCGATCTATGGAGTTGGCAGCGATAGCTACCGCTGGGCACTGATGCTAGTGGCCGCAATGGCGGGGGGCGCATTATGGATTGCAGTCCCTTTGTGGCTGAAAGAGCGTTTTCATGCCAGTGAACTGGTTGTTACTTTGCTGCTGAGCAACGTCGCCTTTCAGCTAATGCTGCATTTGCTGTTTGGCGCCTGGCGAGATCCAGCACAGAGCTTTCCCATATCACCTGCTATCTCCGAACCAGAGCGCTTGCTCAAACTGGGTTTTGGCAATTTACATACAGGACTGTTTGCCTCCATTGGAATGGTGTTTCTGATCATGTGGATTATGGAACGCAGTCGTTTTGGATTCCAGTCTCGCATCCTCGGGTCAAACAGACAGGTTGCCGAGGCCAGCGGCATTGCGGTTGGAACGACACTGGTAGTGATGGTCCTGCTTTCAGGCGCTATGGCTGGATTAGCCGGAGGCCTCTTGGTTGCGGGTACCGAATATCGTCTGACTCAGCATCTGGGTTGGAACATGACTTTTTCTGGAATCGTGATTGCTTTTATCGCCCGGCTCAGACCTTTCTGGGTTCTGCCGGTAGCAGTGGTATTGGCAGGTGTATATAACGCAGGAGCTTCCCTCAAGGTGTTTTATGGCTTAACGGAAGCCACTGTGCTGCTTATGCAAGGCATCGTTTTACTCTCCTTGTTGTGGTGTCAGTTTATTGCTGCATTCAGTATCGACCGGCGTCAGGAGGTAAGTGTATGAGCTTTATTTCGTTTTGGTTCGCCAGCATTCCGGTATCAGCACTACCTCTTCTACTGGCGTGTCTGGGGCTGATTTTATCTGAACGTTCGGGAGTCGTTAACCTGGGCGCCGAGGGGTATATGGCTGTCGGAGCAATGTCCGGGGCTGTGGTAACACTCCTGACCGGATCGCCTTGGCTGGGAATAGGAGCCGGGGTCCTTGCCGGTTGTTGCCTTGGACTGCTCTTCGCATTTTCTGTTGCAGTTCTTAAAGCCGACCAGATACTCAGTGGCTTGGCGGTAATGGCAATTGGTCTCGGACTTTCAGGTTTTATCGGGCGTCATTGGGTGCATCAGCCATTTAATGGCATGAACGCTCCTGACCTTCCTGGATTACAGCAGCTCCCGTTACTGGGAGGGCTACTCTTCAAACAACCGTTGCTTGCATGGGTGTCTATTCTGCTCGTAATTGTGATTGCATGGATACTCCATCGTACCCGTATTGGTCTGCGCTTTACGGCGGTAGGGGAAGATCCTGCCGCTGCAGATAATGCGGGCATTTCTGTCCCTGGCATGCAGATGTCAGCAGGCATGCTCTGTGGAGCCCTGTGTGGGTTGGGCGGAGCGTATCTATCAGTTGCCAGTGCCCATATCTGGGTTGACAACATGGTGGCAGGAAGAGGATGGATAGCCCTGGCTCTGGTCGTTTTCGCTCGTTGGCGACCTGGCCGTGCATTGGTTGGTGCACTGCTGTTTGGCGCCGTAGACATGCTTCTGCCCAGGCTCCAGGCGCAAGGACTTCAGGTACCTGTTTATCTGATGGGAATGCTCCCCTACCTTCTGACCATACTGGTGTTGGTTCTGGCAACGCGCTCACGCTTTCGCGATGAGCCCGCAGCATTAGGCGTAACCTACTTGCGCCAGGACCGCCACTAGGAACTGACTTCATGGCTTTGACCATTGCTGATGTATTTGATTTGCCCAAACTGGATTCCCTGGCGCTCAGGGCCGGGCTTGCAGGCGTTCACTCTGAGGTGCGCTGGCCCTATGTAGCAGAGAATGAATCAATTGCTGAATGGGTGATGGGAGGTGAGCTGGTTTTTGTTACCGGGATAAATCATGTACGTGATGAGCCTAATTTACTCACACTGGTGGAACAAGGGCATCAACGTCATATCGCTGGCCTAGTGATTCTGACAGGGCAGGAATACATCAAGGCTATCCCGGAAAGCGTCATTCAGCGCGCCGATCAGCTAGGTCTACCTCTCATTGAACAACCTTACCAACTGAAAATGGTGGTTGTGACACAGGCGGTTGGTGTCGCTCTTGTAGAAGCGCAAATGCGTGGGCGGTCTCGGTTGCAGGTCCTTGAACAGTTGCTTGAAGGTGACCCTGTAACAATGGATACCTTGTGCCTGAGAGCACAGCGACTGGGAATACCTATAGAGTCCCCACGTCAGATATTAGTGGCTCGCCTGGATGGTAGCGATGCTCTTATTGACCGCTATGGAAGCGCAGCCGCTGAACGACAGTTACAGGCCAGCCAGGCCCAGGTAACGAGAGCACTGGCTGCCTGGCAAGCAAGGCTGGATCCGGTATTACCAGTGTTACAACAAGGTGACCAATGGATTGTCCTGTTGCCGGAAATCCATGCAAACCCGGAGTTACGCAGAGAATACCTGGCTCAGTGGCTGGCAAAACACAATCAGACACTGGCCCCGCTACGTTTATGTCTTGGGCTGGGAAGCCCTGGCAAGAATGTTTCTGACTGGTCTCTTGGGTTGTATCAGGCACGTCAGGCATTGGTGGCCGCACAAGCCTTTCCTGACCGGCTAGGGTTGTGCAGCTTTGATGAAATGGGGGTATTAGCACTACTGGCAGGTATTCGTGATCGAAGTATTCTGGATCGCTTCGTGATGGAAAATCTGGGGGCTGTCCTGAAAGCTGACAAAGGACCTGAACCGGTATTGATTCCAACGCTGGAAGCCTGGTTTCAGGTTAACGGGAACCTGGTATTAGCTGCCGCACGGTTAGGAGTGCACCGAAACACCATGACATCTCGTCTCCAACGGATAGAGGCTTTACTGGGCTCCGGTCTTGATGACCCCAATCACCGCCTGAGCCTGGCAATGGCGCTGCAAATCTGGCGCATTTCACCAACACGACGAATTCGCTCAACAGCCTGAATACGTAACCAGCTACCTGAGCCTGTCATCATCTGCGCCAGCCGCAGGTGCCGGGTCCCGAAGCCATGTTTGATAACCTCAAACATGGCCTGCTTCTTTGTTATCTGCCTGGCTTGTGCGAATCAGCGTGGGGCGACCTGTATCCAGCGCTTTGACCAGCTGAATGCTCCTTTCCTGAACCGCTTCTGCGGCCTGCTCACGCACAGGACCATAGCCCCGCACTTCGCTGGCCAGCTCCGCCAACTGAAGGAAGGTATCGTAGTTGCTGACATTCAGCTCCCTGACGATTCGCTCAACCAGCTGCTCATAGTTTTTCAGCAGAGCCCGGTCCATCTTCCTGTCGGCGGAGTAGCTGAAAGGATCAATGGGGGTTCCACGCAACATGCGGAACTTTGCCAGCAGCCTGAACGCCCGGAACATCCAGGGGCCAAACTGACGCTTGCGCGGACGGCCCTGGGCATCCAGGCCCCGATTCATGATGGGTGGTGCCAGATGAAAATGGACCTTGAAGTCCCCCTCAAAGGTGTTGTTTACCTCCTTCATGAAGTCGGTTTCTGCGAACAGCCGGGCCACTTCATATTCATCCTTGAACGCCATAAACCGGTATAACTGCCGGGCCACGGCAAGCGTCAGTAATTGACTGGTCTCACCCAGTGCTTCCTCAGCCTCGCGTACCTGGGATACCAGTGAAGTATAGCGATCCGCCCAGCGACGGTTCTGATAGTTCACCAGGTGCTTGTGACGAACAGCGATCAATTCGTCCAGGCCTGGCTCCTCCTGTTTCACGTCTTCTACTCCGCCCTCTCCTGCGCTCAGCAGACCAGTGACAACCTCTACATCTACAGCAGCAACACGACCCCAGCCAAAGGCTTCCTTGTTACGTTCAATTGCTACGCCATTCAGCTCAATGGCTTTCATCAGAGCTGCGTGTGACAGTGGCAACAACCCTCGCTGCCAGGCAAAGCCCAGCATCATCACGTTGGAAAACACAGTGTCGCCCAGCAGTTTCTCGGCGATGCCATTGGCATCCAGCCGCGCGAAATTGTCATCACCAACCGCGTTACGGATCAGGCCCAGGCGCTTGTCTGCCTGCATATCCGCATCCCGGAACAGCACATAGTCTGCGGTGGGTAGTTCGGCTTCGTTGGCCACTACACGGGTGTGCCGGGGACGCAGAACGCCCAGCGCTTTCTGGGAGGAAGCGACCACCAGATCACAGGCAATCACAGCATCGGCCTGACCGTTACTGATGCGGACCTGATGCAGCCTGGCCGGAGACGACGCCATGCGAACATAACTGAGCACTGTACCGCCCTTCTGGGCGAAACCGGTGAAATCCAGGACAGATGTCCCTTTGGACTCAAGGTGCGCGGCCATGGTAATGAGCTGCCCCACAGTGACTACGCCTGTGCCGCCAACGCCACCCACCAGCACATCGTATGAGCCAGTGAGGTTTGGCAGAACTGGCTCAGGGATATCCGCAAGTTTGCCCGTCAGCACAGAACCGGTATCCATACCACGGGACTTTCGCAACCTACCACCCTCGATGGTCACAAAACTCGGGCAAAAACCGTTAACACATGAAAAATCCTTGTTGCAGGAAGACTGGTCAATCCTGCGTTTGCGACCCAGTTCCGTCTGGCGCGGTACCACAGAAAGACAGTTCGACTGAACTGAACAGTCACCACAACCTTCACATACGTGATGATTGATAAACGCTCGTCTGGCGGGGTCCGGGTACAAATTACGCTTGCGCCTGCGGCGCTTCTCGGCGGCACATGTCTGGTCGTAAATCAGCACCGTGCAACCGGGAATATCGCGGAGCTCTCTTTGTACCTTGTCCAGCTCAGTGCGGTCGTGGAAACTTACGTCATCCGGGAACATTTCCTTGTGTCCGTCATATTTTTCCGGCTCATCACTGAGCACCACAACCCGGCGCACGCCCTCGGCTGCGACCTGCTGCGCAATCATCGGCACGGTAATCTGTCCATCCACGGGCTGGCCGCCGGTCATGGCGACTGCATCATTGAACAGGATCTTGTAAGTAATGTTGATACCCGCCGCAACCGCCTGACGAATGGCCATGGAGCCAGAGTGGAACCAGGTGCCCTCACCCAGGTTCTGGAACACATGAGGGTTGCCGGTGTAACGGCTCTTGCCAATCCAGTTGACTCCTTCACCACCCATCTGGATCAGGGATTCCGTGTTACGGCCCATCCAGGACGCCATAAAGTGGCAACCGATACCCGCGAGAGCCTTGCTGCCCTCCGGCACTTTGGTGGAAGTATTATGGGGACAACCCGAACAGAAATATGGCAGACGTCTGACGCCACCAGGGTCCTGCGCATCACTCATGTTGTTGATAGCCGCCAGACGCCCGCTGAAATCCTCGCCGAAGAAACGACCAAGGCGAGCTGCCAGAAAGCCTGCAACCAGCTTCGGGCTAAGCTCACCAACGTAGGGAATCAGGGGCCGGCCCAGCTCATCCTGTTTACCGGTAATCAGAACCTCGCCGGGGTGATCCGGTTCGGACATGGCCTCCTTGATCTGGCTCTCGATAATGCCCCGCTTTTCTTCTATAACCAGCACTTCTTCCTTGTTGTGCACAAAACCCAGAATGCCCCGACGCTCAATCGGCCACACCAGGCCTACTTTGTAGATATCCAGCCCCATCTCACTGGCCCGAGCTTCATCAATTCCCAACAGGTCAAGCGCTTCGAGAAGGTCCAGATGGCCCTTACCGGTAGTGACAATACCGAACCGCGCCTTGGCATTATTGAACAGGCAGCGATCAATAGGGTTTGCGCGGGCAAATGCCTGTACAGCCGCCAGCTTGTGCTCAATACGGGTTTCCAGCTGAGGGCCAGGCAAGTCTGGCCAGCGATAATGAAGGCCGGTTTCCGGTGGCGTGAAATCATCCGGTGTTACAAACTCCGGCAAAGGCGGAAGCTCAACTGACGCAGCACTTTCTACGGTTTCCGACACTGCCTTGAAGCCCACCCAGCAGCCGCTGTAACGAGACAAGGCAATACCCCAAAGCCCGAACTCCAGATACTCCGCAATATTTGCCGGATTGATCGTGGGCATGAAGAAACTCATGAATGCCACATCAGACTGATGCGGCATGGAGGACGACACACAGCCGTGGTCGTCACCTGCAACCACCAGCACGCCGCCGTGGGGAGAGCTGCCGTAGGTGGTGCCGTGCTTCAGCGCATCTCCAGCCCTGTCAACACCCGGCCCCTTGCCATACCAGATCCCGAATACGCCATCTACCTGACGATCATCATCGGTCTCCACCTGCTGGGTTCCCAGCATGATAGTCGCTGCAAGATCCTCATTAATTGCGGGCACGAAATCAATACGACTTTCATCAAGAAGCTCTTTGGCCTGCCATAGGGCCTGATCATAGGCACCCAGAGGTGACCCCCGGTAGCCACTCACCATGCCGGCGGTATTAAACCCCTGCTTCCGGTCAAGTGCGGCCTGCATCAAAGGTATGCGAACCAGCGCCTGGGTTCCGGTAAGGAATACCCGCCCTGAGTCACGCAGGTAGCGATCTTCAAGTTTGTAGTTATCAAGTTGAGAGCTATCAGATTGAGAAATGCCGGTGGACATGGCGCCCTCCCTTGTCTTGTCAGTTTTATAACCAGAATTCTAGAGGGAAGAGCGCAAAAGGTGCTTGCGTATTGGGCCTCGGCTGACCCAATATTCGAAAGATCCTTTTATATTTATAACTATTTTCGAAGACTATTTTATAAAAAACAGGTGTTACCAAATGAAACAGGTAGAACTGGACAAACTTGATCAGCGTATTCTTGCGGTTTTGCAAAAGGATGGAAGGATCAGTAATCAGCAACTGGCAGAAAGGATCGGATTATCGCCTGCGGCCTGTTGGCGTCGTGTAAGAACCCTTGAGGATGCCGGCGTAATAACGGGTTATAGCGCGCAACTCGCCCCTGAGCGCGTCGGCCAGGGCCTGTGTGTATTGGTAAACCTGTCTCTGTTACGGCACAGCATAGACAGCACCGCGGAAATCGAACAGCAGGTGAGTAGCTACCCGGAGGTGCTTCAGTGTTTCGCGGTAACCGGCAATGCAGATTTTGTATTGCGGGTGATCGTGCCAGACATGAAAAGCTATGACCGTTTCCTGAACGAAAAAATATTCACGCTACAGGGCATCGCACAGGTTAACTCCAACTTCGCGCTAAGAGAGATCAAAAATACTCAGGCCATCCCTTTAGGGGCAGCCGAATGATCATCCGGTCACCCCGGGGTGCCGGATTCGGAAACCCGGTGCCGGCCCTGCAGCCGGAACAGCACAACGGCAATCAGTGCTACAAGCATACCTGAAAGGCCGAACGACAGGCCAAAACCACTCAGACCAAGAACCCCACCAAACAGCAACGGGGCCAGAAAGTGAACTGCGCGATTAGCCATCAGGCGCATACCCAGAGCGCCGGACCTTTGCTCCCGACCTACACTCTCCGCCAGAACCACCATCGACAGGGGTTGAGTGAGACCACCCCCCAGCCCCACAAGAATTGATAACAATGCAATCGCCGGCGCATTACCCGCGAATCCCAGACAGCCCAGGCCCACAGACACGCTGCAAAGAGCCAGCATTGTTGACCGTTCACGCCCACCCACCGCACCAATAATTCGGGGAATGAACGGGCGTATCACCATGGAAACACCAGACCTCAGGCTCACCAGTACCCCGATCATCACCGCGCTCATTTCCAGGCTATCGAGATATACGGGCAGATAGCTGCCGTATACGCCCATAGCAAACATGCCCGCAACGGTAATCGCAACAGACACCTGGACACCCGTATTCCGACGCATCAGCGAAGCCTGGGCACGGAAACCGGTCTGTTTGCCGGAAACACGCATACCCAGGGTCGCATCTCCGGTCAACGCCAGGCCTGATAGCCCGCCAAGCAAAGCAATACCGGCCATAACGAGAAACAGATTACCAACACCCCCAGCCCAATGAATCCAGCCCCCGGCTAACAGGGGCCCAATTACCTGGCCACCAGACAGCCAGGTTGAATACCAGCCAAAATAGCCTTCCAGCCTGGAGCCGGTTGCCAGGGAGGAAATAATCGTCTGCGCCGATAACACCATCTGAAGATGCGCAAGCCCGATTAATAGCTGCCCGCAGATAAGGCCGTAATAGCCGGGCAAAACCTGCATCAGCATCAGGCCAGCGGTCATTACAAGAGCGCCAGCCACAAGTGTTTTCCGGCCTCCATGGCGCGTAACCACCCCACCAAGAGGAATGGCCAACAGAAAAGGGAGCAGATACTGCGAACTGAGAACAACCCCCAGCACAAGGGGCGTTGCCCCGAGCTCAAGACCACGCACAGGAACAGCTACAAGCAACATCGAGTAAACGACGAAGCAGAATGTGAGCGATACACACACAGCCACGAAGTTCTGGCCGGCTTCATCAGCCGGCCGCCTCAAGAGGTTTTTCAGTGTTGGTGTTTTAATAGGTCACCGGGTTGCAGCTTATTACTTCCAGATCAACATTTCAGGGCGTCGCTGTTCCGCGTCTTGGTTGTAACAACCGATCCGGAACCGCAACACCGGAAAGATAACCACCGATGGCATCAAGTATCAGCGCCGCCGCCAGGTTTCCGGCAGTGCAGTTACAGGTTACCTGCAGATCAAGCGTCGAGTTGGTAAAAACAGGTGCCGTCAGGAAACATGGACCGGCCTGATGCCCGTAGTCGCCGCGGGGCTCGCGGTGGCTGTCATCACCCGAAACATGCTCACACTCCAGTTGTGAGTGCTGGATGAACGCAACCGCATGCCAGCAGGTCAGTATGTGGAGATTGCCCTGCACCGTCCAGCCGGCAAGCCTTCGGAGCCTGTGAAACAGCTGGCCGATTTAATTCGGAGCCACCTGTCGACAGACGATTAAGCCGGGCTGGACAAGCCAATCAGGAAAACGGCGACGGTGCTTCCTTGAACTCAGCATAAAGCTCAGGATAATCCTCACGAAGCCTCGACAGATTGGACTGCGCACTATCCGGCAGCATTTCCAATAACTCCTGCTGTTCTGCATCGGTCAGGTATAAACGAAGGAACGGAAACAATTTCTCCCGTTCTGCCTTCAGGTACGCTTGGTGAGCATCCAGATAGGCTTTGAAATCGTCAATAAACCGTTCCATAGGCACCACAGCATCCATCAGGATCATATCGAGCGTCTCGGAAAGCAGTTTCAAACGCGTATGCAAGGCCCGATAGTCTTCAGTCATTCGACGGCTCAACGCCTCACCATCGGGTTTCCCGGACAGCAGATTTTCACTATACAGACGCTCCAGAGGCTTCAAAAAGCCATCCATATAATCAAGAATATAATCCACAATCTCGCGTATCTGACGAAAGTCCGGGCGCTCGCCCTCCTCCAGCGTCGTATGCCGGAGCGAGAGCACGTGCAGCAACCGAGCCATATTGCCGTGATCGCGGCGCAGTTTGTTAAGCGTAGCCATGTGAAAACCTCCTGAGCTAATGGGCCGTGTCTTGCCTATCCTTAGGCCCCATATTGAATCGTTCGGTATTGTAATACCAGAGTCTACCGATACACTGCCGTTTCCCACCAGACATCCAGGCGTTTAAGCTTATCTGCCCGTGGCGCTTGCGACGCAGTTCAGAAGCTGGCTCCACCGCCACCAGATTCCACCCGCGCTCCGCCAGTGCCAGAGCATCACTCCCATTGCCCGCGCCCACATCCAGTGCAAGTCCACCAGTTTTGTCCAACCAGGGGAGCCAATCGCTGTGAACCTGTTCGAACGTCAGGGATTGGTATTGGTTGAAGAACTTTTTGGCGTTTTTGTTGTAGGGCGCGACTGTCATGGCGTCTTCCGATGAATTCTCATTTGTATTAGGGGCTATTGCTCATTGCATGGAGAGCATTGAGTTCGCGAATGCGGAATATCAATTTCCGGGGAATCACTCCGGAGCCAGTCAACAATTTGCGCCACAACTGCCTGGCGGCGTTCCTCACCAGCTGTCTTTACCTCACATTCCCAAAGAATACAAACACGCCACCCCAGTTTCTTCAAGGCGGTCAACTTCCTTTCATCTCTACGGATGTTTCCGATAATTTTATTCTGCCAGAACTCCGGTCGGGTTTTCGGCCATTTGAATAATCGGCAATCATGGCCATGCCAGAAGCAACCATTGATCAGCACGACAGCCCGATACCGTGGCAACACAATATCAGGCGACCCGGGCAGATCCTTGCGGTGCAGCCTGAACCTGATCCCGCATGCATGGAGTCCTCGCCTGATCATCAGCTCCGGCTTTGTATTCTTGCCTCGGATTCCGGACATCATTCTTGATCGGGTTTCTGGGCCAACAACATCTACCATTTGCTAAATACCCCCTGGAAAAAAATGAGTTACCTGGTATCCTAGCTTCCATCCTGATATTGGCGAACCACTGATGACTGACACTATCAAAGTAATAGACCTTTTTGCTGGTCCTGGTGGCCTTGGCGAGGGGTTTTCTCGGTTCAAAAACGAAAGGAACTCTCATCCATTCAAGATTGTGGCTTCAATCGAAAAAGAAGCAAGCGCCCACAAGACACTCACGCTTAGAGCCTTTTTCAGACAGTTTCGGGGTCTCACGACACCTCCGGAGTATTATGATTATCTGAAAACCGGCGATAAAATTAGTGCTGAAGCTTTTTTTTCTGAGAAGTTCTCAGAGCAATGGCAAGCTGCGAAACAAGAGACCCTTGAGGGGCCCCAAGCTCTGGGTAGCGAGGACCACGACCAGATCTTTGCCGCAATCGAGCAAGCTCTAGATGGTCACGAAGGGCACAAGGTTGTTATAGGCGGACCACCCTGCCAAGCATACTCTCTGGTGGGCCGTGCCCGGAACAAAGGAATCAAAGACTATACGGCCGAAAAAGATGATCGGCATTTCCTTTATCAGGAGTATTTAAAAGTACTTGATCTAGTGCAGCCTGATATTTTTGTCATGGAGAACGTAAAAGGGATCCTGACCGCCAAGGTGAATGGTGAATCGATCTTCGAAAAAATTCGCGAAGACCTGACCTGTCCTGCACGAACCCTGAACAGCGGCCGAAACGAAGTCGAGTATGAACTTCTTCCGTTCGCACACCCTCTCGAAGATCGCAACCTTTACGGACACTATCGTAACAAGGACTTCGTCATACGAGCTGAAGAGTTTGGTATACCCCAAGCTCGACATCGCGTGATCCTGCTGGGTGTACGAAAAGATTTATTGCCCAAAGACCTTGAAGGGGAGCTGCTAGCAGGCTGGAGGACTGACGTTCAAGTCACCCCAGGGAAAATTCTGGCTGATCTGCCTAAACTCCGTAGTGGCTTATCGAGACGCAACCCCAATGATTTCGCAGCATGGAAAGAAAACCTGAGCGACGGATTTCTTAAGGTCCACCCTGCACTGGCGTTTTCTGAAAGTGCACAAGATAAAGCCAAAGCCGCCTATGAGTCAGCCACATCAGACCCCGGGCAAGGAGGTAGATTCGTCCTTAATAAAGGAAGGCAGAAAAACAGCCTGCCAACCGAACTCGCCAAATGGTACAAAGACGACAAACTGATCGGCTTTGTAAACCATCAAGCCAGAAACCACATGGCTGAAGACCTCCACCGATACTTATTCGCAAGCTGCTACGCTGCGGTAAAAGATGGAGTGTCACCACGCTCGGTGAATTACCCTGAAAGTTTAGCTCCAGCACACAAGAACTGGAAGAGCGGCAACTTCACAGACCGCTTCAAAGTACAGGCTGAAAATCGCGTCGCAAGTACCGTTACCAGCCATATTTCGAAGGATGGTCATTACTTCATTCATTACGACCCAACACAGTGCAGAAGTTTGACTGTGCGTGAAGCAGCAAGAATTCAGACGTTTCCCGACAATTATTTTTTTGAGGGAAATCGCACGGAACAATACGTGCAGGTGGGCAATGCGGTACCGCCACTACTCGCTATCCGGATCGCAGCAGTCGTATTCGGTTTGCTTAAATCGTGAAAGACCATCCTGTAAGCCTGACCACATGATCTATGTGTTCAGGCCAGAGAAAGCCCAAAAGCTTCTGCAGCATCGTCAAAAAGATTATTAATCAATTCCTCAAGCTCCCCCGAAGGCATAGATGGCAGGTGCTGAATTTCATTCTGTAGTCGGGTTTGGAGGGTGACCCTCCTCATAAGGTCCTCCATTTTCGAAGCACCATACTTTCGAGACGCAAATAGCCAGCCTTCAGCAAGAGCAATCGAGAGTGCCTTATTCCCAGCAATACTCGGCCTTTCAGTAATCTGAACGAGCGCGTCTTCACTCAATTCTCGCAACAACTCCCAACGCTGCGGGTGTTCCTTGCCCCTATCGAGTATCCTGCTTCGCAACCAAAGTCGCTGAAAAGCATTTCTGATTCCGCCATGAAATCGATCCCGGGCCCCAAGAGAAAACCTCCAGATCACAACATCTGGAAGTAATGCCGTTGCAATACACGCCCAGACATCGTCACGCAGGAACTCGCCTGTATCCATATAAGCGATCTCGCTAAGCCAAATTGCAACTTCTGTATCGAAATCGGCTGCACGCGCACGATCAGCCAGCTTTGGATATCCAGTGCTTTTAGCTATTTCAAGAATTGCAGCCCGGATTTCTACCAGACGGGGATACGAAACCTTGGATCCACCTGTCGGTGCATAGTAAACGCCATCAGGCAAACTGGAAGCCAGCGTGAAAGCTGAGCCCTTTGCAGTTGGATTAATCTTATCCAACAACTGGTCAACAGCAGACCTCCTCAGTCTAGGAAATAAGTCAATGCTCATAATTCATCCTGCTGCTCTGCAATAGCCCAGATACACGCCCGAAACCTTCCAGGTTGAGACTCTGCCTTCTGCTTTAACGTGTGGATAGGTGCGCCAGGCCAGGCCAGCCTGATCCAACTTCCAGCTTGAGCACCGAGAGATCCTGCAGGAGCGTTAGCGATAATTTCCTGCGCGTCCTCCTCAATAACCAACTTTTCAAGAATTTGGCCTACGATATCAACACTGATCGATTGCAAGAGGAAGGCGTCACCAGACTGAAGCCGTTCAACAAATTCAGGAAACTCCTTGTTCAAATACAATCTAACAGCACCATGAAAATCCCGATTCCAGTCTCCGGGATTCCAGCTCACGTACCAAGGAGCCCTCGATTCAGGAAGATTCCCAAACAAACTACTGAAGCTTGCTATTTCTATAGGGAATCTCGGCTCATCTCCGTCCAACCTCGTCATGAAACGCTCGGACCAGAGTTTGCTATTCGTAAGTTTTGGTGACAAATTCCCAGAAGCAGCCGGTGGAGCAGTAAGAACCAAGGTTGTTGTCAGGAAAATAAAAGAAGAAAGCTTGGCACTATCCGGCGCAAGTTTGACCTGAATGCTGCCAGATGATGCAGAAATCGGAAACCGCTCACAGATTAATACCGTTCGGGGAAAACGGCCCGCCCCAGTTCCGACCTCAACCAGCAATGCCAGTTCAAGATCCCGAGGGGGAATGCCTAAAGATGCTGCCGCACCTTCGAAGCTGACATTTACGTTTCTGGTTAATTCGATCTGTGTAGCATAATCCCAATCCGCAATAAACTCTGCCGCAGGTATCGACTCACCGCCGTTAACGCATATAGACCACGGTTCAGCATTGATCTCACTGTCGGGAAGAGTCAGAAAGGGAAAGGCAACCGTTCGAGTCACTCGTCACCCCTGCAAGCTATCTCAAGGTTTACCGTAACTGCCGCCTGCTTGGGCATGGCAACCAGCACCTCTACAAACCCGGCTTCACCATTAATATCCACCCCGAACGCGTCAACTTTCACAACACCTGATACACCTTCAAAGCGGAACTCAAGAATCTTCGGTTTCTCTGTAATGTTCTTACCGGCAGCTATGCTGCTTCCATCGATTGCAAACATCGCATCGCCTTTGAGTCGGACGCCAGACTTATTTACATCCTGAACCACCTCTGAGAGGAAAACAGCCACCGGGCCAAGGTGAGAGCCATACCCATCGAGCAATTTACCGAAAACAGGTCGTGTTGCTCTTGCCCTTCTGGGTGCGGTTTTCGATTTACCAGAAACGGCTTGTCTACGGCCGGCGCCATCCCCAGCCCCTTTATCAAGAATTGCGCCTATGTCCCCAGCAACCTTGGCAAGCGATGGCCCTGATTCACCCTGAGGGTTCGGTGCCATACTTTCAGCTGCTACCTCCCTCGCCGCTTTTTTTATTTCTCTCAGCGCCACATTGACGAAAGTTTTTGCATGCCCTTTTGGCAGGTTTTCAGGAATCCAGTCGTCATGGGCCGGAGGCTCTGCATCGGCAAATGCCTGCTCAACCTCATTATCATCATTAACAACAAAGACTCCTGCCCACTCGAGGCGCTCATCGGGCAAGGAATCTCCCTGAAAATACCTGACAACAAGCTCCACAGGCCTCATTACCGCTATATGACTTGCACTTTCAGGAAATAAACTTTCAGCCTCCACCAACCGCGTTCTTTTCGCTTTCAATCCCTTCTGAATTGCCAACATACCAAGATCTTGGACAGGCCGCTGAGACGAAATCATGGCAACGTCAGCATTTTCTCCGGAGCGGATCTTGTCCATCGCCATGCAAAAAAGATCTAGAGGGGGAAACCGTTCAGGAGCTGGTATCTCGAGAAATACACCGTGTACCTCTACGTTACAGGTCAGCTTTCGAGATGTTGGCGTGCTACCCATCATCCTAGGCCAGAAGTTCCATAACAATGTCTCGACAATTTTCGCACCTACCAACTCTGGTGGGTCATCAGCGCCCTCATCATTACGAACGTCCAAGCCGAGAACCATAATTGACGTGCCTGTTCTATTCTTGGTTCTCTCACAAAATCCCAAAGATAACGCAAGGTTGCCAGCATCTTCATTAGTCAAAGGCTCCGCAAAGTCCCCATCCGGGGACAACTCTCCCCACCAATGGCGGCCGGTATATCTTTGCAAGTAACTATCTCGCTCTACGTCAAACGATCGACCCACGTGGCAGCCCATAAAGCGACGATACTTTTCCTCATCTCCATGAACATATGAGTCTACCAGGATGGTATTGCAGGAACTCATTGCATATAGGGATACCTTCCCAAACCCATAGGTACCACCACCGTGATCTGTATCCCGACTACTTCCGATATTCCTAAGAAAATCAATAAAATCTGTTCGCGTAGTCCCGACAGGGATCTGATCTGAACGAGTAGGCCCTCCAAGGCCAGTCGTTCCAAAATCGCAAATTTCCAGTACAAGAGGGCTATCTGTATCGAGAAACCCAGCAATTCGCTCGCGAGAACTACCTTCTTCCGGAAGATCACCAAAAACGTCCGAGGCCATCGTATCCATCTGCCCACGTGAAAGCCGCCTGAGCCTGATCAAAACCTCTGGAGGCTTACCGAGTTTCGCCGCATCCAGAACATTCTGAACTGACTCACGGATCACTGTTTGAAGAGGGTCCAGAGTTGGAGAACCGAGCAACTTTCTGAAATTCTCACCGATGTTTCCGGACTTTCCGTACTGCTCCGAATGCAGCTTCATTCTTGCGTTAGACATCTAATCAACTCGTCTTGGATAGCACCTTTATGAGTTTCGGGAAGAATACACGCATTCGCTTGGCTCAAATCAATTTCATATTTGATGCCCTGAACTCCCGCAGGAAGCCGATTGTCACAAAAATTTTCCAAAGTGAGCCTCGGAAAATCATCATCAATACGGAAGAGAACCTCGTTTTCAAGTGAGAAACTCAAGCTATTCCATTCTGGCGCTTCGGGATCATGACATTCCAGTTCCTTGAAAAACTCCAACAACTTATCTGGACGAGAGCATCTTTGTGCAGCCCGGCTGAAGAGATTCGCCACGTTCAAAATCCCTCCCGGCGTCGTTTCCAAAGTCAACCGGATGAGATACAACTTGCCACCAACCGGCTCACAAAACTGTTCGAGAGACTGCACGGATACGATACTGTTGGAAGGAGATCGAGTACTCTTGACCTCTAATGCAATATTCCCAGCTCTGAAGTCGTGTCGACCGCCTTGAGGCCCCATCCATGCTTGCCAAGCATCAGGAGAGCGATCAAGCAATTCATTGAGCACAAGCAACTCGCCGACGAGGCCAATAACCTTCTCTGCTCTTACGTCCTTTCTTTGAGATTGCAAGAGAAGTGCGCGAAAGTCGTGAAGCGTACTGCGAACTGACTCTGGAACACTCGCTCCACCCTCTATCCGGAGTACAATTTCGTCAACAACTTCAGCAAAAGCGCTCTCCAATTCTCTGATTCTACATGTAATATCGAGAAGCCTAGAGCTCACTCCCTCGATATCGGACATCGTCTCCTTAATTTGAAGTGCCGCACTTACCGGAAACCTCCCAGCTTTCTCTACCCGCCCCAACGGCAGAAGCAATCGCGCTTCCCCTGAGCATCCTAGAGCGAATCGAATTGCACCACTCGGCAGTTCAACGTGGGATTTCCGAGTGGGGAGTTCGTCTCCTACAGGGCCACATTCACCCTGCCTGAGCAACGACCACTGATAACTCGCGAACTTCTCGATCTCAGACATTTGCGGCCTCCGTCTGAGCCCGCTCTTCTTCGTCAATCTCGTCTATCTCATCACCAGAAACATACTCCACATCAACGCTGAAATAGTTACCTGATGACTCTTTGCTGCCTGGGAAAACGACTCCGTACCCGAGGATGTCGCTCACTGCCTCGAGTTTGGATCGGTTTTTGCTGCCCTCCGTCTGGGGCTTGGAGTTTTTATCAATGATATAAAGTAGTAAGAGTGGCTTATTGCCTACCAAACTTTCTCTAGCAAGTTTTAAATCCGACCATTTCATGTTCTTTTCAAACTTGAGATTACTATCAACAACCAAGTCAGAGCGTGACATCAACGCTTTGATATCAGCGGTTTCCGAGCCACTGGCAGCATTGAGTTTGGCACGGTTCACAGTAGGTACCTGCCCTATAACACCCAACATATCGTCCGACGCTCTGGTCCGTTTTGAACCTATAATCGCGACGTTCCATTTCTGTAGTACCTCTCCCGCACCCGAAATGAAATCATTTAATGCTTTTGACGATAGGTCTTTGTGGTCGTGATGAGACTCGTATGTAGAGAAGAATCGATTAATTGCCGTTCTTGGCACATCTGCCCATAGCGGCGCCTCGGAATCAACTTTTCGTAACCCAAGATTCTCCGCTTGACTAACAAGGTCAGCCCCTGCCTGCCAATTCCTGGCAAGCAAGGCTGCATCACGATGATGGAAGCGGAAGGTTTGTCTATGAGTGCCCCAATAGCTGATCGCACACCGATTGGCTGCTTTCATTTTCGAAGCTGTCGTAATTGCCATGCCCGGGATAGCACGGACGCGCACCGCCATTTCCTTCGGGGTTATATCCCGAATCCGGTATTCTTCAATCTCTTCACGAACCTCAGCCTCGATCCCAGCCAATGCGCGAAACCTAAGAGCTAAGTCTTCCGTAGTCCAGATCCGTGGCAAGTCTTCATATCGAGGTCGATAGCCAAACCATCGCCCCATTTGGAGGAGGGTGTCGTATTGACTGGCAGATCGGAGAAAGTAACTAACCATGAGGCCTTCTATTGTAAGGCCTCTCGCAAGCACGGAACCGCCGACCACGATATATGTTTTAGCGTTGCCGGTGTAATCTATTCGGTCATCACTGGCACCATTTTCAATAGGCACTTCGATTCGATCCAATACGGCGGGAATCTCTTGAATAAGATCTGAGAACTCAATAGGAGCCTCACTGGCAACGTCGGCTCCTACCCGCCCATTCTCTTTCTTCCAGACCGTCTCAAGGCGCTTAGAAGTATTACTGCCTGCGACGCGCAACTCCGCATCTTTAACATTGAGCCACCCTCGGATAAGTGAGGCCAGCTTGTCATGCATTGTTACGTATGCTGAGGTGTGGACCAGCATAGACATGTGCTTATCCATATCCCCCCGAACACGGCGAGCTGCACAGCAACAAAGAAAATACATAATAGCTTGTTCAAGTGACGGAGCCATTGCTGGCTGAAAAACCTCTCGCTCTTTCGCCTTTGCTGGCTGGAGCAGAGGTATTTCATCTTCATCAATATGACGAATCATATCCAGCCCATCGTCGCTATCATCACGGTCTGACTCCACAGGAGGTTGCCCGAAAAGTTTATTGGCACCGAAATACCGCTCTGGAGTTGGCAAACAGGTTATAAACTCACTCGGATAAAGGTCGTCCAGCGTCACGCCGTCTGGCTTATAGGGGTTGATAAAAACATTCGCAAATGGCGTTGCCGTATAGCCAACATAGGTCACCGAAGGGAAAAGTTTTAACAACCCCCTGATTCGCTCGTTGATAGCTGTCATGTCCGTTTCACCGGATGCAGAGTTCACACTGGCCTGATCACACTCATCATCTATTATAAGAACTTTCAAGCGGTTTAGTGCAAAAGGGGGAGTCTCTTTAATAGCGCGAAAAAGCTTTTCCAGGGGAGACACGTTCTTTTTTACAACGGCGAGCTGAACACCATCAGAATGCGATAACAGGCCTCCGCTGGGTGGCTTCTGGAAGTCACCATTTTCGTCTACCGCGGTGCGCACATGCCAATACCCCCGGCGCCGCTCAACGAGATCACTCATTATCCGCAGCTGGGTTTGTTGGCGGAGTTTATTGGTCAGGCCTGCCAGAACGATAATCGTGTTGTAGCCAGCATCTATTGCTTTCGCCATGACCGCTGTCATGTTTGCGGTTTTGCCGGACTGAACGTGACCTACAACCAAGCCCTTGCATGTAAACTTTTCTTCCTTAGGATTATTTAGCAGAGACATAACCTCTGTTGAGGTTGTGTCTATACTCTCAACATCACTCGTGTGCCAGTTTTTTGCATTCAGTAGATATTTTTTCAGGGCGGGCCAATGCAGGTCACTTGGTTTTGATCCGCAATACCAGGGGTCTCGCTTCCGGATGACGGAATTAACTTTGATCACCTCCACATCTTCCAAACGCTTGGCCATGATCTTGAAGGCTTGATTATAAATTTCCGGCGGCAACAATCCGGGCATCAAAGCCTCTTGTCGATCCTTCACAGTTTTAAGTGCAGACTCTAGATCCTTGGAAGTTGGCAGAGCGTCATCCAACATCGCCACTACAGCATCAACTTGTGTACTCGTCATCCGTCAACCCTTGAACAACTTATTATCGTGGAGTTCGTAAGCAATGGCGTCAGGTTGCCTAATAATACTCAAGATTTAACGTATGATCAGACTGACCTTTAAGCAGCCCAGCTGCACTTGGTCATAAACCTTTACCTTGCCGAAATGTTTGCCAATCCGGCAGCAATTTC
Organism: Marinobacter sp. ANT_B65; assembly: GCF_002407605.1. NCBI lineage: Bacteria > Pseudomonadati > Pseudomonadota > Gammaproteobacteria > Pseudomonadales > Marinobacteraceae > Marinobacter > Marinobacter sp. ANT_B65. Next base: position 1,079,810 of record NZ_NXGV01000001.1, on the reverse strand, counting down.
AGAAGCCATTACAGAATTAGTCCGCAGACATTTTTCCTACTACAGTTTTTACAACAACTTGATTGGACCAAACTCTACGATGAGGGTCCCGTACCCACTGTCACTATTACCCATTTATTTTCTGATAATCTTTTGAGAAACATTAGCCTTCTAATTACAGGATTCCAAGGATTTCCGGAGAGTTCTATCAAAGTCGTACAAAACTTTTCAATAGTTTACGTATGTCCATCGTTATCGAAGCACTACTCGCTTTGCTAGAATGTAGCTGTGTACGTCACCACCCATGCAAACTGCCGCATTCGAACCAGGCTAAAATCCTCGTGGCCTCGCTTACCAGTGGCGCAGGTGAGAACTCGGCCATTCATGCTTTTTCGGTTGTCCCGTGGGGATCACCGTTCAGATCTCACATCTGATACGCCCCGCTTCATCGACGTTGATATTGTCAATCGTAAGGGCCTCCTGCTTGATAAAACCAAAATGCACTTGCACAGTAGATTTAAAATTAAAGCTTCGAAGTTCGATGCCCTCCAAAAAAAGGAACACCCTGCCGATGCCCTACCCAATCGAAGACAAGCTCGTAATCGCGGTTGCATCCAGCGCTTTGTTTGATCTTTCCGGGTCGGACCAGGTATTCCGGGAACAGGGTGAGAAAGCCTATCGGAAGTATCAGGAAGCTCATCTGCACGAACCCCTGCATAAAGGTGTCGCTTTCCCGTTCGTAAAACGCTTCCTGAGTGTGAACCAGAAGTTCCCCGAGCAATGCCCGGTGGAAGTGGTCCTGCTATCACGAAACTCGGTAATTACCGGCAAGCGGGTTTTCCACTCTATTCACCACCACGGCCTGGACATTACCCGAGCCGCTTTTCTGGAAGGCAAATCACCCTACGCCTACATTCCCGCATTCAATGCATCCTTATTCCTTTCGGCCAATGCATCTGATGTATCCCAGGCTATCGATTACGGCCACCCGGCAGGTACGGTCCTGCCTAGCAAGGTAGTGGATGACGAAGATGATCCGGAGCTGCGTATTGCATTCGACTTCGATGGAGTAATTGCGGATGACGCCTCTGAGCGAGTGTACAAAACCGGCTCGCTGGAGGAGTTTCAGGAGCATGAGACTTCCCGTGCGCAAATTCCCCACAGCCCCGGACCACTTGCAGATTTGTTCCGCAAGCTTTCACACCTGCAAAAACTGGAAGACGAGGCCGTAACACAAAACCCCGATTATCGACGGGTATTACGCATCGCCATTGTAACCGCCCGCAATGCCCCCTCCCATGAGCGTGTAATCACAACGCTGGAGCATTGGGGCGTCGATGCCAATGAGGTTTTCTTCCTGGGTGGGATGAAGAAAGATCGCATTCTGAACGTGCTCAAACCCCACATGTTTTTTGATGACCAGAGGTCGCACCTGGAATCCGAAGCCGGAGATATTCCCATGGTGCATATTCCGTTCGGGGTGGCGAATTCGTGATTCCACCAGCTCGGTGCACTATAAGGGCAGCATTATCTGGTACGGATACAATAAAAAAAGGTGGAGACCAGCTCCACCCAAGAGGTTTACGACCCAACCAACAATACAAAAGTTACATAGCGCCAAGACCACATTTAAGGCAAATCGCTCTGTAGCTCATAACCTACTGACATAGGAACCAGTAAATGGTTCCTTCAGAAAACTGCTCAACTCCACCACTTATTACACCGGACATTATAAAGAATCTGAACTGGATCTGAAAATCCTTTGTAACAAATCCACAACTGCCTGTGTCTACATGTTACCGGCAGCAGCAAACCTTTAACTGCGGCCAACCATCAAAACCACAAAAGGAATATAACCATGAACAAGTTCACCCTGATTCTGGCCGTTGTTGTACTGGCGTTCTCCACCACAACCGCATTTGCCATGGACGGACAGGCCGATCGTACTAATGAAGCAGGGAGTTACCCTGCAAAAACAGCTGACACCCCAGCGGATGTGAGGGGCTCAGCCCAGTAATCCAGCCCGCTGTTGAAACACCAGTAAATGCCCTGCTGGCATCACCAGACAGAATCCTGCAGGCTACAAGTAGCCGGAGGTGACCGGCAAGGGCAACTTTCCTGATCGTAAATACCGACTATAACGAATGAGGGCTTCCAATGACCTGCACCCTGTCCGGCGAAAGAAAAGCAACGATGATCGCAGCCCTTGCCGGCGGCTGGGTTGCAGATGCAGCCAGTCTCGGTTTGCACTGGCTATACGACAGCCGGCGCATCCATGAAGTTGGCGGCGCGTCACCGGAATTTCTGACACCTAAGGCCGACTATTTCAAAGGCGGATTCGGCTACTTCGCACATGAAGGCAAAAAGTCTGGTGATATCAGCCACTATGGTGCAGCCACAGGGGTGCTCACCGACAGCCTGCTGGCTCATAACGGCACTCTGGATATCCGCGATTACCAGCAGCGCTTTCAGGCGTTTTTCGGGCCCGGTGGCCGCTGGCAGGGCTATATCGACAAACCCACCCGGGGCACACTGGACAACCTGGGCACCATCAAACAGAAAGATATCGACCATAGCCAACTGGCAGAAAGTGGCGCCGACGATATGCAACTGCCGGCAATATCCAAACTACCGCCACTGGTGGCGAGCTATTACGGCAGTAACAACCTGCTGAAGGTGACAGAAGCAGCTGTCCGGGTAACCAATCACAACGACGAAGCCGTGGCCTGGGCAAAGTGCACAGCGCGCCTTCTGGATCAACTATACCGGGGCAACCCAATGCCAGCAGCTCTGGACGCTGGTACAGCTGAAGCACCGGCCCGGAATAACCTCACCGAAGCCCGCACCGGCACGGTTCTGGATGCCCCCGGCGCAGGCGACACCTTCGGCCGCACCTGTAATCTGGGTGAGGCTATGCCAGTGATTTTTCATATTCTGAGCCATGCCAGCAGCTACACGGAAGCCGTTCGCACGAATATTCAATGCGGGGGCGATTCCTGTGGAAGGGCCTGGGTCATCGGGCCGGCCATGGCGGCACTTTACGGCGTCGGAGGTGAGCGCGGCATTCCTTTGAGCTGGCTGGCACGACTTAGGGATGCCCCTGCAATCATCACCAATATTGAATCAATCGCTGAAAACATATGAGGGACGATAAGAACCCAAAAGTCCGGCGAATCCGTTTTCCTGATAGAATTGGCTGCTCAAACGATCCGTTCAAACAAAGCGTTGTTCAGGCCACAGGCGTTCCTGTGTGATGAAACCAGATACGGATCCAGATTTGGGTGCTGCAACCTGTAGCACTGTTTTAGTTCCGGGATCCGAAAACAGGCACGACTGAGCAACAAATGATCAAAGACATATCTTCCGAATACATGGGCAATCTCTCCGCAACACCCGGGGAATCCGGCGCTGAACCATCCAGGCGTTTCTGCGTTGCGCCGATGATGGATTGGACAACACCACAATACCGCTATCTCGCCCGCCTGCTTAGCCGGCACACCCTGCTCTATACCGAAATGGTCACCACAGGTGCTCTGATCCACGGCGATACCGGGCGTTTTTTGCACCACCACCCTGCCGAATACCCGCTGGCACTCCAGCTTGGCGGCAGTGACTCAGGTGAACTGGCCCATTGCGCCAGACTGGCTGAGCAGTTTGGCTTCAGTGAGGTAAATCTTAACGTTGGTTGCCCCAGCGACCGGGTTCAGAACAATATGATTGGCGCTTGTCTTATGGCGTATCCAGATAAAGTGGCAGAGGGGGTGCGCGCAATGATTGACGCCACCAGCCTTCCGGTCACGGTTAAGCACCGTATCGGCATCAATGGCAGGGAGTCCTGGGAAGATCTTTGCGAGTTCATTGAAAAAGTCAGTACTGCAGGCTGTCGTACGTTTATTGTGCACGCACGTATCGCCATTCTTGAAGGCCTGAGTCCTAAGGAAAACCGGGATGTACCTCCGTTAAAATACGATTGGGTGTACCGGCTGAAACAGAAATACCCCCATCTTGAAATTATTATCAACGGTGGCATCAAAACCTTCACTGAGTGCCATGAGCACCTTGAACACACAGATGGCGTAATGCTGGGCCGCGAGGCCTATCACAATCCCTGGCTTCTGGCTGGAGTTGATCCAGAGTTCTTTGGTACCAGAGCTCCTGTTGCTTCCCGCCACGAGGCACTCCAGGCCATGTATCCGTTTATACAGAGTGAGCTTGAACGCGGCGTGTTCCTCAACAATATATCCAGGCATGTACTGGGGCTTTTCCACGGCGTCCCCGGTGGCCGCCAGTTCCGTCGCTATATCAGTGAAAACGCTCACAAATCCGGTGCCGGCCTGGAAGTTATTCAGACGGCACTGGAAAAGGTCCATGAGACTGAACACTCTGTGGGAACGGATGCAACCGCTAACGCCTGACCCGGGCCTTAACACACCATTGCCAGAACCTTACTTATTGCTGTCTTGTTCCTGTCTTTGTAGCCCGTTATTGTAGAAGTACAACCCGCATCCTGGATCTGGATGTGCTGATAAAAATATCAACCCGGACGACATTACGAATGGCCAACAAGCTCGACCAATTGAAAACCATGACCACTGTAGTGGCGGATACTGGCGATATTGACGCGATTGCTCAGTGGCGCCCGCAAGATGCAACAACAAACCCCTCGCTCTTGCTGAAAGCTGCCGCATCCGATGCCTACCGCCCTATGCTGGATAAAGCTGTCTCGATTGCGCGCAAGCAAGGCGGCTCTGATGCCGAACAGTTAACCCTGGCAACCGATATGCTGGCAGTGCTGGCGGGCAAAGAGATACTTGGCCTGATACCCGGTGTGGTTTCGACAGAGGTTGATGCGCGGCTGTCATTTGATACCGAAGCCACACTCAAGCGCGCTCGCCGCATTGTGGAACTCTATGACCAGCAGGGTGTGGATACCCACCGGGTTCTGATAAAAATTGCTTCAACCTGGGAAGGCATCCGTGCCGCAGAGATACTTGAGCAGGAAGGCATCCGCTGCAATCTCACGCTTCTGTTCTCATTTGTACAGGCTGCTGCCTGCGCCCAGGCTGGCGCCTTCCTGATTTCACCTTTCGTAGGTCGCATACTGGACTGGCACCTTGCCAGTAGCGGACGGGATCATTTCCCGGCCGATGAGGACCCCGGCGTACTCTCGGTAGCCCGGATATACAACTACTACAAGGCTAATGGTTTCAGTACGGTTGTAATGGGTGCCAGCTTCCGCAATACAGGGGAAATCGAAATGCTGGCCGGCTGCGACCGGCTCACTATCAGCCCTGCATTATTGCAGGAACTGAAAGACGATAATGGCACTCTGGAACAAAAGCTCTCGCCGGCCGGAGCCAGCTCATCGGATGGGTTCGGAATTCTGGATGAGAAGCGCTTTCGCTGGGAGTCCAACGAAGATGCCATGGCCACGGAAAAGCTGGCAGACGGCATTCGCCGCTTCACTGCAGACCAGATTGAACTGGAAAATCAGGTCCGGCAACTGGCTGACAAGGCAACCTGAGGGTCACCGTGCTTTCAACGCACTCTCAATACACATTCACTACATCCAAATGATTGTGACAGACTATGATTGAAAGCCTGAAAAAACTGTTTAGCGCACCGGAAACGGCGCATCATAAACCCGATGCTCACCAACTTGCGATCGCCGCAACAGCGTTAATGGTTCAGCTTTCAAGAGTTGACCACGACGAGGACGAGCGAGAGCTGCAGGTTATCGTGGACTGTGCAATCAAAGCCCATCAGGTAACACGGGAAGAGGCTGAAGCTATTCTCGCTGACGCTCTGGCGCAGGCGGAGGATGCCACCTCTCTGTACGAATTTACCGGGCAGATCAATGAGCACCTGGATCAGGAAGGCAAACAGTCCCTGCTGGAAAGCATCTGGCATGTTGCCCTGGCAGATGACCGTATCGATAAATACGAAGAACATCTTATTCGCCGTATGGCAGACCTGCTGCATCTTAACCATCGGGAGTTCATACAGGCACGACACAAGGCAGAGAGCGCACGCTCCTAGCCCGCATATGACAAAGGAGTTCGCATGCTAGCTATCCTCCACCCCAACACCCCTATGGACAGTGAAGCCTACCGCCAGACGATGCACTTTCTGGAGAACCTGCCAGGTGTATCAGTTCGGGTCCATGAGATTCAGGGCGTAAGCCAGAGGCTGACAGAGATCTACCTGCTCGGCGACACCAAGCCGCTCGACAAGGAAGAGATCGAAGCCCTGCCAGCTGTTGAACGCGCCATCCGGATATCCGATGACTACCGGATTCTGGGGCGTCACAAAGATGATAAGCGCCAGACAGGTTTCCAGTATAACGGCGTGGATTTTAACCAGTCCAACCTCAACATTTTTGCCGGGCTATGTGCTGTGGATGTTCCAGAGCATGTCGAAATGATGTTGAAAGCCCTTGAGGATAACGGCCAGGTCTGTACCCGCATGGGCGCCTACAAGCCTCGCACCAATCCTTACTCCTTCCAGGGGCATGGTAAAGGTTGCCTGCCATGGGTATTTGAAAAAGCCGGGAAACACGGCATCAAAGTAGTTGCCATGGAAATTACCCATGAAAGCCATATTGAGGAAATCGATACCTGCCTCGAAAAGCTTGGGCGGCCAACTGGCGTCATGCTTCAGGTAGGCACCCGGAATACCCAGAATTTTGAGTTACTGAAAGCAATCGGCCGGCAAAGCACTTATCCGGTTCTGCTCAAGCGAGGGTTCGGTATTACCTTGAACGAATCCCTCAATGCAGCGGAATACCTGGCCAGTGAAGGCAATGCAAATGTGATTTTCTGCCTGCGAGGAATGAAAACCGAAGCGGGTCAGCCTCACCGCAACATGGTGGACTTCGCTCATGTTCCGGCCGTTAAAAGGCTGACACGCATGCCTGTCTGTGTCGATCCGTCTCACTCTGTAGGGACCCGGGAGAAGTCGCCGGACGGCATTCTGGATGTGATGCACGCCACGGCACAAGGCGTGATTGCAGGGGCAAACATGGTTCTGGTGGACTTCCACCCCAAGCCGGAAAAAGCACTTGTAGACGGGCCTCAGGCACTGCTTATGAACGAACTGCCGGCTTACCTTGAAGATATACAGCTTTGCCACGATACCTGGATAAAACGCCAGGCCATTTACCAGCGTCTGAAAGGTGAAACAGCGGAATGATCGTCTACGGACACCGGGGGGCTAAAGGTGAAGCTCCGGAAAATACATTACCCGGCTTCAGGCACGCCTACCGGCAGGGTGTACGGCATTTTGAGCTGGACCTGGTACTGTCTAAAGACGGTATACCTGTGCTGGTACATGATCTGACGACAGACCGCACCACAGGCCAGAAAGGCAACGTATATCAGTATACGGCAGCAGAGCTTGCCGCCATGGATGCCCGGCGTAACACAACTCCATGGCCGGCAAAAACCGGTATCCCCACGCTGGAAGATTTGCTGGACCAGTTTGATGGTATCGAACACCTCCAACTGGAAGTAAAGAAGGATAATCGCACCAGACTGAATATTTTGTGTAACCGGTTAACGGAAATCATCCAGCACCGGAACCTCTTCCAGACGGCAGTGATTACGTCGACAGACGCGTGGTTTCTGAAAGAAATGCGGAGAAGAAATAAACGTATCCGCACAGGGCTCGTGGCGGAGCGAAGGTTCCCGAGGCCGCTCGGCGTCGCGGTGCGACTGGGCTGTGACTACTTGTGCATCAACTGGAAACTATGTTCACCGGCGCTTGTGGAGAGTGCTCGCAGGAGAGGAATACATGTCTCCTGCTGGACGGTTAATCGCATCCAGGACATGCTTCAGCTTGAAACCATGGGCGTTGACAGTATCATCACAGATTACCCCACAAGCACGCGCATGTTCTTTGACAACCGCGCACGCTCCTGCCTGGCACTGACAGACTGCCAGAACAGCACAGCGGCGGATAAGAATACCCTACCCGCCAACTGACTCTGAACCGGTCAGAAGATCCGGTTCAGACCATTCAACGCAGCTACCCGATAAGCTTCCGCCATGGTCGGGTAGTTAAAGGTTGTGTTGATAAAATAATCCAGAGAGTTAGCTTCACCCTTCTGGTTCATGATCGCCTGGCCAATGTGAACAATCTCGGCTGCCTGGTCCCCGAAACAGTGTATGCCCAGAATCTGCTTGGTTTCACGATGGAACAGGATTTTCAGCATACCAACAGCCTCGCCGGTAATCTGCGCCCGGGCCAGATGCTTGAAAAACGCCTGCCCGACTTCATAGGGCACCTTGGCTTCTGTCAGCTCTCGCTCGGTTTTACCCACCGAGCTGATCTCGGGAATCGTATAGATACCTGTGGGTACATCTGAAACAAACCGGAAGTACTCGTCATCCACAATATCTGACGAAGCAGAACGCCCCTGGTCGTAAGCTGCACTTGCAAGACTTGGCCAGCCAATAACATCACCGGCAGCATAGATGTTCTCGACCTCTGTACGGTAATGCTCATCAACCGCAAGCTGGCCACGACTGTTAGGCGTCAGGCCCACGTTCTCAAGCCCCAGGTTATCGGTATTGCCACTCCGGCCATTACACCAGAGAAATGCATCTGCTCGAATTTTCTTGCCCGACTGCAGCGAAAGAACCACGCCATGATCGTCACCGTCTACCGATTCATACTGCTCATTGTGACGCACCAGCACGCCATTGTTGCGCAGGTGGTAGCTCAGAGCGTCCGATATCTCGTCATCAAGGAATGACAAGAGACGACTACCCGGGTTGATCAGATCTACCTTTACGCCAAGACCCGCAAAGATTGATGCGTATTCTGAACCTATAACTCCGGCACCGTAAATAATGAGCGTGCGCGGTGTGTGAGACAGGTTAAGAATAGTGTCCGAGTTGTAGATTCTGTGATGGCGGAAATCCAGATCTGGCGGCAGATACGGGCGTGAGCCGGTCGCAATCACTACCTGTTTGAAATGCAGTGTCTCGACAGACTTGTTACCACGGACTTCGAGCCGGCTATTATCGAGAAACGAAGCGCGCCCGTTGATTAAATCTACACGATTACGGGAATAGAACTGGGTTCGCAGTTTTACCTGTTTACCAATAACCTTCTGAGCGTTTTGCAGCACCCGGGGAAACGAGAACCAACGGGGCTCTCCTATATCCCGGAACATCTGATTGGTATTGAAGGTTATGATCTGTTTTACAGAGTGACGTAAAGCCTTGGAAGGAATCGTACCCCAATGGGTGCAGTTACCACCCACTGTGGGCTTGTCTTCAACGATAGCAACACGCTTGCCATGCTTCGTCGCATTCATTGCTGCACCTTCACCTGAAGGTCCAGCTCCGATAACGACGATGTCATAATGATGTTCTGCCATGCGCGCGGTGACTCCTTATCTACGTCGTGAAAAAGTAATTATGATTATTTGATCTCAGCCAGCGTTTACTGCTTGCGCTCTGTTCTGGTCGCATCATAGGCCAGTTCTTCGGATGCAACAGCCTCAGAGGCCACACGCTGATTCTCCTCTTCGCACTTCTGGGTGTTGCCACCACATATATCACAAGAAGAGCTGATACCAAGCGCACCGATCCCGCCGCAGGTGCCACTGATCGGCTTGCGGCCAAAAATCACGCCAACAGACATGCCGGCTACGAGTATAACCACTATCAGAAAAACCAGAAGAAAAGTACCCATATTGCCCTCCCCTTACTGAGTAACGTACGACGAAAATGCCGGAGTCTGATGTACCTCAAACCCGTTTTTCGTCCGGATAATAAAATAGGCGGGAATATTCTCCCGCGTTGCGAGCACATTTGCCCGCTCGTAACCCATTACAGTGAAACCAGTCGCCAGCGCGTCAGCTGTCATGCTGTCATCTGCAATAACGGTGACAGAAGCCAGGTGATGTGTGATCGGCTGACCGGTCTCAGGATCTATTGTATGGGAAAAGCGCCGGCCGTCTGATTCGTAATAGTTACGATAGTCCCCTGAGGTTGCCATCGCCCGGGACGGCAGGGAAACAATACGGCTTATAGTATGCTCTGCCCCTTCCACCGGCTGTTCAATAGCAAGCCGCCATACGCTGCCGTCGGGTTTTTGCCCATGAGTACGTATCTCCCCGCCTATTTCGACAAGATAAGCCCCAACGCCCACACTGTCGAGATAACGGGCAACAACATCTACACCGTAACCTTTTGCGATAGCTGAAAGATCTATGTACTGGGGTATCGCAGCCTTTACCGCAGGTGGATCCGCCCGAAACGCCAGTTGCTCGTAACCGGTAGCAGCCAAAACGCGCTCCAGCTCTTCTTTCGAAGGAACCTTTTCGGGCCTCGCTTCCGGTCCGAAGCCCCAGAGATTGACCACCGGCCCGATGGTTACGTCGAAGGCTCCGTCGGTAAACCGTGAGATCTCGTCGGCCTTGGCCAGCACTTCAAAAAGGCCTTCCGACACCGGAATCCAGTCTGACTGATCTTTGCTGCGATTCAGTTTCGACAGTTCCGAGTCCTCTCTCCATGTCGACATGGAGGCATCGACCCCTTCAAGTGCCTCATCAATGCCTTTTGCAAGAACCTCAAGCTTCTCGTGATCCTCCGGCAAGACAACACTTATATGATAGGTAGTACCAAATACCGGACCTGAGATTTCCCAGACCTTTTCTTCTGACTGAAACGAGCAACCCGCCAGGGCCGCCAGCGCCAGCATCACAAAGATGCTGGCAAAGGCCGCCCTGACGGGTTGAAGCATGCGGAATGTCATCTGAAAGGTTTAACCTCCGAAGTCATCCAGCATGATGTTTTCGTCCTCAACACCCATATCCTTCAGCATCTTGATTACAGACGCATTCATGATAGGAGGCCCGCACATGTAGAACTCACAGTCTTCAGGAGCAGGATGATCCTTCAGGTAGTTCTCGTAGAGTACGTTATGGATAAAGCCCGTAGGGCCTTCCCAGTTGTCCTCAGGTTGCGCGTCAGACAGGGCAACGTGCCATTCGAAATTTTCATTCTCCCTGGCAAGCATGTCGAAATCTTCCACGTAGAACATCTCGCGGACACTTCGGGCACCATACCAGAAGCTGATTTTACGCTTGGAGTTCAGACGTTTCAGCTGATCAAAGATATGGGAGCGCATGGGAGCCATACCGGCACCACCACCAATGAACACCATTTCCGCCTCGGTTTTCTTGGCAAAAAACTCACCGAACGGCCCCATAACCGTAACCTTGTCACCAGGCTTCAGGTTGAACACGTAGCTGGACATAATGCCCGGCAGGTGATCAGTACCCGGAGGTGGCGTAGCGATACGGATATTGAACTTGAGAAGACCCCTCTCTTCCGGATAGTTCGCCATTGAGTAGGCACGGATGGTGTCTTCTTTATTGATTGCCTTGTAGCGCCAGATATCAAGCTTGTCCCAGTCGCCGCGAAACTCCTCTTCGATATCAAAATCCTTGAAGTCGATTTCGTAAGGAGGACACTCCAGCTGAACATAACCACCAGCCCGGAAATCCACTTCCTCACCTTCCGGAAGCTTCAACACAAGTTCTTTGATGAAAGTGGCTACGTTGTGGTTGGAGATAACCTCACACTCCCACTTCTTCACACCGAAGAACTCTTCAGGCACTTCAATTTTCATGTCTTGCTTGACTGGAACCTGGCAGGACAGACGCCAGCCTTCCTTCTCTTCACGATTTGTGAAGTGAGTCTTTTCTGTGGCCAGCATCGCACCGCCACCTTCAAGCACTTTACACTTGCACTGAGCGCAGGTGCCGCCACCGCCACAGGCTGACGACAGGAAAATACCACTTCCTGCCAGGGTGCCCAGAAGCTTGCCACCGGCTTCCGTTTTCACGGTATGTTCCGGATCGTCATTGATTTCGATGGTCACATCACCGGTGCTTACCAGTTTGGATCTTGCCGCGAGGATGATCGCCACAAGCGCCAGAACGATAACGGTGAACATGACCACGCCGAGTATTATTTCTGTATACATGGTCTCGCCTTTTCGTTAAACCGAATCACCGGATGGGTTACAGGGAAATCCCCGAGAAGGACATAAAGCCAAGGGACATCAGACCAACAGTGATGAAGGTGATACCCAGGCCACGAAGCCCTTCAGGAACATCGCTATACTTCAGCTTTTCACGGATACCGGCCAGAGCAACAATGGCCAGGGCCCAGCCCACACCGGCTCCAAAGCCATAAACCACACTTTCACTGAAGGTGTAGTCACGCTCCACCATGAAAAGTGCAGCCCCCATAATGGCGCAGTTCACCGTAATCAACGGCAGGAACACGCCCAACGCGGAATAAAGTGCCGGAATATATTTATCCAGAATCATTTCCATGATCTGGACAATAGCCGCGATAACACCGATATAAGTAATCAATCCGAGGAAACTCAGATCAACATCAGGCAAACCCGCCCATGCCAGCGCGCCTTCACGCAGGATGTTGTTGTAGATCAGGTTATTGACTGGCACCGTTAGTGTAAGTACAACAACGACAGCAATACCCAGACCCGTAGCAGCTTCTATCTTCTTGGAAATCGCCAGAAACGTGCACATACCCAGGAAGAACGCGAGCGCCATGTTCTCAATGAAAATAGCTTTGAGAAGCAGGCTGATATAATGCTCCATCAGAAAGCCTCCTTATGGGTGTGGCGGGACATCTTGTAATCCGCTTCCTCTACCTGCTCCGGCATCCAGGTACGCAGTCCCCAGATAGCCAGGCCAATGATAAAGAAGGCACTCGGTGGCAGCAGCAACAGGCCGTTGGTGATGTACCAGCCACCTTCGTTGACTGGTGACAACAGAGTGACACCAAACAATGAACCTGCACCCAGAAGCTCACGGAAGAAGGCTACGAACAGCAGCATAACCGAATAGCCCATACCGTTACCGATGCCATCCAGGAAACTCAGCCAGGGGCCGTTCTTCATGGCGAAGCCTTCGGCACGCCCCATAACAATACAGTTGGTAATGATCAGGCCAACAAATACAGAAAGCTGCTTGCTGATCTCATAGGCATAAGCCTTGAGTATCTGATCAACCACAATTACCAGGGAGGCAATAATGGTCATCTGTACGATGATCCGGATACTCCCCGGAATCTGGGTACGAACCAGTGATACAGCCAGGTTGGAAAACGCGGTAACAGCGATAACCGACAGACACATAACGATGGTGACGTTCATGCTGGTGGTTACTGCAAGCGCTGAACAGATACCGAGGATCTGCAGCCCGATCGGGTTGTTACTGAAAATCGGTTCAAAAAGAACCTGTTTGGCAGTTACTTCGGCCATGATCAGACCTCCCCTTCACGAAGTTTCTTGAGGAACGGTGCGTAACCCCGGTCACCCATCCAGTAATTAACCAGCTGCTGAACGCCTCGACTGGTCAGGGTTGCACCAGAAAGCGCATCAACCTTGTGCTCTTTGTCCGCAGTGTTGGCACCAACACCACCTTTAATCAGACGGATCTGAGGCTCGGTTTTGTCATCACCGTATAGTTCCTTGCCAACCCACTGGGATTTCCAGCGCGGGTTATCGACTTCACCACCAAGACCCGGTGTTTCCGCATGCGCATAGAAACCCAGACCTTCAATCGTGTTGAGGTCACCTTCAAGAGACATAAATCCATAAAGCGTGGACCAAAGTCCGTACCCATGAATCGGCAAAACCACGCGTTTCAGGTTCCCGTTTTCGCTCAGGGTGTAAACCTTGGCAACATTGGGGCGACGCTTGATTCCGGCCTTGTCTTCCGAGGCAGGTATATTAGTGGACATTTCTGGGTCTGAAGCAGCTTTGTACATATCGTACTTCATGGGATCCTGCACGTTTACCGAAGACGGCTCCACAAAGTCGCCGGTTTCCAGATCCACAAGGCGCACTTCAAACTGCGAAAAAACCTGCTCAATTTCATCAGCACCCGCACCCTGAGGCAGCATTCCAGCCGCAGACAGAATGTTGGTTTTGATATCCAGGTTCTGGTTCTTGATCTGCGCCGGGCGGAGCACCACTGCTGCGGTAGAAACCACAACGGAAAATACAATACTCAACACCAAAGCAACGATCAGCGTTCTGGAGACTGTTTCTTTACCGTTAGCCACGAGCGAGCCTCCTTTTAACGTTTGCCTGAACCACGTAATGATCCATAAGCGGAGCAAAGAGGTTAGCAAATAGAATTGCCAGCATAATACCTTCCGGGAAAGCCGGGTTAATAACCCGGATCAGGATAGTCATCACGCCAACCAGAATGCCGAAACACCAACGACCGGTGTTGGTCATGGCCGCAGACACAGGGTCAGTCGCCATAAACATCATGCCGAATGCAAAACCACCCATAACCAGGTGCCAGTGCGCCGGAACTGCAAACATCGGGTTGGTTTCAGAACCGACAACATTCAGCAGAACAGACATACCGATCATGCCGATCATGACACCGCCCACAATCCGGTAGCTGGCGATGCGCATACCAACCAGTACGAGGCCACCAATAAGCACGGCCAGCGTCGAAGTTTCGCCCATGGAGCCCTGAATGGAGCCCACGAATGCGTTCATCCAGCCGATATTGCTTTCAAGCGCATCCAGACCACCGCTTGCTGCCCAGCTCAGGGCCGTTGCTCCACTGAAGCCATCAACTGCAGTCCATACCGTATCGCCAGAGATCTGCGCAGGGTAAGCAAAGTACAGGAACGCACGACCAGTCAGCGCCGGGTTCAGGAAGTTCTTACCGGTTCCACCGAAGACTTCCTTGCCGATCACTACGCCAAAGGTAATGCCCAGAGCTACCTGCCACAGAGGGATTGTCGGAGGACAGATCAGTGCAAACAGGATTGAGGTTACAAAGAAGCCCTCATTTACCTCGTGGCGACGCACGGTGGCAAACAGCACTTCCCAGAAACCACCAACCACAAAGGTGACGGCATAAACGGGAATAAAATACGCCATCCCGTATACAAAATTATCCCAGACACCAGCACCAGCCCCGGTAACAGCAAGAGCCTGTATAAAGGCTGCGCGCAGTCCACCGTCAGCAATCAATGCATCCGGGTTTGACGCCAGAAAACTGTTAGCCTGGAAACCGATATTCCACATACCAAAGAACATTGCCGGGAAGGTACACATCCAGACCGTGATCATGATGCGTTTGAGATCAACGCCATCACGCACGTGTGAGGTTGTGGAGGTTACCGAACTGGGCGTGTAGAAAATGGTGTCGGCAGCTTCGTACAGCGCATACCAGCGCTCATACTTGCCGCCTTTTTCAAAATGATGCTCGATTCCATCGAGAAACTGCCTGATTGCCATCGTATTAGCCCTCGATCTCGATTCGGGTCAGGTTCTCGCGGAGAATCGGACCGTATTCATATTTACCCGGGCACACGAAGGTGCAGAGCGCCAGATCTTCTTCGTCCAGTTCCAGAGCGCCAAGCTTCTGAGCCATTTCGGTATCACCGACAATAAGCGCGCGCAGCAGCTGGGTAGGAAGAATGTCGAGGGGCATTACCTTCTCATAGGCACCAACAGGCACCATCGCTCTTTCACTACCATTTGTTGTGGTGGTGAAATCGAACAGTTTGCCGCCAGAAAGCTTCGACAGGTAAATGTTCAGAACAGAGAACTTGTTGATACCAGGCGACAACCATCCCATGAAGTGGCGTTTGTTGCCTTCTTCGAGCAAGGACACCTGATTGGCAAAACGACCAAGGTAAGCGCAGGGGCCATCGCCACGGCGACCGCCAAAAACGGAACCGGAAATCGCGCGCACATCACAGTCTGTAGCCACTTCACCATCAAGCAACTCGGCCAGACTGGCACCCAGGCGGGTGCGAACCAGACGAGGTTTCAAGGCTTTGGGGCCGCCAAGCGCAACAATCCGGCTAACGTTCAGTTCACCGGTTGTAAACAGATGCCCAAAATCAATCACGTCCTGGTAGTTAATTGTCCAGACGGTCTTTGAGACAGACACGGGATCAAGGTGATGAATATGCGTCCCTACATTTCCGGCAGGGTGCAGACCATCAAATTGCTGGACTTCAATGTTATCTGCTTTCGGAACAGACACATTGGCCCCAGGCCGGCCGGTTACAAACACTTTGCCAGAGGTGAGTCTGCCAAGAACAGTCAGGCCGTTCTCAAACGCCGCAGCATTCTCGGCAATCACCACAGTGGGGTCAGCCGCAAGCGGGTTGGTGTCCATAACAGAAACAAAAATGGAATGCGGGGTGGTGTCGATTGCAGGAACTTTGCTGTAGGGACGGGTCTTCAGAGCCGTCCACAAGCCGGACTCAACCAGGTTATCAACCACCTGCTGCCGTTCCAGACCAGCCAGATCCGAATCACTGAAGCGGGCGAAGTTCTCAGCTTCGTCACCATCTATTTCGATGACAACTGACTGGAAAACCCGACGCTCACCGCGATTAATTTCTTTCACCACGCCAGCGGCGGGTGATGTAAAACGAACGCCTTCGGTCTTCTTGTCCGTGAACAGCAGCGTACCGCGCTTGACACGGTCCCCTTCTTTAACAGCCATCGTCGGCTTCATGCCGATGTAGTCGAAACCAATTAACGCCACATGGCGAACTGGCTTACCGTCTGTAATGGTCTGTTCGGGAGCGCCGCTGATGGGAAGATCCAGGCCTTTTTTGATCTTGATCATTAGCCTTATCCAATCATCAGAAACTATTCTATGCATTTGTATGGCCCGGCCACTGTGCCCCAGAAGCAACGTCGGGAAACGGGGGAGCCGGACATACCCAAAATCGCGCCAATTATAGAGTTTAAGGCAAGCTATTTCCACCTGAAACAAGAACAGGTTTGTGCAGTAACGTAAATCTGGGGCGGGGTTTACCCCAAACAAAAAAAAACGACACCTTCCGGTGCCGTTTTCCTGATGCTGTCAGCGCCCATTCCGGCGCTTGTTCTCAGTCGCGCGAACGCTTCGGGAAAATAGGATAGCTGATGCCAGCCATCTGATTAACCACCCGGATAACCTGCGCACTGTAACCAAACTCATTGTCATACCAGACATAGAGAATCAGCCGTTTTCCAGCAGTAATTGTCGCCTGGGCATCAACGATGCCGGCATGACGTGAACCAACGAAGTCAGTAGATACAACTTCCGGAGAGTTCACAAAATCGATTTGTTTCTGCAACTCCGAGTGCAACGCCATCTCACGCAGAAAATCATTAACACCTTCCACATCAACCTCTTTTTTCAGGTTGAGATTGAGGATTGCCATGGAGACATTCGGAGTCGGAACCCGGATAGCGTTGCCGGTCAGTTTACCTGTCAACTCCGGCAAGGCCTTGGAAACCGCCTTTGCAGCACCGGTTTCGGTGATAACCATGTTCAGCGCAGCACTCCGGCCACGGCGACTACCTTTATGGTAGTTATCAATCAGGTTCTGATCGTTGGTGTATGAGTGCACTGTCTCAACATGGCCGTCTTCAATGCCATACTCGTCATAGATCGCCTTCAGCACAGGAGTAATGGCATTGGTAGTACAGGAAGCTGCAGACAGGATCTTGTCTTCGGCTGTAATCCAGTCACTGTTTATACCGTAAACGATGTTCTTGATATCGCCCTTACCCGGCGCAGTAAGCAGCACCCGGCTAACTCCCTTGGACTTAAGGTGCAGACCAAGGCCTTCCTCATCACGCCATATACCTGTGTTATCCACAACTATCGCGTTGTTGATCCCGTACTGGGTGTAATCAACCTTATCAGGGCCTGCTGAATAGATCACCTTGATATAATTGCCGTTGACAATCAGCGCCGATTCTTCCTCATCCACACTGATAGTGCCGTCAAAGGGACCATGCACGGAATCGCGGCGCAGCAGGCTGGCACGTTTTTCCAGGTCACTTTCAGCGCCACCGTGGCGCACAACAATCGCCCGCAGACGCAGATTATTACCGCCACCAGCTTTCTCTATAAGAATACGCGCAAGCAGACGCCCGATACGACCGAAGCCATAAAGCACAACATCTTTGGTGTCGTTACTGGCATCTTCTTCCGATTGGGAAGGGTAAAGCCCAACTACCGGGCCGATTTCTTTCTTGAGGAACTCGGTCAGATCACCGCCTTCCTCCTTGAATTTTACAGCCAGCTTACCGATGTCGACGTGTGCACGCCCAAGCTCCATCTGGTCCATGGCCTGCAGAATTGGCAGAGTGTCATGGACAGACAACTCGCTTTGTTCCACCTGGCGTACAAACCTGTGCGCGCGAATAATATCAATAACTGATTGATTGATAATTGCGCGACCGTATACGGAGGTGACAACGTTGTTTTTCCGGTAAAGACGGCCGATCAGCGGAATCATCGCCTCCGCGGTGGATTCTCTGTCCATCCAGTTGGACAGGCACTGGTTCATCTGCTCGTGACTCACGTTAGGGACCCCTGTGTTTTTCGCACGTCGAATAATTAAGGTGGGGCATTATCCAACTTAAACCGGCTAACGGCAAATACGAACTGACACGAACATCGAAGCGTGCCGCCATGACACCGCCACCTGAGGGCGTTAGAATAGCCCGCTCACAGGCCCTTCAACCCCCACAGCAGGAGAAAACGACTGCCCATGAATCAAGGTGCCCCGACTTCCACTCCACTGCGAACACTGATCGCGCCGCAATTTCCCGGGAAACCGGCGGATCATCGCACCTGGGGGCAATTGCATGGCAGCAGCGACGCTCTGGCCATATGTGAAAGCGCAAGGGCCCACAAGGGGCTCACTCTGGTAATCACACGCAGCACAGCCGACGCAATCCGGCTGGAGCAGTCCATGCGGTTTTTTCTGGGCCTGCCGGCAGAGGAAGATGGTGCCACAGTTACTGAAGACGGACTGGAACTGCTATCGCTGCCTGACTGGGAAACCCTGCCCTACGATTTGTTTTCACCGCATCAGGATATTACCTCCAGGCGGATTCGTACCTTGCACCGATTGCCAGGCATCCAGCATGGCGTGATTGTAGTTCCCGCCAGAACCCTGATGCACCGGCTGCCGCCGGTGAGCTATCTCCAGGGCAACACCCTGCTACTGGAAACCGGTCAGTCTCTGGACATCGATAATTGGCGCCTGCAGCTGGCAACGGCAGGCTACCGACACTCTGAAAACGTTTATGAGCATGGGGAGTACGCCGTTCGTGGCTCAATACTCGATATTTTCCCCATGGGCTCCAACCTGCCCTACCGGATCGACCTGTTCGATAACGAAGTTGAAACCCTGCGCACTTTCGATCCGGAAACCCAGCGTTCCATCGACCGGATCGAACGTATCGAACTTCTCCCTGCTTACGAATTCCCATGGCACAAAGAGGCCCGTTCCGGCTTCCGTGGACGCTGGTTCGAGCAGTTTCCAAATGCGGACAAAAATGCGCCTATATACCAGGATGTCAGCCACGGCATTACACCTCCGGGCATTGAATATTATCTACCTTTGTTTTTCGACCAGACAGCAACGCTCTTTGACTACTTGCCGGACACCACCCATGTTTTTACGGCCGAGGGCCTGAACGAAGCCGTCCACCACTTCGATACAGAAACCCGGAACCGGCACGAAGATCGCCGTCATGACCGACTGCGGCCGATCCTTCCACCTTCCGTACTGTTTTTGCAGCAGGACGAACTGTTTGGTTATCTCAAAGCCTTTCCCCGGGTAACCACAACACCTGAGCTGGCCGAGGGGAGCGGCGCAACCAACTGCTCAAGCGAAGCGCTTCCGGAAATAGCCATGGACGCAAGAGCGGCTGACCCGGCGGGACGGCTTAAACGTTTTATTCAGACTTTTGCCGGACGGGTACTCATATGCGCAGAGTCCTCAGGCCGGCGCGAAGCTCTGATTGAAAATCTTGGCGAGCACCAACTCCAACTAAAGGGCTTTGAGAACTGGCACGAATTTCTGGCGGATGAGAGCGGCACACTGGGCATTACCATTGCGCCAATGGAGCAGGGACTGGTATTACCGGATCACAACCTTGCCCTGATCACTGAAACCGGCCTGTTCGGCGAAAGGGTTTTACAGCGTCGACGACGCGACAAGCCAACGGAAGTAAATGACGATGGCTATCGCGACCTGTCTGAGCTCAGAGTCGGCTCACCCGTCGTACATATCGACCATGGTGTTGGCCGGTACCTCGGGCTGGAAACCATTACCGTAGAAGGTGAGTCCAGTGAGTTTCTGATGCTTGAGTATGCCGGTGGCTCAAAATTATACGTGCCTGTATCCAGCCTGCATCTGATTTCCCGCTACGCCGGTTCAGACACAGAGCACGCCCCACTGCACAAGCTTGGCACTGAACGCTGGAGCACAGCCAAGCAAAAGGCTCTTGAAAAAATTCGCGATACCGCAGCCGAACTTCTGGATGTATACGCCCGCCGCGAAGCCCGCAAGGGGTTCGCCTTTGAAGACCCGAAAGAAGCATATCGCGCCTTTGCAGCAGGCTTTCCGTTTGAGGAGACACCGGATCAGCAGGTTGCTATCCAGGCCGTCTTCGAAGACATGACCAACGAAAAGCCCATGGACCGACTGGTATGCGGCGATGTCGGTTTCGGAAAAACCGAAGTTGCCATGCGCGCCGCCTTCCTGGCCACATGGTCGGGAAAGCAGGTCGCAGTGCTTGTACCAACGACGCTGCTGGCCCAGCAACACTATGAATCCTTCCGCGATCGCTTCTCGGATACTCCAGTCAATATCGAACTGCTAAGCCGCTTTCGCAGCGCCAGCCAGACCAGCAAGGCCCAGGAATCCATCGAAAACGGCAAAGCCGATATTGTCATTGGTACCCACAAATTGCTTCAGGGCGACATCCACTTCAAAAATCTTGGCCTGGTAATCATTGATGAAGAACACCGGTTCGGCGTCGGGCAGAAAGAAAAACTGAAAGCCCTGCGTGCTGAAGTAGACATGCTGAATCTTACTGCAACACCCATTCCAAGAACGCTCAATATGGCGATGGGGCACCTGAGAGACCTCTCCATCATCGCCACACCGCCTGCCCGGCGGCTCTCGGTGAAAACATTTGTACGCCAGCGCGATGAGGCGACAGTCAAGGAAGCCATTCTGAGGGAGGTTCTGCGGGGCGGCCAGGTGTATGTTCTGCACAATGACGTGGCAAGCATTGAAAAAACCGCAGAGGATCTCCGGAGCCTCGTACCTGAGGCCCGGGTGGGCGTAGCTCATGGCCAGATGCGGGAAAGGCAGCTTGAACAGATCATGTCCGATTTTTACCACAAGCGCTTTAACGTGCTGGTGTGCACCACCATCATCGAAACCGGCATCGACATACCCAGCGCCAACACCATTATTATCGAGCGTGCAGACAAATTCGGACTCGCCCAGTTGCACCAGCTTCGTGGCCGCGTTGGCCGCTCACACCACCAGGCATACGCTTATCTGCTGACACCCCCACCGAAAGCGATAACACCAGACGCAAAAAAACGACTGGAAGCTATTTCCGAAGCCCAGGATCTCGGTGCCGGCTTTATGCTTGCAACTCACGATCTGGAGATTCGCGGTGCCGGCGAACTGCTGGGCGACGAGCAAAGCGGGCAGATTGAAAGCATCGGCTTCACCCTGTACATGCAACTGCTGGATGAAGCCGTAAAAGCCATTCGCGAAGGTCGCACACCCAACGCCGAACTCCCTCTTAGCCACGGCACAGAAATGAACCTTCGTATACCGGCCCTGATCCCGGAGGATTACCTCCCGGACGTTCATAACCGGTTGATGCTCTACAAACGAATTGCCAGTGTCAGCGACCGCGATGCATTAAAAGAACTTCAGGTTGAGATGATTGACCGCTTCGGTTTATTACCGGAGCCAGCCAAAAACCTGGTTCGGCAAACCGAGCTCAGACTCAAGGCGGAAGCTCTGGGCATTGTTAAAGTAGACGCAGGCAAGGAATGGGCACGTATTGAATTTGGCAGCTCAACGCCGGTGGATCCATTGACGCTGGTTAAAAAAATGCAATCCGCTCCGGACACATATCGCCTTGAGGGTGCCAACAGCTTCCGTTTTCGGCTGAAGGACGTCTCAACCAATGGTAAACTCGACGGCATTTCCGGGATGCTGGGCGAACTTGCACCTGCACCAAGTGCCGCAACCACCTGAAGCGGCCCGAACAAAACTGGAGCAACCTCTTGCAGACTGACGGTAATCGCATGTATCAGCTACTGGCACGTACACTTCTGACGGCTTTATTACTATCGACTGCGATGGTTAGCCATGCACAGCAGAGCAACAACAACTTTTACCGGGCAGAGTTCGTCATTCTGGAGCGCATAGTCGATCCGGGTGCAGTGAATGAGCGCATGTTCAATCGGAAAGTAGAGCCGCCGGTGGACACCAGCAAAGATCTTTATCGTGTGACCGGTGACGGCAACGTGATCTCGTCATTCAAACTCGCATCACCTAACCAGCTACACCTAGGGAGCGCAGCCAATCGGCTGGAGCGCAGCGGTCGCTACCGGGTGCTTATGTCCGCCGGATGGTACGAATCTTTCCCTCCCAACTATAAAGGCCAGCCGCTGCGTATTGAAATCGGAGACTGGCTGAAGCAGGCAGGCCAAAGAGAAGTTGAAGGGTATATTACAATCGATCGGCGGCGCTACCTGCACGTCACCGCTCATCTTAATCACTGGCAGGAAGGAAAGGTTGACACTACGGGAGTCATCGAAGGCGACAGTGCAGGCGAAACCATCGACAGCAGCACAGTAACAGAGCTGGCCGTCAACCCTGACATACCGCCAGAGCTACTGACCTGGATCCGCGAAACCCGCAGGATGCGAAGCGAGGAAATTCACTTCCTG
The DNA here is from genome assembly GCF_002407605.1 of Marinobacter sp. ANT_B65. Classification (NCBI taxonomy): domain Bacteria; kingdom Pseudomonadati; phylum Pseudomonadota; class Gammaproteobacteria; order Pseudomonadales; family Marinobacteraceae; genus Marinobacter; species Marinobacter sp. ANT_B65. The sequence goes on along the minus strand of NZ_NXGV01000001.1, from coordinate 1,057,006 downwards.
GACTCCCCCACTATCGGCGTCCTCGTATTCTTCAGGAAGATTGCGACAAACTAGCAAGCGCACCGAGATCAGCCATCGAGTTTTCAAGAATCTGTCTGACACCAGACATACCCTGCTCGATGGCTGCTTCGATTTCTTCCATGGTAATAATGTGATCAGACTTCCCTGCCGCCCGGTTTACAACCAGGCCCAGACATACATAGCGCATACCCAATTCCGCAGCCAGAGCCGCTTCCGGCATACCGGTCATCCCTACCAGATCACATCCGTCCCGCTCCATACGGCGTATTTCTGCAGCCGTCTCCAGCCGGGGACCCTGAGTTGCGCCGTATACACCAAACCCGGCAAACGGCACCTGACAGTTTGTTGCAGCCCGTATCAGAATATCCCTCGCAGCCTGATCGTAGGGCCAGGTAAAATCGATATGGGTTACTGCTTCCAGATCACCCTCGAAAAAAGTGCCTGCCCTGCCCCAGGTGTAATCAATGATCTGATCAGGGATAACCACACAAGCCGGGCCCATATCTGAATGAATCCCGCCCACCGCATTCACTCCGACTACCGTTCGCACTCCCGCGTCATAAAGAGCTTTTATATTCGCCCGGTAGTTCACTTCGTGGGGCGGTATCCGGTGGGGATTACCATGACGGGAAAGGAACATCACAGACTGACCATCAAGACACCCCTCGGTCAGATCTGAAGACGGCACACCCCATGGCGTGTCCACAGTTCGCGCGCCTTTGACTTCAAGGCCTGAAAGAGTTGTCAGGCCGGTGCCGCCAATAATCCCTACCACACTGCCTGTATCTGACATCAATCTCCATCTCCCGCATCCAGGGACTGTTCACCAACATCGCCCTCCCGGGTATCGTTACGGCGGCCAGGGTCTTGCATGCGGCTACCTTGACTAGCGCGTGGCGAGCGATTCCCGTCAATACTTCTCGCGTTTTCATCTGGCTTACTGCGACCATTTCCGGTCTCGTTTTCTGTCTCGGAGGACCGGCCATCATCATTGATGTACAAGGTCTGAGTCGGGAAGGCTATCTCGCCGCCATGGTCTGCAATCACATCGCTGATTTTCAAAAGCACATCCTGCTTCACTTCATGGTAACGGACCCACTGGGTCGTTTTAGTAAAGGCATAAACCATGATATCCAGCGATGACTGATTGAATGCCAGAAAATTCACGATCAAGGTCTGTTTATTATCAATATCGTCGTGACTCTCAAGCATGGACCGGATATCGGACACAATGGTCGCCATATCGCCCACATCGGCATACCGGATACCGATGGTCTCGTAGATACGCCGGTTGGTCATTCGCGAGGGATTTTCTACAGCGATGGTTGTAAACGTCGCATTGGGGACATAGAGAGGACGCTTGTCAAATGTCCGGATAGTGGTAACCCGCCACCCGATATGCTCTACAGTTCCCTCAATGTTACGATCCGGCGACCGTACCCAGTCACCAACCTTGAACGGCCGGTCCAGATGGATAATAAATCCACCAAAAAAGTTGGCCAGCAAATCCTTGGCTGCAAAACCCACAGCAATACCGCCCACACCACCAAAGGCAAGTACGCCCGAAAGACTATAGCCAAGAGACTGCAGACTGATCAGCACCGCTGTAATGATGACCACGGCCCTGGTCAGCTTGCTGATCGCATTAATGGTGGTGTAATCCATCGGCTTTTTCATTTTTACCGGAGAGACAAGAATGCCCTCTCCTTCTTTTATCGCCCTGAGCAATGCCCAGACAAAGATAAAAATGAAGCCTACTTTGAGTACAGTTTCATTGGCTTTGAAAATTTCGGCCGATGAGTAGTTGTGAGCCACTTCTGCGGCCCAGTAAACCCCCTGAAGCCAGACAAACGCCACTACTGGCTTACGGGCAGCATGCAGTACTGCGTCATCCCAGAGGTTATTGGTCTTCGTGAACCGCCGTTCCAGGGCCGTAATGATATGACTGAATATATAGGCAACAGCAGCAGTTCCGAATACCAGCGAAAACACCACAATACCTACACGCCATGGCTCAGATAGCACGCCAAAATTATCTATCCAGCCGTCAAGAGTGGCCATAATGTCTCCGATCATCAGATCCCTCTAATCAGTGTTGTCAGTCTAGGTTCAGCGAATGGTAACCGGCATCCCTGGCCAGGCATACCCGAAAAGCTCTATGACATCGTCATTTCGCATACGAATACAGCCATGGGAAAGCGCCAGCCCCATTGGCTCAGTATCCGGGGTACCGTGTATGTATATAAAGCGGCGGAAAGTATCAACGCCCGCGCCACGGTTTTTCCCCTTCTCCAGTCCGCATAACCAGAGGATGCGGCTGAGAATCCAGTCGCGTCCGGGGTTGGTAGCTGCAAGCTCAGGGGTGTAGGTTTCACCTGTGGGGCGACGGGCACAGAAAACGGTATTGGCAGGCTGCCCGGCACCAATCATCGCTCGTATGTAGTGTTCACCTGCCGGTGTACAGCCACTGCCGTCCTGCTCACCCACGCCATTGAGCGCAGTGGAAACAGGATAGCGGATAATAGTGCTCCCGTTCGCATCAAGCAGGGCAAGACTCTGGTCTGCCAGGTTGATATCAATTGAACAGGAATTGTGGTTGTGATGGTTCACAACGGGCCAGGCTCCCTTCAGGATTCAGGGCAAAGCCTAACCGAGAGGATACAACTCAGGCAACCGGGATCTTTTGATTTATGGAAGGAATCAGCAATGCATCCTGCGCCTGCATGCCGGCAGCAAGAAAAGGTACAAGGCGTGCGGCAATTTCCTGAACGGTAGTTTCAACACCGAGTTTGTTGCGCAGAATATCCTGCAGAGCATCACTGCTCGACATTGTGAACGCAGTAGCTCCAAGCATGAACTGTATACGCCAGTAACGATCCACAGCTGAGAGCTGTGGCGTGGCTTCCTTCAACATATGCATAAACCGGCTGAATGGCTGGCTGTATTCCTGCTCAAGAAACTTGCGCAAATGCCCTTGCGACTGGGTATACGCCAACCCAAGCAGTCGCATGAAGATAGAAATACCCATCTCATTGCGCTGAGGCATACGAACAGCGCTCTCAGTAAGAGCCCAAAGAGTCTGATGCAACGTTGGAGGCTTACCTTCACAACGCGCTTCAAGTTCGTCAAATGCGTTCTCGAGTGTTGCTGAAAATGGTGTCAGAAAACGACCAAAGACTGCATGGATCAGCGCATTTTTGGAGCCAAAGTGGTAGTTTACCGCAGCAAGGTTTACCTTCGCCTTGCTGGTTATCATGCGCAGTGAAGTCTCTGCAAAACCACGTTCAGCAAATAACTCCTCTGCAGCATCAAGAATTCGATCAACAGTATCCGACTGGGCCATTTTATTTTGAGCGCCTCTAAGCAAACGACTGTTTGAAACATACGTTTGACTCGCATTTATGTCAAGCCCTGTCCTCCGGACTCGCAGCGGCTTTTTGCCAGCCCTTGTCAATCGCATCCTGATTACCTTCGAAAAAAGCTGCCTGAGCACGGCTATATGCTTTCTCCGCCTCAAGAAGATAAATCAGATAAAGCCTCACATGCTCCCGCCGGGACAGAGCCCGGGGCAGAGCTTTCTGCTCCGACAACCGCAGCAGACTGCTGAACCTGGTATTTTTGAGGGCAGGATTAAAATCGGTCATGCGGGCACATTGCCAGATCAACCCATCTTTACCTTCCAGGTGCTCAGCGTGTTTCCGGGCATCACGCATCATACGCTGGCGCCGGATCAACAAGTCTAGATAAGAAGGTTTCGACGTGTAAATCCGACGAATGGCTGGAATGCCCAATAACAGAATAATGACGAAGGCTCCAAATCCGCCCCCGGCAATCCAGGCGGGTACAAAACCCGTCAGGCCACTCAGGAATATAATTGCAGCTACCAGAGCACAAAACATCCACAAATCCCGGCTTCGCCGTGCAGCTGCAACACTGAAGCTGTCTGGCCAGTCGTTCATGGCCAGCAGGTCAAAATCCATCAGTAACACGCGATCACACTGACGCAGCATCAGCCTCAGCGTTCGCTGACGCGACTCAGCCTGAGCCGGATCCGTACCATCAGAGCTATCAGCGCCCTCCTCTGGCTTTTCGCCGGACTGAACACTATCCACCTCACCAGCTTCAGCACCCTCGTCCGGGTCTGGCTGCGCAGGGGCAGGGTCAGCAGACCGCCCGGGACGCAACACAGCACCCTGCGCGGCTCCTGTTACAGCTTCTTCAGCACTCTGATTCTGAGCCATGGCGGTTTATCCAATTCGTTATGAAACCTCTGATTCAAGAGCATGATCTCACAGAGTATCGACCAGCCGCCCCATACCTTTAATCATCTGACTTTCCAGTTAGAACTTGCACCTCCAAACTTGGCAACAGCTGTCGTGCTCGCTATCCTTTCCTTCCACTGCTGCACTCACTGATACTCGCCATTCTCTAAAGAGGCCTTCATATGTTTACCGGTATTGTTCAGGGTATTGCCGTTGTTGAAAATGTCACCGCTGCAACCGGGTTAAGTACCTTTGCAATCCGGTTGCCAGATAACAGCGCAGGGGATGTAAGTATTGGCGCGTCAGTTGCCATAAATGGTACCTGTCTGACCGTTACCCGCCAGTCCGGCAACACTCTGTTTTTCGACGCCATGCAGGAAACCCTGAGACTGACAACACTAGGCGATCTGGAACCGGGACATAATGTCAACTTTGAGCGGGCAGCGCGTATCGGAGATGAGATTGGTGGTCATCTGTTATCGGGGCACATCCACACAGCCGCAAGTGTGGTTGAAATTCTGCGCCCGGAAAACAACGTGACAATCTGGTTTCAGGTTCCAGACCAGTGGGCTCGCTACATCTTTCCCAAAGGCTATATTGCGATCAACGGTGCCAGCCTTACCATTGGCGAGGTAGACGGAAACCGGTTCAATGTTCACCTGATCCCGGAAACCCTGCGGGCCACAACCTTTGGCGCAATAGAAGAAGGTATGAAGGTCAACATCGAAATCGACAGCCAGACACAAACCATCGTGGATACACTGGCGCGCCTGGGTTACGACCGTCCTGCGGCAGAATTATAAGTTACAGACCGCGAGGCAGTCATCCGCGCCAGGCTTCGAAGACCACAAATTTCGGATCAGCATCCACCTGACGGACTTGCGAAAAAAAACGTCGCAAGCTCCGGTGGTATCCAAGGTGCCGGTTTCCCACCATAAGCAAGCGTCCCGTTGAAGACAGATTCCGTGATGCCTGCTCGAAAAGCCTTAATGCAATATGATCGCCAACCACTCCGCCTTCATGAAACGGAGGATTTAACAGAATCCGTTCAAACGGTTCGTTATGGCTGGCGATCCCGTCCGAATGTGCAAACAAAGCCCTGGCATCGGGAAATGCAGCTTCTGCATTACTGCGCGCACTGAGAACTGCCTGACTGGAAACATCACTGAAAGTGATCTCAATATCCGGTTTCGCGGCCAACGCAGCCAGACCGAGAACGCCATTGCCGCATGCCAGATCCAGAACACGTGCACCAGAGCGACAGGGCTCGAGAGCGGCTGCCAGGTGGGGCAACATCAATCGTGTACCAATATCCAGTTTCTCCCGTGCAAACACCGCAGGCATGGCGGCGACGCGAATCCCACCTTTTTTCAGACTGCCCTCCAGCCCACTGTCTTTTCCCAACTCATAGCCCTTCCAGGTACCCGGCCAGTTATCCAGTGTTGCCTGCCCCCGGCCGCAACTGATAACACGTGCTTTTTTTACCGCCCGGCCCACCTGTCGCACGTCAACTGTTCCGGCAAACACGTCAACGCTGCGATCCGGCAGATGCTTGATCATCCCTGCCGCGAGTATGACTCCATCTGTTTTGAGCGCGCTATTGACCCAGCGTAGCAGCCAGGCCAGATAGTCCGCTTCGCGGGGGATCTTCAGCAGAATCAGATCATAAGAACCGGCGGGGGGCTGCAACCAGCTGTATGTGCGTGCAGGTGCCGGATTGCCGGGATTCTGGCTCGCATTAAGTACCAGAGCAGCACTTAACTGTGCATTATCAGCAACCACATCCGGTGTAAACCGGGACAACCCCAGCGTCAAGGCTCCGTATTGGTCGTCAACCACCAATACCCGGGAATCCGGCGCCATTTCCAGGTGATCAAACGCCGTCTGCAAGAGCAGTTCATCGGCGGCACTCCAGGCGCGGAGCGCCGGATCATTTGTACCAGGGCGACTCAAAGTCAGGCTGCCACCGGCGAAATCCAGTACTGCGGTTGTTAGACCAGACATCGAACTATCCCATAAAAGCGCGGTAAACTGTGAAGCGCCCGTCTTCACTCAGGCGCTCGACGCGTCCGATGTAACGCTTGATAAGGGGCTCGTAAGGCAGAAAGCTATTGGCAACCAGACGCAATTCCCCACCCGGCAACAAGTGCCTCTTTACGTCCTGAAGGAACTGCTCGGTCATGGATGTATCGGTTTTTACACCAGTGTGAAATGGTGGGTTGCTGACAACCCCGGACCAGAGCCCGTCGATGCCCGCAAGGCCATCTGAAGCGAAAATTCTCCCGGCGGCGTGATTACATTGGTAGGTTTCCCTTGCACAGATTACCGCTTGGGACTGGACATCCACACCATCGACACCGGCGATGGATACCTTGTTCTCAGCCTGCCATGCCTGAATCCATGCACCAATAACACCCGCTCCACAGGCAAAGTCCAGTAATCGTTCCGCATTAACTGGTTGCCTGGCAAGCGTTTCGAGCAGCAGTCGCGTGCCTTTGTCCAGACCATCATGGCTGAAGATACCAGGCAGCCCGGCAACCTCGACGGATATTCCCGCGCACTCTGCACTCCCCCAGGTCACCCAGTCCTGAACCCGGAACCCCTGTGCCACTCTGATGCCTTCCGCACACCAGACCTGACAATGGCGTGCGCTGTCAACTTTAGAGGCCTGGGGAGCAATCGCTTTCAGCTGTTTTATGGCTCCGGCGATGCCTTCCTTTTTTTCCCCCACCAGTATCAATCGCGCATTCTCTGCTGCCAGCGAATGTGCCAGTGCCAGTCGCATTTCCAGTTCGGCTCTGGCTTTGGGCAAAAACACCACAACAGTGTCATAGGAGCCGCCATTTGCCAGAACCGGATCTTCATAGCCAAAACAAGCCTGCCAGGCGCCCTGCTGCCCCAGCGCATGAAAAACCCCTGCGTGTTCGCTCATGGCAAGACCAGTGCCGGGAAGCTCTCGCAACAGATGTGCCGAGGCTACACCCAGCAAGGCCAGCCGGCCGGATAACAAGGACTGGTTTTTTAGCAGTGCCTGATGGGAATTAGGTAAACCGGAGCCGGATAAACTCTGCATGGACTGGACAACGCCGTTGTGCGGTTGAAACTAGACTTTTTTCTGGCGACCTGAGCGCACCGGGCGCAATACCAGTTCATCCAGGCTGTTCTGCTTGATCTGTTCCCAGTCTTCAGGGCCGGAAACTGATATACCCATATCACGGAGTATGCCATCAGCGACATCGTACACGAAACCGTGCACGTTAAGTTGCTGACCGCGCTTCCAGGCTTCCAGAACAATGCTGTTCTGACACACATGCCCAACCTGTTCAACCACATTCAGCTCACACAACCGGTCAATCCGGTCATGCTCATTGGAACTTGCATCCAGCACTGCCTGGTGACGGTCCCGCACATCCTGTACATGCCTCAGCCAATGACTGATCAGCCCGAAGCCTTCATTGCGCAAAGCAGCTCTGACACCGCCACAGCCATAATGGCCGACTACCAGAATATGCTTTACTTTCAAAACCTCTATCGCGAACTGCAGTACCGAAAGGCAATTAAAATCAGTATGCACAACAACGTTGGCAACGTTCCTGTGCACGAACAGCTCACCCGGAAGCATGTCAACAATCTGGTTGGCCGGCACGCGACTATCGGCACAGCCAATCCACAGATACTCAGGCGCCTGCTGGTTCGAGAGACGATGAAAAAACTGCGGATCTTCGGCCTTGATACCTTCGGCCCATGCCCGGTTTTTTTCAAGAATACGGTCAAGCTGACCCATTAACAGACTCCATTTCATGATTCCCGGTCACGATTGAACGGGAATCATGGCTTCAACGCAATACTCAGTTTGTCTGAGTCATGTTACGGGGCCGGCTCAGGCTTGCTGTCCCCATGGGGCTGATGCAAAGTGGTTTGCGCAAGATCAAGTAACTCACGCAGAGCAACCGAGAACATTGCATATTCGGGTTCCCTCACACTCTTGAGTTCCAGAAGCATGGTTTTCCAGCGTTCGATCATGGCATCGTGTCGCTGCAGCCACTCCTCTACACAGACAGGCACGTCCTCGGCTTTTGCAGCCAGATTAAGCACCCCTGTAGTCAGCGCCCGCTGCTGCCAGTCCAGATCCTCCCGGAAACTCTCCCGCGCCAGTGCCTGCCAGTGAGATGCCGGCTTGAGGCCCGCTATTGCAGTAGCAAACCAGTTCAGATCGAGCCTGTCACCCAACTCATAATAGAGATTTGCAACGGTTTTCAGCGGCATTCCAGTGGCTTCCTGCGCTTCAATAATGCCCAGCGAGGAGTATAAATAGCCTGTCCCCGATACCACTGATGCCAGTTCTGCCGGCAGCCCGATGCTGACCAGTGCCTCGTTACGCTTTTCCCAGTCAGTACGGGCCTGTTCGCCCAGATACTCTGGCAACCCGGCGGTAATAGCCCATACGCTATCCGCAAACCGTTCCATGTGGTTCTGGATACTCAGCTCTGCCCGGCGATTACGCAACAGCCAGCGTACAGAGCGACGCATCAGTTGCATAAGGTCGCGCATCAACTCCATCTGCAACTGCGCCGGAATGTGGAAATCGAGATCTTCGATTTTGTCCCACCAGTTATCAATCCGGAACACGTCCCGTGCAATCAGCCACGCCAGCGCAATGGATGCAGCGTCTGCTCCTGTTGATTGATTCAGTCGCTCCACAAAGGTAATGCCCATGTGGTTGATCATATCGTTGGCAACCTGTGTGGCGATAATCTCCCGCCGCAACTGGTGCTCACCTAACTCTTTTGAGAATCTTTTGGTCAGAGCGCGGGGAAACACCTTGTACATTTCCCGCGCCAGCATCGGATCATCTGGCAGGCTGCTGTCTATCAGAGTCTGCTTCAGGTCGCCTTTGACATAGGAAATCAGAACAGAGAGCTCGGGTCGCGTCAGCCCCTTTTTGTTCAGTTTGCGTTCAGACAGGGTTTCATCATCCGGCAGGAACTCCAGAGCCCGGTTGAGCTTGCCTTCACTCTCAAAGACATTCATCAACCTGCGATATTCTTCAAGCCGGGAAGCCGCATCATCATTGGCAATACTGATGGCCTGGGTCTGCCGGTAGTTGTTCCTGAGAACCAGAGCAGCAACATCATCAGTCATTTCTTCCAGCATGAGGTTACGCTGTTTGGCCGTCAGATCACCCATGGCAACGGCGCGATTGAGAAGGATTTTCATATTGACTTCATGGTCCGAACAGTCAACACCGCCAGCGTTGTCAATAAAGTCCGTATTCAACCGCCCCCCATTCAGGGCATAGTCGATACGGCCCAGCTGGGTCATACCCAGGTTGCCACCCTCTCCTACAATCTTGCAGCGCAGTTCTTCCCCGTTGATACGCAAACCATCGTTAGCTTTATCTCCCACATCGCTATGGGATTCGCGACCGCCTTTTACGTAAGTGCCGATACCTCCAATCCAGAGAAGATCGACAGGCGCCTTCAGGATATGGGAAATCAGCATGTTAGGGGGTACCCGATCAGAATTGATACCCAGGAGCTTCTTGATTTCCGGGCTAACCGGAATGGACTTCGCGTTACGGCTGAAAACACCGCCACCTTTGGAAATCAGTTTGGTGTCGTAATCGGTCCAGGCAGACCTGGGCTTTTCAAACAGCCGCTTGCGCTCTTTATAGCTTTTTCCTGCGTCTGGAGACGGATCCACAAAAATATGGATATGGTTAAATGCAGCCACCAGGCGGGTTTTCTCGGAGCTCAGGAGGCCATTCCCGAACACATCCCCCGCCATGTCGCCAATACCAATCGCCGTAAACTCGTCTTCGGCAGGATTAATACCAACTTCCCGGAAATGCCGCTCCACAGACACCCAGGCACCCCGGGCGGTGATACCCATCTTCTTGTGGTCGTAACCATTACTGCCGCCGGAGGCAAAAGCATCACCCATCCAGAAGTTATATTCTGCAGCCAGACCATTAGCAATATCCGAGAATGTAGCGGTACCCTTATCCGCCGCAACAACAAGGTAATGATCATCCCCGTCATGGCGAACCACACGTGGTGGAGGCAGGATACCGGCATCCTGCAGGTTGTCCGTAATATCCAGCAGCCCCCGGATAAATGTTTTGTACGCTTCAATGCCTTCCGCCTGGAAAGCTTCGCGGTCTGACGAATCCGGCAGTTGTTTGGCAACAAAACCGCCCTTGGCGCCCACTGGCACGATCACCGCGTTTTTAACCTGCTGGGCCTTGACCAGCCCCAGCACTTCGGTCCGGTAGTCTTCAAAGCGGTCGGACCAGCGCAACCCGCCCCTGGCTACCTTGCCACCACGGAGGTGTACACCCTCCACCCGGGGCGAGTACACGAAAATCTCGAATACAGGCAGCGGCAATGGCATATCCGGAATACGGGAAGGGTCAAACTTCACACTGATGTATGACTTGGGGCCGCCAGCTTTATCAAGCTGGTAGTAGTTGGTACGCAGTGTCGCCTGCATCAATTCAAGATAGAGACGAAGTACACGGTCTTCACTGAGGTTCTCCACCTCTTCCAGCCCCGCGTTGAACTCGATCTCCAGTTTCTGCTGGGCCGCCTGGCACTTGCCCTCACTCTGAAAACGATCCGGGTTGAAACGGACGTCAAAGTACTCAAGCAGAATCCGGGCGAGCTCAACATGGTTAACCAGCGTATTCGAGATGAAGGTCTGGCTGTTGGAAAAGCGAATCTGACGCATATAACGGGCGTAGGTGCGCAGCAACGCAATTTCCCGCCAGCTCATGTAAGAAGAAATGAGCATCCGGTTGAAAGCATCATTTTCCGCTTCGCCGTACCACACACGATGGAACAGCTCTTCGAAAATTGGTCGTATCCGGTGAATATCCACCACCTTGCCGTTATGGGCATAAAGTGTGAAATCATGAATCCAGACGGTTTTGTTATTGCGGTCAGTTACTTCAAACGGATGTTCTCCCAGGACACGGAAACCCAGGTTGTCGAAAATGGGCATGACATCTGACAGCGGCAGAGGCTGGTCGGGGAAAAACAGCTTGAAGTGCAGCGTGCTTTCGTCCTCTTCCAGTGCCCGATAGAAACTCATCGTCAGGTCATTGCGAGTCGAAGCAGTCGAAATATGCTCAAGATCAAGAGCTGCCCTGCGCGCGGAGAACATCTCTGTGTAGCTGGCAGGAAAGCCTGCGGCCCAGAGCCTGTAGAGCTCATTACCCTGCTCTTCACCGTAGGCTTCGCTCAGGGAATCCGAGAGCCCGTCGCGCCACGACTGAGCCATCTCGATGACTTTTTCTCGTATCTCAGCGATTGGCAGCTTGCGGTTTTCAACCTGAGGAACACGAATGGTGAACTGTACCCTCGCCAGTACAGACTCTGAGAAGTGGGTAACAAACTCGATGTCTTCGGCATCCAGGCGTTCGAGAAGTACCTGCTCAACCTTCAGGCGAAGTTCCGTGTTGTAGATATCCCGTGGAAAAAACGCCAGACAGGTAACAAACTGACCATACACGTCTTCGCGCATAAACAGTTCAGTGTGCCGCCGTTCCTGGATGTACAGGATATTTTTGGCAACATCCAGCAACTCATCCTCGTCAATCTGGAACAGCTCATCACGGGGATAGAGCGTGAGTATCTGTTCCAGCTCCTTGCCCGCATAGTCAGCACGCAGAAAACCGGAGCGTTTCATCACATTCTGGAACTTGCGCTTCAGCAGCGGAATCTCATCGGGACGCTCATTGTAAGCGCGCGCAGTATACAAACCGAGAAAACGGTGTTCGCCAACCACCTCGCCTTTTTTATTGAACTTCTTGACGGCAATGTAATCCGGGTAGGCCGGTCGGTGAACCCGGGAGCGCTGGGCAGACTTGGCAAAAATAAATATATCGTCAGCCCGCGTCATCTCATGGCGCGTGCGCTTGGGCAGCTCATTGAGATGAACCCGGTCAGGGCGCTCATTATTCACACGAAGTATGCCCAACTCGGAATTTTCAACCCGGCGAACCACCATGCCCGATTTGTCACTGACAAAGTCGTACTCATCGTAGCCGAGAAAAGTAAAGTGGTCGTGCTCCAGCCACCCCAGGAACGCACGAGCCTCTTCCTTTTGTTCACTACTTATCCCGGCGCTAGTGTTATCCAGCTCATCTACAATCTGGCTGACTTTGCCGGTAACCACCGGAAAGTCTGAGACTGCAATACGCACCTCGTGCAAAACAACCTGCAGAGCCTGCTCCAGCTCCTTCAGATCTTCCGGATCACTGTGCCTGTCAATTTCCAGAACGATAAACGCCTCATAGGCGGAGGCGGCGTCGCTTTTTTTGGTGGCCAGCAGATTTTTGAGCTTTCCAGCCTTGTCACGCTCTAACTGGAGTATGGAATGCTGAATTGAATGGGTACCGATTTCCCGCTGATTCACAGCAATGCGCAGGGAATCGATCAAAAACGGAATGTTCGGATGCAGAATAAACACCACGGTATGTGTGGATTGCCAGCCATCGCTCTCCAGGTCCGGATTGAATACTGCGACGGGAGTTTCCTCGGCACTGCGTTTCTGCAGAAACTGCCAGGCTGCAAGTGCCGCACCATAGGTATCGGAGAGGCGCCGGCTGACCAGCTCCTCCAATGGCGTATGAGCATAATGCTGCTTTACAAATTCGCTGATTTTTCTGGCTTCGGCCTTGGCAATCTTTCTGGAAAACTCTTCAGCCAAAAGTTCAAAAAACTGATCTTTGCTGGCCACTGTCAGCGCATTCATGGGCGACCTCAGTTAGTGTGAAATAAACGTAATCAGAATATCGTGTGATAAGCATAGTCAAAGCCTTGATTTTTGCCGGTCAGACACCAAAACTGCGGCAACTACTTACTTAATACCTACGCACGAGAGCAGTCACTTCCAATGTCGTTACAGCATACGTTCGGTGAGTTACGGGCACAGTTAGCCAATAGGATTATCGGGCAGGAAAAACTGGTTGATCGCCTTCTTATTACATTGCTTGCTGATGGACACCTTCTTGTAGAAGGTGCACCTGGGTTGGCCAAGACCACAGCCATAAAGGCCCTGGCAGATCACCTTACAGGGGATTTTCATCGCATTCAGTTCACTCCCGACCTGTTGCCGTCAGACGTCACCGGCAGCGAGATCTACCGCGCTGAAACCGGGCTGTTCGAATTCCAGCGCGGACCGATTTTCCATAACCTGGTCCTGGCAGATGAAATCAACCGCGCACCGGCAAAAGTACAGTCTGCTCTGCTCGAAGCAATGGGAGAGCGCCAGGTCAGCGTAGGCATGCGAACCTTCCCGCTTGACCGGCTGTTCATGGTCATGGCAACCCAGAACCCCATCGAGCAGGAAGGAACTTATCCATTACCCGAGGCCCAGCTTGATCGCTTCCTGATGCACGTGGTGATCGGCTATCCATCGGCCCAGGCCGAGCAGGCCATCCTCCATCTGGCAAGAAGCGACTACCGCCAGGGTCAGCCAACAGCTAATATCCGCGTGACTGCCGATCAGGTTTTTGACGCCCGGGCTGAAGTTGCGGATATCTATATGGCTGAGCCGGTTGAGCAGTATCTGTTGGCGCTGGTACTGGCAACAAGAGACCCAGGCGCGCTGGACCCGGAACTGGCTCGCTGGACGGCTTTCGGTGCAAGCCCGCGAGGCACTATCGCTCTCGACCGCTGCGCTCGCGCCATTGCGTGGCTGGATGGTCGGGATTATGTAACGCCTGATGATGTGCGTGCAGTGGCTTTCGATGTGCTCCGGCACCGTATCCTGCTCACGTTCGAGGCAGAAGCCGAAGGTGTGACGGCCGACACGGTCATCCAGCGCCTGATTGACCGCGTGCCAGTGAGCGCCTGAGACCGGCCATGGATGTAACAGACAGTGATGCAACAACCCGCATCAGCCTGCAGGCACTCATTCGCCTGCAGGCTGATGCCAGGGCACTGAAACTGCCATCGGCGCGCCCGGCACGGGCGCGTCAGGCAGGGCTTCAGCATTCGTCGCAACGTGGACGCGGGATGGCCTTTGCGGAAGTGCGGCTTTATCAGCCCGGGGACGATATCCGCAGCATTGACTGGCGTGTGACAGCAAGACGCCAGGCCCCACACACCAAACTCTATGAAGAAGAGCGGGAACGCCCGGTTCTGTTACTGTGCGATCTTGGCCCCACCCTTTTCTTCGCCAGTACCGGGGCCTTCAAACAGGTACGATGTGCCCAGCTCGCCGCGATTCTTGCCTGGCTCTCGCTTTCAGCAGGAGACCAGGTAGGCGGCATTATCTTTAACGGTAACGCCTTGAGCGTTCAGCGCCCTGCACGGCGCAAAAAGTCTGTGTTACGGATTCTCGACACGCTTGCCAGCCAGCAACGCATATCTCTGGAGTCTTCTTCATCCGAAATCACCCTGGATACTGCACTTGCTGAAGCCCGCCGTGTAGCCCACACCGGCAGCCGGATCTTTGTAATCAGTGATTTTCTGAATATCTCTGGGAATACGAGTTCCTTACTCGGGGCACTGGCCAGCCATAACAGCGTGAGTGCACTGAGGGTAGTCGATCCACTGGAGCAGGCGTTGCCGCAAAGCGGCCGCTTTGCCATTGCAGGAGCAGAGGGCCCTGTGTGGTTTGATGCGTCCAACCGCAGCTTTCAACAGGCGTGGCGTGAAAAAATCACCCACCACGAGGCTGCACTTGCTGAGTGCTTCCGCCTGTCCGGGGTCCGTGCAACCGACGTTTCAACCCGCGAAGCACCAGCTACAAGCCTGCAGGCGATACTCGGCCCCGGAGGACGAATCAGATGATGGCAGACGATCCGTTAAGCCAGCTCCGGGACATTCACCTGCCACAAGCCGGAGGCTTCTGGCCTCCCGCGCCGGGCTGGTGGGTTCTGGCCATTGCACTCCTTGTAGGGATCAGCGCCCTGATATGGCTGGTCCGGCGCCACCGACACAAAAACCGCTGGCTAGCCCCTGCAAAAGCAGAACTGGCTTACCTCGAGCGCAATGCTTCAAAGGAGCCTCAGTGGTTTTCACAACTCAACACACTACTCAAACGAGTTGCACAGGCGCGTTATCCGGAGGCTCACCCTGAAGCCCTTTCCGGCAGGCAGTGGGCCGCGTTCCTGCTACAAAACCTGCCCGATAACGGCATTGCCCAGCAAGCCATTGCTGAAGCACTCGTGAACAGCACCTGGCAGCCGGAACCTGCGGCAGAACCCGCACAGGCGCTGAAATTCGCGCGACTTTGGCTGGAGGCACAAAAATGCTGAGTCTCGCCTACCCCTGGGTACTGGTTCTGGTTCTGATACCTGTTCTTCTGCAATGGAAAAAGCCGGTTGCGCAAACTGTGGATGCCCCGGTATTTCCTGTAGGCCACTGGCTGTCAGACCTTCCTGGAGTTACGCGCCAGGGTAATGGCGTTCCTCGCTGGCAAACTATGGTGCTGTTTCTGGCCTGGGCCTTGCTGGTACTGGCGATGGCAAGACCACAGCATGTGGGCGAGCAGGTCCAGATGCCCGTATCCGGGCGCGACCTGATGCTCGTCGTAGATATTTCGCCCAGCATGGAAGAGCAGGACATGGTTCTTCAGGGGCGCAGCATTAACCGCCTGCAAGCCGTCAAAAAGGTACTGAACGAGTTTATTGCCCGCCGCAAAGGGGACCGGCTTGGCCTGATACTTTTCGGCACAGAGCCCTATGTTCAGGCACCTCTCACGTTTGATCTCGCAACCCTTGAGACACTGCTGCAGGAATCGGGCATAGGCATGGCCGGGCGTGCAACCGCAATTGGCGATGCCGTCGGTCTGGCTACAAAGCGCCTGAGGGACAGGCCCCAACAACAACGAGTGGCGGTGCTGCTAACGGATGGCGCCAACACTGCTGGAGAGATCTCGCCCGATAAAGCCACAGAAATTGCAGCTGCAGCGGGCATCCGGCTCTACACCATAGGCATTGGCGCTGAATCCATGATACAGCGAGGACTTCTCGGCTCACGTCGGATAAACCCCTCAAGAGATCTTGATGAAGGTCTTCTGACACGAATGGCGCAACAAACCGGTGGCGAGTATTTTCGCGCTCGCAGCCTGCGCGAACTGGAGACGATCTACGACACCATTAACCAGCTTGAGCCCATTGAGCTGGATGGAAAATTCTACCGTCCGGTTACCGATCTTTTTTTCTGGCCAGCAGGCATAGCCGCAGCTCTCTGGCTGAGCCTGTTTCTCTTCCGGCGCAGCGAAGGCAAGCTGCCCCGGCCCCGCAAGCACACAGATCAGAAAACTGCAGGGAGCATTAACCATGGCTGACCTCCATTTTCTGCGCCCGTTCTGGCTCTTGTTACTGCTGATCGTGCCCGTGCTTTACCTGGCACTCAAACACAAGAGTTCCGGCAACAGTGGCTGGGCCGGGCTGATACCCGAAAAGTTATTGTCTCCGGTTATCCGGCGATACGGCGGCGCTGCAGCAAAACCCGGATCACGTCTGGTACCTGCAATCAGCGCAGTTGTTATCCTTGCTATAGCACTTGCTGGTCCTGCATGGCGCGAGGCCCCCACCCCTCTGAAGAAACCCGGCGACAGCCTGGTGATCGTGCTGGATTTATCCTTATCCATGCTGGCAACGGATCTTGAGCCCGACCGCCTGACTCGCGCAAAACGCAAGATCCGCGACATTCTGGCGATCCGGGAAGGCAGCCTGAACGCACTGGTGGTGTATTCGGGGGACGCACACGTAGTCACCCCCCTTACAGACGACAGCAACACACTCACAGGTATGCTCAACGTACTGGACCCGGTAATCATGCCGGTTCAGGGCAACCGTGCCGACCTGGCCATTGCCAGCGCGCGCGCACTTCTAGAGCAGGGTTCTCCTGGCAAGGGCCGCATTCTGATGATTACCGATGGCATTTCAGATTCTTATCGGGAGGCCATCCACAATGAGCTTGCAGGTTCCGGCTTTAGCCTCAGTACTCTGGCGGCCGGCACCCGTGATGGAGGCCCTATCCCCCTTGCGCGGCGCGGATTCATCCGGGACAAGGGCAATATCGTCATCGTCCGCACCGACCCGGACGCACTCGCTGAGCTTGCCCGAAATAATGGAGGCGCAAGCCATGAGCTGACGCTGGATGACAGTGATATAAATGCCCTGAACCTCAGCCCCGTGGAATCTGACGAATGGCAGGATACAGACACAGGGCTCACTATAAACCGCTGGAAAGACGACGGGTACTGGTTGCTATGGCTGGCCCTGCCCTTGCTGTTGCTGGGCTGGCGTCGCGGAGCCTTTACTGCGATAGCCCTGGTTCTGCTGCCGGCGATACCTCAGCCGGCAGCCGCTATGGACTGGGACAGTCTCTGGCAACGGCAAGACCAGAGAGCCGAAGGACTGATCAGTAAAGATCCCGACGCTGCTGCGGACATACTTGAATCTCCCGAGTGGAGAGGCTCTGCGCTATACAGGGCTGAACGTTATGATGAAGCAGCCAAAGCCTTCGCTGAAGCGGATACAGCTCAGGCAGATTACAACCGCGGCAACGCTCTTGCCCGGGCAGAAAAACTGCAAGAGGCCATGGAAGCCTATGACCGCGCCCTGGATCGCAATCCTGAGCTGGAAGATGCCCGTGTAAACCGGCAACTGGTGGAAGACCTGCTTGAACAGCAGAAGGAAAATTCTGATCAGCAGCCGGGCAACGATGATCAGAACCCGTCGGACTCCCCCGGGGAAGACAGCCAGCAGCAGAAAAACAAGTCCGGATCTTCTGGCGCAAACGAAGACTCTCAGAACAACGAAGGAGAGTCGGAAGCGTCACCGGACGAAGCCGAAAACCAGAACAATCCCCAGGATCAGGGACAGAATACCAACCAGGACGAGCCTGGAGAGCAGCAGCCCGGGGACACATCAGAAGACAGCAATGCAAATGCGCAGACTCCGGACGGGGAGCCTTCAGAAGAAGAGGCTCTGGCCCCCGCACCCGTATCTGAAACCCCCCTGACGCAAAGCCAGGAACAATCATTACGCCGTGTCCCCGACAACCCTGGCGGACTTTTACAGCGAAAATTCCTGCAACAATATCAGAAGCGCCAGACACCATCCGATGAGGGCGATACACCATGGTAAAACGGCTGATCACTCCGGCAATCCGGCTCGTGGTTTTTATGGTTCTGACAGCACTCTGGCTTCCGGCTCACGCCGGCGAATTGACCGCAGAACCGGACAGAGACAGGCTGTACGAAGGCGAAGTTCTGACCCTGACCCTCAAGGCCACCACCAAGATCGATGTCAATCTGGGCAACCTTTTCGAATTTGACATCTCGAGCCTGCCTTCACCGGATATTGAAAAGGTGACGCCGGACTTCGAAATACTTGCCCGCAATCAACAATACAACATTCGCACGGAAAACGGCGACATGGAGGGCGAGATTACCTGGACGTACCGGCTTGCACCGACATCAGTTGGCAAGCTCACCATTCCCGCGCTTACCTTCAAAGACTCTGTATCCAGGCCCGTAACCATTGAGGTGGTCGCAGGCAACCCTCCGGATCAGGCAAATACCAACCGGGACAGTTTCATTGAGCTGACAGCAGACAAGGCTGAAGTCTATGTTCAGGAGCAACTGATACTGACAGTGCGGCTGTTCTTCCGGGGAAACCTTATACGTGGCGAACTGTCCGACCCTGAACATCCCAACGCCATCATCGAGACTCTGGGCAAACAGAGGGAGTTCTTCCGCCACCGCGATGGGGTGCGTTACCGGGTGGTAGAACGACGCTACGCAGTGTTTCCGCAAACACCCGGGCCGTTGAACCTGCCAGCCATTCGCTTTGAAGGCCAGGCCAGGAATGCTGATGGCTCACTCAAGTTCCTTCGGGACAGTGCTTCTCTGTTCGAGGTACCCGTAAAAGATGTGCCGCCGGAATTCAGCGGCACGACCTGGCTTCCGGCTTCCAGCCTTTCTCTCGCTGAAAAAGGCATGCCCGCAACTCTTAACCTGAAGACAGGGGACAACCTCACACGCACACTGAGCCTCCAGGCAAACGGGCTGCCTTCAGAGGCCCTGCCGCCTTTGCCATCATCCACGCCGGACGGACTTCGCAGTTATCCCGAAGAGCCTGTGCGAAAAACAAGTATAGGCCCTGACGGTATTGCTTCAACCCTTACGCAAACCAATGCGCTGGTTCCAGTGGCACCCGGAAAACTTTTGCTTCCGGCGATTCGCATACCCTGGTGGGATACTGAATCTGACAGTGAAAAGGTAGCCGTTATACCTGCACAAACACTGAACGTAGTAGCTGCAGATGGCGCAGGACTGCCCCCCACAGCAGACAAGGACACACCTGCCCCGGAAACCGGCAATGAAGCAGCAGGCTCCGGCAACGAGGCTCATATGGTACAGGGCAACCGTTTCTGGCAATGGGTAAGTCTTGTGCTGGCACTAATCTGGGTTCTTACCATGCTTGCCTGGTGGACAACCCGAAGAACCTCATCCCGGGCATCCGTGGACATTGAACCTGCTAACACCAGGAGCGAAAGAGCAGTTTTTGAACAACTGGTCCGGGCCGCAAAGGAAGGAAGTGCTGCAACACCGGGACTGTTCGTAAGCTGGGCCAATTTACATTCGCCAGGCCACGATTTCCGTTCTGCCGGAGACGCATTCAGCGTATATCCGGAAACGGAACTGGAAACGCAACTCAAGCAGTTGCAGGCAAGCCTGTTCAGCCGGACAACCGGCGGTGAAGAGAAAAACAGTACAAAATGGAATGGCAGTGGCCTGGTCGACGCGCTCAGGCAGGCCCGGGGAGAAATGGAAAGATCATCTTCAGAATCTGATTTGCCACCACTCTACCCCGACAACCTGTCGGTGTCGGGGCAGAGATGAGGCTCAGTTAATCAGCTGCTTATCAATAACCAGCGTAATCGGTGATCCCTGGTCTTCAGAAACGGCAACCGGGGAGTCGGTGGTGCCCTGCCAGTCTCCAGGCTGGGCGTTGATGTTACCTGAGCGTGTCAGACGGGCTGTCACAACCACTTCATCTACGCCTGATATCACCGCTTGAGGTGCCATGGCATAACTGTCATCCAAACGGATCTCCAGGGGCAGCGCATCGGCTGTCAACCTGACAACAGCCAGGGGAGGTCCGCTCTGGGTTTTGGCCGCACGGGCAAAGAGGAACAGCGTGGTATCTGCTGGAATATCCTCTTTGAACGCCTCATCGAGCGTGACTCGAACACTGACTCCCGCACCTCCAGCTTGTGACACAGGGCTACCATCCATAGCGGGTGGTTGCTCACCCAGGCGCGTATATGCCTCTTTGATTCCCCCCTGAATCGAAGCCAACTGAGGATGATCTGGTGCTACTGTCTGGATCCGCTCCCAGTAATCAATCGCCTCGCGATAATTGCCCTGACTGAAGGAGTGGATTCCCAGCAGACCAAGAGAGTTAACCTCATCGGGATTCAGCGCCCGGGCTTCGTTAATTGCAGATGTTACTTCGTCTGTCATCGCCCCCTTACTGCGGAAAAACTGTGCCTGTGCAGACATGCCAAGAGCTACAGCCCGCGATCCGTCATCGGAACTGACGCTGTCAGCCAGTTTCCGGAACGCCCAGGCAGCATCCTCATAGCGTTCGATACGCATATATGTCTGACCAAGCATCGCCCAGCCATCCGGGTTATCAGGACTGGCCTCAAGCCGCTCGCGCAACTGGTCCGCAAGCTTGCTCATTTGCGCTTCACGGGCGCCATCCGAGGTACCCAGTTCCTGCATCGCAACAAAAGCCTCAACACGGTCCATCGCTCCCCACTCGTCATATAGCAGAAAGGTGGCCGCCGGGATCAGGAGTATTGAGAGCAGAGCAACCGCCATAGCGGCCTTCCTGCCAGGTACAGTTCTAACAGGAGATTCGTTTTCCGGGACATCATCCAGCATGGCGCCGGCGAGTTCATCCCGTAATTGTTGGTAGGTTTCATCGTCAATAATACCCGACTGATATTCGCTTTCCAGCTCCGCCATACGGCTGCGGTAGGCCATCAGGTTCTGGTTTCGGAGATCCGTCTGATGCCGGGTGTCCCGGCCATGGAAGATGACGGGGTAGAGCACAAACGCCAAGGCAAGAATGATCAGTACCGTTGCGGCAATCCAGAATGTTTCAGTCATGGAGATATCGTCACAAGTTCGAAATGAATATAACGGTGCACGTTGCTAACACATCAGACGCATGTTCTGACTGCGAGTCACCCGTTGTCGTTCTGATCCCGGTTCGCAAGCATTTTATCAATGCGCGCCTGCTCTTCCGCACTCAATGCCGGTGCTGTTGTACCGGCGCGACGGGAGCGGGCAACAACGCCAGCAACAACAAGAAGGCCGCCAAGAACCGCTATCGCAGGTGTCGCCCAGAGCATGAAGGTGCGGCTATCCAGGTCAGGTTTGTATTTCACAAACTCGCCAAAGCGCCCCACCAGAGATTCAACTATTTCCTCATTGCTGGCGCCATCAAGCATCATCTGATAGACAGCGTTTCTCATATCTTTGGATATAGGCGAGTTTGAATCCGCAATGTTCTGGTTCTGACACTTGGGACACCGCAGCTCCGCAATCAGATCCTGATAACGCTGCTCTTCGCTGAGACTATCAAAATCATATACAGCGGCCACATCCCCATAAGACAGGCCCGATGCAAGAATCACCGTGAGAAAACAGATTATCCGAAGCATCAACCCTTCTCCCGTGCATCGTTAATAACCGGCAACAGAACCTGCTCCCACACCTCGCTGTTAACCACACCCACATGGCGGTATCGCACAACGCCGGAGGCATCAATAACAAAGGTTTCCGGCGCGCCATAAACACCCAGATCAAAACCCAGAGTGCCTTTGGGGTCGTATATGACTTTGCGGTAGGGATCACCAAGCCGGTCCAGCCACACCAGAGCATCATCCCGACTGTCTTTGTAGTTCAGCCCGATGATCACAATATTCTTTTCCCGGGCGAGCCACATAAGGTCGCCATGTTCATCACGACAGGACGGGCACCATGTGCCCCAGACATTCAGTAGAGTAATCTCACCCTGGAACAGGTTTTCATCCAGAATGTTTCCCGGCTCATTCAGGTCTTCAAGGCTGAATGCAGGAACCGGCTTTCCGACCAGAGCTGAATCCAGCTTTGTCGGATCTTTACCAATGCCTGCAAACAGCACAACACCGAGAATAACGGCCACAACCAACGGCATGAATAACCAGAAACGCTTCATGAAACCACTCCCGCAGCACCCTGAGTATCGATTTGCGAAGGCGAAGATTTCCTGGAGGGTTCCGTAGACCGTTCACGGATCCGGTAACGACGATCCGATATTGCAAGGAAGCCACCGGCAGCCATAAACAGCGCCCCAAGCCAGAGCCAGCGAATCAGTGGTTTGTACTGGAGCCGAATAGCCCAGGCGTTATCAGAAATACGTTCCCCGACGGCAACAAAAATATCGCGGAACAGACCTGCATCAATATCAGCCTCGGTCATAACGCTCATTCCCACCGCGTACTGGCGTTTTTCCGGATGCAGCTCAGCAATACGCTTACCGTCCCGCATCACATCGAAGCTGCCATACTGTGCGGTAAAGTTCTGCCCTTGCCGCTCACCAATATCTACAAACACAAACTGATAGTCACCCACCTCGGCAACGTCTCCGGGCACCATGCGCACATCGCGCTCAATTCCGTAGTTTGATACAACCGTTGCACCAGCCATGGTTATGGCAATACCAAGGTGGCCCAGCACCATACCGTAGTAACTGCGTGACTGACGCTTGAGGCCATGCACCCGGCCCTTTCTGGAAGAGGATTTGTCCCACAGATCCCAGAAGGTCGCTGTGGCTATCCACACCGCGGAAAATATGCCAAGGAATGCCCAGGGAGTGAAGCCGCCATAGCCAGCCATAACTGCCGAGCTAATCAACACACTGAGTGCCAGCGGCCATAAAAGCTTACGTGCAAGCCAGCCTGCATCGGTTTTCTTCCAGCGGGAAAACGTGCCAACGCCAAGCAAAAGGCCTGTAGCCACAGCCAGAGGGCTGAAAGTCAGATTGAAGAACGGCTCGCCGATAGAGATTTTGCCCAGATCCAGAAAATCAAGAACCAGCGGATACAGTGTGCCCACAGCTACTAACAGCGTTGCTGAAACCAGCAAGACGTTGTTCAGCAACAGGAAAATTTCCCGCGACAAAGAACCGTAACGGGAGCGGACGTGAACGACCGGCGCCCGGAATGCATAGAGTACAAGGCTCGCAATGATGGTAAACGCAAGCAGGACTAACAGGAAGGTACCGCGTTCAGGGTCGGACGCGAAGGCATGAACCGAGGTGAGCACACCGGAACGAACCAGGAAAGTGCCCAACAGACTCAGCGCAAAGGTGACAATCGCCAGCAATACTGTCCAGCTTTTAAAAACACCACGCTTCTCTGTTACCGCCAGTGAGTGCATCAGGGCCGTACCGGACAACCAGGGCAGCAGGGAGGCATTTTCAACCGGATCCCAGAACCACCAACCGCCCCAGCCAAGTTCGTAGTATGCCCACCAGCTTCCCAGGGCAATCCCTACCGATAGAAATGCCCAGGCAACCGTTGTCCAGGGCCGTGACCATCTGGCCCAGGCAGCATCCAGGCGACCATTTATCAACGCAGCGATAGCAAACGCAAATGCCACAGCGAAACCTACATAGCCCATGTAAAGCATGGGCGGATGAACGATCAACCCGAAATCCTGAAGCAGCGGGTTCAGATCCGCACCGTCAGAAGGAACATTTGGCAACAAACGGTCAAATGGATTTGAGGTAACAATGATAAAGAGCATGAATCCGACACTGACCATGCCAAGAACCGACAAGACCTGTGAAATCATCACCGATGGTAATCGGCGGCTGAAAATGGCAACCGCCAGAGTCCATCCGGTAAGCATCAGTATCCAAAGCAGAAGCGAGCCCTCATGCCCTCCCCACACAGCACTGAACTTGTAGTACCAGGGCAGCATGCTGTTGCTGTTGTTGGCAACGTAGGCGACCGAAAAATCGTCGGTTACAAAAGCATGGGTAAGCACAGCAAAAGCCAGTCCGACAAACACAAACATGCCCGCCGCCAGAGGCCTTGCAAACGCCTGAAGGTTGTCCCGGCCGGTGAGTGATCCAGCAAGGGGTACAACCGAAAGAAGCACTGCCAGCAATAGCGAAAGTATCAGTGCGAGCTGTCCAAGTTCGGGATACATCAAAGCTCTCCAGGAATCAGGCAGTTGAATGTGATGTGTTTAATTAGTTGCAGGCACGGCGTTGCCGGGCATCGATTGCCCACCTGCTTTCGAAGCCTTTTCCAGGGCGTCAGCAACTTCCGGGGGCATATAATTTTCATCATGTTTGGCCAGAACCTGATCTGCGACGAAACGGCCTTCGTTGTTAAGCTTGCCCATTGCAACGATACCCTGACCTTCCGCAAACAGGTCCGGCAAGATACCAACGTACTCAACGGGGACCGATGCATTGAAGTCGGTTACCATGAACTCTACCTTCAAACTCTCCGTGTCCCGCATGACCGAGCCTTCTTCCACCATACCTCCCGCCCGAATCCGCACATCTACCGGAGCCTCTCCGGCGGCAATCTGGCTTGGATCGTAAAACAGGTTAATGTTCTGGCGCAGCGCATAGGTTGTCAGCGCTACAGCGATAGAAAGCCCTGCCAGAAGAAACAGAACAATAGTCAGCCGCTTTTTACGGATCGGATGCATTTACTTACCTGTCAGTCAGTCTTGGGGAACGTTTACGCGTTCAAAGGATGCCGAGGGCGCAGAAGTCGCCGCCACTTTACTCTTGTCAGCCTGAAACTCATAACCACGACGGCAGGATTCAATAATTGCCGCCCTGCTCCGTACCGACCCGACCATCATCAGCAACATCAGCACGAAAAAAACTGCGTAACATGCCCACACATAAGGGCCGTGACCATCCATAGTGATAAAAGCAGAAAAGGAATCAAATGCCATCGGTCAGTTCCTTCCTTTCATTACGAATTCTTTTACCCAGCGGGTACGCTGTTCCCGGGACAGAATCTCCGTTTGCATGCGGACACAGGCGAGCCAGCCAAAAATCAGATACAAGCCCAGCACTGACAGCAGCAATGGCACCCACATTTCCGCAGGCATAGACGGCTTTTCTGTGAGTTTAAACGTCGCAGGCTGATGCAGCGTATTCCACCACTCCACGGAGTATTTGATAATGGGTATATTCACAACCCCTACCAGCACCAGTACAGCTACCGCACGTGCGGCGGACTTCTCATCATTAATGGCCCGGTCCAGAGCAATGACACCGCCATACAGAAACAGCAGTATCAGCATGGAAGTCAGCCGGGCGTCCCAGATCCACCAGGTACCCCAGGTCGGTTTACCCCAGACAGCCCCGGTAAACAGTGCCAGAAACGTAAGAACAAGCCCGACCGGCGTAACCGCCTTGACAAACACATCGGCCAGCTTCATGCGCCAGACCAGTGTCACAACAGCCGCAGACGCCATCATGATGTATATCGACTGAGCCATAAACGCCGTTGGAACATGAATAAAGATAATCCGGTAACTGTTGCCCTGGAGATAATCCTTGGGTGCAAATGCCAGCCCCCAGACAACTCCGGCCATGAGCAACAGTACTCCCCCGGCCAGTAGCCAGGGCATGAACCGGGCGGATATCCCGAAAAACCATTTTGGGGAACCCAGTTTGTGAAAAAATTGCCACATCAGTTGGTCACCGTCCTACCGTTTACCTTGTTTTACCCGTTCGACAGGCTGATTTTCAATGCTGCTGCCGCTGCAAACGGCGCCAGTGTCAGCGCCAGCATCAGGAAAGCGCCCATCAGCGCCACATAGGCTCCCACAGCTGCTCCCTCCGCTGCCGCAGCAACTGTACCCGTGCCAAATATCAACACGGGAATGTACAGTGGAATGATCAGCAGGGACAAGAGCACTCCTGCCGAGCGCAATCCAAGCGTCAAGGCTGCGCCAATTGCTCCAATCAGGCTCAGTACCGGCGTACCAATCAGCAACGTTAGACACAAAACCGCAATGGAGTTCCCGTCAAGATGCACCATTACGCCAAGAACCGGTGTCAGCACCACCAGAGGCAGCCCGGTCAGCATCCAGTGAGCCAGGGTTTTTGCCAGAATCAACAAAAACAGAGGCTGCGGCTGGAGTACGAGTTGCTCGAGGGTGCCATCATCAAAATCATGGCGGAACAGGTGGTCCAGAGACAGCAATACGGAGAGCAGCGCCGCGACCCAGAGAATACCTGCTCCTGCTTCACGCAAAAATGATACTTCCGGGCTAACGCCGAGTGGAAACAGGGTGACAACCATAATAAAAAACAGGAGCGGATTCAGCAGGTCCTGACGCTGCCGGAACGCCACCTTCATATCCCGCGCAAAAACAGCTTTCATTGCAGCCAGTGCACCAACACTGCCGCTGGCAAGCCGAACCTCCGGGCGGGCTTCAGCGTTCATAAGACAGTCCTCCCGCTCCAAGAATCAGCTTATGCATACCGGGTAAAACCAGGTCATGATGGGTCGTAACCAGCACAGCGCCACCCTCTGCGGCCCGCTGCTGCAAAAGAGTCTCAAGCGCTTTAACCCCATCTGAATCAATGGCGGTAAACACCTCGTCAAGTAACCAGAGCGGTTCATCAGCTATCAACAGACGAGCCAGAGCTACCCTCCGCTGCTGGCCTGCAGACAAATTACGACAGGGTACATTTTCGAACCCGGCCAGGCCGGTACCTTGCAAAGCCTGGCTCAATGCCTCATCAGATACCGGCCGGCGGCCGGCCATCAAGGCCCGGAGATTTTCCAGAGGGGTGAGCAGAGGTTTAATCCCCGGACGGTGCCCGAGATAAAGCATGTTCCTGAGAAACACTTCCCGCTGGCTGTCTACCGGGGATCCACACCACTTCAGCTCGCCTGTCCAGGCATCATTCAGACCTGCCAGTATTCGCAGTAGCGTTGTCTTGCCTGAGCCGTTTGGCCCCTCGACACGGGTTACCGTACCGGGCAGTATGGAGAAAGATAACTCACGGAATAGTATCCGCTTGTCCCGTTCACACTGCAGATTGACAGCCTGTAGTAACGGCTCGGACATCGGGGCCCCGTATTCAGGACGATGCGCAAATCGCATCGGGTGTATTCACGACAATAGTTGCCGGCGCGGCGTATTATAACCAAACCGTTTACAGAATACTCTTGTCTGGTATCAAGTCAGCAGCGATGAAACTACCCAGCGATCAACAGCCTCCCACTTCTCCGGCGCCTGCAACCCCAAGGCTGGCGCAAACCAACGACGCCAGGCCACCTGCCCGCGAAACCACAGCCATGTCTGCCCGGCAGCAACTGGACCAGCTTCAGCTTGCAAACCGGGAATCCATACTGGCCCGCGTGTCGGAAATCATCAACCGCCAGGGCAATGCCGAGATCCTGCTTGATGTAAGGGGAAAACCGCTTCAGGTAAACGCAGCGATTGGCGCGACAGAGCTTGCACGTGGTGACTGGGTGAAAGTGATGCGCGCCGGCAACGAACTGCAACTGATGGGTAAACTGGCACCCACGCCGGAAGCTGCCATATCCCGCGCCCTGGCCCAACGTATGCCTTGGCAGCAAAGCCTGGACAACGGCCTGGCAAAGCTGATGACAGCACTGAATCGAGGCGTGATTCCCGAACTGTCACCCGGTCAGCTACCTGCATCCCGAAGTCCGCAACCCTTGCCTGAAGCGGCACGACAGGCACTTGAAACACTGCTTGGACGACTTCCTGCAAGTAGTACGCTGACGCCCGGCTCAGGTTCACAAAGCAATACAGTTCAGC
Organism: Marinobacter sp. ANT_B65; assembly: GCF_002407605.1. Lineage (NCBI taxonomy): Bacteria > Pseudomonadati > Pseudomonadota > Gammaproteobacteria > Pseudomonadales > Marinobacteraceae > Marinobacter > Marinobacter sp. ANT_B65. The sequence goes on along the minus strand of NZ_NXGV01000001.1, from coordinate 1,028,855 downwards.
AAATCCGGCAATGGATAGCCGAAAGCGGGCTGTTCGCAGAATCCCGTCTGGCCCGGACGCCCTCCCCGGATCTTCCTGATCTCAAGCTCGCTATCGGTCGCATGATCACAAGCCTGCTGGCAGAGCAGAACGGTGATGCCGCCACCTTATTCAATCGACTTACACCACTGGCCACCCCGGGACTGGTTAGCACCCCCCTGCAATTCCCGCAGCCAATGGCATTATCAACACCAACCAGTAATTCCGAACCGGCATCAGTAAGTCAGACATTACGGATGTTGGCTGGCATGCTGAACCGGATTACCGTAAACCAGTTACATAGCCAGATACTCAGCGCCCGTGGCGGTGGAGAAGCACCTGCGCCCACATCAACCCTGCTTCTGGACCTGCCTTGGGTGACACCCCAGAACGAACCGAGAATGGCCCAGTTACGCCTGGAGCAACACAAGAACGAGAGTTCATCGAAAGGCGATGACCGCAAACGGGCAGCCATCAGCGAATGGCGACTGAACCTTTCAGTTGATCTGGAGCAGGCCGGCGCGTTGAATTTTGAGGTTTCCCTGCGCCAGCAGGAGATAAGCGCACGGGTGTGGGCAGAAAATCAGGACACACTGAAACAGGTGAACAAAGAACTGCCACTTCTTCGACGCAGCCTGATGGACCTGGGACTGGAAGTAACCGACCTTGAGTGCCGCCGGGGCAGCCCCTCATACCCGGCAACGAAGCTGGAGCACAGATTGGTGGATACCCGGGCATGAACAAACAAAACGAAAGCTTTTCTTCAGGCTCCAGCGCCGCAGTTGCCCTGAAATACGACGGCGAGAAAGCTCCCACCATAACGGCCACAGGCACTTACGAACTGGCTGATGAGATCATACGGATAGCCAGGGAACACAACGTGCCCCTGTATGAGAATGCAGAACTTGCGGGCATTCTTGCGCGCTTGTCCCTGAACGAGGAAATCCCCGAAAACCTCTATCGGGTTATAGCTGAAGTTCTTGCGTTTGCATTTCATATACGTGGCCGAACGCCGGAAGACGCAGGCAAGGATACTTCCGCTTCATTTCCCAGTCAGTCACCGTCAATGGATGAGTGAGCGCAGCGCCCATACCTGGGTCCATACGGCCCCTTTTCGGGGTGCAATTGCTGTCTCAAAGTAGTGTTTTAGCCGTCGGCGGTCATCCGGATGATCCTTGAGAGCTGAGCCTATGATGTGATGCATCAGCTGCTCCACGGTCATAATGCCGCCACCGTAATACCATGCACCAAGGCTCGCAGCGTGGGCAACCGATACAGCTTCGGCTGTAGAAAGTGCGGCACCAGCCAGGCGGTCGGTACTTCGGCCATCCATTGTCTGGCCGTTACGCAGCTCGTGAAACATGGTTACCAGAACCTCGATAACCTCTTCATCCAGATCCACGCGTATACCCGCGCGCTTATTGGCCTTGCTTACCTCTCGCAGAACCACGCCGATTTCATCCGGTAAATTCCTGATTGGACGAATTTCTTCAAAGTCCATGCGGCGTTTCAGGGCCGCACTCATCTCGTGAACACCCGCATCCACACTATTAGACGTGGCTATCAGGTTGAAACCTTCCCTGGCCAGAACAACACCCTCATCACCGGGAATTTCCGGAACTACGACAACCCTGTCGGAGAGCACTGACAGGATGGCATCCTGCAGAGCCTGCGGACAGCGGGCAATTTCCTCAAATCGCACCAGCCGACCCTCCATCATGCCTCTCATAAGCGGGCTGGGCACCAGAGCTTCCATGCAGGGGCCTTGGGCGGCGAGAATCGCCTCGTTCCAGCCATAGAGTAACTGGCTCACCTGCGTGATAGCGCCGCCCTGCAAGGCAAGAGTGGAGTTTCCGGATATGGCCGCTGTAAGCAGTTCAGACAGCCAGGACTTGGCCGTACCAGGCTCACCAACCAGCAGACAGCCCCGGCTGGTGCACAAAGAAATGATAATGCGGATAACCATGGCCCGATCTGCAACAAATTTCTGCTCTATACCCAGACTGTCATCACCCATGACAAACTTCTCAACCGCCCGTGGCGACATGCGCCAGCCTGGAGGCACCGGCCCAAGATCCATTGTGGCAAGCTTGTCCAGTTCACCACTGAAGACAACCTCGGCAGACTCCCTCTGTGCGGCCTTTTTGTGCTGCTTCCCGGCATTCATAACGGACTCCTGCGGCCACCGCGAACTTCCGGAGCCATACGTTCCCGAGGCAGAATACGCGGTAATTCCGACATGGGGATAACACCCTCAATTACGTGATCCAGCGCGCTATCGCGCATAGTGATAAGGCCTGAATCCAGTGCCCGCCAGCGTAGCTCAGCAACAGGCGGCTGGTTCGAAATCGCATTGCGGATGTCGGCGTCCACCTCCATATACTCTACAATGGCCACCCTGCCCTGAGTCCCACGACCGTTACATTTATCGCACCCTGCTCCTTCAAAACAACGGAAATTATCCGGAGTCCCGTCAGGGAACACTTCTTCAAGAATGGCCGGTTCCGGCGTTGCGGGTTGGCGACAGTGTATACAGATTCTCTTGGCGAGACGCTGGGCAATCACAGCCAGCAGTTCACCGGCGATGGAGTTCGGATGAACACCCAGATCGTACAGGCGCTGAAGGGAATCTACCGCATCGTTACAGTGCAGTGTAGAAAGTACAACATGCCCCGTCTGGGATGCGCGAACAGCTTCCAGGGCGGTTTCATGGTCGCGAATTTCACCCACCAGAATCACATCCGGATCCTCGCGCACGAAAGCGCGCATGGCATCCGCGAAGTTGAAACCTATATCGCTCCGGACACGGGTCTGCTGAATATTGTCAATGGAGTACTCAATAGGATCCTCTACCGTAATCACCTTCCGGCGGCCATCATCTGCGAGAGTTTGCAGACCTGCATAGAGTGTTGTGGACTTGCCGGAGCCGGTTGGCCCCACAACCAGAACAAGGCCCGCCGGGTTATCAAGCAGCCGCTCGTAATGGGAGCCGATGATGGGTGACATACCCAGCTCGGCAATGGTCATGGCCCGCCCCGTCTGCGGTAAAAGCCGGATAACCGCATGCTCACCATGAAGTGACGGCTGAGTCTGTATTCTCAAATCGTAGGACATATCCCCCAGTTGCAGACGAGAACGCCCGCCCTGAGGCAAACGGCGCTCGGCAATATTAAGCTCCGCCCGCAACTTGATAATGTTGATAACGCCTTTGATTTCCCGGGGCGTAAGCTGATACTGCCCCAGATCGTGAAGATCTCCATCGACCCGCAAACGGATTCTTACCCGCTCCCCATACTGTTCAATGTGTATGTCGCTGGCCTTTTCGCTGACCGCATCCAGAAGTATCGCTTCATACACAGAGACCAGATAAGGGCTGACATGATAGTTTCCGGTTTCACCGCCCAAAGGTCTGTCTCGCTGTATGCCGGCCCTCGAACCCGAAGACGATTGCACTGACTGGTCTGCAGCAAACCGGTTACCCTTTGCTGACAGGTCCAGTGCCGACCAGATTCTCCGGAAATCTGTAGGTGTAACCAACCAGCACTCCGCCACGTGATTGGGGCTCATCCGCTCCAGCTGGTCAGTACGGGCGTCTGGATCATCGGTAACGAACGTGACTTTCTCATTCCCCTGGGCCACAGGGATAATGCGGGACAAATCCAGAAACGTGCGGGAAAACCGCCGGAAAAGATCCGTCTTCAACGAAGGCAAAAGCTCGTCAGCCTCAGCAAAAACCATTCCCCGCTGCTGGGCCAGCGAACGATAGAGGTCGGTTTCCTCAATGTTCAGATTACGGCGCAAGACATCCAGCACACGACAGTTACCAGCTTCGGCCTCGGCCTTCGCTTTCGCCAGTTCTTCGTCGTCGACCATACCCAGATCGATCAGAATCTGTCCGGAATTCCGGTTAAAATCCACCCATCCGAGTGTGCGTACGCGCTCAAGTTTATCTGCACGCTTTACAAACATCGCCATACTCGGAACGGGCCCGGCCTTCCCTTCAAGGCAAATCAGGTTGCCCCCTTCCCGAAGATAACGCGACAAAACATCGCGATCCGCCATGAAGGTTGTACACAGCACCAGGTCACAGGGCTGGTCGAGTTCAAAACCGCTTTCAGCCGATTGAGCCTGAACATCCACATTGTGCATACCAAGACTGAAAAAACGTGCCTTTGCAGCTTCCGCAACGTGCCGGTTTTTTTCTACATAGATAACACGGCCGGCCAGGCTGGATAACACTGCTGCGAGATAGCCCGAGCCACCCCCGACATGCATCACAACATCAGCAGGAGTAATTTCCGGCATGATAGACAGAATATGGCCTACAGTCTCTTCCCGGGGAATGGAGTGCCCGGTCATGGAGGGAATCAGGTCAGAGCCGGTAACAAAATCATGGCGGGATACAGCAAGAAGGGCCTCACGGGCCCTCTGGTAAACCTTCTTCATTCAAGAGCGTCCGTAGCAGCGTAATATCAGGCCGCCTGACGCTTTCTCAGCGCTGATACCAGCTCGGCCTCGGGACGGGATATCCCACAAGTGTTCATAAGATCGTCGATATCCGCACCGAGATCAACAAGCCGCGAGGCTTCGTCATAAGAAATACGCAAAGGATCGTTCTGGCGCATCTCGTCAATGGTTGAACGCAGCTCGTGCAATTGGCGTTCGCAAGCGACAAGGCGCTGGCCCACCCCCATACTGCCGCTGGCCGTAGCGTGTAATTCCCGACCGAGAGTGTCACAGCGTTCCTTGACCAGAGTTTTCAGCTGCCGGTTCTGGCGCCCGAGCATGACACCCTGCGCAAAAACCAGTACCAGCGCTACAGCGGTCAGGACCCAGGGGGTATAAGCAGGAATTTCAGTAAACATGATGGACGTCTCCGGTTTATTAGCCACGGAAGGCGTCCATCATAAGGTCTGTCCGGTACAACCCCGGTTTACAGTCCTGAGATTTCAGCCCATTCGTGGTCTGACAGCATTTTGTCGAACTCGACCAATATGATCAGTTCACCATCTTTGTTGCACACACCCTGGATAAATCTGGCACTTTCTTCGTTACCCACATTCGGTGCGGTCTCTATTTCACTGGCTTTCAGGTACACAACCTCAGCCACGGAATCCACCAGAATACCCATCACCTGATCGGCCGATTCCATCACTACTACCCGGGTTGCATCTGTAACATCCGCATCTGCCAACCCGAAGCGGCGGCGGGTATCAATAACCGTCACCACGTTGCCTCTCAGGTTGATGATGCCCAGAACATAATCCGGCGCGCCTGGCACAGGCGCGATTTCTGTGTATCTCAATACTTCCTGAATCTGCATAACGTTCAGACCGTAGGTCTCGTTATCCAGCCGGAAAGTCACATACTGCAGTACCTGATCGTCCTGGGCCTGACTTTGCTGTCCGCTCGGGGATGCCATAACCTGTCTCTCCTGTTAGGCCACCCTGCGGGCAACCTGATCGTCAAAAAAACATCATCAGTGCCCAATACTATATTCAAGGGCACAAATCGTGCCAGCACGGCACGGTTTCATTCAGTAACCAGCCTGCTGGTCAGCTCAGATCAAGATGCTGCTCCCGCTCTGCACGTACAAGCAAATTTGCCATGGTGCGCACATCCACCAGAGCACACATCTGTTCAATAACGGTTCCTGCCAGCCAGGGACGCTTGCTGCGAGCTGTACGCCAGCGCACGTTATCCGGGCTTAGAGTGAACGACTGAGCCACATCATCACAGGCCAGTCCCCACTCGCTGTTATCCAGCCGGATCACAAAACGGTAGTTGTCCCGGGCATTGACCGGCACTCTTCCAGCCATAATCCACTCCGCCGTATCCACAACCCGCAGATTCTGATGTGCGCCCGATTGTATCCCCATATACCAGCGAGGACTGCCAGGAATCGACCGGATGTCACCTTCGATCTGATGAATAGCGCCCAACAAAACAAGAGGTACAGCCAGTTGCAGACCGGCCACAGTAAAAATCAGACATTCGAACGGGCGCTCCGACCACTCCGGGCGAGTTGGAAGCGTGTCCGGCTCTGGCATGGGCTCAGGTGTTGAAGCTACAGCAGTAACAGGCTCTTGTCTCTGGGCAGTTTGCCGCGGCTTTGCCACTATCGGCCGTGGCTCTGGCTCTGGCTCTGGCTCTGGCTCTGGCTCTGGCATTAATTCTGGCTCTGGCTCACGAATCTCTTCATGCAGAGCTATATCCGTTGCCGTATGCAGTAATTCGTCCAGATAACTGGCAATCGCACTGGCCGGGTCCGCCAGGCTTGTCAATTTTTCGTCAGCCATGCTGACGTTCCTTTAAAGTCCCCGTCCGCGCCAGTAAATCATCCAGCAAATGCCGGTAGGCGCGGACACCATGGGTTTGCGAGTCCAGTTTCGATGGCACATTGCCCGACTGGCTTGCGTCGCGGAATTTTGTATCAACGGGCACCGCAAACTTCCACAGGTTGTCCTGGTAGGTTTTTCGCAACAGGTTAAGGCTCTTGACTGAAGCCTGGGTGCGGCGGTCGAACATTGTAGGCACGATGGTATAGGGCAACTGGTTTTTCTGGGAGCGCATAATCATCTGCAAGGTATGCAGCATACGCTCAAGACCCTTGATGGCGAGAAACTCTGTTTGTACTGGAATAACAAGATGTTGCGCGGCTGCCAGTGCATTGACCATAAGCACACCCAGCGACGGTGTATTATCCAGAATAACGTAGTCGAAATCGTCCCACAGCTGGGCAAGAGCCCGGGAAACGATAAGCCCCATCCCCTCAACGCCAACCATGCGGCGCTCCAGAGTAGCCAGTGCCGTACTCGCTGGCAGCAGAGCCAGCCCGGGACAACTGGTTTCTGTAATAAGCTGGGCGGGAAGACCTTCAGGTACCTTGCCCTGATGTTGAAACAGGTCAAAAACACTGTGGGCAAGCGTGTCCGGGTCGTATCCGAACCAACTGGTCAGAGAGCCATGGGGATCAAGATCAACTACGAGGACGCGCTTACCGCGTTCTGCCAGCAAACCGCCTAAAGCGACTACCGAGGTGGTTTTACCCACACCACCTTTCTGATTGGCTACTGCCCAGATTCGCACGTTTTCTCTCCGGAAAATACGTTATTGCAAGCCACTGAAACCCGCTGTAATCATTTTATCGGCCAGAGGTCAGACAACTTGAACGGAAACGGAGTTCTAGCGCATGACACCCCGGATACTGGCATCGCGGGAAATAAGAAGCACGACACGCCGGTTTCTCCGACGCCCTTCTTCAGTGTCATTGCGAGCTACAGGCTGATGCTGTCCGTATCCAACTGCCGCAAGCCGTTCAGGTTCGATACCTTCCATATCCAACATGCGCACGACTGCAGCAGCCCGAGCCGCTGACAACTCCCAATTCGAGGGAAAGCGGGGCGTACGAATTGGCTGGTTGTCGGTAAATCCTTCAACTTTTACTGCGTTATCCCTGTTCCGGAGAACCCCTGAGATCTTCTCGATAACACCAAACGCGTCGTAATGCGGCTCGGCATCACCGCTACCGAATAACAAACTGTCCGGTAAGTTAAGCGCCAGCCAGCGGTCGTTGGTTTCCAGAGTAACGACGCCACGATTGATCAGATCACCAAACTCTATCTCGAGCTGGTTTGCCATGTCTCGCAGATCTTCCGTACGCTCCCGGGCATCCTGCTCCGGATTTCTGGGCGCTTCCGTCACGACTGGAGGAATAACATCCTCCGAGACACTCACCGCAGGGCGGCGGGGCTGATCACCCACTTCAATGGGCTGAAAGGATCTCTGAGGCGCGTTAAAAACCCCGGTTAAGGTTTCTGAGAGTACCTTGTACTTGCCTTCATTTACCGACGACACCGAGTACATCACTACAAAAAAAGCAAATAGCAGGGTTATGAAATCCGCATAGGAAATCAGCCAACGTTCCTTGTTGTGCAAATCATCCTGTGGTTGCCTGCGACGCCGCATATTAGGAACCGGGTGTGCTTACTGCAGGAAGCCCCGCAGACGCAATTCAATGGATTTCGGGTTCTCACCCTCCGCGATGGCGATAATGCCATCGATCATCATGTCTTCGTATCTTGAGCGCTCTTTAACCAGACCCCGCAACTTGTTGGCAACTGGAAAGAAAAACAGGTTTGCCAGTGCTACCCCGTAGATAGTTGCCACAAAAGCAGTGGCAATGCCACTGCCGAGCGACTGGGGATCTTCAAGGTTAGTCATTACCTGAATCAGCCCCATAACTGCGCCAATGATGCCGATCGTCGGCGAGTATCCGCCCATGGCTTCAAACACCTTGGCAGCTTCCAGATCCCGTTGCTCCCGACAATCCAGGTCAATTTCCATGATGCTTCGGATAGTTTCTGTTTCAGCCCCGTCCACCAGTAGCTGCAAACCTTTGCGGGCAAAATCTTCCGGCTCTTTCTCGGCCAGCCCCTCAAGCCCCAGAAGCCCCTGTTTCCGGGCCTTCACACTCCAGTCGATCACCTTGCCAATACCATCTTCGATACTGATAAAGGGCGGGACAAACACCCATCTGGCCTGGGCACAGGCCCGTTTCAACGTCGGCCAGGAGGTCTGAAGAATGGTCGCCGCCAGAGTGCCACCAATAACGATAATGGCCGCCGGGCCATTGAAGAGTGAGCTCAGCGCACCACCTTCCAGCAGGTTGCCCCCAAGAATGGCTGCAAATGCCAGAACGACACCCAGCAGACTGAGGACATCCATCAGCAGACACCTTCAATCAATCGGGGAGCTACGTCATCCAGAGCCAGAACTTCATCACTCAGGCCAGCTTTAGCAACAGCCATGGGCATGCCATAGATCACTGAGGATTTTTCATCCTGAGACCAGATTTGAGATCCGCTTTGCTTCATCATGCGACAGCCCTCCCTGCCGTCCGCTCCCATTCCCGTAAGGATCACACCAAGGGTTTTGCCGGGGAAGGAACGGGCCAGAGAGCCAAAGGTGACATCTACGCAAGGCCGGTAGTTCAAGCGCTCGTCTCCCGGCAAAATACGTACCCGTGGCCGACCACCCCGGTTTTCAATCATCATCTGTTTGCCACCCGGGGCAAGCAACGCCAGCCCGGGCTGAAGCATATCGCCATCCTCAGCCTGGCGGACTTCGATCCTGCAAAGTTTATTAAGCCTCTCCGCAAACGCCGGAGTGAAGCTCGCGGGCATATGTTGCACCAACACAATTGGTGAAGGAAACGCCGCCGGCAATGCCGCCAGCACGCGCTGGAGTGCAACCGGGCCTCCGGTAGAGGTTCCGATCCCGACAACAGCATAGTGGCGCGCCGGGCCTTTTCGGGAAGGACGTGCGGGCTGCGGGGATTGCTCCTGGCGGCTCGGAACAGCAGGTTTTGGCACTGGCCCGGGAGCCGGAGCAGCAGTCTTTGCAGCCGGCTTTACAGATTCCCGGGAGCGCGTTGGCGCAGGCATAACACGACCTACAGGCCGGCTACGTGCAACATCCAACACGCGATCAATCAGTATTTTCTGTAGTTGACTGCCATCCCGGGCAATTTCTTCAAAGTTCTTGGGCAGAAAATCCACGGCACCGGCTTCGAGCGCGTCCAGCGTAACTCTGGCACCTTCATATGTCAGAGAAGAAAACATCAACACAGGTACCGGATGCGTCTTCATAATCTCGCGCACGGCCGAAATACCGTCCATCACCGGCATCTCGTAATCCATCGTAATGACATCCGGACGCAGCGATTCGGCCAGTTCTACGCCTTCACGGCCATTGGAAGCAACACCCACCACGCGGATTTGCCCGGACGCAGTCAGTATCGCCGTCAGCCGTTTGCGGAAGAACCCTGAATCATCAACGACCAGGACAGAAACTGTCATCCATGTCTCCTACCAAAACCTTTTGTTCCGACGGAATGCTCAGCTGTAATGCTGCAGCAGGCTGGGTACATCAATAATGAGCGCAATGCGGCCATCGCCGGTAATTGTTGCGCCAGCCATACCCGGTGTGCCCTGAAGCCCACGCCCAAGAGGCTTGATAACCACCTCTTCCTGGCCCACCAGTTGATCAACAACAAAACCAACCTGCCGGGTACCCATGGCCACGATCACTACATGCCCGTTTTCAGGATCAACATTGCCTGCCGAACCTTTCACCAGCCAGCGTTTTATATGAAACAGGGGGAATACCTTATCGCGCACAACGATACATTCCCGGCCATCAACTATGTTGGTGCGACTCAGGTTCAGGTGGAAAATTTCCACTACATTCACCAGAGGCAGGGCAAAGGACTGATCACCAAGCATAATCATCAGCGTTGGCATGATCGCCAGCGTCAGAGGTACTTTGATAATAATGCGTGAGCCTTTGCCCAATTCTGAAACAATACTGAGCTGGCCGTTGAGCTGACCGATCTTGGTCTTGACCACGTCCATACCAACACCACGACCGGAAACGTCAGAAATCTGTTCTTTGGTGGAGAAACCTGCTGCAAAAATCAGGTTAAAGCACTCGGTTTCTGTCAGGCGGTCAGCAGCATCCTGGTCGTAGATTCCTTTTTCTACTGCTTTGCGTCGCAGTACTTCAGGATCCATTCCGGCGCCATCGTCATCAATGGAAAGAAGAATATGATCACCTTCCTGCTCCGCAGAAAGGGTGACTGTACCCTGCCTTGGCTTGCCGGCTTTTTCGCGCACATCCGGAGCTTCAATACCGTGATCCACCGAGTTCCGGACCAGGTGAACAAGCGGGTCAGAAAGGGCTTCGACGAGATTTTTGTCGAGATCCGTATCCTCACCGTGCATGACCAGATTCACTTCTTTTTTCATGCTGCGCGCAAGATCGCGAACAACACGAGGGAAGCGACCGAACACTTTCTTGATAGGCTGCATCCGGGTTTGCATTACAGCCGCCTGAAGATCGGTAGTCACAACATCAAGGCTGGAGACTGCCTTGTGCATATGCTCGTCTTCACTTGCAGAACCCAGGCGCTGCAACCGGTTACGCACCAGCACCAGCTCTCCTACCATATTCATGATATCGTCCAGACGTTTGGTATCAACGCGGACGGTGGTTTCTGCTACCGGAGCCTGCTCCCTTGGGGAAGCCGCCGGGGTATCTTTCCTGGCCGGAACTTTCTTGGCCGGCACAGGGATATCCGGCTGGGAGTCACTCCTGTCCTTCTCAGTACCTGCTTTAGCGGGTTCAGCTTTTTCCTGAGCAGGCCCGGCTGGCTTTTTGCCGGAGTTGCCGGTTGTCGGGCTGCCACCCTTGCCATGGAGTTCGTCCAGGAGCTTTTCAAATTCGTCGTCGCTGATCAGCCCACTACCGCTGTCTGTTCCCGGGTTACCCGCAGCCGGAGCGTCGGCCTCTGCTTCGGGAGCCGACTGAGCGACAAAATTACCCTTACCGTGAAGTTCATCCAGTAAAGCTTCAAATTCGTCATCTGTTATGTCATCGCCAGCTTCATCACTTTTGCCAGCCGGCAGTTTGCTGTCAGTCACGGGACTGGGCGTATCCGCCTGCAAAGCATCCAGCAGCTGTTCAAACTCATCGTCAGTGATGTCACCACCATCAGAGGAAGCTGCCGGGAGGCCTTCCTGTTCAGAGCCTGGCTCCTGGCCGGCGCTCTGCGCAGTAGCATCCTGAGGCAAAGCCAGAGCGTCCAGTGCAGCAATCAGTTCAACAGGTGCGAACGTCAGCTCTTCGCGATTGCGGACTTGCTCAAACATGGCATTAACGTGATCCAGGACTTCCAGGACCACATCCATAAGTTCCGAATCCACCTTCCGCTTATGGTTGCGCAGAATATCGAAAACGTTCTCTGCCGAGTGGCAACAATTGACCAGAGCATCAAGCTGAAGAAAGCCTGCACCACCCTTGACGGTATGAAACCCACGAAAGATGGCGTTGAGAAGATCGCTGTCATCAGGGTGTTGCTCAAGATCGACAAGTTGTTCAGACAACTTTTCGAGAATCTCTCCGGCCTCTACAAGAAAGTCCTGCAGGATCTCATCATCGGCATCAAACGCCATGGGTTACCCTCATATATTCAGAAACCGAGACTGGACAACAGGTCATCTACGTCGTTTTGTCCCGAGACTACATCTTCACGCTCTTCAGCCTTCATCTGAGGCCCCACACCCTGCTCAGCAGACACTTCTTCATTGTCAATCTGATGCACAGTACCAGTGAGCTGATCAACATGGCTGGCCATAACCACCAGGCTGAGCATCTGTTCTTCCACGTCTTTGACCAGTGTCGTTACGCGCTGGATGACCTGTCCGGTCAGGTCCTGGAAATCCTGTGCCAACAGAATTTCCGAAAGACTGCTATAGATGGTGTCTGCGTCCTTGGTCAGGCTCACAAAAAAATTATCAATCCGGCCATACAGCTCACGAAACTCTGCCGGTTGCATCTCACGACGGCGCAGGCGTTGCCATTCCTCCCGCAAAGCAGAGGCTTCGTCACGTACTGCGTTTGCAACTGGCATACTTTCTTCAACCAGATCCATGGTGCGGTTGGCAGCCTGGCCAGTCATCTGAACCACGTAAGCGAGCCGGTCTGAGGCGTCTGTCATCATCGACAGAACTTCTTTCTGTTCGGCACTGCGTGGATCTATTTGAAAATTGCGGATTGATTCATGAAGCGTACGGGTCAGCCGGCCAACTTCCCGATACAGACTCTGATCCCGGACCTCGCCTAATTCATTAATCAGAACCATGGCACGGGCATAATCCCCGCTTTCAATGCTCTGATTGAGTTCCGCCGCTTGATGTCGAAGCTTTTCAGTTACTTCCGGCTCGAGACCGCGGTGGATCTTTTTGTTATCGCTCATACGATCCATCCAATCTCTGCTTACTGGATTCGTTCAAAGATCTTCTCAATTTTTTCTTTGAGAACGGCTGCGGTGAAAGGCTTTACAACATACCCATTAACGCCGGCCTGGGCAGCAGCCACAATCTGGTCGCGCTTGGCTTCAGCCGTCACCATCAGAACAGGGAGGGTCTTCAGGCTGTCATCCGCACGTACCGCTTTAAGCAGGTCAAAGCCAGACATTCCAGGCATATTCCAGTCTGTCACCAGAAAATCGTACTTGCCGCTTTTCAGCATGGGCAGAGCAGTGTTGCCGTCATCCGCTTCATCCGTATTTGTAAAGCCCAGATCACGGAGCAGGTTCTTGATAATCCGTCGCATTGTGGAGAAATCGTCCACAATGAGAATCTTCATGTTCTTGTCCAAAGGGACCTCCAGTTAATAAGACCCGGAATTCGTTTTGACCTTTGCGCTCAAAGTGTTGCAGGCCGCTGATTTAACCATCTATTGTCTGATCTTTATCACGGTTGTAAAGCACCGGTTACCAAATACTACACTCAAGCACGATCCGGACACCTAAGCCGGGCCTAACTGCCATCTTCATGGCGCCATTCCGAGAGCCTGCCACGCAGCCTCAACGCCGCCTGACTGTGAATCTGGCTGACTCTGCTTTCACTGACACCCAGCACAGCGCCAATTTCCTTGAGATTCAGTTCCTCCTGGTAATACAGGCTCAGAACCAGCTTTTCACGCTCCGGAAGCTGCTCAATGGCCGCGGCCAGACTGCTCCGGAAAGAATCTGAAGCCAGCCCGTCCAGAGGATTATCTCTGGTCTCTGTTTCTTCTATCGGCAGGTCTCCGGATTCATTGAGCTCATCAAGGCTAAAAAGTCGGCCACTGCTCGCATCGGACAAAGTAGAGTGGTATTCAGAAAGCTCCATACCGAGTTCTTCGGCAACCTCCGCGTCCTGGGCCTCGCGCCCCATACGGTTTTCAACTGTCCTGATTGCCTGGCTAACCCGGCGGGCATTCCGGTGGACCGAGCGGGGCACCCAGTCACCTTTACGGATCTCATCCACCATAGAACCGCGAATGCGTATACCGGCATATGTCTCGAAGGTAGCGCCTTTGGTGGAACTATAGCGTTGGGCAGCCTCCAGCAATCCAATCATGCCGGCCTGCATAAGGTCGTCCAGCTGCACAGAGGCCGGCAGCCGGGCAAGTAGATGAAGAGCTATTTTCTTGACCAGGGGCGCATGCGCCTCAATCAGTTCTGAGGAACTCTTTACGCCACTCTGGTTATAGATTCCCAGATTTTTCGTCAATGTCATGTATCCGGTATTGTTTGACGGGATCCGTTTCAGACTTCGACGAGCCGCTCCACAAAAAACTCCAGATGTCCCCGGGGAGATGAAGGTAGAGGCCAGCTCTCAACTTTGTCAGCCAGCGCCTTGATCGCGAGCGAGGCTTTAGCCCGGGGATAAGCGTCCAGCACGGCTTTCTGGCGCTGAACCGCTTTCTTCACGGCTTCGTCGTAAGGCACCATACCTACATATTGTAATGCCACATCCAGAAAGCGTTCAGTAACCCGGGTCAGTTTTTCGAACAAATGACGACCTTCCTGCTCGCTGCTCACCTGATTGGCAAGAATGCGAAACCGGTTAGTGGCGTAGTCACGATTCATCAGCTTGATCAGAGCATAAGCATCAGTGATGGATGTCGGCTCATCGCAAACCACCAGCAGCAACTCCTGGGAAGCCCGAAGAAAGCTTACAACCGCCTCGGAAATACCTGCTGCCGTGTCCACAATAAGCACATCAATCTGATCACCCAGCTCGCTGAAAGCATTAATCAGGCCTGCATGTTCCAGAGGGCTGAGCTGGGTCATGCGTTGAGTGCCGGAAGATGCCGGAACGATCTTGATACCGCCCGGGCCGTCAACCAGCACGTCTTTAAGATCGCACTCGCCCGACAGCACATCCTGCAGATTACGGTTAGCCGTAATCCCGAGCAGCACATCGATATTGCCCAGACCAAGGTCAGCATCCAGCAGAACCACACGCCTGCCCTTCTGGGCCAAAGCGATGCCCAGATTAACCGACACATTACTCTTACCGACGCCGCCCTTGCCGCCGGAAACTGCGATCACCTGTACCGGATGTGCTCTGCTCATACTATTTGTTATCTCTCGCAACGTTTAGCCGGATATGATTCACAGCTATACAAAACTCGGATTATCAGGGTTTCATGCCGTTTCGCGTGGGCGATCCGCACCTGACGGTAGCTCTGCTGCAGCCTGTTGCTGAAGCGTTTTGAGGCGCTCGACAGCCAGCCGCACAAGCGGAACAGCTTCAGCATGATGCAGGTCTCCGGGGATTTTTTGCCCGTTTGTGTAATAGGCCACCGGCAACCCGGTTTCCATCACAAAGCCAAGAGATTCACCCAGAGTCAAAGCCTCGTCAATTTTTGTCATCACACAACCCGTTAGATTTGCCATCTTATAGCAATGCCATACGGATTTCATAATACGCGGCTGGCTGGTTGCGGAAACTACGAGGTGGGTACGCACCTTGTGGTGACTACGGGCCAGCTCCGTCAGCTGTTCCTGATAACCTTTGTCGGAGCTGGTCAGCCCCGCAGTATCAATCAGCACTAGATGGCGATCCGAAAGCTCGTCAAGAATATCATCCAGGGTATGGCTTTCGTCCACGACCCGAACCGGCACATTCAGAATCCGGCCAAATACAAAAAGCTGCTCATGGGCAGCAACCCGGTAACGATCTGTGGTGACAAGGGCCAAAGAGTCAGCTCCATGTTTCAGCACATAACGGGCAGCAAGTTTCCCGATCGTGGTGGTTTTCCCGGAGCCCGTGGGGCCGACCAATGCATAAACGCCGCCCTCATCCAGCCACTCCTGTGCGGGTGTACGCACACCGGCAACAAGCATTTTCAAAGCCTGCTTCCAGCCGTCATCCAGTTTTCCGCCTTTGTGTCGACGAGAGAGAGAGCCGGCCAGATCCGGGCTCAGGCCGAACTCCTGCAACCGTTCAGCAAGCCGTTGCTGGACTGCGTTAACGCCAGTCTTTTCCGGTTCACCACGAGAGCCGCTCATCAGATCCCGTAGCGAACTGATTTCGGCACGCATACTGGCCAGCTCACCGGAATAATCTGTACTGCTGCCGGCGCTCGCGACGACGGGCTCCTCAAAGCCTTCGTTCTTTGCCTCATGCAGTCCAGAAAACGAAGCTTCTGCATAGCCCTGGCTGCGCACAGCCCGTTTTTCGCGAACATCCTGAATACGCGTACGGGACCGGCTTAGCTCATCTTCCAGCTTACGGTGCTTTTCTGCCTGCATTTCGGCAAGCCGGGCACCGTTGGTAGCCTCACTGGCTTTTTCGCCAAGACTCTGGCGCGCCATATTTTCGTCGTAATCCAGCGCAGAGACAATTTCAACGCCCCCGTCTACCCGCCGGTTAGAAAGGATGACAGCATCTGGCCCCATCTGCTCACTGATCTGTTTCAGCGCTTCAGCCATGCTTTTGGCAAAAAAACGTTTCACTTTCATATTAGTGCATCCTCCACCGGCAACGCTGTTTTGGCGTTATCCGTTCTTTCATCCGTGTGCTTACTGGCCCACGGACGCCACGATCGTAATTTGCTTGTTATCCGGTATTTCCTGATACGAAAGCACATGCAGGCGCTCCACACCGTAACTTGCAAACCTGGCAAGTACTGGCCTCAGCGGGCCGGATACCAGCAGAATGGCGGGTTTACCCAGCATTTCCTGCCGCTGCACACTATCTTTCAGAGAACGCTGCAGCTTCTCCACCATATTCGGCTCCAGAACCATGCCTATATCTTCCTGACCGCCAGTTTGTTGACTCTGTTGAACAGACTTTAGCAATAACTGTTCCAGATCCGGATCCAGCGTAATCACCGGTATCTCCTGATCGTTGCCACAGATGCTCTGAACGATCATCCGACGCAGGGCCTGACGCGCTACTGTAGTCAGCAACTTCGGGTCCTGGCTCTTCGGATGCACGTTTACAATAGACTCGGCAATGGAGCGCATATCACGTATGGGCACCTCTTCTTTAAGAAGATTCTGAAGCACTTTCAACAAAAGACTGATGGATACCGTCGTCGGCACCAACTCTTCAGCCAGCTTGGGTGAAGCTTTTTCCAGCTGATCCAGCCATTTCTGAACTTCTTCGTGCCCCAGCAGTTCGTGGGCATGCTTTTGCAGAACCTGATTCAGATGCGTCGCAACTACCGTACTGGCATCAACCACCGTATAGCCAAGGGTCTGGGCCTGATCTTTCTTCTCCGGCTCAATCCAGGTCGCATCCAGACCAAAGGCCGGATCTTTACCTTCTACCCCTTCGATTTTCCCGAATACCTGACCGGGATCGATCGCAAGTTCCCGGTCGGGGTGTATTTCCGCCTCGGCTATGGTCACTCCCATCAGGGTGATGCGATACACATTTGGCATGAGATCCAGGTTGTCACGAATGTGCACCGACGGCATCAGGAACCCCATATCCTGCGACAGTTTTTTACGGACACCCTTGATACGGCTAAGCAACTGACCACCCTGGGACTTGTCGACCAGAGGTATCAGACGGTAGCCAACTTCCAGCCCGACAACATCCACCGTTGCCACATCGTCCCAACCCAGTTCCCGGGTTTCTCCCGGCGCGGGTAACTGGCGCCCCTGATCGCCGCCAGCATCACCGCCCAGCGGCATGTCACGCCCTCCCTGACCAGGAACGACGCCAGCGCCACCACGACCGGGGAATGCACCACCCTCTTCTATAACCTGCCGGTCTTTCTTCCAGATAAACCAGGCTCCCGCGGCCGCAAGGCTCCCCAGCCCCAGAAACGCCACATGGGGCATGCCCGGAATCAGTCCCAGCATGAGAAGAATACCCGCTGCTATCGCCAGGGCCTTGGGTGCATTGAACATCTGCTGAAGAATCTGCCCCCCCATATCCTGACTGGACGTTACCCGGGTAACCATGATTGCCGCAGAGGTAGAAAGCAGAAGTGACGGGATCTGGGCGACAAGACCGTCACCAATGGTAAGCAGCGCATAGCGCTCCATGGCGAGACCGAAATCCAGACCATGCTGGACCATACCAATGGCCACACCGCCAATAATATTGATTGCCAGGATCAACAGACCTGCAACCGCATCACCTTTGACGAACTTGGATGCACCGTCCATAGATCCATAAAAATCAGCCTCCTGCGCAATCTCGGCGCGCCGGTGCTTGGCTTCATCCTGATTAACCAGTCCTGCGTTCAGGTCAGCATCGATAGCCATTTGCTTGCCTGGCATTGCATCCAGGGTAAAACGGGCACTTACCTCTGAAACCCGGCCTGCGCCCTTGGTGACAACCAAAAAGTTAATAATCATAAGAATCGCGAATACGACCAGGCCAACGGCGTAGTTACCACCAATGAGCACCGCACCGAAAGACTCAATAACCTTCCCCGCTGCATCTCCGCCCTCATGCCCCTCCAGCAACACAATCCGGGTGGACGCCACGTTCAAAGCCAGACGCAGCAGAGTAGCTACCAGCAATACCGTCGGGAAAGACGCAAACTCCATGGGCCGGAGTGCGTATACGCACACCAGCAGAATGACAATGGAGAGCGTGATGTTGAACGTGAAAAATACATCCAGTAAAAACGCGGGCATGGGCAGGATCATCATGCCCAGCAGACCCATCAGCATGACGGGCACACCGAGGTTGCCCCGCGTCAGGGATTTGACGTTATTAAGGACTAAAGCTCTGTCCATGCCGGAAGCATCTCCGATTCGCTGTTTCTGGTGGCGTATTCAGGGTCGAAATTCTGACGCCGGTGCGTCTTTTACAGAGATACCGCAAGATCCGTACCACCGTGAGGCATTTTTCGGCCGGGAGCAGGCTTTCCCTGCCTGACTCACATTCCAAGATGCGGTATCCTTGCGCCACTTAAATTGCAATATTGCACTCTGAACCCAACATCCCCAGACCCACAGACAGGTGAGCCCATGCCGATCCACGAGGTAAAACACCCCCTGATCAGACACAAACTCGGCCTGATGCGCCGTGCCGACATCAGCACCAAGAATTTCCGTGAACTGGCTCAGGAAGTCGGCTCACTGCTCACCTACGAGGCTACCAAGGACTTCAACCTGCAGGAAAAGACCATCGAGGGATGGGCTGGCCCGGTAACTGTAGAGCAGATCCACGGCAAAAAAATTACGATTGTCCCCATCCTGCGGGCCGGGCTTGGCATGCTGGATGGCGTTCTTAGCCTGATTCCTGTGGCCCGGGTAAGCGTGGTTGGACAGATCCGCGATGAGGAAACCCTGGAAGCCAACACCTACCTGGAAAAACTGGTGGGTGAACTGGACCAGCGGATGGCGCTGATCGTTGACCCCATGGTTGCCACCGGCGGCTCGATGATTTCCACCATCGACGTGCTAAAGAAAGCCGGAAGTACCGAAATCCGCGCGTTGGTGCTGGTCGCAGCCCCCGAAGGCATAAAGAACGTTCTGGACAAGCATCCGGATGTGTCTATTTACACAGCGTCTGTGGATGAGTGCCTGAACGACAAAGGCTATATCCTTCCAGGGCTGGGAGACGCAGGCGACAAGATCTTTGGCACCAAGCAGAAGGACGCCTGATTATGGAAGACCATTCCAGGGATCCCGTCTGGAAACAGGCAATTGCCGGCTCCCAGATGCTTCTGGTAGCCTTCGGCGCTCTGGTGCTGATGCCGCTTATCACCGGCCTTGACCCCAATGTAGCTCTCTTTACCGCAGGTTTGGGCACGCTGATCTTCCACATTGTGACCGGTGGTCAGATTCCGATTTTCCTGGCCTCATCTTTTGCGTTCATCGCGCCGGTTATTGCTTCCAAGGGCAAGTTCGGGCTGGAGGAAACCCTGGGCGGCCTGATGGCAGCGGGTATTCTCTATGTCCTCCTCAGCGGTGCGATACGCATGCGCGGCACCGGGTTTGTAACACGCCTTCTGCCCCCGGTGGTTATCGGTCCGGTTATCATGGTGATTGGACTGGGACTTGCCCCTGTTGCGGTTCACATGGCTTCCGGCCGCGCCGGCGATGGCAGCATTCAACTGGTCCCTGAGAACATAGCGCTATGGATTGCGATGACCTCGCTGACCGTCACCATTATCGCTTCAGTCTGGTCCAGGGGTATCTTCCGCCTTATTCCTATCATGTTTGGTGTGATTGTCGGCTATATCCTGTCTGCGTTTGCAGGCATTGTTGATACCACCCCCATTCAGCAGGCTGCCTGGCTTGCGGTTCCGAACTTTGTGGCTCCGGCGTTCAGCTGGGGAGCAATACTGTTCATGATTCCTGTTGCGATTGCTCCAGCCATAGAGCATATCGGCGACATTCTGGCGATTGGCAATGTTACCCGCAAAAATTATCTGGAAAAGCCTGGCCTCCACCGCACTCTGCTGGGTGACGGCCTGGCCACCAGTGCGGCAGCCTTACTGGGTGGACCACCCAACACCACCTACTCTGAAGTTACCGGAGCGGTCATGCTGACCCGCAACTTCAACCCGAAGGTGATGTGGTGGGCCGCCTGCACGGCCATCGTACTGGCCTTTGTAGGTAAGTTCGGTGCAGTTCTTCAGACGATTCCGGTACCGGTTATGGGTGGCATTCTGTGCCTGCTGTTCGGTTCCATTGCAGTAGTTGGTCTGAATACGCTGATCCGCCACCAGGTGGATCTTTCCCAGGCTCGGAATCTGGTTATCGTGGGTGTAACTCTGGTGTTCGGCATCGGCGGCATGGTTCTGGGCCACCTTGAAGGTATCGCCCTGTGTGCGGTAGCTGCGATCGTTCTGAACCTGGTACTCCCGGGCAGCCGCGAAGCCTGGGGTAAGGCTATTTACGAGCACAAAGAAGACTGACTAAAACGTTAATGCCAGCCACTGGTGTCTTCGGGCACTGGTGGCGATGCTCCCCTCTCAACACTTACCCTCTGCTTGTAGCCTGAAAATTCGATAGTTGCAGGCGCGCAGAACCCCTGCTGTTCAACTTTCGAGATACCGCAACTACAAAATCCCTGTGTTGAAAGCAGTGGATTCAGCCTCAGATATCCAACAAAACTACAACCACTCAACAATTATGCGCTTAGGCTTTAGCGACATCGTGAGGTCTACCGAGTGGTGGTGGGTGGCCTTTTCAGGACTGTCGGTGGCCAAGGACGGCCACCGTCAAGCCCCCATGGATGGGCTCGTAGCGTGTCCTGAAAAGGCCACCCACCATCACTCCTCCCCCAAAACCAGAAAGCTAGGGACCAAACTAAATATCCCGCCGCAGGTCAGAAGGAATCGGTAAATCAGGCATCCCGGGCTTGGGCCCACGCCCCTTGCGGAACTGTCGAAGCTGGAACACGTAGGCGAGCACCTGAGCAATGGCCATATACAAGCCATCCGGAATTTCGTCGCCTATGTCACTGTTGTGATAAACCGCACGGGCAAGAGGTGGCGTACGGAGAATTTCAACCTTGTGCTCACGGGCAATTTCCATGATTTTGAAAGCAGTTTCATCATTACCCTTGGCAACGACAACAGGCGCTGCCATGGAATCAGAGTCATACTTCAATGCAACCGCATAATGGGTCGGGTTGGTGATAACAACATCGGCAGTGGGCACATCCTGCATCATGCGGCGCTGGGCCATTTCGCGCTGCAGCTGGCGAATTTTACCTTTAACCTCCGGCTTGCCTTCCGAATCTTTATATTCGTCTTTGACTTCCTGTTTGGTCATTCGCAGCTTTTTCTGATGATCAAAAATCTGGAATGGCACGTCGATTACCGCAATGATGATAGTAGCGCAGGAAAGCAGAAAGAAACTCCAGCCCAGGGTCCAGAGTACGTGCTCCATAGCCGGTACCGCAGGCTCTTCGGCAATGGCAAGCAAGTCTTCGGTGCGTATATCCAGGATGAGAATTGCCAACGTCATAACCAGGCCGACTTTGGCAATGGCCTTGACCAGTTCGATCAGGGAGCGTGCGGAAAACATTCTGCCAAGCCCCTTCATGGGGTCCATGCGACTGAGCTTGGGCGCAATGGCTTTGCCGCTGAACAGCAGCCCGCCAATACCAATAGAACCGGCGATGGCGGCAATAAGGAGGAGCGCGAGAATTGGTGAAAGAGCCCACGCGGCTTCTTTAGCCGAAGCCATCAACTGAATGCTCATGTGTCGGGTATCGAATATGGCCGAGCGCTCCAGCGTGAAGGCATCACGCATGATGGCTTCCATTGCAGCGCCCAGCTGAGCTCCGAAAATCAGAAGACCACCAGCACCGGTAATCAACACGGCCATGGTGGCCAGCTCTTTTGATCGGGCTGTCTGGCCATCCTCCCGGGCTTTTTCAAGCCTTCGGGGGGTGGCCTCTTCGGTTTTTTCCTGACTGTTGTCGTTGTCGTCTGCCATGCTCTAACTCTTGAGGTGTCGCCAGGGCTCGTCTACGGCTGCCCCTGAAGGTTTCGCATAAACTCAAAGGTTTGCCGGGTGTACTCTTCGAAGTGCGGCAGAAAATTGGCGTGCAGCACCCATATAGCAAACAATCCAAAAATCAGGCCAATCGGGAAACCCAGGGCGAAGATATTCATCTGGGGTGCCGCCCGGGTCATCACACCGAAGGATATGCTCACGATGAGTACAGCGGTTACCGCTGGCAGTGCCAGCAACATAGCTGAGGTGAACATCCAGCTTATGCGATGCGCCAGCGCCCAGACACCCGATTGCCCCAGCCCCTCCATTCCGATGGGCAGTGTGCGGAAGCTTTCGATGAATACTTCAAACGCCACCAGATGACCATTCATGGCAAGGAACAACAAGGTGACCGTAATTGTGTAGATCTGGGCCAGCACAGGCACGTTGACGCCATTGGCAGGGTCAACCATGGATGCGAAGCCCAGCCCCATTTGCATGGCAATCATCTGGCCAGCGATAACAAACAGTTGCCAGAGGGCCGTTAGTGCAAACCCCATACCTACGCCAATCAGTATCTGCTGCAAGGTTATAATCACAGCGTCGGCACTCAGGGCTTCAACCTGTGGCACTTCGGGGATCATGGGCACAATCAGTATAGTCATTAACAGAGCCAGACCCAGGCGTACACGGGCCGGCACCAGTTGAGTACCGAAAATAGGGATGACCATCAGAAAGCTGGCCAGGCGGAACAACGGCCAGAGGTGCTGCCCGACCCATTGCCCAAGCAGGTCTGCACTGATTTCTGCAGGAATCATGGGTCAGCCGATCAGGAAAGGAATGCTGGATATCAACCGGTGTGCATGATCCAGAAGTTTGGTAAGCATCCATGGCCCCATCACAATAATAACAATGAGCGTAACCAGCAGACGCGGCAGGAAACTAAGCGTTTGTTCATTGATCTGGGTGGCCGCCTGAAATGTACTCACCACAAGACCGATCACCAATCCTGGCCCGATAATCACCGAGGCCAGAAGAACGATCATCCACAGGGCTTCCCGCACGATATCGATAACGGTTTCCGGAGTCATGGCTTCCTCCTATATCCCATAACTGGCGGCAAGAGTGCCCATAATCAGAGCCCAGCCGTCCACCAGAACAAACAGCATAATCTTGAATGGCAACGAGATAATGATAGGTGACAACATCATCATACCCATTGCCATCAGAACACTGGCAACAACCATGTCGAGAATCAGAAACGGAATAAACAGGATAAACCCTATCTGAAATGCAGTTTTGAGCTCGCTGGTCACAAACGCAGGCATCAGTATCCAGAAAGAGACATCCTGTGCCGTGTCATACTGAACATCAGCAATACGCATAAACAGCGCAAGGTCATCTTCCCGGGTCTGCTCCAGCATGAACTTCTTGAAGGGTTCACTAGCCAGAGCCACAGCTTCGAGTGAAGTGACCTCTTCCTGAAGATATGGCTGCAGTCCAACCTGATTCGCTTCTTCCAGTACCGGTTTCATGATGAAAATAGTGAGAAAAAGAGCGAGGCCAAGGAGTATCTGGTTTGAAGGTGTTGCCTGCAGGCCCAGCGCCTGACGCAGAATCGCAAACACAACGATGATGCGGGTAAAGGAAGTCATCATCATCAACATGGCAGGCAGAAATGTCAGCGCGGTCATCAACGCCAGAATCTGCAGAGTTACCGTGTATTCCTGGGTTCCTTCCCCTTCCCCGGGCTGAACCGTGAAGGCGGGAATACCGGGCAGATCCGCAAACGACAGTGGCGCCCAGAGCAGGCCCCCAAGCATAACCGCCAGCGGAATAAATCGTTTCAGCGTTGCCACTATCATGGGCCTGTTCATTCCTTGTCCGGGGCTGTCCAGGATTTGCCGATCATGCTCTGCAGTCGCCGGGCAAAATCGCCGGTATTCGGGTTGCCCGCATCCACAACCGGCTCTTCAAAGACCTGCAGCGTGCGGATGGCCGATGGGGTAATACCCAGAAGAATCTGTTGCCCCCCCACTTCTATGAGCGCAATACGCTCGCGAGCGCCAATGGCCATTACGGAAACAACCTTGATCGCATTATTGTTCATGCCCGTCATGCCGTTCATCCGGCGGATAATCCAGGCACAACCGTATATGACTGCGATCACTGCAACCAGGCCAACCCCAAGGCTGAGCAGGGTGCCGAGCGTGTCCGGCGCCCTGCCCGGAGCGCCCGTTGTCGCTTTTGCTGTTTCTTCGGCAAAAGCTGGCATCACCAGAAACAGAAGTGACAATCCAGAGGTTTTGATCCGCATTCTATTTCTGCAGCCGTTTGATGCGTTCGCCCGGGCTGATCACATCGGTCAGGCGGATACCGAACTTTTCGTTAACCATAACCACCTCACCGTGAGCAATGAGCGTACCGTTAACCAGCACATCCAATGGTTCACCTGCCAGCCTGTCCAGTTCGATAACTGAGCCCTGGTTCAGCTGCAGAAGGTTACGGATAGGTATCTGGGTATTACCCACCTCCATCGAAATGCTGACGGGAATATCCAGAATCACATCAAGATCTGGTGGCGGCCCGCTACCCTCGGTAGCCAGGGAGGACTGACCAAAATCTTCCATGGGCGCAGAGCGAACGCCATTATCTGCGGATTCACCGCCATCTTCACCAGCTTCTTCCATGGCCTGGGCCCACTCATCACCCTGGGCCTCTTCAGTAGCCTCTTCACCAGTTTCTTCCATGGCAGCCTCCCATTCGGCTGCCAGTTTTTCGTCCTCGCTCAGCTCCTGACCGTCTTTGTTGTCGTCAGCCATTGCGTCCTACCTTCAGTTGTTTTTTTAACTTGGGCCGTGTCGCCCGCTCATGGATTCTAAGCGCCAGTTTTCCGTCCCGGGTTCCCATGGTTGCCTTGTATATCGGCACGCCATTGGCGGTGACTGTCAGATATTCAGGTACCTCCACCGGAATAATATCGCCGGCTTTCAGTTTGGCGACGTCCCGCAGAGAAATTCTGCGCCTGCAAACGGTAGTATTGACAGGAACATCCACCTCTTTGATGTCTTCCTGCAATGCATTGACCCAACGCTCGTCCACATCATCAACGTCACTTTGTACTCCGGCATCAAGCACATCCCGGATCGGCTCAATCATTGAATATGGTAAAGCAAAGTGCAGCTCACCCCCGCCACCATCCAGTTCAATATGGAAGGTGCTGACCACAACCACCTCACTGGGGCTGACGATATTGGCCATGGCAGGGTTTACCTCGGAACTGAGGTAGTCAAAATCTATTTTGATAACCGCTTGCCAGGCTTCCTGCATGTCGTTGAAGACCTGGTTAAGCACCATCTGTACTATGCGATTTTCGGTGGGCGTAAACTCCCGACCCTCGATCTTTGCGTGCCGCCCCTCACCGCCGAAAAAATTATCAACCAGTTTGAACACCAGCTTTGCATCCAGAACAAACAGGGATGTCCCCCGCAACGGACGAACCTTGCATAGATTCAGGCTGGTTGGCACATACAGCGTATGGACGTATTCGCCGAACTTCATGATCTGCACGCCGCCGGTAGAGACATCCGCATTGCGGCGCAGAAGGTTGAATAGACTGATACGGGTATAACGGGCAAATCGCTCGTTGATCATCTCCAGCGTGGGCATCCGACCGCGGACGATACGATCCTGGCTGGCAAGATCGTATGATTTTACGCCGGTTTCGTCAGCGTCTTCATAAGTATCAATGTCACCGTCATCCACGCCGTGGAGGAGCGCATCAATTTCATCCTGTGACAGTAAATCCTGCATACTTTGTCCTGCCGCTGAAAAACCTTGCCCGGGCCCGGGCTCTATTGAACTCGCTACTTCAAGCTCTATTGCACTACAAAATTCCTCAAAAGCACCTGATCGACGCCGGGCTCGCCCTCCTGCTCCAGCACCTGATTCACCGTTGTAAGCATACTCTCTACCAGAGCCCTCCGGCCTTCCGGTGTCTGCAGCTCAGTAAAATCACTGTTACCAAGCACCATAACCAACTGGCTCTTGATCAGAGGCATATGCAGCTGTGCTGCCGAGAGCGCCTGAGCGTTCGTTGCGCCCAGAGCTACGTATGCCTGAGCATAACGCTGGCGCCCTTCACTCTGCACCGTCGTGACCAGGGCCTTTTCAATTTCCAGATAAGCGCTCGGAGTAAAAGTCTCGACCGCAACATCATTCTGGCCTGCCGGATCCTCACCCATTCCGGGCAACCCGCCCCCAAGAAACCACAAGGTGCCCGCAACAGACAAGGCGATCGCCAATACGACCACCAGCGTTACCAGGATAATCAGTTTCAGTTTACCTTTCTTGGCCGGTGCTGCCGCAGGTGCGTTATTTTCTGCCATAGTGTTTTTCGCCAGAAATCCGTCAGTGGAAGCTCTTTTCCATGACCTTTACAGATTGACTGCAAAGGGCGGGCCAAAAGGCCCAACCCTTCCGCTCAGAACCGCAGTTTAGCGTTGCATGAAAGGATGGGCAAAGCAGATTGGAAAGGAATGCCCACAGAAATGACGCAGGCGCTCAGGCAAAAATGTCAACAGCGCCGTTCCAGCTCAGGTCAAGACTGCCCCCCTGAGCCTCCGCGTCACTGTTTTCGGCAGCAGAGAGCTCAGTGCCCGCGCCAGAAGATGAGCCATCACCTTCACCTGTACCCTGCCCCCCGTGCTGGTTCCGCGCGTTGTCAGAAACATCAAACTGGGCCAGAGAAAGACCTTGTTCACCCAACATGTCGCGCAAACGATGGGAATGCAGCTCCAGTTGATCCCGCACTACCGGGTTAGCCGCATGAACAGTGATATTAGCCTGGTCATTATGAACGCGAACCCGAACTTCCATTGGCCCCATATCAGGCGGGGTGAGATGGATCTCGGCCACAGAAAGATTTTTGGCTGTCAGCCAACTGAGTTTCCCCATCAACTTGTCCCCCCACTCGGCATGGTTTACAGGAACATCGACCGATGTCGCGTAGCTCCTCAGGGGCACCTGCGCTTCTGCCGTCAGCTTACTGGCGGAATTTCCAATGCCCTGTTGAGAAACCAGCTCCATGGTGGCTTCAAAGCGGGTACCTGTCAGCAGGCTGGAAGAGCTCAGGGCGCCGGCTTTCTCGCCGGTGGCCGACAGCAGGCCGTCGGTTATTTGCGACCCTGCATTCACACCGTCAGTGCCGGGCTTACTCCCGACAAGTCCAGCAAAAAGTCCAGCACCCGGAATTGCGGCAGGATTATTGGCAACACTACCTGCCACAGCAGTTTGCCCGGTTACAGGCAACAACAGAGCCTGCAACTCTGCAAAGGTCAGCGGAGTCGCAGTGGCTTCCATTTCGAGAGCTACCTCCGCGACATTTTCCTTTCCTGTTACTTCATCACCGACCGTTTCGCCTTCAGTCGCAGCAACTTTGTTATCAGCCTCGCCCGATTGATCGTTTTTCCGGGCCGGCTCAGCCTCGGTTGCTGATTGCGCCTGGTCCTGTTCTTCAGAGTTTCTGGCGTCAGTTTTCCGCTGATCGACACGTTTTTGCTCCGCACGAGAGACAGATTCATACCGGCTTTCACCGATATCATTCTCTCGATCGGAACCGGGTTTTGATACGCCGGGATCGTTCTGGATTCCGGGCACCTGAGTTTGGGGAAGAACCATCTGTGCCATGGCAACCTCTTGCCGCTTTTAATCGGTAGCCCACTGTTCAGTCCGTTTCAGGGCTGAAATTCAGGCTATTTCCGAAACAACTGCAAAAGCGATGCCATTCACACACTCAACCTTGCGGGAGTTTGTTACCACCTTACATATTTATCCGACACTGCGGCCTATCAGGGAATGAAATGCCTCGGTAACTCTTTGAAATTCTGCATCAATGTCTTCAATGACAGCAGGAGCCTCGTCCAGCTTTTCACTCTGACCGACTCGTTCTGCTTTCAGGCAAAGCTCTCCAAGGCGAGGGGCTCCGATATTGATGCTACTGCCCTTGAAGCTGTGAGCGGTTTTCGCAAAAGCATCTGAATCCTCGTTCGCCACAGCTTCTTTCAGGCTTTCAACCCGCTCTTTCGAATCCATGAGATAGGTCTCGATCAGTATCGGGAACTCATCCTCCATGACCTCTCTGAGCTCTGCCAAAGCTTCTTCATCAAGGTGTGGTGTATCAACCATGACCAACTCCCTTGCTCCTGTAAAATGTCGATTAAAAGTACCAGTCATAATTAATTTCCACCCGGTTCCCCTGTTCATGGAACCTGATAGATTCAGCCAACTGTTTCAGCAGCATCAAGCCACGCCCCGCATAACGGGGCCCAATCTGTTCCATCTCCGTGGATTGCAGAACGGGATGATTCTGAAAATCAAAGCCCTGACCGCTGTCTTCGCAAATAACTCGCAGGCGCCCGCCCCACTGCATGGGTTCATGATGAAAACTGAACCTGATGTAGTGATCGCTCACCCTGCTCAGGCGCAAGGCACGCTCGGAATAGTACCGGCCAAACCCCTCCGGGGTATATTTCCATTCAGAAGGCAGTTCAAGCACGCCATGCTCCAGCGCGTTATTATACAGCTCCGAGAGCAGGGTATATATCTCCCCGCTCTTGCGCCGCAACCCAGGCACTTCCATGCAGATATGCAGCAGCAATGGCAAGGGGTTGAACTCTCCCAGAGAGTGTTCCCGGACTTCATACATGCACGTCCATTCAGCGGGGCCGGCCAGAATGGAAGGTACTGCCCCTGCAGGCAATGCAGCAAACCCTTCCTGATAATCCATTTCCACACAGCAAAGTGTAAGGTCGTCTCCGAATTTCTGGCTCCCGGTAAACCGCTGTATCCCACTCATAAGAGCATCAAACGGATGTCGCCCGGTGGTATCCAGCCCCTCAACCGCAAGCCGCACACCGCGCTCACCAAAGAGCTCACCGCTT
This sequence comes from Marinobacter sp. ANT_B65, assembly GCF_002407605.1. Classification (NCBI taxonomy): domain Bacteria; kingdom Pseudomonadati; phylum Pseudomonadota; class Gammaproteobacteria; order Pseudomonadales; family Marinobacteraceae; genus Marinobacter; species Marinobacter sp. ANT_B65. Next base: position 999,632 of record NZ_NXGV01000001.1, on the reverse strand, counting down.
TCATTACTGCATTCAAGCACGCCATCCGTCATCAGTAGCAGCCTGTCACCAGGGCAGGTCCTGATGGTTTCCATTTCAGCGTTGAACTGTCCGGCATTCAGAATACCCAGCGGTAAATGCCGGGATGGCAGACGAAACAATGCAGCAGAAGAGCCCACCAGCCAGCCATCAGGCAAACCACCATTCCATACTTTCAGCTGACTTAACTCAAAGTCTGCCTCAACCATCACCCCACAGCAGAACATGTTTTTCGGCAGTATATGTACAAGTTTCTGATTGATTTCGCGAATAATATCGGCCCCATCAAAACCTTTGCGAGCCATGCCATAGAAGGTTTCCGCAAGAGGCATGGCTCCCATGGCGGCGGGTAATCCGTGGCCGGTAAAATCACCTGCAAAAACAAGCATCCCACCAGCTGGGCGAGGTGAAGCAAACAGAACATCGCCACTGAAGATCGACAAAGGAGACGCGTGATAGCGGATATTGGGCGCATCCAGACACCCGGTGTGTGCAACGTTGTCAAAGACCCGCCGCGCCATATGCTGCTCTTCAAGGAGTTGCCGGTTACGCTCATGCATCAGATCTCTCTGCTCCGACAGAGTCTGATGCATCAGGCGCATCCGGTTAAAGGCATTGATCTTGGCCTCGATCATTACCCGGTTATAAGGTTTACTGAGGAATCCGTCGCCCCCGGCCTCAAGGCATCGTGCCAGATCTTCTGCTGCTGAGAGGGAGGTAATAAAAATCAACGGCACCATGCGTTCACCCGCACACCGTTTAATCTCCCGCGCGGCTTCCATCCCGTCCATTGCAGGCATCAATGCGTCCAAAAGGACGATATCCGGCTGCTCTGAATGGAAAAGCGCAACCGCCTCATGACCGTTAGCCGCATCCAGCACATGGTGACCAAGGCGCGTTAACAGGGTTTTCAGAATCAGTCGATCACTGTCACTATCATCTGCGATGAGAACTTTCAGAGGGCCGTTTGCTGCGGCACTGTCTGCATCGGATTCCGTGGCGGGTACATCCATGAAAGGTTCCGGCTGCCTGAGCAATTACCGAATTGTGAACAATTGCTCGAAGTTGGAAATGGTGAGAATCTTTCGGACATCGCTGTTGCAGTTTTCAATGGCGATAGTGGCATTATCACCTCCTGCATAATCCCTCAGCAGAAGCAGCATGCCGAGCGCGGAGCTGTCGAGATAGGTTGCTTCAGACAAATCCACAACATAGCTATGGATACCCGTGCCACCGTGCTCGTATGCATCGCGAAAGGCCTGATGAGTGCTGAAATCAAAACGGCCTTCAATCCTGATAATCAGAGTTTTACCGTCGTGACCACGGCGGGTATGGATCGGCATCCGCTAAACCTCCGGAGGTATTCACTGAAACTCCCAGCCGCCATATGCTGGCGCGACTGATGTTTTATAAGAATAGACCAGCGCTGACAGATTGCATGAAATTACAGTAACTTCAAACCCGTCATTACCGGCCGCGGCGTGAAAAAGCGCGCCCTGCAGCCTCATCAGACAGTTTCTGTTCCTGCATATCCCGTGCGTTTTGTTCTTGCTTACGGCAGGATTCGATGTACTTCTCCATGCCTCGCCGACGCTCCCAGGCCTGTTGCCATTCGCTGCGGCGAGCCTCGTAAACCGCTTCAGCCTGAACCAACTGTTTTTGTTGCTGCAGAATAACCTGATCAAGCTGCGCAATAAACGCCTGCCATGCCTGCAAACGGCTCACCTGCACCACACCATGCTGGCTATTGCGAATCTGATCCCGGTATTCCTGCTGGTAACGATTAAGATTTTCTACCTGGCCCTTATGCTGCTCCATCAGTTCCCGCGCCTGCCCCATGAGCTCCAGCGCTTTCTGTTCCTTGCGCTCTTCCAGTGAAAGCACCACACCCAGGCGTTGGGACCGTAACATTAACCAGCACCTCGATTTGTATTGGCAGCTGCGGGATCAGGAACTGCGGATTTGCGACGTTCCGGTGAACGGCGCTCGGGCACCACAGACAACAACCCCTCAATACTCTCGGCCAGGGAAGCACGCTCATTGAGACCCTGCTGCAGAAACTGGCGCATATTCCCGATATGGGTTATGGCAAAGTCGGTTTCAGGGTCAGAGCCCTTCACATAAGCCCCAACGCTGATCAGATCCCGGGCCTGCTGATAGCGCGAATAGACCTGTTTGAAACGCTGGGACCGGGCAAAATGCTCGGTTTCGGTTACCTGTGGCATAACCCGGCTGATCGAAGCCTCTACGTCGATGGCCGGATAATGCCCCTCTTCTGCAAGCCGCCGCGAGAGAACAATGTGTCCATCCAGAATCGCCCGTGCTGCATCCGCAATCGGATCCTGCTGATCATCGCCTTCTGTCAGTACAGTATAAAACGCTGTGATGGAGCCACCCCCAGGCAAACCATTGCCGGTGCGCTCCACCAGCTGAGGCAGCTTGGCAAATACGGAAGGCGGATAACCTTTTGTAGCCGGAGGTTCCCCGACGGCCAGCGCTATTTCGCGCTGGGCCTGGGCGTATCGGGTAAGCGAATCCATCAACAACAGTACCCGCTTGCCCTTATCCCGATAGTATTCAGCAATCCTGGTGGTGAGCATGGCCGCTCGCAGACGCATCAAAGGCGAATCATCAGCCGGTGCGGCAACCACAACCGATCTTGCCAGGCCTTCCTCACCAAGAATATCTTCTATAAATTCCTTAACCTCCCGGCCCCGCTCGCCTATCAGCCCAACCACAGTTACATCGGCGTCGGTAAACCGGGTCATCATTCCCAACAGCATACTTTTACCTACGCCACTGCCGGCAAAAAGACCAAGGCGCTGACCCTGGCCTACAGTCAGCAAAGCGTTAATCGCCCGGATACCCACATCCATTGACTGCCTTACCGGCGCCCGGTTCAGTGGGTTAATAATTTCGCCTGTAAGCGGAACCCGCGCCTCCGCCTGGAGTGGGCCTTTGCCATCAAGAGGTTCACCACTGCCATTTACCACACGGCCCAGCATAAGCGGGCCAACAGGAACGCGGCTTGCAGCAGACAATGGAACTACTCTGGCACCCGGTTTCAGGCCCTCAATGGCAGTCAATGGCATAAGGTAGACCTTGTCATCCTCAAACCCTACAACTTCAGCCTCGACGGTGCCGGTGCCCTCACCTTTGATAACACAGCGATCACCAACTACCATCGGGCAGCCAACACATTCCAGAGTCAGCCCTACCATTCTGGTCAGGCGACCTGACAGCTCCGGCTCGGGTTCGGTCCGCAGGTATGCTTTATATCGATCCAGGCGATCAGCCAGGGAGGACGTCATCACGCTTGCCTTCGTTGGGGTTATTCCTGGCGGGCTCGCTTTCGATAGATATGTCTCCGACAGAGGGCTCTTCAACAGCCTCTTCATCAGGGGTTTTATCAGGTGAACTCAGAACATCCCGCTGAAAGTCAGTCAAATCCTCCATCAGGGCGCCCAGCTCTTCGGGCTCACCGTTCGAGTCATCATCTGTCTGCTGTTCCAGCATGCTCTGCACAGCGCGCTGAAAGCGCTTTTCGACGGTAAAATCGACGAGGCTGTTGCGGGTTTCAACCCGGCAACCTCCAGGCAGAATACTGTCATCCTCCACAACGGAGGCCGCCGCTTCAAAACGCTCTGCCACTTCGCGAACTGCGCTGCAGTCATCCGGGTGAACATGAATCCGGACATTGTCTGCCGTAGAAGGCAACGCCTCTACCGCCCGGCGTACTACCTGCCGGATCTGTGAGGAATCTATGCTCAGTTCACGGTAGACAACGGCCCTGGCAAGCACCATGGTGAGATTAAGAAGCGAAGTTTCAAGTTCATCCTGGTGCTGACGGATGGGCAACAAGAGTTCTTTCAACAAGAGTTCAAGACGATCCAGATTTGCGGCTACTTCTGCCCGTGTTTCATCATAGCCTTCGCTGTGTCCACGCTCCCGGCCCTCAGCCAGACCTGTTTCCAGCCCTTCCTTGTGGCCCAGTTCATAACCTTCCGCGCGGCCTTCCTGCAACCCCTGTTCCCGACCTTCATTCAGGCCGTCTTCCCGCGCCGCCTGACGGATATCGGCAAGATCGCCTGCCGTCAGAGGCTTGACATCACGCTCTTCCTCACGGGCAACCTCATTACCGCTGGCGTCCAGCAACGGAAGTTCCCAGCGCTCGTAGGCGGTCAGCTGTTCCTTGGGAAGTTGCCGGGGGTCTCTGGGAAGGTCTTTAGAGGAATCTTTCATCACATCATTTCTTCGCCAGCACCACCAAGCGTGATTTCTCCCGCCTCAGCCATGCGACGGGCGATGGTGATTATGTCTTTCTGGGCGGATTCAACATCACTGACTTTCACCGGCCCCTTAGCCTCCAGATCATCCTGCAACAGTTCGGCAGCACGCTTGGACATGTTTTTGAAGATCTTTTCCTGTACCTCGTTGTCAGCTCCCTTCAGAGCAACCACCAGCACTTCAGAGGACACCTCACGCAGCAAAGCCTGGATGCCACGGTCATCAATATCCTTGAGGTTATCAAACACAAACATGAGATCTTCAATGGTCGTGGCCAGATCAGGATCCATATCCTTGATCGAATCCAGCAGAGTGCCTTCAATACTGCGATCCATAAAGTTCATGATGTCCGCTGCACGCTTCACACCGCCTATGCGGCTGGTCTGAGCGGCTGAACCACCGGAGAACTGTTTCTCCAGAATGTCGTTCAACTCCTGCAGAGCCTGGGGCTGAATACTTTCCAGTGAGGCAACCCGCATCATGACATCGAGGCGGACCTTCTCGTCCAGAGTTGCCAGTATCTCTGCGGCCTGATCAGGATCCAGATAAGAAATTACAATGGCCTGAATCTGCGGATGTTCGTAGCGGATAATGTCTCCGACAGCTCTTGGCTCCATCCATTTGAGCGTATCCAGCCCGGTGGTATTACCGCCGATGAGAATGCGGTCAATCAGGCTCGCCGCCTTGTCGTCTCCCAGTGCCTGTGTAAGCATGGCCCGGATATAGTCATCATTGCCGACACCCAGGCCGGTTTGCCCGCCCACTGCTTCCACAAACTGGTTCAATACGTAGGTTACTTCGTCCTTGCTGATGTCTTTCATCTGGGCCATGGCGACGCCCACACGCTGAACTTCTTTCGGCCCCATGTGCTTGAGTATTTCAGCCGCATCCGCCTCGCCCAGCGACATCAGCAGGATTGCAGCCTGCTCTACCCGCGGAATTTTCCGTTGAGGCTTCTGAGGCGAGTCACCCCCCGCCGCTCTGGATTGCTCAGTCATCAACATTCACCCATTGGCGCATTACCTGTGAAACCCTCGCAGGGTCCTCAGCGATCAAGCCCTTAAGAGCATTCAACTGTCTATCATAACTGTCTGCCGCGCCTGGCAACAGCAAGTCGTCCTGAGGCGCCATGGCCTGACGCAGAGCTTCGTTGTCACCGGCATCATCAAAACCATCATAACTACCAGAGCCGGAATCATCTTCCCGCTCACGACGCCCGCCACCGGAAAGGCTCTTTAGTGTCGGGCGCAGCAAACCCAGTACAAGGACAAGTATAACCAGACCGGCCAACACCTGCTTCATGAGATCCCAGAACCATGGCTGCTCCCAGAACCCCGGCGTTTCAAACTCCATCACTTCTTCAGCAGCAAAAGCTGTATTCATCACGGTTACGCTGTCACCCCGGGCTGCTGAATAGCCCACTGCATCGCGTACCAGCATGCTCAGGCGCTGCAACTCCTGCTCAGGCCACGCCTCATAACTTACAGCGCCGGTTTCCGGGTCGACCACTTTCATATCATCAACTGCAAGTGCAACCGTCACCCGCCTCACGCGCCCCAGCTCCTGCCGGGTGTAACTCACCGTACGATCCATCTCATAGTTGCGGGTAGATTCTTTACGCACATTGACTGGCTGAGCTGCCGCTTCGTCATTCCCGTCACCAGCCTGCCCGTTCACCTGTTCCGGCACAGTAGCATTAGCAGGTGGCTGGTTGGACAAAGCGCCTGGAATACCACCGTTAAAACCGGCAACGCGCTGTTCTGTCAGATCACGTTCACTGCGAACCGCCTGCTGCTCGGGATTAAATAACTCCTCCGCCTGCTCCACTGAAGAAAAATCCAGATCTGCGGAGACTTCTGCCCGGTACCGGCCTTCACCCACAATTGGAGCAATCAGAGACGCGACACGGCGTGTCAGACGCTCTTCCAGTCGAGAAGTGTACTCATACTGATCCTGCATGCGCTCGCCATCGCCGCGGCTCTCTTTCCCCGTCAGCAAGTTGCCGTTCTGATCAACAACAGTGACATGATCCTTGTTCATCATGGGAATACTGCCGGCAACCAGATTCACGATGGCAGCAATCTGTTCCTGTTCCGGCCGGCGGCCTGCAAATACCTCGAGAAATACCGAGGCTGACGGCTCACGAGCATCCCGCACAAATACAGAACGTTCAGGGATGGCCAAATGAATTCTGGCACTGCGGACACCGCGCATGCTGCTGATGGTACGGGCAAGCTCCCCTTCAAGACCCCGACGATAACTGACGGTTTCCATAAACTGGGATGTACCTAATCCGCGATCCTGGTCCAGCAGCTCATAGCCCATGGTTTTCTGGTCTGTTACGCCTTCGGCAGCCAGCTTGAGCCGCGCATTGTAGACCTGATCGGAAGGCACCAGCAGAGCGCCGGAGCGCGTATCCATTTTGTATTCAATACCGTTGCTGTCCAGGATAGAGGTTACGTCCTGAGGATTGTATGCCGACAAGTCCCCCACTACCGGCTGGTAGTTCGGCTCCTGGGCCCAGAGCACAACCGCAACTCCTAACGCAACGCTGGCAGCGAGGCCAACCATAAGGCCAATCTGGCGCAAAAGGTTGAGGCGATTAAATCCCATAAACAGGTCGCTGTTACCCTCGGAGCCATCGCCGCCCTGAGAGATTGGCATGTTCGAGTTGGTTTCTGCGGGAACGCTGGCCATGTCTGTGCTCCGTTATCAGATCGGCATATTCATGATGTCTTCATAAGCGCTGACCACGCGATTACGTACCTGGGTCAAAGCATCGAAAGACACAGAAGACTTCTGGGCGGCTATCATCACTCGCGTAATGTCCACATTGGGATCGCCCATATCATATGCCGTCCGTAGTTCGTTGGCATTCTGCTGGACCTCGTTCACGCTGTTCACTGCTTTACCAAGCATTTCGCCAAAACTCGGCGTTTCCCGGGTCTGGTCAACCTGTCGCGGGCCATCAATGCGGCCACGCACCGATTGATCCTGCTCAACACGCTGGTTCTGATTCATTTGCGAACGCAGTGAACGGATGTCGGACAGAACGCTGTTGATGTCGGCACGCTGAACCATAACTTTCTCCTGGCAAAACCCCAAAAGGGGCAGGCTTGCTGATCTGACTTTATTGATGAAAACAAAGCAATGGTCAGGCCATGATTTTTTTCTTATTTGTTAACAGCCAGTTAAAAGACAAAAAGACATGCAGAAAATCACCGGCGACGGAGTTTTGACAGAGGAAATTTCTATTTTCATAGTCGAAAGACAAAATTCCGGAACATTACAGTTACCCACAGCAACTGTGGATAACCTTGTTAACACAGCAGGGACAGGTGCCCTACAACGCCAAAAACCGAGGCCTGCCGGCAACTGACGTTAAATTGACCAGAATACATATTGGGCCGGACAAAAAAACGCTCAAAAAAAAGGCACCCATTAAGGGTGCCGCAATGAAGGGGTACTACAATGAGTGGAAATTACAACAAAAGGCACTACACAACACTCCTCAGGCCGTGGCCAGCTCAACGTCCAGATCAATCCCGGCGTCACGCATTTGCGCCAGTTTGTATCGCAAAGTTCTCGGGCTGATTCCCAGTTGCTCTGCGGCCCGATTCCGGCGTCCACGCTCTTTCCTGAGTGTCTCAATGATTATACGGAACTCCTGCTGACGCAGATCATCTCCGAGCGATCCGGCTTCAACCGATACCGGAGGTGTACACTCTGCCCCGGAAATGCCGGAGTCAGAAAGCAGGCCAGAAGCTCTCTCTACGGGCTGCGCAAACTCCTCCCTGAAAGGTTCTGAACACTCAGGAGCTGACACAGATACTGGAGAAATACCCTGACCATCAAAACGTCCGGTAGTGCCAATTTCAAGACACAGATCCTCAGCATGGATCACATTACCCTGATGCAGAACCAGCGATCGCTGAATAGCATTGTCCAGTTCCCGTACATTGCCAGGCCAGCTGTGTTGCATTAACGCGTTGCGGGCATCGGCTGCAAGACTGATACCGGTGAGCTTCATCTTGCGGCAGTGCTTCTTCAACAACGAAGTCGCCATGGGCAGAATATCCAGCGGGCGCTCTCGTAGTGGTTGCCAGCGGATGGGGAATACACTCAGCCGGTAATATAAATCTTCGCGGAACCGCCCTTCCCGCACGAAATCTGCAAGGTCCCGGTTAGTTGTCGCAATCACACGGACATCCAGCGAGATGGTTTTACGCCCACCTACCCGCTCAACCTCCCGTTCCTGTAAAACCCGTAACAGCTTGGACTGCAGCCCCGGGTCCATCTCCGAAACTTCGTCCAGCAAAATGGTTCCGCCATTAGCCTGTTCAAACTTGCCCGGTGCAGATGCAACCGCACCGGTAAACGCGCCTTTCTCATGACCAAACAGAATGGCTTCCAGCATGTTCTCAGGGATCGCCGCACAGTTAATTGCGACAAAAGGCTGATCTGCCCGTGGCGATTGCTGGTGGATATAGCGCGCCAGAACCTCTTTGCCTGTGCCGCTTTCACCGGAAATCATCACTGTTGAATCACTGCCGGCCACCTTGGCTGCCAACTGGAATATGCGCTTACTGGCAGGATCTTCAGCCACCGGCTCATCGCCAGATTTTTGACGGCTTCCGCCAACGACCTTGGTAACCGCATCAACAAGTACCTTTGGCTCAAACGGTTTAACCAGATAATCAACGGCCCCGGATTGCATGGCAGATACAGCATGGTTGATCTGCCCGTACGCAGTTATCAGCATCATCGGCAACCCCGGATACAACCGCTGCACTTCGCCCAGCAGTTCATGGCCGGAAAGTCCGGGCATGTTGACATCGCTGACAACCATATCAACCGGAGCTTCAGCCAGACGCGCCAGCGCGTCATGGGCGTTCGCAGCTTCACGCACGCGAAACTTCGCAAGCTCCAGAGTGGTTACCAACGCTTCGCGCAGGTCTCGGTCATCTTCAACAATCAGAATCTGGGCCTTGGCCATGTTTACCTCCGATCAGCCTTTGTTACGCAATAGCGGCAGACGCAGAGTGGCAACAGCGCCACCCTGCTCCGGCGATTCAATGGAAAACTGCCCTTGATGAGCCTTCACCACTGCCTGCACAACCGCCAGGCCAAGCCCGGTGCCATGGGATTTGGTAGTGTAGAAAGCCTCTGTCAAACGGGGTGATTCTGCCTTACCAAACCCCGGGCCATTATCCTTAACCAGAATCACCAGCTCGCCGGCTGCCGATACTATCTGAACGGCAACGGCAGTAGCGCCTGCCTCCAGGCTGTTATTCACAAGATTTGTACAGGCTCCAACCAGAGCATCCCGGTTACACAACAGCCGGCAGTTCTCAGGCAGGTTATTTGTCATTACCACATCCGAACCAGCTGCAGGCTTGATTCCCTCCAGTGCAGATTCCAGAGCCGACACCAGCGTTGCCGCAGACAGCTCTTCCGCCAGACGGGTTTCACCCCGTGCAAAAATCAACATATCCCGCACCTGCTGCTCCAGATGCGTAAGCCGTGACATCAACCGGGATGCGCAGCGCTGACGCATCTCCTCATCAAGATCGTCCTGAGTCAGGTGCCCGCCATAAAGAATCGCTGCAGACAAAGGCGTACGAATCTGGTGTGCAAGCGAAGCCACCATCTTACCCATGGCCGAAAGCCGCTGAGCATGGGCAAGTTGCGATTGCAGGTGGCGGGTTTCCGTCAGGTCCGTAAGCAGGATCAACTGCCCCGGCTGATTATCCATGGTACGAATCTCAATACTCACCCGGCGCCCGTCCTTCAGGGACACCTCATGACCATCATCCCTGCGCGGAGAGAAACAACGACGAATCACATCTACCCAGCGTTCACCGTCCAACGGCTCTCCCAATAGCGCAATAGCCGCCGGATTGCTCTGGGACACCACACCCTGGCTATCCAGAACCACCACTCCTGCAGGCAGAGCCTTCAGCAGTGTAGAAAGCCGGTCAGCCAGTTGCTCCTTCTCTTCAAGCTCTTGTTGCCGCTGCAAAGACTCCAGGCTCAGCTCACCGGATAACTGGTTAACCCGTGACTCAAGCGTGCGATAAGAATCGGTAATCTGCCGCGACATCTGGTTAAACATTTCCAGCGCAGAATCCACAGCCTGATCATCCTGCTGCGGAAATAACGCTCTCACCTTATCGTTAGCATCCGCCGCCGCATTGGCCTGCGCATCATGCTCCACTGACGAAATGACAAACTGTGCCTGACTCATAACCTGACTCCCGATCAGCCCGTTACACCGGACTACACCCTTCGGATGATTCGTTTTGAAAGTTACTAAGCCAGCTCCGTGCCAACTAGGATATTTTCTTGAAAATCAATAGGCAGGAAAACCCAAAGGAAGGTAAACGACGGTTTTACGTCGCCTGAAAACAAGAAAACGCCAAAGGCTACGAACCTTTGACGTTTTGTTGTCACAACCACAAGCGGAAAAAAATCAAACACCGCGAAGGCAATAGAAAGTGTCTCAAGGGGATCAGGAGGAGATCTTTTTAAAAAGTCCCGTACCGCCAGAGTTTACACCCGAGCCCGGTCAGGATTCCTCAGACTCCTCATCCCGAAGCCCATACTTCCGGACCTTTTCCACCAGAGTCGTCCGCCGGATACGAAGTTTCTCCGCCGCCCGGGCAACAACGCCTCCGGCCTCATCCAGAGCCTGCTGGATAAGCTGTTTCTCAAGATTCGAAAGATAATCTTTCAGATCAATACCATTCACCGGCAATAAAGCGGGCGCATCCAGCCCCACCAACCCGGGAATACCAGAAGGCATCCCCGAATCCTCAACCGGCCGGTTCTCATCAAAATCATCTATATACCGAAACTTCTTCGGTAACTCCTGCACCCCGATTACTGAATAAGGGTGCATGATTGCCAGCCGCTCAACCAGATTCGCCAGTTCGCGGACATTTCCAGGCCAGTCATGCCGGCACAGGCTCATGATCGCCGCCGAATTCATCCGCAAGGAACCACGCTTTTCCTTTTCCATCCGGGAAATCAGCTCATTGATCAGTAGCGGAATATCTTCTACCCGATCCCGCAGTGACGGCACCTCAATGGGAAATACATTCAGCCGGTAATAGAGATCTTCCCTGAACTCACCCGATTCGATCATATCCTCCAGATTCTTATGGGTCGCCGCAATAATACGGACATCCGCAGAAATCGTCCGGTTACTGCCAACACGCTCAAACGTACGCTCCTGCAACACACGAAGTATTTTGACTTGCATGTTGAGTGGCATATCACCGATTTCATCCAGAAAAAGTGTACCCCCTTCCGCCAATTCGAAGCGCCCTACCCGTGCGGTAATTGCACCTGTAAACGCGCCTTTTTCATGACCAAAAAGCTCACTCTCAAGCAGCTCCGCCGGAATAGCCCCGCAGTTGACGGGCACAAACGGCTTTTCCCGGCGAGAAGAATGATAATGAAGATTACGGGCGACCACTTCTTTACCTGTACCGGAGGGGCCGGTGATCAGAACACTCACATCTTTGTCTGCCACCTGCTCCATCAGCTGGCGTACCTGTTGTACCTTCCGGCTGGTGCCCACCAGGCTCCGGAACAACTGCAGCCCACGTTGCTGCCCCCGCTCATTGGAGCGACGAAACTGATCGGCAAAAATCTGGGCCCGATAGAGTGAATCCACAAATTTGGTATAATTCAACGGCCATTCCATACGGGCAATTACGCGGGCAGCATCCTGTTCTGCCAGCCCTTTGAGTTCAGGATCACCCACCAACAGAACGGGGACACCCTGAACTGCCCTGCACACTGCTTCAATCGTCTTTACGACACCCGGGTCTGCGCCATTTACAATGGCAACAGAAATGTCCGCCAGCCCTTCTTCATCTCCCGATTCAAGGAGTGCCAGGGCATCACTACCTGCAGTCACTTGCTCTTCGCCAATGAATTCGAGAATCGTCGCCACGTCTCGGAGCCTCGATTCGTCCTCACTCAGCAGCAGCACCTTGTTGTTTTTGGACATTCACAAGATTCTCTTTGGGGATTTGTGCGGTATTTAAGACGGTATCACTGAAAGAGTCAATTTTATGACGCTATTTGCGTCGAGGGCCCGAAATATTCTGATATGCCTTGGCTGCATTGCGATTCCGGTTCATTCCTTTCAGGGCATGTTCCGCTTCAGCTTTGGCCCGGGCAGCACCTTCACCAGCTGCGTCCAGAAACTGACGCAATTCTTCAAGCCGGGTCCGAACGGGCTCTGGCTCAACGAGGCCAGCTTCCAGAGCGGCTATCAAAGGTTCAGTGGCTGGCTTTACACCGGCATTAAGGCTGACAAGGCCATCCCAGTCCTGAGCGGCCAGAGCGCGGCCGAGATCTGCCATGAGCTGATCAAAGTTTACCAGACAAGCCTCGCTTTCAGAGTTGGAGGCATCTTGAGAGTCGGCCATGACGTTTTCTCCTTATACGAAGAGGTGAAGAACGAACGACCCGGAGAAGATGCTGACGAATGCCAGCATCTCACACTGTATTACAACAATCAGCGTCGAGCAGCTCGCCTCGCAGAAGAAGCAGTAAACTCATTACTGCGAAATCCGGGGTTAAAGTTGTAGGCCGGAAAATCATTATCCAGTCCATCAACGTAGTAGCGCTTCGCCTTGAGGTCGTATGTCATCTCCATGGTAGTCCAGAACACGGGTACTTGGTAATAGCTTATGTTGTGAGCTTCAGAAACCCGCCAAAGATTTCCTGCATCGTCATACTCTTCTGATAACAGGATCTGCCAGCTGTCTTCATCAATGTAGAACACACGACGATCGTAAATATGTTTGATACCAGTGCGGCGTTTCGCCTCAACAACCCACACCCTGTGCAGCTCATAGCGTGCCAGTTTCTGATTAATGTGACCTGCACGGATTACGTCATCCGGTCGGACTGACTTATCATGCAACTTGTAGGCATTGTAGGGAACGTACAACTCCCGCTTGCCCTTCAGTTCCCAGTCATACTGGTTCGGAGCTCCGTTATACATATCCTTCTGATCAACTGAGCGCAAAGATGACGAGTTAGGTAAATCCGTCTCGTAAGCCAGATTTGGTGACCGTCTCAGTCGACGGGAGCCTGAATCGTAACGCCAGGCCAGGCGCGGTGAACGCACCTGATCAAGTGTTTCGTGTACAAGCGTAATGGTACCTGCAAGCGTAGAAGGCGAAATGGTATCGGTCTTCAGATAGAAAATCTTGTTATCAATATCAGCAAGTTCTGTACCTTTCTTGCTGTAGGCGAAATAGTAATCATACTGATTAATTACCGGATTATAGGATCCATCCACCTGCGGCGTGGCTGAAGCGCTGCGAAACGAAACCTCTTCTCCCCGGTAACGCAGAATGTGATTCCACATGACTTCGAGCCCGTTTTTCGGAATCGGGAACGGACTGGTCATAATAGTGTTCCGTACTCCGTTGCCGTTATCCAGCAATTCAGCGCTCAGCGCATTCTCATACGACTTCTCATACACATGCTCTGGAAACGCGGCGGTGCGGCGGGTCTGATAAACCGGCATGAAATAACCAGGATCGTACTGGCTGAGCATCCGGATCGACCCTTCAGAGAGCTTGTCCTTATACTGATGCATGTTGTCTGCAGTGATTACAAACAAGGCTTTATCCTGCGGAAACGGATTTGCCTCAACCTCACCTTCGCGCCAGTTGGATGGCGCCTCAACCAACCCGCCAGTCCACTCAGGGATACTGCCGGAAGCATTTGCTCCCCGCTCAGCACCTACGGGAGTCAGGTCCTGCATGAGCCGGTTGGCTTCGGTTACTGACACCCCTGACAACACTTGCCCGGAAAACCCAAACGAAAGCACTGTAATGCATGCAATAAACTGGCTTCGCATTTCTAACCCCTCCAGACAATCAAAACCCATAATCAGAAGTTGATTCTCGCCAAATTCAAACATCTGTTTCAAGTGATTGTTTGTGTCTTATTGTCACCCGGGAGCAATAGAGTCAAATACAGAAGGGGTAAAGAAATCTGCGTATCGAAATGATATGATTTCAGATCATTCTATCGAGTTGGTTTCGAGCAGAGACCCTCGGCAAAATCTCCGCAGCCGGGAGCTTATCAAAGACTCCCCAAACCCACGGCAGACACGAGTAATGGCATCTCAATGGTATTCGCTGATTTCACAAAAGCTGTTTCTGGCAAGAACTCTTCTTGAAACATCGGAGCGGGCAGCCGATACCGGAAACCCGGTTAATACTTCTCAACAGCGATTGCAGCATGAAGCGGCTATTCAGGGCTCTATCGAGCTTCTACTTAGAGCCCGACGGATATTGCTGGTGATGATTGCCCGTTTCTACCAGAAGCACTCAGAGGAGCCCGGGTCCCTGGAAGAACTTGTAACCCTGATTGGGGAGCAGGCCACTGAGACAGGCCAGTTAAGAACCCTTGAGCAGGAGACCGGAAGCTGGTGGAATCATCTTGACCAGCTGGAAACCATGCAGAGCAGACCACCTACCGCACAGAAAACGGTTAATGCGGAAAATATTATTGCCGTATCTGCAGAATCAGGGCCAGACTGCTCCAGCCAGGCACAGATGAATACGCTGAACGCCATTAAAAAGTTTGCCGAAAATCTGGAAGAACAACACGGCGAGTGGTAATCGTCGCTTCCGGTATTCAACACTAAAAGGTTAATGAAATGTCACCATCGTTTTTCGAAATTGTACAATTAGGCAACGGCGACTATGCCCTGCGGCGCATTGACGACGACAGTGCACCACTGGTCAGAATTTCGTTTTCAGATGAAGCCCGGGAAATGATGGACGATCGGGATATGTCTGTAGCCAAAGCGATGATTGCTGCAGGGATAGAAGCTGCCGGAAATATTGCTCACGATATTGACTGGGAAGATGACGAGCTGGACGCTTCAGACGCACAGCCCGCTTATACTCTGCACTGATAACAACGCTCAACGCTGCCTGAGTACGACTCCGTGGCTGTTGCCCTCCGCCGCAGCTTTCTGTAACGAGTCGAAGGCCGTCTTACCCAGTTTACGCGTCCACATAACCACTGCATGACAGGTACCCGCACTCAGCGCTCTTTCTGCAAGCTGACGGGCGGGATATTCTGTGGTGGAGCGCAAAACCAGAAGCTCTCCGGCAACAATACCGTGCATTTTCTGCCACTTGCTCACCAGCGCCTGAGGAGGGTCAATCCATGCCAGCCAGCGTTTTTCCTGATTAAGCTGAGTCAGCATCGGCAGCAACAACTGAAAGTTCTCCACCTGCCCTTCTGGCAAGATAATTTCTGTCACGTTGCCAGCCGGAGTGGCGTCAGCGACACCCGGTTTCTGCCGGGTTCGAATGACGGCACGTTGTTTCCGGACGGCATGTTCCGGCGCCGGTTCAGGTAAAAAAGGTGAGCTGGGTAATATGCCCTGCTGCCACGCCATGTTCTGATTAAAACTTAGCTGTTCCATAATTCACCCGTTTTTCAATGCGTCTGCGGTTATACCAGGCTGATCAGTGCAGATCAGAGCGCCGGATAACACCTACACCCAACCCTTCAATGAACAGTTCCTGCTCCCGGAGATCGACTTCTATCGGCGCAAACTCTTCATTTTCGGCAATCAAATAGACCTTCGAACCTTCCTTTCGGAATCGTTTAACAGTCACTTCGTCACCCACTCTGGCCACGACAACCTGACCGTTATGGACATCCTGAGTGCTATGCACTGCCAGAAGGTCACCGTCAAGAATGCCAATGTCCTTCATACTCATTCCCCTGACCCGGAGCAGATAATCTGCTGACGGCGAGAAGAACTCGGGTTTGAGTGTGCAATGGTCCTCAATATGCTCCTGGGCCAGAATCGGGCTGCCTGCAGCCACCTGACCAATCACAGGCAACCCCGGGTCTTCAGCAACTTCCGGCAGACGAATACCCCGACTGGCACCAGGCACCATTTCGATAGCACCTTTACGTGCCAGTGCCCGCAGATGCTCTTCCGCGGCGTTAGCGGAGCGGAATCCAAGCTCCGCCGCTATTTCCGCGCGGGTTGGCGGGTAACCGGTCTCATCCACGGATCGACGGATAATTTCCAGTACCTGAGTCTGTCTTGCTGTCAGCTTCATTGTTGCGCTGCTCCGCTTGCTGCATGCAATGCTGATACATGCTTGGCCTGATATTTGGCGGCTTATACAGGTCGCCATCCATCCTGTTTTTTTATACAGTGATTTGACTATATACAGTGTTTTATCCAGTGTAAAGGCAGGTGACCTATTTTCTTGCAGCCCCTTAACTAACAGTGCTGCATGAGTATGTTATGGTGAAAAGTCATCATATTCACCGACACCCAGTTCTATAGGCAGTGAACCTCATGAGCAAAGCGACTCCCTGCAGAATGCCAGACATTCTGAACACCACTGACGGACAGGAACGTCGCGTGGGTGTTGAAATTGAGTTATCCGGGCTCGGTTATGGGCAGCTAGTAGATCTCACAGCAAAACTTCTTGGTGGAACCTCCGCTCTGGAATCCCGCTACGTAAGTAAACTTGAGACACCATTGGGTTGTTTTACCATCGAACTGGATTCGGATCCGGTGAAAGATCTGGACCTGACAGATGAAAGCGTGCCCGAAGTCCTCCGTGAACTCGGAGGACATGCAATGGAAGTCATAGATGCTGCGGCTGAGCGTATTGTTCCACTTGAAATTGTCAGCCCGCCTATGCGGTTTTCACAACTGCCGGAGATTGAGACTCTGGTCAAGGAACTACGCAAGGCTGGTGCACTGGGTAGCCGGGAAGCAATCTATTTTGCGTTCGGGTTGCAACTGAACCCGGAGCTTCCAGACCTTGAACCGGGCACACTGGTTCGTTACTTTCAGGCCTTTGCCGCTACCTATGACTGGCTCAAAGCCCGGCATCAACTGGATATCAGCAGAAAATTTACACCTTATATTGAACCCTGGAGCAACAATTATACGGACCTGCTGATGCGTGAGGGGTACGCCCCGGACCAGCGTCAGATGATGGTGGATTACCTGAACTCCAACCCCACGCGTAACCGGGCTCTGGATCTTCTGCCGCTGTTTGCCCATCTGGACAAGCCTCTTCTCGACAAATACGTAACAGACCCTCGCATCAAGAGCAGACCCACTCTTCATTACCGGCTGCCGGACTGTGACATCGACAACCCGGAATGGAACTTCTCCAGCGTCTGGAATGACTGGGTTGTGGTAGAGCAGGTTGCCAACAATGCGGATGACCTGGGCGAGCTTCGGGCTCTGTTCCGGGAAAGTCGCAGGATCAGCCTGCACAACCTGACACACAGCTGGCTGGAAACCTCTGAAAACTGGTTGCGCCGAAAAGGCTATGTCTGAGCGGGATTTTACGGAACACAACCTCCCCGGGCTCACTATTGGCATCAGCGGCCCCGCCCGCAAACACTTTGCCCAGCGGCTGATCAGTTTTGGTCTGAGGTTGCAGGGTGCGAGACCTTATTACATCCGTCCCGGTGCACGGGTGGACGTTTCAATGCTGGATGGCCTGGTGCTGTCAGGCGGCACACATGTTCATCCGGGTCGCTACGGCCAGGAACCCCAGGTTAGCGCACGCTACGACAAGGCGCGGGACATGACCGACTATAACCTTCTGGAGCAGGCAGAATCTGTCGGAATTCCGGTACTGGGTATCTGCCGGGGATCCCAGTTTATCAACGTATTTCATGGTGGCTCCCTGTGCCAGAACGTAACGCCGCTCCGAGTGAACACCCGGCACAGGCCGTTACTGCTGCCCATGCAAACCGTGCAGCTTGTAAGTACCAGCCGCCTGGGAAAGCTCATGCAGGCACCGGTAATTGGTGCCAACCGGATACACAGCCAGGCCATAAAACGTCTGGGTAAAAACCTGCAGGTCACAGCTGTGGACAATGACCTTTTTGTTCAGGCTATAGAAAGCACACATGGGCAATGGTTGATGGGACTGCAGTGGCATCCCGAGTACCTGCTTTATCACAGAGGGCACCGGCGGATTTTCAGCGAATTCGTTCAGGCAGCCCTGGCATTCAAACTCGCCCGGCTGGAGCCCGAATCCACCGGGACCTGACGTTAAACCCGTCAATGGGGAGGTATAATTGATGGCCAGAAATAATCGGAAAACCCTTATTTGGTGGGCCTTACCACTACTGGCACCTGGTTTAGTCATGGCCGGCGAGGTCTCTCTCACGGGAGAGGGTAGGGTTCGCTATGAACCCGACAGTGCCCGCCTTAAGTTCACTGCCACCGCAGAGCACGAGTTACCTGCAAACGCTACAGCCCAGGTGGCATCGATGGTGCAGCAATGGCACGAGGGAATCAGCAAATACAGGCCGGAACTTCAGGAGTACACGGATGCGTCGGTGAACCTTTACAGCCGCACGCTGCCGGTCGAGACGAGAGAAGCAGAACCCGAAAAGCGGGCCGTTGCTTCGCAGACCATCAGTTTTGTCATTACGGATTTATCGCTGCTGAACCCGCTTCTGCAGCAGGCCCAGGCACTCGGGCTCAATTACAACCTGGGCCCGCATCAGTTTTTTCACTCCGAAGAAGGGAGCATGGAGCGCGAAGCACTGGCACTCGCACTGGCCGATGCGAAATCCCGTTGCGAATTTGTTGCTCAGCAGATGAACCAGCAATGCGGAGACGTAGTATCTATCAACGTCAATGGTGGCCATCGCCCCGTGCCAATGATGATGGCATCCGAGGCAAGAGGGGCCGACTCCATCTCCAGTGTCGGAGAACGGGAAATCAGCGCATCGGTAAATGCGACGTTTGAACTGGACTGAACTCAGAAATCCCGGGTATAGAAAATATCCAGAGAAGCTGCCAGGCCGCTGGCAGCTTCAAGATAGAAGTGTTTGCCCAGATCATAACGCAGTGCCACGGTGCTGATCGGTTCAAAAATTCCCACCCCGTAGCGGATACTCAGTTCGTCGGTCAGATAACCACTCGCGACAACCGACGCCTGGTCTCCACTGCCCTCGGCTTCCAGCGTCAGGTCGCGAATACCAAAACCTTCTCCGATCTCGCCAGTTACCTTATTTACCTGAGTCAGTCCCAGAGATATTGCTGCCTGGCTCATCTGGCCATCATCCGTCTGCCCCCCCGGTGCCCGACCAAGCACCACATAAGACAGAGCATCTGACTGGGGCATATCCGGACTGGAAAATACCTCGGTAGTTGGTGACTGAACCGAGCCACTCAGGCGAATCCCCGCCACGACCGTATCGACTTGCCTGACAGCTTCGATATCGAGGTAGGGTTGAACAAGACTACCAACAAACAACAATCGGGCGCGCCGCAATTCCAGCTCCTGGCCGTAGGCTTCATACTGGCCATTCACAAGCTGCAGTGTGCCCCGGGTGTCCATATCGTTACCTATTCTCAGTGTGCCCTCCAGATCACCTGTCACACCGAACGCAACAAAACTCACCTGGTCTTCACCCACAACAACAGTGACATCCATATCGATGGAGCGGACAAGGGGCTCCTCCGGTTCTACTCCGACAATAACTTCATCTTCGGAAACCGAGACAGCCTGGGCCGGCAAACCTTTTATCTCGATACTACCCCGAGGCACTTCGATTCGGCCTTCCACACGCAAGGCTCCCTTGCGGAATTCAATAGCAAAATCCGGCGTTACCTCCAGGTGAGCGTATGGCTCCAGGCTGAACGGCAGCCTGTCACCAGTAATACGGATCTCACCGCCTGGTGCATCCTGCCAGTCAATCCCGCCGCGGATAAAGGCCTCACTGTGACCGTTGCTGCCAATCCGCCCGCTGACTTCCGCAGAATAACCGTCCAGTTCAACACTCACGGTCACTTCATCCATGGGCAAAGGCAGGCGAGGATCCACGACCCGGCCCTTGGTTAAACTTACCTCTCCATGTACCGCAGGCTTCATCAGCGGCCCGGAGATGCGACCCTCACCGTTCACCTCTCCGGCCACCTCTTCAAGCCCGGCGAAAAGCCCCGCCAACGCTATATCAAGACCTTCCAGCCTGAACTGACCTTCAACCGGGCGGCCATCCGCCATAGGATCCAGGGTCATACTCGCCGAAAGACTACCCAGTTCAGGGCCCGACACCCGCAACGCGACGTCCGCCTCATCCGGTTTGAGATGCAGTTCTGTCGCAAGTGTGTCGTAACCCAGACTCTCCCACTCACCATCCAGAAGAAGCTCAAATCTACCTTCACCGGCATCGAGCGTTATGTTGCCATCGGGGCCATTTTCAGTGGAAGTAAAGCCAACCTGGCCGTTAATATCCGAATACCAGCGTAAGGTCTCTGGCAGGAGCGGAGCCAAAGCCGAGGCAGGCAGACTATCAATACGGTAGGCAATGACAGGTACCGGCAGCAGGGTCTGGTCATCTGCACAAACAGAACTCTGCTGCCAGCGCCAGCAGTGAGCCGAAAACCTGAGCTCTCCGGTGTCTGCGTAATCCAGCCCGGCGGGCGATTCCAGCAACCAGCTCTGCTCCGGTCCCGGCAAATCAATAACACCGCGAGCCAGTTCTCCCTGCCAGCTTGCCCAGGACTGAGCGGCAGAACCCTGAAAATCCAGCTGCACTCGAGCTTCTTCGTGACGGACATCAACAGCAACCGCATGGCCGCTCCGGGTACCCTCAGCCCTGACCAAAAGAGACTCTATATTCTGCCCCGCAATAACAATACCCTTGCCCCGCAATTCGGTATCCATACGAAATCCGGATTCCAGCTGCGCATCCAGGCTTAAACTGTCAACCACCAGAAGGTCCTGCCAGCGCAGCTTGACCGCACTTGCCGTTAACTCTGCGAGGGGGGCACCGGAGGTTCCTGCAAGCTTGAGCTGAAGCTCCGCTTCTCCACCAAGCCCCGGAAGTATTTTCTCCGGTTCCGGCAGTTTGAGCCCCAGATTAGCCTGCAACTCCCTGCCCCACTTACCACTGCCTTCGAGGCGGTTGTCACCAACAATCAGTGTCAGTTCCGGCACAACCCAGTCACCGCTTGAGGTGTCAAGTCGACCAGTAGCAACCGTCGGGCTGGAGCGCCACTGCCCATCCAGATCCCAGTCGGCTTTCATCGCTGGAACCGGCCCGCCTGTAAGCTGCCCTTCTGTGGTGACCTGACCACTGAGACTTGCCTCAAGAACTGGCACCCAATACCCGGGATTGAAATTCGTGAGATCCAGGGCTGCCTGCCAGGTCAGCGGGCCGGAAAAATTCACAGAGCCATCGCCTGAAAGCGAGCCAGCTCCCGTCAATGCAGAAAGTTCCGCCAACCGCACATGATTCATATCACCATCAATAGCCGTCGCCAACTCTGCCGGGCCCAGAGGCCCGTCAACTTCAGCTGTCAGGTTCGCCCGATAACGACCATCACGCCAAACGGCATCACCGTCCAGTTTTTGAAGCGCAACGGGCGGTTTGTCCATCCCAGCAATCAGTGAGTACCACGGGAACTGGCGGAGTTGTACCTTTGCTTCTGCACTGAGCCCGCCCTGCCATTGCGCACTACCGGTAACCACAAGTGTTTGCGGTGTCTTATCGGTATCACCCTGGGCGCTCCCATCCGTCGAGGAAAGCTCCAGCCGGATATCGCGAGCCTCAACAGTAGTTACCAGGCCGGCGAGCGCCAGATCGACCGGCCCCTCTGTGCCCGGAAGCCTGGCCTTCCCGGTCGCTGTAAATCCTCGCTGCAGGCTGCCCCTGGCCTCAACAAACCAGTCTTTCAGTATCAGGGTTTCGGGCAAGGCTTCGGCCGCCCGGAACTCTTTCGAGGTTATCCGCAATCGTGCCGGCAGATCTGCCGCCAATGGCTGAACCTTGCCCTCGAGAGCGGCGTTCAGGTAGCCGCGGCTCTGGCCTGCGAGTACCAGGTCCCGAACACTGCCCGAAAGCGCCAGGTCAACCGTCCAGGTTTCACCATAGGGCGGCGGCAGGCTGGCGTTTACCTCAAGATTAACCGGCCAGTCCCGACGCGTTTCAAGGCGGCCGGAAGCCACTACGATATAATCATCAAGCTGATAATAGACCCGCTCGAGTTTCCAGTCAGCCCCGGAACCACCAGCACCCAGCTCAAACCTGTCCCACACTTTGCTGCCATTGAATGTGAACCTGCCCAATATCACACTATTGGCCCGAAGCCCCAGGGGTAACTCCAGTTCTGGCAGACTGATGTCCCCGGCCGGGGCAGACTCCTGTCCGGATGGCTGCACACTGACGTCCAGCTGCTTTAAATGAAACGTTTCCAGGCATACTTGCAGATCAAAAAGACAGGACGGTGACCAATCGATGACCGGTGACTCAACCGCCACATCAACGCCGTACCCCCGCCACTCAAGATGATCCGCCTGCCAGGTACCGAACAGGGAGCCATGGTCATTAACAGCGCTAAGCCCGGGTATCTGATCAATAACCCAGGCAGTGCCCGGCTCTGAACGCAATGCCAGCAAGATTGCTGAAACCAGCACCACCGGTAAGAGCACGAACAACCCGATGAGCAGCAGCAACCAGAACCGAAGACGCCCCCTCCGCATACTCTGAGACGGCTCTGCGTTATCCGACGCTCCGTTGGCCTTATGTGCTTCTGTCACAGCTCCGGCCCCATTGAGAAGTGAATCCGCCAGCCGCCACCAAGCTCGGGGTCCAGCCCCTTGGCGATGTCCAGACGCAAGGGCCCCAAAGGGCTGATCCAGCGAATACCGGCGCCTGCACCCGTCGCAAGGGGATCAAGCAGATCATTAATCGCGTTGCCATGGTCAACAAACAGGGCCGCACGCCATTTCTCTGCAAACTGATACTGGTATTCCGCACTACCCACCATGGTATAGCGGCCACCTACCTTGACGCCGTTTTCATTTTCCGGAGACAAGCTTTCATAGGCATAGCCGCGAACGCTCTGGTCACCACCGGCAAAGAAACGCAGCGAAGGGGGTACATCCTCAAACTGGTTAGTCGCTACACCCCCGAACTGAAAACGCGACAGAAAGCGATGTCTACCCCCGAGTGTAAACAGACCTTTGGCAATGGCGTTAACATGCAGGATATCAACATTGGAAAGCACTGCTCTGTGGGAGCCGCTCACATCAAACTGCAAACGATATCCCCGGGACGGATCCAGCGGCGAGTCAACCTGCAGTTTGGAATAGCCCACACCGGGTAACAGCAGGGAGCTGGTTCCTTTTTCATCATCGCCAATGTTGAAACGCTCGCCTTCCCAACGCACAGACAACACCTGCAGCCAGCCCTCATCGAGCTGATGCTGCCATTGCTGTCCCAGTGTCAGTAGTTCTGATTCAACATTCTCGATATCTTCACGCTGATAACCCGCCGTAAGCCGGATCAGATCCGTCATGGGAGGATCAAGCGGCAATTCATACCAGGTACTCAGATTCTGTCGGGGCTCTGACAGTTCAGTGTCAGCACCTCGCCGGTGCCCCATCGGGTTAATCCAGTGCTCCCTCCAGGTACCCCGGAAGCGAGGCCCTACATCTGTAGAAAAGCCGAGGCCGGTGGCCAGGGACCGGGGTTTTCGGCGAGTCAGCCCTACCCGAACAGGAATCACACCATTTTCTGCGCTCCCGGGCGTGGCATCTATGTCCACACCTGAAAAATAACCACTGCCAAGAAGATCGCTGTTGAGTTTTGCTATTTGATCTGCGTGATAGGCAACGCCCGGTTCAAACGTCACAAACTCATCAAGGAGTCGACGATCGAACCAATATCCTTCTTCATAGGTAACTGTTCCAAGCCGATACCGGTCACCGCTTTCAAACACAATCGTAATATCGGCAGTACCGGCTTCAGGATCTACTTCAAGAGTACGGGTAACAAACCGGCCATCAAAGTAGCCTCGACGCCGCGCGCGGGTCTGAAGGGTATTCCGGAGACTGGTGTATTCGCCATGATCCAGGACATCGCCTTTGGCAGGGTGCTCAGGCAGGTTGTCGGTGAAAAGTGCGTCCGAAGCGGCCTCGCCGCGAATCTCAACATTTCGGGATTTAATCCGGACCGGATCCCCGGGCGTGATATTCAGAAGCAACCGGGGAAGGTCATCCGAACTACCCTCATCTATTTTCCAGGTCATTGTGGGGTTGTAATAACCCAGCGCGCGCAATGCCTTACCGGCCTGCTTAACTGCTGTAGAGGCGTATCGACGAAGATTACCGGCACTCCGGCCATCTACCTCGCCGATGAACGCTTCAGCATTTTCCTGGAGCTCCGGATAGTCCCCATCAACGCTAACTTCCACTTGCTGAGCCAGACTCAGAGTAGACCACAGCAAAAGCAGCAGGCCCGGCAGCCGGATCAGACCAGATTTCAAAATGTGATCAAATAATAGCATCCGGCTGTTTCAGTGTTGGTCGCAATGGGAATGATGAAAGTGATTATCGCTCAAGCGTGAGAGTTTAATGTCGACCGGTCAAGTTAATCCGCGCCGGGACAATTCGTCGGCCGGGTTCAAATACGCTAACCTGTGAAACGATCTGCGAGCGCTATTACACCACAGAGGACGGATACCAGCGAATGCTGAAAATAAACCGCGAGAACCTGAAATCCAGTCACCAGCTTACCTGGTTCATTATCGACTTCCTGATGCTGGGCCTTCTGATCATCAACCTCGCATTTATAATCTGGGATTCAATCTATAACTTTGCCGCCATTCAAAGTGTTCTGAAAGAGCAGCTACCTGCATTCCACTCCTTGTATCAGCCTGTACACGAAAATTTCATCTTCTATGATTTCATGTTTGTAACGGTCTTTCTGACCGAATTCTTTGTTCGCTGGGGCTATGCCATCCGGACCAAAGTGTACGACCGCTGGTACTTTTACCCTTTTATTCACTGGTACGATCTTGTGGGTTGTATCCCGGTCGGAAGCTTGCGGTTCCTGCGGATTCTGCGGGTTATTTCCATTGTGTATCGCCTGCACCAGTACAAGATCATCGACGTTACCAGTACCGGCATCTACCGCTTCGTAAATTTCTACTACGAAGCCTTCATGGAGGAACTATCAGATCGCATTGTGGTGAAAGTGCTGAGTGGTGTTCAGCATGAGTTAAAACTCGGCTCTCCGCTGTTTGAGAAAATCCAGAACGACATTCTTTATCCGCGGCGGGAGATGCTATCCGGCTGGATCTCACAACGGGTAGCCGAGGCTGCTAAAGAAGGCTATGTCCCTAACCGTGGGGCCTTAAGAAGCTACCTGGAAGACAGGGTTAATCATGCCCTGAAGCAGAATGTGGAACTGTCGCGATTGAAATATCTGCCCGTTGTGGGCTCAACCATTCAGGAAACCCTGGAAGATGCAGTAGGTGATATTGTCGCGAATGTTATCCAACAGATTCTTGAAGATCTTGCCTCTTCATCAAACCACGCCTTTATTGAAGACATAGTGAACACCTTCATTCGGGGGCCGGGCAAGCCGGATAGTACAGAGGCCAGAAACGAGGCCCTCATCGCGCTGATCGTTGAAATCATTGACGCTATCAAAGTCCAGGTCAGGGTCAAGCGCTGGCGGGAGCAGCTTCCATAGGGGCATTACGAAAGCACAGATATTGCCGCCCGTTACAGATTCGTTAAGGTTCCGCTATAAATTTTTGAACACCTCGTGATTGCCCCGTTACAGCGACCGCACATCATTGTTCCCAGGCCGGCTCGCCGGGCAGGCCGAAATCACCCAGGAGAACAAACAATGAACAAACTCATGACAATCGCTGCAACCTGCGTATTCGGTTTTATGGCAAGCACTGCTCTGGCTGGTAACATGGATGCCGGGGAAAACGCAATGAAAGACGATATGAAATCGTCTATGGCACATGGCGATATGAAGAAAGATAAAATGAGCCACAAGATGGAAGGCGATGGTATGGCGAAAGACGCCATGGACATGAAAGACAATGGTGAAACTATGGATCACAACAAAAAGCCGATGCAAGACGAAATGAAAGATCACATGAAAGACAGCAAAATGAAAAAGGCAGACCAGTAAAAAACGGGCCTGCCTTCTGATCCCGGCATCACGCCGGGTAA
The DNA here is from genome assembly GCF_002407605.1 of Marinobacter sp. ANT_B65. NCBI lineage: Bacteria > Pseudomonadati > Pseudomonadota > Gammaproteobacteria > Pseudomonadales > Marinobacteraceae > Marinobacter > Marinobacter sp. ANT_B65. The sequence continues at coordinate 973,281 of NZ_NXGV01000001.1, read as the reverse complement.
TTGCCCGCAATTCATCAGCGCTCCCGGGAAATTTTCAGCCGCTGAGAGCAAACTGTCAAAGTACTCAGAAACATTCAGTGATTTTTCTGACATACTTCCACGCCAGAATCTGAGCTTTACCTGCGTTCATGCTAGCCGATGACATACACGCCAGATACCCTTTGTCGAAGATAGGGAAAAGCGTTATCGCTCCAGACTTCGAGCGAATGTAAATTTCTTCTATTCCTTCGTATTCCAGTTCCGTAAGAATCTTTTCACAAACCACCTTGAGCTCTAAAAAATAGGCACCAAAAAGGTCCGGCTCACTTACATTGCCCTGATGGGCAATAACGAGCCCGTCAGATGAAACGACCATGCATAACCGGATATCGCTGGACCTCTGGCATAGCATTTCCAGCTCTTTTTCAATCTTTACAGTGGACAACGTTATCCATCCTTTGACCTGCCGGGGCTTTCCGCACTCTGGTCGTGTGACCTTTACTGAACATCACCCAGGAGACGACCAATTTCAACGGCTGTTTTTTTGGATTCCATAAGCACTCTACCCTGAATAGCTTTGGAAGAGGTAGATAGCGCCAGAACCGCATCTAACCCGGCATGGGTAAGTACGGACATCCCGTTACCCCCCATGATCATAACCTGCCGCATATCCCCGATAGCTATTTCCTTCAGGCTCTGCTCAGCCAAAGCGAAAAGCGACGCACACATAGAGGAAAATCGCTCAACATCTGTTCCTGGCTTCATATCAGACACAAGTATGTGCCCATCTCTGGTGACTACAGCTGATGCCTCAATATCGCCACCGGAAGATGTCTTCAATCGCCTCAATACAGGAAGAAGCAGCTCTTCCTTTTTTGTGCTCATAATGGTCAATCCATGGTTTAACAATACCCGCGACCGGGAACTCCGGCCGTCAGGCAATTTCATCTACGCTAAGGAAGGGCTGAGCTACATTCTCTTTAAATGGCGGCTTCCAACACAGGAACTTGAGCGCGAGCCTTGGTCAACACCATGCCAAGGTTAGCCGACAGACGGCACACAAAAGTCATCACGTACTGGGAGTGCTGTTTCCCCCGGATAAACACATGAATAAGGTTTTCAGAGTTAACGATGATTTCCTTAAAATAATGATAATCATCCATTTCGAGGCCACGGGCCTTCTTGAAGGTGTTTTCAATAGTCACCACGTTTTGTCCCTGGAACAAATCCTGAGTCGCCGCAGCAAGCATATCCAGCACCTCCTGCGGATGGGAATCCACTGTTTTTACTCCCAGCAGCATACCGCTCTCCAGATCCACAACACCGCCTGCTAAACACTCAGGAATATTAGACACGGCTTTAGCGATAGCATCATCAAATTCAGACATTGATTTTCTCTCTCTGTTGGTTCTCTCTGCCTCGGCACTTTCCGAAACGGAGCTTTGCAAGTTAACAATCTCTTCAAAATCCCTGGTCTCTTCCTGTGCACTATCGACAGCCAACAGGTCAGAATCGTCATCATCTGTATACTCAACCTGCCCACTAACTGATTCATCATCGAAAAAAATATCGTCATGACTCAACACACCTGAGCCGTCGTCCGATTCAACCTGCCAAATATCTTTTTTCATGACCTGGGGCGCTCCTTCGATGCCTGACATACAACGTCCTCAAAAGCTTCCAGAAACGCTACCTGCACCTCTGACTGAACCCATCGAGGCTCTATGTTACGGGCTCGTTCGAGTGCAGTAATGGCATCGTCCCCCTCCCATATCAGGTAAGCACAGAGCACAGTGCCAGTCCGCCCCATCCCGGCTTTGCAGTGCACGGCAACCCTGTCACCGTTTTTAACCAACTGATCAATGGTCTTACAGATGCTAAAGGCTTGCTTCAGCGTCGGCGCCCCCATATCAGGTATAGGAAAACACGAGTTTTCGATGCCGTACTGACCCAGTAAATCTCCATTTACCGCCAGCTCTTTAGGCGGCGGCTCAGTCAGCGTGATGAGATGATTGATTTCCACCCGGCTCAAGGACTTGACGTCGTATTCCTCATCGTAAAAGACTCCTGGTCTTGGCGTGCCGGCCAGGATGCCTTTTTTAATCCACAAAAAACCACGCGGGCCAAAACTATCACTCACGTAGCTGGAGGCCTCTTTGGGTAAGACTCTGGGTTTTGGAGCATCCAGAGACAGATCTTCAGGTAGTGCATCCGGTGACGGCACACTGCAAGAGCCGGTTCTTGCAAATGTTGCCCCGATCTCAGTTTTCGGTGCCTTGAAAAAGCTCTCGGCTGCCCCCTCTTCCTGCACATAACCGCCAGCTGTGAGCACTGCTTTACCACCCAGGTACTCGGCTTGAGCCTGGTTATGCAGTGTCATCAATACCGCCCGCTTCTCAGCCTGTAATTTGACAGCCTTGAGCACTTTTTCCGCACCCTCCGGGTCCAAACCGGCTGTCGGCTCGTCAAGGCAGATCATTTTAGGGTTCGGAGCACAGATGCGCATGATGGAAAGGCACCTGCCAAGAGCCAGATCCAGCTTTACTGCGGGCTCGTAGAGCCTGTCACTGAGTTCCGGCAGGCCCCAGTCATCCAATAACCGGACGGCCAGTTCCCTTTGCTGCGCCAAACCAAGTGAAGATCGCTCAGGAACTTCATGCAAAATATTCTGCAATACGTTTGCAGCCAGGAGCCTTGCGCTTTGTACCAGCATTGCGGGTCGTTCTCCGCCACCAAGGAAGGTTCCGGCATAAAGAGCCTCACCCCAGGTCCGCAGATTCGGACTGGCATCGTTCAGGCCTGCCAGTGTTCTCATGAGTGTTGATTTTCCCGTACCACTTGGACCAAACAGCGATGTAACACCCTTCTCGGGAACCTCAAGATCAATCCCGCCAAGAATGGTGCGCTCCCCTATACCAACGCCAAATGCTTTAAGAGACAAAATGCTGTTCATTCAGGCCCCGACAGCAATCATATTGACAAGGCTACGAACCAGCGTCTTAACATCATTTGCGTTCCGGGCATCAACCTCAAAGACGGGTGCGTAACGTCCAAGTTCGATCAGCTTTTGCTGGTAATCGTCCAACCGGGGTTCAGGCGCCAGGTCCATTCGGGTTATACCAACGCAAACAGGCTTTTCCTTGAGAAAGGACTTGAAGTTCCTGAGATAAAAATCCATTTCGCCAACAGGGTCTTTCGCTGTGTTATCGACGAGAATGACCAGGCCCAGCCCTCCAACACTGAGAATCTCCCACATATAGTCAAAGCGTTGCTGACCAGGTGTGCCATAGAGATGAATACGGGTACCGCCCTCCAGTTCGAGAACGCCGTAATCCATTGCAACCGTTGTCGTCGCCTTCTTCAACTTCACATCGTCGCTGGCCCTGGCGTCAGTAGACACAACATTCTTGTCACTGATGGCAGCAATCGCTGTGGTTTTCCCGGCACCGACGGAGCCACTGAAAATGATCTTATGCGACATCGGAGGGCACCCGCTTAAGCTTCATCAGCAACGACGAGATCAGAGCACGGTTGATCCATTTAGCACCTACCTCAGTCACTTCGGCTTTTTCATTCAGGGCAACGGTGTAACCGGCCTCCCGGGATGCAACATAGAAGCGTCTGACCTGCTCGATAGGTATTTCCAGTATTTTTGACACCAGCGCAACAGATGTCGCGCGCTTGCCAAGAAATGCGGCCATCCTTAAACAGCTGTCAGAGTGCGGTAGCCTTGTAAAATTCGGCCATCGATCAATTTTGAAAACGTGTGTGTCCTTAGCGTCGAACAGCAGTTTTCCACCGGACATCTCATAGGCAAGCATCCATTGCAGTTCGCGTAACTCCCGCCCCCTTTTTTTAACGCCATCTATAACAGGAGATTTTTTTGCTATTTTTCTGACCACGGTATTGGCAGGTGTAGCCTGAACAAGGCTTTTCAAGTTGCACCCGTCCTGCCTGAACAAGCCCTCTTTTCCCAACACAACCATCTGACCACCGCTTTTGAATTTAATGTGCAGGTTGCTCTGGTCACGCTTCACTTTTCTGAGCAGCATAAGGAGGCAATATTGCTCACTTTCGGTCATATTATTTCCATGGTTATAAATAACAGGCGTGAAATAAAATCAATGAATTCAATAATACCGATTAAATATAAAACTTTGTTTTACAAAATCTTTTAAAACGTCAGCGCACTGAGCATTAATGCGGAAATATGTAACAACAGGTAACGAGGCAGTTACAAAGCAGATAGATTTCCCGGCTTTTATCAGAAAAAATAGCAGCTTACCGCTCAAAGGAGTTGACCCTGAAGGCCCGTAAATACTGACTCTCCAGGCCTTTCCAGCTTAATTCCGGACTTTACCCTTCACGTCAGCATTGAAATATCTCCCAATACATGCCCATAAAACTACTCCCGCACAGAGAGCAACCAAAATGTATCAGGCCGGAGATAAATAAGGCTTCAAGGTAGCTATTCGATAACTGACGCAGACTCTCAAGTCAATCAAAACGATCATATACCATAGTCTATTCTTTACTTTAGGGCGGACACATAAAATAAGCACATAAAGGCGACATGTATACCCGCGGTCAGTATAAAGTTTGCATATCAACACCCCCGCCTACAGGGGCTCTCCTGTTTCCCTGAAACCAGAGACTGGCACACCACACCAGGAGACAGGAGAACGATCAGATTTGCAGAAAGCACTGGATCAGTTTCGCATCAGCACAGATCGCTGCTTACCGCAGTGCTGTGATACAACCAAAGACATACCGCATTACTGCGATTGGCCGAACCGGAAGAAGAAGAGACAAAAACGAAAAAAGGCAGATCAGTAAGCTACTGATCTGCCTTTCTTTTATATGGTAGCGGGGGCAGGATTCGAACCTACGACCTTCGGGTTATGAGCCCGACGAGCTACCAGACTGCTCCACCCCGCATCAAACTTGTTGGCAATCTCTCGATCACCGTGGCGCGCATATTACGGAGCCTGAGCCCATCTGTCAAAGACTATTCCCACTTTACGGAAATTTATCCTTACAGGGTGTCGTCAATACCCTTTCCTGACGTTTTCGGGGCTGCTGATTTCTTCTGGTTGGGCTCCAGGGCCTGTGCCATGATAAAAGCCTATCGTTGAAACGAAACGTGCGCCCCCCCCTTCAATCAATGCAACGCAAGGACGAAGTCGTGTCTGACATCTACCTCAAACTGGTTAATACTCCGATCGGCAAAACCGCCGCTCAATCCCTTGGCCTGCCCTCTCCCGTACCGTTAAAACGACTCAGACGCGCAGACCAGCCATTTATTGAAGGCAATGTACTGGTTGGGGCAGGTAACGGCGGCAAAGCCATAACGGCAATTGGCAGCGTGCTCAGCGCCAGCGCCGCTACTCTTTATAGTGCCAGCGGCAAAGCAACGCTTGAAGATTCGTCAAAAGCCGGCAGCAAGGCACAGGCGTGGGAACTGACCTCAGACACCCAGACAAAACTCTCAGCTCTGGTATTCGACGCAACCGGCCTGAAAAGCTCTGAAGATTTACGCGCCTTGTACGATTTCTTCCACCCCACTATCAAAAAGCTCGGCATGAATGCCCGTGTTTTGATTGTAGGCCAGGATCCGGCCACTTGCCGCAAAGCCTCCCAGGCTGCGGCACAGCAGGCTTTGGAAGGCTTTACTCGCAGCGTTGGCAAAGAAGCAGGCAAAAAAGGAGCAACCGCCAACCTACTCTGGATGGCACCCAATGCAGAAAAGCAACTGGAGTCCAGCCTCCGCTTCTTTCTGTCTGCCCGGTCCGCCTATGTATCCGGCCAGACTGTACGTATTGGCAAAGCTGCTGATGCACCAACAGTTAATCCGGTTGCACCGCTTACCGGCAAAGTGGCACTGGTAACAGGCGCCTCAAGGGGGATCGGCGCATCCATTGCGCAAACTCTCGCCCGGGACGGAGCCACTGTCATTGGACTGGACATTGAAGCGGCCATGGATGAGCTCGAACAAGTAGTTCACACTATTAATGGCAAAGCTCTTTCCTGCGACATTACTGCCAAAGGAGCTCCTGCAAAGATTGCGGACTTTATAGAAGAGCATTTTGGTGGCGTGGACCTGCTCATTCACAACGCGGGCATCACCCGTGACAAAACACTGGGCAAGATGCCCGAGCATTTCTGGGATATGACCATCGCGGTTAACCTCACGGCCGAGGAACACATCAATGAGGAACTGATGGGGCGGGAATTACTTCGCGAAAGCGGACGTATCCTGTGCATATCCTCCATCAGCGGCATCGCCGGAAACTTCGGACAAACCAACTACGCAACAGCTAAATCCGGTGTAATCGGCTACGTAAACGCCATGGCCCGTCAGGTCAGGAACGGCATTACCATAAATGCAGTAGCCCCGGGCTTTATTGAAACCCGGATGACAGCAGCCATGCCTATAACATTGCGCGAAGCCGGACGGCGCATGAACAGCCTGTCTCAGGGCGGCCAGCCGGTAGATGTCGCAGAAACCATTGCCTGGCTTTGCAGCCCCGCATCCGGTGGCGTCAATGGAAACGTTGTGCGGGTTTGTGGCCAGTCACTAATCGGAAAATAAAAAAAAGGGCAGGTCCAATGGACCTGCCCTTTTCTGGAATCTGGTGGGTGGTACTGGGATCGAACCAGTGACCCTCGCCTTGTAAGGGCGATGCTCTCCCAGCTGAGCTAACCACCCGGGAATAAAGTGGCGGAGCGGACGGGACTCGAACCCGCGACCCCCGGCGTGACAGGCCGGTATTCTAACCAACTGAACTACCGCTCCACATCGATTCGGCATTAAACCTGAATCGCACATCGAACTCAAGTGCCCGATGTCTGCCTTGAAAGAAAGTGGTGGGTGGTACTGGGATCGAACCAGTGACCCTCGCCTTGTAAGGGCGATGCTCTCCCAGCTGAGCTAACCACCCACTTCAAACCTTTCAAAGGCTTTCACCTGATCAAGCCGCTGAGATCTGCGAACAAACTTCGTTGTCTCGATCAAGTGAGAGGCGCATTTTAAGCATTTGTCCGGCGGTGTCAAATTTTTTTCAACCTACTGGCCAATAGTCTCATTACGTAACTGATTAACCTCCTCCGACAAGCGCACGAGGCGCGAGGTGAATTGAGCCCGGGAAGAGTCAATCGCCTGAATATTCTTTTTCACCTCAGCCAACTCATTTCTGAGTGCCCGCTCGCCATCATTGCCGGCCAGACCGGCAAGTTTTTGTTCAATAGCAGACAACCGTCCTTCGATTCCACTGATACCAAGCGATTGTTCCTGCTCAAAACGGCGTACCCGTCGTTCAACAACCTGATCGACATCCGCCACTTGTTTGCTGACTGATGTCAGCTGCTCTGCTGTCTGTCGGCCAGAATCTTCCAGGGCCGCAATTGAAGTCTCCGTCTGCCTCGTCAGGGCTGCAAGATCGGCACTCAGCGAGGTCCGGACCTGCTCAACCGTGGAACTCACATCCGCGAGTGCCTTACTGCTTTGTGCAAGCGTAGCTTCTGCGGCAGCAATTCGCTCCTGCTGATCATCCAGACGCTTTTTGTTCCGCTCGTTTGCGACAACCCACAATTTACGGATCTCGCTACCGGCCTCGTCAATCTGTTTCTTCTGGGATGCCAACTGCTCTGCCAGTGATGCACCATGCTCCTGCAGATTTTCCCCCGTTTCCGTAAGGTCTCCTTCAAACCGGGCCAACGCAAGCTTACTCTGCCGCGCCCAGTAATCCGCTTCTTCCAGCTGACCTTCAAGCATCTGAATCTGCTGATTCTGCGAGTACCAGCCAGCGACAGAAGCCACAGCCACAATCACAACAACCAGCCAGAGAACTACAAGGCTCGACCTGCTGCCGCCTCCTTCGTTATCACCACTGGGCGGTTTCGGTGGCCTGGAACTACCACCTGCACCCTCGGCTGACGCCCTGGTTTTCTTCTGCACGGATGTATTTTGCTCTGACACACCAAAAGGCCGCTCGGCTCTCAGTTCATCGTCATCAGGACGGATGGGTTCCATTACAACTCCTGGATATGGGCGGTTTGATTTACTGTTATCGATAATACATGCAGTTGTTCACCGGTTGAAATGACGAAGCCTCAAGGTACTGACTCTACGAGGGCATATGAAGCCGTGCGAAGCACTGCAACACCTTCCTTGCATGGTAGATAGCCAAAACATACAATGTGCCGCTTTCCAATTATCACGGGACAGTTGCGTATGCAGCCGCTAGTAGGTCTTATCATGGGCTCCAAATCCGACTGGCCCACCATGGAAAACGCCGCCAATATGCTGGACAAACTCGGCGTCGCCTATGAAACCAGAGTTGTCTCGGCCCACCGCACGCCGGATCTGCTTTTCGACTATGCGAAAACTGCCTCCGACCGCGGTCTGAAAGTCATAATCGCAGGCGCTGGTGGCGCCGCCCATCTACCCGGCATGGTCGCATCCCAGACCTCCTTGCCGGTACTGGGCGTTCCTGTGCAATCAAAAGCACTCAGCGGCCTAGATTCGCTGCTGTCCATCGTACAAATGCCAGGAGGCATAGCTGTAGGCACACTGGCGATCGGCAATGCTGGCGCCACCAACGCAGGCCTCCTCGCAGCACAGATAATCGGCACTTCTGATGAAAGTGTTCGCAAAGCCGTTGATGAATTCAGGGCAACGCAGACCCAAACGATTCTGGACAACCCGGATCCGAAAGAGCAGTGAACCCACTGCCCAGTTAAGATTGCGAGGGCGGGGCGAGGCTTTCCAAAACTGTGCGGAGCCATGGATGGCGGAGCCAAGCGTATACGGACGTATTCACAGCGTGTTTTGAAAAGCCTCGCCCCACCCTCGCTTACCACCCAAAGCAAAGTGCCCGACTTCGGCAGGAGAACACAAATGAGAATTGGCGTACTAGGCGCTGGCCAACTGGGAAGAATGCTTGCCCTCGCCGGATATCCGCTGGCCAAAACCTTTGTTTTCTATGACATGTCAGGCAGCCCCAGCGCGGGGTTGGGTGAAGTTATTATTGATCGTGAAGGCAAATACCTGGACGACTTTCTGTCCCGGGTAGATCGGGTCACCTACGAGTTCGAACACCTGCCAGTGGAAGTTGCAGAAAAACTCGCAAAAGAAAAACCGGTTCACCCCTGCCCCCGCGCCCTGCAGGTCTGCCAGAACCGTGAAGCCGAAAAAACACTGTTCGGTGAGCTGGGCATCCCTACACCACAATGGAAAATTGCCGACAGTGCCGAATCCCTCAGAGCCGCGGCAGAAAGCCTGGGCTGCCCGGTAGTTGCCAAATCCAATACCGAAGGCTACGACGGCAAGGGTCAGGCCGTACTGAAAAGCCCGGAAGACGCGGAAGCCGCCTGGGAATCCATCGGCCATTCACGGCTGATGGTAGAAAAATTTGTCGAATTCAAGCGCGAAGTATCGATTATTGCAGTACGGGCTGAAGATGGCCAACTGGCCTTCTACCCCATCTCCGAGAACGTGCATCACGAGGGCATACTGCGCTACGCGATCGCTCCGGCACCCAGACTGGAAAAGCACGTTCAGGAAGATGCAGAGCGTTATATCAAAGCCCTGCTCAACGAACTGGACTACGTTGGAGTGCTGACGCTGGAGCTGTTTGATACGCCCACAGGCCTGGTAGCAAACGAAATGGCACCGCGAGTTCACAACTCCGGCCACTGGACCATCGAAGGTGCGATGACCAGCCAGTTCGAGAACCATATCAGAGCCGTCAGCGGCCATGCACTGGGCAATGTCGCACCACGCGGCCTCAGCTGCATGATCAACATTATCGGTGAACACGGGGATATAGAGCGACTGCTGGAACTGCCCTACGCTCACGTTCATCTTTATAGCAAAGCCGAGCGGCCCGGCCGAAAACTCGGCCACGTCAACGTTTTAGCTGACAGCTACGAAGAAATGGTCTGGCGGGTCAGGAACTGCGTGCAGTTTCTGCCTGGCAGTCCCGAGTTCAACAGCACACTGACCCCTAAGAGCTGAATTGCCTTACGGGGTTGATATCGCTCAAATCGGCCCTATATTAGAGCCGTGACATTAACCATAATTGAGAGAACCAGGGAGAACGACCTCATGGCATTTGAACTTCCGGCACTACCTTACGAAAAGAACGCACTCGAACCGCATATCTCTGCTGAAACCCTCGAATACCATTACGGCAAGCACCACAACACCTACGTAACCAAGCTTAACGGCCTGGTTGAAGGTACTGACAACGCCAACAAGTCGCTTGAAGAAATCATCAAAAGCGCCAGCGGCCCGGTATTCAACAACGCAGCCCAGGTATGGAACCATACTTTTTACTGGCACTGCCTGAGCCCGAACGGCGGTGGCGAGCCCACTGGTGCGGCCAAGGAAGCCATTGAGAAAGCCTTTGGTTCAGTTGAAGAGTTCAAGAAAGAATTCAGCGACAAAGCCGCCAATAACTTCGGTTCCGGCTGGACCTGGCTCGTCAAGAAAGCCGATGGCAGCGTTGCCATTGTCAACACCAGCAATGCGGAAACTCCGCTGACCGGTGCAGACAAGCCAGTGCTGACTGTTGATGTGTGGGAACACGCCTACTACATCGACTACCGCAACTCCCGCCCGAACTACCTCGAAGCTTTCTGGAAGCTGGTCAACTGGGATTTCGTAAACGAAAACCTGGCCTGATCAGATCCAAATCCGGCCGGTGACGGCTGACCGCAAAACGCCCGCTATATGCGGGCGTTTTGCATGTGACAACCGGCGACACTTACAAATTGAAACGCCGGAAATCTCAACTATTTGGAATAATCACCGATACTATATGCAGTGTTGTTTAACCTGAGCCATAATCCGTACTGTCAGCAATATGTTATGTGTCGCAGACGCTTAAGGATTACAAAAAATGGGCGCCTGGCAAACAGGCTAAAGACGGATCTGAATGCAAACATCCTTTAAGGTTGAAAACCGCCTTGGCTACCGCATCCTCTGGTGGATACTTACAGTTGCACTGATCAGCAGCGTAATCGTCAGCACCATACAGATAGTGCTGGATGCCCGTCGCGTGTCAGCCGATCTCAATAACCAGGCCAACCAGACAATGGCAATGGTTAGAGATGCTGCAACCCAGGCCGTCTTCAGCATCGACGAAGACCTGGCCGCGCAAGTGGTCGACGGCCTGTTTGCAAAAGAGTCCGTGCATCTGGCCCAGATCCTCCACACAAACGGGGAGCCCCTGAGTACTCGCGAGCGACCTCTGGCTGAAAGCACATTCCGGCCACTGACCAACTGGATTTTCGGTGCCGAACGCCAATTCAATATAGAGCTGACGCGTCAGGGCGATCCCGAGACTGTATACGGCTATTTCATTGTCCACTACGACACGGTTCCAGCCGCTCACATGTGGCTGGGCCGCGCCATCATTACCTTCATCTCGGTAATTGCCACAGCAGTCATTCTCGGAATGGTGCTGTTCTTCGTTGTATACATGCTGCTGACCCGCCCGCTGTTGCGCATCGTCCATTCTGTTAAACAGGTAGACCCGGCACATCCGGATGACCGCCTGGTGGAAACACCGGCAGGCCATGAGAAAGATGAACTCGGGCTTTGGGTGAGCGCAACAAACACCTTGCTCATAGCCATTGGGGAAAGCCAGAAACGCCATCGTGATGCAGAAGACCGGGTAAGCCGCCTCGCCCGCTACGACCAGCTGACCGGACTACTGAGCCGGGACAGCTTCATGGAGCTATTAGAGCATGATATCGAAGAGTCGAGACGCAACCAGACTCTTCTGTCCGTGATCGTTTGCGGCATAGACGACTTCAAATCCATCAACGATCAATGCGGTTTCCGTACCGGGGACGTAGCCCTGCAAACCGTTGCAGACCGGCTTATCGGATGTCTGGTGGGTGGCCGCTTCACCCTGGCCCGCCTCGGGGGCGACCAGTTTGTTGTGGTAGAAAAAGGGCTTAAAGATGGCTTTCAGGCGGCAGATACGGCAGAAGCCATTCTGGCCAGCATCAGTGAGAGCACAGGAATTGAAGGCCAGACCATTTCCATGACCGCAACACTGGGTATAGCGCTGTACCCATCTGACGCCATCCAGCCCGACCGGCTGCTTCAGAGTGCAGAGCAAACCATGATGCTGGCCAAGCAGAAAGGCCGGGATCACTTTCAGTTTTACGTGGCCAGTATCGACCAGGAAATCCGGGATCGTAAACAACTTGAGAAGGACCTTTCCCAGGCTCTGGCCCTTGATCAGTTCTATGTGGTGTACCAGCCTCAGGTAGATCTTGAAACAAAACGGGTCATTGGCGCAGAAGCTCTGCTTCGCTGGGACCACCCTGTGCGGGGGCTGGTGCCACCGGATTATTTTATTCCGTTCGCGGAAAGCAATGGCTCCATTGTAGAAATTGGACAATGGGTGCTGGAGCAGGCTTGCCAGCAAGCGAGGGTGTGGGCAGGCAAAGGGCTTCCCATACGCATCGCAGTAAACCTCTCGGCAGTGCAGTTACACCAGGAACGCATTGTTGAAGACATTCTGAGCACCCTGAAGCGCCACGACATTCCTGCAGGCCGCCTGGAACTGGAAGTTACTGAGACCAGCTTCATGACAAACCTTTCAGATGCCGTCGCCAAGCTGGATATTCTGAACCGCGCAGGTATCAGTATTGCTGTGGACGATTTTGGCACCGGCTATTCCTCCCTGACCTACCTCAAGAAAATGCCGGTTAAACATCTGAAAATTGACAAGCAGTTCATCCGGGACCTGCTGGTAAATGAAGAAGACACACGCATCGCCAACACCATTATCGATCTGGGCAGAAGCCTCAACCTGACGGTCGTTGCGGAAGGTGTGGAAACAGCGGAGCAGGAATTCTATCTGAGCCAGCGCGGCTGCAAACTGGCACAGGGATACTTCTTCAGCAAGCCTCTGCGCCCTGCAGATTTTGAGACGTTTGTGCAGGATTTCCACCAAAAGCTTATCGAAAATAACACCTGACCCATTACTTCAGAGGATTTGCCATGGGAACTACTATTATTGGCCTGATCGTTATTGCTGTCGCGGCAATCTATCTGGTTTTTATCTATAATCGTCTGGTTTCTCTGCGCAATCAGTTCAAAAACGGCTTTGCTCAGATTGATGTACAACTCCAGCGCAGGCACGACCTTATCCCCAATCTGGTCGAATCAGCAAAAGCCTATCTTGATCACGAAAAATCAACACTGACCCAGGTGATGGAAGCAAGAAATAACGCCGTCAGTGCCCAGAAAGATGCAGCCAAAGATCCTGGAGACGGTACCAAAATCCAACGCCTTGGTGGTGCCGAAAACCTGCTCACCAAAGCTCTCGCCAACTTTTATGCGGTAGCCGAAAATTACCCGGAGCTGAAAGCGAATGAAACCATCCAGCAATTGATGGAAGAACTTTCAAGCACAGAAAACCGGGTGTCCTTTGCGCGCCAGGCATACAACGACAGCGTAATGAGCTACAACACCTTTCGCGAACAGTTCCCCAATAATATTCTGGCCGGAATGTTCTCGTTCAAAGAAAGCTCTCAACTGGAACTTGAATCACCAGAAGCCCGCCAGGCACCCAAAGTGGCCTTCTGAGACCCTGAGTCATGGCTCATCCCGGATTTTTCCAGCGCCAGGCCAATGCCCGGCGCAACACCAGCCTGCTGGTATTTCTGTTTCTCACAGCTGTACTGCTGATTACACTGGCTGTGTGCCTCGTGGGCTATTTTGTCACCCGTAGCGAAACCTCTGATCAACCTTTCCACTACTGGCTACTGTCCACTCACGGCCTGATCACTGCTTCGGCTGTGGTAGCACTCATTTTTATGGGCTCACTTCTACGCTGGGCGGACCTGGCGGGGGGTGGCAGCCGTGTGGCGAAAATGGTTGGCGCCAGGCCTGTTGACCCGGACACCCGCGACAACGATGAACGTAAACTACGCAATATTGTAGAGGAAATGGCCATTGCCAGCGGCGTACCCGTGCCGGAACTCTACCTGATGGACAACGAAACCGGCATCAACGCATTTGTAGCCGGATACTCGCCCGGATCTGCCGTGATGGTAGTCACCCATGGGGCTATCACCCAGTTAACCCGGGATGAACTTCAGGGCGTTGTGGGTCACGAATTCAGTCACATTTTCAACGGCGACATGCGTCTGAACGTGCGCCTCATTGCCTTGCTTTCCGGTATCCTGATGATCGGCCAGATCGGTGATTTTCTGCTTCGTGCATCCTTCTACAGCGGCGGGCGGGCCGCGGCCCGAAATCGGGACGGTCGCTCCCAGGCGGCCATGGGAGTTCTCGGTGTAGCGCTATTTGTAATTGGTTATGTAGGTGTATTTTTCGGACGCTTGATTCAGGCTGCCGTGTCACGCCAGAGGGAAACCCTCGCCGATGCATCGTCAGTACAGTTCACACGCAACCCGGATGGGATTGGCGGCGCACTTTTCAAAATCGGGCTCAGAAGCAGCTACCTGGATACCACAGGCCACGCCAGCGACATGAACCACATGTGCTTCGGGGAAGCCACCCGGATGAAGTTCACGTCTTTACTTGCCTCCCACCCACCGATTGAACAACGCATAAACGCCATTCAGCCCGGGCTTCTGGCGCGCCTGAAAAGCCGGTTGAGAGATACCGAACCCGGAGCAGACCTGCGCGCGGCAACCACCGGAGGCCGCCCTTCCGGCACCTCCAGCTTTGCCGGTGCAACTGCAGACACTTACGTCCCCGGTCGACGGGCCTCATCAACCAAACCGATAGCTTCTACTCCCGGGCCCGCGTCAGCAGGAGCACAAAAGCTCTCGGAAAGAGTGGGCACGGTCAGCCCGGAAGGCGAAGATTTTGCTGTTCACCTTCTGCGACGTCTGCCATCAACCTTCCGCAGCTTGTTATACACCCGGGCCGGAGGGATCCAGCTCTGTTATGCCCTGCTCATCTACGACCTGGACGAGCATCAGCAGGCAGAGTGCCTGAGCCTGCTTCCCGACCACCCGCTGTTTGGTGCCCAGCCGGACCTTCTTGCGAAACTCATTCCTGCACTTCAAAGCCTGGGAGAGGCTGTGCGTTTCCCGGCACTCGAACTTGCAATGCCGGCCCTGCGGAAACTGGACCCGGAAGAGCGCGCTGAATTGATTCGGAATGTAAGAAAACTGGTCGATGCGGATAACCGGATTACACTATTTGAACTGGCTCTTACCAGCTTTCTCTCCCGACACCTGGGCGTAGACGCAGACAGAGCAATACCTGTACGCCATAAAAGCTATAAACCCGCGATACCGGCATTACAGAGCCTCCTGAGCCTGATGGCCAGGGCTGGTTCAAGCGACAGCCAACAGGCGGAAATCCTCTACCACGAAGCCATGGCTGGCTTCACAAACAATGGAAGTACCGACACCCCAATGCTGGCCAAAGTAACCATGCGGCAGTTGCAGGAAACACTGAAGGTACTGAACGGGCTCTCACCCCTGCTGAAACCCGCAGTTATAGACGCCTGCGGGCATTGCATTACCTATGATGGGGTTATTGATGCGCGGGAATACGAACTGATGCGGCTGGTGGCAGACCAGATGGACTGCCCCATGCCCCCAATGACTGTTTAACAGGCTTTCTGATCTTACTCCGTAAGCCTGCTATCTCCCACATCGAACAACACTTCAACACCCGGGCTGGCATCCACTTCGGGCAAGTCGAGTTTGTTGCGAATATCCAGGTTTACGTTCCACAACTTATTGAACTTTTCGGATGTAGCCGTAACTGCATCCTCCTTACCAAGCAGGATTCTGGGCCGCAGGAACACCAGCAGGTTGCGCTTTACCCTGCGCTCAGACTCGGATGAGAACAACCTCCCAAGGTAAGGAATATCGCCCAACAGCGGCACCTTGCTCTTGTTCACCGTGTAGTCATCAGTGGTAAGGCCACCCAGCACGATGGTTTCCCCGTCATCAGCCAGCACGGTTGTCTTTATTTCACGCTTATTGGTAACAATATCCGACGCATCTTCAATACTGTCGGCGACGCTTTCTGTTGTCTGCTCAACCACCAGCCTTACCAGACCATCTGCACTGATGGTCGGCGTCACCTTCAGAGTAAGACCAATATCCCTGCGCTCAATCGTAGTAAACGGATTAGTAGTGCCATCCCCCGTAACCGTAGACTGGCCGGTACGGAACGGAACGTTCTGGCCCACAATAATTTCTGACTCCTGATTATCCAGGGTGATAATACTCGGCGTGGAAAGAAGGTTGGCCGCAGCGGAAGTCGAAAGGGCCTGCAAAAGAACACCCCAGGTCACGCCGTCTTCATTTCTTTGTCCGGCACCGATGGTAATACCCCCGACTGCTGGCGTAATAACTGATTCGGTCAGAATTGCGCTGATTACGTCTCCAAGACTCGTTCCAACATTCCCAAAACTTGTTCCCAAGACAGGTGTGGAAGCCCCGGACTCATCGCCGACCGCGACCTGAACGCCCAGATCCTGGCCTAGCTCATCGCTGATTTCTACAATTGCGGCCTCTATCAGAACCTGAGCACGACGGACATCCAGTGCCGTAACAATTTCTTCTGCCTCCTGCATCAGCGAAGGCTCCCCGCGAATTACCAGAGCGTTCAGCCCTTCATCCGCAAACACTGCAAAATTACCCTGAGGCCGGGTGCTGGAACCACCACTGGCTGCGCCTCCGGCCCCTTCCTTGACGAGCTCACCCATCACTCCGGTGAGAATATCGGTCAGGTTCTCGGCATCGGCGTGCTTGAGGCGAATCACCTTGGTTGCACCACCACTGGCTGAGGGCTGGTCAAGCTGGACAATCAGCCCGCGGATCTTGTTGCGGAAGGATTCATCCCCTCTGAGGATAAGGCGATTGCTACGTTCATCGGCTGTGACACTGTACTTTCTCGCAGCGCTGTCATTACCGGCCCGACCCAACTCATCCGGAGCCAGCTCCTGCAGCAGCACCACCATGTCGCCAACCCAGGCCTCCCTGAGCTTGATCACTTCAACTTCGTACTTCGAAGGGCTGTCCAGCTCCTGGACAATCTGCTCGATCCGCTGAATATTGGAGGCATGATCACTGATAATCAGCGCATTAGCGGCAGCTACTCCAGCCAGATGCCCATATTTTGCCACCAGCGGACGAAGGATAGGCACAAGCTCCAGAGCGTTAGCATTATCAATCTGGATAACCCGGGTAATAAGCTGCTCAGAGGGTATATTGGGGAAGCGCCCAAGAGCTTCCGCTGACTGTTTCGCATCCACCTGCTGCACCACCTTTATAACTTCTTCTCCGGGAATGGCGGTGAAACCGTGAACACTAAGCACGGCAAGAAACAGGTCATAAATTTCATTTTTGTTCATCGGGGCACTGGAAAGAACAGTGACCTTACCTTTCACCCGGGGATCCACCACAAAACTGTACCCGGTGATATCCGCCACCTGAGTAACAAAAGCACGGATATCGGCGTCTTTCAGGTTCAGCCTCCAGGTTTCCTCCTGGCCGTGCGCCATCGACATTAGGGGTAAAAGAATAAGCAGAGCCAGGGCCCGCAACAAATTGGTCTTGTGGTTATACATCCGGCGATTTCGTCCTGTATCGATGAACCCGATCAGCGCCACTGCTCAGGTATGGCATAACTTATAGTAAGGAAAGATCCGTCACGTTCGATTTCTATCTCCAGGCTGGCCTGCCCCCGCCAGCTTTCCAGCAGCGACCGGTCCTGCTCTACATTACCCAGACGCTGCCCGTTTATGGCAGTAATCACGTCTCCGGCCCGGAGATTCACTGCATTCAGCATGGCATTGGAGCCGTTATATACATAACCCGAACTGCCAGTATCATCAACAGGGCTGAGGCCATAAGGCGTCAGTGCAGCAATACCTGCGCTGTCCAACTGTTGTCTGGCGCTCTCAAGAAAGGCTTCCGGTGATGATTCTGCCGGCTCCCGGGCCACCTCTGCAACCATTGTGGAAGTGTCACCGTCTTCAAACGTCAGTGATTCGTACCGGCCTCCGCGGCGAATCAATATGCGCCCCGGCTCTACCTCTGCCAACTCTGCGTTGCCCGGCAGCAAATCGCCAACCCGGTACCAGGCTGTTTCTCCATTACTTCCGGCCACTATAGCACCTGAACCTTCCGGGCGCTGTCCTACCAGAACTCCCTCAAGCCTTAACTTCAATCCCGTTTCCGGGGCCGAACGTTTCACGGCCTCGGCCACCACCCCCTGAGCTTTCGGCCGGCCGAAGAAGTCGTAGCTAGCCAGAGGCCAGGAGTCAGCGCTCCCGAAAACAGAGTGCCCGGGCACACCGGCTGCCGGTGCAACGGCAACGGGCTTATCCTTCCAGGCAAAAAGCCAGGTGGCGTTTGCCATTACGATACCCAGGTATATTACCAACCCTGCAAGCAGCAGGTTGGCAACTGTTTTCGCGACCCGATGCTGGGTGTCGGCAGCCGGCAGAGAGATCATCAACGCGCCCCCGGAAGTAATGGCTGCCGTACACGTAGCACAATATCATCCGGGCCTGCAGAATCCGGCCAGGGCTGGCCCGCAAGGTCAACCATGCGCTTGTAGACCCGCAACTCCATCATTCCGTTCCAGAGAATACTCGCATCTGCAGCAGGCCCCTTGCCTGCCTGTTCCGCAACGACCAAAGCCACGCCACCATTAATGGTATCCAGATCTACCTGCATAGGCGGAAACCGGGCCTGTCCTGTCTGATTCCCCATAGGCCAGCTTACCTGTCCGCCCGCCCAACGGCCGAGACCATCGGCGTGAACAATCCGATCGTCAGCCCACTCCAGCTCCAGACGATCGATGCTGATGTCACCCTCAATCAGGGCACCACCACTGCGACGGATCAGCTCTTCAAATTCGGCAACGGCAATCCTGCCGTTGGCATCCAGGCGAAGATTTGCAGGCCACCCCAGGGTTACATCACCCGAAACAGATGACTGCAGAGACTCAACCGATATTTTCACGGGCTGCTCCAGGGCCATAAGAGACGGCCACTCCAACTGCCAGCGAACACGCACCGGAAAACCTTCAACAATTACTCCGGCGGCACCATCCCAGATCTTGCCTGCTACCTGTCGGACCTGAACCTGTGCAGGAAGAGAAACATAGGGCGAGGCCTTGTGCCAGGCCCAGCCAGCGGGAATAAAAACAATCAGTGCACCGAGGTAGACGAGCCCCCCAAGCAGCAATAGCAGTAATACCTTGCCGGGGCGAAGAAAAGGTTTGGGTTCAGCGTCACTCATTCGGTTACACACAGATGATTAACAGGTTGCCGAGTCTAACAAACGCTTTGGTCAAGTTCATGACAAAAAAACGAAAACCCCGCGTCAGTGTAAACCGACGCGGGGTTTTCAAAGGCAGATCAGCCTGCACCTTGTTACTCAAGGCGCAGTCAGGATCAGCAGGTTATGAACGGCATTACATCATGCCGCCCATACCTCCCATTCCACCCATACCACCCATATCAGGCATACCGCCACCGGCTTTCTCGTCATCCGGCTCATCTGCAACCATCGCCTCAGTGGTGATGATCAGAGATGCTACAGAAGCCGCAGCCTGCAGTGCAGAACGGGTTACCTTGGCAGGATCCAGGATACCCATTTCCAGCATATCGCCGTACGCTTCGGTCGCAGCATTATAACCGAATGCACCTTCGCCTTCGCGAACCTTGGCTACAACAACAGAAGACTCACCACCTGCGTTGTAAACGATCTGGCGCAGAGGAGCTTCCATAGCGCGACGCAGAATGTTCACACCGGCTTTCTGTTCGTCGTTGATGGCATCAACCTTGTCCAGCGCAGCAATAACGCGGATCAGGGTTACACCGCCGCCCGGTACAATGCCTTCTTCGACAGCTGCACGGGTAGAGTGAAGTGCGTCTTCAACACGAGCCTTCTTCTCTTTCATTTCCACTTCGGAACCAGCACCTACCTTGATGACGGCGACACCGCCAGCCAGCTTGGCCACACGTTCCTGAAGCTTCTCTTTGTCGTAGTCTGAAGAGCTGTCTTCAATCTGCTTGCGAACCTGCTCAACACGGGCTTCGATATCAGCCTGCGCACCAGCACCATCAATAATGGTGGTGTTTTCTTTGGTGATGTTCACACGCTTCGCTGTACCCAGGTCATCCAGAGTGGTGTTCTCAAGACTCAGACCTACTTCCTCGGAAATGACAGTACCACCGGTCAGAATAGCGATATCCTGCAGCATTTCCTTGCGGCGATCACCAAAGCCTGGCGCTTTAACAGCGGCGACTTTCACAATGCCACGCATGTTGTTCACAACCAGAGTTGCCAGTGCTTCGCCTTCGATGTCTTCAGCGATGATCATCAGCGGCTTGCCAGCTTTGGCAACAGATTCCAGCACCGGAAGCAGTTCACGGATATTGGAGATCTTCTTGTCGACCAGCAGCATGTACGGATCGTCAAGTTCGGCAGACATATTGTCCTGGTTGTTGATGAAGTACGGAGACAGGAAGCCACGGTCGAACTGCATACCTTCCACTACGTCCAGCTCGTCTTCCAGGCCACGGCCTTCTTCAACCGTGATAACGCCTTCTTTACCAACTCGTTCCATCGCGTCTGCGATGATCTTGCCAATAGTCTCGTCGCCGTTGGCAGAGATAGTGCCTACCTGAGCGATGTTACGGCTATCGTCGCATGGCTTCGCCATTTCACGAATGGCTTTTACAGCTTCCGCTGTTGCCTTGTCGATGCCGCGCTTCAGATCCATCGGGTTCATGCCGGCAGTCACTGCCTTCACACCCTCGTTAACGATAGCCTGAGCCAGAACCGTAGCGGTAGTAGTACCGTCACCGGCGGTATCGTTGGCCTGGGAAGCAACTTCCTTCACCATCTGGGCGCCCATGTTCTCGAACTTGTCTTTCAGTTCGATTTCCTTGGCAACCGATACACCGTCTTTGGTGATAGCCGGAGAGCCAAAAGACTTCTCGAGAACCACGTTACGGCCTTTGGGACCAAGAGTTACCTTGACTGCGTCCGCCAGAACATTGACGCCTGCGACCATGCGCTTGCGGGCGCTATCACCGAATTTAACTTCTTTTGCTGACATGTCTTCTATTCCTGTTCGTTAAACCGAATTCGTTGAATCAATCGGGTTAGTGACTGTTCGTGCGAATTGCTTCAGCGATCACTCAAGCACGCCGTAAATGTCGCTTTCGCTCATGATGAGCAGCTCTTCACCGTCGACTTTTACGGTATTACCGGCATATTGGCCAAAAACCACGGTATCACCCGCTTTGACTGCCAGCGCACGAGTCTCACCATTATCCAGAACGCGACCATTACCTACGGCAACAACCTCACCCTGGGAAGGCTTTTCTTTTGCGTTACCTGGTAGCACGATGCCACCCGCAGTTTTCTCTTCTTCTTCTTTACGGCGTACAACGACACGATCGTGTAGCGGACGAATCTTCATTGCTCGGTTTCTCCAATAGTCAGATTAATGTGGCAATGACATTTGCTGTTGATAGCCGGACTGTTGTTTCAATCCGACAAAATTGCCCGGCTTCTGACCTGCTGCTTTCCAGCCGGTATCAGCCTGCGGCTAACTTGTGAAGTCTATGTGGGGCTAACGCCCGGGTTTTCAACACCCTCTCCCATAAATTTTTCACTTTTTATCGAGGCGATCATGGTCAGTTTTGGTCTCATCACGATATTCACCTTCAATGATATCGCCGCCTTCATCCCTGCCAAATGGATTCGGCCCTCCCCCGGCACGAAAATAGAACCCACTCTGGCCTGAAACCACCATGCGCTTCAGCGCCTGCGCAGCCAGCCAGTGCCGGGTAAAGGGCACAAGACACAAAAAACCGATGGCATCGGTGATAAATCCCGGCGTAAGCAGGAGCACACCACCAACCGCCAGAATAAGCCCCTCGGCAACCTCCTTTGCAGGCAACTCCCCACTATTCAGGCGCTGGTTTGCCTTGAGCAATGTTGCCAGCCCTTGCTGGCGAAGCAGCCAGGCGCCGGCAAAAGCCGTCAGGAGCACAAAGCCAATGGTGTTAAATACACCAATCATGCTGCCTACCTGAATGAGCACCGCCATTTCGGCAATCGGCATGACAATGAAAATAAATAAAAATATGGGCATCAGGCTCTCGCAATCAGGATTTGGGCATTTAAAGGTCTGGTATACTCCCAGCCTTTCCAAAAACACCTCTCCTCTAACTTAGGGCAAAACATGAAACTTCAAGATTCTGTAATAGCAATTACCGGTGGTGGCCAGGGCCTGGGTCGCGCAATGGCCGAATATCTGGCGGCAAAAGGTGCAAGACTTGCTCTGATCGACCTGATTCCCGAGAAACTCGAAGAAGCCGCAACGGCCTGTAAAAAAGCAGGTGGCGACGCAAAAACCTATGTGTGCAACGTTGCAAAAGAAGAAGATGTAGAAAAGACATTTGCAGCAATCGCCGGGGACTTCGGCCAGCTAAACGGCCTGATCAACAACGCAGGAATACTGCGGGACGGCCTTCTGCTAAAAGAGAAAGACGGCGAGATCACGAAGCGCATGGAATTATCCCAGTGGCAGGCTGTTATTGACGTCAACCTCACAGGCGTATTCCTGTGCGGACGGGAAGCAGCTACCCAGATGATCAAAAATGACAGCAAAGGCGTCATCATCAACATTGCTTCCATTTCCCGTGCCGGCAACATGGGCCAGAGCAATTATTCCGCCGCCAAAGCAGGCGTGTCGGCACTGGTACCTGTGTGGGCAAAAGAACTGGCACGTTACGGCATCCGATGCATGGGCATTGCACCGGGGTTCATTGGCACTGAAATGACAGAATCAATGCGACCGGAAGTACTCGAAAAACTGGTTTCTGTCATTCCCCTCAAACGTATGGGCACCCCCGAAGAAATCGCCTCGGCGGCTGCATTTATCTTCGAAAACGATTACCTGTCCGGCCGGATAATCGAAGTAGACGGCGCCATGCGAATCTAGGCAACAGTCTGACGCAGCTCGACAAAACATCAGGGGCCCGGCCCGGCCTGGCCCCTACTGCCAACGAAAACGTTTCATTGCCACCCGGCCATTAACCACTTCAACACCTTCGGCTTCCAGCGAGCTAACCTGCCTGCAGTAAACCTCCGAGCCTTCCGGAAAGGCAATCTGGCCGCTGCTGCGGATAACCCGGTACCAGGGCACAGAGTGGCCTTGCGGGAGCTTTCCCAGAGCGCGACCAATATAGCGAGCCTGGCGTCCGAGGCCTGCCATTTCAGCCACCTGCCCGTAGCTCGCAACCCTGCCCGGCGGGATCGCCAGCACCACCTGCCAGATTTTCTGATCCTTTCCCGGCTCGTTTTCCTCTTCCATACACCTACCCGCTTGTTGGCTGACTGGTTTTTACGCCGTCTTCGCCAGAGTGATCAGGGGCCAACGCATCCAGCCTGTCACCCTGGCGGATTAAAAACAAAGCCAGAAGAATTGCGGGAATGCCCATCAAACCGGCTACGAGGAAAAACTCACCATAACCAAAACCCGCCACGACCATACCTGAGAAACCACCCAGAAACTTTCCGGGCAGAGTCATCAGAGAGCTGAACAGAGCATATTGTGTCGCGGTAAAAGAGGCGCTTGTCATGCTCGACAACCAGGCAATCAAGGCTACATTGGCAATGCCACCGCTAAGATTATCAGCACTCACCACCGCCGCCAGCGTCACTAGATCCGGAGGATACTGAGCGAGAAAAACAAACAGAAGATTAGTAGCTGCAGTCATGATCGCCCCCAACAGCAACACCTTCCTGGTGCCATACCGCACAACCAGCACACCACCGGCCAGTGAGCCAGCAATGGTCATGAAAAACCCGAAGATTTTAGTAACATCTGCAACCTGGGTTTTGCTGAAACCCATGAAATCCAGATAAAAGGGGTTAGCCATCACACCCATGGCAATATCAGAAATACGGTACACGGCCACCATCATAAGAATCGCAATGGAAAGCTCTTTATAGCGCAGGAAAAAATCCAGAAAAGGCCCGGCAACAGCCGCATAGAACCAGCCGGCGAAGCGCGCCAGCTGCGGCCCCAAATGAGCGTGCCTGGCGGCTTCCAGTTCAACTTTAAGAGCAATATCCTGGGCAGCAGAAAAATGATTTACCGACGGCTCCCGCACAATCAGCACAGTTGCCGCGCCAACACCAACCAGAGCCGCCATCACCTCATAGGAAACCTGCCAGGACCAGAACTCCGCCAGGTACAGGGCGCCTGCACCGGCTACCAGCAATGCCAGCCGATATCCAAAAATGTAGGTTGCCGCAAGCGCTGCCTGAAGCCGCTCTTCGGCGATCTCGATACGATACGCATCAATAGCCACATCCTGCGTAGCCGATGAAAACGCCACCAGCAACCCACAAAACGCCAGAGTTTCAGGGGCAAGAGTGGCGTCTACATGGGCCATCAGATACAAACCGGTAGCAATCCCAGCCTGCGCCAGCAATATCCAGCTCCGGCGTTTCCCCAGCAGCTTGTCCAGAACCGGCAGTTTAAACCGGTCAACCACCGGCGCCCAGACCACCTTGATGGAATAGGTAATCCCCAGCCAGCTGAAGAACCCGATAGTCGCTGTTTCCACACCAACATCGGCAAGCCGGGCATTCAGGGTTGAAAACACCAGCAAAAATGGCAACCCGGCAGAAAACCCGAGAAACAACAGGGCGACCACCTGCCAGCGTGTGTAGGTGTGTAGCGAATCCCGGAACAGGGCCAGGCGGGTGCCGGTTGAAATGGTGTAGCCTCCGGATCAGTCGCGGAAATTATTGAACTGCAGAGGTACGTCCAGCTCGGTCTCACGCAGCAAGGCAATCGCGGTTTGCAGATCATCCCGCTTCTTGCCGGTCACCCGGACTTTGTCACCCTGTATACTGGCCTGCACTTTCAGTTTGGCATCCTTGATCATCTTCACAATCTTCTTTGCCATATCTGTTTCAATACCCTGCTTCAGCAACAAATGCTGCTTAACCAGCTTGCCAGCCTTGCTCTCACTGTCCTCTGACAGGGCACGCCCATCTATATTGCGTTTGGCAAAAGCCATGCGCAGCATATCCAAGAGCTGCTCAAGCTGAAATTCCTCCGGCGCACTGATAGTAATGCCTTTTTCATCCTGCTCGATGTCCGCATCCACATTCTTGAAATCCCAGCGATTACCAAGATCACGTTTGGCCTGATCTACCGCATTGGTGACTTCGTGCATGTCAATTTCAGATACAATATCAAAAGAAGGCATGATCGTTATTCTCCTGGATCTGTAGCGAGTATACTGTCTGCATTAGAAAGAGAGGCAAGCATACCAAGCCCCGGTATTCGCCGCATCTGACAATGGACTGCAAAAGTAGACAACCATGCCAAATCTCGACCTACCAATACTTGTAGTAGACGACGCGAAATTCAGCAGTATGGTTGTTGGCCGGACTCTGCGAAATGCCGGCTATCGTGACGTTCGTATCGCCAATGACGCTCCGGCAGCGCTGAAACTCATGGAACAGCGCCCGGTGAGCGTGCTCATCGCAGACTGGCTGATGCCGGAAATGGATGGTCTGGAATTATCAGATCATGTCCGCCAGCAGGACGAACAAAATAATCACTACACCTATGTGATGCTGCTGACTGCCCGGGAGAGTGTAGAAGCCCTGGCGGAAGCATTTGACCGGGGCGTGGATGATTTCGTCTACAAATCTGACATGGCAAAGCAGCTTATCCCCAGAATTTTTGCTGCTGACCGCATGGCGGAGCGCCAGAACACACTGCTTCGTGCCAATGCCCTGCTTATCGAGAATAACCGCGAGCTCGAATCCAGTAACATCATTGACCTCGAAACCGGGCTCTGCAACAACCGCTATGCCCGGGACCAGTTAACAAAAATGCTACGCCATGCCGAATCCCGGGGAGGTACGACAGCATACGTGCTCTGCGGCATTCGCAACTGGCAGGAGCTTAAACGCAAGCATCCGCCCACAATCATTACTGAATTATCGGTAGGTATTGCGCGCAGACTCAGCACCCTGATTCGCCCTATCGATGCCCTGTGCAGGATCAGCGATAATCAGTTCGCGATCATCTCCTATTTTCCTGACAGCGATCACTGCACAACAACGGCGTTTCGCCGCATATTTGACGGCATTAACCATAAAGCACTGAAAACCACCGCCGGATATATCTCTGTGGAAGCCGGTATGGTGCTTTGCAAAGCCAACGCGCAGAACGGAACACCATCCATACAGGATATGGAACGAGCCTCAGTGCAGGGCCTGGTAGAAGCCTATGAGACTCACCGGTTTACCGAAACCGCACCGGAGATCGGTGCAGACGCCTGAGCCAGCAAACGATCTGTAACACGGCGACACACATCACTCACAGACACAGCGAAGCGATCAGCCTATTCTGAGATTGTGGATTTAAGCAGTATCCCCCATGGCGGAGGAGCCGTGTTGTACCTCCGCCACCAAATGGGACATCCACCGAACTAACGAATTGTTCAGATACTTGTTCTTGTTTAAGCCAGCTCCTCAGCTGGCTTTTTTGTTTTCCGCCCCCCAGAACGAACTACGCCCGGAAAGCTCCGGGCGTATCATGCACAACCAGTCAGCCTGAACCTTAGCTTACAGCTTGCGGCCTTTACCGGCGGCAATCCGTAACCGCAGGGCGTTCAGCTTGATGAAGCCTTCGGCATCCTTCTGGTCGTAGGCGCCGTGGTCTTCCTCAAACGTTGCGATGGTCTCATCAAACAGTGAGTCGTCAGACTTACGGCCAACTACGTCCACATTGCCTTTATACAGCTTCAGGCGAACAGTACCGTTCACGTATTCCTGGGTCTGGTCGATCAGCGCCTGCAGAGCTTCACGCTCCGGCGACCACCAATAGCCGTTATAAATGACCTCCGCATAACGCGGCATCAGGCTGTCTTTCAGATGCGCCACTTCCCGGTCCAGCGTGATGGATTCGATAGCACGGTGCGCGCGCAGCATGATAGTGCCGCCTGGTGTTTCGTAACAGCCACGGGACTTCATACCCACATAACGGTTCTCGACAATATCCAGACGACCAATGCCATTGGCACCGGCAACCTTGTTCAGGCTTTCAAGCACTTCGTGCGCTTTCAACTCCTGCCCGTCAATGGCAACAATATCGCCTTTGCGGTAGGTAAGCTCAATATAGGTAGGTGTTTCAGGTGCAGCTTCCGGAGATACACTCCAGCGCCACATATCTTCCTCGGCTTCCGACCATGGATCTTCCAGGTTCATGCCTTCATAGGAAATATGCAGCAGGTTGGCATCCATAGAGTAAGGCGACTTACCCTTCTTCATATCAACCTGAATATTGCGCTCTTCGCAGTACTTCAGCAGTTTTTCACGGGAGTTCAGATCCCACTCACGCCAGGGAGCGATAACCTTGACACCCGGCTTGAGTGCATATGCACCCAGCTCAAAACGAACCTGATCATTACCCTTGCCGGTCGCGCCGTGGGAAATGGCGTCTGCACCGGTTTTATTGGCGATATCAATCAAACGCTTGGCAATCAGAGGGCGAGCAATGGACGTACCCAGTAAATACTCACCTTCATAGATGGTATTCGCACGGAACATCGGGAATACGTAATCGCGCACAAATTCCTCGCGCAGATCCTCGATGTAAATTTCCTTGACTCCCAACGCCTCGGCTTTCGCCCGCGCCGGCTCAACTTCCTCGCCCTGACCGATGTCGGCAGTAAAAGTGACTACCTCACAGTTATAAGTATCCTGCAACCACCGAACAATAACGGAAGTATCCAGGCCGCCGGAATAGGCCAGCACCACCTTTTTGATATCAGACATGTCTGTGCTCCAGACTGAACAGAATGGATGTATTGAAAAGAAGGGGCGTATTGTACGGGATGGCGCGGGAATTGGCTATTGGGTGGGGTACTAACCGCCCCTCCCCAAAGAGGGAAGGGGCTCGAAAGCACGGCGAACTGCAATGGTCAGGCAGTTTGGGCCGAGAGACCTGCAGCCTCTTCACGGATCCCGTCCCAGCCGCTTTTAATTGAGCGGAGAAGATCTGCCACCTCATCCAGCCTGGCCGGGTCGTTTTTGGCATTAGCTTCAAACAGCGTGCGCTCCATGTAGTCATACAGACCTTCCAGACGGGCCGCAAGATCACCACCCTTCTCAAAATCCAGGAAGCTACGCAAACCACCAATAATCTCGATGGCTTTGGAAATCAGCTGACCTTTACCCGCATAGTCCCTGGCCTGCATACGAGCCTTGGCCATATTGATACGCTCTAACGCACCGTTATACAGGAGCTGGATAAGCTTATGGGGATCAGCATCCGTGATGCTGGTCTGTGTATTTACCCTTTGATAGGCCTGTAAACCGTTCATAGTTCGCCTCGTTTGCCACTGGCCAGGCCAGTTCGTTGACAGGTTATACCTGGTAAAACCTGATTATCAATCACTATTGCTTGCTAGCAGTGCTTCAAACTGCTGAGTAACATAATCTGCGGTGCTGTTAAGCTGAGAAATCAGCGAATCCGCCGCAGTAAACTGACTGACCAGCCGTTCCCGATAGGCCTCGATTCGTATTTCCAGCGCAGCCTGGCTTTCTGCGATATCTTCCAACTGCTGATTCAGACTGATGGTCCGGGAGTCAAGAGAGCCGCCCTCTCCAACAAGACTGGTGACCAGATCCGCCGTACGCTCTGCAATCCCTTCAATAAAGGTAATGGAGCCTCGACTGCCCGTCTGATCTCCCAGGATACGGACCTGAAGGCCAGACGCACCTCCGGAGCCGCTGGCCAGATAAAGTACCTGACCGTCACCTTCGGCGGCCCTCCCTCCAATAGTACCGGCCACATCCAGACCAACCGTGCCTGTTTTAGCGGAAATCCCAAGGTCATTGCCACCTTCAGCCCACACAAGGCTCACATTCGAACTACTGCCATAACTGCCGGATGTAAATTTGAGCGCACCGTTTTCATCCAGGCCCACCTTAACCGATTGGCCGGCGGCATCGAGCGGGGCACTGCTATTGATCTGGCTCTGTATTTCAGCCACCAACTCTTCAGCCGTTGCATAGGTCTGCTGGGTTAGCTGAATCGAAAAATTCGTAGACTCATCAACCATAAACTCGATCGAGTCGTTCGAACCGTCAATGACAACACCGTTCGCAAGCGCAGTATCACCTACCACACTACCCTGCGTTGCGGCCTGAGTGACATTGATCGCATAGGTTCCTGGCTCGGTATCCAGACCACTACGCACGAACTCAACCTGGCTGTCCGTCGCCCGGCCCTGCTCTGCAAACAGGGCGGTCACATCATCCGGATTGGCCTGAAGCTGGGCAATGAAGGTCTCCCGATCAAACTCCAGACCACCGGTTTCCCAGTTTGTGATAACCCCCACATCCGCAAGGCTTCTTACGTTGGAGTTTTCCAGGCCTGGCACTACCCGGGTCAGCACTTCCCGAAGCTGATTCTGAATAGAGCGAACGGTACTGTCGCCAGAAAGCAAACCGCCAACACCGGCATCGGCATTGTAGCCCGAAAGACTGTCGATGGTTTCCTGCAGGGCATTGAACTGATCAACAAACTCCTGGACACGGTCCGCTACCGATTCATAATCCTGTTCAACCTTGATGACAGATGAACCGGTTTCAGCAATGTCAAAGCTCAGACCGTCTATAACGTTTTCAAAACTGTTGCTGGAACGGGTAATCTCTACGCCATTAATAGACATCACTGCATCGGTCGCCGCGATGGTCTCCTGCAGACCGGAATCCGCATCCATCCCGGTGTTAAAGGCGAAGCGGGATAGCCCCAGATTGTCCGTCGCAGTGCCCTCGGAATCCCCTGAGACCGAAATGCTAACCGCATTGGATGTGCCACTGTCATCCGCAGAAAACACCAGCTGAAATCCGTTACCAGTATCAATCACGCCTGCAGAAACACCCGCATTCGCATCATTAATAGCGTTGGCCATTCCTTGCAAAGTGTCGTTGCTGTCATCAATAACAACATCAACGGTGTTGCTTCCTACAGATAAAGTAAGTGTTCCCTGGCCAACGCTGGTGCTGTCGCGATCAGCAAATACATCACGGGAAGCCAACGCCTGAGCACTTGCCAGGCTGGTTACTTCGACACTGTAGTTGCCGCGACTGGCCGTGGCGCTATCAACCGTCACGCCAATGTCCTCATTGGAGGAGCTGGCGGAAAACGCTGTCAGACTTTCCTGTGAACTCAGCATCGCCATGGGCAAGCGCAATTCAGTCACGGCGCTGCGAAGTGCCCCGTAGGCTGAGATCATCGCCTCAGCTTCTTCAGTTTTCTGCGCAAGACGCGTGTCAGTCGGAGCACGCTCCGCTGCGACCAGCTGATCTACCAGATCAGATGTCAGAACACCTGAACCAATCCCTAGCGATGAAATGCTTGACATAACCATGCCTCCCACAGGGGCGAATCTATTCGTTGCTCAGTTTATCGGCAGAAGACGGCAAAACTTTGCCTCTTTCTTCATGCAAATTGTAACAACCCGTTAAAACAAAGCTTAACCCAAAATGCAAAGCACCGCCGGCCCCTCTCAGGTGCGGCGGTGCTGAAATACCGTTATCAACCTCAAGCCCAAAACGGCAAGCGCTCAGACTTTAATGTTAAACAACGTCAGCGGTTCATCCTGCTGCAATTTCTCTGCCAACCTTAATGCCACTTCATCAGGCATCTGCCGGACAACTTCCTTGGTTTGCTGATCCACCACACGAACAATGGTCTGACCCAAATCATTATCCACTTCAAACTGCAGATCCCTCTGGACATTCTGAACATAGTCGTTCAGTTGCGAAACCGCCGAATCCAGTTCTTTCCGCTGCGCTTCATTCTGCTCCTTTAGCTGTTCAGCTTTAGACGCATCCTGAACGCGGGAAAGCACCGTAACCGGTGCTGCTGATCCAGAAGATGAAGAAGCAAGCCCGGAGGCATTACTGCCTTCGGCCTGAGATGACGACAGTGCCTTGACCGGACTCTGGGCGCCAGAGCGCACAACCTTCAGGTCCGGATTGCTCAGGTTAACGTCATTCATAGCTTACCCCTTTATCCTTAAACGGCTTAAAACCGGAACCCGAAGGTTCCGGCCCTTACCCTTACCCCTTACTGCAGGAGAGACAGAACCTGCTGCGGACGGGCGTTAGCCTGTGCCAGTACGGAGATACCGGCCTGCTGCAGCACCTGGGATTTGGCCAGGTTGGCAGTTTCTGAAGCGAAGTCAGCATCCAGGATACGGCTGTTGGACGCACTCATGTTTTCAGAAGTGGTAGCAATGTTAGCGATGGTACTTTCGAAGCGATTTTGTACCGCACCGAGGTCGGCCCGGGAAGCGTTAATCGCATCCAGAGCAGCATCAATAGACACAATAGCAGCATTGGCCCCACTAACAGTGCCGATATCGATAGCGTTAAGTGCAGTACCAGTTGCGGCAATAGTCTCATCAGCAAACGCAGCATCAAAACCGGTAGAGAACTGGACTGCGCCGGTCACACCTGTCGGAGCCTTGTAGGTCATATCCAGAGACCCACCGGTAGTTGCATCTGCGGCGATACCATAGTCAGCATTAGTAGCAGAACCACCACCTGTGAACGCAGTGGTAATGTTCCGGCCATCGGCCGCCAGAAGATCCAGACCAGAGCCGTTATCCTCCGCCCTAACACCTGTTACGCTGGATTGTGCATTGATGGCATCCAGTGCTGCCTGACGGTTGCTCGCCGCATCACCTGTATTAGTCAGGGAAATAGTAGTTCCATTGATGTCAATGGAATCTGTATCAGATGCAGAACCAGCCACTACAGATGCCACTCCGGCAGCTTTAGTTTCGTTGGCAGATACAACCAGCCCGGAGATACCGGCAGAGTTCAGCGCATTGGCGATCGCCTTGGCATCATCTGCAACAACACCCAAATCATAAACCTGACCACCTACGGTTATATCTTTGGCAACCGCAGTATCACTGGCAGTACCAATTGCAAAGTTAGTTTCGGTAAAGCCCCGGAACTGACCAAGATCAGAAGCTTTGGCGCTGGCAATAGAGTCCACGGTAATGGTCTGACCAGCATTGGCACCTACCTGAAAGGCCTGTGCAGTGAAACTACCGTCAACAATCTTGAGGCCGTTGAATTCGGTCTGAGTTGCAACCCGGTCAATTTCAGAAACCAACTGGGAAACTTCTGCCTGCAGAGCTTCGCGATCTGAACTGGAGTTGGTGGCGTTGGCAGACTGAACCGCCAGGTCCCGGATACGCTGGAGGTTATTGGTAACCTCAGTCAAAGCACCTTCCGCGGTTTGAGCCAGAGAGATACCATCGTTAGCGTTACGCTGCGCTACATTCAGACCGGAAATCTGGGACTGGAAGCGGGTAGAGATCGCCAGGCCGGCGGCATCATCTTTAGCAGAGTTAATGCGAAGACCAGAAGACAGACGCTCCAGCGCCTGATCATTCATGCTCTGAGATTTGCTCAGGTTATTCTGTGCTGTAAGTGACGCGATGTTGGTGTTGATACCAAGAGCCATTTTATTTCCCCTTCGACAAATGTCGTACTTTCATGGAAAAGGTCTGGCGTCCGCTTTTTTGGTTTGGGAGCGCCGCCCTGTTACTTCACTTAACGGCACCCCAGCCGGTTGCTTTAGAAAAAAATCAGCCCTTTTTGTAAAGGAATGTTAAATCATCCAAAAAAGCGGCAAAGCTCTGCCAGAAACCCATCATCCTTCCGTTCGCCAACGGCTTTAACACACTCAAGTCGCACAAAAAACCCGTTCTTATTCATTTGGTTAAGGAACTTTTTGAGAAACTGGCACAACCTTCGCTTAGTCTCTGCAAAACGGCAATTTAATGAATACATGCCGATGCCCCGCTGCCAGATTCACCGGCAGCAACGCACCGGCCCCTCTTTGCAGGAGAATGGTTATGCCCCAGATCATCAACACCAACATCGCGTCACTGAATGCTCAAAGGAACCTGAACTCATCGCAGAATGACTCCAACGTGGCCCTGCAAAGACTATCGTCAGGTTTGCGTATCAACTCGGCCAAAGACGATGCCGCAGGCCTGGCAATTTCTGAGCGATTCACCTCCCAGATTGAAGGCCTTAACCAGGCCGTCAGAAATGCCAACGATGGCATCTCCCTGGCCCAGACCGCAGAAGGCGCGCTCGGGGAATCCGGCAACATTCTCCAGCGCATCAGGGAACTGGCGGTTCAGTCTGCCAACGCGACCAACTCGGCATCTGACCGCCAGGCACTGCAGTCTGAAGTAAACCAGTTAAAGGAAGAGCTTGAACGAATTGCCACCACAACAGAGTTCAACGGGCTCAACCTGCTGGATGGTAGTTTCCAGGCCCAGCAGTTCCAGGCCGGTGCCAATGAAAATCAGACGATCGCCGTTTCCATAGGCGGTGCCCGCACATCAGACCTGGCTAACAACACCCTGACCGCAAGCAACGCCACCCTTAACCAGGGCACCGGATCTACTACAGCAGCCAATGCAACTCTCCCGGCAGCCAACACCATCGGAGCCCAGAACCTGACCATTTCCAGTTCTCTGGACAGCCAGGTTGTTCCTGTCGGTGCAGGTGATACAGCTGAAGATATAGCGGCAGCCATCAACAACATCGCCGCCACCACCGGGGTGAAAGCCAGCGCAAGAACCGAAGTCACCCTCAGCAACACAGCAACCACGCCACTGACGGTTCCGCAAACCATTTCCCTGACTGTCTCCAACGGCAGCAGCTCAGCAACAGTATCGGCCCAGATTACCGATGCCAGCGATCTGTCTGCTCTGGCCCGTGAGATCAATTCCGCCACCGGCAAAACCGGCATAACCGCCGAAGTTGAAAGCGATGGCAGTATTACTCTGGTGCAGCCCCAGGGAAAAGACATCGCTCTTAGCGATTTTACCGCCAGCGGGTCAGAGCAGCTGGCTGTTCAAGGCAGTGGAGATCCTAGCGCGATCGAGCTGACCAATGGTGCAGCTAATTCGACCCGTGTAGGCGGGGAAATCACCCTTGATTCTGCTGTCAGCTTTGCTGCCTCTTCGGATGCAACCGCAGCTGCGGGAAGCATGCTCAATAACGCAGCGGCCAATACCGCATCTGGCTCGACCACTGAAGCCGTAGCCGATGTTGATATAAGCACTGTAGAAGGGGCCACCAACGCTCTGGCCGTTATTGACGCAGCGCTGGAAACCATAAGTGGTATCCGGGCCGACCTGGGTGCCGCCCAGAATCGTCTGGAATCCACCATTGCCAACCTGAGCACCACCTCGGAAAACCTGTCTGCGGCCCGATCCCGGATTCAGGATGCAGACTTCGCCACCGAATCCGCCGAACTGGCCCGCACGCAGGTGCTCCAGCAAGCCGGCCTCTCAGTTCTGGCCCAGGCCAACGCCAGACCTCAGCAGGTGTTGCAGTTGCTACAGAGCTAAACTCCTTCGCAGAAAACAAAACGGCCGGGCTAAGAACCCGGCCGTTTTGCATCCATAAGCTTTTCACGAGCCTTCAAGAATCGCAGTAACCTGCTCAATCAGATTTTCAAGGTTACTCTCAATCACACCCCAAACGATCAATGGGTCAATCGTCGCATAGCCGTGAATCAAAACATTTCGAAAGGCGATCATCTTCCGGTAATCATCAATACTCTCAGCTATACCCGCATCAATCTTGTGCAGCTTGCTCATTGCTTCGCCAATTATTTCGAACTGACGCTCTACTGCCGACTGCAACAGCTCATCGCCCATATAATCAACTTCCGCCTTACCTACAACAAATCGCTGTATCTTCTCTGCGGCAGCCTTTATGTCAAATATATACTTCAAAGCCTTACGCGGCATACAAAGACTGCCTCTCTTCCATCACTGAGCTGCGAAAATACGGATTGGTCAGTGAGGATGCAGTAATCAAATCAACTGATCGAGAGAACATATTTTCCAAGTCTTCTTTAAGCCCGAAAAACGCTATGGCCATATCCTTCGCCGGCAATTTCTCTTCAAATTCCACAAGAAAATCCAAATCGCTAGCGGAATGAAATTTTCCTGTGGCGGCAGAACCAAACACAGCCAGTTGAGTTACTTTATGCTTTTCACAAAGTGCACGAATGTCATCGTGTCTATTCCGCAGTAACTGAAGCATATCCGGATCAGGCATAGCATCCTCCCTTTACCGACCAAGTAGACTTGAGTCTACCCCAAGCCAATGGCAATGAAAATTGAACACTCGTTTCCCACGGAACTGGCACACCTTTCGCAAGACCTCACTTAACGTACAGCAAACAACCAAAAACTGCAGGCCTTTGCCGCAATTTTTGAATCTAGCGGCAGGTAAACGAGGTATCCCATGCAAGCCAAACATCACATTCAGGAATCCCATACCCAGCAGGCCCAGGCTGCCCGCCTGCTTCTGCAGGCCAACCTTGCCTACGGCGAGTCCAACAGCAACGGGCTCAGCCACATCCAGCGCCTGCAGGCCCGGCAGGAGTGTCGTGGATATCTGGAAGAGGTGAATGCACTGGAGCCCGGCAATGCTGTTGCTCTGGGCTTGCTGGGACGCGTTGAAATGGACGACGGCCAGCTTGAGAAGGCCCACGCCCTCTTTACAGCCAGCCTGGAAGCCCAACCGGGGCAATCCCAGCAGTATGCGAACCTGGGGTACTGGGCACTGAAAACCGAACGGCCAGCCCTGGCTGAGCAGAACTTTCTTCAGGCTCTGGAATGCGACCGGCAATCCGCAGCCGCTTTTTGCGGTGTGGCTCATGCAAAGCGATTGCAGGGACAGTTTGATGTCGCCTATCTGCACTATCGCAAACTGCTTGAGGCCGGCGCCGAGTGGGATTCTGTATACAGCGGCATGCTTACCTGTGCCCAGCACCTTGCGGTCAACAAAGCCGACCAGGATCTGGTGCTGGATGCGATTGCCCTGTTACGGCACGAAGGCCTTCCCCATCAGGAAATCGGGCGTTTTGTGGGCGCTATCATTCGCCAGCAGTACGATCTGGATAACCCGAAAGCAGAGATCTTTCTGGACGCGGCCTGTAATGATGAGCTGCTGATTCTCGCTCTGCAAAAAACGCTGATACCAGATCCGGCCGTGGAAGAACTTGTCGGAATGCTGAGGCGCGCTATTCTGGCGGAAGTCGCCCAAACCGTAGATCTCCGGGATGACCTTCAGCAACTCACCCTCGCCATAGCGCAGTATGCCGACCGCACAGGCTATGCACTGACAGCAGAAGATGATGAAGAGCGGCTCGTGGCAGCTGTGAATGACAGCCTCAAAGCACAGCTTGCGATGGGCGAGCCTCAGGAAGCCCTGATCGGATCCCTGATGATCAGCTCCATGTATGGCGCCCTGTTTCATCAGGATATCGCTGTACACCTCGGACAGTGGAATCTGGTGGACTGGCCGCTGGCACTCCAGCCGGTTCTGGCTGCCAGCTACTACCACCGCGCCGAAGAAGAAGGCATCAAACAATGCTTTGATGAAAAAGCGGAAGAGCTGTGCCTGAATAAAACCGACGTACCACAAGCCTGGCCTGCCTGGTCAAAACTGGCATATCGGGCTGAAAGCAGCCTGAAATCATTGATGTCAGAAGAGCTGGGACTGGCCACAGACAAGCTGCCGGACACCTTACGGGTAATGGTGTGTGGCGCCCAGTCGGGCCAGCGGGCAATGGAGCTGGCACGTTATCTTGCGGATGTGGAAGTCATCGCAGTGGACGAATCCCTGGCCAACATTGCCAAGGCCACACGCATGGCGGCCGAATCCGACATCAACAACATCGTGTTCTGGCCCTGGTCTATCGCCCGGCAGTTTGTTGCAGATGGCCACCAGGTGCACTGGGTTGAAGTCGGCCGCCTGCCCTCCCCGGCGATGACGGAGCTCTCACTCGCGGCACTGGTTAGCAATGCCGCCGGGTCCGGCGCCATTGTGCACCTGCACACCGCCGTTGCGGAACAGACAGCCGGCGACAAACAAATGCGCAAGCTGATCGCAGAGCATGGCCTTCAGCCAACCCGCGCGGCCTTGCGTCAACTCCGCAGGATGGTCCTGACCAACCGCCAGGATGCAACCTGGCAGGAACTTGCCCATGAAGATGATTTCTACAGTCTGGGCGGGTGCCGCGATCGCTGGTTCCGGCCACAGAACAAAGCGCAGCTGAAAGACCTGATGGCCATGGTGAGCAATGAAGTGGAATGGAAGCTGGTAAAGGCCCGTGACGAAGACGGTCACAGCCTGGCTACCCGGCCTGTGCAAACGCAGATTCAGGCCGAGGCACTGGGGAGTGAGGTCCAGAGCCTGATGGGGCAGAATCTCAGCGTCTATTTCCAGCGCCGGCGGTGATTAAAGCTGCTCAGGAAGCGCCCTCTCCCCTTGCGGGAGAGGGTTAGTCCAGTCTTCTGACCACTCAGACGTATGGAATCAACGATTCCCCATACAAGTGCAAATCCTCCAGCACCTGCCGCTTCTGAGGTGTCAACTCGGGGTCACTGGCAAGCCTTTGCAACTCAAGGCCAAAGGCCTCAAGAGAAAGCCAGCCTTTCTTGGGCGCCATCAAACGCTGAGAACGGAAGGTTTCCCAACGCTCTGCTTCCTCGCTGGTTAGTGAATCCGGGTAATTACGGGCCCGATAGCGGAACAGCAACTCCGGCAATCGCTCATCCTTGAAATTGAAGGTCTCGTCCACCAGAGCTTCCGGCGGCGTCTGCAGCACCCTGTTCAGTTCACTGCGATCTGCGGGGGAAATAAAGCCGCCTGCATAGAGCTGTTCATCCGGGTCTGTCAGGTCGCCTTCATGAGGCTGATCAAACGCCTCAGCAATTCGCTCCGGCAAGCCAGGGGCTTTCCTCAAAAGCGCGAGGTTGGCGCGAAGCGTTTCACCATTCAGTTCAAGCTCAGCAAGCCGCTCGGCAGAAAGTGTGGTGAGCATATTGGCGGGAGCCAGTACCGGGCACTTATTCAACTGCACGCCTTTCAGTGGAAAGCGCTTTGTCTCCCCCAACCGGGCCTGAGATGTAAATACCCGCTCACGAATCTGTTCAGGCGTAGCATTAATCAGTTCGCTCGGGTCTTCCCGCAGATCATAAACAATCACCAGATTTTTATTGGCAGGGTGATCTGCCAGAGGTGCCACCATAGCGCAGCAGCCGCGAGTAGCCGGGTATTTGGAGGAGATATGAAATACCGGCTTCATGGCTGCAGTATCCAGCATGGCCCGCGCTGAGTGCTTGTCTTTGTTGTTCAGGACAAAATCAAACAGCTTTGGCTGCTTTTCACGAATCAGTCTGGCAACGGCCAGGGTGGCTTCCACGTCTGACATGGCATCGTGTGCTGCTTCATGGGCGATGCCATTAGCGGTAGTCAGCGCTTCAAGTTTAAAGCTTGGACTGCCGTCTTCCTTACGCGGCCAGTTGATGCCTTCAGGCCTCAGGGCGTAGGCAAGCCGCACCATATCAATAATATCCCAACGGGAGTTCCCGTTCTGCCATTCCCGTGCGTAGGGATCTCGCAGGTTACGGTAGAGGGTGTGACGGGTAACTTCATCATCAAACCGCAGGCTGTTATAACCCACCACGCAGGTGCCGGGCTGACTGAATGCCTCGTTTATCTGAGCGATAAATTCTGTTTCCGGATACCCCTCCTCCAGAGCTTTCTGAGGTGTGATGCCGGTAATCAGACAAGCTTGCGGTGACGGAAGATAATCGTCCGCAGGTTTACAGTAGATAACCAGCGGTTCTTCGATAATATTGAGGTCTGCATCGGTTCGCACGCCGGCAAACTGGGATGGCCGGTCATGGACCGGGTCGACGCCAAAAGTTTCGTAGTCATGCCAATAGAACGAACGAATCAAAACCGGACTCCAGCTGGGGAATAGTGTGACATCAGTTTACCCGATTCTAGCCCAGCGCTTTCGCCCAAGTACATGAATGCACCTGACAAAGGCTTACCACGGGTTACAGAGTGAGCCAGGTCACAAACCCGGACGACAGAATGTTACAGCATTACAGTACCTTAATAAGCTGTAGCTTACATGTACACATACGGGCGTCCTGTTATAATTTACGGTACGTTTTCCAAACCTTTCCGGCCACAACCATGACCACCCGCATACTCATCTGCGACGATTCCGCACTTGCCAGAAAACAGATGGCCCGAGCCCTTCCCTCCGGCCTGGCGGAGACAATCCTGTTTGCCAATAACGGCGTGGAAGCTCTTGAGAAGCTGCGTGCCCATGAGGCAGATCTGATGTTTCTGGACCTCAATATGCCACAGATGGATGGCTATGCGGTTCTGGAGCACGTGCTGGCCGAAGACCTGCCCATCATGACCATTGTGGTTTCAGGCGACATACAGCCAGAGGCCAGGGAACGGGTACGCAAACTCGGCGCCATTGATTTCATCAAAAAGCCCACAGATCTGAGCGTTGTCCTGGCACTGCTTACAGAATATGGATTTTATCGCCCTGGTGATCTTGAAAACGCAGCGCTGAACGATGGCGACCTCATCTCCGACAATAAATCCGATGTGCCGGAAATCTCGGTTTCACTGAGCGATTACCTGCAGGAAATATCCAATGTTGCAATGGGGCGTTCATCAGACTTGCTTGCGCGGCTATTACGGGTGTTTGTAAAACAGCCTATCCCGAAAATCGCGTTTATTGCCAATTCCGAACTCCACATGGCTATTTCTGCCGCCCGCGACAGCAACACCTACTCGGCTGTGTGCCAGGGTTTCACTGGTGCCGGCATTGCCGGTGAAGCACTGTTGCTGTTTGCTGATGCAAGCTTTCGGGAAATGGCCAAGCTCCTGCATTATGAGACGCTCGAAAGCGAATCCGTGAACGTGGAAGTTCTGATGGACATGTCCAGCATTCTGTTCGGAGCATTCCTGAATGGCATTGGAGATCAGCTGGATCTCAAGCTGGGCCTGGGTCATCCAAGCGTATTAGGCCAGCACCGGCAAATCGCAGAACTACTGGAGCACCAGAATTCCCGGGAAGAGCAGCTTCTTTGCATCGAGATCAGCTATACGCTGGAAGGTCAGGATATGCATTGCGACATGCTGATACTGCTCACGGAAGACTCCATACCCTTCCTTGAACAACGCCTCCAATACCTGACGGACTGAACCATGGCTATAGACCAAGCTGACACCCAACCCTACCACTGGCTGGTTGATATGCTGGAATCCGTTGAAGTCGGCCTCGTAGTTCTGGACCTGGAGTTCCGGGTGCAGGTATGGAATGGCTTTATGGAAAACCATAGCGGCATTACCGCAAGCAAGATCCACAACCAGGTACTGTTTGATTTATTCCCTGACATCCCCAAAGCCTGGCTTACCCGCAAGGTGGACGCAGTTGCCCTGTTAAACACCCGGGCTTTCACTTCCTGGGAACAAAGGCCTTACCTGTTCAGGTTTCGTAACACCCGCCCCATCACCGGAACAGAAGACTACATGTTCCAGAACCTTACTATCAGCCCACTTTCGGGCAGTACCGGGGAGGTGGAGAAGATATGCCTCATGGTGTATGACGTAACAGACATCGCCTCCGGCAAGCGCGCACTGGAGCAGGCAAACAAACAGCTTGCCAGGCTCAGTATGACCGACAGGTTAACCGGCCTGCTGAACAGAGGAGCCTGGGAAAATCTCGTGGGTGCAGAATATGAGCGATATCGCCGCTATAGCCAGGCAACAAGCCTTGTAATGTTTGATATCGACTTCTTCAAAAAGGTAAACGACAACTACGGCCATCTCACAGGTGACGAAGTCATCAAACATGCCGCTGCAACAGCAAAAAGCAATTTGCGGCAATCCGACAGTATCGGCCGCTATGGTGGTGAAGAGTTCGGGATAATATTACCGGAAACCGATGCTGAAGGATCCCGCATAATATGTGAACGCATACGGCAGAGCATTGAGCATAGTATAGTCAATACCACCACCGCACCTGTTCGCTATACGGTAAGCATAGGCATTGCACAACTAAGCGGCTCTGCCAAAAGCTATACAAAATGGATGCAACAGGCCGACGAAGCTTTGTATGCTGCAAAAAAGAGCGGGAGAAACCGCGTAGTTGTTTTTGAGTAGTCTTCCAGAGCATTGTGTTTCAAACAAAAAAGGGCCGGATGATTATCTCATCCGACCCTTTTTTTAATACTCAACCAGTCAGTCTTGCTGCCAGCTTTGTACTGCATCTTTACCGTGCTTTTCACGCCACTCGTTAAGAACCTTATGGTTACCACCACGGGTTTTAACCACTTCGCCGGTATGTGGGTTCTTATAGGTCTTCATAGGACGCTTGGCACGGGTGCCAGCAGTGCTTTCCATTTTGGCTCCGGCAATGGAGGGATCGATAGCCGCCAGAATCTGAAGCACATTCTTCGGAGACTTATCGTATTCCTTCATCAACTCACGAATACTATTCTCAAACGCCAGTTCGCGTTTCAGAGCCTGATCCTGTTCCAGTTGATTAATCTCTTCCGCAAGCTTCTCCATAAGCTGCTTCTTCTGATAATAATCATTAATCTTTGCCATGGACTTAAAACCTTATTAGAAAGACAGATGGATCAATAGGTAGAATCATACAGAACACAAGAAGTATAAAAATAACGAGATAATAATACACGCAATATAGTTAACGATAAAGACATACAAATATAACTATTGAGTCATCTTTCACAATTACAACCCCTTATACACATCCAGGGTTTTCCGTGCAGTATCCTCCCACGAATACCTCACTGGTGGCAGGTGCTCTGGCATGTCGGATAATGCAGAAGCGAGACCTTCAACCAGGTTTCCCGGATCAACAAGAAATGCCTGATCCCCGGCTATCTCCGCCATAGATCCAAAATCAGAAGTGAGTATCGGTGTGCCACAGGCACGAGCTTCAGCAATCGGCAAACCAAAACCTTCGTAAAATGACGGGTAAGCAAACAATCTGGCGCCAGACAGAAGCCCCGCCAGATCAGCACGCGGCACCCGGCCAGTGAACACAACCCGGCCTCCACGCTTCCTTACAGGGTCCACCAACCGATACAGAGATTTGCTTTTCCAACCGGCGCCGCCAACCAGAACCAGTGGCAAATCTGCCTTGATGTGATCTGGCAGACAATCATAGGCCCGAACCAGCCCTGTGAGGTTCTTCCTTGGCTCCAGGGTTGCCAGCGACAGGACATACCCTTTGTAATCAAGGTTATAGTTTTCCAGTACCTTGCGAGCAGCAGTCTCCCCCAACTCCCGGATGGCACTCTCAACCCCAAGGTGTATCGGGACTACTTTGCCAGCAACGGCCGGGAAAAGCTCTGCTATTTCCTGCTGAACAAACCGGCTGTCCGTAATCACTACATCGGCCCGGTTCAAAGCTGCTGGAAGACGGCTGGAAAGAAAACGCACGCGTCTGGCAGGATGATGCTCCGGGTACCTTATGTGAGAAAGGTCGTGTACCGTCAGCACAAGCGGGCCGGAGAAGCGGAAAGGAATGAAATTAGGTTCGTGATAAATGCACTTACCAAAGCCTGCTGCTGCAGCCAGAGCCTGCCGGTCGCGCACTGACTGCCTCAGAGCGTAGGCGCCGGGCAGGGAACGAACCAGCGGCCTGCTCCGGCGAATAAACTTTGCCAGCAGACTCCGGGCACCCGCAGGCTTATCTGTGGCAGAGGAAATATCTTCTTCATCCAGCAAATTTTTTAGCTTGCCGCCCCGCAACAACTGGCCACGGAAAACGCCTGCCAGATCAACTTCCGGCTGACCAATAAGCTCACGACAAAGGTTCTCCGTGTAATAGCCAATACCCGTTCTGGGGTGTTCAAGCGAATCCAGCCGGAGCATTACCTTCACAGCTCACCCAGGCTGTACATGTCCTGCAAAGTCTGAGAAAACGGAATCAACGGCTGGCTGCCGATAACACCCACAAGCCGGCTGCTATCCCCCACAAGCAAAGGAATCTCGTTAGCCCGTACAAACTGCGGGTTAATCTCTACCTGTATACGGTAACCCGCTATCGCCGCCATCATGTCCAGCACCTGGGAGATTGAGTAGGCCTGGCCCGAACACAGGTTAACCGGTGAAACACTACTGTCTGCTTCCAGAAGCTGCACATAATAGCGGGCAATATCCCTCACATCGGAAAAATCCCGGCTTACATCAAGGTTGCCCAGCTCTATGGTCGATTCACGACGGACAAAATGGCTCACGATTTTAGGGATCAAAAACCGCTCTTGCTGCCCAGGCCCGGTATAGTTGAAAGGCCGGGTAACAGTCACAGGTAAGTGCCCGAACCCGGCTGTAACCAGGTGCTCCATAGCCAGCTTGCTGGCACCATAATGATTAACCGGTGCAGGGCACTGGCCTTCGCTGATCCGTTCTACTGCTGGCGTGCCATAAACATTGGCACTGCTTGCCACAATAATTCGGGAAGGCACAACCTCAAGTTCACTCAGCACTTCCAGAAGATTGAGCGTGCCGATCGTGTTTACACGGTAAAACTCTTCAGCAACACCATGGGCAACGAAAGACAATGCCGCCAGATGCACAACACCATGAGGACGCACTTGCCGGGCAACTGACTCCAGCGAGGCCCTGTCCTGCATATTTGCCGCAACGACATTCTCTCCATCCTCGCCACTGGCACCCATGGAGTAAACATCGTAGCCACGCTCAAGCAGCAACCTGACCACAAAGCGGCCGGTAAAGCCGCTTGCTCCAGTTACCAGAATACGTTTCATATCGCCTCCTGCTGCTGGCTCTTCAGAATGAGAAACCACTTGAGACACGAGCCACGTCAGCCTTCACCATCATGCTGCACAGTTCTTCAAGCGATGTGGTCGGCTCCCAGCCCAGTTGTTCCCGGGCTTTGGAGGCATCCCCTATAAGAAGATCCACTTCCGCCGGGCGATAGAATTCCGGATTAACAGCCACTATAGTACGACCTGAAGCCCTGTCTATGCCCCGCTCGCTCTCACCTTCACCCTCCCAGACAATATCCAGGTCAACAGCTCTGGCAGCCATGGTGACAAAATCCCGTACTGTTTCTGTGCGATTAGTTGCCAGAACAAATGTATCAGGTTCGGGGGCCTGCAAAATGCGCCACATACCCTCAACATAGTCTTTGGCATAGCCCCAGTCCCGCTTTGCGTCCATATTGCCCAGTTCAAGCTTGTCCAGGTTGCCGGTCGCTATGCGAGCCACACCATCGGTAATCTTACGGGTGACAAACTCCCGCCCGCGCAAGGGGGATTCATGATTAAAAAGAATACCACTGGAACCAAAAATACCGTGGGACTCGCGGTAGTTAACCGTC
The DNA here is from genome assembly GCF_002407605.1 of Marinobacter sp. ANT_B65. NCBI lineage: Bacteria > Pseudomonadati > Pseudomonadota > Gammaproteobacteria > Pseudomonadales > Marinobacteraceae > Marinobacter > Marinobacter sp. ANT_B65. The sequence continues at coordinate 928,946 of NZ_NXGV01000001.1, read as the reverse complement.
ATCCAGTGGGCGTAAAGCTTGGCCACACCGTATGGACTGCGAGGATAGAAGGGCGTGTTCTCGGTTTGGGGCATGGACTGAACCTTGCCAAACATCTCCGAGGTAGACGCCTGGTAAAAACGAATATCGGGATTCACAATCCGGATCGCTTCCAGCAGGTTAACCGCGCCAATACCGGTAATTTCACCTGTGGTAATTGGCTGATCAAACGAAACACCCACAAAACTCTGAGCTGCCAGGTTGTACACTTCTTCCACTTCGGTATTTTTCAGGAGCCGTACAGCGCCACCCAGATCGGTCAGATCAAATTCCACAAGGTGTAATGAGGGGTGGGTATCAATTCCCAGCTCCTGCAGCCGCCAGAAATTGACTGAACTGGTACGCCGGTATGCGCCGTACACCTGGTATCCTTTGTTCAACAACAACTGAGCCAGATAAGCCCCATCCTGACCGGTAATACCGGTGACTAATGCCTTTTTCATTTGATAATCCTACTCACTTTAAATGTCATGGCAGCATTAACGTCAACCAATTTATGGCTGAACGCTGGCTCCCAGTCGCTGATAGATATCTGAATAAGCGCGCCCTACTTTTTCGCCGGAGAACACCTGCTCCAGCCTCTCGCGCCCTGCCCGGCCCATCTGAGTAGCCTGGGCGGGGTTTTCGGCGAGAGATTCCATTGCCCGGGCAAGGGCAGCTGCATTATTGGGGGGGATAACCAGCCCGGTTATTCCGGCCTGATTCACAAACGTGGTTCCGGTTCCTATGTCACAGCTGATCAGTGGTTTGGCATGCAACTGCCCCTCCAGCAGAGTTACACCAAAAGCCTCTGAGCGCACACAAGACGGAAACACAACACCCAGGCACTGATCGAACAATGCCTGTTTTTCATCGTCACTTACGAAGCCTGTAAAATGAACATTGGTGAGCCCAAGGGCCGCCGCCTGGGCCTTGAGCCTGCTCTCTTCTGGCCCATGCCCGGCAATGACCACCGGCAGCTTACATTGAGCAGCTGCGTCTAACAGGGTGCTCAACCCCTTGTAATACCGGAGCACCCCCACAAACAGAAAAAAACCATTGCCGTATCGCTGTAAAACCTGTGCAAGAGCCTGCTGGCCCGGTGGTGTATAGCTTTCGGGGCTGAGCCCAAGGGGGATTATGGAGCATTTATCACCCAGCCCACTCAGTACAGGACTGGAGGCATAATAATCCGGCGAAGTAGCCACAATGGAGTCAACCCGGGAGAAAAACCGGGACCTCAAAGGGCGATAAAGACGCTCCAGCATACGCTGGCGGATAATATCCGAATGGTAGGTCAATACCACCGGCTTGCGTACACCAGACAATAAGTGAACGAGATCAGCAAACGGCCATGGGTAATGTATATGAATAACATCTGCCCACTCAGCTTGTTCGCGATACAGCCGGAAGAGTTCATAGCCCATGGAACAGGAAGCTGGAGCCAGCTGAAGGGGAGCACGGATGACCCTGGCCTCCGGGCGCTCGATTTCCTCCACGCACTTTATATTAGCCAGCGTAAGCACCCGGTGCCGAACGCCAAACTTGCCCGACCCAATGCAGATCTGCCGTATGGCCTCCTCGATACCACCATGGGATTCGGGCATATAGGTGCGATAAAACTGTAGCACGTTCAACAAATGGCTCTCCGAGCACGGTACTATTTCAACACCCCTGAATTGGGTGCTCAAAACCGCGCAGTTTACCATACTGACGTGAAACTGTTATCCAGGTAGCATTATGGAAAAGTAACAATGCAATACCTGCTTTTAGCACTTGATACCCACTCAGCTCAGAAGTTAAAGCTCAGATCATCATCGTCTTCGCCGAAAAGGTCTTCCAGATCAACATCGCTTGCAGACTTAACCTGTTGATTGGCCTCGCTGCGCAACCCGTATAGCCGCGACAACCCCTGAAGACGATGCTCTGAGAGTAACTGGGCATATGCCACCGACAAGGCACCGCTACCAACAAGCTGGCCCAGCACATCTGGATTGAGGGCCCTCAATGCTGCCTCATCGATATGATACAGACCTTCAATTTTTTGCCCTTCTTCTTTCGCAGAACGCCTTGTCGTCAATGGCCAGGGCGCAACGACACCTGCATCTCCCAACTGCCTCACCAATGCCTGAGTTACAGCCGTGGCTTTCTGGAGCTTTTCCAGGAAGCCGGTAATACCCTGAGTACGCTGCGTGAGATTGCCCTCATCATCGAAGAGCCTTACAGCCTGCTCACTTGCATTTTTTTCAAAAGCCGGCGAAGCCTCATTTACACATACCACATAACGATTACTCTGCTTCCCCTTCAATAATCGGAACGGGTGAGCCCGATACCAGGCGGGGCGATAGCCACCTATCCACTGCCCACTGGTGTGCACATAGACATTCACACCGGCCTGCAGAGACTGCAGGGCGACCAACTCAAAGCTTTTGCCATTTACAGACTGCACAAAGCCAATAGCCATGGTAGGCACAACCTGTGGCAACTCTTCTGCAACTACCGGAACAAGGGTTTGCTCAAGCGCAAAAGAGCAATCCGCTGAAACCAACCCTGACTTACTATGGACGGTTTTGCTTAATGGCACATAATCGGACATGTACACCTCATATTTACTGGGTTCTGGGTATGAACGGAGGATACCACATCTGCATCAAGGCAGATAAATGACAAGAAACAGACGCAAAAACCCCGATCCGAAGATCGGGGTTTTCTTGTCTTCCTCACTCGCAACCAGAAGCTGCTTTAAGGAATCAGGCTACCAGGCCAAAGCCGCTCACCTGTAGTTCTCAATCAACGCCTATGCATTAAGCAACGTTAGTTGCGTCCATGCTAGCAGCGTCAAGCGAGTCACCAAAGTCTACACTGCCTACCAGTGTAGCTGAAGTGAAGGCCGAGCCTGTAGTGCTGTAAGACACTTCATAAACCTTGTACTCACCAAGGTTATCGTCAGCAACACCGCCGTCCCAGTTTTCAACCATTACGATAGACTTCTGAGCGTCGCCAACCAAGAAAGGTGTAGCAGCGGCCTGAGTGAAGTTAGCATTCAACCCTGCCAATACCTGAGCATTGGTCATTGTCGCGAAGTTCAGAGAAGCGTCAACTTCTTCAAGCTGAGTAACAACTACAGCATTATCTGTAATTGCGCCAGCAGCTGCGGTCAGGTCAATAACACTTCCTGCAACACGAACCTGAGAATCTGTAGATCCAGACGCTGAGGTTACATTGTTCAACCATCCACTGAAGTCCAGAACGTCACCGCCACTAACATCATCGTAGTGAACGATAGTGTCGTTGCCGAAACCACCTTGATCAAATACAACAGTATCAACAGTGCTATCGTTGGAGCTCAGTACGATCACGTCGTCGCCTGCGCCTGCATTCACTGTGTTAACACCGTTAGTAGCGGAATCCGTACCATTGGTAGTTACAACAACAGCTTCAGCTACAGTGCCATCATACAGGTTACCTACATCAACAGAAGCGATGCTGGAGTCAGAATAGGCTTCCTGAATACCTGCAAGCACGTTGCCCTGCTCGGCAGAAGATAGATCTGTCCAGTCGCCCAGAACTTCCAGCTGTACCATAGTCTCAGTACCGGCTGTTACGCCGTCTACCAAATACTCGACTATCAGGGTTCCATTGCTGTCAACACTGGCTTCAACCAGCTTGTTAACAACAGGGTCGTTGTTGATAGCACGGGCAGCAGCTTCGTACAGGTCACGCTCAGTAGTCAGATAGCCTTGGCTAGCTTCAATCTCAGCGGTAACTTCATAACCGTCAACGAAGGAATCAGCATCAGTCATTGTGACCAATTCTTCCGGCATTGCCACAGTCACTTGAACTGAACGGCCGTATAGAAGCTGGGAAGCATTAACCAATGCTGCAGTACCGGCACCGGTAGTCCCCAGGTTAGCACCACCAGCAAACAGTTCTGCTATAGCTTTGTCACCAGTGTTCTCGGTGTAGATAACGTCACTGCCTGCGCCAGTGCTGGCTGTCAGATGAGTTTCTTCACCTGTAACCGTGTCTGAACCAGAACCCAAAGTGACGAAGGCTTCGTTGATTTCAGTGTTATCTGAAGTCAAGGTAACAATGTTATCACCGCCAGCTGAAGTGATAGTCACACTAGCTGTGGTACTACCAGAAGTTGAGGTGCCAGTCACATCAGCAGTAATAACATCACTGCCTACACCGGTGTTAATGGTGAAAGCCTGCGCGTCAGAAGCACGACCATTTCCGTCGTAATCGGCAATGAAAGTTACATTTGTTGATGAACCAGAGCTGTTGAAAACTACCAGATCACTAACAGGACCGCCTTCACCGATGCTCAGGTTAGCGCCTTCAAAAGCAGTCGCATTGATCACGTTCAGGTCGGCATCAACCGTACCAATGTACAGATCGCCATTTGCACCCATAGAGTCGATGTAAATCTCTTCCAACTCGCTGCTGTTAGCACCAGACTGAACCAGTGAAGCAATCTTGCTACCGCGATCTACAGATACGTTGAAACGCTCTACACCAATATCAGAGTTAGACTCGCCACCAATGGTTACATTGCCGGCGATAGAGCCGCGACCTGCGTTGTCCAGGATCAGGTTAGTCTCAATCAGGTTGCTGGTTACTGACGGATCAACCGGCTCAGCGTTACCTGCAACAAGGAAGCCACCAGGTACAGATGCGATTGCAGCCTGAGTAAAGTCAACCTCACCGAATGTCTCACCATCAGGATCTGTCACCAGAATTTCCTGTGCAGTGAACGGCAGGGTTACGGTGTTACCAGCAACAGTTACTGTGGTGTAAGGCTCGGACAGAGTAACTTGCAGGGCAGAAAGACCCTGAGTAGCCAAAGCCGCATCGATAGCATCTACCAGACCCTGATAAGTACCGTCTGTAGAAACAACGTCTGCCAGAACAAACGATTGACCACCCAATTCAAAACCAAGCGTTACACTTACGTTCGCCAAAGGAGTAGCCGGCGTTTGAGTGCTAACGTCCGCAATGCGGATTTCCAGCTGGGAGTTGCTTGCTTCTTCCGGAGCGCGCAGCAGCGACTGGCTGTCAAACGTTGCGGAGAAGTCAGTATCAAAACGGGTATCGCGAATACCGAAGGTAACATCCTTGGTAACGTTCAGGTTGCTGCCGTTCAGGTTCACGTTTACGAAAGACACATCAGCATCGCTGAAGTTGGACCAGTATTCTTCTACGTTCGCCATGCGAGTAGTGTTGATGGTCACATCTTCCAGAGCTTCGATGTAAACTTCTTCAATGTTCGAAGTGATCGGGCGCGGAGCCAGAGCGTTGTCTTCGAATTCGTTCTGAGATGTGTAATCACGAATCATGGTCGCTTCGATCATGTCGCGACCTGCGCCACCATCAAGAACGTCGCCAGTAGCGAATTCGTTAGCCAGATCGCCGTCCTGGTTCTGGCCAACGTTACCGTAGAAGGTGTCGTCGTCGTCAGTACCAGTTACAACGTCACGGCCTTCGCTCAGCAGAATGGTCTCGCCAGGAACAGTTGGAGTTGGAACTTCGCCATCTGCATCTGTTTCTGCCTGAGCTGCTACCACAGAAGCATCCAAAGCAGCACGATCAGCCGCGCTGGCGCCATTAATAAGGGCGTATACCAGCAAATCTGCAGGAACGCTAGCGCCTTCACCGGTAATCCAGTAGTCAGCGCCTGCGCCCGGGGCACGGTCAAACAGGTTGTCATATAAGGCAGCAACAATATCTGCGCGGCTATTGCCTGAGTCGTAAATTGCCTGACCTTCAGCCTGCTCGTTAACAAAGTTCGAACGAACTTCTTCCAGAGTAAGCGTTCCGGAGTTGATCTCATTAACCCAGTATTCAAACCCTACCGCATCAGCAGCGCGACCCAAAAGGCCGACGTAGAGCTGCTGAACCTGTTCTTCAACAGTGTAAGTTGCCATAAACTTTTACTCTCCATTAGTTAAGTCGAATCGACTAATTTCAGGCTTGGCATTTGCCAATGGCATCCGTCGATGCCTGCCTGACATGTACTTACCTCCACGGCTACCCCGTAAAGATAGAACATCCCAGTTACAACACAAAGAGCCTGGTCTTTAAGCTGTAAATTCTTATGCGCCGAGGGCTGCGAGTTTTTACCGATCAAAACTCTAACAGCTTACCGGGCTTGCGACAAGGAAATCGCTTTAAATTCCGGTTTTTAATCTCTCTACTCCGGGCCGGCTCGCCCAACTCAGGAACGATTTATAACGCAGCCTCGAAGCCGCGTCAACCGGCTTACTGTCGGGTTTTGTAAAGATTAATATAACGCTACAATTTATGTTTACCCACACATTAAATTACACTTATACACACTTCACTGGACAGTATAGAATGATGACGGTAACCTGAAAGTGATACCACTTTAAGACTTACTCCTGTTAGCACCCTCACCTCATTATTAATTATTTTGCCTCCCTCCGGAGAAAGAACACTTTATGGTCACTTTTTGGCAGCGACTCCGTGAACGCGACAAGCAGCAGCACTTTTTTGTTTCTTCGGTTCTAGTGCTCTGCTCCGCGCCGTTCGGGCTCCCAGTTGCACTGGCAGGCACCTTTGCCATTGGCCTTGGCAAGGAAGTGTGGGATCGTTTCTACGGCTCTGGTTTCTGCTGGTATGACATGCTCGCCAATACTCTGGGAGCTCTGGCCGGCGCCGGGGTTATTCTCCTGTTTGGCGGTTAATCCAGAGCGAACGCACCATATTAAAGGTACGCTTAGCAATCACAGGGTAAGCACGAGATTCACGCCAGCGTGTCACTCCGCCAGAATCCGGCAACCCTTTACCTGCCAAAGCCTGAACCAGGCCTTCTTTCAGAGCTTCGGCGCTAGTCCCTTTCAACATGGTTACTGCAGGTGCTACATCCGCGAAAACAGGCAGTGGCGTAACCAGTACCGGGCGACCAGAAGCTATGGCCATTTTCACAGCACCACTGGAGGACTCACCCGTATTCTGGTACGGCATGGCTATTACTGTAGCCTGCTGCAGCAGGCCAATGCTTTGAGCATCTGGCAAAAAGCGGTGTTCGGCATATACCGATTCCTCCAGCCCCAAGGTTGTTATTCGCTGGTGCAGACTCTCAATAAATTCGCCAGAAACAGGCTCCTGGTGCTCTGAATTAAGCAACATTAATACGAGCTCAGGGTATTCCAGTCGCAATTGAGCGAATACATCTACCAATTCCTCCAGGCCCTTGTGGGGCAAGGCAAAACCATAAGACGCAATGCAGGGGCGACCGGCGAACGGCCAGTTTACCGGGCCTGCTTCAATACGGGCAACGCCGTGGGGTATCAGCACCGCATTACTTACTATGCCAATATCAGCCAGGCAATTGATGTCTTTAACTGTGTGCACAATTACCCTGTCTGCCAGTTCCAGTGCCGTCTGAAGGTTAGCCACGGCCTTCCGGGGCTCCGGGTCTGAGGTGGAATGCAGAGTAAGAGTAACCACCAAACCACGGTTTTTCAGGGTTGCGATCAGGTGCGTCAGTGCCTGGTAATCATAAAAGTAGTAGTTCATCTGGATAACAACAGCATCCAGATTTTCTGCAAGCAACTGCCTGGCCAGATCTTCGAGCGTGTCGTTGTCATCGAGCTGCCAGCAACGCTTCACAACAGGGCTATTATCTGTTTCAGTTTCCGGCTCGCTGGTGTACGGGGCAAAAACAGTAATTTTGTCTTCGGCATTCTGTTCAATCAAATGCTGTGAATAGGTGGCCAGGCCACAACGCTGATTAAAAGTACTCACCCATCCTATATTCAAAGGCCGCTTCAGGTTTTCGTGTTGCCGACGCTTGATGATACTTTCAGTCTGGTTAGCCAGGCGCATAGCCACTTGCTCCCAGGTAAAATGTTCACGCAGGCGGCTAGCAGCCATAATGGACTTATGCTCGCGCTCACTTTCGCTGGCGTTAAAAACTACCTGTAGCTGGCTGGCGAGATCTTCAACGCCGGGATTCGCCCACAAAGAGTCGCTCAAGTTGAAATGGGTATCGGCCGGCTCAAATTCAAAGCGGACCAGCCAGGCGGTGCTTTCATCACAAAAGTCCATCTGCCCACTCCATCCTGTAGTAATAACCGGCAAACCGCTTAGCATCGCCTCGGCTAACGGCAGACCAAAACCTTCGGCCTTACTGGGCGCGATCAATGCATGGCATTGCTGATACAGGCTTTTCAGCTGACCATCTGGCAAATCCTCTTTAATTACAATCACACGCGGGTAATCCGGATTGGCACTTTGATGCTCGGCCAGCAGCTGGTCTACGTTATTGTGCGGGTTGTCAAAGGTTTTGATTACCAAGGTAACGTCCTGGTGCCGGCTAAATGCTATTCCCCACGCCTGCAGCATCGCGTCGATGCCCTTGCGGGGAAAACAGGAAGATACATGGAGGAAGCGGAAGCCGGGAGCTACCAGCGGGTATGCCTGCGGCTCCACTCTATCCCAATGGTCTACCCCACAGCCACTGACTGCCATCGGAAGGCATACACCATTGTCTATCAGTACTTTTTGTACGTGCTCAGACAAGCAGGTAAGCCCCGTAAGGTGCTGATTGAAATTGCCAACCCACTCCTGCGGAAAGCCAGTTTCTTCCCAGGCATACAAATGCAATAGCCGGGTATCTGATGCCATGTCGTGCACCCTGGGTGGGTACAGATTGCGGCTGGTTATTTCCGGCTGCAGCATATTCTGCTGGCTTCGGCTAACCATTTGGGCCACGTCGGGATTATCAGCCAGAAACTCCTCTGACGGAGCAAAGTCACCCGGGCCTTCAGTGGAGTGCAGGCTGACAGTCTGACCTATCGCCGTCAAACCACGAGCAATTTCCCGATTGAGCAGGGCCAAGCTATAGCTGGAGTCGAATGGGCCTTCAATGCGCCAGTGTCGTTGATGTTCTGGCAGCCGGTACTCAAGAGCCAGGTCGTTGGCGGCCAAGCAGTTTGCAATCTGTCGCAGGCGATGATCTTCCATTTGCCAGATGGAGCACAGACGGGCCAGGTGGCTGATGCGATCAGGCTTGTCTGCCTTCCCAGCAGGCCGGTACTCAGAAACAATTTGCTCGGCGTGCACCAGGAGCTTTTCAGCAGTTTTACGCCAACAGAACTTTTTCGACTGTTTCAGGCCGTGCTCACGAAGTTGTTTACTGAATTCAGGCTCAGTTACTACGCGGGTTATCAGGCTAGCCAGCCGGGGAATGTCATCCGGCCCGAACATGGCGGCCTCCAACCCCATAACTTCAGGCAGGCTGGTAGTGTTGGCACAGAGTACAGGAGCGCCACAGGTCATGGCCTCAAGAACTGGAAGACCGAAACCTTCATGCCGGGAAGGAAACACAAACACACTGCACCGGTTGTACAATACGTTCAGGGTTTTCTGAGCTATGAAGCCTGTATAGATAATATGCTCTGGCGGTATTCCATGATTTCCGGCAAAACGGCTCAGGCCAGCCCGATCGGCTTCACTGAACTTGCCCACAAGCACCAAACCAAGATCATTCTTTAGCGCCCCGTCCAACTGGCTGAAAGCTTGCAACAGGGCATTAAGGTTTTTGCGCTCGTCTGCCGCACCGCTATACAAAATATAACGCCTGGTTATACCTAGTTCAGCCAGAGTGTGACTGCAATCTTCACTGGTACCATCCAAAGGGTAATAACTGTCATCACATGCAGTCGATATAGTAATAACTGAGCCATCAGGCTGCTGCAAGTGGTCTTCAAATTCCTTCCGTGCACTCTCAGATATTGCAAAAATAACATCAGCACAGTGCAGGCTTTTCAGTTTGTGGTAGTACCATTCATGTATAAGCGGATCGCCCAGGTATTGTTCAGGGCTGATCAGCGGAATCAGGTCGTAGCCTATTACGCCTACGGCATATTGCCGGGCCCGGGAAATCTCGCACACATAGTTATCGGTCATCCCCTCAAACAGTGAACCGATGAGCACGAAATCAGGCTCCAGACGGGCAATAAATTCGTCACGGAGAGACTCACCAACACGAATAATACCCTGATTAGGGCAGCCCGACTCAGCGGTATCCGGCGGCGCATGAAAAATCCTGATGTGAACACCCTCAAGCAGCGGCCCCCATTGCTGACGCAGCTCGTCTATCAATTCGGGGTGATAGCCGTTGAATAGCAGAGTTATATTGTGTGGCTGAGGCCTCGCTTTGTTAATAGTCAGCAGGGCTTTAACAAGGGAGTTCACGTAATGCCCAATGCCGCGGTAACGGCTACTGGTTTGCAAACACTGAAGATCTATAAGGAGCTTCATGATCCCCCCTGCTGGCTATCGTCATTTTGCAGACTATCTACAGCAGCCACCAACTGGCTGTATATAACACGGGATCTTGGGGTAAGCATTACCAGGCTATCTCGCTCGGGCAGAACCGGGGCATGCCTTAGCCGGTACAACCGGGCCGCCAGCCAGGGCACTTTGTTCACTGTGGATACCATAATGCCGCGCACTCTCGGGTACCCGCGGCTATAGTGTTCAACCGCCAGAATCATCACTTTAAGGCGACGCATAACTCCCGCCCTGATGGCCTGATGATCGCCTTTACGCAAATGCCTGGCAGCCATAACTCCAGCACGCAAAGGCGCCGTAATTCGCCAGGAGCGACTGCTGAGCAATTCCTGGCGACTGCTGAGCAATTCCTGGTAGTTACTCAGCAATTCCTGATGACTGTTTTGCAATTTCTGGTGGCTGTCCCGGGCCATGGCAAGCTGCCTGTTCATCAGGCTGACTTCCGTCTGGCTTTGTTCAATATTCTGTTCAGACTGCTGTAGCTGCTGGCGCAATTTGTCTTCACGGCGATGCGAGGCCTGCAAAGCGGCGTCTGAGCTGGAATGAAGATCTACCACTAGTTGTTGTCGCCGCTTAAGCAAATCGCGGTAACGGGCGAGGTCTCTGCTGTGGTCCGCTGAGTCTGTGGCGACATCCCGTTCCGGAGCTGCCTGCTCCCGTAGTGTGAGTATTTCACTAAGGACTTGCCCAGACAGCCCTGCTTCCCGCCAACATTTATGAACAGTAGCTTCCAGCGTTTGAAAGTGTGCCTCTTCTGCCCGGCTGAAAAGCGACACAGGGCTTTTACAATCCCTGAGATTCAGACCCTGGATACCCAAAGCAGCAAACTTTTCCGTCACTTGTTTCTGTATATCTGGCTTTGCACTGAGCTGATCAATGTTAATCAGCAGGTCTGCATGCTTATTTGCCTCCTGAAGGCCCAGCAACCATAGCGTGTAAAATGCTATGTAAGCGTTATCCGGGGTTAATGGGCGATTGGCAAACCAGTCCTGGGTCACTTCCAGACTTTCTCCATGCATGGAGATAAAGCCAATATGCTCGCTGACCCTTTCAATCAGTGCGGGACGTTGCGGAGCATTAAAAATCAGCTGGGTGGTCAGATCAAAGTAGGAAGACACCTGATAAGACCACCACTGATCCCAGGGATTACGCCATAGATAAGCATGAAACCCACCAAGATTTTCGCGCATAGCCTGTATGCGGCCAGCCGAACGGCACTCCTGAATCAGTGGCCGGCTGGCCGCATTTTCAATCAGTGCTCGCCAGTAGTTCAGCCCTCTACAATTTTCCGGGCCACCAAAATAGCCGTTGTATATATCATCTTCCTGCAGGTGCGGCAGAACCTGATCAGCCACTTCGTGCAATTCGGCAAAGTAAGGCCGCTCCATTTCCGGGTGACGAAGAGTTTCAGCTTTTAGCGAATCCCGGCTGTCGTTCAGTATATTGGAGTTATTCAGGGCTTTTGCCGCAATTTCATGCAGTGGCTCCTGATAACAGGTGTAACCAGCACCCAGGCGACGAAAAGCCTGATACAGGTAGGTACTACCAGTACGAAATAACGCATGCAGAAAAACAGGCTGCTTTTGAGCTGACGGGGTCATTCCAGGCGCTCCTCGATACCAATTTCGACGGGCACATTGATCAACCCCGATTTCACAGTGGTATTGTCATCTGTTCGTACACGGAAAAGCAGGGTGTCCAGTCTGCGATGCAGGAACACCAACTCTTTACTGCGATCGTCCCGCACACCACAGTTCACATAGTAAACCCCAGGCGCAAAAGCATTAGCCAGGCAGTACTTGAGAGTAAGGGTTTCGTTTTTATGAAAGCGACGACCGCTAAAGGCAGGATGATCACTGGTATCAAGGCCGAACAGACTCAGCCCCTCCCGGGTTTTTATCATAAAAGCAAAAACAGCATGATCTACTGCCTGGTTAAAACGCACACGGGTTTTCAGCACCATAGGCTCACCACTGCCAAACATATTGACAGTATCTCCGTCCCGATTTTCCAGCCACACCGCCTCTATTGTGGCCCGCCCATCGCCATAACTTATTTCACAGTCGGAAGTGAGCGCTGTGTCCAGCTTTCCCTGGCTTTCGTTGTCTTGTTGAGCGGACTCTTCTGGCTCAACCTCCAACATTGCAGGAGCACTCCCCCCAAACAGATATTTCTCGTAGCTATCGCAAACCGTTTTTGCAGGCCCATAAGCAGCCACCCGGCCTTGCTTCAAAAACACGGCACGTTTGCACAGTTTTTTTACAGCGTCTATATCGTGGGTAACAAATAGTAACGTAGTGCCTTCTTCCAAAAATTCGTTAATTCTACGAAAGCACTTACGCTGGAAGGCTGCGTCGCCTACCGAGAGAGCTTCATCGATGATAAGAATATCCGGCCGAATGGCCGTAGCCAATGCGAATGCCAGCCGTACCTGCATGCCACTGGAATAAACTCTTACAGGCTGATCCAGATACTCCCCTATGCCCGCAAATTGTTCTATGGCTGGCAGTTCATCCTCAATCTGCTGTGGTGAAAGCCCCTGCAACTGGCCAGCCATAAATACGTTCTGCCGCCCGGTAAAATCCGGGTGAAAACCCATACCCAGCTCCAGTAGTGCAGCAATACGACCATTAACGCTGATATGTCCTACAGTAGGATGCGTGGTGCCGGTAATCAATTTCAGCAACGTACTCTTGCCGGCTCCGTTAACTCCGAGGATGCCCACAGCTTCGCCCCGAGGCACTTCAAACTGAATATCCTGCAGCACCCAGTGCAGGCTGTGGCGCACTCGATTACCCGGCAACAGCCACTCACCCAGACGCGACCATTTGCCAGGGTATTGCTTATAAGCCTTACCCAACCCGGTTACAGATATTGCGGTCATTACAACTCGTCTACTATTTCGTTTGCATGTTTACGGAACAAGTTGACCGCCAGCAGAAAAAATACAACAGCTACAGCTATAGTCGGTAAAAGGCTTGTCCAGTCCGGAATTTTCCCTAATGTGAAGAGATCCTGATAGGCGGATATGAGGCTGGTCATGGGGTTAAGCTGTATGATGCTTTGAAGGCGATCTGGCAAGATCTCCAGCGGGTAGACAATAGGTGTAAGCCAGAACCAGAACTGCAGAATGACAGTATACAGCTGACCTACATCGCGAAAAAACACATTCAGCACCGCCAGCATCAGACCAAGGCTACCGGCCAGGAAAAGCTGAACAGCCAACACCGGGAGCCCTGTCAGTACAACCCAGCCCGGGAAGTTGCCGGTAACCACAAGAAATATGGCAAACAATATGAATATAATCAGGAAGTTAAGCCCGGCGCTTGCGATAACAGTCACTGGCAAGCAATACCAGGGAAAGCTGAGTTTTTTCAGAAGGTTTGCATTATCCAGAAACATATTTTGTGTACGGCTGGTAACCTCTGAAAACAACCCCCAGGTAAGAACGCCTGAACACAAATAGATGCTATAGGCGTACTGACTTTCAACTCCGGGCAGCTTGGCCCGCATGATCTGCGAAAAAATCAGGGTGTATACCAGGATCATGGACAGCGGCTGGATAACCGCCCATGCCACTCCCAGCAGCGAGTTCATATACTTGCTCTGAAACTCTCGCTTCACACTGCCGGTTATGAAGTTCCGATAAAGCCATAGCTGTTGCGCGATTCGTATCATGAGCGCTTTACACTGACCCGATTAACTGGCTGTTGCATTGCGAACCTCGTTGATCGTGAGTGTTCCCGCTACCTGGCGCAATTCGAACTGCAACATATGATTCTGGTGCACTTCATTTACAAGATTACGGCGAATGTCAGAGAGGCGCGTTCGGCTGTCCAGCAAATCATTTAAACTGCGCACTCCCCCAACAAACCCTTTCTCGGCCGCTTCAAGTGCGGCACGAGCTGACTTTTCAGCAGTGATCAGTGCCTGAATCTGAGCGTAGCTGCCCCGCAGTTCTTCTGTAATTCTGGAAATTTCGACACTGACCATGTTGTCGCTGTCTTTGACCGCATACTCCGCCGCATACATGCTCTGGGTCGCCTGTCGCACCCGGGATGAGGTGCTGCCACCTTTATAAATAGGCAACTTGAGCTGCAGCTCAACCCGGCTCTCTTGCCGAAGATCAGTAGCAAAGGTGTCGTTATCAGTGTAGCGGGCATTCAAATACAGTTCCGGCCAGTGAGCGCCACTTTCGGCCTTTCTGGTAGCTTCTGCCAGGTCCAGCTCACCTTTAGCCTGCCTGATCAGCGCAGAGTTTTCGGCCGCCAGCTGTTCCCAGTTTTTCTCAAGAAGAGAAGGGGTATTGCGCCAAATTTCCCCTGACACAGGATGCAGCCCCTGCTCTCCCACTCGAATCCCGGCAACAGCTTCAAGATTTTTTATTGCCGCTCGATAATTATGCCTGAGGCCGGCGAGCTCTGCCGAAACCTCATCTATTCTGGCTTGAGCATCCAATGTATCCGCACGCGTGGCAAAACCTCTGGAAAGCATATTCTCGAGTTGATCCAGCCTGCGTTCGTGGCTTGTACGCTCATCTTCCACAATAGCAATTTGCTCATGCAGCATCTGTGCCCGCAAGAAGGCCTCTATTACAGAATAACCAATTTCAAGCTCCCGACCAGCCAGTTCTTCTGCCGCCAGCTTCTCTCCGGCTTTGGCACGCTCGATTTCCTTGAATGCCTTGCGGGAATAGACCACCTGGATCAGGCTGAGATCGTACCGGGTATGCTCGTCCTGATCGGAGATACTGCTCTGCAAATCGAAATCCCGGGTATAGTCAGATACACCGTAACTGGCAGAAGCCTCAACCTGAGGGAGTACTCCCGCCCATGCCTGCCGAACCCCTTCCTTCTCTGCCTGATAGGAATACTGCTGGCTTTGCAGACCGTAGTTCTTTTCCAGCGCACTCTGGTAAACATCAACCAGGCTTATTTCACCCGAACTCTGAGCAAGTGCAGGCGCCGCTGCGACAAACGCAGTAAAACTACAAACTAAAATTGAGATTAGCTTCATCTTCACTCCTCCCGGAAAGCGCGTTCAACCATGCGCGTTACCGGGTCCAACAAATACTGAAGCACAGTACGCTCTCCGGTCTTGATCATGACTTCGGCTGGCATGCCTGGCACCAGGTACATGCCCTGGTTTTTCATTACTTCGAGCCCGGCGTCAGTCACCCTTATTCTGGCTTCGTAATAACGCTCTTCACCGTTCTCAATTTTCAGTGCGTCTGCAGAGATGCCTGTCACTTCACCCTCAATAAGATCTGCCATCTGCTGATTAAACGCAGACAGCCTGACGTCGGCAAACTGACCAACCGCTACTCTGTCGATATCCTGGGGCTGCACTCTTACCTGAACTGTATAATCCTGGTCGCCCGGGACTATTTCCATCAACGTCTCTCCAGGCCGCACGATACCCCCAACGGTATGCACTGCAAGATCTACAACGGTTCCACTAACCGGTGAAATAATCGTGGTTCTGTCGAGTGTGTCCTGAAGAGCGGTTTTTCTGGCCCGCATGTCCGCAATACTTTGCTGGGTTTCACGCAAGAGTTCGGCAACTTCTTCAGCGTATTGCTGCTTGGTGACCAACGCCTCAGAGCGGGTCTCACCAATCTTTATCTCCAGCTCCGATAACTTCGACTCATTCCCCGCTTTCTCGCCCTGCAGGCGATACAACTCTCTCTGCATTTCGTTGATACGATTACGGTCAGCCAGTTCCTGGTCGAAAAGCTCCTGCCAGTTCGCAAGCTCTTCCTCGTAACTGGCTATTCGTGAATCGAGATTTCGGTTCATATCCCGCAGCCCTTTCATCTGCTGGGTAAGTGCCCGGACTCTCTGTTTGTATATGCTTAGCTGGCCCTGCAAGGATTCTGTCCGGGATTTGAACAGCTCCTTCTGGCCTTCAATAATATTACGTACAGAGGGATTATCCTGCGCTGTCAGCTCTTCAGGGAATTCGATTTTTTCAGCCCCGACACGCTCAGCCCTGAGTCTTGCTTCGCGCCCCAGCACCTCACGGAGCTCGGACTCGATAATATTGAGTTCTGCACGGGGCTTTGTGTCTGACAGAATTACAAGCGGGTCACCACTGTTTACCCTGGAGCCATCGCGGACCATCAAGCCTTCAATGATGCCACCTTCAAGGTGCTGAACCACTCGATTCTGGGACTCAACAACTACCCGGCCTGCTGCAATGGCGGCACCATCCAGCCTGGCAAAAGCGGCCCAGCCACCGGCACCAACAAAGGTAACAAGCAGTATGATTATTCCTGCACGAACCCGGCGGCTATAATCCGTAGGAATGCCGCTTTCATCGGGGCCACTTTGGTTTTTGACCTCCCGGACATATTCAGCGGGCAGCTCGCTTTCATCTACCTCTTCCCAGGCTTCCTCCTGCTCGCCATTCTCTGTTACCTGAGCGGGGTTTTCGTCTGCCGGGTAACTTCCAGTTCTCGGACCCGAGGATTTATGGGTGCTGCTTTCCGGCTGATCACTGCGGTCTTTGTCGTTTGCCATGGATTACGCCTCACCCTCTTTATTCGATTTGCTTCCACGCCCTTTGCTTCCCTGGCCAATTGCAATCTGACCCTCCTGGAGCGCTCGCATTACATCATCCCGCTGCCCGAAGCCGACAACCTGACCATCTGCCAGCACCAGCATCTTGTCGACGAGGCGAAGTATAGGTTTGCGATGAGTGATCAGTATGACTGTAATCCCTTTGGCCTTGAGCTGTTCCAGGGCATTCAGCAAAGCCTGCTCGCCCTGATCATCAAGGTTACTATTGGGCTCATCCAGCACAATCAGACTGGGGTTTCCATAGACTGCTCTGGCAAGACCAACACGCTGCCTCTGCCCACCGGACAATACACCACCAACAACCGCAATTGGCGTGTCATAGCCATTGGGCAACCTCAGAATCAATTCATGAACCCCGGCCAGCCTGGCAGCGGCAACCACTTTTTGCGGATCCAGCTCACCAAAACGACATATATTTTCGCTGATAGTACCTTCAAAAAGCTCGATATCCTGGGGCAAATAACCAACATGAGGGCCCAGCTGCCCCTTATCCCATTGATGAACATCAGCTCCATCAAGGCGAACAGAGCCGTTAGCAACGGGCCAGACTCCGAGCAAGGCTCTGGCAAGACTTGATTTACCTGCCGCACTCGGGCCTACGATTGCAAGCATGTCGCCCTTGACCAGCTCAAACCCAACGCCCCGAAGCGCTGGGGCCTGAGCCCCCGGAGGCACGACAACAAGCGATTCTACTTTCAGCGCTCCCTCTGGTGCTGGAAGCGGCATAGGTTGCTGATCTGAATGATAGGTCCGGAAAAGCTCCTGCAAACGTTCATATGCAGACCTGGCCGACGAAAACCCTTTCCAGGAACCTATCATCAGGTCCACCGGGGCCAGTGCCCTGCCCATCAAAATGGAGCCGGCGATAACCATACCGGAGCTGATCTCCTGCTCAATGGCAAGGTAAGCACCCAGACCAAGCATCAGCGACTGAAACATCATGCGCAGGGTCTTGGAAGCATTGGAAATTATGCCGGCCCTGTCACTGGCAGTGCCCTGATTCAACAAAAAGTCCAGGTGTCGCGTCGCCCAACGCTTCTTGAGGTTATTCTCCATACCCATGGCATGGACCACTTCAGCATTGCGAAGGCATGAACCGGCGTATTGGGTTGACTGGATACTGGCCTTGCCTGCACTCGCCAGCATTGACCCTGTCAGCTTTTCGTTCGCAAACGCCAAAGCGATGAGAATGAGGGCTGCAATGATGGAGAAAACACCGAACCAGGGGTGAAAAACAAAGAGGATAGCGATAAAGATTGGCAACCAGGGGCCGTCAAAGAACGCTATTGGCCCCTGCCCGGTCAAATACTGCCTTAATGTGGTCAGGTCCGTTAAAGGCTGGGCACCCTGCCCTCCGGGCTTATCAATGGCCTGCTTGAACATCGCCGAGAATATCTTGTCGCCTACATCCCTGTCTATGTTGTTACCGATGCGCACAAGTATGGCAGAGCGGACCATTTGCAGCAGTGCAAGGGTGATGAACAGACCCACAACAACCAATGTGAGCATGATCAGCGTATCTTCGCTGCGACTGCCCAACGCCCGATCGTATACCTGCAACATGTAGATCGCAGGGACAAGCATCAAGAGATTGATAAACAAACTAAACACACCAACAGAGATAAAGCCGCGCTTGCACTGCCTCAGAGCCAGTTCCAGCTCTGTGCGTTCGGCTTTCTCAGGGTTCGCTTTTCTGGACATAACAGCGGTACCAGTTTATTGAAGAAGTGCATCACTATGGTTGGTGCTCTAACTCAGACATCAGGGTGCCAGTATTGCGGCGCCACAGCCCGTCCCACGAGTGGCGGCCATTCTAGGCAGCGCATGACGGAGTGTCAACGAACACCCGGGCGCCCCATTACCTCACTGAAAGAAAGGCAAGGGAAGCCTGCATTCCCGCCCTTAATGGTTCCGAACAGGTAAACTTCAACCCTTTCAGAGAGTGCATTTAGCCTGTGTCAAAAAATTAATATCTCCAGGCAAAGAAAAAATCGCTTGCTTCGTGTATCTTTTGCACCTGTGTTACTTTCCTCACCTACATTACTTAGCAAATTCACTCACGACATTACTGGTGTTGTTATGGAAAGCATTACGCTTGACGGAAAAACCTACAAACTGGAAGATTTGCCCTCAGAAGGCAAACTACTTGCGCGCCAGGCAACAGCAACGCAAACGCACATAAAAAAACTGGAAGCCCGGCTGGCCATTGCCAATACAGCGCAATCCAGCTACGTGGATCGCCTGCGAAAGCTGGCCACCAAGACCGCGTAACAGGCCTCCGTTTTTACTCAGAACTAAATTTATCGAGATGACTGGAGTTCTCCGATGACAGACACAAAGAAAACAGGTACAGCCTCAAAGCCTGCCGGGAAGGCACCAGCAAAGCCTGCAGCCAGAAAAGCAAGTGCACCCAAGCCGGCGGCTGGAGCTGCACCAAAGAAAACAACGCGAAAAACTGCGAGCAACAAGGCATCAAAGGAAATGATTACTATTGATGGGAAATCATACCCTGTTGACGCGCTCAACGAGAACGCAAAAGCACAAATCACGAACCTGCGGGCTTCTGACAAAATTATTGCAGAACTGGAAACCGAGCTGGCCATCACAAAGACTGCCCGGCAACGCTACGGCGAAGCACTGGAACACGAACTCAAGCAACTGAACACAACGTTGCAGTGAGCGACAGAGCGGATTGAGCGCGAGGCCGGAATAAAGATATACGCCGGCCCCCAATCCAAAAAAAAGATTTAGATACCCTACCGATCAGGAATCAGCACACCAGAATAATTCCGCTCAACAAGGCATCGTTTAAACGCCTGCTTGGAAGATTCATCTCCATGCACAATACGGATTTCGCCTGGCTTCTCCGGAATACCCTCAACAAAACGGATCAGATCCGATTGCCCTGCATGGGCTGAGTAACCGCCTATCTGGTGTACTCGCGCGCGTATGTCATACCGTTTGCCATCCAGCTCTACCCAACCGCCTGAGGGTCCGTATGTGAGAATATCCCACCCCGGTGTACCTGTAGCCTGGTAGCCAACAAACAAAACATCATGCCTTTCTTCACCAAGCATCGCTTTCAGATAGTTAACCACCCTTCCCCCGGCACACATACCGGAACCGGCCAATACCACGCAAGGGCGATGTGAGCCCGCAAGATACTCAACTGCATTAAGATGATCCCCATGAGAGTTGATCACAGTTAACTGCTCAAACGAAAGCGGATGCCGCCCCTGCAACACCAGGTCGGCCGCCTCAGCATTCCAGAATGGTTTCAGCTTGCGATAGATACCTGTAAATTCTGCTGCCAGGGGGGAATCCACCACAATTTCCAGATCATCCCACACCAGACCGTCCGCTACAGGCTGGCTCCGGAATTCGTGGATCAGGCCCTCTATTTCGTACAACAACTCCTGTGTGCGCCCGATACTGAAGGCAGGGATAAGGACAGTCCCACCGTCTGCCAGCGCATTCTCCAGGATCGCCTTCAACCGGTAGCGGCGTGCTTCCCGGTTTTCATGATTCCTGTCTCCGTAGGTACTTTCAATGATCAGCCGGTCTGCCTGCTCTGGCGAAGCTGGCTCCTGCAACAACGGAGCATGAGGAGCACCCAGGTCGCCGCTGAACACCACCCGCTCACGCCCGCCTTCATAAGTAACATCACATTCCACATATGCAGAGCCCAGAATATGCCCGGCGCGCTGCAAGCGCACCGAAAGCGACCCATCCGGCCCTGAGAATACTTCATGCCACTGGCCGTATGGCACAGGTACCAGCCGGGAGCGAATCAACCCGAGCACCTTGTCAATCAACGATCTGTCCCGGGTGAAACCGATTTTCAGGGCGTCTTCCAGAATTTCCGGAAGCATGATGGCAGAAGGTTCCGAACAGATAATCGGCCCTTCAAATCCAGCAGCCAAAAGATAGGGAATACGGCCCACATGATCGATATGAACATGGGTAACAACCAGAGCACGGATATGCTCAAGGGGGAAATCGACAGAGAGATCTAAAGCCGAAGCATTCTCGCCCTTCTCCTGCCCCTGGAACAGGCCGCAGTCAATCAGGATTCCGGCGATGGCGCTTTTTGCATTATAAAGAGTCAGTTCATGACAGGAACCAGTCACGCCAGCAGTGGCGCCATGATGGGTTATATCTATCACTCTCAACAATCCTTGTTGCGGGTTTCAGTCAAACGGGAAGCCGGTGCACCTTTCCAGAGCTCTCATTCAGAACTGTCAAATCATGACCGCCATGACACCAGACAAGATCAGACACACTGCCATTTGGAGAAAAATCTGTTGAAGCATTCTTGAGGACTTCCAGGATCTGATGGCAATCAAACTCCTGACTGGCACGCTGCAGTTTGTTCAGCACTGATTCCAGTTCTGACCATGGCATAGACACCTCACGCGCCATCATGATGCGAGGATGAGATGTTCCCTGGGGGTCACCACCAATCAGCAACTCCTCGAACAATTTCTCACCGGGCCGCAACCCGGTGAAGACAACTTCGATATCGCCGTTCGGCTGGCTCGGTGTTTTCTCCACAAGCCCCATCAGGTGAATCATCTTGCGAGCCAGATCCGCAATTTTTACCGGCTCCCCCATATCCAGTACAAACACTTCACCACCACGGCCCATACTGCCCGCCTGTAATACCAGCTGGCTGGCCTCTGAAATGGTCATGAAATAACGGATAATATCCTGATGGGTCACCGTAATAGGCCCTCCATCACGTATCTGGTCACGAAACAAAGGCACCACCGAGCCAGAAGAACCCAGTACATTGCCAAACCGGACCATGGAGAAAACCGTTCTGTCCTGCCTCTGTGCAAGACCCTGCAACACCAACTCTGCCATGCGCTTGCTCGCCCCCATCACATTTGTGGGACGAACAGCCTTATCAGTAGAAATCAGAACAAACCGTTCAACCTTCGCCGCAATCGCTGCCTCTGCCGCATGCAAGGTGCCGAACACATTACTCTGAACACCTTCAATTACATTATGTTCAACCAGAGGCACATGCTTGTATGCCGCTGCGTGATAAACCGTCTCGACTTCAAAACTGCGCATAACCATCTCACACCGGCGACGATGGATAACGCTCCCTAAAATAGGAAAAATCTCAACGTTCAGCTCATCAATCCGGTTGATTGCCTGCAATTCGCGCTCAATGGCGTAAAGTGAATACTCGGATTGCTCAAACAGGACCAGGGATCGCGGGCGGTGGCGAATAATTTGCCGGCATAACTCAGAGCCAATGGACCCACCAGCCCCCGTTACCATCACGGCCTTGCTATAAAGGCTGGCAGCAACCTGAGCACTATCCGGCAGAACAGGGTTCCTGCCGAGCAGGTCTTCAATCTCCAGGTCCCGGATATCGCTGATCCGGGCCTGGCCCGCAACCAGCTCACTGAGCGAAGGCACTGTCTGCACGGGTAACTTCAAAACTTCCAGCCGCTTAAGCAACTGCCGGCGGTCAATCTGCTTGTTGGCATCCAAAGCCAACAACAATCGCTTTACACCATGGGCCTGCACCGCCTTCTCGAGATGCTCCAGAGAGTATACCGGGACACCAGCGATAAGAGCTTTGTGGTTGGCTGACAGCAAACCGATAAACACGGCCGGGTGATACTCAGAGCCCTCCTGCAACGCCTTCGCAAGCTGGGCACCAGTCTCACCCGCCCCGACAATGGCGACTAATTCTTTGCCCTGATTGGATGAGTGGTTTACCAGCATACGCACGCTCATTCTGCTGCCACCCACGAAAATGAAAGCCAGCGCTGCATATATAACCGGAACGGAGCGCGGAATCAGAACATGAAGGCTGTATCCAAGCAGGATCAGCAACAGGGCAGAAATGCCTACACCCGTAACAATAGTCAGAAACGCCCTGTCACTCATATAGCGCACAACAGCGCGGTACAGGCCGAGGCGAACAAAAACAGCCAGAGTGAAAACAACCGTGAGCCCGGTGACCAGCAACTGCCCCCGGCTAGGAAGCCAAAGGCTCTGTTCCAGGCGCAGGGCGAAGGATGCCCAAAGGGCGAACGAAAGCGCGACCGCATCTACCGAGACAGAAATGATGCGCTTGTAAAAGCGCGGAAGCCTTAAAAATGATTCAAGCATAGCAACTCACTGTCGCCGTAGGGGCTAATAGTCTAATCACGACCGGGCACTCTGTCGCCGGAGCCTTTGCCCGCAACTGTCATGAAAATGTATTTAAAGTATGCTGTGATATTCAGGTCAGAGAGCATCCTTGCGTCTGTTTCTGCCAGTAATTCCGGCATCGACATATCAATATTATTTACCTGAGCCAGACCAGTAATCCCCGGCCGGGCTATTAACACACCGCGCCGCTCACGCTCAGTAATCAGGTGCTCCTGATTGAACAGACAGGGCCGTGGCCCCACCAGGCTCATATCACCTTTAAGAACATTCCAGAGCTGTGGCAATTCGTCCAGCTTGGTACGTCTCAGGAAGCGGCCATACCTGGTTATGGATGAACTGACTGCCAGATGGCTGGCAACAGAAGCAGTATCCACGGACATTGTACGGAATTTCACCAAAGTAAAGGGGCGCTTGTTTTGCCCGACCCTCTCCTGCAGAAACACCGGTGAACCTGTATCAAACAGACCAATCAGGTAAAGCACCAACAATACAGGAAACCCCAGAACCAACCCTGAGAGAGAGAACAGAACATCCAGTATTCGAATCACACAATCAGTCCTGACGAATTTCAAAACAGTGCCGAAGTCCCTGCTCTACAGTTAGTGGTGGTGTCCAGTTCAAGCACTTTCGAGTGTGCTCGATATCAACCTGCAAAGACCCAAGCAACCGCCGGGCAAGGGCTTTCTGGCCAAGCAACGTGGCACCGAACTGCAGCAACCCGGCCGGCACAGGTATCAAACGTGATGGTATACCCATAGCATTTGCGACACCACGCAGAAGCTCTGTTGTGGACAAATCTTCACCATCTGCTGCCAGAAACGTCTGGTTTGCGGCATTGGGGTGGCTGATGCACGTAACAATCAGATCCACCAGATTATCCAGAGCCAGCAAAGACCGCCGGTTCCTGATTGAGCCCAATGGCAGGGGCAAGCCTTTTGCAACCAGCCTTACCATAGTTGCAAAGTTACCTTTAGCTCCCGGCCCATATACCAGTGATGGACGGATAATAACTACTTCCATACCCGTATCCTTCGCCAACTGCCGCAGCTGCATTTCCGACTCCAGCTTGGAAACGCCATATGGATCTGCAGGGGCCGCTGCATCCTCCGCCGTGAAAGGACAACCAGCAGGAGTCTGTTCACCATTCACCTTGACAGAACTGATGTAGATCAAGCGCCTTACACCAGCCTCTGCGGCCTGCCGGGCGAGATTGAGGGTGCCATCTACGTTAACCCTTCTATACTCGGCCAAAGGGTCTGCAACCTCGTCGTTCATGATATGAGCACGTGCCGCAGTGTGAATCACTACTTGCTGATTCTTCAGGGCACACTGCCAGCTGGTCTGACCATCCACCTCATGAATGACAACTTCAGATCCTGGAGGGTTAGAGCCTGACTGCCTTACCGCGCTGGATAAATTATAGCTCTGACTCTTCTGCAGCCGCGCACATACCCGCCTCCCGACGAAACCCGTAGCACCGGTTACAAGAATATTCATTGGGATTCATCCCCGATCAGAAGCTCACACAACCCCGGAGCCAACCAGCCACCCACGCGCCAGCCCATTATATAACCTCAGGATGATTTCCAGTCATTATAAGGGAGTCTTCAGAAATAGTTCGAACAGATATTTCAGCTTCAGCGACAGAACCTTATAGTTCCGGGCAGAAGTGAGTCAGTGTCTTGAAAGGATAGAAGGTCCGGAAGGGGTTCACCATAGCGCCGACGTTTTTGTCGGCGCTATGGTGAAGGACTTTCTAATTCAGGGAATGAGCGTTAATTCAGAGAGCTACCGGGAAATCGTCTTGCTGACCGATTCAGACCAGGCACTCTCCAGACCGTTGGTATCTATTGTGCGAACTGCAAAGTACCAGGTACCTTCTTCCAGACCAGCTATTTCGTAGCTCATAGCCTGACCATCTTCAACAACTTCCTCAGACGGCATTTCGTCAGCACTCTGCCCGGTACCATACCGGACTATATATCTGTCAATCTCCCCCATGGCCAGCGACTCTCCATTTGCTCGTGTCAGAGGTGCCTGCCAGCTTATTTTTGCTGCACCAGTCACCGGTTCCGGAGTTGGAGCCGTATCAGACTCTGGAGGTGCATCAGATTCCGGAGCTGTATCATCAGACGCCGGAGCCACATCAGACTCTGGAGGAGCATCAGATTCCGGAGCTGTATCATCAGATGCCGGAGCCACATCAGACTCTGGAGGTGCATCAGATTCCGGAGCTGTATCATCAGACGCCGGAGCCACACCAGACTCTGGAGGTGCATCAGATTCTGGAGCTGTATCATCAGACGCCGGAGCCACATCGGACTCTGGAGGAGCATCAGATTCTGGAGCTACATCACCAGACTCTGGAGCAGCATCAGGTTCCGGAGCTAAATCACCAGACTCTGGAGGTGCATCAGATTCCGGAGAAGGCTCTGGCTGCGGGGTGGGTTCAGGCGCACTGCTATACCCTGTTGCCATCAAAGTTTCTTCAAGGCTACCAAGTGCATCAGAAAGGGCATTACCCCAGACTCCCGTGCCATCATACTGGTCTTGCAAATACTCAACCTGCAACACTGCTGACAAGGCCAGCAACTCAACACTCAGGCCCAGATCATTCCCTGAACCTGACGGCAGTTCGCCATATACATCCGAGCTAGTTCGGGCAGACTCCAGTACATCCCCTAATGTATTCCAGCGATCACCATCAACCAGGCTCAGAAAAGCAACATTCAACAAGGCTGTTTTCAAGTCCGACGGCTGCAAATTGCTCAGGTCTGGCGACGCAAGATCAAGAGGCTTCCTGGACAAAGCACCAGCATCAAGCCCGAAGAGTTCTTCCTGCTGCGCAAGAATCTCCATAAAGCCAGAAATACCGCCTTCTGGCTGCTCAAGAAACTGCTCGAATGCAAGAGTTACCAACGGAGTCAAAGCTACTACCCGGCCGGTATCAGATGGATCCACGAGCGACTTTAAAACCAGGTTACTGCCCGGCCAGAACCATTCCCCAAACGCAACACTGACACCAGAGGGGGTCTTGCATGACGGCTGTGCATCACAACGCATCGCTGTTTGAGAATCTGACGTAAGAACCACTTTCAGTGAATAATCTGAATAGTCATCAGGCACTTCAACCCGGAACCCGCCATTAACATCCGTCCTGACGGTACTGCCTACCTGTACCCATCCGTAATCTGAAGTATCAGGCTCATGGTACCAAAGAGAGACCAGGCCGCTTTCAATCGCACCCTTGACCGCATAGCCCTCAACCCAGAGCTTCTGCTGTGAACTTTCGGGTTCAGCTGGAGGGTTTTCTACTGCACTGGCCGGAGCTCCCGTTGATGCATCGGGCGATGAATCTGAAGAATCACCGCCGCCACAGGCCGATAGCAATGAGCTAAGCACAAGGGTAGCAAAAGCTAATCGCAAACGTTCGTTAAAGGGAGTCATAACATCTCCGGAATTAGTAGACGATGCTATGTTAACCAGCGCAACCACAAATTAATGCTAAACCCGTCGCCGTTTCACCCTAAAATGCGTCAATTTAATGACTTCACGTTTTTGTCAATTTCAGAAGTACCAGTTCCCCGCAGCGATAAAGTGAGGATTTAAAACATCTTTTTTCCCATATTGGAGTGGCAGGCCATCTAATGACCGCACGTCGCCACCTGCCGCACGCAGAACAGCGTGCGCAGCTCCAGTGTCCCACTCGCTGGTGGGCCCCATACGCGGATAGATGTCGGCATGACCTTCAGCTATCCGGCAGAACTTGAGCGAACTGCCAGCCTGGACTGTCTGATGCGCACCCAGGTTATCGATAAAAGCCCGGGTCTCATCATTCAGATGGTTTTTGCTGGCGACCACACGTTTGACTTCCCCGGGCTCCGCCACCCGCATACGGTGAATCAGGCCTGTACGGTCGCGCTTGTGGGCACCCTCCCCTTTAACACCCCAGAAGGCTTCCTTCAAAGCCGGCGCGGTAACCACACCCATTACCGGCACGCCGTCTTCAATCATGGCAATATTTACCGTGAACTCACCTGTGCGCTGAGTGAAATCCCTGGTGCCATCTATAGGGTCAATAAGCCAGAACCGGCGCCAGTGCTTCCTCTCTTCCCACGGAGCCGCTACGCTCTCTTCCGAAAGGATCGGAATATCCCGGCTTATATTGCGCAGCCCCCTTACTATAATTTCATGACTGGCAATATCCGCAGCCGTGATGGGGGATTCGTCTTCCTTGTAGCTCACCTTGAAATCAGACTGATAGATATGGAGCACTCGGTCGCTGGCCTCATCGGCCACCCTGATCACTTCCGGGAGTATTGAGCTGTAGTACATAGTCTGCTTCCTGCTTTTTTGGGGAGTTTGAATGTTGGCAATATGAGCAACTGCCCATATTCGGGCTTTTTTGTGGTGGCGCTTTCAGGCAATCTGACAAAACCTATTTTAAACGCATTTCAACGCAAGCATCGAAAGGGCCTCGTGTATGAAACTTCGCTTCCTCGGCGGCACCGGCACAGTAACCGGCTCACGCTACCTGTTATCCGATGAAAACCATCGCGTACTGATCGATTGCGGAATGTACCAGGGTGTTAAAACCCTGCGCCGGAGGAACTGGGCGAAGTTTCCTGTAGATCCGGGCACCATAGATGCGGTAGTTCTCACACACGCCCATATCGACCACTCTGGCTATCTGCCCGCACTGGTAAAAAATGGCTTCAAGGGCAAGATCTACTGCACCCAGGGTACTCACGACCTGTGCAAAGTGCTGCTGCCGGATGCGGGATACCTCCAGGAAGAGGACGCAAAATACGCGTTCCGGAAAAAGTTCTCAAAGCATGAACATCCGGAACCCCTGTTTACCGAAAAAGATGCATGGGAAGCCCTGAAACATTTTGAGCCCCTTCACTACCACGAGACCTTCGAACCAGTGAAGGATTTTGAAGTGTCCTTTACCCCCGCCGGGCACATTCTGGGCTCTGCCTGCGTACACGTTCACCACAAAGCCGACAACCGTACAGTTGTATTCAGCGGCGATGTGGGCCGACAGAATGACATAATCATGCGGGCACCAGAGCCTATCAAAGAAGCCGACGTGCTTGTTTGCGAATCCACCTACGGAGACCGCACACATGAGGAAACCGACCCGGAAACCGAACTGGCGGAGATAATTACCCGCACCGTGAACCGTGGCGGCATTGTATTGATACCCGCTTTTGCGGTTGGCCGCGCACAGATGCTGCTTTACGTGATCCACAAGATCATGAAAGAAGGACGCATCCCCAGGTTACCGGTATTTCTCAACAGCCCCATGGCCATCAAGGCCACAGAGATATTCTGCAAGCACCACAAAGAGCACAAACTGAGCGCCAGCCAGTGCGAGATGATCGACAACCACACCGAGTTCGTCCGCACAGTGGATGAATCCATAAAGCTGGATTCTGCCCGCTACCCTTGCATCATCGTGTCTGCAAGCGGCATGGCAAGCGGAGGCAGGGTTCTCCACCACCTGAAAACGCTGCTGCCAAACTACCGGAACAGCGTTATTTTTGCAGGTTTCCAGGCACCCGGCACCCGGGGCGACAGACTGGTAGCAGGAGCAGATTCGGTAAAGATTCATGGCGAATACTGGCCGGTGAAAGCGGAAATCCACAACATAGGCTCACTCTCAGCCCATGGCGACTACAACGAAATCCTGCAATGGCTTGAACAGGGAACTCTTAAACCAGAGAAGGTGTATGTAACCCACGGAGAGATGCTGGCCAGCGACATCATGCGCAAGCGGATCAATGAAAAATTCGGATGGGACGCCGAAGTGCCCGATTTGTTTGAAGAGGTTGAAATTTGAGGCTCACCGCACTTTTCCTTGGCGCCCTGTTATTATTCACTTGCGCTGGCACAGCTCTGGCTCAGCCCTTTACCTTACCCGGCATCCCCGGGCTTTCGGGGCAGACCGAAGAGCAGGAATCCGCTTCGCCCGAAGAGCTGGCCGAGTCGCTTGAAATAACCATTCAGGCACTTCAGGACGACGAGAGCAGGCGGGCTCTGGTAGAGCAACTCAAGTCCCTGCAGCAGGGTCTTCAGGCGGAATCTGCACAAACGGCACAGAAGGTAACCGGCGGACAGGGTTTGCTGGGCGCCCTGGCTGTTTTTTTCGATGAAGCGTCCAACCCTGACACCGATGCCGGGACACCCCTTGGAAAGTGGAAGAACAACTTCCGGAACGCCTACAGTGCAGCAGAAAAATTGCTGGCAAGCGCATCGCTTCGCGTTCTGGTAGAAACCATTGCAGGGCTTGCAGCGTGGCTGACCGCACTCTGGGGCCTTTCACGCCTCGCACGCATGCTATATACATGGCGAGGCTGGCCACTGCAAATGCCCAGACAGCCCAGGCCCTGGATGCTTATAGCCCACCTGGCGCGGCGCCTTTTGCCCTGGCTTATCACCTTTACCGCGCTTTTGGCGGGCCTGCCTACATTCGGCATGTCTGAAGGCGCTCAAAGCACTGTTCTCATCCTTGCTTACGCCGCACTGTGTGCCCGCGGGCTGACTTCGTTCTTTGACGTAATAATCTCAATTTTCTCCAGCGGCCATCGCCAGACCGCCGTTCTGATCTTACGCCGGCGAATGATGGTGCCACTGTTCATTATCGGCGTACTCTTCGCACTTGAGGACGCGCTGGGCACAGCCGAGCTCACCTCGCAACTCGGAACAGAACTCGCCAGCGCCCTGGCCCTGACCTTCAGCATAGCGGCAGCCCTTCTGAGCTTTTTCCTTATCATCCGTAACCGTCGCCCCGTTACCCACCTGATTCGCAACCGCCCCTACAAGCAGCGCAAGAACCAGGGCGTATGGCGGGAAGTAACAGCTCTGCTGGCCAGGCTCTGGCACATCCCCATGTTAATGGCCATCAGCGCATCAGTGGTCGCGGTTTTTGCCAATGGAGGAGAAGCAGACGCAGCCCTGGGCAAGGCCATGGTCTGCGCACTACTGCTTGCAGTAACCCTGGCCATCCAGGGTCTCTTCGGTATTCAGGAGAACAGCCCCAAGCACCGGGCACTCAGCAAGTTCAGCCAGAGGCTGGTACGTTTTGGCTTTCGCCTGCTGCAGACAGCCGCATGGCTGGCGTTTTTTGAGCTGGTTTTACAGGTCTGGGATTTGTCCTTGCTGGGGGTGGGCGAAAAACCACCGATCAGTACCGGCCTGATTAACAGCCTGATCGGTGTATTCCTCACATGGCTGATTGCGAGCATTGTCTGGATTTTCGTGGACGAACTCCTGGAGCGGGCATTACGCGGTGGAGACCGCAAAAAGCGGGGCAACACCGCTAGAGCTCAGACCATTGTGCCAATTGCCAGGAACACCCTGCTGATCACAATCATTATTGTGGCCATATTTGTCGGCCTTTCCACCCTGGGCGTAGACGTAACCCCCCTTTTGGCGGGTGCCGGCATTATCGGCCTCGCAGTGGGCTTTGGCGCCCAGACTCTCGTACAGGATTTAATCACGGGCCTGTTCATTGTGGTTGAAGACTCCATGTCGGTCGGCGACTTCGTGGAGATCAACAGCTTTATGGGAACGGTAGAAGGTTTTAACTTGCGCACCGTGCGAATGCGCGACCTTGAAGGGGTAGTTCACCACATCACCTTCAGTAAAATCAGCTCCATTCACAACATGTCCAGGCAATTTGGTATCGCGCTGATCAAAATCCGGATTCCCCGCGAACTGCCTATCGACGACGCAATCCTTCTGATGGAAGAAACCGCTGAGGAATTGCGCACCCAGCCAGATATGCGCTGGCTGATCTGGTCACCTCTTGAAATGCAGGGCATTCACTCGTTTGAAGAGGGTTGCCCGGTACTACGGATGCGGATGAGAACAAAGCCGGAGTGCCAGTGGGATGTTTCCCGGGCTTTTAATTTGCTGCTGAAACGGAATATGGAACAGAGATATATTGATGTTGCTGCACCCAGAATCAGTGTTCAGATGGATGCAGTTCCTACTGCCTGAACACCATCTTCTAACCCGTCAATTGTAGCCGGGTTTTGGCGCAACCTATGCTGTAGTACCCCGCATTGTTTTCCAACCGATCCACAGCCCCTCTAGCAGACAATAGACGAAAATAGAGCGTGCTCAATGGTGCTTTGAGCCACACGGGACAGATTAGCCGGTGAGACAAACGCGATTCAGTTAACGAGACACTCCACCGATTCTTGAGCAACTGAACATAAATCCCGGCCTGTGATTCGAGCGGGCAACAAGGCTTGAAGCAATCTATCAGAACAACCGCCCTCCCTATGACACCATATCCTGATCCGACGAACTTAGCCGCTAATTTGACAGACCTGACATACAACATTATCCCAAGAAGTTAACCATACTCATATCGCTACTTTAACGTGAATCTGAGACACCGGTACCAGAAACGACAAAGGCCCGAGGATCTACACCCCGGGCCTTTGAGAATCAGGTCAGACTCTGCTTATGCGGTGCCTGCCCATGATCTGAGTCTACTCAATTAGCTGCACTTACCCGGCTTATATTTAGCGTCCAGAGTAGATGTGCATGACCATTCTCCATCAGCTGTGCGTGACCAGGTGATCTCTTTGCCATTAAACTTAGCCGCATTACCGTTTATTCCAGTGCATTTAATCTCACCATCAGCCGCAGCATTGATCGAAACGGTACAGTATGAAGTAGGGTTAGTAATACCAATAAATCCCTCATCAGCAGCAGTCAGGCTCGGGGTTTTCCCTTCATTAATTGCCTGCTCAAACGCAACCTTACCCGGGGTAATTTCTGCAAGCGCAGCTGCTGCGTTAGATTTAACCGTATAATCCTGATACTGCGGAATAGCGATGGCCGCCAAAATACCGATAATCGCAACAACGATCATCAATTCAATCAGTGTAAAACCTTTCTGAGCATGGTTCATTTGCATGTTCTTCATATGTGACCTCTACCTTTGGATATTAAGAATCTCGAAACGGCCCGCAAGCAGTTTTATTGAGCCTGAGCCAGACAAAGCACCCAGCGTGCCAACTACAAACCAAAAAAAACAAAACACATAAAATCAGATAGCTAGGCAATCTTCATGTCACTTATGCGACATACCGGAGCAAAGAGTTATCATCTGCCGCCATCAATGATCGTCACTTCCTGACAAAAAACGTCACCCCTGCCTGCCATTTATCCGGAGCCTGCCCCAAATTGCCCACACACCTTCCCAAACCCAGGCCAGCCATCTAAACTCTCCACAATCGACGAAAACTCTTTTTCAGTCACTTAGACGGCATTCTTTACTCAGTTTATGGCTACTAATCAAAGTAATATCACGCTTACCGGCCTCGCCCGGCGCTTTGTGGATGACGGGCTTCTTGATGAAGCAACCGCCAAAGATGCGTTTGTGCAGGCGTCCCAGAACCGCATTCCGCTGATCACCTACCTTACCCAGAATAACCTGGCGGATAGTTCCAGGCTGGCGTTTTCGGCGGCCATGGAGTTCGGGGTATCGGTTCTGGACCTGTCATCATTTCTTCCGGAGATGATGCCGGAGAAAATAGTTGACGAGAAGCTGGTGCGAAAGCACAACGCCCTGCCTCTGTATAAAAGGGGAAACCGCCTTTTTATAGCCGTCTCAGACCCTACGAACATTCAGGCACTGGATGAAATAAAGTTCAACACAGGCCTGAGCACGGACCCTATTCTGGTCGATGATGCCCGGCTCCGGGAAGCTATCGACAAGTACCTGGAATCCCATGACAACAGCATGGGCAATCTCGATGATGCGGATCTCGAGGGTGTGGAAACCGAGGGCGGCGACCAGGAAGATGATGAGGCGACCACCTCGGCAAATGATTTCGATGATGCCCCTATCGTCAAATATGTGAACAAGATGTTGCTGGACGCTATTCGTGGCGGCGCTTCGGATGTACATTTCGAACCTTATGAAAAGACTTACAGGGTGCGCTACAGAACCGACGGCATGCTGAAGGAAATGTCCCACCCCTCAATCAAACTGGCTCCCAAGATCTCGGCCCGCATAAAAATCATGGCGCAACTGGATATATCCGAGCGCCGGGTTCCTCAGGATGGCCGGATCAAGATGAAACTGTCCAAAACCAAAGCTATTGATTTCCGGGTTAATACACTCCCTACCCTTTGGGGTGAGAAAATCGTTCTCCGGATTCTTGACCCCAGCCAGGCAAAACTGGGTATTGACGCACTGGGCTACGAAGAAGACCAGAAGCAACTGTTCCTTGATGCACTTTCCCAGCCCCAGGGCATGATTCTGGTTACAGGCCCGACGGGCTCCGGTAAAACAGTATCCCTGTATACGGGCCTGAATATTCTTAACACCGAAGACATCAATATCTCCACGGCAGAGGATCCGGCCGAAATCAACCTGGAGGGCATAAACCAGGTTAACGTGAACAACAGGGTTGGGCTGGGGTTTGCAGAAGCACTCAGAGCCTTTCTTCGTCAGGACCCGGATGTAATCATGGTAGGCGAGATCCGTGACCTGGAAACCGCCAATATTGCGATCAAAGCTGCACAGACCGGACACCTGGTTTTATCCACCCTGCACACCAACAGCGCTGCTGAAACGCTTACCCGGATGATGAACATGGGGGTCCCTGCCTTCAACATTGCGACATCCGTAAGTCTTATCATTGCCCAGAGGCTCGGCCGGCGCCTGTGCAGTGCCTGCAAACAGCCCGGCGATGTTCCAAAAGACGTACTTTTGGCCGAAGGGTTCACACAGGAACAAATTGATACAGGCTTCAAGTTGTACCACCCCAAGGGCTGTGATAAATGCAATGGTGGGTATAAAGGCCGCGTCGGTATTTACGAGGTGGTCAAGATCACTGAAAAGCTGGCAAGCATGATTATGGAAGAAGCCAGCTCCATTAAAATTGCAAAGCAGGCTGAGGCCGAAGGCTTCCGAAATTTACGCCAGTCCGCACTGATGAAGGTGATGGAGGGCGTGACCAGTCTTGAGGAAGCGAACCGCGTGACGAAGGATTAAGCATGTCAGAGAAAGCGCAAAAGCTGGAATCGTATATCTGGGAAGGTAAAGACCGGAAAGGCAATAAATCCAAAGGTGAGCTTACCGGCTCAACTCTGGCTCTGGTTAAAGCCCAGCTACGCAAGCAGGGAATCATTCCAGACAAGGTAAGGAAGAAACCAAAGCCGTTGTTCGGCGGCAGCAAAAAGGTTACGCCCTTCGACATAGCCATGCTTACCAGGCAACTGGCAACGATGATGAAAGCCGGCGTACCTCTGGTTCAGAGCTTTGACATAGTCAGCGACGGCCTGGAGAACAAAGGGCTGCAGGAGCTGGTTATGTCAATCCGGAACGATATTGCTTCCGGTAACAGTTTTGCCGGATCGCTAAAAAAGCACCCAAAACACTTTGACGATCTCTACTGCAACCTGGTGGATTCCGGCGAGAAAGCCGGTGCTCTGGAGCAGATGCTGGACCGTATCGCCCTTTACCTTGAGAAAACAGAGCTATTGAAGAAAAAGGTAAAAAAAGCGATGACTTACCCCGCTGCAATCATAGTCGTGGCTATAATTGTGAGCGCTATTCTTCTGGTAAAAGTTGTTCCTCAATTCGAAAACCTTTTTCAGGGTTTTGGTGCAGAGCTTCCCGTTTTCACCCAGATGGTTGTACGGCTTTCCGAGTGGATGCAGAGCTGGTGGTTTGTGGTGTTGCTAGGCGTTGCAGGCACTATCTTTTTATTCAAGGAAGCCAGGCGTCGCTCCCAGAAATTCTCGGACATAGTGGACAAGTATATCCTTAAACTACCTATTATTGGCGAGATTCTCGATAAATCAGCGGTCGCCAAATTCGGCCGGGTTCTGTCGACTACTTTTGCTGCGGGTGTTCCTCTGGTAGATGCTCTGGACTCAGTGGCGGGTGCCACGGGTAACGCGGTTTACCGGGATGCGATTGATCGCATCAAGAACGACGTATCCAGCGGTACCCAGTTGCAGGCTTCCATGCGACAACAGGATGTTTTCCCTGTAATGGCAGTGCAATTGACAGCTATTGGTGAGGAGTCCGGTAACCTGGACGAAATGCTTGAGAAGGTAGCCGTGCACTATGAAGCCGTGGTTGATGACATGGTTGACAACCTGACCGCACTGATGGAGCCAATGATTATGGCTGTGCTGGGTGTGCTTGTGGGTGGTCTGATTATTGCCATGTATCTGCCTATCTTCCAGATGGGCGCAGTTGTGGGGTAAGAGCTTTCTGCCGGAGGCCATCGCACCCTTCGCCCCACCCCTTCTCCGGAAGGTGTGGGGCGGAACACAAGAGAATCACTTAGAGCTTTTTGAATGTCCACATTAAACATCTTCCTCTCAACTCCCTGGCTCCTGTACCTTTTCGTTATATTTGTATCTCTCTGCATAGGCAGCTTTCTGAATGTCGTCATTCTCCGGCTGCCGAAAATGATGCATCAGGACTGGCGTTGTCAGTGCGAGGCGTTCCTGGAAATCCCGGAAGCCCAGCACAAGCAGGAAGAGCCTGTAACGCTTTCAACCCCTGCTTCCACCTGTCCCACTTGCGGCCATAAAATCCGGGCATGGGAAAATATTCCGGTTATCAGCTATCTGATTCTTGGCGGGAAGTGTAGCGGTTGCAAATCGCACATTTCGATCCGCTATCCGGTGATTGAGGCGTTAACAGCCCTGTTTTCCGTAATCACCCTGATGATCGGCGGCGCTTCCGGGACAACGTTACTGACCCTGCTGCTGGTATGGGCGCTGATCGCGCTGACGGTGATCGACTTCGATACCCAGCTCCTCCCGGACAGCATCACCCTGCCCTTGATGTGGCTCGGGCTTGTTCTGAGTTATTTCGGGTATCTGGGTGATTTTAACAGCGCTTTCCTTGGCGCTGTTCTTGGTTACCTTTCCCTTTGGTCTGTTTACTGGCTGTTCAAGCTGGCAACCGGCAAAGAGGGGATGGGGCACGGCGACTTCAAGCTGCTGGCGGCCTTAGGTGCATGGCTGGGCTGGGAACTTTTGCCGGCTATAATCCTGTTATCATCCGCAGTGGGTGCTGTTGTGGGCATCAGCCTGATGCTGTTTAAAAAGCATGGGCGCGAAGTACCTATTCCCTTCGGGCCTTATCTGGCTGCTGCAGGCTTGTTAAGCTTATGGTTTGGCAGTGAGATCCAGGAAATCTGGTACGGGCTGTTAGGAGTTTGACACATCAAATGAATATTATCGGACTTACAGGCGGAATAGGGTCTGGTAAATCCACAATCGTGCGACAGTTCGGTGATCATGGCGTCCACTGGGTGGACGCAGATGATGTGGCCCGCGAAGTCGTAGAGCCGGGAATGCCCGCATTGGCGGCTATAGCCGACCACTTCGGGCAGGACATTCTCACGCCAGAAGGAGCTCTCGACAGGGCACGTCTCCGGCATATTATATTTGAACAACCAGAGCAACGGGCCTGGCTCGAAAGCCTGTTACATCCGATCATCCGTGAAGAGCTGATCCGCCAGCTTCATCCCGCAGACTATACTTTGCCTTATGTACTGTTAGTGTCGCCCCTGCTGCTGGAGACAGACCAGCACAAACTGGTTGATAAGGTACTGGTGGTGGATGTTCCGGTGGATATACAGATTGCCCGCACCATGGCACGGGATACGAATTCCCGGGAACAGGTGGAACGGATCATTGCCGCCCAGATGCCCCGCGAACAACGTATCGCAAAAGCGCATGCCATTGTTGATAACAGCCAACCCACAGAAAAAGTTGCTGCCGAGGTTCGCGCATTACATGAAAAATTCATGGTGGACTTTGGCTAAGCATTCCCACAGGAAAAATCGTGCTGCTTTAGCCTGGATCACAGCGGCGTCATTTCTTTTTATCAGTGTAAACAGTTACGGCATAGAGCCTGTATTCAAGGTTCGGGAACACTCTATACCGGATACTCTGGCCCCTGCAAAGCTGCCGCTTTCCTTCTATACGTTTGAGCCAGATGAGTACTGGGCGGAGCCTGATGATTCTTACTGGCTCGGTTTCAGCAACTTCATTCTGCGCCAGGAGCGTATCCAGGGGCCGAAAGTTCAGTCCCTTGGGCAGTGGGCAGACAGAACCCTCTCCGGCGAGATCCATGACCTCCCCAATAACGAGAGCTACTTGCGCCTTGGCTTTGCCACCGAATCGGAATACGGCGACCCGGCGCAATTCGAGCCGGAAGTCCGGTTCCGGCTCGATATACCAACCACAAAACGCAAACTGCGCCTGGTAATAGAAAGCGAAAGCGACGAGCTGATTCCCCTGGAGGAACGCCAGCGCGACCGCCAGCTTACAGAGACAGACCGTACCACAGGGACAACAACGGGTGCCTTTCGATATCTCTCACAGATCGGAGACGCCATTAACCTGTCAAACGACATAGGTGCCCGCCTCCACTTTCCTCCCGATGCGTTCTGGCGGGCTACAGCGGAGAAACGCTGGAAAGCAGATTCAGACTGGGTATTGCGGGTTCAGCAGCGCTTCTACTATTACCATCAGGATGGCTGGGGTGCCCGCACCTGGTTCCGGGCTGGCAGGGATGTAGGCAATGGCTGGCATTTCTGGTCTTCTTCCGAGCTGGAATGGGTGCACAGCGACAGCGAATTTGTTGCGTCACAGATTTTCAGCACCAGCAAACGTCTGGATAATCGCTCAACCCTGACTCCACGCATAGGTGTGCTCGGTGAGAGCAAACCAGGCTGGCGGACCACGTCGGCGTTTGCAGACCTTACCTGGCGTTACAGGCTCCACAGCGACTGGCTGTTTGCTGAGCTAATCCCTGCTTTAACTTTTCCGAGAGAGGAGAGTTTTAAAGATCAGGGCTCAGTTCTTTTTCGCGTAGAAATGTTTTTCGCCGGTAACATTAACCGGAACTTCTAACCCCCGAAGAGTATAAATCAGGACCAATGGCCAGACACCCCTCTATTCCGGCAGGCGAAGCTCTGACTTTGACCCCCATAGCGATCACACGATCCTGTTTCAAAGACAAGTTCGGGGTTCCCCGCCAACCAGGGCTTACCCGCTATGCAAGAGCCGACCTGATTGTCCAGCCGCCTTATGATCGGGATGAGGCATTCCGCGGTCTGGAAACTGCCAGCCACCTCTGGCTGATATTCCAGTTTCACGAAGCGGTTCGGGCCGAATGGCGGCCAGTGGTCCGCCCTCCCCGCCTGGGAGGCAACAGGAAAATGGGCGTATTCGCCAGTCGGTCACCCTTCCGCCCCAACAGCCTCGGGCTATCTGTAGTTCGTAATGAGGGGATTGAACGTAAAGATGGCCAACTGAAGCTGAAGATCAGAGATCATGACCTCATCGATGGAACGCCGATTCTGGACATCAAGCCTTATCTGCCATTTGCAGATTCAGTGCCGGACGCCGGGCTGGGCTGGGCTGAAACGCCCCCCACTGAGCGCCTTGGTGTTAGTTTTCTGCCTGAAGCCGAGGCTCAACTCGCCAGCCTGCCTCCTGAGCAGTATCCGGACCTGAAACTGCTGATTACCGATGTTGTAAGCTATGATCCCCGTCCCTCTTTCCGCAGAGGCCGTGATGAAGAGCGTATTTATGGTGCGCATCTTTATGATCTGAACGTGCGATTCCGGTTTGTGAACGATCACTTACAGAAAAGTGTCGAAGTGCTGACGGTCTGTTAGACTTCGTTGATGATTTAGTAGTCAAAACAGGGAATTCGTGCATTGCCTTCCAATCGAATGTTCACGCGCACAGGTATTCGGCCGCTCGCCATGCGGCTGCTTGCTTATGTTCTGATGTTCAGCCTCATGATTTCTCTGGTGGCCACAGGCATACAGATGATCGGCGAGTTTGACCGCCGCAAGGCAGATCTCCAGGAAACCCAGAAACGCGCCGCCGGGCTTGTTTCCGGCGCTATGAGCAACAACATCTGGCTGATGAATTTCAGCGAGGTGGCAAACAGCCTGGATGACATGCGTACGGTTGACGCCATTGATTACGCCAGCGTTACGACCTCTTCCGGGGAACAGTTCACCACTGGCATCCATCCAGAAGGGCGGGTTATTTCACAAACCTTCCCTCTGATATTCAGTAGAGACTCGTTTAATGGCCCAAAGGAGATGGGCTCCCTGACAATTACATCGTCAGTGGAGCAGGTTTATTCCGAACTTCGTAATGGCGCCCTGATCAACCTGCTGTTCCAGTCGATTGTGGTGATGCTGGGGACACTGGGGCTGGTTATCATTGTTCGCCTTACCCTTTCCCGTCACCTGGAATCCATGGCAGATTATGCCGCCCGGCTGAATCTGGACGCGCTAGTGGAGCCGCTGCGACTGAAGCGCAAACCACCCCGTACACCCGATGAACTTTCGGAGCTCGAGCATGCACTGAACAAGATGCGGCTTCAGATTCTGGAAGACACCCGGTCCCTCCGGCAAACCACTATTCAATCCCAGGGTGAACGGGATGAGGCAATACGGGCTAACCGCGCAAAGAACCAGTTTCTCGCCAATGTAAGCCATGAACTACGAACACCTCTGCAGTCCGTTCTCGGCTATGCAAACCTGCTGACAGACACCCCCCTGGATCAGGAGCAAAGTGAATACGTACACACCCTGCTCAAAGCGTCAGAAGGCCTCTCAGCCATCATCAACGACCTGCTGGACATTTCCAGCATGGAAGCTGAAAAACTTGTACTTGAAGACATACCTTTCGATCTGAGAGAAACCCTGAACGATCTGGTGCACATGCTGGGAGACCGCGCACGGGAAAAAGGTCTGGCACTGGAGTTACGTATTGATGAGGAGCTGCCCTGGGCCTTGCGTGGTGACCCTGTCCGGATCCGGCAGGTTTTACTGAACCTGGTTTCCAACGCCATAAAGTTTACCGATTCCGGGCATGTGCTGATCAGCATCGAGGTTCTGGGGCGCCGGGATGAGAAGGTCCGGCTGCGTCTGGCGGTTGAAGACACAGGCATTGGCATCAACCCGGAAGATATTCCTCTGGTATATGAGCCATATGTACAGCTGGGCCAGAGATTCCAGCGCCAGTTCCCCGGTGCCGGGCTTGGGCTGACCATTTGCCGGCAGCTTGTCAGCCTTATGCAGGGATCTCTGGATCTGGAAAGCCAGCCCGGTGAAGGTTCAACGTTCTGGGTGGAGCTGACGTTGCCGGCAGTACCGGATAGCGCTTCCCGCCTGCGCCCGGACACGCGCCTGGTGAAAGGCAAGCGCATACTGGTCGCCGATTCCTACGAACTGTCCCGCAAGATTACCCTGGAAATGCTGTCGCGCCATGAGGTTCACATTGAGGCAGTCAAATCCGCAGGTGAGGCTCTTACGTCGTTGCGGCTGGCCTTTGACAGTCAGGAGCCATTTGACGCCATTATTCTTGATGGTTTCCTGCCGAATATGGATAGCGACCTGCTGTGCCGCCAGATTCGTGGCAACCCCTTATGGGCCGATATGCGCCTGCTGATTCTCTCATCCAATCCCCAGCGCGGAGATGCGGAGCATTTCCGGCAGGCGGGAGCAGATGCTTTTCTCAGCAAATCCCTGCGGGAATCCTGCCTGACGCCGATTCTCAACCAGCTCTTTGAGGATGCCACAAAAGACGAACGGTGCTTTCTCACCCGGTTTTCCCTGCAAAGCAGCAACGATACAGAAAAACGCCGCGAACTCACCTCACGCCGCATGAAGGTGCTGCTGGTAGAGGATAATCCGGTAAACCGCACACTAACCCGCAGGCTACTGGAAAAGCTGGGATGCGATGTGATGACGGCAAATGATGGCGAGGCAGCGTCAAGCCTGTGGCAGTGGCATCCATTCGACCTGATATTCATGGACTGTGTAATGCCCAGAGTTGACGGCTTTGAGGCTACCCGGCGTTTGCGGGAGTGGGAGAAATCACATAAGCGAGCACGGGTTCCTGTGGTAGCTCTTACCGCCAGCGCAATGGAAGAGGATGAGGAACGTTGTCGCCAGGCCGGCATGGACTCATTTGTTGCCAAGCCTGTCAATATTGAAATGCTGCGGTCAGTACTGGAACAATACGCTCATGGAGCTCCCGCTAAAGCCCCTGTATAACGTCGCTAAGCAAGCAGCGGTTAGCGCAAACATAAAACATGATTTGAAAGGTTCTCATGAACGTAGAATGCCCCACATGCAAAAAAACCATAGAATGGACAAATGCCAACCCTTTTCGACCATTCTGCTCAGAACGCTGCAAGCTGATTGATCTTGGAGCCTGGGCCAACGAGGAATACCGGGTTCCTGCAGAAAATGCGTTTCCGGATGACCTTGATCAGGGTGGCGAAACAACGCATCACTGAATGCTACGGGCACACCTGTACCGGCTTACAAAGGACTTACACGCTTGTAAGTTGTGGTGCCCATGCCAGCCCGCTACCATTCGCCCACAATTAATACCTGCACCGCAATCAAGAAGGTAAAAGAATGAAAGTATCCCGTATTTCTGTATTGGTTCTTTCTCTCGCTGCTGCTCCAGCGTTCGCCAGCGACGTGGATTTGAGCCTGACCAGCGATTCCGTAAAAGGACAGGTAAATTTCTTCGGCACCAACAATGACCTTCAGCTTGGTGCCGGTTACACCTATCATGAAGGTAGCCGCCACATTGGCAACGTGGATTTTCACGCTCAGGGGCGCACTGCGCTTGGCAACCTGCCCACTACCGCCGGTATAGGCATGCGCGCCATAGGGTGGGATGACGACCACGTTGATGGCGGCGCAGTGGCCCTGGGCGGCTTTGCCACAGTTAATGTCCCCGATGTTCCGGGCCTGTCATTCACTGGCGGCCTGCATTACGCCCCCCGAATCCTTTCATTTGGAGATTCGGAAGAGCTGACCAGCCTTGAGCTACGTGCCAGCTACAGGGTTATCCG
The DNA here is from genome assembly GCF_002407605.1 of Marinobacter sp. ANT_B65. Taxonomy (NCBI): domain Bacteria; kingdom Pseudomonadati; phylum Pseudomonadota; class Gammaproteobacteria; order Pseudomonadales; family Marinobacteraceae; genus Marinobacter; species Marinobacter sp. ANT_B65. The sequence continues at coordinate 886,940 of NZ_NXGV01000001.1, read as the reverse complement.
CAATGCGGAAGTGTTTGCCGGTTACCGGTACCTGAACACCGAGCTTGACGCTCCATACCAGGGTGACATAAACCTTGACGAAGGTATTATTGCCGGTATGAAGATTTTCTTCTAAGGCCGTTTAGCCGGCTTTTCCGGGTGCCCGGAAAAGCCGGGCACTGACAGGTAATGAAGAGAGGATCTATGTCTGCCGCAATACGCTCGCTAATGTTGGCAGTTCCGTTGATTGCTTTTGCAATCGGCGGGGGGCTTTATGTGCCTTCAGAGTATTCAGAAAATGATAATAATACCGGATCTGAGCCCGCCTTGAGCGCGCTGCCTCCCCTGCCCTCCTGGGCCCTGGAGGATCTGCCGGATTTCTCTGGTTATCAGGATGCCACTGAAAGGAAAGTTGCCTTTTTTTCCTTTTTGTATCCACGCATTGTGCTTGCCAACTCCCGCATCCTCATTGAACGGGATTATCTGGATAGCCTCGTCACGAAAGATACGCTATCGAAAAAAGAATACTTCTGGCTCGAAGCCCAGTCAAAACGCTTACGGGTCGAAGAAGAACACGGCAGCCCCGAGCAGTTTTCCCTGCTGAGAAAGCGTCTGGATATTATCCCTCCCTCACTGATTCTGGCCCAGGCCGCCAATGAATCAGCCTGGGGAACGTCGCGATTTGCTCTTCGCGGCAACAACCTGTTTGGCCAGTGGTGTTTCTCCAAAGGCTGCGGCCTGGTACCTCTGAGCCGTATAGACGGCGCCAGCCATGAAGTGGCCACCTTCGCATCGCCATACCACTCTGTGCGGGCCTACATCCAGAACCTGAACCGACATGCCAGCTATCAGGGGTTGCGTAACACCCGCCTTGATGACAGAGAAACCGGCGAGCCGCTTTCAGGGCTCGCCCTTGCCCGCGGATTAATCAGTTACTCAGAACGCGGCGAAGAATATGTTAATGAAATTCGCTCGATGATCCGTTATAACAACCTGGAATTCTACGACACTGAATTCCGCAAAATTTTAAGCGATCGCAGCCCATCGCACCTGAAGGATCTGGCATCGGCGAAAACCGAACAGGCCCTTTTGCCAGGCCAGAGCATTGGTGCTTCGGCCGAAGGCTGATCTCCGATTAACCCCTGATAACCTGAGACATTCCCGCATGCTTGATTTTCTGCCTGCGCCGCTGAAGGGAACCCTGGCGGCTCTGTGTTTACTGCTCAACACCCTCGTGTTGTTCCCGTTTCTGTTGCTGTTTGCATTACTCAAGCTTGTGCTCCCGGTAACCCCTATCCGCAAAGCCTGCACCGTCGTGCTGAACAATATTGCCCGCCTGTGGATAGGGGTAAACAATACGGTTATGAATACTTTCCACAAGCTGGACTGGGATATCCGGGGAGCTGAACAACTCAGCCACGAGCAATGGTATTTCATTACCTGTAACCATCAGAGTTGGGCGGATATTCCGGTGATACAATACGTGCTCAACAGCCGCGTGCCCTTGCTGAAATTTTTCCTCAAAAAGGAGCTTATCTGGGTTCCCTTGCTGGGAATCGCCTGGTGGGCACTGGACTTTCCCTTTATGCACCGCCACACCAAAGAGCAGATTGCCCGTAAACCGGAACTGAAAGGCAAAGACATCGCCGCCACCCAGGCAGCCTGTGAAAAATTCCGCTATACACCTGTGACCATTTTTAATTTCATGGAGGGAACCCGCTTTACTGACGCCAAGCACCAGCGCCAGAACTCACCATACAAGCACCTCCTCAAGCCTAAGGCAGGTGGCACTGCTTTTGTTCTGGGTGCCATGGGCGAGATGCTGCATACCATGCTGGATGTAACAATTGTTTATCCGGAGAAGAATCCTATTGGCATCTGGGATTATCTGAGCGGGAGGATTCGCAGAATTGTGATTGATATCCAGATACGGGAGATTCCCGAACAGTTTCTTGGAATGGATTATGAGAACAGCCGGGAAACCCGTGTGGAATTCCAACGCTGGGTGAGCGAGATCTGGAAAGAGAAAGACGCCCGCATCGAACGAATCAAAAGCGAGCATCAGGCCTGATTCAGTGATACGCCTTTTGCGCTTTACAGCAGCCCCAACTCCCGGGCACGAACCGTCGCCTGGGTACGGGAGCGCACCTCCAGCTTGGCGTTTATTCGCCGGGCGTGAGTTTTAACCGTGTGCAGCGAAATGTGCAGCGTGTCGGCAATCTCCTGATTCGACAATCCTTTGGCGATTAACTCAAGCACACCCTGCTCACGGTCACTGATAGGCTCTGCGAGTATCGCAGGCATTGTTCCTGACGCTATACCGAACAACTTGCCCAACACACTCCTGAATGGTGTGTCAGGCAACTGGCTGAATGCTTTCTCCATCAGGTCCTTAAGCTCAAGCTTCAGTTCTGAAAATGGACTTATGAAGTGTTCTTTCTCGGCCTCGGAGACTACCGCTGCAATGATTTTCTGCGCAGCTGGCAAGCCCTTTTCTTCACTGACGAGTATGGCTTCCAGCAGCCGTATGTGAATATCCACGCCCCATGGAATAGCCTCATTATGCCGCTTGCGCGTGTTTGTTAGGGTTTCACGGGCTTTTACGGTTTCCCCCCGGGCCAGATCCAGCCGGATCTGAAGGCAGTCCAGCAACCCCGGCATCATAGGGAAGAGCTCCGGCACGCAGCCGGCTTCCCGGTATGGCCGCAGTTTTGCAAGTGCCTGGGCCACACTTTCGAGCTGATTCAGAGCCAGCCAGCAACTGGCTTTCAGTGCTTCCAGCACTGGCACGTAGAGCGATTCATCTACCTGCCAGGTGTGCATGGTGCGCTCAGCCCTTCCGATCCAGACAAATGCGTCTTCCAGACGGCCCTGAGAGCGGCACATCAGTACCCGGATAGCCATAACCAACAATAGCCCGAGATCCCGGGTCTGCTCCGCATGGCGACCACAGGTCATCAGCAGCCGGTCCGCCTCTGCATCGCGGCCCTGGTGCCAGAGCACGAGCACCAGGTTTAACTGGAGCCGAGTTTCTCCGATGCGGGCGGGCCGTGTCAGCTCCTGCACCACTGTATCCAGACCGGTTCGAAGCAGCTGTTCCGCATGTTTGAGAGCGCCTTTACCCAACTCAATCCGGGCATGGGCGTATACCGCCAGGGCTTCTGAACCTGAATCACCCGCTTCTCTGGCCAGCCGGGCCGCAATGCGGTTGGCTTCCCGGGCTTCGGTAAAGCGCCCGGAGGCACACAAGGCGCTGGAACGAACCATCTGTGTGACCAATTGCCCCTGAGTTGAAAGCTCCCGCCCGGAGAGAGCACGTTCGGCCAGCTCCAGAGCCGGCGCTACCTGTCCTTCGCCGCGCAGGATAAATGCTCTCAGGGCGCATATCCGAGTTTCATGCTCTTGCCGGCTGTTTTCATCCATGCCATCAATCAGAGCCTGTGCCTGCCGGAACTGACCACCAATAGCATGTACCCAGCTATAAACAATTCTCAATCTGGGACTGCGCTCGAGTAGCGGTACCGGAAGGCTTTTGCGTAAGCGCAGCAGAGATGCCGTATCCTGCCCCAGCAACAATGCTTCGGAACCCTCTGATGCAATACGGATTACCTCTTCTGCATCACCAGCCAGCAATGAGTACTTCAGAGCTTCAGGAAACTGGTTGCGGCTGCCAAACCAACGGCTCGCTGCCAGCATTCTGTCGGCATAACCCGCCATCACCGGGGATTTCAGCCATTCCATTAACAGCGGATTGAGACGATACCAACGCCCCCAGCCCGGCATGGCCTTGACCGGCAAACCTCGCTCACAGGCTTCGGATGGCAGCATAACGCCATCTGGAATCAGAGGTTCAAGTGACAGGACCAGTTCATCAGAACAAAGCCCGAGCTCAGATATAACTCTCAGAGAACGTATCTGGCCTGGCGCGAGGCTGCCCAGCACCGATTCCTTCAGAAACCGGTCAACACCCGGGGTTTCTGCAACAGTGTATCTTTCCGGGCTTTGCAGGATATCCCTGCGATAAAGCGCCAGCGGCGTAGGCCAGCCTTCCGTCAGGTCGTACAGGTGATCAATTGCGACACTGGTTAACTGCTGATCACCAAGAATGTCCCTGAAAAATTCAAATGTTTCACTTCGGCTGAATTCCAGCTTTTCGGTACCTATGCGGCTAAACCGGTTTTCGAGCTCCAGCGCGTGGGTTTCATATGGCAACGATTGCCTGGAAAGCATAACAATCGAAAAATGAGCAGGTATGTCAGCGACCAACTGTTGCAGCAACGCAATGACCGCCGGGTTTGTAATATGGTGCAAACCATCGAGAACCAGAACAGAGTGTTTCTCCACTGGCTTTTTTTTCAGCTCCATCAGCATGATTGCAAGGGCATCAGGAAATGTAGCGCCGCCTTGCAGACTGCTTTCAGAAGATTCTGGAAAATCCAGCGCTACAGACAGCAGGCTGAGAACCCGGGTGGGAGCGTTATCCTGGGAGTTCAGTAACAGCCAGCGGACATTTTCATCTGAAATTCCTGCTGCCTGGACCCCCATTGCAACTGTATGGGTCTTTCCGTACCCACAGGGCGCTTCAACGAAAGTCACACCCCGTGGTGTTAACGCCTCCGCAATTAAAGCATCCAGATGCGGGCGCACCAATGAATGCGCCGGAACAACAGGTGCCTGAAGTCTTTGTTTCAGCAGGTCTCTTACGAGTTCGCCCCGCTTAAGCCCACTGTTTGCTGATTGGAACTCGTCATTGGCTGCATAGCCATCATGGAATGATTTCACAGACCGCCCCGAATACGCCTTTAGTATAATAGTGAGGTTAAACCAATTAAGGGGCTGGCTGCAAAGTTTTGACGTGAAAGGCGTTTATCCGGCGGCAGTTTATTATCACGGAAACAGAAACGGCAGGTCCAGGCCCGCCGTTTCTGAAGATCAACATACCCGTTTAGCGGGTTCCGGCTCTCCGCAAAGCAGCCGGGGTGTAATCCCTTGACTGGCGCTGAACGCCAAACTGGTATGGATCAACTTCCTCGTTTGTCAGGCCCAGTACCAGATAGCGACCAGACAGAAGGTCATACAGGGTTTCTACCGCATACCAGGGGACAATCTGGTCATAGAACTGCATGGAGTGTGCTTCTGCTACACGCCAGAGTTCACCACGGCCATCATAGTGATCGACAACCGATGCCTGCCAGGTATCTTCATCAATGTAGAAGTCACGCTGAGCATAGATATGACGCTCACCTTCTTTCAGAGTTGCCCGCACATGCCACACACGGTGAAGTTCGTAACGGGCGTAATCCTGATTGATATGGCCTGGTTTGATGATCTGGTCGTAACTCAGATTGCGGTCAACCAGCTTGTAGGAATTGTATGGAATATACATTTCCTTCTTGCCAAGCAGCTCCCAGTTATAGCGGTCAGGAGCACCGTTGAACATATCGAAGTTATCTGAGGTACGCATGCCATCGGATGCGGTACCTGGTCCATCGTATGCCACCTGAGGGGCACGGCGAACGCGACGTTGACCCGCATTGTAAACCCATGCCCGGCGAGGCTCTGTTACCTGATCAATTGTCTCATGCACCAGCAACACGTTGCCGGCCAGACGGGCAGGAGCGGTAATAGCCTGTTTGAAGTAGAAGAGTACGTTAGTGTCCTCACCCTCGCTGTAGTCTTCCAGGTAACTGCGCCAGCTCAGCTCGTCCTGAAATTTGACGATGGAATAGGCCCCATTCGCCGTTGGAGTTGCCTGTCCTACGTTACGCTGTACAGAGCCTCCACGATAGCGGGTGATGTGGTTCCAGATTACCTCAATGCCATTCTGTGGAATCGGGAATGGAGTTGCGTTCTGGTAGTTGGCCAGACCGTTACCGTCTTTGATCAATTCGGTACCAGTGGCATTCCTGACCGTCTCGTCCATGATGTCTTTCGGGTAGGCCGAGGAACGGTGCGTTTCGTATACAGGCAGCACGTAGGTTGGATACTGCTTGATCATTGCAACCTGCCCTGGCGACAGATGGTCTGCGTATTCCGCGACATTGCTTTGATCAATGGTGAACTTTGGCGTCTCACCCGGGAACGGATTTACATAGATGCCATCACCTTTGTAACCCGCAGGCGGAGTTGTAATCCCGCCAGTCCATTCAGGGATAGCTCCGCCGTTACCGGCTTTTTCAGCTCCCATCGGGGTCAGAGTATCACCCAGCCTGGCTGCCTCTTCGGCAGATACCGCACCCCAGGCCTGACCTGCAACAAGACTCGCCGCCAGAATGCCCGTGGCCAGTATTTTTTTGTTTAGTTTCATTTACGTTACCTCGTTAAACGAATTCTTGGCGGTTCAGAATGAATAAGAAACGCTGGCAGTTACGTAATCACGGTCCGTCAACTCGTTATACGGCTTGCCACCGAAAAAGTTGGTGTAACCGATATTGCCGGTAATTCTGTTCTGGTAGACCGCCTCAAGAGATAAACCAAGCGCCTTGCTACCTTCATTGAACGCTCCGCCAGGCTGTGGGCTATAACCTTCCACATCATGACTCCAGGCCAGTTGAGGCGACAGGTTTATACCGGCAAATGCGTTGGGGTAGCTCCATACCAGGCGGGAACGATAGCCCCAGGAGAAATCTGTTGTAAACCCGTCGTTGGTGCAGTTCCGGGCGTTGATGTTGACGCCTGCCGCACACACATCAACGATGGTCCCGCCCGCATTCGTTGGCAGAGTCCCGAGACCGAAGGTACCTGAACGACCATAGCGGGCCTCATCCAGACCTGGCAGGTCGTGAATGTAGGTTGCGCCAAATTCCGTGATCAGAGACAGGCGGCTTGCACCCATTACCTGATCGAAGAACTTGATTAGCGTGAACTGTGCCTGGGACACACCGAAACGGTCGTTACCGGACACTCTGGAACCCGGAGCAAGAGCTCCTCCCGCTTCTGCGATACGCTGCTGTTCCAGCTTACTTACCGGGCTGCCATCAATCGGGTTAGCAAGCTGAATACCACCATAGATCAGCTCAAAAGCGTTCCATTGCAGTGGCACATTGTCACGATAGGAGTATTCAGCCCCCAGAGACCAGCCGCCCGCAGTGTTGGTGTTGATACTGATTCCGTACAGATTGATATTCTCCGGGTATTCAATGAAATACGACGGAAAGGGGTTGCTGGAATCTTTTATGGTGCCACTCACATACGGCAAACGGCTGTTGTACTTGATGTAATAGAAACCCAGCTCGGAATCATTCAGGGCCGGCACATACCAGCGCATGGCAATACCAAACTGATCTTTCGAGTCTGCCTCTACATCACCCAGTCTTGGCGCTATAAAACCCTGAGAATAAGCCTGTGAATCTGGCAACTGCCCGGCCAGAAGTACCGGACCACAACCATCCCCGGCAAAATCGTTGGTGGAGAAGAAGGTTCCGCAGTCATCCGGACGAACCGGAGCCCAGTCGGTCTGGACGAAGGCTTCCAGCGTGACATTTTCGGTAACACCTGCCGACATATAGAACATTTCAACCGGCAAAAGGGCGTCTTTCAACTCTGAGCCCGGAGCCCGGAACGCCGGCACATCCACCGGGTTGATTGTATTTATCCCGCCCTGAATAAAGGTGCTCTCACCCCAACTCAGAACCTGCTGACCGTAACGAACACTCAGGGGAACATCACCCAGATACCAGTCAGTAAATACATAGGCATCCAGTATTTCACCGCCGGAAGCATTGCCTTTTACGTCGCTGTTCAATTCGCGGCGCTGCCCTACATCATCAACAGCGCGACTCTCATCTTTCAATTCAAAATCATACCAGTAACGGCCCCGAACCAATGCCCCAACCCTGGTAAGCATGTCGCCATCGACATCGTAGTTAAGGAAAAGCTCACTGTTGCCTTTGACGATTTTGGAGTAGGTATCTCCCTTGTCAAAGTTCAGGTTGCCATCATCGTAGTTGTTGGTGGAGGAACCCTGGGTAGTATTGGCATATTGAGGCCCCAGGTTGCCCTGGGCGATCAGACGCTTGTCCTGATCTGAAACCCTCCAGCCTACACCCGCAGAGAGCGTCGTATTGAACTGGGCCTCAACATCTCCGAGGTAAAAAGAATATGCAGATGCGTGACCAGACATACCGGCCGCCACTGCCACAGCAAGCGGTAATCTTGTCCAACGCTGCCATTGATGTTTTTTTCTTGTCATTGGAAGGCTACTCCATTGTTGTTCTGAGTCGCTGCTCTGATTATTGGTATTCACGATGTATTGGAGGCTTCATGCACAGTGCTCGTGATGTAGGCACTATAGCTAACGCTGTCCAGCGCTTTGATCAGTCAAAAGTATGATTTTGCTCTCACTACCCGCTCACCCCCCCGATCGATGCCGGGTTTACTCGCTCAGAACCACTATAGACAACAATTCCGGATGCAACCACTTTGCTTTTGATGGTTTTTTTATGCTCCCTAGGGCCTGTGCGGAGCCTCAAGATATTCTTGCGACTGCATTTCCAGAAGCCGCGATTCTGTGCGCTCAAACTCGAAGTTGAGACGACCACCGGAATACAGCTCCGTTATAGGGACAGCTGCTGAAATAATAACTTTCACATTGCGGTCATAGAACTCATCGATCATATTCACGAACCTGCGTGACTGGTCGTCCTTGTCTCCTCCCAGCACCGGTACATTACTGATAATAATCGCGTGAAACTGGCGCGCCATTTCAATGTAATCGTTCTGGCTGCGGGGCCCGTCGCACACATCCTTGAAATCGAACCAGACTACGTCATCGGCATGGGCCTGTGCCGGAATCTTGCGGCCATTGATTTCCATGGATTTACTGTGTTTACCGGCCTCAAGTGCCAGTGCGTCAAAACTCTTGCGCAGAGATGCATCTGCCTGCTCACCCAGAGGTGAATAATAGAGTTCAGCCTGCTCCAGACTCCGCAAACGATAGTCAACACCACCATCCACATTCACTACATCGGTATATTTTTTTACAAGCGCTATAGCCGGCAGGAACCGCGCCCGTTGCAAACCATCCTTGTACAGGCCGTCAGGAACAATATTGGAGGTACACACCAGGGTAACGCCACGCCTGAACAGCCCCTCCATAAGGGTCGCAAGAATCATTGCGTCGCCGATGTCTGATACAAAGAATTCGTCAAAACAGATTACCCGGGTCTCATCGGCGAATTTTTTCGCCACCAGATCCAGCGGATTCTTTTCGCCTTTGAAATTTTTAAGTTCCTGATGAACCCGCTGCATGAAACGGTGAAAATGCACGCGCATCTTCCGTTTAAAGGGCAGAGACTCAAAAAAGGTATCCATCAGGTAGGTCTTGCCACGGCCAACCCCGCCCCAGAAATACAGGCCGCTTACAGGCTCTTCCTTTCCCTTTTTCAACTTGCGCCGCAATTTGGCCAATGCTTTTCCGCGTTCGCTTTCCGCGTCCACCAGTTTGTCGTAAAGTGTCTGAAGACGCTGAACGGCATCAGCCTGCGCGGCATCCCTGTGAAAATCCGGGCGCTCAAGATCCGCTTGGTAGCGCTGCCAGGGGGTTGGGAGTGCATTCGTTTCAGAAGGCATAGAAGCTGTCATCAGGGAATCCCAGGGTCTGATCGTTGATTTCGGGGCGGCGCATTATCGCTTATTTACGGTTTTTTCGCCACGCTGACCGGCTGACAGAGCAATACGACGATAGGCGCAGCACGCAAGCATGGGCTGATGAGGCTGTGAGCGTTATACTGGCCCACACGGATTGGTTCACTTTTCAGGCAACAGGACGACACAGCATATGACAAACCTGATTCTGGCAGCGATTGCCGCACTGATTGTTGGCATTGTCATCGGAGCACTTGTAGGCCGCTCGGGGCAGGGGTCCTCTCTCCGGCAACGCCGTGCGGAACAGAAAGTGGAGGAGCTGCGCAACGAGTATACCCGTTACCAGGCCCAGGTGAACGAGCACTTTATGGAGTCGGCCCACTTGCTGCGCCGGTTTAATGATGCGTACCGCGATGTGAATCAGCACATGGCTCGTGGCGCAAACCGCTTGTGTAATGATGAAGACTGGATGGCCGAACTGGCAGAAGAAACATCCCGCAAGCGCCTGGAGGAAGTCAGCGAGGATGGCGTGGAACCACCAAGGGACTACGCCCCCAAGACTTCCGGGACACTGTCTGAGGACTTTGGACTCAAAAAAGGTGACAAGGCTGCTGAGGCCTGATCATACCGGGTTATCGCAATCGATAAACCGGTGTATGACGCCAAACTCATTTTCCAATGCATCACCGACTGCCTTCACCCCGTAACGCTCCGTTGCGTGGTGGCCTGCAGAGTAATAGTGTATACCGCACTCTCTGGCCGTGTGGGTAGTCGGTTCAGAAATTTCACCACTGATGTACGCATCCAGGCCGGCGTCAACCGCCGTATTGATAAACCCTTGCGCAGCGCCGGTGCACCACCCTACCTTTCTGATATTCGCTTTCCCGTCGCCAACTCTCAAGGGTTCACGGTGAAGCGCTCCGGCAATGAGTACCCCTAACTGTTCGGGGCTCATTGCTTCCTGAAGTTCACCTTCCCACACCAAACCGTTTAACGGGCGCGGGCTCTGTATACCAAGAACGTCGGCTAGCTGACGGTTATTGCCGTATATGGGGTGGTCGTCCAGAGGGAGGTGATAAGCAACCAGATTTATATCGTTATCCAGAAGCAGCTTGAGACGATCGCGTTTCATACCCTGGATGCGCTGGTCTTCGCCTTTCCAGAAATACCCGTGGTGAACAATTACCATATCGGCATTGGCGGCAATGGCCGCTTCGATTAATGCGCGGGAGGCGGTCACACCAGTGATGATGGTTTTTACGTCGCCCTTGCCTTCAACCTGCAGTCCATTCGGGCAATAGTCCTGAAAGTTTTCGGGCTGCAGCCACTCATTCAGCTTCGCAAGAATACTGTCGCGATGAGCCATTTGCGTTTCCCTCCTGACAAAACCTGTACTTCGGAGTTACCGGCTTGCGGGAAGAAGCGTTCCGGGAACCGCTACGAGCACATCCATGTGCGCTTGTCTCCGGCCGTCCATGGCCTCCGACATTCCCGGAACGCTTCTTCCCGCAAGCCTCTCTCGGACTTCGATTGGTTACAAAGACTCAAGCCCGGCAATCAACGCATCATTCTGGTCAGGAGTACCAATGGTAATCCTCAAAAAATCGCTGATCCTGGGCTTGTTGAAGTGGCGAACGATAATGCCCTGCTCCCTGAGCGCCTTCGCCAGGCTTTCACCAGACTTCTCTCTATGACGGGCAAAAACAAAGTTGGCTTTTGAGGGCAAAACTTCAAAGTTCAGACCTTTCAGACTTTCTGTCACGCGCTCCCGCTCAGAAATCACGCCTTTACAGGACTTCTGGAACCAGGCTTCGTCTTCATAAGCGGCTTTTGCGCCTGCCTGTGCAAGCCTGTCCAGCGGGTAGCTGTTAAAGCTGTCTTTAACACGGTTAAGGGCTTCAATCAGATCCGGGTGACCAATGGCAAACCCCACGCGAAGACCAGCCAGTGAACGGGCTTTGGAGAGTGTCTGGCAAACCAGAAGATTAGGATATCTATCCACAAGGGATATAGCAGTTTCGCCACCGAAGTCTATGTAGGCCTCATCAACCACTACAACACGGTCCGGATTAGCCCGGAGGATCGACTCTATGTGTTCAAGCTCCAAACAACGACCAGTGGGCGCATTGGGGTTCGGAAAGATGATTCCGCCATTTGGCTGCCTGTAGTCTTCCGGATTAATCTCAAAACTGTCCGTGAGAGGAACCGTTTTGCCTTCAATGTTGTAGAGGCCACAGTAAACCGGATAGAAGCTATAGGTTACGTCCGGGAACAGAACAGGCTCGCCGTGCTGGAACAAGGCGTGAAAAATGTGGGCCAGAACCTCATCCGAGCCGTTGCCCAGGAAAACCTGCTCAGGCCTTACGCTGTGGTAGTCGGCCAGAGTCTTGCGCAGACTTTCCCCTTCCGGATCCGGGTAGAGGCGGAGGTTATCGTTGAGCTCTGCCTGTATGGCCTCTATGACTTTTGGTGAGGGGCCGAACGGATTTTCGTTGGTATTCAGCTTCACCAGATTGGCCATTTTGGGCTGCTCGCCCGGCACGTAGGGAACCAGACTGCTGACCAAGGGGCTCCAGAACTTACTCATCGCTTTTAATCCTGTATTCAGCTGAACGTGCGTGAGCTGTTAACCCTTCGCCTCTCGCAAGAACCGATGCAACGCGCCCCATCCGGTCAGCACCCCGGGCACTGAAACCTATAATAGAAGACCGCTTCTGGAAGTCGTAGACGCCCAATGGGGATGAGAAGCGGGCCGTTCCGCTGGTAGGCAGCACGTGATTCGGACCAGCGCAGTAGTCACCCAGAGCTTCGGCTGTATATCGCCCCATAAAAATGGCGCCAGCGTGGCGGATTTCTTTCAGCAGGGTTTCCGGGTCTTCAACCGACAACTCCAGGTGTTCCGGAGCTATGCGGTTCGAAACCTTAGCGGCCTCGCTGAGATCGGCAACCTGGATCAGTGCTGCCCGGTCGGCCATGGAGGTGCGGATAATGTCGGCGCGCTCCATGGTTGGCAGTAGCTTGTTAATGCTTGCCTCGACGGCGTCAAGGAAACCCGCATCGGGACTGACAAGGATGGACTGAGCCTGTTCGTCATGCTCGGCCTGGGAAAACAGATCCATAGCAATCCAGTCCGGGTCAGTCCTGCCGTCGCAAATCACCAGAATTTCCGACGGCCCGGCGATCATGTCTATACCCACAGTACCAAAGACTTCACGTTTTGCTGTGGCCACAAAGATGTTGCCAGGGCCAACAATTTTATCGACTGCAGGGATGGTTTCTGTGCCATAAGCAAGTGCACCGACAGCCTGAGCACCACCTATAGTAAACACTCGATCAACACCCGCAATAGCGGCAGCGGCCAGCACCAGATCGTTCACAACCCCATCCGGGGTGGGAACCACCATAATGACCTCTCTGACACCGGCAACTTTCGCCGGGATGGCGTTCATCAGAACCGATGATGGATAAGCCGCTTTCCCGCCAGGCACGTACAGGCCTGCACGATCCAGTGGTGTTACTTTCTGGCCCAGTACTGTGCCGTCCTCATCCTGGTACTGCCAGGATTTCTGATTCTGTCGTTCGTGATAATCGCGAACACGGGCGGCCGCGTGCTCAAGAGCTACGCGCTGATCCTCCGGAATGGATTTCAGCGCCTGCTGCAAACGGCTCTGGCTCATTTCCAGTTCCGCAACACTGGAGACGTCCAGACGATCAAATTTTTCCGTAAATTCCAGTACCGCCCGGTCGCCCCCGGTTTTCACTTCGTGCAGGATATGACGCACCGTCTCGTTCACCTGATGATCAACGCTGTCATCCCATGCCAGCAATGTGGCCAGTGTACTGTCAAAGTCACTTCGGGAAGCGTTCAATCGTTTGATGTTAACGGTCATTTCTCACGTCCTGCTTTGGGTTACGAACTTTATCTGCGTTTTTCGACGGCAGCCGCCATCTTCTCAATGATGGGGTTAATGCGCTCGTGCTTCATTTTCATGGATGCCCTGTTCACTACCAGCCGCGTACTGATGTCATCAATCAGTTCCCGCGCTTCAAGGCCGTTGGCCTTCAAGGTATTACCGGTATCCACGATATCAACAATCTCATCCGCCAGCCCGAGAATCGGCGCCAGCTCCATAGCACCATAAAGCTTGATGATATCTGCCTGGCGCCCCTGCGCTGCGTAATACCTGCGAGCCATGTTAACAAACTTGGTTGCTACACGGATGCGCCCGGCTGGCGGGGTTTCACCCTTGGGGCCCGCCGTCATAAGGCGGCAACGGGCGATATTCAGATCCAGCGGCTCGTATAACCCTTCTCCGCCGTGTTCCATCAGTACATCCTTGCCCGTCACACCCAGATCAGCACCACCATACTGAACATAGGTCGGAACATCCGTCGCGCGGATAACAAGTACCCTTACATTCGGATCCGTCGTGGGAAACACCAGCTTACGGGATTTCTTGATATCGTCTATCAGCTCAATCCCGGCTTCCGCCAGCAGTGGCAAGGTTTCGTCCAGGATTCGCCCTTTCGACAAGGCGATAGTAATGAAGTCTGTCATGCGTCCTTCCGGTTTCCCGTTTGTGTCTGTCACGCTGGCAGGCGGCGGATACTCGCGCCAAGCAACTGCAGTTTCTCTTCAATACACTCGTAGCCACGGTCGATATGGTAGATACGATCAATAATAGTGTCGCCGTCCGCCACCAGGCCTGCGATAACCAGACTGGCGGACGCCCGAAGGTCGGTAGCCATAACAGGAGCACCGGTCAGGTGATCAACGCCTTTGATCATCGCGGCGTTGCCTTCCAGGGATATATCGGCACCCATACGGGTTAATTCCTGCAGGTGCATGAAGCGGTTCTCGAACACAGTCTCGATTATGGTACCAGTACCTTCTGCTACAGCATTCATAGCAGCAAACTGAGCCTGCATATCCGTCGGGAAAGCCGGGTAAGGCGCTGTTCGGATACTGACTGCTTTCGGGCGCCGGCCCTTCATATCCAGCTCAATCCAGTCGGGCCCCGAAGTGATATGGGCGCCCGCTTCTTCAAGTTTGAGCAGCACGGCGTCGAGAAGGTCCGCACGAGTATCTTTCAGCTTTACCCTGCCGCCGGTCGCAGCTGCCGCAACCAGATAAGTACCAGTTTCAATACGGTCTGGCAGCACGTTGTAATGGCAGCCGTGCAGGCGTTCAACACCCTCAATGACAATGGTCGATGTACCCTGCCCGGTGATGTTCGCCCCCATGGCAATCAGGCACTCGGCCAGATCCACAACTTCCGGCTCACGGGCGGCATTTTCGAGAATGGTTTGACCGTCCGCCAGGGTTGCAGCCATCAACAGGTTTTCAGTGCCGGTTACCGTCACGACGTCCATGAAGATGTGCGCGCCTTTCAGACGCCCGTTGGTTTTCGCCCGGATGTAGCCGTTTTCTACCTTGATATCCGCGCCCATTTGCTCAAGGCCCTGAATATGCAGATTTACCGGACGGCTACCGATAGCACAGCCTCCTGGCAGAGACACTTCTGCCTCGCCAAAATGAGCAACCAGTGGCCCAAGCACCAGAATGGATGCGCGCATGGTTTTAACCAGCTCGTATGGCGCATGGAAGTGCTTGATGGTGTTGGCGTGAATTTCAACGCTCATTTTCTCATCAATCATCAATTCCACACCCATGCGACCCAGAAGCTCGATCATGGTTGTAACGTCGTGCAAATGCGGCAGGTTGCCTATGGTAACCGGCTCATCCGCAAGCAACGTTGCCGCAAGAATCGGAAGGGCCGCGTTTTTTGCACCGGAAATCCGGATTTCTCCGTCCAGAGGCTTGCGGCCCCGGATCAAAAGTTTGTCCACAATAGTAGTCCTGTCGTGTGCGAGCAGTTCAGCCCTGGCGCGCAGCCCATTCAGCCGGTGTAAAGGCTTTGGGGTGAAGGGCATGAATAGTGCCATCCATAACTTTCTGGAAGAGCGCTTTATTGATCAGTTGCTGCCGTTTAATGGTCGACAGGCCTTCGAAAACATCACCTATAACTACCACCATATAATGGCTACCGTCGATCTGTACTTGCACCTCACATTCGGGCAGTGCTTCTTTGACCAACTCGGTGACTTCGGTGGCGTCCATAGTAAATCCTCGGATATTTTTTAAAATCAGGAGCGGGATTGTAACCAATCCTCAAGGTTGCTCAAAGCGGCAAGAGATATGAGACGGGCAGGTGCATCCCTGAAAGACAGCGAAAGGCCCTGTTTTTCAGCCAGCCGACTCCAACACAGGAGCATGGAGAGGGCGACGCTGTGGGTCGTGGACAAGCCTTTGAGATCAACCACAAGGCTTCCACTGGCTGATGTAATCAGCCTCTCGCCCTCTGCCCGAAGCGGTATAACGGAACGGGTGTCAATTGGACCGGAGACCATGAGCACACCGTCCTGCAGCTGAACATCCGGAGCTTCAACGCTCATGAGTTGTTCACTTCCTCTTCCAGGTTGAAGGATTTTACTGCATCACTCCATCCTTCGATCACAACCTGAACCTGCCCTCGACTGGCTTCCATTTCCTGGGTGAAACGATCCCGGAATGAAAGGCCAATGTTGACCCCTTCAACAATTACATTTTCCATCATCCAGCTGCCACCTTCCTTCCGGTACATGGAATAGGTAACTGAATGGCGGTTGCCAGAAGCAGTAATCACCTCCATAGCCACAGAGGCACGGTTATCGTCCTGTGGATTGATGGAGGCATCATTGACCTTGATACTGAAATCTTCTGCACTTACCAAAGCCTGCGCGTAGCTGTCAAAAAGACTGCGTTTGAATTTCACCACAAACGCATTCCGCTGTTCCGGGCTTGCCTGGCGTGCATAGCGCCCCATCACCCGGGCAGCGATCCGGCGAAAATCAACAAAACCCTCCAGTGCATTATCCATATTCCGGTAAAAAGCTTCAGGATCCTGCTCATAGAGCCCGCGCTCAGCATTAAGTTGTTCTACCAGTCGCTGCGTGTTGTCATCGACATATTGCAACAAGTCATCTTCCGGGCTCGCATGAACCGATGCCACGCAAAAGGCCATCAGTGTCAGGGCCAGAAAATATTGTTGTGTTAACGCAATCACCTGATTTCTCATGTTCTTTCTCTCTCACAAAACAGACTCATTTGCCAGATGCAAAATTGCTGATAAGTCGTTCAATGTTCATGGCCGACTGAGTGGAATAAAACGTGTCGCCTGGTTTGAGCGATTCCATTTCGCCGCCAATGGATATGTCAATGTACTGTTCCCCCAGCAAGCCGGATGTACGTATTACTGCAGCGCTGTCTGCAGGAATGTTGTCCACATCGCCGTGTATGGACATGGCAACCCGGGCCTGAAAGGTTTCCTTGTTCAGGGTAACCGAATCGATGGTACCCACCGTCACTCCTGCCATAGACACTCTGCCCCGGGGCGTGATACCACCAGTGTCATTAAAATCCGCATAAACGGTATAGGTACTTTTAGCCGACTTCGGTGACAGACCACTTACCTGCAACGCAAGAAAAAGCAGTGCAGCCAACCCGGCGAGCATAAACAGGCCAACTGTAATATCGGTTGTTCTTTGTTTCATTACCGGCTCCCGGTGTTATCTCGTCAATCGTTGATCAGAAGTTGCCGAACATTACGGCGGTAAGCACAAAATCCAGCCCCAGCACAGCCAGCGAAGAGTACACCACTGTTTTCGTGGTAGCGGAGCTGATTCCCGCTGATGTAGGTACACAATCGTAACCTTGGTAAACCGCAATCCAGGAGCAGACAAAACCGAACACTACGCTTTTGATGACGCCGTTTACCACGTCGTCCCGGAAATCCACAGAGGCCTGCATATTGCCCCAGTATGAGCCTTCAAATACACCGAGCCAGTCCACTCCAACCAGCATACCGCCCCAGATACCTACCATCGAAAAAATGACAGCCAGTACCGGCATGGCAATAAAGCCAGCCCAAAGCCTGGGCGCAATAACTCTTCGCAGAGGGTCTACACCCATCATTTCCATGCTGGACAACTGTTCGGTCGCTTTCATCAGGCCAATCTCTGCCGTCAGAGCCGAACCTGCACGCCCTGCAAACAGCAATGCTGTTACCACTGGCCCGAGTTCGCGCACCAGAGTGAGCGCAATCATCTGCCCAATGGCAGCCTCGGAACCGAAATCACTAAGTATGGTGTAGCCCTGAAGGCCCAGCACCATGCCGATAAACAGTCCCGACACAACAACAATAGCCAGCGACAACACACCAACGGAGTACAGTTGTCGCATTAACAACGGAAAACCGACTACCGGACGGGGAACTCCTGACAGCACCCCTGCGAGAAAGCGGCCTGCACGACCAAAAGAGATGACCATACTGATTCCGCTATGCCCCAGGGAAGCAATTTTGTCGATCACAAAACACCTCCTGCAAGCCCGAAATCCTCTGTTGCGGCCAGGGCGGGATAATGGAACGGCACCGGGCCGTCAGGATGCCCCTGCAAAAACTGCTGTACCTGCTCAGACGGATGACCCTCCAGCTCCGCCGGCGTACCCGCGCCAATGATTTTTCCATCTGCAATGATGCAGGCGTAATGACAGATACTCAGCGACTCCTTGACATCATGAGATACCAGAACGCTGGTGAGCCCCATGGAGCTGTTAAGATCACGGATCAGCTTCACCAGCACACCCATGGCGATCGGATCCTGCCCCGCAAATGGCTCGTCATACATAATAAGTTCCGGATCCAGAGCAATGCTGCGGGCAAGCGCAACTCGCCGGGTCATGCCGCCGGACAGCTCGGATGGCATCAGATTGCGTGCGCCCCGCAGGCCAACAGCTTCGAGCTTCATCAATACAATATCGTGAATCATGTCTTCCGGCAGGTCGGTGTGCACGCGCATGGGGAATGCCACGTTCTCGAATACGCTCAGATCCGTGAACAATGCACCGCTCTGGAAAAGCATGCCCATTTTTTCCCGCAATGAGTAAAGTTCCTTGCGGCGCAGATCAGGGACCGAGTGGCCGTCTACCATGATACTGCCGGAATCTGGCCGCAACTGCCCCCCTATCAAACGCAGGAGCGTGGTTTTCCCGGTACCGCTGGGCCCCATGATGGCGGTAATTTTCCCACGGGGGATCTCCATGGACACGCCGTTGAAAATGCGGCGCCCGGAGCGGGAAAATACAACATCCTTCAATGATATGTACGAGCTCAAACCCATAGTTCTTACCTTTCAGCCCATAACCTTCAGCTTACAGCCCGCAGCCTCTGGCTCTTTATATGGCGATATCATAAACACCCCTGACTCTCAGAGAGCGGCTACATTATGCCAAGAAACCCGCAAGCTCAATCGCTTGATCCCAAAATGTACTGATCGCAATGATCAGTTCTACCGAACTATCCCGGCAATTCTCTCATTAACTCTCTGATGAACTTGCAGTAACCAGACTGCCCCGGCTGCGGGAAATGTTATACTCCGCCAATCTATGCGCAATCCCGTCGTTCAAGACAAAGCATCAACGAGAAAGCAGGCCATTCGCCCGATGACTGAATTTAAAACGTACGACTTCCGAACCCCCGCACTCCAGGCTATTCGTATCGAGCGCGATGCAATCAGCGCCCTGGAAAACCGTATCGACAGCCATTTTATACGAGCCTGCGAAGTGATCATGGCATGCCGGGGCCGGGTTGTTGTGACAGGAATGGGAAAATCCGGACACATCGCCAACAAAATCGCGGCTACTTTTGCCAGTACCGGAACACCGTCATTTTTTGTTCACCCCGGGGAAGCCAGCCACGGCGACATGGGCATGATTACCAGCCAGGATGTGGTTATTGCTATTTCCAACAGCGGCAACACCAGTGAAGTAATTACCATTCTGCCACTTATCAAGCGCATGGGCGCACCTCTGATCAGCATGACCGGCAACCCGGACTCCACACTGGCAAAAGAAGCTGTAGCAAACCTGGATGTGAGCGTTAAAACAGAAGCCTGCCCGCTCGGTCTGGCACCAACATCCAGCACAACCGCAACCCTGGTAATGGGTGACGCCCTGGCCGTTGCCTTACTGGAAGCCCGGGGATTCAGCGCGGAAGATTTTGCATTCTCTCATCCTGGCGGCAGCCTGGGGCGGAAACTTCTGCTGCGCGTAGCCGACATCATGCACACTGGCGAGCGCATACCCAAAGTAACGGAAGACACCACGCTGAGCGGCGCACTGCTTGAGATCTCCAGCAAAGGTCTGGGCATGACCACGGTTGTAAACGCCACAGGCGCAATGACTGGCATTTTTACAGATGGTGATCTGCGTCGAACCCTGGACAAATCCATTGATGTTCATACCACGCCTATGCGCGATGTAATGACACAAAACGGCAGAACCATTCAACCCGAACAACTGGCTGCAGAAGCACTCAATATAATGGACGAGCTCAAGATCAATGCGCTTCCTGTTGTTGATGAGAGCGGCGCTCTTGTTGGCGCAATAAATATGCACGACCTGCTTCGCGCCGGTGTGCTCTGAGGGGCAGGTTAATGGGCGATCTGAAGAAAAACTCAATGGGTGATCCAAGGAGCCATTTTAATGACCAGTCTTCATAGCCCTCTGGAAGCAAGCTGGCCGGTTACTCTACTGGCTAAAGCTGCACGTATCAGACTTGTTGCGCTGGATGTTGATGGCATCATGAGCGACGGCAAAATCTACTTCAGCGCCAAAGGCGATGAGCTGAAAGGTTTCAATATTCTCGATGGACTTGGGCTGAAACAGATCATGGCAGCCGGAATCGAAGTAGCGGTCATCACCGGCCGCAGCTCGCCACTAACCGAAAAACGCATGAGAGACCTGGGAATACCTCATCTGATGCAAGGTCGCGAAGATAAAAAAATCGCCCTGCAGGAACTGGTTAGCACTCTGGACATCAGGCCAGAAGCTATCGCTTATATGGGCGACGACCTGCCGGATCTGCCAGCAATTCGTTACGCTGGCCTCGGAGTAACAGTCCCGAACGGATACTGGCTGGTGAGAAAGCACGCAGATTACTGTACCCGGGTTAGCGGAGGCGAGGGCGCAGTAAGGGAGCTTTGCGACCTCCTGCTGACAGCGGGGGGCAAGCTTGGCACGACACTGGCCCCCTACCTGGAGCCATAACCATGGCACAGAGCGAAAGGCAAAGCCTGCTCTCCCTCATGGCCTTGGGAAACAGACCCAGGCTGCGCATGCTTGCACTCGCCGCCACTATTGCCGCAGCCTTTTTTCTGCTGTGGCAAAGTGACGAGCCGGCAATAACCAGCTATAGCGATGCACGGCAACTCCGGGGCGTAGCAGAACCTGATGGTTTTGTAATCAACGGCAGCTACACATCTTACGATGAAGCAGGCCAGCGCAAGATTGTTTTTACAAGCCCTCGCATCGAACAGTTTGAAGAAGAAGACCTGGCTACCATGGAGTCACCCAGCGCAGAAGTGTTCGGTGCAAATGAGGCGGAGCCCTGGATCCTCAAAGCCGAGAAAGGCAGCCTGCTGCGGAGTGCAGACTTGCTATACCTGACCGGTAACGTTCGTGTAACACGTACAATCGGTACCCGCAAAGCGACACTGACCACTGAGAGCCTGACCCTGGATAACGATCAGGGCAAAGTCTATACCGATGACCTTGTAGAAATAACTGATAGCATGGGCACTACCCGGGCTAAAGGCATGAGCGCGTGGATTGATGAACGTATTCTGGAACTTAACTCCCAGGTGGAAGGACGCTATGACACCGTCAGATAATTCATTGCACAAGGTGCTTGCGGCTCTCTTGGCTGCAAGCCTGGTCAGCCCGGCCCTGGCTTTCGATCTCGATTCCGGTACACCTATAACTGTCAGCGCAGACAGCGCCCGCCTGGATGATGGCAAGGGCATTGCCACCTACACCGGAGCGGTTGAACTGGTTCAGGGCAAAACCCGCCTGACGGCGGAACGGGTGGTACTGTACCGAAGCGCCGAAGGCCTCAACCGTATCGAAGCCAACGGCTCCCCTGCCCGTTACCAGCAACCTGTTACCAGCGGTGAGGGTGAAACCGACGCCAAAGCCCGAAACATCACCTGGTCTGCTTCCGACAAGCAACTCACCTTTGAACGGGAAGCCGTAATTGAGCAGAATGGCAACGTATTTCGCGGCGACATTATTCATTACGACACCGAGCAAAGAGTAGTCACAGCAGAAGGCGGCAGGGATACCGGCGCAGGCCCGGGCCGGGTCGAAATGGTCATCCAGCCCCGAGGCAGCAGCAGTGACTCCACCAAATAGCAGAAAACAGGGATCCAATGGCAGTTCTCAGAGCGAGTAACCTGGCAAAAAGCTATAAACAGAAAAAAGTGGTCATTGATGTCTCACTGGAAATTCGCAGCGGCGAGATCGTAGGCCTGCTCGGCCCCAACGGCGCCGGAAAAACCACCTGTTTTTACATGATTGTGGGGCTGGTGAATGCTGACAATGGCCGTATAACCATAGACAGCCAGGACATCACGCCACTGCCCATGCATGGCCGGGCCCGCAAAGGCATTGGCTACCTTCCGCAGGAAGCATCTGTATTCCGCAAGCTCTCAGTGCGGGATAACATTATGGCGATTCTGGAAACCCGTAAATCCCTCAGCCGCACTGAACGTTTGAGTAAACTCGAACAACTGCTGGAAGAGTTCCACATTACCCATATCCGCGACAGCCTGGGCATGGCACTCTCCGGCGGTGAACGGCGCCGGGTCGAAATTGCCCGCGCCCTGGCAATGGAACCGGCTTTCATCCTTCTGGACGAGCCGTTTGCCGGGGTAGACCCCATTTCCGTAAGTGATATCAAACAGATTATCCGCCACCTCCGGGACAAGGGCATAGGCGTTCTGATCACAGATCACAACGTGCGTGAAACACTGGATATCTGCGAGAACGCTTACATAGTTTCCGGAGGCCACATTATCGCTTCCGGAAACTCCGAAACCATACTTGCCAATCAACAAGTTAAAGAAGTGTATCTTGGAAATGAATTTCGCCTTTAGGGTCTGTTTTCGCTCCGGAGCATGTCCCTTCGATTGTTTTGCTGACCGGGAGCAAGTAAACTCGGCAAAGAACTTGCTAGGGTAATCTATAGGGGCGGCAAGTAGCCGACATACATAGATTTTTTGGCCAATGCAAGAAATTCAGAGCAGGTAAGTGTGACGGATCCTGAGCGATGGTTATGAAAGCCTCATTACAATTAAAGCTGGGTCAGAGCCTGACAATGACGCCCCAGCTGCAACAGGCGATCAGGCTTCTGCAGTTATCAACTCTCGATCTCCAGCAGGAAATCCAGCAAGCCCTGGAATCCAATCCCCTGCTGGAAAATTCGGAAGATGACGAGCAGATTGAATCGCCTTCAGCCGACAGTGATCAGAATCAGGATAGTTCCGCCGTCGAAATGTCCGCTGAAGCGACAGCTGATACACCCACCTCCGACTGGGATGAGAGCGAAACCGGCCCGGACTGGCAGTCTGAAAACGAAATCCCGGATACACTTCCCGACGATCTGCCCGTTGATACCGCATGGGAAGACGTTTATCAGTCGGCCCCTGCCCCCGCTGCACGGAATGATGACGAAAACGACCATGATTTCGAAACCAGAAACTCACCAACCGAAACCCTGAGAGATCATCTGGAGTGGCAGCTCAACCTGACACCTTTGAACGAACGGGATCAGGCCATTGCTCACGCCCTGATGGATGCAGTGGACGAGCGCGGGTACCTCACCAGCCCTGTTGAGGACATCTATGCCGGCCTGACCGACGATACAGATGAGGACCCCCTTGAGATAGATGAAGTAGAAGCCGTTTTACGCCGGCTGCAACACTTCGATCCACCGGGAGTTTTTGCCCGGGATCTTCAGGACTGTCTGCTGATCCAGCTCAACCAGCTACCACCGGAAACTCCCTGGCTTGCCCAGGCACGACTCGTCATCACCCATTACATAAATCTGCTGGGCAACCGTGATTATGCCCAGCTGCTCCGCCGCAGCCGCCTCAAGGAAGAACAGCTGCGTGACGTGCTTACCCTTATCACCGGCCTCAACCCGCGCCCCGGCGACATCATAGACCGGACCGAGCCGGATTATGTCATTCCCGATGTCATCGTTCGCAAGCACAATGGCCGCTGGCGGGTAGAGCTGAATCCTGAAATTGCTCCGCGCATACGCGTAAATGCCAGCTATGCTTCACTAATAAGGCGGGCCGACAGCAGTGCGGATAACACCTATCTTCGCGACCAGCTCCAGGAAGCCAAGTGGTTTATAAAAAGCCTGCAAAGCCGGAACGAAACTCTGCTGAAGGTTGCCACGCGTATTGTTGAGCATCAGCAGGGATTTCTGGATTATGGGGAGGAGGCAATGAAGCCACTGATCCTCTCGGATATTGCCCAGGTTGTGGAAATGCACGAATCCACCATTTCCCGTGTAACCACACAAAAATACATGCATACACCGCGAGGCATCTTTGAACTGAAGTACTTTTTCTCCAGCCACGTCAGTACCGACGAGGGCGGCGAATGTTCCTCAACAGCGATTCGCGCCATGATCAAAAAGTTAATTGCTGCAGAAACACCTAAAAAGCCGTTGAGTGACAGCAAGATTGCAGCCATGCTTGGAGAACAGGGAATCAAGGTTGCGCGACGCACAGTTGCAAAATATCGTGAGGCGATGCACATTCCGCCTTCGAACGAACGCAAGCGTCTGGTCTGAACCAGGCACTGTTTACGGGTTCTCAAGAATTTCGCTGGCGCAATAACAGGTGTCAGCACCCAGGCCGGGCTCCCAGAGCCGGAACGGATAACAACAGGAGACGTCTATGCAACTTAATATTTCAGGCCATCACGTAGAACTGACTCCCGCCCTGAAGGATTATGTGTCTGAAAAGTTTCAGCGACTGGAGCGGCACTTCGACCACATCAGTAACTGCCAGGTGACCCTGGAAGTAGATAAGGTTCGTCAGATAGCGGACGCAACACTCCACGTGGTTGGTGGTGAGATTCACGCAAAGGCGGAAAGTGAGGATATGTACGCAGCTATCGACGGACTCATCGATAAGCTTGACCGGCAGATTCTCAAGCACAAAGAAAAGAGTGTAGACAGGATGCAGGGGAACACCGCCCGCTAGGCGGCTGTTTTCAGGCATGTCATCTCATCAGACTGCGGCGCGGACAACGTGTCGCAGTTTTTTTTAACGGAAGCACGGTCGATTCATGAGCGACACATCCCTGACAATAGACAACATTCTTGCGCCGGAACTGACCCAGTGCAAGGTACCCGCATCAAGTAAAAAGCGGGTTCTGGAGTTCATTGCCGAGCAGATCCGTCAGCACAATGATTCACTCGGCGAGAGCCAGATCTTCAACAATCTGATCGCTCGTGAACGGCTGGGCAGCACCGGAATCGGCCAGGGGATCGCCATCCCCCACTGCCGTCTGGAAGGGCTCGAACATGTAATTGGCGTCCTGATAACGCTGGAAGAAGCCGTCGAGTTTGATGCTATTGACAACCAACCGGTGGATCTCGTGTTTGCACTTGTTGTGCCCAAGGAAGCCACCAGCGAACATCTGGAATTACTGAGCCAGCTCGCAGAGAAATTCAATGAAAGCACATTTTGCGACAGCCTCAGGCAATGTGAGGATGCTCAGACACTTTACCAACGCATGACGGCCGAAAACGGCTGATACCCACTCTGGCAACAGGCTGTTTCACCATGAAGCTGATCATCGTCAGTGGCCGGTCCGGTTCCGGCAAGAGTACAGCTCTTCACGTACTGGAAGACCTGGGATATTACTGCATCGATAACCTGCCTATCGGGCTTCTTTTCCCTCTTACCCGGGAGGCGGCTAACCAGAGCGCGCCGGGAAGGCTCGACAAGATGGCGGTCAGTATTGATGCCCGCAACCTGTCAGGCGAACTGGCCAATTTCGAAGATATTTACCGCAAACTTCGCAAGGCTGATATTCAGGTAGAAATCATATACCTGGATGCCGATGAGCAGTCCTTGCTGCAGCGCTTTCATGCCACTCGTCGAAAGCATCCTCTGAGCGATGACAAAACCTCTCTCAGAGAAGCTATTGACAACGAAAAAGCTCTGCTGGAGCCACTTTCAAAGCTCGCGGATCTCTACATCAACACCAAAGGGCTCTCGATGTACGAGTTGCGGGATATGGTGAAGCAGAGAGTAGCGGGCCGCAAAGACCAGGAACTGGCCCTGTTGTTCCAGTCGTTCGGCTTCAAGCACGGCGTTCCGCTGGATTCTGATTACGTATTCGATGTGCGCTGTTTACCGAACCCCTATTGGGATACCAGCCTGCGCAAATTTACAGGTCTTGACGGGCCGGTGATCGAGTTTCTGGAAAAAGAACCCGCAAGTCATAAAATGGTAAACGACCTTATTGCATTCCTCGAAAGCTGGATTCCTTCTTTTGCAGACAGCAATCGCAGTTACATGACCATTTCCATTGGATGCACTGGCGGCCAGCATCGCTCGGTGTACGTGTGCGAACAGTTGGGAAAGTATTTCCGCGAGCACAGCAGCAACGCACAGGTGCGTCACACCGAATTGCCGCACCTGCAGGCCCGGAAAGAGGTCTGACCCAGAGTGATACGTCAGCAGATTGTTATTATCAATAAACTTGGGCTGCATGCCCGGGCCACCGCCAAACTGGTTGCCACCGCATCGGCTTTCGATTGTTCTGTCAAAGTCTGCGGCAAAGGCCGCGAGGTAGATGCGAAAAATATCATGCAAGTCATGATGCTCGCGGCCAGCAAAGGCACTGAAGTGGAGCTTGTGGCCGAAGGCCCGGGAGAGCAGGAAGCCATTGAAGCCTTAACCGCGCTGATAAACGATTACTTCGGGGAAGGTGAATAGCTCGCCATTTTCCATAGCATTTCCCTGCAACTCTTTCTCACGTGCAAAGGCTAACTCCGTTATAATACAGGCGTTTTCTGTGCGTAGGTGATTCATGTCCGATATTCTGGAAAAAAGCCAGGCCCGCCAACGTTTACGCTCGCTGAGTGAAGCGCTGGACAGTGGTGCCCTGAAACAGGTCGCCCGCATCCTCAATGGTGGCTTGAGCCCCAGCGATATCGCTCACTTACTCGAATCCTCTCCTCCGCGCCAACGTGCTCTGCTGTGGAATCTGGTAGATAAACAGCTGGAAGGCGATGTTCTCCAGTACCTTAATGAGGACATTCGTGCGGAATATCTGAGCCGGCTGAACGCTCAGGAACTGGCGGATATCATCGAGGACTTCGAGTCCGACGATCTCGCCGACCTTCTGCAACAGTTACCGGACACGGTGATCCAGGAAGTTCTGGACACCATGGATGAACAGGACCGGCAACGGGTCGAAGAGGTGCTTTCCTACCCGGATGACACCGCCGGCGGCCTGATGAACACGGACACCATCACCGTGCGCCCCGACCTGAGCATTGATGTAGTATTGCGATACCTGCGCCGGCACAGAGCGCTACCCCCGATGACTGACAGCCTGATTGTAGTAAGCCGGCGCGACGAGTTTATCGGCATGCTCCCCATTACAAAAATGCTGGTATCCAATCAAACCGCAACGGTGCGGGAAGTCATGGATACCGATATAGAACCTATACCGGTCACCCTTTCTGACACCAAAGTGGCCCACCTTTTCGAGCGCTACGATCTTATTTCCGCTCCGGTGGTAAACTCAGAGGGGCGGTTGCTGGGCAGGATAACCATCGATGACGTGGTGGATGTTATCCGTGAGGATGCCGACCACTCACTGATGAGTATGGCCGGGCTGGATGACGATGAGGACACCTTCGCTCCGGTCTGGAAAACCACCAGACGCAGGGCTGTATGGTTAGGAGTCAATCTTGTCACCGCCTTTATTGCGTCCGGGGTGATAGGACTGTTTGAGGGCACCATTGACCAGGTTGTCGCCCTTGCCATACTGATGCCAATCGTTGCCAGTATGGGAGGCATAGCAGGCAGCCAGACACTCACCCTTGTGATCAGGGGCATGGCTGTGGGGCAGATCAGCTCCGCCAACGTGGGCTGGCTGCTGAACCGGGAGTTTCTTTCGAGCATGCTCAACGGCGTGCTCTGGGCCACGTTAGTGGCTGCAGCCGCGATGATCTGGTTTCAGGATGTAACCATCGGTGGGATTATTGCCGCTGCCCTGATGATCAACCTGGTCGCGGCCGCACTCGTGGGCACGGTATTACCGCTATTCCTGAAGTCCCGCAATATCGACCCGGCATTGGCCGGCAGCGTTATACTGACAACAGTCACAGATGTGGTTGGCTTTACATCTTTTCTGGGCCTGGCCACCCTCTTCTACGCCTGAACCGACTAATCTGGAATGAACAATGATCGACAGCAACCAAGACGAAGCCCCGCAATATTCCGGGCCAAGTAAATCCCAGCTCAAGCGAGACATGCACGCGCTCCAGAATATTGGCAAGCGCATGATGGAGTTGAGCGATGAGCAGCTTGATACACTCAGCATCAGCGATACTCTGAGAAACGCTATCGAGGAGTCCCGCAGGATTCGCCAGAACGAGGCCAAGAGGCGTCACCTTCAGTATATTGGCAAGATTATCCGGCAGGAAGATGACCCTGAAGCTGTACAGAGAGCCATCGATGCCTTTGACTCGGGAAGCGTGGAACATACCCGTCGCCATCACCTGGCTGAACGCTGGCGTGACCGCATGATTACCGAAGGTGATTCCGTAGCGGGCGAGTTCTTCAGTTACTGCCCTGGTGCTGATATACAACACTTACGCAACCTTGTCCGCAACGCCCGCAAGGATGTAGAAAAACAGAAGAACACCGGCCAGACCCGCAAGCTGTTCCGCTACCTGCGAGAACGCATTGACGAAGTTGAGGCCTGATTTCCCAGCTCTGGACAGGGCCTAATTACCGGTATCAAAAACCTGCCGAAGGTCTACTTCCGGTTCGTTCCAGGAGCCGGTTACATTGTAGGTAGCGCTGGTCAATTTGCTCAACGGGTCACCCAGCACCTTGTCCAGCACGAACAGCGCACCCCCGATAGGCGCGCTGGCGCCCATCAGCAGCGCAGCCAGAGGCAGGTTCTGGGTCAGCGGTAAAACGACCACCAGACGCATATCAAGCGCGCCGTCTGTGAGGCTTGTGGAACCACTGAGCTTGAACGCTCCCGATGGCCCCACTACCTGAAGCTCCGGTTCCATAGTCAGCAACCCCCTGTCCAGCCGGGCTTTACCTGAAATCGCATCGAATGCAACACCGCGTTCATACAGATCGGAAAAATCCAGCTTCAGCCTGCGCCAGAGCGTATCGGCATTGAGCAGGTTGAATATCCGGAAAACCTGAGCGCTGTTGTTTCGCTCCAGAATAACGCCATCATCAAGCCGCAGACTGACTTCACCACTGAGTTCCGCTATATCGAACTCATCCGGTCTCCCCGGCCAGTCCAGCTCCAGCTGAACGTCTGTCTGCTTATTGGAAAGCGGGATATCGGTATCAAACAACTCACCCAGATCCGCCACAGCACCGCCGGAAACTGATCCTGAAAACTGACTGGTTTCCCGGTTGTCTACAACGCTCCAGGTCATTTCACCCAGAAGTGTAAGAGACTTCAGGCGCCCCTCAATCCCGGAGATATTAAGTTGATCAGGCTCGGGACGCACCTGAAACGTCCAGCGCCCCAGGCTGTCTTCATTAAGCTGCAGTTCTGAAATGGCGATATCTATATCAGGCCAGTTCACGATATCCATAGCCCGGAAGGCTTCCAACTGTTGTTCAATCGTCAGCAACTCTGGCGTACTTTTTACACTGGAGTTATTCCGGACGAGACGCAGCACGTCAAAATCTGCGGTCACAGGGCGATCATCGTCCGGGAATACCATCCGGCCCGCAGCCCGTTCAGAGCGGGTCGTGACAATCCAGCGATCCCCCAGATCCAGCGCTTCAAGATGAATATCCGTGAGCGTCTGATCCCCAAGATACAGCTTACCGAACGTCAGCTCGACACCTGAGCTTTTGAGCAGCAGATCGAAAGTCGCGCGATCTTCCCAGCTTCCCGTTATGCCGACCCCATTTGCTGCCTCGGGGTTGATTTCCGCAACCAGCGGAGCAGCTTCCGCCCCCTTCTTTGAAAAGGGGCCTGGCCAGTCAATAGCCAGCCCTTCAAGGTCAGAGCGAACGATAATCTGCGATGCCGTGTCAGCCGTTACGTTGAGCTCCGCAGAGTAATCAATTCTGCCTTTCAGCCCATATCCGCCCTCGTCCATCCCACCGCGGGCCTCAACATCGGGGTCCAGCAAGCCTGCCTGCCGGAGCGCCCCGGGTACGGATAACGAACCGGCTTGCCGGATTGTCAGCGTGTTTGCACCGGAAGCACTGCCTGACGATGGCTGGCTGAAACTGACCTTGACGGGCTCACCAAGAAACCTTGCTCCGAGGGGCTCTCCGGAAAAACCCTTGTCTGAGTGGTACTCCACTGACCCGGAAATTTCGTCCCAGCTCAGGTCTGCTTCCGGATACTCAATATAACCATTCGATGTACTGACTTCAGCGGCAACCACCACATCGCCAGCGCCGGCAAGAGGCAAATCAATACCCAGATCAAGCTGGTAATCACCCGCATATTTCAGGCTTGCAGCCTGAGGGCCGGCCATGTCCCCAAACGGACTGTTTGCCATCCAGAACGCGATGGAATCGCCAGGCACCAGAGCCGAGATATCCACCCGGACAAGTGCCCCTTCATTACCGGGAATAACGGCGACAGTGCCAGGGTTCAATAACAGCCCACCGGTTTTTCCGGATTCAAGCGATACCAGGGTGTCGCCGTTCTGTATGGAGACTTTCCCCCTTGCTTCTGTCACTTCAGGCCAATGCTCATCGTACTGAACCGTGCCATTTCCGAACTCGTACCACATGGATGAAACGAAAGATCCTGCAGGCGCATCTCTGCCTATCTGACCATGGCCGTAAAACACGCCCGACGTAATGTCTGCTTCCTTGATTGCCGTGGTAAGCCACTCGTACAATTCGCCATCTACAATCTTTTCCGGAACAAACTCGCCCAACATAGAGGCGTCGCCATTCTCAACTTCTATACGAAGCCCGAGATTATCCTCACCCTGGTTATCAAGCTTCAGGTCAAATGCGCCGGTCAGGCGAGTGTCTTCGCCATTGCCATTGCTAAAGCTCATTCGTATGTCATCTGCATACACACGGGTTACCGGCCCATCCAGCTTCCAGGCAACGCTGGCATCAAGCCCGGGCATTGACCACACACTGCCAAACAATTCTGGAAAGGCCAGAGTAACAGGCTCCTCTCCGGCCCGGGCGATAACATACCCAGCCCCCGGATCAACATAGATGAAGCCATTCACACCGCTGACTGCAGGAGTCCCCTGATAGGCAGCAGCTCCGACATCCCGGAGCTGTCCAGAGAACTCAAAACTGTTCTCGCCTGCTCCGGGAACACTGACTTTCAAATCATCAAGGAAACCGGAAGGCCGATAGTGTTCCAGCGCGTCACTTGCCACCGGCGGCAGCAACGGAAGCGCACCAATCAAGCTCCTTAGCGGCCGCAACGGCAAAGCGTCAGCCGTGATCGTAATCCCATCCCGATCAGGCAGCAGCCTCAGGCTGAATGGTGAGACCTCATTACCATTCCAGGCCCAGGAAAGCTGTTTGAGGTGCCACTCACCAATGGTTTCCGACTGGTTCCCGGGCTCTGCCGACACTTCCATAACATCTGGATGTCGCCTCCAACCAAAACGCGCACTGATATCCTCCAGCGGTGCCAGAGACTCTCCGCCAACACCCAGCTGAAGATAGGGCGTTCTGACCGTTCCGCTGACTTGCTGTAAAGCGCCCTCGCTGAAGGTAAGCCAGGCTTCACCACCCAGATCGAACCCTTCTACGCGAATGTCCCGCCACATGTATTCATCGACAAGCCCGTCAAACAAACGCCCGGAATCCACATCGAGGTACAACTGACCGGTAAAATTACCACGGAAGAAGTGCTTTCCTACAAGAGTGAAGCTGGCAAGCTGCTGCGTTGTCGCGGATTGCATGGCCCGCCCGGACGCACGGAACAGGCCCTGGTGGTAGATCAGGTCAAGCTGGGGGATGTCGAGGTGTCGGATGTGGCCCTGGTTGTCGCGGATTCCCAGGCTTACGCGGGTCACTTTTATGTAAGGGTCTGACAGCCATTTCCGGGCGACTTCCAGCCAATTCCGGAACCGGTTGTTCAGTGACGCCGGCACGTCAGCGCCCCGAAGGCCAAGGTCGCCACTGTCCTGCTGATTCACCGTCAACTCAAGGCCTTCGGCTTCAAAATCCTCAAACACAATCCGCAAACGCATCAGCGAAGCCAAAGCATCGAAACGAATGGTCAAATGCTGCAGGCTCAACACCTGCACCCCGGAATCAGGGTTGGTAACGTCTATATCTTGTGCAGTAAAAGATGGATCAAGCCAGAACCAGCGAGAGGAGAGTTTGCCAATGCTTACTTCGTGCCCCAGGCGGACAGAAAGCTCACGGGAAAGATCATCCCGGAAGCTGTCGATATTCTGGGTAAGCTGTCGGCCAATCCCTGCATAAAGAGCAAACAGCACCAGAACAACCACCAACAACCACCAGACAGCACTGGTAAACAGCGCAATCAAACGGACAGGCGGGCGTTCAGTGGAGGGCATTCTGGGCATCGCTATCTGTCACACCCTGCGCCGGTAATCCGCTCCGGGATCATAGCAAAACAACATCGTACTGCTCCTGGCTATAAAAGGGCTCCACCTGAAAACGGACAGTCTTGGCTATAAAAGTTTCAAGGTCCGCTACGTTATCGGATTCCTCATCAAGCAGGCGGTCAACTACGCTCTGGGAAGCCATCACCAGATAGTTTTCGGCATCGTAGGCGCGGTTAACCCGGAGGATCTCCCGGAAAATCTCGAAACACACTGTCTCACTGGTTTTCAGAAACCCCCGACCATCACAGATAGGGCAAGGTTCACACAGTACCTGGCCAAGGCTCTCCGTGGTCCGCTTCCGGGTCATTTCCACGAGGCCCAGCTCTGAAACACCGGTAATTTTGGTTTTGGCGTGGTCCCTTTCGAGCATCTTTTCCAGCATGCGATGAACCTGGCGCTGATGCTCGACATCCTCCATATCTATAAAATCGATAATGATGATTCCGCCCAGATTACGCAGCCTCAACTGACGACTGATCGCCCGGGCCGCTTCCAGGTTGGTCTTGAAAATGGTTTCTTCCAGGTTACGATGACCCACAAATGCGCCAGTGTTGATATCAATGGTGGTCATGGCTTCGGTCTGATCGATGATCACATAGCCACCAGACTTTAGCTGAACCTTGCGGCTAAGCGCCCTCTGAATCTCATCTTCCACTGAATAGAGGTCGAAAATCGGCCGCTCACCCGGATAATATTCCACCTTGTCGGCAAACTCGGTAACAAACTCTCCGACAAACTCCATAACCCGCTGATGGCTTTCGCGGCTGTCGATACGCACCTTTTCAGTTTGTGGCCGTATGAGGTCCCGTATGGTACGGATAAACAGAGGCAAATCCTTGTAAACAGCTGCAGGTGCCTGAACCTTATCAATCCGGTCATGTATGGACTGACTGAGGCGATGCAGGTAGCTCATATCAGCCATCAGGTCTTCTTCCGATGCGGCTTCAGCTGCCGTGCG
Organism: Marinobacter sp. ANT_B65; assembly: GCF_002407605.1. Classification (NCBI taxonomy): domain Bacteria; kingdom Pseudomonadati; phylum Pseudomonadota; class Gammaproteobacteria; order Pseudomonadales; family Marinobacteraceae; genus Marinobacter; species Marinobacter sp. ANT_B65. Next base: position 853,661 of record NZ_NXGV01000001.1, on the reverse strand, counting down.
GATAATATATCCGCCCTGCACATCAGCATGCGCTGCCGCGCCTTTCTCAACGAGCGCTTTTAATCGACTGCGTTCAGTCTCGTCTTCAATTCGCTGGGAAATACCTACGTGACTGACATCAGGCATGAAAACCAGGTAACGGGATGGAATAGAAAGCTGGGTAGTAAGTCGGGCACCTTTTGTTCCGATGGGATCCTTGGTTACCTGCACCACCAATGACTGCCCTTCTCGCAGCAAGGTACGGATGTCCGGAACGGTTTTCGGGCCGTCACCGGCCTCTGTTGCGGCGGCCTGGTTTGAGACAACATCGGAGGCATGGATAAAGGCTGCCCTCTCAAGGCCTATGTCTACAAATGCGGCCTCCATACCGGGAAGCACGCGCACTACCTTGCCTTTGTAGATATTACCGACAATACCCTTGCGGCTGGCACGCTCAATATAGGCTTCCTGCAGCATACCGTTCTCAACCAGCGCGACCCGGGTTTCAACCGGCGTTACATTGATCAGGATTTCTTCGCTCATGATTGGCTCTCCCGACTACTTGGCCAGTATTTCCATACAGGGCAGCCTGCATTGGCCAGTAAAACAGCTGTTTCCTGCAATGGCAGGCCCACTACCGCACTGTAACTGCCTTTAAGTTCTTGAACAAAAATACCACCAAGGCCTTGAATTCCATAACTTCCGGCTTTGTCCATGGGCTCTCCCGTGGCCACGTAGGCAGCAATTTCAGCCGGAGACAGGGAACGGAAGCTCACCTCTGTAGTCACCAGGCGAGATTCACAGTGCCCGTCCTGCGCCAGTGCAATGGCGGTCATGACCTGATGAGTAGTTCCAGACAGTTCAGCCAGGATGGATCTGGCTTCATGCTCATCAGCCGGTTTGCCAAGAATGGCATTCTCCAGTATCACAGATGTGTCTGAACCAAGAACGAGTTTGCCGGGGAAGTCGACAGCAACCGCGAGCGCTTTCTCCCGGGCCAGACGTTCAACGTAATCACCAGGCATCTCAGCAGATCGGGGTGTTTCATCGATATGAGCGGGCTGCACGGAGAATTCAACGCCAATCTGCTCAAGCAACTCTGAGCGGCGGGGCGAGGCAGAGGCGAGAATAATAGACCCCATGGCTATCCCATCTTCCTGTTAATGTTGTCCATCAGAATGGAAAACAAGGGCCATACCAGGGCGCTGGTCAGTGCAGGCCACAGATAACTGAAACCTGCATCTTCGCCTCCCAGCATCTGTTTCAGGAAGTGCACCAGCATCTGATTGATACCCAGCAGAAGAAAGACCATAACGCACTGTTGCGGCATGGGATACATGCGCAGCCTCTGGTGAATGGTAAAAACCAGAAACGCGATAAGTCCCATCGCCAGCGCATTGACACCCAAGGGCGTAGCTTCAAGTACATCAAGTAACAAGCCGAGGCACCAGGCAAACAGAATGCCGAACTGCGCCGGGGCCCGGAACGTCCAATAGAACACAATCAAGCCAAGCCATTCAGGCCGGAACTCATACCAGCCCACAGGAAACAGGGAGATGCTTAGCACCAGCGACACAAGCACTGACAACACAAACACCGGGTAACTGATTACAGATAACATCAGCCCTGCCCCTCCGGAACCTGGTCATTATTGGTAGCGGGAAGTGCGGGAGCCCCATCCTTTGGAGGGAAAACCACGAGTACCAGGCGGCTTTGATTGAGCTGTGCCTTGGGCGTAGCCTGGATCGATACAAAAGGTTCTCCCGGCTCTTTATTGATCAGACTGACTTCGGCAACCGGATACCCTCTCGGAAAACGCCCGCCAAGACCCGAACTGACAAGCAGGTCCCCTTCACGGATATCAGCCGTATCCGGCACGTGGACCAGATCAAGCGTCGCTGAATCTCCAGTACCCAGAAGAATGGCCCGCAGCCCGTTTCGCACCACTTCAACCGGAACCGCATGACTGCTGTCGGAAACAAGGAGTACACGAGAGGTCACCTGACTGGTCTGTACTACCTGCCCCATCAAACCATGAGCATCCAGTATGGCCTGCCCGACCTGCAGGCCATCACTGCGACCTTTATTGATAATAATTTCGTGTGAATACGGATCCGGCGAAACACTCACCACCTGGCTGACGATAACCCGGTCATCGAGAAGCTCAGAGGAATTCATCAGACGGCGGAGTTCATTATTTTCAGAGGCCAGAGCGGCGTACTTGAGGGCCCTCCGCTCAAGAATGAGCAGGCGGGCTTTCAGGTCTTCATTTTCCTGCTTCACATCTTCGCGGGTGGTAAACAGGCTGACAACCCAGTCACTGAACTGATAAGGCGCATTGCCAAGCCAGTAAACAGGAGTAAGGCCGGTTGCCAGAGTACTTCGTACAGGCGTGAGACGGTCGTAATGCTGGTCGGCAACAATCAGTGTCGCCGATACAATAATTACCAGCAGGAGCCGAAGACCGGGCATTGGCCCCTGGACAAAAATGGTTTTAATAACGATCCCTCCCCAAAGGATTATCCCTCCGGAGAGAACATTCCGATGCCGCCCCGGTCAATGACTTCCAGCGCCTTGCCACCACCACGGGCTACACAAGTCAGCGGATCCTCGGCGATAATCACCGGCAGCCCGGTTTCTTCGCTGATCAGTTTGTCCAGACCACGCAACAGTGCACCGCCACCGGTCAGAACAATGCCACGCTCTGCAATATCCGAGGCCAGTTCCGGAGGGGATTGCTCCAGCGCACTTTTAACGGTCTGAACTATCTGCGCAAGGGATTCCTGAAGTGCGTCCAGAATCTCTTCACTGTTGAGAGTAAACGCACGCGGCACACCTTCGGCCAGGTTACGTCCACGCACATCGATTTCGAGAATTTCCAGACCCTCATACGCACAACCGATTTCGTGCTTGATGCGCTCGGCAGTAGATTCACCGATAAGGCTGCCGTAATTACGGCGCACGTAGGTAACAATAGCTTCGTCGAATTTGTCACCACCTACCCTTACCGAATCGGCGTACACAATACCGTTAAGGGAAATAATCGCAATTTCGGAGGTACCGCCGCCGACATCCACAATCATTGAGCCGCTGGCTTCTTCAACCGGCAAGCCAGCGCCAATGGCTGCGGCCATGGGCTCTTCAATCAGGAACACTTCCCGTGCACCGGCACCAAGGGCCGATTCGCGGATGGCCTTGCGTTCTACCTGTGTGGACTTGCTGGGTACGCATACAAGCACCCTTGGGCTCGGCGTTATGAAGCTGTTCTCATGCACCTTGTGAATAAAGTGCTGAAGCATTTTCTCAGTAACAACGAAATCAGCGATTACGCCATCTTTCATCGGACGGATAGCGGTAATGTTGCCAGGGGTACGGCCCAGCATGCGTTTGGCTTCAGCGCCAACGGCGGCAACCATTTTCTGGGAGTTGGTGGTACGAATAGCTACAACGGAAGGCTCGTTCAGCACAATCCCGCGGTCACGCACGAAAATAAGGGTGTTGGCGGTGCCCAGATCGATGGACAGGTCGCTGGAGAATAAGCCTCGGAGTCTTTTAATCAACATTCGTGTAGTTTCAACCTGAGAGTTGCGGTTGCAGAAAGATGCGGCAACTTTAGCAGTGCCCCCCCGCTCAGGCAAGGCGCAGCCTGCTGTAAAGGTAAATGATATTGCCCCCTGCATGAACAATTGTTCATCCGCCTGCAGGATGATGATCCCCCAGGCGGTAATCTGCAGGTTGACGCGGGCAACGGATTGATCTTTGCTTCATATTAAAGATGGCTGAAAAGACGACCTGAAAATCTCCGGCCCACCCAACTCAAACTGCCAAAATCGAGGCCCCAGTTGAGAATACCAGAAATCAGCCTGACGCATCGCACCTTCAGGACAACAATGTCCTGCAATTTATTATTGGCTTTGGTATTAATTGTCTCTGCGGGGATTCCCACCTCAACTCAGGCCCAGCAGAACGAGTCCGAACCAACAGGCACAATCTCCCTGAACCCCGGATCTGACAGTGATGTCCTGATCGCCGGGCGCATTTCCAGCATTTTTAACCAGATTCCGCACTTCGAGGCTCTGCAGGTGAATGTTGACAGCGGCGTGGTATCGCTGACAGGGCAAGTTGCCAATGAATCCCAGGCGCAACGGGCCCTGAAACTTGCCGGTCGAGTGGAGGGCACCATTGCAGTTGATGACAGGATCGTGCGCACCCTGGGCCTGCAAGACAACCTGAACCCCCTCTGGGATTCCCTGCAAAATACCTTACACGGCTGGGTAAGAGCCCTGCCACTATTGCTGGTGGCACTCAGTGTTTTTGTCATAGTGGCCTTCACAGGACACCGTCTGGCGAGCCACAACCAGCTCTGGTCTCGGTTAACCGAAAACCCGTTCCTGGCGGAACTGGCGGGGCATGCTGTCAGGCTGACAACCTTGCTTTTAGGCTTGCTTCTTGCCCTGAACATTCTCGGAGCCACAGCACTGATGGGCACATTGCTGGGCGGCGCAGGCGTATTGGGCCTGGCCATCAGTTTTGCCGTCAAAGATTCCATGGAAAATTACATTTCCAGCATCATGCTGAGTATCCGCCAGCCTTTTCGTGCGCAGGAGCATGTAGCTATCAACGAATACGAAGGCGTTGTCGTCCGGCTGACATCGCGCTCGACCGTGCTGATGACACTGGACGGCAACCACTTGCGCATTCCCAACTCGACAGTCTTCAGGGCTGTTATTCTGAATTACAGTCGCAACCCCCAGCGCCGCTTTGATTTTGTTCTCGGCGTAGACGCTGCAGACGATCCGGCTCAGGCTATCCAGACTGGCCTGACAGCGCTGCAGGGGCTGGACTGGATACTGGCGTATCCCGAACCCCAGGGAATCATCGACTCCGTTGGCGACTCGAACATACTGATTAAATTTCTGGCCTGGATTGACCAGCGCGAATCGGACTACGGCAAAGCCCGCAGCCTTTCCATTCGCGCCGCCAAGAATGCACTGGAATCCCAGGGCTTTACCTTACCGGAGCCCATTTACCGGCTGCGTTTCGACCAGTCACCAGTAACGCCGGCCACAATGGAGGCGCCCAAACCCCCTGCGAAAGCCTCAAGAACGGAGACTGGCACAGTTACAGCTTCGCCGGCTTCCGCGCCCCCAGCAGACGATATACTGGATGTTCGCCCGGACACCAATATATCGAGACAAGTACGTGAAGAGCGCAGTGACACCGCAGTCAAAGACCTTCTGGATGATACCCGGCCAATTGAATGAGCTCCGATTCCATGAGATTCATGACTGACACACAGACTGAAGTATCCTCCACCCTCAACTCTCCCGCACAGCCGTGAATCTGTTACCATAACGGCCTTCATAAAAACGCTGTTTTATACTTTGGAGTCAACGTGACCATTTCCCGCGAAGACATTGAAAAAGTCGCCGTGCTGGCCCGTATTCGTCTCGACGAAGAGCAGATACCGGCACTGGAGAAAGACCTGGGCAACATCCTCAGCCTGGTTGACCAGCTCACTGCCGCCGATACCGATAACGTCGAACCGCTGGCTCACCCGCTGGATGCGGTTCAGCGCTTGCGTCCGGATGAAGTAACCGAGAGCAATCAGCGCGAGGCTTTTCAGGCTATTGCACCAGCTACCGAAAATGGCCTCTATCTCGTACCCCGCGTTATTGAGTGATCTGACGAACCACATCATCAGGATTGAACATGCATAACAAATCCGTAGCAGAGCTTTCCCGACAACTGGAAGGTGGCAAGATTTCAAGCGTGGAACTGACCCGTGAGTTCCTCGATCGCATCAAGGCCGAAGACAGCCAGTACAACAGCTTCATCACCGTCACCGAAGATCAGGCTATGGCCGATGCCAAATCCGCTGACGAACAGCGTGCAGCCGGCAATGCCGGCCCCTGGACCGGCGTACCTTTTGCCCACAAGGATATTTTCTGCACCAACGGCGTAACCACCACCGCCGGTTCGAAGATGCTGGCCAATTTTGTCCCACCTTACGACGCCACAGTAGCCGCCAATTTCCGTGCAGCCGGCGCAGTGTGCCTGGGCAAAACCAATATGGACGAGTTCGCCATGGGCTCATCCAACGAATCCAGCTTCTATGGCCCGGTGACTAATCCCTGGGGCCTGAGTGGCAGCGGAAAGCGCGTTCCCGGTGGTTCCTCCGGCGGCTCCGCAGCAGCCATTGCTGCCCGCCTTGTACCGGCAGCCACAGCTACTGACACCGGGGGCTCTATTCGCCAGCCGGCAGCGCTGTGCGGTATCACAGGGCTGAAGCCCACCTATGGCAGAGTTTCCCGCTACGGCATGATCGCCTTTGCTTCCAGCCTTGATCAGGGCGGCACCATGGCGCGCACAGCGGAAGACAACGCTCTGATGCTGAATATAATGGCTGGATTTGACCCGAAAGATTCCACATCCGCTGACCGCGCCGTGCCGGATTACACTGCGACTCTGAACGAGCCCCTGAAAGGCCTGCGCATCGGGCTGCCAAAGGAATACTTCTCAGACCAGCTAAGCCCCGCGATGGAAGAACAGGTACGCAACGCCGTCAAGGAATACGAAAAGCTGGGCGCGACCGTGAAAGAAGTGTCGCTGCCCCATGCGAAGCTGGCTATTGCCGCTTATTACGTTATTGCGCCTGCCGAGGCCTCAGCCAACCTGTCGCGCTTTGACGGGGTAAGGTACGGCTACCGCTGTGAGGACCCGCAGGATCTCAACGATCTTTACACCCGCACCCGTGCCGAAGGCTTCGGCGGCGAGGTAAAACGCCGTATTCTGGTAGGTACTTATGCGCTCTCAGCTGGCTACTTTGACGCCTATTATCTGAAAGCCCAGAAAGTGCGCCGGCTGATTCAGCAGGATTTCATCACCGCGTTCAAAGACGTGGACGTACTGATGAGCCCGGTATCACCCTCACCCGCATTTGTGCAGGGCGAGAAAACCAGCGACCCGGTAACCATGTATCTGGAAGATATTTTCACTATCGCTGTAAACCTGGCTGGCGTACCTGCCATGTCGGTACCGGCAGGTTTTGTGGACGGACTGCCGGTCGGGCTGCAGATTATCGGCAACTATTTTGACGAAGCCCGTCTGCTGAATGCAGCCCATCAGTTCCAGCAAGTCACTGACTGGCACCAGAAGCTTCCCCAGTAAGCCCGAACCAGGAGAACGTTTATGCAATGGGATATTGTGATCGGGCTGGAAATTCATGTTCAGCTTGCCACCAAAACCAAGATTTTTTCCGGCTCCAGCACCGCTTTTGGTGCCGAACCCAATACGCAGGCCAGCGCAGTTGATCTGGCCATGCCGGGCACCTTGCCTGTGCCAAATGAACAGGCCTTCCGTTACGCAGTAATGTTCGGCCTGGCAGTTAATGCGGAAATCGGCCGGCGCTCGGTGTTTGACCGTAAAAACTACTTCTACCCGGATTTGCCCAAGGGCTACCAGACCACACAACTGGACCACCCTATTGTTGGCCCGGGCTTTGTGGATATTGACCTGGCCGATGGCCGCAGCAAGCGTGTACGCATTCATCACGCCCACCTGGAAGAAGACGCCGGCAAATCCCTGCACGAAGACTTCCATGGCATGACAGGTATTGACCTGAACCGTGCAGGCACGCCGCTGATAGAAATTGTTACCGAGCCGGATATGAACAGCGCGGAAGAGGCCGTTGCCTTCGCCAAAAAACTGCACAGCCTGGTATCCTCCATCGGCATTTGCGACGGTGACATGAGCCAGGGTTCCCTGCGTTTTGACGTCAACATTTCACTCAAGCCCAAAGGCTCGGACGAACTTGGCACCCGCACCGAAACCAAAAACCTGAACTCATTCCGCTTTATGGAGCAGGCCATCGCCCACGAAGTGGAACGGCAGATGGACATTCTGGAAGACGGCGGCAGAATCATCCAGGAAACACGCCTTTACAATGGCGATCGTGATGAATCACGCTCTATGCGCAGCAAGGAAGAAGCCAACGATTACCGCTACTTCCCCTGCCCGGACCTGCTGCCAGTTGAGATAGACGACTCTTTTATTGAAAGTGCCCGCATACTGCTGCCAGAACTGCCAGACGACCGCAAAGCCCGCTTCAAAGAGCAGTTTGGCCTGAATGATTACGACGCTGGTCTGCTTAGTGCGGACGCCCGGCTTGCAGGCTTTTTCGAAGAAACCGCCAGCCACGGCAAAGACCCGAAACTGGCGGCGAACTGGGTGCTGGGCGAATTCTCTGCCCGTCTCAACGCGGAAGATAAAACGGTCACTCAGGCACCTATTACCGGTACACAGCTGGGCCAGCTGGTTACGCGCATTGCTGATAACACCGTTTCGTCATCCGGTGCAAAAAAGGTATTCGAAGTACTCTGGAGTGGCGAAGGCGACAATGCCGATGCCATCATCGAATCACAAGGCCTGAAACAGGTTTCGGATACTGGCGCACTGGAACAGATGGTTGATGAGGTTCTGGCAAACATGCCTGACCAGGTAACGCAGTATCAGCAGGAAACCGATCCGAAAAAGCAGAAGAAGATGCTTGGCGGCTTTATGGGGCCTTTGATGAAGGCTTCTAAAGGGCAAGGCAATCCGAAGCTTTTCAACGAAATTCTGCTGAAAAAGCTCAAGGGTTAAGGAACATCGTCTCAAACTGACGGATGTTCTGCTGAACGTAATCAATAAATGCCCGCATGGCCGGCGTAGGGTGCCGAGCCTGCGGGTAGACTACACACCAGCTCCTTCTCAGCGGAAACCCCTTGATATCCAGGATGTGCAAGCTGCCCAAAGCGAGCTCCGACGCCACCCCCAGCTTTGGCAAAACGGCCACGCCCAGCCCTGCCAGAACCGCATGCTTCAGAGCGTCATTAGAGCCCAGCTCAATGCCCGGCTTTGCCCGTAAGCGCTGATCCTGGCAATGCAGCTCCAGAGCCAGCCGACTACCTGAACCGCTTTCCCGTACCAACAACCCACTATCCAGAAACTCCTGAGCGGTCACATTCTGCTGCTGGAGTAACGGGTGGCCACTGGGTACTACCGGGACCAGCTCGTTATCCAGAAATGGCAGCGAAGCCAGAGGCCGTTCCGCCGGAACCATACCCATAATCACCAGGTCATCTTCGTTATCATTCAGTCGCTGGAGAGCCGCCGCCCGGTTAACAACCGCCACTGACACTGTCACCTGAGGGTTCAGTTGCAGAAAAGCGCTTAGCATATAGGGCACCACATACTGAGCGGTATTAACCGCCACCAGCCTTAACTCCCCTGCCACTTGCCCCTCCAGCGCAGCCAGACTGTTTTGTACCCGCTCCAGCTCACGGAACACCGAACGCACACAAGCTGCCATTTCCTCGCCCGCTGCAGTGCAATAGAGCTTACGCCCGACATACTCAAACATCGGCAGACCCAGAGCCTGCTCAAGGTGGCGTACCTGACTGCTAACGGCCGGCTGGGTCAGCCCAAGCATCTCCCCTGCCTTGCTGTAGCTTTTCAGATCATTAACAGCCTTGAACACCTGAAGCTGTCTGAACGTCAGGCGACTGGCCAGTTTCTGGATACTCAGGGGCATAGCATTCCTTCCTGTTTTTATTCATAAGATATTACTTATAGATAAACAAAATAATATCAATTTTCCGAAAAAGATCTATCCCGCTAACCTTTTCAACACCTTCATTCGGGACGACGAAACGAGGAATCCCCCATGCTGAAGAAAGTGTTAATCGCCAACCGCGGCGAAATTGCCGTCCGCATCGTGCGGGCCTGCGCAGAGATGGGGATACGCTCGGTGGCCATATACACCGAACCGGATCGCTATGGACTGCATGTCAAGCGGGCTGACGAATCCTACTCCCTGGGCGAAGACCCTTTGGCCGGCTATCTCGACCCGGCTCGCATTGTGAACCTGGCTGTAGAAACCGGCTGCGACGCCATTCACCCCGGCTACGGTTTCTTATCGGAAAACGCCAGCTTCGCCCGTCTGTGTGAACAGAAAGGCGTAACCTTTATCGGCCCGAAATCCAGCGTAATCCACGGAATGGGCGACAAAACCCAGGCCCGCAATAGCATGCGCACAGCCGGCATCCCTGTCACTCCCGGTTCCGACGGCAATCTGGACAGCCTTGAAGATGCCCTTAAGCTGGCAAACGATATCGGCTATCCGGTAATGGTCAAGGCAACATCCGGAGGTGGAGGCCGCGGCATCCGTCGCTGTGACACACCTCAAGAACTGAAGGCCCAGTACCCACGAGTGATTTCCGAGGCTACCAAAGCCTTCGGCTCGGCCGAAGTATTTATGGAGAAGTGCATCGTGAACCCTCGGCACATCGAGGTACAGATACTGGCAGACAGCCAGGGCAACGCCATCCATCTATTCGAGCGCGACTGCTCCATACAGCGTCGCAACCAGAAGCTGATCGAGATTGCCCCCAGCCCGCAACTGACTCCGGAACAGCGCCAGTACATTGGCGACCTGGCGGTGCGGGCAGCAAAGGCGGTTGGCTATGAGAATGCCGGTACCGTGGAATTCCTGCTGTCCGGCAACGAAGTCTACTTTATGGAAATGAACACCCGGGTACAGGTGGAACACACCATCACCGAAGCCATCACCGGCGTGGACATTGTCCGGGAACAGCTGCGCATTGCCTCCGGCCTGCCCCTGAGCTACCGCCAGGAAGACATACAGTTCCGGGGCTATGCCCTGCAGTTCCGCATCAACGCGGAAGATCCGAAAAACGACTTTCTGCCCAGTTTCGGACGCATTACTCATTACTATGCCCCCGGCGGCCCCGGGGTGCGGGTGGATACCGCCATCTACACCGGCTACGAAATCCCCCCCTACTACGATTCCATGTGCCTGAAACTGGTGGTCTGGGCCCTGACCTGGGAAGAAGTCATTGCCCGCAGCCGGAGAGCCCTGGATGACATGCGCCTGCACGGCATCCGCACCACCGCCAGTTATTACCAGCAGATACTGGAACATCCGGACTTTATCCGCGGCAAGTTCGATACCAGCTTCGTGCCCTCCCATCCGGAACTGCTGAACTATTCAACCAAGCGCCATCCCAGCGAGATCGCCCTGGCCATTGCCGCCACCATAGCCGCCCATGCCGGCTGGTAAGCAGGAGGAACACCCATGAACACCACCAAGAAAATCGAAGTTACCGATGTCATCCTGCGGGATGCCCATCAGTCCCTGATCGCCACCCGCATGCGTACCGAAGACATGCTGCCCATCTGCGACAAGCTGGATCAGGTGGGCTACTGGTCCCTGGAAGTCTGGGGCGGCGCCACCTTTGACGCCTGCGTGCGCTTCCTCAAGGAGGATCCCTGGGACCGGTTGCGCCAGCTGCGCAAGGCACTGCCCAACACCCGGCTGCAGATGCTGCTGCGGGGCCAGAACCTGTTGGGCTACCGGCACTATGCCGATGATGTGGTGGAAGCCTTCGTCCAGAAGGCAGCCGACAATGGCATTGATGTATTCCGGGTGTTTGACGCCCTCAACGACCTGCGCAATCTCGAAACCGCCATGAACGCGGTAAAAAAGGCCGGCAAGCACGCCCAGGGGACCATCTGCTACACCACCAGCCCGGTACATACTCCGGAGCTGTTTGTACGCCAGGCCCGGGACCTGCAGGCCATGGGGGCAGATTCCATTGCCATCAAGGACATGGCCGGCCTGCTCACACCCTATGCCACCTTTGAACTGGTGCAGGCCATCAAATCCGCCGTGGACCTGCCGCTGGTGGTACACAGCCATTCCACTTCCGGCCTGGCCCCCATGTGTCAGCTCAAGGCCATAGAAGCCGGAGCCGACCGCATAGATACCGCCATTTCCTCCTTTGCCTCCGGCACCAGCCACCCCGCCACCGAATCCCTGGTGGCCGCCCTCAGGGGCACCGGCAATGACACCGGGCTGGACCTGAATCTGCTGGCCGAGATTGCCGACTATTTCCGGGAAGTCCGGAAAAAATACCACCAGTTCGAAAGCGAATTTACCCGGGAAGATGTCTCGGTACAGATCAACCAGGTGCCCGGCGGCATGATGTCCAACCTGGCCAACCAGCTCAGGGAACAGAACGCCCTGGACCGCATCCGGGAAGTGTTCGAGGAAATTCCCCGGGTTCGCGAAGACCTGGGCTTCCCGCCCCTGGTAACGCCCACATCCCAGATCGTGGGCACTCAGGCGGTCTATAACGTCCTGGCCGGGCAAAGGTACAAAACCATCACCAATGAGGTGAAACGCTACCTTCAGGGGGGCTATGGCAAACCACCAGCGGAGGTTAACAGCGAAGTTCGGAGGCAGGCCATTGGCAGCGAAACCGTCGACGAAGGTCGTCCGGCGGATCAGCTGGAGCCGGAACTGAACCGGCTCCGGGAGGAAATCGGCAGCCTCGCGCAAAATGAGGAAGACGTCCTCACCTACGCCATGTTCCCGGATCTGGGCCGGGAATTCCTGCAGCAACGCCAGGACGGCACCCTGACACCGGAACCCCTGCTGCCGCCAGACCAGGGTCGCAAGGGCCAGATGACCACCGCTGTAGCCAGCGAATTCCGCATTGATGTGCACGGGGAAACCTACGAAGTGGCGGTCACCGGAGCGGGAGACGCCGGTGCAGGAAAACGCAAGCTGTACCTGTCACTGGACGGCATGCCTGAAGAAGTGGTGTTTGAACCCCTGAACGAATTTATCACCGAAGGCAGCAGCGGCCGCAAGCGGGCCACCGAGCCCGGACATATCACACCGGCCATGCCCGGTTCTGTGGTGGACGTGCTGGTCAGCGAGGGCGACGAAGTCGCTGCCGGTCAGGCTGTCATGATCACCGAGGCCATGAAAATGGAAACGGAAGTACACACCAGCATTACCGGCACCGTGCGCGCCGTGTATGTGGCCAAGGGCGACCGGGTGACTCCCGGTGAAGTCCTGATCGAAATCAGCGAATAACGGGAGCGGACATGGATCATATTGTTCAGGGTGTACTGAAATTCCGCAGCGACATCTACCCCAGCCGCAAGGATCTGTTCCGGTCACTGGCCGACAGCCAGAATCCGGATGTGCTGTTTGTCACCTGCTCGGACTCACGGATAGATCCGAACCTGGTGACCGGCTCCCACCCCGGAGATCTGTTCATCTGCCGTAATGCGGGCAACATCATACCGCCACATAGCAATGATACCGGCGGCATGACCGCTTCCATCGAGTATGCGGTTGCGGTGCTGAAGGTGCGCCATATCATTATCTGCGGACACACGGACTGCGGCGCCATCAAAGGTGCCCTGGATATGTCAGCCCTGGATGGCCTGCCCCATGTCCGGGAGTGGCTGGGGCACTGCCGCTCAGCCATGGAAATCGTACGGGAACGGCACGACATAGCCACCGGCGTCTGTCTGGACCACCAGCACATGGATGAGGCCATCGAGGAAAATGTACTGCAGCAGGTGCAGCACCTGCGCACCCACCCGGTAGTGGCCGCCAAGCTGGCCACCCGGAAAATCCAGATCCACGGCTGGATCTACGACATTGAATCCGGAGAAATCCGCTGCTGCGGCCAGGACAGCCTGGAGTTCCAGCAGTTCGACGACTTCTACGCCGAAGTGATCCAACGTATCAACAAGGACTGATTGCCCAGAAACAGAAAGGATCGCCACCGGTTACCGGGGGCGATCCTTTTTTCCTTCAGAGCCAGTATCAGGGCAAGACTCAGGCCAGACGGGCCCAGAGGTCATGCTCGTCCGCATGCTCCACCACGGCCTGCACCATCTGCCCTGGCTCAAGACCCGTGACATCGTTCAGATATACCATACCATCGATTTCTGGCGCATCAGCCTTGGAGCGACCAATGGCCCCCTCCTCGTCCACTTCGTCAATCAACACATCAATCGTTGTGCCAATTTTTGCCTGCAAACGAGCGGCTGAGATATGGGCTTGTTTCTCCATAAACCGGGCGAGACGTTCTTCTTTGACTTCCTCCGGCACGGCGCCTTCAATCTCATTGGCCTTGGCACCCTCAACCGCACTGTAGGTAAAGGCACCCACCCGATCCAACTGAGCCTCATCCAGCCAGTCCAGCAGATACTGGAAGTCTTCTTCGGTTTCACCCGGAAAGCCCACAATGAATGTGGAACGTATGGTCAGCTCCGGACAGATATCCCGCCACTTGCGAATACGGTCCAGTGTTTTGCTGTCGTGGGCCGGGCGCTTCATGGCTTTCAGCACTTTCGGGCTGGCGTGCTGAAACGGAATGTCCAGATATGGCAGAATTTTACCTTCTGCCATCAGCGGAATAATGTCGTCCACGTGGGGGTATGGATACACATAATGCAGACGTACCCAGACGCCCATCTCGCCCAGCGCTTCGCAAAGTGACTGCATTTTGGTTTTCAGGGGGCGCCCCTGCCAGAACCCGGTGCGATATTTGGTATCTACACCGTAGGCCGAGGTGTCCTGCGAGATAACCAGTAACTCTTTGACTCCGGCATCAACCAGACGCTGGGCTTCGTCCATAACGTCGCCAATAGGCCGGCTTACCAGATCGCCACGCATGGAGGGGATAATACAGAAGGTGCAACGATGATTGCAGCCTTCAGAAATCTTGAGATAAGCGTAATGCCGGGGCGTCAATTTGATGCCCTGCGGCGGAACCAGGTCTGTAAACGGATCGTGCTCGCGGGTTTGCGGAACAAACTGATGTACGGCACCAACCACTTCTTCATAGGCGTGAGGGCCGGAAACAGCCAATACGCCAGGATGGGTTTCCCGGATTTTGTCAGCTTCTACACCCATGCAACCGGTGACGATCACTTTGCCATTTTCGTTAATCGCTTCGCCTATGGCATCCAGGGATTCCTGCTTCGCCGCATCAATGAAGCCACAGGTGTTCACCACAACAATATCTGCATCATTGTATGTAGGAACAACATCGTAACCATCCAGCCGCAACTGGGTCAGAATGCGCTCGGAATCAACCAGAGCTTTGGGGCAGCCCAGACTGATGAAACCAACTTTGCCGTTGCCAGCCACTGTGTTCTCGGTCTTTTCTGTCATATAACCTTTCAGGATTCCTGGCGCCCGGCGGGAGCAACCGAATGAATGGAGGCAGAATTTTACACCAGTCGACCCCCTTTCTGCAGCAAAAGCCGGAGCACCCCGGCACCTGAATGTTTCCGCCTTGATCCGAAATTGTGAAGCCTTGTTCAGAAAAATATAATAAATCCGCAACAATGTACGACACAAAAGTTGCTGATCAGAAAACAAACAACTACACTTTTTGGCGGTTACACCTTGTTCTGAAACATTTTTTACGCCTGAACATGCGCAACCGGGACCATAAAAAAACTGTAACGGGCGCTTATGAAGAATGACTACTTACACAGAGCTTATTAAGAGTGCCCATGAAAACAGCCACAATTAAACCAAACCTGCGCAACCAGCAACGTGTGGATATCGAGAGCGACATCACCATTGAGATGCCAGATGGCGGCCAACTCACCTGCAAAATT
The DNA here is from genome assembly GCF_002407605.1 of Marinobacter sp. ANT_B65. NCBI lineage: Bacteria > Pseudomonadati > Pseudomonadota > Gammaproteobacteria > Pseudomonadales > Marinobacteraceae > Marinobacter > Marinobacter sp. ANT_B65. The sequence continues at coordinate 838,181 of NZ_NXGV01000001.1, read as the reverse complement.
TCAAACCTTTCCCGGACAGGCGTGATGGTTCGCTGCAATCAGGCGACGGCAGGCCAGCTAATACCCGACCTGAAAGCCCCCGCACCGGGAAACTGGCTTACCGTAAAGGCCAGGTTCTCTGTACCGGTCGTCGCAGCCCAGCCAGTATCGATTTTAGCCAACGGGAACATCATTCACCTGCGAAGAATGGCAAGAGACGAGTTTCAGCTAGGCATACAGTTTGCGAACTTTGAAGGTAACGGGTTCGATTACGTAGACCTGTATGTGCGCAAACTTCTGGCCGATACGCGCAACTTCGCCTGAAACCCGCTGGTATAACAGGCCCAACCTCACTTCTGGCCGCGCCCTTTGAGCGCTATATTGCTATAACTCAAAACTCTAACCACAAGACTTCTTATAGCTGTATTGCATCTGATATAATTGCCGTTCAAATTTGCACGCCATCAAGACCCGCTGCGGCACGGATTATCATGACCACATACAACCTCACGCATCTGAAGCAACTGGAAGCGGAAAGCATCCACATCATTCGCGAAGTGGCTGCCGAGTTTGATAACCCGGTAATGCTCTACTCCATCGGCAAAGATTCCGCCGTCATGCTGCACCTGGCCCGCAAGGCTTTCTACCCAGGCACACTGCCTTTTCCTCTGATGCACGTGGATACCACCTGGAAATTCCGGGACATGATCGATTTCCGGGAGCGCAAGATAAAGGAATACGGTCTGGATCTGATTGTGCACATTAATCAGGACGGCGTGGAACAGGGTATCGGCCCGTTTTCCCACGGCAGCGCAAAACATACAGACATCATGAAAACCCAGGCACTCAAACAAGCCCTGGATAAACACGGGTTTGATGCGGCCTTCGGTGGTGCCCGCCGGGATGAAGAAAAATCCCGGGCCAAAGAGCGCGTTTACTCTTTCCGCGACGAATACCACCGCTGGGATCCCAAAAACCAGCGCCCGGAACTCTGGAACACCTATAACGGCAAGGTAAACAAAGGCGAGAGTATTCGGGTTTTCCCTCTCTCAAACTGGACTGAGCTGGACATCTGGCAGTATATCTACCTTGAAAATATTGAAATCGTTCCGCTTTATTACTCTGCAGTGCGTCCGGTGGTAGAGCGGGACGGCTCACTCATCATGGTGGATGACGATCGCATGCCTCTGAAAGAGGGTGAAAAGCCGATGATGAAATCCATCCGTTTCCGTACCCTGGGATGTTACCCGCTGACCGGAGCTATTGAATCTGAAGCGGACACTCTGCCAGAGATCATTCAGGAAATGTTGCTGGCAACCAGCTCAGAACGCCAGGGCCGCGTGATCGATCACGACTCTGCTGGCTCCATGGAACAGAAAAAGCGGGAAGGGTACTTCTGATATGTCACACCAATCTGATCTCATCGCCGACGACATCCAGGCCTATCTCAAACAGCACGAGAACAAAGAGCTGCTGCGCTTACTCACCTGCGGCAGCGTCGACGACGGCAAAAGCACTCTGATCGGCCGCCTGCTGCATGACACAAAAATGATCTACGAAGATCACATGGCCACCCTGAAAACCGACAGTGCAAAAATGGGCACTACCGGCGAAAAACTGGATCTGGCCTTGCTGGTTGATGGCCTTCAGGCAGAGCGGGAACAAGGCATTACCATTGATGTCGCTTACCGCTATTTCTCCACAGACAAGCGCAAATTCATCATCGCCGACACCCCGGGGCACGAGCAGTACACCCGCAACATGGCCACTGGTGCGTCCACCGCGCAGGTTGCAATTCTGATGATCGACGCACGCCGCGGGGTGCTTACCCAGACACGTCGACATTCATACATTGCTTCCCTGCTTGGCATCCGGCACATCGTAGTAGCCGTGAACAAGATGGACCTGGTGGATTTCAGCGAAGACCGCTTCAACGAAATCAGGGAAGAGTACCTGGCCTTCGCCGCAAAACTCGGGTTGAACGACATCCGGTTTGTGCCGATCTCGGCACTGGAAGGTGACAACGTGGTCAACCGCAGCAAGAACATGCCGTGGTTTAACGGCCTGCCGCTGATGGAGATACTCGAAACGGTAGAAGTGGGCAGAGACAAGAATCTGGAACACTTCCGGTTCCCGGTTCAGTACGTAAACCGCCCAAACCTGAACTTCCGTGGTTTCTGCGGCACCATCGCTTCTGGCTTGATTCGTCCGGGTGACAAGGTTATGGCCCTGCCCTCCCGGCGCACCAGTACTGTAAAAGAGATCGTCACGTTTGACGGCAACCTGGACGAAGCTTATATCGACCAGGCAGTAACCCTGACGCTGGCAGACGAGATCGACATCAGCCGTGGCGATATGCTGGTAACGCCCGAAGACGAGCCGGAAGTGGGCAACCGCTTCAAGGCCAACATCGTGTGGATGGCTGATGCGTCTCTGCAAACCGGGCGGCTGTATGACATAAAACTGGGCCCCACCTTCACATCGGGCACAGTTCGGAAAATCCACTATCAGACAGACGTAAACACTCTGGAGCAGAACGCTAACCCAGACCTGCTGCAAGTAAATGAAATCGGTTTGTGTGACCTTACACTGAGCCAGCCAATTGCATTTGACGCCTACCAGCGCAACCACGCCACGGGCAGCTTTATCGTGATTGATCGGCTGACCAACGTAACCGTTGGTGCCGGTATGATCCACAGCCTGGCAGATACTGCAGCAACCCTTGAACCCGTTGCTCCGGAAGAACGCGAGCGCAGACTGGCGCAGCAGCCGACGATTATTGGCTGCTGCGGCAAGCAAGCTCCAGCCCTTGCACTGGCGGTGGAGCGTGCACTTTTTGACCAGGGCAAGACTGCAGTGGTCCTGAGCGAAGACAATGCGGGTAACGCTGACGACCGCCGTCGTACTGCCCAATTGCTGACAGCTCATGGATTGATTGCGATTGCAGTGAATCTCGGCACTGATGTGGCCAGCGTTTCCGTATCGGCTGATAACACGGAGGAGGTATCCGATATTGCTGCTGCTCTGGTGCAGGAACTGGTTCGCGATAAGAGAATTTAATCCGGGAACCAGGCATGGCTGTTTAGATGGAGGCCGTGGGGCGGGGAGTCTTTTCTGCCCCACGGCTATCAGGCTATGCAGTAATTCTCCCTTTTAGTCGTGAATGTAATCGTTGTACGTGGCAAAATCTGTGGCCCTGAAGGTTTCCTTCGGGGCTTTTTTGCTTATTAATTCAGGAAATTTCTGTTTATGGCCATCAAACACCTGCGCACTGCTTTTTCCAGTCAATATCAGCCGGGGCAGCCTGCTCGCCTCCAAAGTGGTGAATCGCTGCAGGAACCGGGTGGCGATTACGAGGCCCTGCACAAACAGATGAAGCGGCTGTTTAACAGCAAGCCAGGTAAAAAATATGGGCGATTTTCGGATGATATTGGTGAAAGCCCGTTTGCTGGCTGGCTGAAGGATTACCTTGAGGAGAAACAGAGTTTTGCATCGTTCACTGACCGGTTGTTCGGGCAATGGCAGGAATTGCTGACTGGATCTCAGGAGGAGTTTCAGGGACAGCTTATGGTTGTTCATGAAGCGCTTGCGGACTCGGATGTTGTTTATGTAATGATTCTCGAAAGCGATGGTGCTCTGCGCTTTGATGGCAACCAGGCTTTGGACACAACGGATGTGCTGAGCACGTCACGCCTGAACCTTGCCATGCGGGTTGAGCTGGATGACTGGTTGGGAGACAACGCAGCCGAGAACTACCTTACTCTGGTTCATGCCCGCGGTACTGGCGAGCCCGGCGAACTGTTTATCCGCCTGTGTGGTTTTACCAACCAGGTAGATGTGGAGAAAGAAACCCTGACCTTCCTGGATGCGGTGGAAGCATTTGCGAAGTCTTCAGAACCGGAAAAAGCGGGAGAAGTTCGTACGCGGGCATACGAATTCTGTAAGGAACAGCATGCTCTGGGCGAGCCGGTTGCCATTGAGGCCTTGTCTGGCTATCTGGACGAGGATCAGCCAGAGCGCTTCCGGGAGTTTGCAAGCAAGTCGGCTGAACTGCCGGAGAGCGGTGTCCTGCATCCGGATCACCGGAAGGTGAAGAAGCTGGTACGTATTGCCGGCTCTGGTGGTGGCATGAGCGTTTCCTTTTCTTCAGATCTGGTAAATCAGGCTGTGTATTACGACCGGGATAAGGATGCACTTACGATTACACGTTTGCCCAAGGCGTTGCGGGAGCAGCTGGAGCGGTATCTGGAGAGTCGCGAGGACTGATTCTTCGGAACCATGTATCGGCCTGACTTGCCTGGCGCTTCGATGGCTGGCTCCGCGGCGCGGTGGCTCTTTTCTTCTGGAAAAAGCAACTCGCTGCGCTCAGACATTTTTTTCCGGCAGAAAAGAGCCACCACACCACGGGCCGATCAGGCTGAGGGGTGTATCTGGTTAGGTTATCTCTTCCGGTTTTTTATCGGTCCACCTCGGGCGGTTTGCTCTTAGCTCCCTCACATCCTGCATCCAGCCAACCCCATCAACCAGTTCACCGGTTTCGTGATCGAGTGGCGGGTATGGCAGGTTGCGGTCGTCGCAGTAGCGCTTTACAACGGGCTGACACCAGCTGAACAACAGGCGGTTATATTCGTCATCCGGTATGCGTCGGGAGTTGAATAACCCCGCTTCTTTTCGCTGCCTCTGTGCTTCCGAGAGGATAATGGCGCAGGCGGCGGAGACGTTGAGGGATTCGACCATGCCCATCATGGGGATGACAATGTGTTCGTCGGCCTGCTCAGCCGCACCGGCGCTGACACCATCCACTTCATTACCCATGACGATGGTACAGGGCACGGTGAAGTCAGCGGAGCGGTAGTCGATGGCGCGGTCAGACAACTGTGCAGCGTAGAGTTTATGGCCCTGCCCTTTCAGGCTCATTATAGCGTCATCCATAGTGCGATGGGTGTGGGGTGTTACCCATTTGAAGCTTCCACCAGCGGTTTTACGAAAGGCGCGGAAACCTTCTTTGGGCCATACCACATGCATACTGGAAAGCCCGAAGGCGTCGCAGGATCGCAGTATGGCGGAGAGGTTTCTCGGTTTGTGAACCTGGTCGGTCAGGACACTCAGATCAGGTTGGCGGGTGTTTAAAACCTGCTTGATGCGGGCAAGACGCTCTGGAGTCATGGGCTTTTGGACTTTGCTCAAAAGTTCGGGAAGCAGTTGGCAAGGCTCTTTCCAAAACTGTTGAGGGCCATGGACGGCCCGAAACAAGCGCACATGGATGTGCCCGTAGCGTGTTTTGGAAAGAGCCTTGCCGACTGATTCATGCACAAATAATCAGAAAGCGCGCATCATACCACAGCAAAACTGGCAGTTTACCGAGACAGTGCTGGTTGCAGAATGATCACGCCGTTATAATGCGCAGTTCTTCTTTTCAGTGCGTCCGGTCCTGACTGCCCAAGGCTCCAGACGCCAAATACATCCAGTTATGTTGAGACCCATGGCCAAAAAGCTGTTCATCAAGACTCACGGTTGCCAGATGAATGAATACGATTCATCCCGTATGGCCGACCTGCTTAAAACCGGAGAAGCGGTAGAAATGACCGACTCCCCGGACGACGCCGATATCCTGTTGCTGAACACCTGCTCCATCCGCGAAAAAGCTCAGGAGAAAGTCTTCCATCAGCTGGGACGCTGGAAAAAACTGAAAGCAAAGAAACCGGAACTGATTATCGGTGTCGGCGGCTGTGTTGCCAGCCAGGAAGGCCAGGCTATTCTCGACCGGGCACCTTATGTTGACATGGTCTTCGGCCCCCAGACTCTGCACCGCCTGCCGGATATGATTACCGAAGTGCGCGTAAAAGGTAACGGCGTGGGCGTTGTAGACGTGAGCTTTCCGGAAATCGAAAAGTTCGACAACCTGCCTGATCCGGGCGCAGACGGCCCATCCGCCTTTGTTTCTATCATGGAAGGCTGCAGCAAATACTGCACATTCTGCGTGGTGCCCTACACCCGCGGCGAGGAAGTCAGCCGGCCAGCTGACGATGTAATCGCGGAGGTCGCCCACCTAGCGGGCCAGGGCGTACGTGAAGTCAATCTTCTGGGCCAGAACGTGAACGCCTACCGGGGCGAAACCCACGATGGCGATTTTATGGACCTGGCGGAACTGATCACCCTGATAGCCACTATCGACGGCATCGATCGCATCCGCTACACCACCTCGCACCCGGTTGAATTCACCGACGCGATGATTGAAGTGTATGAGCAGGTACCTGAGCTGGTCAGTCACCTGCACCTGCCAGTGCAGAGTGGTTCTGATCGTATTCTCGCGGCCATGAAACGCGGCCACACAGCGCTGGAGTACAAATCCAAGCTGCGCCGTTTGCGCAAGATTCGCCCGGATATCAGTTTTTCCTCCGATTTCATCATTGGCTTCCCCGGTGAAACCGAGAAGGATTTTGAAGACACGATGAAACTGATCAACGATATCGGGTTCGATATGTCGTTCAGTTTTATTTACAGCGCTCGTCCCGGCACGCCTGCCTCAGATTTACCAGACGACACTGAAATGGAAGTCAAGAAACAACGCCTGAAAATCCTGCAGGACCGGATCAACCAGACTGTGATGGATATCAGCCGCAAGATGGTGGGTTCAACTCAGCGTATTCTGGTAACAGGACTATCAAAGAAGGACCCTGGGGAGTACTCCGGGCGCACCGAAAATAACCGGATTGTTAATTTCCGGCACGAGAATCCCGGTATTATCGGGCACTTCATAGACGTCGAGATTGTTCAGGCCTACGCAAATTCCTTGCGCGGTTTGCCTGTGGACTCGAAGCTGCACTGAGCCTCGGGTCCCGCCATTCTATAAATCTTCAAGCCTGCAAACCGGCTGAAAAGAAACGGAGTAATATTGAACACCAACGATTCCAGACAGTTTGACTTACACCCGATTGATCAACGCAGGTTGACGACGCTTTGCGGGCAGTTTGATGAGAACCTGAAGCACGTCGAACGGCGCCTGCAGGTATCAATCAGCCGAAGAGGCCATCACTTCAGGGTGGAAGGCCAGACCGAGCACGTTGCCGCAGCAGTGGAAGTGATCCGGCACCTCTATCGGGAAACGGAAGCTACTGACGATATCTCGCCGGACACCGTGCATCTGTATATCAGGGAAACCGGATTTGAGCGGCTTCCCGAAGATGTTCCGTTTGATGGCTCGGTTACGATTATCAAAACCCCAAAGCTCACCGCTAAACCTCGCGGTGCGAATCAGCAGAAGTATGTTCACAGCATTCGCTCTCACGACATCAACTTTGGCATTGGCCCTGCTGGTACGGGCAAAACCTGGCTGGCGGTGGCCTGCGCGGTTGAAGCGCTGAAAGACGAGCAGGTAAAACGGATCCTGCTGGTTCGCCCGGCTGTTGAAGCGGGTGAAAAACTGGGTTTTCTGCCCGGGGATCTGGCCCAGAAGGTGGACCCTTATCTGCGGCCACTGTACGACGCACTTTATGAAATGCTCGGATTTGATCATGTCACGCGGCTTATCGAGAAAAGCGTGATTGAAATTGCACCGCTGGCATTCATGCGCGGCCGTACCCTGAACAACTCGTTTATTATTCTTGATGAAAGCCAGAATACCACCCGTGAACAGATGAAAATGTTCCTGACGCGAATTGGCTTTGGCTCCACTGCAGTAATTACTGGCGACACCACTCAGGTGGATCTGCCGCGCGGCCAGAATTCCGGGCTGATACACGCAGCGGGTGTGCTCAACAAGGTTACGGGCATTGGTTTTACCCGTTTTGAGGCCAAAGACGTTGTCCGGCATCCTCTGGTCCAGCGGATAGTGGAAGCCTACGACTCGTTTGATGAAACAACCGTAAAAGGGAGCGATCACAGGAAGTGAGTGAACTGACGGTTGATTTCCAGAACGTATTCGAAGGGCCCGGAGTACCTGCAGAATCCCTGTTTCAGGCCTGGGCTCAGTCAGCCTGGCTGGAGCCGGATCCATCCGAGGTAACCATCCGCATTGTTGGCATTGATGAAAGCCAGGCGCTGAATCATCAGTACCGGGGAAAGGATAAACCGACCAATGTGTTGTCCTTTCCATTTGAAGCCCCAGCCGGTATAACAATGCCTTTGGCAGGAGATCTCGTTATTTGTGCCCCGGTGGTCGAAGATGAGGCCAGGGAGCAACATAAAGAACCGTCAACACACTGGGCACACATGGTGGTGCACGGTATGTTACACCTCCAGGGCTATGATCATATTGATGATGAAGACGCAGAGGCCATGGAGGCCCTGGAAATCCGGTTGCTGGCACAGTTTGGGCTCGGCAACCCCTATACAGCAGAGGAAACGGTAAAAGACTCATGAGCGACGACCAGTCGAGTCGCAGTCAGGGCCCCAACAAGTCCTGGCTGGAGCGTATATCACATGCCTTCTCCAACGAGCCAGAGTCTATCGAAGACGTGCTGGAGATACTGCGGGATGCCGAATCCCAGGCCATTATCGATGGCGATGCAATGAGCATCATCGAAGGTGCCATGCAGGTGGTGGACATGCGGGTGGAAGAAATCATGATCCCCCGCTCCCAGATGGTCACCGTACGGGCATCCCAGGATCCGAAAGAATTTCTTGATGAGGTCATCTCGTCTGCCCACAGCCGGTTCCCGGTTATTGGCGACAGCCAGGATGATGTCATTGGCGTCCTTCTCGCCAAAGACCTTTTGCCGCTGGCACTCAATAACGATATGGACTGGTCTCATGTTCGCGAGATTCTGCGCCCACCAACGTTTGTGCCCGAGAGCAAGCGCCTGAACCAGCTACTCAAGCAGTTCAAGGAAAACCGTAATCACATGGCAATCGTTGTGGATGAGTACGGCGGAACGGCAGGTCTGATAACCATTGAGGATGTGCTGGAGCAGATTGTCGGAGAAATCGAGGATGAACACGATTTCAATGAAGAAACCCACATCAAGGCCCACGGCGACGGTTCTTACGCTGTCAAAGCAGTAACACCTGTGGACGACTTCAATGAATTCTTCAAAACCGGGCTGGATGAGGAAGAGTTCGACACGATTGGCGGCGTAGTGCTCAAGGAGTTCGGACACCTGCCCAGACGAGGCGAGACGATTGAATTCGGCGGTTTGCGCTTTACCATTGCCAATGCTGATAATCGTGTCATCCGCCTGTTACAGGTAACCCGTAGTGAGCAGTGACGAGTCAAAGCCCCTTATTACCCCGGCCCATTCATTTTTTTCCAACCGCTGGTCCGGCGCGGCAACCCTTGTGGTTGCCGGTGCCTTGCAGACTCTCACCTTTTCACCGTTTTATCTCTGGTGGCTTGGCCCGGTTTCCATACTGCTTGTTCTTCTGGTCTCCATCCCCCTGGCCGCCAAACGACTCTTCGCCGCTGGCTGGCTGACCGGGCTGGGCCTGTTTGGTTCGGGAGCAAGCTGGGTTTATATCAGCATCAGCGAATTCGGAAATACCACCATCCCGGTTTCGGTACTACTCACTGCGGCGTTCGTAGCCGGGCTGGCACTGTTCCCTGCTATCGCATTCTGGTTCTGGGGCAAACTGGCGAAAAACAGCGCTGTACGGAGACTCATTCTCTTCCCCGCCATCTGGATTCTCGGAGACTGGCTGCGAGGCTGGCTACTGACCGGTTTCCCCTGGCTGTATCTGGGAACAGCCCATACCGACGGTCCCCTGGCAGGTCTCGCGCCGGTTATCGGAGTTCATGGCCTCACCTTTTGGGTGGCCGCCACCGGCGCTGCAATCTTTGCAGTTGGCTGGCTTGTCGCGCGGCACCGGCATGTCAGCGCCGGAATCCTGGTAATAGCGACTCTGACCCCCTGGCTTGCCGCTCCGGCATTGAACCGCGTCGACTGGACAGATCTAAGCACCGAACCTACGTCAGTTGCGGCCATGCAGGGCAACATCCCGCAGCTTGTCAAATGGGACCCGGAGTTCCTGAAAGATCAGATTGTGGCTTATCTGGGCATGACTGAACCTTATTGGGATACCGATCTTATTCTCTGGCCCGAAACCGCCATTCCCATCCCACAGGACCAGGCAGGGAAAATAATTGATCACATCAAGGAAAACCTCGGGAAAGACAGCACCCTGATCACAGGTATTCCCTGGTACGGTGTAAGCGCACGAACCGGCAACTTTACGTATCACAACAGTATTACGGCCATTGGCAATGGAGAGGGTATATATCACAAGCAGAAACTGGTGCCTTTCGGGGAGTATGTCCCGCTTGAAGGTGTTCTGCGGGGGCTGATCGGTTTCTTTGATTTGCCCATGTCGAGCTTTACCCGTGGTCCCGAGAATCAAGGACCGTTAATCGCCAATGGCGCCCGGGTGATGCCTTTCATCTGCTATGAAGTGGCCTATCCGGACTTTCTTGCTCGTAACGCAGTTAATTCGGATTTACTGCTGACGATCAGTAACGATGGCTGGTTCGGAGATTCTGTAGGACCACTGCAGCATCTGCAGATTGCCCGCATGCGGGCGCTGGAAACCGGACGCTATATGATTCGTGGTACGAATAACGGGGTGACGGCGATCATTGATAACAAAGGGCGGATCACCTCCAGTATTCCACAGTTCGAACGCGCTGTGCTTACGGGCGAGGTGTTCAAGGCTAGCGGCAGTACACCTTATATGATGACGGCTTCCTGGCCGGTTTTGACACTGGCCTTGATTCTGATCGTATTTGTTCGCGAGCGGGTTATTCCAAAAAACTGAATTGTCTGCGGACTTTTGGTGCACGCGACCAAGGATGGAAGGACTAGTCAAAACACGCCGCAAGTACGTCCTTGTAGGCTCGGCTCCGCCATCCATGGCTCCGCACGGTTTTGACTAGTCCTTCCATCCTCGGCCGCCCCGAGTCCTTGCTTGCCGGCAGATAAACTCAGCTCTCTTTTCGTGGCCACCGGCTGGTTACGCGTTTGAAATATTTCGAGCCGCAGGCTTCACACGGTTCCAGGTGACTGGTAGATGTCAGGCAAAGCATGTGCTTACAGTTCAGGCACTGGAACATACCCGCCGTCGCAACTTCACCCGCTATGTACTTCCCGGCGTCATGGCTTTCGAGTTTCTGCCGCAGCGCCAGCGTATCCACCATGGTCTGATCAGCCACTGACAACAGGCGTTCGGTAAGGCGGTTTTCCAACAGTGAAATATCAAGCTGAAGCCATTCAGCAAGCCCTTCACCGGTTTCGTCCACAAAGTGAATGAGATGTTCCAGATCCCTCTGCAGGTATGTACCAAGGAGACTGATTTCGTCCCGGGTCATTTCCTCGAGTTCCTGCTCTACTTCTATCGCCTTATCAACCTCCTCTTCCAGGGTTTCAAGGGTAGTTTCCTGAGCTGTCCGCAGGCGACTCTGCACCTGCTCAAGCATGCGGTCGTATGCCTCAAGAGCCTTTCCGGAGAGATGGTCTTTTTCCTGAGCCGTCATCGCATTTTCCTTTTATGTATGCCGTTACTTCATTGTGGGCCATCAACTGCGGCCGGACAAGCATGTAGCGACAGTGGTAGCCTCATACTCTTGCACCGAAGAGCCGGACTACCTGTTATGCCTTCTGTGCGTTAGAATGTCCGGCCGCTCCGCACATCACTTTTATACAGGGTAACTTTGGTAATGGCAGGTATGGACGAGCAGTACAATCCCCGTGACGTAGAACTCAATGCGCGCACCTTCTGGGAAGAGAACAAAACCTTTGAAGTAAGGGAAGAACCGGGTAAGCCGAAATACTACTGCCTGTCCATGTTCCCCTACCCCAGCGGCAAGCTCCATATGGGGCACGTCAGGAACTACACCATTGGCGATGTCATTTCCCGCTACCAGCGTATGCAGGGAAAAAACGTTATGCAGCCCATGGGCTGGGATGCGTTTGGCCTGCCTGCCGAGAATGCCGCCATTGCCAACAAGACCGCTCCCGCCAAGTGGACTTACGCCAACATCGAGTATATGAAAAACCAGCTCAAACAGCTGGGGTTCGGATATGACTGGAGCCGTGAACTGGCTACATGCAAACCGGATTACTACCGTTGGGAGCAGTGGTTTTTTGCGCGCCTTTATGAAAAAGGCCTGGTTTACAAGAAAATGTCCACTGTGAACTGGGATCCCGTCGACCAGACCGTTCTGGCCAACGAACAGGTTGTCGATGGTCGCGGGTGGCGTTCAGGTGCGCTGGTTGAGCAGAAAAAAATTCCCCAGTGGTTTATTCGCATCACCGATTACGCTGAAGAACTACTGAACGACATGGATGATCTGGATGGCTGGCCGGAGCAGGTCAAAACCATGCAGCGCAACTGGATCGGAAAGTCTGTCGGCACAGAGCTGACATTCCCCCTGAAAGACAGCGACGAAGGTCTCACGGTTTATACCACTCGCCCGGACACACTTATGGGCGTGAGCTATATGGCTGTGGCCGCCGAACACCCTCTGGCCAAAGCCGCAGCTGAACGCCATCAGGATGTCGCTGCGTTTGTAGAAGAGTGCCGTAACAGCAAGGTGGCCGAAGCTGATATGGCCACTATGGAAAAGAAAGGTGTGGATACCGGGTTCAAAGCTATAAACCCGCTCACACTGGAAGAGATTCCTGTCTGGATCGCGAATTTTGTACTCACTGACTATGGAACCGGTGCGTTGATGGCTGTACCTGGCCATGATGACCGCGACCACGAATTTGCGCTCAAGTATCGCCTGCCCGTGAAACAGGTTATTGCTGCCAGTGATGGTTGCGAGATTGACGTGCAAGAGCAGGCCTTCACTGGCAAAGGGGTACTGGTGTCTTCCGGCAAATATACCGGCATGACCAGCGACGAAGCCTTTGAAGCTATTGCAGACCATCTGGAAAGCACCGGCATTGGCAAGCGCACTGTAAACTATCGCCTTCGTGACTGGGGCGTATCGCGTCAGCGTTACTGGGGCGCCCCCATTCCAATGATGACAATGGAAGACGGTACTCAGCGCCCTGTTCCGGATGATCAGCTACCGGTTCGCCTGCCAGAAAACGTTGAGATGGACGGCGTACTATCGCCCCTCAAGGCCGATCCCGAATGGGCAAAAACCTCTTTCGAAGGCCAGCCGGCAACACGGGAAACCGACACCTTCGACACCTTTATGGAGTCGTCCTGGTATTACGCCCGATTCTGCAGCCCGAATTACGACAAGGGTATGCTGGATCCGGCAGCAGCAAACTACTGGCTGCCGGTGGATCAGTATATCGGTGGCATAGAGCATGCCATCCTGCATCTTTTGTATGCGCGTTTCTTCCACAAGCTCTTGCGGGATGTAGGCCTGGTAACAAGTTCCGAACCCTTTAAACAGCTTCTGACTCAGGGCATGGTGCTGGCTGACACCTATTACCGTGAAGACGAAAAAGGCGGCAAGATCTGGATTGCCCCGGCAGATGTCATTGTCGAGCGGGATGAAAAAGGTCACGCGATCGGTGCAGTTCACAAGGACGATGGGCAGCCAGTTATTGCCGGCGGCGTAACCAAAATGTCGAAATCAAAGAACAACGGCATAGATCCCCAGTCCATCATTGATGCACACGGCGCAGATACCGTGCGTCTGTTCATGATGTTCGCAGCACCACCTGAGCAATCCCTCGAGTGGTCAGACAGCGCTGTGGAAGGGGCCCACCGCTTCCTCAAGCGCCTGTGGCGCCTGGTGAACGAACAGGTATCCGGCGGAGCCGCCCCTGCTCTGGACGTGAGTTCTCTGAATGATGCTCAGAAAGACCTGCGACGCAAAACCCACGAAACCATCGTGAAAGTGAGCGACGATATAAGCCGGCGTCTGACGTTCAACACCGCCATTGCCGCAGTAATGGAACTGCTTAACGAGGTCAGCCGGCTGAACGGTGAAGAGCCTCAGACCCGCGCTGTGCGCCAGGAAGCACTGGAAACAGCTGTTGTGATGCTGGCACCGATCGTTCCGCATATTTGCCATAAACTCTGGCAGGCGTTGGGGCACAGCAACCCGGTGGTTGATGCCCCCTGGCCGAAGGCCGATGAATCCGCCATGGTTCGTAGCGAGATTCAGGTTGTGCTGCAGGTTAATGGCAAAGTGCGCGCCAAAGCAGAAGTTCCAGCGGATATCAGCAAAGCCGACCTGGAAGCGTTTGCCCTGAAAAACGAAAACGTTTTACGCTTTATCGAAGGCACTACAATTCGTAAAGTTATTGTCGTACCCGGCAAACTGGTCAACGTGGTGGCTAACTGACATGAGGCCCGGCACTCTGTACCTGAACGCAGCACGGCTGATAGCCTTGGGCACTATGGCTGCCAGCCTTACAGCCTGTGGTTTTCAGTTACGGAGTGCACCGCAGGTTTCTTCAGCTCTGGAACCTTTAGCGCTGGATTGTCAGCCCCCTGTGCCCACGTCTCTCTGCCTGTCGGTGCGCGAACAGCTTGAGCTCAACGGTATTCAGCTGACGTCGGAAGACGACGCCAAATACCACCTCAGGATCCGTAATTTTGAGGAGGATCGCCGGGTATCAGCAATCACCAGCGAGGCGGCGGCTGCAGAATACACGCTCAGGCACTCAGTCAGTCTTGAGCTGATCAGTACCGACGGCATCCCTGTTATCGCCAGCACCCCCCTTACATCGGTTGAAAGCTACCTGTACGACGATACCAGCGTGCTTGCCAAACAGCGCGAAGAAGATGGCGTCAAGCAACAGCTTGACGATCGTCTGGCGCAGCAGATCATCTTCCGGCTGACACCAGTTTCCCCGGAACGGCTGCAGGAGATCAGGGCCAACCATGAGAAAACAAACGCCCCGGCTAACACATCAACTGACGCCCTATGAAGACCAACCCTGGTCAACTGTCACAACTGCTCCGTAAAGGCCTGGCCCCGGTTTATCTGGTTTCAGGCGACGAACCGCTGCTGGTACAGGAATGCTGCGACCAGATCCGGAGCGCTGCCAGAGAAGCAGGCTTTCAGGATCGCCTGACCTTTCACGCCGATCAGCAACTTGACTGGAATGTGGTTGCGGATGAATTCAATGCCATGTCTCTGTTTTCTGAACGACGCAGAATCGAAATACGCCTGCCCACAGGAAAGCTTGGGGATGGTCGCGCGGTTCTGGAGCGTGTTCTCGCCCAGCCTCCGGAAGATATAATTGTACTGCTGATCAGTGCCCGGCTGGACGCAGCTGAAACCCGGCGAAAATGGTACAAAGAACTCCAGACCAAAGGTGTCCACGTGCCAGTGTGGCCGGTGGATGCAGACAAATTTCCGGGCTGGCTTCAGCAAAGAGCCGGAAATAAGGGCCTGAGCCTGACCCGGGGAGCCCTGGCCATGCTTGCCGAGCGGCTTGAGGGCAATCTGTTGGCCGCCAGCCAGGAGCTCGACCGCTTGTCGTTGCTGACCAACGGCAACACCATCGATGAAGAAACCATTGAACAGGCTGTTCAGGATAGTTCCCGCTTCAACGGGTTTGAACTGGTTACCGAGTTGCTTTCGGGCCGCGCACAACACTCTGGCAAGATGATTGGCGTACTACAGCAGGAGGGAGAAAATCCCCTGGGGCTTCTTTCGGTGTTAAACCGCGACCTCAATCTGCTACTTGAACTGAAGACCGGTGAAAACAGATCAGAGACCCCATCTGCGTTCTTTAAAAAGCGTGGTGTCTTTCAACCACAGCGGGCCCGAGCACTGGAACAGGCAGCGCGGCGACTGAACCCGAATCAACTTCACGAAGCCGTAAAACTCTGCAGCCAGATTGATCGCGCTGCAAAAGGTTTTGACGAGCTCTCTCCCTGGCACTATCTGAGAGATATGTCGGCACTTCTCGCAGCCAGATCCTGACCTGGATCAAACCGGCTATACATACCCCTGTTGTTACGTTCCTCTCACTTGACAGTTTTTCACAATCAGAGGCATTGTGAACATTCCAGTAACTCAAAGAGGTTTCTGATATGGGTCTTCAAGAAGAGCTAAAAACTCTCTCGGATAAAATCAAACAGTATCGTGATGAGGCTCGCGTGCAGCTTCATCTGGCTCATCAGGATGTGAAAGATGAGTTCGATGACCTGGAGCAGGAGTGGGACAAGTACAGAACCCGGTTTGATCAGGTTATGGGCGATGCAAGCGAAGCATCCCAGGAAGCACGTCAGACAGCCAAAAAACTTGGAGAAGACCTGAAAAAGGGTTACGAGAATATTCGCGATAAAATGAAGTGAAATCGTTAACCCGTTAACATAATGCAACAAATATTTACCTTTGAGGGCCCCTGCTTTGGGGTCCTTGTGCCATAGTTCCTCTAATAAGTGAACTGCGATTCATCGTTTTTTGACGACTCAGCCTGAGCAGTATTCTGCGCATGATTTTATCAGGCCCGTTCCGCAAAAGCGTTTGCAGACGCTGAGAGGTATAAATGGCATATGAAAAAGTTGTTTCTCACCCCCACCACCCTTGTTTTTCTGCTGAGCGCAACACTTGTTACCGGCCAGAACACTCGATTCAGTGATCCCGAAACCGTTATCAGGGACCAGTTCTGGGGCAATCTTTACACGGACGGCGGTCGGTCGTTCTTTTGCGACGCACCATTTTCCCGCAAAGGGTTTGTGCTGACGGAAGGCTATATTTACCCTCTTGCAGATGTACGTGACGCGCTGTCATGCGGCACCGCCCGCCAGTGCGGGAAAGACAACCGTTACCGCCAGATTGCTTCCGACCTTCACAATATGATCCCTGTACGTAACCGCACCGAACTCAGGCGCCGCAATGCCCGTTACGAAGATCTTGGAGTAACAGTCAAAGAAGACGAGTGCGGCATCCGTGAAAGCGGTCCCTTCTTCGAACCACCCACCAGAGTAAAAGGTGATGTCGCCCGTGGCATGGGTTATATGGTCAATACCTATGGTCTTCCCTGGCTTGGATCAGCCAGGGTATTCCAAAACTGGAACCGTGCCGATCCCCCGGACGACAGGGAAGTTTCCCGTCACAAACGGATCGCTGAGATCCAGGGCAATGAAAACCCCTATATCACCGACCCGATGCGCCTTGAGCAGCTTTAGCGCAGCACTTGACTATCATTGCCGGAACACCACAAAAAAGCAGGCCCAAGGGCCTGCTTTTTTGCTTTCAGAAACCGCCTCCCGTCAGAACTCTTCCGCGGTAAGCGCCATCATGGAATCACTTCCGCTACGGATACCCTCTGCAAGAGAAACAGTTTTCGGTAACAGGCGATCATAGTAAAAACGTGCGGTTTTGAGCTTGCCAGTGTAAAAGCCGGATGTGTCGTCAGCAGCCTTGGGTGCTGCGGCCTTCACAATACGCGCCCACATATAGGCCAGCGCTGTATGGCCAAACAGGTCCAGATAGTCTACTGACGCAGCACCAACTGCATCAGGTGTTACAGAAGCCTGTTTGATCACATGTTCGGTAACATCTGACAGGCGCTCAAGTGCTGCTGCAAGTGGCTCCAGGTATGGACGCAGACTTTCTTCTCCACTGCTTTCTTCAATGAAGCTTGCCACATCATCTGCAAACAACTCGTACAGCTTGCCCTGACTTCCGACTACCTTACGGCCCATCAGGTCCAGCGCCTGGATGCCGTTGGTTCCTTCGTAAATCTGAGTGATACGGCAATCCCGCACCAGCTGTTCCTGCCCCCATTCACGAATAAACCCGTGACCACCAAAAACCTGCTGCCCCATGATGCAGGCATCAAGACCACGATCCGTCAGGAAGGCTTTTGCAACTGGCGTCAGTAATGCAACCATGCCTTCTGCATGCTTACGGCGCTCTTCTTCTGCGGCATCCGCATACTTGGAGATATCCAGCCATTGCGCCACGTAGGTTGAGAAGGCTCGACCGCCTTCAACATAGCCTTTCATGGTCAGAAGCATGCGGCGCACATCCGGGTGAACCAGAATCGGATCCGCAGCCTTTTCCGGCTGCTGCGCACCTGAAGGTGCGCGACTCTGGATGCGATCCATAGCGTATTCACGGGCGCTCTGCAGAGATGCTTCCGCAGCTCCCATACCCTGGATACCCACACCCAGACGCTCATAGTTCATCATGGTGAACATGGCGTTCAAGCCTTTATTTTCCTCACCTACCAGCCAGCCTTTGGCTCCGTCAAAGTTCATCACGCAGGTCGCGGAGCCTTTGATCCCCATCTTTTTCTCGATGGAACCACAGCTGAAGCTGTTGCGTTCACCCAGAGAGCCGTCGGGGTTCACAAGGAATTTCGGCACCAGCAGCAACGAAATACCTTTCGGCCCTTTCGGGGCGCCCGGCAGTTTGGCCAGAACCAGATGAATAATATTTTCCGCCATGTCGTGCTCGCCCCAAGTAATAAAGATCTTGGTGCCGGTCACGCTGAACGAACCATCGCCGTCAGGTTCAGCTTTGGTACGGATAATGCCCAGATCAGTTCCTGCATGAGGCTCTGTCAGGTCCATGGCTCCAGCCCATACACCGGAGTACATATTGGGCAGGTATTTTTCCTTCAGCTCCTGGCTGCCGTGTGCATCCAGTGCCAGACACGCGCCAGCTGTCAGCATCGGAGCCAGACCAAAGGCCATATTGGCGCCCTGCATCATTTCCTCAAACTGAGCAACGAGAGTTTTCGGCATACCCATACCGCCAAACTCGGTATTCCCGCCCAAACCGTTCCAGCCGCCTTCCACAATCGTCTGGTACGCTTCTTTGAAGCCATCCGGCGAAGTTACTTCGCCATCGTTCCACTTGCAGCCTTGTTCGTCGGCTTCACGACTCAGCGGCGCCAGTACCCCACTGGTGATTTTTCCAGCTTCTTCAAGAATCGCATCGGCGGTCTCAGGGTCCACGTTCTCCGCTACTTTGGGCAATGACGCCCAGAGTGCAGGAGCATCGAAAACTTCGTTCAATACAAAACGCATGTCACGTAAAGGTGCCTGATAATCGGCCATTTAAACTCTCCAGGTTCCAAAATCAATCTGTCTGTGCAGGCGATAAAGAGATAAATACCATATCGCCAGCCCCGGCTGTGTGTCCGGTTCTGCTAATTTTTATAGATAGCCATACTAACTCAAAATCGGCTCCAACTCATGAAAAAAGCCCGGCTCCTGAGAGCGCGGGCTTTTGCTTAACGGTTAGCCTTCAACGCCCCGGAAATCAGAGTGCAAAGGCTTCTTCCGGCATATCCAGCAAGGTGTCAGCTCCTGCCAGCATGGTTACTGCGTGGGTTCTGGTGCGCGGCAACATACGGGTAAAGTAGAAGCGAGCAGTCTGCAGCTTGGCGTTGTAGAACAGCTCTTCACTGGTACCTTCCGCCAGCTTGTCCTGGGCGATTTTGGCCATACGAGCCCACAAGTATGCAAAGACGCCATATCCTGAGTACATCAGGTAATCAACGGATGCGGCACCGACTTCTTCGCGATTCTTCATGGCGGTCATACCCACTTTCATGGTCAGTTCGCCCCATTCCTTGTTAATCGCGCTCAGTGGCTCGATAAACGGCTTCATCTGCTCGTTATCAGCGTTTTCTTTGCAGAATGTATGAACGAGCTTGGTAAAACTCTTAAGCGACTCTCCCTGGCTCATCAGCACTTTGCGACCCAGCAGATCCAACGCCTGGATACCGGTAGTGCCTTCATAGATCATGCCAATACGCGAATCACGCACGTTTTGCTCCATACCCCACTCGGATATGAATCCGTGGCCACCAAATACCTGCATCCCCAGGTTGGCCGCTTCGTAGCCGATTTCCGTCAGGAACGCTTTGGCGATTGGCGTCAGGAAGCCCAGCAACTCGTCGGCCTGCTTGCGCTCTTCTTCAGATTTTCCACGGGAGACAAGGTCAGCCTTCTGCGCAGTCATATAGATCAGTGCACGAGCACCTTCTGCAACAGCTTTCTGTGTCAGCAGCATACGGCGAACGTCCGGGTGAACAATGATCGGGTCTGCAATACCCTCCGGATTCTTGGCTCCGCTCAGTGAGCGCATGGCCAGACGATCTTTGGCATAGGCCAGTGACCCCTGGAAACCCAGCTCAGCGGCGCCCAGCCCCTGAATAGCGGTACCGATACGAGCTACGTTCATGAAGGTGAACATGCAGTTCAGGCCCCTGTTCTCCGGCCCGATCAGCCAGCCTTTGGCGCCATCGAAATTCATCACGCAGGTAGCGTTTCCGTGGATACCCATCTTGTGTTCAATTGAACCACAGGAAACCGCATTGCGATCACCGGCAGATCCGTCTTCAGCGGGCAGACGCTTGGGTACGATAAAGAGAGAGATGCCCTTGGTACCTTCCGGTGCGCCCGGAAGACGTGCCAGCACAATGTGAATGATGTTATCAGTCATGTCGTGCTCACCGGCGGAGATGAAAATCTTGGTGCCGGTAATGCTGTAAGACCCGTCTGCGTTCGGCTCTGCCTTGGTACGCAGAGTGCCCAGATCCGATCCACAGTGGGATTCGGTCAGACACATGGTGCCAGTCCATTCACCGCTGATCATCTTGGTGAGATAGGTCTGCTTCTGCTCTTCAGTGCCATGGGCTTCGAGCGTATTGATTGCGCCGTGGCTCAGGCCCGGGTACATACCCCAGGACCAGTTGGCGGTACCGTTCAGTTCACTCATCACTATGCCAAGTGAATCCGGCAAGCCCTGACCGCCGTAATTGGGGTCTGCCGCCAGCGAAGGCCAGCCGCCTTCCACAAACTTGTCGTAAGCTTCCTTGAAGCCTGTCGGTGTTTTTACACCGTCTTCACTCCAGATACAGCCTTCCCTGTCACCAACCGCGTTCAGCGGGGACAGTACCTGCTCAGCAAACTTTGCACCTTCCTGGATAATGGCATCAACCATATCCGGAGTTGCGTCTTCAGCACCTTCCAGACTGGCGTAGTGGGCCTCGCTGTCAAGCAGCTCGTTCATTACGAATTTGATATCACGCAGGGGCGCTTTGTACTCAGGCATGTAAACCACCTCGGTTTTCGGGCTTGGCTGAATAGGAAACTAACAGCTTGTGGCCTTGGGTTTGCTCAGACACTGCAACATTGAGTGCTGCAGCATTAATTAAACACTTGTTTGAAACATACGTTTAGAGGCACAGAATTGTCAATAGCCGAGGTCACAATTTTGTGTATATATTAGTCGTCAGCTACGGGCTGAAACGATTTTCAACAGCGTGAAGAGTCAAACAGGTTAGCAGGCCAGGAGCAGACGCCGTCAGGCCGAAATGGGTAGAAATCCATCAGAGGAAGATGCAGCGGCCGCCCCGTAGCCAGCAACATCCTGATAGGTGCTTCTGGCTTGTTCACTGGCTCTGGGCAACAGACCGGAAGAACTTTGCTGCGAGGAGGTGTCATCCGGGGAGCTTGCAGAAGATTCCTTGCTATCGCTGACCGGTTCTTCTGCCTGAGCGCCCTGCCCGGAGGCAATCTCCGACTGGGCCTGAAGCATAACCTGCATGGCCTGGGCAGCTACGGCCCGGTCCTGGCCCGAGGGCTCCGCTGGTGCCATCGCTGCTGCGCGGACCACCCGCATTTTTTCAATCGTAGCCTGTGGATCGCCGTTGACGGGAGAGACATCGATAGATACCTCTCCACCTACGGCATATTGCGCTCCGTCAGGCCCTCGCTGATAGGTAAATGACATGGCACCGGCATATTGGCCACCAACCGCCTGATGCGCTGCCTCATGAGCACGCACTTCAAGGTCTCTGGCTTTAAGCTCGGTAAGTTCCTCCAGCTCAGCTTCGTCGAGCCCACCAGCTTTCTGGCTTGATGCTTCCGGATCACTGTTTTTGCGGGCTTCCCGAGTAGCCTCAGTTTCATCTCCAGCCCGGACAGCCTGATCGCCGGCTTCTGAAGGTGGCTCACCACTCGCTTTGGTTGTAGCACGCGCCTCAGTGACAGCCGGCGGCGCCAGACCATCTGAAGAATCCCGGGAGGGTCGTGACTTATAGTCAACAGAGGAACTGGCCGAGCCAGTAACTACAGAATAGGAAGATGTATACGGAAGCGAAGAAAGGGGGCTCACGAAGCCAGGACTCAGACCACTATATCCAGAAGCGAGCCGAGGGTTTCATCAGCCACCCTGACCACCTGAGCTGACGCTTCCACGCTACGCTCGTAGAGTTTGAGATCCACAATAGGCTCGATAAGGCTGCTTCCGCTTTCAGCACTCCCCTGGGGGCCGTCAATACCGGCCCGGGCGATTCTCCGTGCGGCATTTTCCATACCGTACATGCCGTCCTGAATACCCTGAACGCCAATCGCGAGCGTATTATTGATCATAACAGCTGCTTCCAGTGACCATTAATTGACTCCATTAGGCCACATTATTGTTCAATTTTCAAACAGCGCTTTAACATCAAGATAGCCTCTCAGGATATCCGGCTTCGCACCCTCAACCCAAGGCACAACACCCAGACAGGGAGCCATAAGGTGCTCCATAAGATAGCTCAGCGTTTCCTGCTCACAGCTCATTGTATCCGGCTCGGCGCGATTAGCGACCCACCCCGCCAGCAGGAGCCCGTCATTACGGATAGCCTCGGCAGTCAGCAGCGCCTGGTTAATACATCCTAGCCTGAGAGCAACCACAAGGATCACCGGCACTCTGAGCCCCCGGGGTACGGCGGAGTATGTTTCCCGGTCATTCAAGGGAACTCTCCAGCCTCCAGCGCCTTCAATCACCAACAGGTCCGCAGGTCGCATTTGCATACCGCGGCAAAAACCGAGCAACCGGTCCGCAGAAATAACACGACCTGCCTGCTCAGCTGCAACATGCGGAGCAATGGCCGGTGCCAGAGCGACGGGATTCACAAGATCGTAGGCAATTGTTTCAGTAGCCGTTTGCTGGAGAACAAGCGCATCTTCATTGCGCAGCCCGTCTGGTGTGTTTGCACACCCGGAAGCAATGGGCTTCATGCCAAGAGTGCGCTTACCGGCTGCTTTGGCCGCTGCCAGAATCGCAGCAGAGACCATGGTCTTGCCAACCCCCGTATCCGTACCAGTCACGAAAAATGTTTTCTTCGCCATAACTTGAGGCAACTGTCAGGTTTTCAGTAAATGGCGACAATCCAGCAGCGCCTGCAAAAGACTATCCAGATCATCATGTGAGTGCGCCGCACTGAGCGTCACGCGCAAGCGCGCTTCCCCCTCAGGCACCGTTGGCGGCCGGATCGCCGTTACCAGTAACCCGAACTCTTCAAGCCCATGACTCAATGCCAGAGCCCGGGTATTACTTCCAATCATAATAGGCTGAACGGGCGTCCGTGAGGGCATCAGATCATACCCCATAGCAGAGGCCTCTTGCCGGAACCGGTTAACCAGACTTTGCAGATGAGCCCGCAGTTCATCGCCATGTTCAATCAAATCAAGACTGGTGCAGGTCGCCAGCGCCAGTGCCGGAGGCATTGCAGTGGTGTAGATGTAGGTTCGGGCTTTCTGCACCAGATAATCCATGAGCATAGCCGGCCCCGCCACAAAAGCTCCGCTGGTGCCTGCAGCCTTACCAAGTGTTCCTACCAGAACCGGCACATCTTCCTCAGACAATCCGAGCTCCGCCAGGCATCCCCGCCCTTGCGGCCCGAGCACGCCAAAACCGTGAGCATCATCAACTACAAGCAACGCCCCGTGATCCCGGCAAACCCGAGCCAGATCTCGCAAAGGAGCCACATCACCATCCATACTGAATACACCGTCGGTTACCACCAGCTTGTGACCTTCAGTCTCCGAAAGCATGCCCTCCAGTGACGCCACATCCCCATGGGCATACCGGCATACCCGCGCCCGGCTCAGACTGCAGCCGTCAATAATAGATGCATGATTAAGCTGGTCAGAAAAAATTGTATCTCCACGGCCCGCCAGCGCTGAAATCACTCCCAGATTAGCCATATATCCGGTGGAAAAAAACAACGCTGAACTACGCCGGGTAAACGCCGCAAGACGTTCTTCCAGCCGATGATGTGCTTCATTATGTCCGCAGATCAGGTGGGATGAAGCCCCTCCGATACCATTTTCGGCCAGGGCACTTCTCAAGGTTTCAATATTCAATGGATGACTGGCGAGGCCAAGATAATCATTGCTGCAAAACGACAGCAACGGCTTCCCGCCAGAGATTAGAACCGGCTGCTGCCGGCCGGAAATCAGCCGGCGTGTCCGGTAAAGCCCCGCCTGTTTCCGTTGTTCAAGCTCTGACGCAAAATCTCGCACGATAACACCTGGAAGTTAATCTACTGTTCAACCAGCGGTCGGCTGATTCGTTCCGGGATACGCTACGAGCACATCCATGTGCGATTGTTTCGGGCCGTCTTTGGCCCTCTACAATCCTGGAACGAACCAGCCGCCCGCTACCATCCCTATAACTAAGCAGATTCCCTGGTCGCGTCATAAAACATCTGACGTGTCGCCTCATACTCGAGATCGTCGGCAATCACCTGTTCTTCCTGCTCTTCGGAAATACACTGCTTCCGCTGCTCGGGACGAATACCAAGACGACGGAACAGCGCCATATCTGAATCCGCTTCCGGGTTCGCAGTCGTCAGCAGTTTCTCGCCATAGAAAATTGAATTCGCACCCGCCAGAAAACACAAGGCCTGCAACTGCTCATTCATTGTCTCCCGACCTGCAGACAAGCGAACGTGTGACGCCGGCATCATGATCCGGGCCACAGCTATGATGCGAACAAACTCGAATGGGTCCAGGTCTTCCACGTGCTCCATGGGCGTTCCCTTCACCTTGACGAGCATATTAACGGGCACACTTTCAGGGTGATGCGGCAGATTTGCCAGCTGAACCAGTAAACCAACCCGGTCATCTTCATCCTCACCCATCCCCATGATTCCACCACAGCACACCTTCATACCCGCGTTGCGAACGTTATCAAGGGTATCAAGCCGGTCCTGATAGGTACGTGTGGTAATGATGTGACTGTAGTACTTCTCTGAGGTATCAAGATTGTGGTTGTAGTAATCAAGCCCGGCTTCGGCCAACTCTTCCGCCTGCTCCGGCTTCAGCATGCCCAGCGTCATACATGTCTCCAGGCCAAGAGACTTCACCTGTCGGACCATATCCAGCACATAGGGCATATCCTTCACCGCAGGACTGCGCCATGCGGCGCCCATGCAGAATCGAGAGGCTCCGCTTTCTTTCGCCGCGCGGGCCTCTTCAACTACTTTTTCAAGCTCCAGGAGCTTCTCCTTCTCCAGACCGGTATTGTAATGACCACTCTGGGGACAGTATTTACAGTCTTCCGGACAGGCACCGGTTTTGATCGACAGCAAAGTGCTGATCTGCACCTCATTAGCGTCAAAATGCTGTCTGTGCACAGACTGTGCCCGGAACAGGAGATCATTAAACGGAAGTTCAAAAAGTGACCGGGCATCCTGAAGTGTCCAGTCATGGCGCAATACTGTGGCAGTCATACAGAAGTCCTGTTAACCTTTTTATCAGTCTGGGTTTACGGATAAATCAGATGATAAAGAGACTGAGCTTGCTGTCAACCTTAAATGGACCAAAGGTTAACAGAGAAAAAATGAAAGGCGCCTGCGTAGGCTGTCTGTCCCCCAACGCCACCAGCGGTTTGTGTAAACCCTGCCATGCAGATCTTCCGGCAAATAACTGGCACTGCCGCTGCTGCGCCCTGCCTCTGGCACACCCCGGGGGCGACCACCTTTGCGGTGACTGTCTGACATCGCCACCCCCGTTTGACTACTCTTTTATACCCTGGCGCTATCAATATCCGGTCGACAGCATGATCAGCCGTTATAAATACCAGGGGCAGCGAAAATTCGCGCGGCCATTGATCGCGGGCTTTGTGGACTATATTGAACCTGCTCTTGCCGCTTATGGAGTGGAAAAGCCAGATATACTGATCCCCTCGCCCATGCACCCCTCACGCCGGCGCAAACGCGGCTTCAATCAGGCTCGGGATATTGCCGAGAGCATTGGAACGATGATCAACGTCCCGGTTGACATCAACATAGTTCGCCGGGCACACAAAGTTCAGACGCAGCGAGGGCTGAACAGAGAATCCAGGCTCGCAAATCTGCGGGGCGTTTTTAAGGTCTGCTCAACAGTGCCAGAACGGGTCGCGATGGTAGATGATGTGGTTACAACTGGTGCAACAATGCGAGTGCTTGCATCGGTTTTAAGGGAGGCTGGAGCGCAGGAAATCCAGGTATGGGCATTGGCGAGAACCCCCGGCTAAGCCCGCTATAGCCAGACCAGCTTGCTCCTCACGAGATCGGCAATCGCCAGGCACGATGTCAGCCCGGGCGACTCAATACCAAACAGGTTTACCAGCCCCGGAACACCATGCTCACCGGGACCATCAATCCGGAAATCAAAAAATCCTCCCTCAGCATTTCTGAGCTTCGGTCGAATGCCTGCATAAGCCGGCTGCAGGCGCTCAGCCTCCAGACCTGGCCACCACTGCCGGATACCGGCAGCAAAGGTCTGCACTCGCCCGGGATCAACCGCATAATCTTCCCGGTCAATCCAGTCTACATCCGGACCGAAACGTGCCTGCCCGGCCAGGTCAAGAGTAAGGTGAACGCCCAGTCCGCCAGGCTCGGGAACCGGATAGATCAGACTAGTGAACGGATGGCGCCCGCTGTAGCTGAAATAAACGCCCCTGGCGAACCATTGCTCCGGTTTCTGTTCGTCGGGAAGCCCGCCCCAGTGACGGGTCAGGGGCACAGCACCTAACCCGGCCGCATTAACGAGATTCCGGACCTTGAGCTTGCACGGCATATCGCCGCCGACCTGAAGCACATGACAACCATTAGCCGATTCGATGCTCTCAACCGGTGAGCGCAACGCGAGCGAGCCTCCCGCGTCCTGCAGTTCGCCAAGTAAGGCAAGCATGAGGCCATGAGTATCCAGTATTCCGGTTTCCCGGGACCAGAGTCCCGCGCTGGCACTGACTTCGGGCAACTGGCGAGTGACTGCATTACCATCCCGCAGAACCAGTGGAGCACCGTTGGATTCCGCATGGGACTGAACCCCCTCAAGTATGGGGATTTGCGCTTCGCTGGTAGCAATGATCCATTTTCCGCACTTGCGATACCTTACCTTGTGGCTTTCGCAGTAGCCGTACAACTGCCTGCGACCCTCTACGCAAAGACGGGCCTTCAGTGAGTTCTCGGGATAATAGACTCCGGCATGTATAACCTCACTGTTTCGGGACGAGACGCCTTCGCCAAAGCGATCTCCGGCTTCCAGAACAATCACATCACGCCCGGCCCGGGCCAGAGCCCGGGCAACAGCCAACCCGACAACACCTGCTCCGATAACCGCTGTATCCAGTTCGAGAAGATCACCTGTCACGAAAACACCTGCTTGATACTCCTGTAGAATCGATCTGCTGAACAGACCTGCTAATAGCTTCTGCCGGCCGGGTGCTCCTGATAACCCAAATCCACCAAGGTTAACATTAACCTAATCCTGCACAGCCAGGAACCATGGAAACATGCCCTGCCTGCATTACGGGAGTGCTGCCAAGAAGGTATACTTGGGCCCACACTTACCAGTCGGGCTGCGCTTTAAAATGAACGTTTCAACCCACCCATACGATGCCCTGACACCAGACGCCATTCTGGATGCCATGGAAGATGCCGGTTTCGCGGTAAGTGGTCGCCTTTTTGCCCTGAACAGCTATGAAAACCGCGTATATCAGATTGGTCTCGATGAAGGGGCACCGGTGATCGCCAAATTCTATCGCCCCGGCCGCTGGACAGAAGAACAGGTGCGGGAAGAACATGAATTTACCCGGGACTTGCTCGCAGCGGATATTCCCGTTGTCGCACCACTGGTGATGCCGTCGGGAGACACCCTGGGGAAACACGGTGACTTTTTTTTCGCCGTTTTTGACCAGCGTGGCGGGCAGGCACCTGACACAAGCGTTACCGATACTCTCTACCGACTCGGGCAGTGGCTCGGCCAGATTCATAATATTGGTGCTGTTAAGCCTTTCCGTCATCGCACCGCCCTGTCGCTGCTGGATGGTATCGAAGCAAACAATCAGCTGTTGCTTGAAGGAAACTGGATTCCCAAAGACCTTCGGCCCGCGTGGGACAGTCTGATACCGGATCTGCTGACTCACTGTCGGGCCCGCATGGAAAATGCCGGAGAAGTCGAAACACTGCGACTGCACGGAGACTGCCATGCCGGTAACATATTGTGCCGCGATGAGCAGATGCTGTTTGTGGATCTGGACGATTGCCGTTCCGGCCCGGCCATTCAGGACATGTGGTTATTACTGAATGGCGAGGACAACGAACGCGGGGCACAACTGGGCGAGTTACTCGAAGGCTATGAAATGTTCCGGGATTTTGATCGCTGTGAGAGACACCTGATTGAGCCTTTGCGCTGTTACCGGCAGATCAGCCACTGCGCCTGGCTGGCAAAACGCTGGGATGACCCGGCTTTTCCGCGCTTTTTCCCATGGTTCGCCCAACCGCGGTTCTGGTCTGACCAGGTACTGGCGCTGAGAGAACAGCTGGCGGCTCTGCAAGCGCCTTCTATTGTACTTCCCGGTCAATACTGATCATTCATTCACAGTAAATTGAGGTAGGCATGAGCCAGAACGAGACCCGTTACACTATCCGCAGCCTGTTTTTTACCGCCCTGGTATCCATCGTGGGCACTGTACTGGTACTGGAAGTCAGCGGAAGCATCAAGCATTCAGACAATAAGGACTATGTACCGGTCGGCGACTTCAAGGCAATCCATGTAACGCCGGGAGAAACCTTCCGGATGTCACCCAAGGCCTCTGAACTTCATGCAACCTGCGAAAACGGTTATCTCGCCATTGCCGCCGACGTGGATCCGTCTTTTCGCGGCATCCTTGTAGATTACAAAAACCGGGGCGTACGCTGTTCCCGGCCATCTCCGACCGCACCGGCTGCGATATCGCAGCCAGAGATGCCCACGCAACCAGAGGAACCCACCAGCGATGAGTAAGGCTGATAGCTCACCAGAGCAATTGACAGACCGGCTTTTTGCTACTGAACGGCAGCCAGAAGACTTCCGGTTCGACGCTGCGGTTGCCCGCGTATTCCCGGACATGATTCGCCGGTCTGTGCCTGGCTACACCACTATCATCCCGATGATTGAAGTCATTACCGAACAATATGCCCAGGCCGGTTCAAATTGTTATGACCTTGGCTGCTCGTTGGGCGCATCCACTCTGGCTATGCGTCATGGCATTTCATTTGATAGCTGTTCTCTGACTGGCGTGGATAATTCCGCCGCCATGATCGAGCGCTGCGAGCATTACATCGCACTGGACGACCATTCGTTGCCGGTCCGGCTTCGCTGCGAGAACATTCAGGAAACAGAGCTTGAAAACGCCTCGGTGACGACCCTCAATTTCACATTACAGTTTATACCCCCGGAGCAGCGGAGCAGCCTTCTGAGCAAGATTGCCGAGGCAACCCGCCCTGGAGGTGTGCTGATCCTTTCTGAAAAAATCCGCTTCGATTCCGAGGATGAACAGGATATTCAGACTTGCCTTCATCATGAGTTCAAGCGTGCCAACGGGTACTCCGATCTGGAGATAAGCCAGAAACGCAGCGCCATTGAACAGGTACTGATCCCGGAAACACTGGATGCTCACAAGCAGCGCCTTGAAGACGCAGGGTTTGACCGAGTGCTTGTCTGGTATCAGTGCTTCAACTTCGTATCCATGCTGGCTATAAAGGCCGCCTGAACCCCATACGGAGACTATGCCCCCCATGTCGGATTTTGACTGGAAAACCTGTTTTGGCCAGCTTCTGGCTAACCTGCACGACACTGGCCAGAGCAGCTGGGCAGACACGATCAGAAGCCAGCTTATACAGCGCTTTGATGACAATCCCCACGGCGACATCGGCCGCTGGCAGTCAGCACTTGACAGCCTCCCGGATATTTCCGGGACCACCTCGGAGCTGAACACCCCGGCGATCTCCTTAAGTTCCGCGAACCCGCTAAACTCCGGCCAGCAACAAATGCTTGAGAGCGGGCTCAGAGGACTCATGCCCTGGCGCAAGGGGCCTTTCGACTTCTTCGGGACTCACATTGATACAGAATGGCGTTCCGACTGGAAGTGGGATCGGGTATCGCCTTACCTTTCTGATCTTTCCGGCCGGCGCGTTCTGGATGTAGGTTGTGGCTCCGGTTACCATTGCTGGCGCATGCTGGGCGACGGAGCTGGGCGTGTAATCGGGATTGATCCCGGACTGCTGTTCATGTTCCAGTTTCTCAGCGTAAAACGTTATCTGGGCGAGGTTGCGGTTGATCTTCTGCCCATCCGGATGGAAGACCTGCCTGCAGATCTGGAACTCTTTGATACCACCTTTTCCATGGGTGTCCTTTACCATCGCAGATCACCGCTCGATCACCTGCTCGAACTCAAAGGAACGCTGCGCAGGGGTGGAGAGCTGGTACTGGAAACTCTGGTGGTGGATGGGCCTGAGGGCTATAGCCTGATGCCCGAAGACCGTTACGGGCAGATGCGCAACGTATGGTTCCTGCCGAGCTGCGACACGCTGCTGCGGTGGCTGGACCGTACAGGGTTCCGCAATGCCCGCGTTGTGGATGTGTCTGAGACCAGCACAGACGAACAGCGCAGTACAGACTGGATGCGCTTTAACTCCCTTCAGGATTTCCTGGATCCTGATGACCCCGGGAAAACCATCGAAGGCTACCCCGGGCCAAAACGCGCCACAATCATTGCCGAGAAGCCCTGAAAATAAAAAAAACCCGCCCTGCCGTTGAAGGCAGGGCGGGTTTTCAACTCCTTTGACGATCAGCTGTCAAAGGGGTGACGCAGGATAATGGTCTCCACACGGTCAGGCCCGGTGGAAATAATATCGATAGGAGCTTCGATCTGCTCCTCCAGGAACCGGATATAAGCCCGTGCATTTTCCGGTAACTGCTCCAGCGTGGTCAGCCCGAAAGTGCTTTCACTCCAGCCCGGCAATTCGGCGTATACCGGCTCTATATCCTTGAAACTGTCACAACCGATCGGTGGCCGGGTAATTTCACCATTCGGCGTTTTGTAGCCTACGCAGACCTTGACTGTTTCCAGCCCATCAAGAACATCCAGCTTGGTCAGACAGATACCGGACACGCTGTTGATCTGGATTGCATGGCGCAGCGCAACCGCATCAAACCAGCCACAACGTCGGGAACGACCGGTAGTCGTACCGACTTCATTACCTTTGACCGCCAGATGCTGGCCCAGGTCATCAAAGAGCTCTGTGGGGAAAGGTCCTGAGCCCACTCGCGTGGTATAGGCTTTAGTGATACCCAGTACATAATCCAGATACAGAGGACCAAAACCGGAGCCTGTAGCCGTGCCACCTGCTGTGGTGTTGGATGAGGTTACATACGGATAGGTGCCGAGGTCGATATCCAGAAGGGAACCCTGAGCTCCTTCAAACATAATATCATCGCCGCGTTTGCGGTAGTCGTGAAGCAGGTCGGTAACGTCTGCCGCCATCGGCAGGATTTCCTCTCCCATCTGCTTCAGCTCATCCAGCGCCGCATCAATATCTTCGGCTTCTTCCTTGAAGTACTCAGTCAGTACAAAGTTGTGATAAGACATGATTTCCCGCAATTTCAATTCGAAATCTGCCGGGTTACACAGGTCGCCGAGACGAACTCCCCGACGGGAAACCTTGTCTTCATACGCAGGGCCAATACCTCTGCCGGTGGTACCGATTTTGTCATTACCCTTGGCGCGTTCACGGGCCTGATCAATGCGTACGTGAGTGCGCAGAATAATCGGGCAGGCCAGACTGATACGCAACCGCTCGCGAACCGCAACGCCAGACGCTTCAAGTTCACGGACTTCTTTCAGCAGGGCCTCAGGCGAAACAACAACGCCGTTACCAATAAGGCACTGAACGTCCTGCCGCAGGATACCGGAGGGAATCAGGTGCAGGGCTGTTTTTTTGCCTTCTATAACCAGAGTATGGCCCGCGTTATGGCCTCCCTGAAAACGTACTACCGCTGCGACTTTTTCCGTCAGCAGATCGACGATTTTACCCTTGCCTTCATCACCCCATTGGGTGCCCAGCACAACAACGTTTTTACCCATGATTATCTCTCAATGCGCACACGGTAAGAGGTGCGTCTTGCAAATTTGGCAAATGTACCTGTACGAGTTCACTGCAGCTAAATGGCGCTAACTCAGTGCCTGAACGACCCAATGATCACCCTGCTTTACCAGCTTACGGTCACAGCCACGGGTTACGGGGTCCACTCCGTTGTCTTCCGGCAGAGCCCGGACGACGGTATCCGTCCTCCTCAGTTCCGAGACCAACTGCTCCAGCGCTGCGTCATTATCTGCAGGGGCCCAGACGGCCTTGCCGCAATTAACTGAGCGCTTACCCAGCGTTACCAGAGCTCGCACATCCAGACTGAATCCTGTGGCGGGACGGGCACGCCCGAAGTCACTGCCTATCGCATCGTAGCGGCCGCCCTTGGCGACAGAATCACCGCAGCCTGGCACGTAAGCCGCAAAAACCAGGCCTGTATGATAGTTATAACCACGCAGTTCGCAGAAATCGAAACCGAAACTGATCTCCGGGTAGTCTCTCTCAAGCATCCCGGCAACCCGACCCAACTGATCCAGCGCAGCGCTCAGGTTCTCGGAGGCTCCACTTAATATTCTGCGCGCCTCTGTCAGAGCTTCAGGGCCACCATTGACACGCGCAAGGTCCCGCAGACGTGCGCCGGCTGAACCGAGGGGGCAGTCACCCAGCAGCCTGTCCAGTTCAGGTACCGACTTGCGAGCCATGGCGTCGAATATTGCCGCACTTGTATCGCGATCAAACCCGGCTTCGCCAATAAGGCTTTCATAGATGGCCACGTGCGCAAGATCAAGGTGAATGCCCGGCAAACCGGCCACACGAAGAGCTTCAAGCATCAAGCTGATGATTTCGAGATCCGCAGCTTCAGACGCACTGCCGAACAGCTCACAGCCTGCCTGAATCGGCGTACGTCCGGTCAGCATGTGCCTGGGCCGGGTATGAAGTACATGCCCCGCGTAACACAGGCGGGTAATGCCGTCTTGCCCCAGCGTATGAGCGTCAATCCGGGCCGCCTGGGGCGTCATATCAGCACGAACACCCATCATGCGGCCAGTCAGCTGATCAGTCAGCTTGAAGGTCTGCAGCTCCAGGTCATGCCCGGTTCCGGTAAAAAGAGATTCGAGATATTCGATTAGCGGTGGGATTACCAGTTGGTAGCCCCAACGCTGGCAGGTATCCATTACATCCCGGCGCAGGGATTCTATCTGTCCGGCCAGTGGCGGCAAGATATCCTCCACCCCGTCCGGCAGTAACCAGCGATCAGATACTGTCATGAGATTCCGTTGTCCATCCTGCAAACGCCAGCTTGTGAAGCAGAAGAAGCGCGCAGGTTTTTTAGGGTGAAATTCGGGGCAGAAAAACCCGAACCAAAACCTGACGGATTTTACACTGTTGGCAGACACAAAAAAACCGGAATACCTCAGTATTCCGGTTTTTCGACCTACAGGGCAGAGTTTAGTTTCCGCCCTTTGAATCCTTCATGAATTTCATGAATTCACTTTTGGAGTCAATAACCATTATGTCGTCTTTGCCAGAGAAGGTGTTCCGATAGGCCTGGAGGCTACGATAGAAGCTGTAGAACTCCGGACTGGAGCCATAGGCATCTGCGTAGATCCGGGCTGCTTCACCATCCCCTTCACCCCGGGTTGTTTCCGAAGTAGAGAAGGCTTCCGCCAGGGTAACGGTTTTCTGACGGTCTGCATCGGCACGAATACCTTCTGCAAGCTCACGACCACGGGAACGGAATTCCTGTGCCAGTTTTTCACGTTCTGTCGCCATACGGCGATAGACGTTGTCACTGACCTGTCCCGGAAACTCAATAGCCTTGACCCTGATATCCTTTACATCAATACCGAATTCCTTAACGGAGGTTTCGTTTACCCGGTCACGCAGGTTATGCATCAGCTCATCACGCTGACCTGAAACAACTTCGTGCATCGTGCGAACACCAAACTCATCCCGCAAGCCGTTATCCACCCGGGATAACAACAGCGACTGAGCGCGAAACTCGTCTCCGCCGGTCGCCCGGTAGAACTGATCCACATCGCGGATTTTCCATGCGATATAGGAGGTGACATCCAGCGGCTTCTTTTCAATCGTCAGATACTGCCGGGAAGGCAGATCCATCGTCAGCACACGGATATCAAACTCACGAACCTGATCGATTACCGGCACCTTGAAGTGAATGCCCGCCCGGATGTCGGTCTCAACCAACTCACCAAACCTCAGCATCACTCCACGATGGGTTTCCGGAATGATAAATACACTCGACATTACCAGCAGGATGACGATCAGAGCGCCTGCAAGGCCCACTACACCTTTAGGTCCCATGATTATCTGCTCCTCCGTGTATTAGCTTCCTGCCTGGTTCGAATTTCCTGGATAACCTGATCAGTGACCGACTGAATATCCATCTCTCCACCACTGCTGGAAGACTGGCTTCCGCTGCGTGGCAATGAGCCCTGGGTCAGACGATCCAGAGGCAGATACATCATATTGCCACTGCTCTCAGTATCCACAAGAATCTTGCTGCTGTTGGACAGTACTGTCTCGAGAGTCTGAAGGTACATCCGCTCACGGGTTACCTCAGGCGCCATCTGGTAAACAGCCAGTAACTCAAGAAAACGGGCAGTTTCACCACGAGCACGCTCAATAACTTCCTGCTTGTAGGCGTTAGCCTCTTCGATCATGCGCTGAGCCTGACCACGAGCTTCCGGAACCACCTTATTACGATAGGTTTCAGCTTCTTCTTTCACACGCTGCTCGTCTTCACGGGCACGCTGAACCTCCCGAAAGGCGTCCTGCACAGCTGCCGGTGGCTGGGTGCTTTCAACGTTAACCCGCACAATTTCAAGGCCTGTTCCGTATTCCTTGAGGAAGCCCTGAAGCCGCTGTTCAACACGAACGGCCAACTCTGCACGACCTTCTGTGAGCACGTCGTCCAGCGACGAACTGCCCACTTCGTGACGCAGGGCGCTATCTGTGGCAAATGCCAATGCCTGATTGGAATCCCGCACGTTCAGCACATAATCGCGGGCATCGCCCACCCGGTACTGTACCTGCAGATCAACCGTAACCAGGTTTTCATCCTGAGTCAGCATCTGACCGCTGGACTGGGCGGTTCTCACGCTGGTGACCAATACCTTGGTTACATCATCAATCAGCGGCACCTTGAATCTCAGGCCAGGGCTTTCGGTCTTGGAATACTCTCCAAACCTCAGCACCACCGCGCGCTCCTGTTCGTTTACTGTGTAGAACGACTGGAAGACGACGTAGCCCAACACAAGAATGGCTGCGAGCGCGAGAACGGCACCAAAGCTGCCGGCCACTCCTGATCCGCCGCCATTGCTGCCACCACCCGACTTCTTGCCTTTGCCGCCCAGCATTTTGTTGAGCTTGTCGAGACCCTTTTTCAGTGCCTCATCAAGGTCTGGTGGCCCCTGATCATTACCGCGACGACCACCACCATTTCCCCAGGGGTCATTATCGTTGCGATTTCCACCCGGTTCATTCCAGGCCATAGTGCTCTCCGTTCCTAACGTGTCGAATGGTTGCAAATACTAGGGATTTATCATCGCCCCGGCAATAGCTGCTATGGTTTCAGGCTTACCTGTCTTCCAGGCGCACCTCTTCTTCACTCATGCCGGCGCGGCTAAGAAGCTGCAGCCAGTCCCGGCGCTGGAGCCGGACCTCAAGTACTGTTTCTCCGGTCTCGCGATGCTCTTCGCCAAGCACCGAATTAGCCTCGTGCAGGAGCGCTCTGAGCTTGCCGTCAGCAGGCCCGAGCAAAACAAAGTGATGAACAACATCCTCAGCCAGCCGCTCAACGATGGCATCATAAAGGCCCTCAAGACCTTCACCCGTAACGGCCGAGACCCATGCCCGGACAGGGACACCATCTTCGTTGCGCTCGACCCGAGGGGCAAAATCATCCATCAGGTCTATTTTATTGAAAACCTGCAGCACAGGTATCTCATCGGCACCGATTTCCGCCAGCACCTCCTCAACCTGCTCAATATTTTCATCACGACGACTATCGTGACTGTCAACGACGTGCAACAGGATAGTGGCTTCGGTAGTCTCTTCCAGAGTTGCCCGGAACGCCTCCACAAGTTTATGCGGCAGATGCCGGATAAAGCCCACTGTGTCCGCCATTACGACCGCCCCGATATCCGGAAGTTCCAGACGACGGATCGTCGGGTCCAGAGTTGCGAACAATTTATCCGCAGCGTATACGGTAGACGTAGTAATCCGGTTGAACAGCGTGGACTTGCCAGCATTGGTATAACCTACCAGAGATACAGTCGGAATATCGGCACGCTTGCGCGCTCTGCGACCCTGGTTACGCTGGCGCCGAACTCTCTCGAGGCGCTTGTGAATTGATTTTATCCGTTCGCGCAGGAGTCGGCGGTCGGTTTCCAGCTGGGTTTCACCAGGGCCACGCAAACCAATGCCGCCCCCTTGCCGCTCAAGGTGTGTCCAGCCACGAACCAGACGCGTCGACATGTGCTCCAGCTGAGCCAGTTCCACCTGCAGCTTGCCCTCATGTGTACGGGCACGCTGAGCGAAAATATCCAGAATTACACCGGTACGATCCAGCACACGGCACTTGAGCTCACGCTCAATATTCCGCTCCTGGCTTGGACTGAGGGCGTGATTGAACAATACAACATCTGCCTCATGCAAGATTACTGCATCGCGAATTTCCTCAAGCTTTCCTTCGCCCACAAACAGTCTGGGGCTGGGTTGCTTGCGGGATCCGGTTACGATTCCAACCGACTCGACTCCAGCCGACGACACAAGTTCCCGAAACTCATCCGGGTCTTCCGAGCCGTCGTGGGAGGTGAAATCGATATGGACGAGTATCGCTCGCTCACCTACATCAGGGCGTTCAAACAATGGGCATTAACTCCGCAACAATCAGTTTGTTTGTTTAGGTCACAAAAACAAACACCCGCTACCATCGGAACCCGGAGGCTCGTCAGGTAAGCGGGTGGCAATACCGGAAACCCGGGAAGATCAGTCTTCAGACTCATCTTCTCCGGCCGGGTTCTGCTGTGGAATGCGGACATTCCTGGCAGGCACAACGGTGGAGATTGCGTGCTTGTAGACCATCTGGCTGACAGTATTTTTCAGCAAAATTACGAATTGGTCAAAAGACTCTACCTGCCCTTGCAACTTGATGCCGTTAACCAGAAATATGGAAACCGGAATACGTTCCTTGCGTAAGGCATTAAGGTAAGGGTCTTGTAACGAGTGCCCTTTTGACATGTGTATTCTCCTGTTTATTAGTAAATGCAGATAGTCAATATTCAGAACTAAATGTGGTGTGACATCTGATTTTTTTCAAGGCTGCATCAACGATAAAGCGATCTTCGCT
Source organism: Marinobacter sp. ANT_B65 (assembly GCF_002407605.1). Classification (NCBI taxonomy): domain Bacteria; kingdom Pseudomonadati; phylum Pseudomonadota; class Gammaproteobacteria; order Pseudomonadales; family Marinobacteraceae; genus Marinobacter; species Marinobacter sp. ANT_B65. The sequence goes on along the minus strand of NZ_NXGV01000001.1, from coordinate 800,783 downwards.
ATTCAGCCAGTTCAAATCAGTCCACTTACGGAGCCATGTGAGCTGCCGCTTGGCAAGCTGACGGGTGGCCGCAACGCCCTTATTTACAAATACGTCATAATCATCTTCACCGGCCAGATGGCTCCAGGCCTGGCGATAGCCGACACAACGCATTGAAGGGAGATCCGGGTGCAGATCGCCTCGCCCCATCAGATCGCCGACTTCATTCAGCAACCCCATCTCAATCATGTTCAGAAAGCGCCGATGTATTCTTTCGTGAAGCGCTCGCCTTTCTGGAGGCACCATAGCAAGCTGCGTTACAGTATACGGAAGCGATGAAGTTTCGTCTGCCTGCCATTGAGTAAAATATGTGTAATCCTCAATATCCTGCCGACCCGGCTGTTGCTGAGACGTCCGGCTGCCTTCAGACTCCCAGAAAGCCGAAATCGGTCGGCCTGTCAGGCGAATGACTTCAAGAGCTCTCAGCAGACGCTGGCGATTATTCGGATGAATCAGTTTTCCCGCAACAGGGTCAGCAGCCTGAAGCTCTTCATGCAACGCATGCCATCCGAGCTTTTCTGCTTCAGCCTCAAGGGTTCTTCGCAGCTCAGGGCTTGCAGCCGGCAGCCCGGACATACCGTGCAATAAGGCCTTGAAGTACATCATGGTGCCGCCTACAAGCAACGGAATACGACCGGCGCCGGATATCCGTTCCATTTCAGCCAGTGCATCCCGCCGGAAATCGGCGGCAGAATAGGTTTCAGACGGATCACAGATATCAATCAAACGGTGCGGAGCACGAGCCAGTTCCTCAGCCGTTGGCTTTGCAGTACCAATATCCATCCCGCGGTAGATCATCGCCGAATCAACACTGATAATGTCACAAGGCAGACGGTCACAGAGCTCCATGGCCAGGTCGGTCTTACCGGAAGCTGTCGGCCCCATCAGAAAAATGGCAGGTGGCATTTTCGTTTCCACTCTACCTCCCCCGCAAAAACAGTTTATCCAGCTCCGCCAGCGTAACCAGCGTCCAGGTTGGGCGACCATGATTACATTGGCCGCTGCGCTCTGTCGCTTCCATATCCCGAAGCAGAGAGTTCATTTCCGGTATAGTCAGCTGGCGATTTGCACGCACTGAACCATGGCAGGCCATGGTACCCAGAAGCTCATGGGTAACGGCTTCAATGCGGTCACTCTGGCCATGCTCGATCAGGTCAGATAAAACATCCCTGACAAGCTGCTCCGTGTCTGCCCCCCGCAACAGCGCGGGAACCTGCCGGATAGCAAGCGTCTCCGGCCCGATCCGCTCAATCTGAAGCCCAAGCTGTTGCAACTCGTCCCCATGAGTCTCTGCCAAGGCTGCTTCTTTTTGACTGACAGCAAGAGACAGAGGCACCAGTAACGGCTGGCTTTTAAGATCCTGTTCTGCCAGGGCGCGCTTCATGCGTTCGTATGTAATCCGCTCGTGGGCTGCATGCATATCTACGACGATCATTCCGGCGCTGCTCTGTGCCAGCACATAAATGCCATGCAGCTGAGCAATGGCATAACCCAAAGGTGGCTCGGCCTGATCGTCAGCAATGCCCGGGTAGTCGGCCCTGGAGCCAGCTACACTTTCAGTGCTCCCATGAGATACCGACGCTTGCGGAGAGCTGACACCACCCCCGCCAAGAGACTTGTAGAAAGCCATCTGATCACTGGCTTTCCACTCCTGTTGCGGGGCTGCCTGCCCACCAAAACCAGTACCCGGTATATGGTTTCCCGTTGACGGAATCCCTGGCTGCCCGTTCCAGGGTCGGGCCTGAGCGGCCTGACTGTCTGTCTGAGATTCTCCCTGCCCGGCTGCTTCACGGCTGAAGGACTGAGCCGCGGCGCCACGAAAGTGGTCGTCCGGCCGCACATCAGCCAGGGCTTTGTGTAAAGTCCGGAAAATGAAATCGTGAACCAGACGACCATCACGGAAACGCACTTCGTGCTTGGTCGGATGCACGTTCACATCCACCGTTGCAGGATCAACTTCAAGGTAAAGCACAAACGCCGGGTGACGATTGTTATACAACACATCGCGGTAGGCCTGACGCACGGCATGCGCCACCAGCCGATCACGGATTACCCGGCCATTCACAAAGAAATACTGAAGGTCGGCCTGACTGCGAGAGAACGTTGGCAAAGCCACCCACCCCCACAACCGCAACCCCGTGGCTTCCGCATCGATAACCACTGCGTTGTCGATAAACTTCTGCCCGCACAAGGCGCCAATGCGGCGTTCCCTGTCCAGCACAGACTCCGCAGGCCGGAGATTCTGAACAACCCGCTGGTTATGACGCAGCGTAAAGCCCGCGTCAAACCGGCCAAGAGCCTGACGGCGTACGCATTCTTCAACGTGATTGAATTCGGTTTTCTCGGTACGCAGAAACTTGCGCCTTGCAGGGGTGTTAAAAAAGAGATCCCGTACTTCAACAGTGGTTCCCACAGGATGTGCTGCCGGCGAGATTCGTGCATCCATGTCACGACCTTCAACCTCTACACGGGAAGCTGCCTCCTGATCCTCAGTACGAGAGGTCAGCGCCAGGCGGGATACAGAGCTGATACTGGCCAGAGCCTCACCCCTGAATCCGAGGGAAGATACGGATTCCAGATCATCCAGACTGGCAATTTTACTGGTGGCATGACGACTGAGTGCCATGGGCAGATCACTTTCGGCAATACCACTGCCATCATCACGCACCCGGATCAGCTTGACGCCACCCTGCTCCACTTCGACATCAATACGGTCAGCACCAGCATCCAGTGCATTTTCAACCAGTTCCTTGACGACAGATGCAGGGCGTTCAACTACCTCGCCTGCGGCAATCTGGTTTGCCAATCGCGGCGAGAGCAATCGGATGGAGGGCATATTTCAGGACTACCTTTTGTTCGGAATGTTGCTCAGGATGAGGGAATGCGAATGGTTTGCCCTACCATAACACGGTCATCCCTCAAGCCGTTATACTGCATAAGCTCGCTGACAGTAGTCTGATTTTTCCTGGCTACTCCTGAAAGCGTATCGCCGCTCTGAACTCTGTACTGACTTACACGACTGCCCCCCTGACGGCTCTGTTTCTGCCATGCCAGCAAGGTGCCAGGGGGAGGTGTTTTACGGAAGTACTCATCAATACCATTCATGATTGCGCCAGCCAGCTTGCGGCGATACCAGTCTGTTGCAAGATTCTTCTCTTCCTGAGGATTGGAGATGAAACCCGCCTCCACAAGGATAGAAGGGATATCCGGTGACTTGAGCACAGCGAACGCAGCCTGCTCTACACCTGGCTTGTGCAGTTTAGCCACACCGTTGAGCTTGCCCAATACAGAACTGCCCACACCCAGACTGGCGTTAATGCTCGCCGTCATAGACAGATCAAGCAACACACCAGCCAACATATCGTCGCGCCCATCAAGAGAAACTCCCCCGGTACCGCCGATAAGGTCAGATCGGTTTTCGCTCTGTGCCAGCCAGCGGGCTGTTTCACTGGTCGCACCGCGCTGAGACAACGCAAATACCGAGGCGCCTTTGGGCTGTGGCGTACGAAACGCGTCTGCATGTACAGAAACAAAGAGATCAGCACTGTATTTGCGGGCCAGAATTGTCCGGTTCCTCAACCCGATATAATAGTCTCCCGTCCGGGTGAGCTTGGCGGTATAGCCAGACTGCTTATTAATCATATCCGCGAGAATGTGAGCCATTTTCAGAACCACATCTTTTTCACGCGTACCCTTGGGGCCTATAGCTCCCGGATCCTCACCACCGTGGCCTGCATCAATAACTACAACAACATCGCGTTTGCCGGCTGAATCGTGGGTTACCGTAGGCTTGGCAGCCTTCTCCAGACGGCTTCCACTTTCATCAATAAGGTCAAGCACCAGGCGATGGCCATACTGTTGATTGGGTTCCAGCTGGAAGCTGCGCGGTTTGATGTCCTTGGCCAGATCAAGAACGACTCTCAGGTCAGTGCCGTTGCGTGTGGCACTACGAATACGCCGGACCGGGCTGTTAGACAGATCGAGTTTAGCGAAATCTGTTTTCAGCCGGGTGTTCTTGAGGTCAATCACCAGACGCGCAGGGTTACTCAGTGCAAACATGTTGTGATCGACCTTGCCTGCAGTATCCAGTACCAGCCGGGTGTGATCCGGTGCCGGCCAGATGCGGATACCTTCCACCTGTGTACCTGCCTGCGCGCACAGGCTCGACATGAGCAACCACAAAGATGCCAGAGCAATCGTTGTTTTCATCGTGAGCTTGAATTTAGTCATACAGCTTGCCTGTTTATCCAGTGCTGGCCCTTTAATGGTCCAGCCCTATCAGTTCAAGTTCGTTCAAAAGTGATGCACCCAGTTCCGAGCGCGCCCGGACCACTGCCGAGCGACCTTCACCCTGATACTCCAGGTGCACTTCAAGATCCGGTGAAGGAAGCAGCCCCTGCCCCCGCTCCGGCCATTCAATAAGACAAATACTCTGGCCGTTAAAATAATCCCGGATACCCATGTATTCCAACTCTTCCGGGTCACCCAGCCTGTACAGATCAAAATGATAGGCCGGCGGTGACAGTTCTTCGTAGGGCTCAACAAGCGTATAAGTCGGGCTCTTCACCGCACCTTCGTGCCCCAGACCACGGATCACTCCCCGGCTGAAGGTGGTCTTACCCATGCCGAGGTCGCCCTCAAGAAACACCGTCAGCCCATGTCCCGACTCTTTTGCCAGACGGGCCAGTTCGCCGCCCAGTTTCTCTGTTTCAGCCTCACCTTCAAGAAACAACCTGCGCTCGTTTCCGAAAATGCTCATCAGTTCTCCCCGATGCAACTACTGACTGCCTCTGTTTCCCGGAAAACCTGAGGCAATGCGTCGATTACGTCGGTCGGTATCAACCCCATGTATCCTTTATCAGCCGATGCCCTGCAGGCTGCCTCAAGATGCACAGCCGCCCCGATTGTTGCAGCATGCGCAGGCTCTTCAATCATCTGGGCGTAGAGCGCACCAATGACGCCCGACAACACATCTCCCATGCCGCCAGTCGCCATCCCGGGGTTGCTGCCACCCGCAATATCCACCACATCGGCCCCGGACGCGATAACCGTCCCGGCCCCCTTCAGCAACACTACACCGCCGTAAAGGGACTGCAGTTTGCGGGCGGCAGCTATACGATTCACCTCTATATCCGGAACCCTGCAGTCCAGTAATCTTGCAGCCTCTCCCGGGTGGGGCGTAAGAATCTGTGCGCTGGCACACGTGGTTACCCGTGACGAAAGCAGGTTAAGGGCATCCGCATCCAGAACGCGGGGCTTGCCGCTTTCAATTACCTGCTGGAGCATTTGCTGCCCCCAGGCGCTTCTCCCCAAACCGGGCCCACACACGACTACCGTTGCCGCATCGAGCATTGCCGGCAATTCCGAACCGTGAATCAAGCCATGAACCATGACCGACGGGCACCTCGCCAAGGCGGCCGTGACATGTTCCGGGCGCGTAGCCAGTGAAACCAACCCGGCTCCGGAGCGCACCGCTGCTTCTGCAGCCAGAATACCGGCACCGCCGAACCCCCGGTCTCCGGCAACCACAAGGACATGGCCAAACCGACCCTTATGCGCGTCAGCCGCACGGGCAGGCAGCCAGGATTTTACGGAGTCCCAGCGTCGAAGCGTGGCTATCGGGCACTCACCACTCCCGACAACACCCGTATCCGCGTTCAGCGTTTCAAAAATCACACCACCACACACGGCAGCACCCTGACCGGTATACAGCCCAACTTTACGGCCGATAAAGGTGACCGTAAGAGCAGCCTGTATTACCTCACCCTCGGCCGCTCCGGTGGTAGCGTTCAGCCCCGATGGCAGATCAACTGCCAACACAGGTAAACCAGAGCGGTTACAGCGCGCAATTACGCTGGCAAACGGCTCTCTGGGAGCACCGGAAACACCCGTCCCCAGCATGGCATCAACAATCAACTCTGCCGATTCAAACAGAGATGCCAGCCCGACTTCGCCCAGGTCTGCCAACTCCTCCACCTCCACGCCATCCGCAACCGCCTTCTCCCAGGCTTTGCGGGCATCACCACCAAGTTTGTCCGCAGGTGCAACCGCAATACAACGTACAGTCAGCCCGTGGCTGACTGCCCTTGCAGCAACAAGATAACCATCGCCGCCGTTATTACCGGCGCCGCAAAGAACCAGTAACTGCTCCACATCGGGCCAGTGCCCGACCAGTCGGCGAAACGCCGCCCGGGCAGCAGACTGCATCAATTCGAAGCCGTCAACGCCCTGGCGCCCGATTACATACTGATCGATACGGCGCACAGAATCGGCGGAAAACAGCGCATCTGATAAACTGCCTCCAGTGTGCGGTGGCATGAACCTTTGCTCCCGTTACAGAAACCGGTTTAAGAAAATTGGCCAGCTATCTGTAAAGCATAGCAAAACCATAGAAAAGGTCATAACTTAATCAAATTAAATATACTTATTCCCAGCGCCTGCCGGGCAGTTGGCACAACGGAAACTATGAGCACAACTGAAACCGACAAATCTGTGATTCCAGAACTGACTGATTTGCCTGCACTTATCCGGCAATGGGCCAGAGAGCTCGGGTTTTCCGACTCCGGTATCACAACCGCAGACACTGGCAAACATGCCCAGCATCTGCAGGACTGGCTGGCCAAGGGATATCAGGGTGAGATGGAGTACATGGCTCACCACGGGGATAAACGCTATACCCCGAAATCCCTGGTGCCTGGTACAACCAGGGTAATCTCTGTACGCATGGATTATATGCCCACACCGGACAGCCCGAAAGAAGCGCTTACTAACCGCGAAAACGCCTATATTACTCGCTACGCCCTTGGCCGGGACTATCACAAACTGATCCGCAAGCGGCTGGCAACCCTGGCAAAAAAAATTGACGATGCAGTAAGCGGCTATGACCACCGTGCCTTTGTAGATAGCGCCCCCGTACTGGAAAGAGCTCTGGCACAACGTGCCGGGCTGGGCTGGATAGGCAAAAACAATATGCTGATACACCCAAAGGCCGGATCCTTCTTTTTCCTTGGCGAGATATTTACCAGCGCCCCCCTGCCCGTAGACCCTGCCTTTGAAACCGATCATTGCGGCACCTGCTCCGCCTGCCTCGACCTGTGCCCGACGGATGCTTTTGTGGGGCCACACAAGCTGGATGCCCGGCGCTGTATCAGTTACCTCACAATAGAACTCAAGGGGAGCATTCCGGAAGATCTGCGCGCCCTGATGGGCAACCGGGTTTTTGGCTGCGATGACTGCCAACTCGTCTGCCCCTGGCAGAAGTTTAAAAAGCCTACCCGTGAGGATGATTTTCAGCCCAGACACGGCCTGAACAACAGTTCGCTGGCGGAACTGTTTTTATGGACTGAAGAGCAGTTTTTAAAACGAACTGAGGGTTCGGCAATTCGCCGCACAGGTTATGAAGGATGGCTGCGCAATCTTGCGGTGGGGCTGGGCAATGCGCCTTCTACAATTCCGGTCATTGAAGCCTTGAAACAGCGCGCGGACTACCCTTCAGATATGGTCCGCGAGCATGTTCAATGGGCCCTGGCACAGCATGGCTTATAGCTTGAAAAAGTGCTCCCGGTAGTAGCGCAACTCGTTGATAGAATCACGGATATCATCCAGCGCCTGATGACTGCCCTGCTTCTTCACACCTTTCAGCACATCCGGACGCCAACGGCGGGCCAGTTCTTTTACGGTGGAAACATCAAGGTTTCGGTAGTGGAAGAAATCTTCCAGCTGAGGCATGTATTTCACGAGGAAACGGCGATCCTGGCCAATACTGTTACCGCACAGGGGGGATTTTCCGGCTTCAAGATACTCTTTGAGAAAGGCCAGTGTTTGTTGCTCTGCCTCAGCCTCGGAGACTTTGCTTTCCCGGACACGCTTCGTTAACCCGCTTTCGCCGTGGGTGCGGGTACACCATTCATCCATGGCATCCAGCAGGTTGTCGGGTTGATGGACCGCTATTACCGGGCCTTCGGCCACCAGGTTCAGTTCTGAATCAGTGATGATGGTGGCCATTTCAATGATGCGTTCTTTTTCCGGATCAAGGCCGGTCATTTCCAGATCAATCCAAACCAGGTGATTGCCTGCTGACATTCTACTTTCCTCTTTAACCAAACGTCGTTGGTAGGCGGGGCTGCCCTTTACCTGCCGGGAACCGCTACGAGCACATCCATGGCCTCCGACACTCCCGGAAGGTAAAGACAGCCCCGCCCCATAATTCACTGTTATACCATTGGTGAAACAGCCATATTAAAGCCACACATAATTAATTACCGTATGATGTCACAGCAACGTCACCATTTTCATCCGTGTTATTTGAGACTTTATGGCAAAACGGCAACTGAACAAGCAACAACAATTCCGGATCAAGAAGGTTCAGGAGGAGCGCGCTGCCCGCGCGGCCCGCAAAGAGAAGTCGGTTCAGGCGCAGGCCGACGCTGGCGAACTGGGGCCTGAACAGGAAGGACTGATTATTGCTCACTATGGACAACAGCTTGATGTGGAAGCCCTGGAGGGTGAACGCAAAGGTGACGTTGTCCGCTGTTTTGTCCGGGCGAATATCGACAGCCTGGTAACAGGTGACCGGGTTGTATGGAGACCAGGCAAGAACGAAACAGGGGTGATTGTTGCGCGCTGTGATCGTGACAACCTGCTACAACGGCCGGATAATTTTGGTGCCGTCAAACCAGTAGCGGCGAATATTGATCATATTATTCTGGTAATCGCACCGGAGCCTGAGCCCCATGACAACCTGATTGACCGGTACCTTGTGGCTTCAGAGATCACAGATATTCCTGCGGTCATCCTGCTGAACAAGACAGACCTGATCACTGATCGCAACCGGGCCCAGATCGACGCGCTGCTGGCACGCTATGCTGCGCTGGGCTACGAGATAGTCCGCACATCAGCAGTTCAGTTCGACGGCGGACCTTCACCAGAGGTTGAGGCGCTGGTAAAAGGTAAAACAAGCGCGTTTGTGGGCCAGTCAGGAGTTGGTAAATCATCGATTATCCAGACACTGATGCCCGATGAAGCAATTCGGGTTGGCGCGGTTTCAGAAAGTACCGGCAAAGGTGTTCATACCACCACCACAGCAAAGCTCTTTCACCTGCCCATGGGCGGCGACCTGATCGACTCTCCGGGAATCAGGGAGTTCGGCCTCTGGCATATGTCGCCGCAGGAAATAGAGTATGGCTTTCGCGAGATTCGCGATGTTATTGGCTACTGCAAGTTTCGCAATTGCCGCCACATGGGTGATCCTGGCTGCGCCATTGATGCAGCGGCTGAAGCGGGTAAACTCAGCCCGGAACGACTACGAAGTTTTCATCGTATTCTTGAGGATATGGCCGAGCAGCAGTCACGGGGCCTGAAAGCCACCTGAGATAGCACTGCCCGGCGACCTACCAGTCAAGCTCGCCAGGTGCAGGCTCCGCTTTCTCCTTCAGCCAGTCACCGCTCTCCAGGTTTTCGCGGGCTTTATTCTGCTCTTCTTCCGATGGCGCCGTAAGATCAATAAGAGGCGTACCCGTCGCGCTGGCGCTGCTCTGGATACTGCTCACAGTTTTCTTGTTGAGTACGATAATGGAAATCCGGCGATTCACGGCAGCTGTCGGTTCGCTCTGGTCAAATAATACGGAATCACTCAACCCCACCACTCTTGCAATCTGCTGGGCACGTACGCCGCCTGCGACCAGGGCCCGGCGGGCAGTGTTGGCGCGGTCGGCTGAAAGTTCCCAGTTGGTGTATCCTGGCCGGCCGCCGAAGGGGGTTGCGTCTGTGTGACCGGTAATGCTGAGCCTGTTGTCTACAGTCCCGAGGGTTTTCGCAAGCTCAAACAGAATTTCCTGCGAATAATATTTCAGCTCGGCTCTGCCACTATCGAACATAGGGCGACCTGAGCGGTCAACGATCTGGATTCTCAGCCCTTCATCCGTGATATCGATTAACAGCTGGTCCTTGAATTCCTGTAGCGTTTCATTCTCTTCAATACGTTGTTTCAATTCCTGAAACAGCTCGTTCATACGGCGCTGTTCAAGGGTTTCCGAGAGCGCATCCACCACATTATCGCTGATCGGAATCTGGCCTGGATCAACATCCATGCTTGCCTCATTGATTACGGAAGCACTGCCCTCAAGATCTACGGGATTCGGTGACCCGCCGTCTGTAAAGCCGACCGGATCGCGAAAATAACCCTCCACAGCTTTTTTCTGTTCCGGTGATGCCGTGGCAGTCAGCCAGAGCACGAGAAAGAATGCCATCATTGCCGTTGCGAAGTCCGCAAAGGCCACTTTCCAGGAGCCGCCATGGTGCCCCCCGGCGACAACCTTTTTACGCTTTATGATTATTGGCTGCTGTTCCACAAGGCCACTCCTGGGTCTGGGGTCTGAGAGCAGGTGGCGCTATTTGGCGCGCACATGATCATTCAGTTCCTGAAAGCCAGGCCGCTTATCGGTTGGCAGCGCTTTGCGACCAAACTCGATGGCCATCTGGGGTGCCTGCCCCGAAACAGTGGCAACAATAGCGGACTTAACGCACTCATAGGCTTTGAGCTCGTATTTCGCAGCGTGCTCCATCGCAATGGACATCGGGCCAACAAAACCATAGCCCATCCAGATACCCAGAAAGGTTCCCACCAGCGCTGCCGCCACACTCAGACCAATACGCTCTGGCCCCTCGCTGAGGAAATTCATGGTAATTACAATACCAAGCACCGCTGCCACAATACCGAGACCCGGCAACGCGTCGGCAATTTTATTCACGGCATGGGCAGGTTCTTCAAGTTCGTGCTGACGGCTATCGATTTCGCTCTCCATCATGCCTTCAAGCTCATGAGTCGCCATATTTCCGGCACTGATGATTCTCAGGTAATCCGTAATGAAAGCGAGCAGTTCCTTTGACTTCATGATCGCCGGGTAGCGACTGAAGATCTGGCTGGACTCGGGGTTATCGATATCTTCCTCAATGGACATTACGCCTTGCTTGCGGGATTTGTCGAAGAGCTCATAAAGCATGCTCAGCAAATCCATGTAATAGGATTTATTGAACGGCGAACCAGTCAGCAGGCGTAAAACACCGGAAAAAACTTCCTTCACAGTATGAAGCGGGTTGGCGATTATGAAAGAGCCTATGGCTGCACCAAAGATTATGAGAACCTCTGTCGGCTGCCACAACACCATTAAATTGCCGCCGTGGAGGGTATACCCGCCAAGAACGCTGGCAACAACAATCACTGCGCCAATGATAAGTAACATGGGAAGAATGTAAGCCTTTATATTTAGGTTGTCGGCCGGTGCCGGTGTCAGTCACGGATTTTCTGGCTTGATCATAGCAAGCCTCTGCATTATCCGCGAAGCCATGAAACAATTTCTATACATACAGACGTATGCACAACACTCCTGCCATAGTATTTGATAAACTTCGAGCCTTTGAACGCATAGGACCCCTCAATGTTCGACAAGCTGTTTGTTCTGAGTCAGTACGTCACGCCGCAGCACACTGTTTCCAGCGTGGCCGGCCGCCTGGCAGATAATGATCGCGCCCCTGCGCTCAAAAACCGGGTAGTCAAATGGTTCGTTAAACGCTATGACGTGGACATGAGCGAAGCCGCCGAACAGGATCCGACAGCCTACCCCAGCTTCAACGCATTTTTTACCCGGGCACTGAAGCCCGGCATACGTCCGATTGCCGAAGGGCATAATACACTTGTAAGCCCTGTAGATGGCACCATCAGTCAGCTCGGCCAGGTAACCGGAGACCGGGTATTCCAGGCCAAGGGGCAATCGTTCAGTCTGACAGAACTGCTTGGCGGTGACACTCACCGGACGGATGCGTTTTCGGAGGGTGAGTTTTCAACGATTTATCTTGCTCCCAGGGATTATCACCGCATACACATGCCTCTGGCGGGCACGCTTCGGGAAATGATTCATGTTCCGGGCAAGTTATTTTCAGTAAATCCGGCAACAGCAGAGAATGTTCCCAACCTGTTTGCCAGGAATGAACGGGTTATCTGCATTTTTGATACAGAGTCAGGCCCTATGGCGCTGGTACTTGTAGGCGCGATGATTGTGGGCAGTGTTGAGACGACCTGGGCGGGCATTGTGGTGCCCGGCAACAACGGCGTAAAGGCGATTACCTACGAAGGCGAGAGCGCCATTTCGTTTGCTAAAGGCGAAGAGATGGGGCGCTTCCGCCTGGGCTCCACGGTAGTGATGGTTATGCCCAAGGGCAGTGTCGGCTGGAATGCTGAACAGGTCGCCGGGAAGCGGGTTCGCATGGGCGAAGCTTTTGGTCAGGTTAACCCCTGACCTCAGGCCCGCTCCAACGGAAATGCCAGTACGTCCGAAATATCCCGTGCACCCGTTTTCAGCATTAACAGACGATCCAGCCCCAAGGCCACGCCGGCACAATCCGGCAGGCCGTGCTCGATAGCGGCAAGAAAGGCTTCATCCACTTCCATTTCAGACTTTCCGGCCGCCTTTCGCAAACGATTGTCTGCTTCAAAACGGGCACGCTGCTCGTCTGCACAGGTGAGCTCCCAGTAGCCATTGCATAATTCAAGGCCGTCGATGTAAAGCTCGAAGCGGTGAGCCACATCGAAACCATCAACTCTGGAGATTCTGGCCAGAGAGGCCTGGGTCGCCGGGTATTGATTGATGAAAACCGGAGCACCAATACCCAGGTTTGGCTCTACAGCGAAGCTCATCAGTAAATCCAGGCAACCGTCGCGACTAAGGTCTTCCAGCTGTGCAGGCTCAAGCCATTGCCGACAGCGCTGGTGCAGGTCGCTTTCCGATATCACAAAGGGATCAATACCTGCCCAGTCAATCATTGCCTGGCGATAGCTTGTTACTTCTGGCTCAGGGCATTCCAGCCAACAACATACGAGCTCGGCAACCTCCGCCATCAGAGCGGCATCATCAAAGCCGGGGCGATACCATTCAAGCATTGAGAATTCAGGATTGTGGCGGCGGCCTCGCTCGCCATTACGGAAGACCTTTGAAATCTGGTAAATAGAGCCGGAGCCCGCAGCCAGCAGGCGTTTCATATGGTACTCGGGAGAAGTCTGCAGCCAGCCGCCCATAACACCTTGGGCGCTTATCCCGGCGGATACACTATCAAGGTTGGGCTCCGTTACACTGCAACGGCCAAGCACCGGGGTTTCAACCTCCAGTATATCCCGTTGCGCAAAAAAACCGCGCACATAGGATAACTGTTGTGCGCGGTTTTCCAGAGCTGCCCGGGAGCCCGAAGGCTGCCAGTCGGGCTGATTTTTCATACCTTACTCAGCTGCTTTTTACCCGGTTCATGTACTCACCGGAGCGGGTGTCCACTTTGAGTACTTCACCGATGGTGATGAACAGAGGCACGCTTACAACCGCGCCGGTAGACAGGGTTGCCGGTTTGGAACCGCCCTGTGCAGTATCGCCCTTCATGCCAGGGTCAGTCTCAACGACTTCCAGCTCAACAAAGTTTGGCGGAGTAACCGTAAGAGGGGCGCCGTTGTACAGGGTAACAGTGTAAACTTCCTGCTCTTTGAGCCACTTAAGCGCATCCCCCACGGCTTTTGCGTCGGCAGCGAACTGCTCAAATGAACCGTCGGTCAGCATGAAGTGCCAGAATTCCCCGTCGGTATAGAGGTATTCCATATCATGATCCATTACGTCTGCTGCTTCGATACTCTCACCAGACTTGAAGGTACGCTCCCACACACGGTTGCTTGTCAGATTGCGCAGCCTGACCCGGTTGAAGGCCTGGCCTTTACCTGGTTTTACGATTTCGTTCTCAAGAATAATACAGGGGTCGCCGTCCAGTAATACTTTAAGACCGCCGCGAAATTCGTTGGTAGAATATGAAGCCATGAAATGTCCACCTGCCAAAATGCTGTTTAAAATTCGAAGGCCGCTATGATACAGCGAACCCCTATCTCTATAGAAGCCCGGCTTTCAGGCGATGATAACCGGAGCTGGCAACAACTGCTTTCCGACTCAATAACTTCACCTCAGGAATTACTGGAAAGGCTGGATTTGCCAGCCAGAACCTGGCTGACTGGCGCCGAGGCCGGCCACCGGTTATTTCCCGTCAGGGTTCCAGAGCCTTTTCTGGCACGAATGGAGAAAGGAAACCCCGCAGACCCCCTGCTACGACAGGTACTGCCACTGGACCTTGAGAACAACATGGCAGAGGGGTTTGTCACCGACCCGCTGCAGGAAGACAGTGCAATACAGACCACAGGCCTGATTCGCAAGTATCGAAGCAGGGCATTGCTGATGGTTACCGGCCAGTGTGCGGTAAACTGCCGTTACTGTTTTCGCCGGCATTTCCCCTATACAGAACAGCGCCTCAGCCCGTCCAGCCGGCAAAAGGTGCTGGATACACTGGCCGCATCCCCTGAAATCAACGAGGTCATATTCAGCGGCGGCGACCCGCTTGCGGTCAGCGACCAGCTTTTGTCCCAATGGGCATCAGCCATCAGCAGCATCCCCCACATCCGCCGTATACGGCTGCATACCCGGCTCCCGGTAGTCATACCACAACGGGTGTGCGACGCACTATTGAAGTGGATCAGCAACACACCTGTGCCGGTTGTGATGGTGCTGCACATCAACCATCCGGCAGAGATTGACCAGCCGACCCGTCGTGCCCTGAGCTACCTGCGTTCGGCGGGCGTAACATTGCTGAATCAGAGCGTTATTCTCAGAGGCGTCAATGACGATGCCGGTGTGCTGGAGGATTTGAGCGAAGCCCTGTTTGATGCAGGGGTCCTGCCATACTACCTTCACGCTTTTGACCCGGTTGCGGGAGCTCAGCATTTCGATGTTTCCGACGAAGAGGCCCGTTTACTGGTCAGGGATCTGCTCTCCAGATTGCCAGGATTTCTGGTTCCGCGGCTGGTTCGCGAAGTTCCCGGAAAGACAGCCAAAACGCCCATTGATCTTTACTCAAATCCCCTTTGAGTGAGGATTATCCAACGCTGGCCCGATTTCACATGTCAAACATTGTTAACACACAATTTTCTCGCTTTCTTGCGCTGGCTTGCTACCTTAAAGTCCAGTACCGTCTATTTTGTAAAAAAATGTATATTCGGTGTTTTCCTGGTAAACCGGCAAACTGCGGCAGTGTCCGTGTTGCCGGATAAAGCCCGGAATTCGAAACCCAGTCCTGATATTGGCGCATACTCATGGAAGGAATGATCCTCAAACCAGATCTCCGTGTTCCCGAGCAGAAAACGTCGAGCCTGTCGTTTTGCGATACCACGCCCAAGGCGTTCAGGACCTGGATCAACCTGCTCCCCATGGCCAATATTGGCGAGGTTTCGCGTCAGCTCTATCACGCCATCATCGAACTCAACCACCTGTTTCTGGCGCCCCAGCAGCGCCTGCAGTTCCTTGAACTGACCCGCAAGAAGATTCATTTTGTCTGCGGTGAACTCTCCCGCCACTACCTCGGCCATGCAGTGGCCCTGCCCGAGAAACAGCGCAAGATCGCCAATCTGTCTCAGGCACTCCAGCTGCACCTTGCCAGCGGCTATAAGCTTTGTATCCTGGAAGCTCTGGACGACGGCGGCCTGGATAAAAATCGCAAGCTGGTTGCGACGTCCATCCACAGGGCCATCTCCGAGCTTGCTTCAACAATCCTGAGATCTCACCAGCTCTATTGCCCCAGCCCGACACAGAGCTGGCTGGAATGTCATCGCATGTTCCGGTTTGCATACCGCAACAAGCTCTCAGGCGTTGCAATAGAAGACGACACCCTGAAGCAAAGACAGGCAAGTACAGTGGCAGACAGCTACAAGCGTCTTTTGCTGCTGGGTTGCGCAAGGCCAAACCAGCTCAGGCAGTCCGAGCTGCTCCAGGCATATGACCTGTTCGAATCCTGGACGGAACAAACCCACTGCGGGCGCGACATAGGTGAAGACACTCTTTTCGTCGTAAACATGGAACGAGACAGCTCTCCGGTATACAGGAGCCTGCTTGAGTCCAAGCCCGGAGACGAAAGCTTCGGATTTGATACCCGTGAACTGGCAACCACCATTTCCGAAAACCTCGACGCCAGACTGCGCCAGCTTCCTGCACCCGATACTCTGATTTTACCGGGCGACGTAAACGATACCCTGCTCACTCACCTGAGCCAGGCTCTGGGGATTCTGGCAAAACGGAACTTCAACCGGATTGCCAGCCAGGGTTCCCTCGAAATATGCGTAGGGCTCTCTGCAGCGCACTATTTCATTGCCGGTGAGAAGTCGTTTACTGAGTTCGTCACAGGCAATGACAATGGCAATGCGGGTGAAGAAAACCTTTTTGTCCGCACGTCCCGCCAACGGGGCGACGCCTGGGCCGGAGCTCCTGACGCATCTCCGAACGAGGAACACCTGTATTCCGCGGATACGCCGATCAATTTTCGTGGCAGCTTCGGGAATACGCCGACACCGGCAACCGATAAAAACCGCCCCAGATCTCACGCTGCGTTGCTGGTCAATACGAGCCCGGGTGGCTACTGCGTTTCATGGGAGTCCAATGTGCCGCCGTCGATGCAGGCCGGAGAGATACTCGGGGTGCGAGAGCAACGCTCACATCCATGGAGCATCGCGGTCGTTCGCTGGATCCGGCAGATCAAAAACCAGGGCACTCAGGTTGGCATCGAACTCCTGGCACCCAGCGGATCGCCCTGCGGCGTCCGTCTGATCCAGAAAGTTGGTAACAGCAGTGAGTACCTGCGCGGACTTCTGCTTCCTGAAATCAGTGTGGTCAATCAAGCCGCCACCCTGATTACGCCTCGACTTCCGTTCCAGAATGGAAGCCGCATCTCCTTGCTGCAAAACGGCAGGGAAGAACCTGGGCAATTACTGAAAAAGATCTCCTCAACGGGCAGCATCAGCCAGTTCGAGCTGAAACTACAGAACAGCAACGCGGCTTCGCCACCTGCGAACGCCTCAATGGCGAACGGCACCAACGAAGATGACTTCGATTCCCTGTGGCCGTCACTCTGAAACCCTCAGGTAACTTTGTGTATTTCCCAGAGGCTTGTTATTAAGCCTCAACCCCTGCATCATTCAGCGGTAGTGATAGTCCGGTCTCGCAGTACCAGTTCACAGTTTCCTGCAAGACGCTGTAGTTAAGGTAGAGTTATCTCTGCCGGGGCCGGCTCAGCCAACCTGTATTACGAGACGCCTTAGGAATGCAGAAACAGAACGCCACCGTACACCTGCTTATCCTCGACCCTTCCCAGAATGATGCCGAGTCCCTGGTAAGCCTGCTCAGAAATGCCGGCAGGGCTACCCGTGCACACCGCATTACCTCCGAAGAGGATCTGGAAGAAGCTCTGAAAAACAGCAACTGGGACCTTCTTCTGGCTCGTGATGTCGAGCAGGAATTCTCAGCGGACAGCGCTTTGGCCATGATCCGACGCATGGATAAAGACATTCCTTGCCTGTTCCTGACCGAGCAGGAAAGCCGTGAAAGAACGGTAGCCGTCATGAAAGCCGGTGGTCAGGGTACAGTTCAGTCTGGCCACAACGATCTGCTGGTCCTCATGGCCAAGCGGGAGCTTGCAGCCCTAGAGGATCGCCGCCGCCGCAGAGCACTGGAATCTCACCTGCGTGAAGCAGAACAACGATGCCAGTTATTGCTGGAAAGCTCCAAGGATGCCATCGCCTACATCAATGACGGCATGCACATCTATGCCAACCAGTCCTACATGGAGTTTCTGGGATACGACGATATTGATGACCTGATCTGTGTCCCCGTACTCGATACGCTAACGCCCGAAAGCCAGAACGACTACAAGGCGTTCATGAAATCCTTCGCGGAGAAGGGTGAAGATGGCATGACCATCAACTGCACGGCGAAGCGCAGCGATGATCATGAGCTGAATGTGACCATGTCAGTGTCCGCCGCAACCTACGACAGCGAAGTCTGCACCCAGATAGTGCTGCAGCCGGAACATAGCGATGCGGAACTGGAAGAGAAGTTACGTGAGATCAGCAGCCAGGATCTGCTTACCGGACTGTATAACCGGCAATATCTGATGAAAGAGCTTGAACAAGCCATCGCCAATGCCGGTAAAAACAATGAAATGGGAGCCCTGGCGTATATCGCTCTTGATAATTTTATAACCATGAAGGGACAGGTTGGCATTGCCGGCGCAGATCTGTTGCTTGGAGATCTGGCCACCCTGCTGAAGAAAGAGGCTGCTGATGATCTGGTACTGGCACGCCTCAGCGATGATGCATTCTGCCTCCTGAGCATGCCCGGTCATGAGAAGGCCCTGACCAACCGATGTGAGCAGATCCGCAAAGCGGTAGATGAGCATCTCTTCGATATCAACGGTAGTACGGTACCTTTAACCGTCAGTATCGGGATTGCATCAATTACTGAAAACTCGCCAAAAGCCGAAGAGCTGATGGCCCGGGCTCATAACGCATCCTCCGAAGTACGTACACAGGAAGGCCATGCACAGGGCAACGGCATTTGCGTCTACAACCCGGCAGATTACGAAACTCTGGATGATGGCAGCGCCATAGATGCAATATTGAAGGCTCTGGAGGAGAACCGCTTCAAACTCTTGTTCCAGCCTATTATCAATCTGCGCGGAGAGGGAGAAGAGCACTACGAAGCTTTTGTGCGCATGCTTGATCAGGATGAGAAAGAAGTCTCACCTTACGACTTCCTGCCTCCCATGGGGCCAAGTGATACTGCCATCAAAATCGATCGCTGGGTTATTCTTCAGTCAATCAAACAACTATCCAGCCACCGCTCGAAAGGCAACGATACACGCATGTTCCTTAATGTGACGGCGGAGACCCTGCAGGACAAAACATTCACATCCTGGCTTAGCGTGGCCCTGAAAGCAGCTCGCCTGCCCGGCGACTCACTGATTTTCCAGATCCGTGAAGGCGATGCCAACAAGTATATGAAGCAGGCCAAAGAATTCACAAAAACCCTGCACCAGCTTCACTGCAAGGTGTCCATTGCCCAGTTCGGCTGCGCATTGAATCCGTTCAATACCCTGAAGCACATTGATACAGATTATGTGAAGATCGACGGTTCCTTCACGGAAGAAATCCAGAAGAGTGAAGAATCCAGGGAACAGGTAAAAGAAATGGTGAAGAGCCTGCAAAGCGCCGGAAAGCTGACCATTATGCCTCTGGTGGAAAACGCCGCGGTTCTTGCGACACTATGGCAGGCCGGAGTGAACTATATCCAGGGGTACTATCTGCAGGCACCGCTGCCGGAAATGAATTACGAATTTGGCGATAACTGAGGCTGAATTGCCTCCGGAGAGGAGCGCCGGCTCAAAGGCCGGCGTTCTTCAAACCCTGATTCGTTTCACTCTCACGGAAGCCGATAAGATAGAGGATCGCATCCAGCCCAAGCGTCGAAATGGCATGTCGGGCAGACTCCTTGACCAGTGGCTTGGCTCTGAAAGCAACACCGAGCCCTGCCTGACTGAGCATAGGCAGATCATTGGCACCATCGCCCACCGCAATTACCTGTTCCCGTGAAATATGCTCTTTGCCCGCTATTTCCAGTAACAGCTCTGCCTTACGCTTGCCATCCACAATCCGGCCGGAAACCTCACCCGTCACCTTGCCATCGCGGATCTCCAGCTCATTCGCGTACACATAATCAATGCCCAGCTTGTCCTGGAGATGTCGGGCAAAGTAGGTAAAACCACCGGAAAGAATCGCTGTGCGATAGCCCAGGGCTTTCAGGCTCAGAATCAAATGTTCTGCACCCTCTGTCATCTTGAGCCGGCCTGCAACACGCTCCAGCACAGATTCATCCAGGCCTTTAAGCAACGCCAGGCGCTCAGCAAAGCTCTGGCTGAAGTCCAGTTCCCCCTGCATCGCACGCTCGGTAATCTCCGCGACCTGATCGCCTACACCCGCCTCGAGGGCAAGTTCATCGATTACTTCGGCTTCAATGAGGGTGGAATCCATATCGAACACCACCAACCGACGGTTACGCCGGAAGATGGAATCTTCCTGGAATGCAATATCTACATTCATCTCACCGGCAATATGCAGAAAATCGGCTCTCAACTGCCCCAGGTCGGAAGGCGTGCCGCGGACTGAAAACTCCACACAGGCGATCCCGTTGCTGGTCGTGTTGAGCGAAGGCCTTGCCGACAGCCTGGAGATATTGTCAATATTCAGACCATGACGGGCTGTAATTGCAGAAACCCGGGCAATTTGCTCCGCTTTGATATCGCGGGAAAGCAAAGTGACAATATAACAGGCCCTGTTACGCCCTTCGGCCCAGGTCTGGTACTCCTCTATGGTAATCGGGGCGAACCGTACCTGAAGGTCCAGCGAGTGCAGCCGGAACAGCAAATCACGGATCACCGGGGAGGATTTCGATTCATCCGGTATTTCAATGAGAATGCCCCATGTCAGGTGGTCGTGAATGACCGCCTGACCTATATCGAGAATCCGCACGTCATACCGCCCCATGATGCCGGTGATTTCCGACGTAAGCCCGGGCTTATCGCGCCCGGATACGTTGATCAGAACAAGCTCACTCACTTTCAGAACTCTCCTCTTCCTTCGCTCGGGCAGCAGAAGGGATAACGTCGATGGCATCTACCCGCTGCAGCCCTCGGGGCAGCTTATGTCCCCTCCGGCCGCGTTCGCCCAGATAATGCTCAAGATCGCTGAACTGCAGGCCCATCTTGCGCTTGCCTGCACGAATCTCCAGCTGATCATCTTCTGCGAATACTGCTATGGCCACCACATACTCCTCGCGGTTCTGCACCCGGGCAGAGGGGATACTGATAATTTTGTTGCCTTTGCCCTTACTCAGCTCCGGTAGTTCGTTAAGCGGGAAAACAAGCATTCGCCCCTCATTGGATATCGCTCCCAGATACAGTGTCTTGTCCGTAACGGGAATAACCACCGGGGGTATGATTCTGGCACCTTTCGGCACACTGACTACCGCCTTGCCGTTCCGGTTTTTACTGATCATGTCATTCAGCGAGGTCACAAATCCGTAACCGCCATCCGTCACCAGCAATGCTTTGCGTGCGGGATCGCCCATCAGCAGGCCAGAGAAAGTTGCCCCCGGGGGAGGGTTAATCCTTCCTGTCAAAGGATCGCCCTGCCCTCTCGCCGAGGGCAGGCTATGTGCCATAAGTGAATATGCCCGGCCGGTAGAGTCCAGAAAGATTGCCTGCTGGTTATTACGGCCTCTGGCGGCCAGCGCAAAACTGTCACCGGACTTGTAGCTCAGCCCGTCCGGATCTATGTCGTGGCCCTTGGCAGCACGCACCCAGCCTTTGTCAGACAGAACCACGGTGACAGGGTCGTTGGAAACCAGGTCGTTCTCACTGAAAGCCCTGGCCTCTTGCCGCTCAACAATCGGGGAACGACGATCATCACCGTAGGTTTCTGCATCGGCCAGCAGTTCGCTTTTAATAAGCTCTCGCAAACGGTCTTCAGATCCGAGAATCGTCTGAAGTTCATCACGTTCAGCGGCGAGCTCATCCTGTTCACCACGGATCTTCATTTCCTCAAGCTTGGCCAGATGCCGCAGCTTCAACTCAAGGATGGATTCTGCCTGATCTGCAGACAGTCCGAACCGCTCCATAAAGATAGCCTTGGGCTTATCTTCGGTGCGGATAATGTGGATAACTTCATCAATATTCAGGTAGGCAATCAACAGGCCTTCAAGAATGTGCAGGCGCGCAAGCACCTTATCAAGCCTGTACTGCAAACGGCGAGTGACCGTGGTACGCCGGAAGGCCAGCCACTCGGTCAGCATCTGATGGAGGCCTTTTACGCCCGGGCGGCCATCGTTACCGATGACATTGATGTTCACCCGATAGGTTTTTTCAAGATCGGTGCTGGCAAAAAGATGGGCCATCAACCCATCGAGATCGACCCGGTTGGAGCGGGGCACAATAACCAGACGGGTCGGATTCTCATGATCAGACTCATCACGAAGGTCAGCAACCATAGGCAGCTTTTTAGCCTGCATCTGATGCGCAATCTGCTCCAGCACCCGGTTACCCGATACCTGATGAGGCAGGTCGGTTACCACAATCTCGCCCGTTTCCCGAACCCAGCGGGCACGCATGCGCAGCGAGCCCCGGCCAGTCTCATACATCTGACGTAGATCTTTCCTGGGGGTAATGATTTCCGCGCAGGTCGGGAAGTCCGGTCCTTTTACATGTTCACAAAGCTGGTCAACGGTCGCTTCCGGATCATCCAGCAACCGGATACAGGCAGCAGTTACTTCTCTTACGTTATGGGGGGGAATGTCCGTAGCCATGCCCACAGCTATGCCGGTTGTGCCGTTGAGCAAAACATGGGGCAACCTTGCCGGCAAGACTGAGGGTTCGTCCATGGTGCCGTCAAAGTTGGGGGTCCAGTCCACAGTACCCTGACCAAGCTCCGCCAGCAGTACATCAGCAAAGCGTGCCAACCGTGATTCCGTATACCGCATGGCCGCGAAGGACTTTGGATCATCCGGCGCCCCCCAGTTACCCTGCCCGTCTACGAGCGGATACCGGTAGGAAAACGGCTGAGCCATGAGCACCATGGCTTCATAGCAGGCGCTGTCCCCGTGAGGGTGGAACTTGCCTAGAACGTCACCTACCGTACGGGCAGACTTCTTGTATTTGGACGTAGATTTAAGGCCCAGTTCTGACATGGCGTAAATAATGCGTCGCTGAACCGGCTTCAGTCCGTCGCCGACATTGGGAAGTGCGCGGTCAAGAATGACGTACATGGAGTAGTCGAGATAGGCTTTTTCCGTGTAGTCCCTGAGTGATACCCGCTCAAAGCCTTCATCCGTTGTCTGAAACTCTGGCATGGATGCCTCTTTTTGCCTGTATTGCCTGATGTTTAAGGAGTCCGTGTGCTACCTTGTTTGCCCCGGATAATCACGAAGCTGGTGCAGAGAGACATTATATGGAGCACCGGGCAGATACACCAACAACCTGCGGATTTATTGGAAAAACAGTTCACTTACGCCTGTATTCCTCAATTCCAATAGCGGAATTCCCGCATGGAGAGTCGGTAAGGTGCACCGTATGCTCTTCTCCAGTGATGAGTAGAAGACCGTTTTCCCTCCAAACAAGCGGAACACTATGAAACCTAATCTCAAAGCCTGCGGGCAGGCCATGGCTACAGCAATGGTGAATGCAGCACTGGCCGTTGCACTGATGCTTCTTGTTGAATTCGCAATCAGTGGTACGTTTCAGGTTCCTACAACCTATCTTGTTGCAGGTTTGCTGATATGGCTGGTTATCTTTGCCGCCCAGTTCTGGCGCCAGCGGCACCTTTGCCAGGCCAGTGGTACAGCCCGGGATGCAGCCAGCACAGCACATCAAAACCTGCACACTGACGCCTGAATATCATGGCACAGTAACCACTGCCGCAATAAAATCCTTAAAATCCGCTCTACCCTGCTATGCTTTAAAAAAACAAGCAGACACATGAGCACATTATGAGTATCGGTAAACATTTCGGACTACGCTCCAAGATCGCACTCCCTTTCGCCATCACCTCTCTTGCCCTTGTTTTTATTGGATTATTCAGCGTTAACACCACGCGCTATCTGGTTTCAGGCACAGAAGATATCGCCAATACATACCTGATTTCAGTCAGCCGCATTCTGAACGGTGACAGGGATCTCTATCAGGCTCTCGTCGCCCAGACGTCCTATATGGATGCAAAATCCAACAATACAGACGCCTCCCGGTTTCTTTCAGAATTTAAAGAAAATGCCGGCCAGGCAAAGGAGCGCTTCGAGACAACTGTAAAACAGCTCGAAGGCACCGGTGTTGCGGCCGTAGCACAAGGGTTCGACGCCGCCTTCGAAAGCTGGCATCAATCCGCCATGCAAGTGATCAGTCTGGCGGACAGGAATATGCAGCAACAGGCCAGAGAGCTGGCAACAACTGAAACCGCCTCTCGCTTTGATTCCCTTCGCAGCTATTTCGATAATGTTGGAGCTCATGCAGACCAGAGGGCCCATGCACGGGCTTTAGCCGTGGCCTCCGAGGGACAAAGCAGTTCGGTGACAATTCTCATCATTACTGCCATTGCCATCCTGGGCAGCATAGCGCTTTTTGTCATATTCCTGAGGATGATTATTCATTCCATTTCAACCCTCAAGGAGCACCTGGACAACATTGCACAGGGCGAGGGAGATCTTACCCAGCGCATTCCGGTTGAACTCGATGACGACCTGGGTGCACTTGCCGGAAGCTTCAACCTGGTTCTTGAAAACCTGCAGTCAATGATCGCCTCAATACAGCAACTGACCATAGAGTTGGGCAAGGGTGCAAACAGCCTCCGCCAGGCTTCGAATGACAACAACGAAGGTATTAACCGGCAAACCGACGCTATCTCCATGGTCGCAACAGCTATCAATGAAATGCAGAGCGCCATAGAAGAGGTAGCCGGAAACGCCTCCCAGGCAGCAGATGTCACCAGGGAAGCGGAGCAAAAAGGTAACAACAGCGCGAAAATCATCCGCGATTCTTCAGAACAGGTGCACCGCCTTTCAGCCCAGATCACAAAAGCGGTCGAGGTTATCCGCAAGCTCTCCGACGACTCTGACAACATCACATCGGTACTGGATGTCATCCGTGGCGTTGCCGAACAAACCAACCTGCTTGCTCTGAATGCGGCAATCGAGGCTGCACGGGCCGGCGACCAGGGGCGGGGCTTTGCCGTGGTTGCAGATGAAGTACGAACTCTGGCCCAACGCACACAGCAGTCTACAGAAGATATTCAGGCTATGATTGAAAAGCTGCAAACCGGTGTTTCAGATATCGTTTCAGTCATGGAAACCGGGAGCCAGGAAGCCTCAGAAACCGTGAAGCTGTCAACTGAAGCCGAACAGGAGCTGAACGCCCTGCTGGACGCCATGACCCGAATTGCTGACATGAACACCAGTGTTGCTTCTGCCACCGAACAACAGACTCAGGTTGTTGACGAGATCAACCGCAGCATTACGGATATCAACGATCTGGCTTCAGAAAGCGCGATCAGATCGGGAGAAATTGACGGAATCAGCCAATCCCTTGACGGTTATGCACGAGAGTTGGAAAACCAGACAGGCAGATTCCGGGTTTAATCCCGGAGTCTGTTTTGACCGGAGAGCCGGATTTACTGACGAATACCTTCAACCGAGATAATAATCTCTACAGTCTCGGATGCCTTCCCAAGGTTCGTCGGAATACCAAAGTCTTCAAGGCGTAGCTCGGTCTCAGCTTCAAACCCCATACGGTAACCGCCCCAGGGGTCTTTGCCATGCCCCAGCATCTCAACATCCAGAGTCACCTCACGGGTTACACCGCGGAGCGTGAGGTCACCTACAATATCCGCCTCGCCCGCATCATCAACGACCACGCGTTTACTCTTGAAGCTCGCTTCCGGGTATTCATCCACGTCCAGAAAGTCTTCGCCACGCACGTGTTTGTCCCGCTCAGCGTGATTCGAATCCACACTGGACGTATCAATCGTTACGCTTACTGAACTTTTTTCCGGGCTCTCAGCATCGTATGAAAACTGACCATCAAAATCGTTGAACCGACCATAGAGCCAGCTGTAGCCCAAATGAGAGATCTTGAATGTAATAAACTGGTGAGCGCCTTTGCTGTCAAATGCATAGGTGCCACTGTGCTCATCAGCCTGAACACTACTTACCAGCGCCATGGAAACAGCAGATGCAAGTAATACTTTCTTCATAAGACTCTCCTTTTATCAAACAGAAACGCGCCAACTCAGGGCGAAATTAAACAAATCAGCCATTCCGGCGCACAGGAACCAACATCCGGCTCAGGGTTTTGTCACGATCAACCAAATGATGCTTCAGCGCACCAGCCGCATGGATCAGAGCAAGAACAATCAGAGCCCATGTGCTCCAGTAGTGCACCTGCCCCGCGATATCCTCCAGGCCTTTGACCTGTCCGGTGACCGATGGCACATCAAACCAGCCAAATACACTAACTGACGAGCCATCTGCGGTTGAAATCAGAAATCCGCTCACCATCGCTACAAAAACAAGTACATACAGAAAACCATGAGCGGCATGTGCACTGACAGTCTCCCAGCGCTTATGTTCCGCAACCGGGTCTGGCGACCCTGCGAAAAAGCGCCAGACCAGCCTGAACACCATCAGGACAAACAATAAAACACCGATACTCCGGTGAATATCCGGAGCGCGGCGATACCAGTCATCGTAGTAAGACAGGTCAACCATCCAGAATCCCAGAGCAAACATTCCGAACACGGCCAGGGCAGCCACCCAGTGGACAACAATAGCCAGCACCCCGTAACCGGCAGATGTATTGCTTAATTGCATGGTAACTACAGCCTCTTGATCCTTGTCTGTGACTTGCTGCGGGAAGTATAGGAAGCCAGATTCACAATAAAAACTGGAATGTTTTGGCCCCCATGATCAAAAATTCTGAACATGTTTCTCTTGGACATCAGGTATTTGGCTTTCGTCTCATACGGGTTTTACGGATTGTTGAAATCCATGGCTCCGATAGACTCTATCCATACTGAATTGCCCCGTCGGGGGCCTCATTGAACGAGAGGAAAAAACATGGAACTTGAATTCGACGAATCCGTTGTAATCCCTAGCAATAACTGATCTGCCATGGCCCCTGTACGGGGCCTCCTTCTTCTCCGCTTCCCCTACTGTCTCCCAGAACACTACACGCCGCGTCCGGTTTCTTCATGAAATAGTGGCAATGTTCCCGGGTTTTTGGCAATCTCTATCCCAACTATCAGTTTACTCAGGGTTTTTCCGGTTTCAAAGTGACTGATTCATAATCGTGCAGGCGCCTGGTTCGTAGCTCCTGATGCATTCGTTTAATGGCCCGACTCTTACTATGCGGCACGCCCTCCCGGAAACACCGACAGACCCTGAACTTGATGAGCTGTCGCCGATGTTACACAGAAACGGCAACACCTGGTCGGCGGATTTTCGCGGACTGATTCTAAGCACCGCCCTTCAACCCATATACAGCGTTTCCCACAAACGAACTGTTGGCTATGAAGCCCTGATTCGGGCGTTCGACCCGGATAACTCCAGTGTTTTGCCTATGCATCTTTTTGAGCTACCCACCTCAGATGCAGAAGCACTCCTTCTGGACCGGCTGTGTCGGTATCTGCATATGCAGAATTACAGTGCTGCAGAGGATCAGCTCAACTGGCTGTTTCTGAATGTTTCCCCCCGGGTTGTGACCATCGGCAGCCGGACAGATTCATTTTTCGGCGAATTGCTTGCAAAAACCAAGCTGCCGCCACACCGGATCGTTATCGAGATTGTCGAACAGCCAACCGATGACGCTGAACGCCTGCGTGAAACTGTTGCCTATTACAAGAGACTGGGATGTCTGACAGCCATTGATGACTTTGGTGCCGGGCACTCCAACTTTGAGCGAATCTGGAACCTGTCACCGGACATCGTAAAACTGGACCGTAAACTGCTGACGCGGGCAACAGAAGACCATAAAGCCCGACAGATACTGAATGGTATCGTTTCTCTGCTGCATCAGTCAGGGTGCCTGGTTTTACTTGAGGGCGTGGAAACCAACGATCAGGCCATGATTGCAATTGATGCGGGCGTGGATTTTGTTCAGGGGTTCTACTTCTGCCGTCCCAGCACGGATCTGACACAGCTATGCAAAGAATCGACAGACTTTGACCAGCTACTGCAGGACTATAAAGCCAGGCACCAGATAACCCGGGACCCGACACGGCAACTGGTGGATTTTTTCGAGGGGATTTTTCATCGGGCGACTGAGCAACTGCAAAGCGGAGCCACCATGACCCAGGCGTGCAGCAAGCTGCTGAGCCACCCCACAGTTTCGCGCTGTTATCTGGCAAACGACAAAGGCGTTCAGATTGAGGATACACTGGTATCAGACACTGGATCCCGAGGTCTGGATCCGCGCTTCAGGCCGCTAGAGAATACCAGCAAAGCAGACTGGTACCGGCAACAGTATCTTCGGCAGGCCCTGGCTCAGCCAGGCAACCTGCACGCCACAACACCCTACCTCTGCGTAACCGGCGCTTACATGTGTGTAACCCTGTCACTCTGCTTTTCTCACGGGAGCGAACTTAAGGTGCTTTGCTGCGACGTTCTGGCCAACACGCCTGCATCATCTGTCAGCCAGGGCTGATTCCATATACAAGAGAGATTACCGCAACAGAAACCAGGCCAATGAACACATTCATGGGCAGACCAACCCGCACAAAATCCGAAAACCGGTAGCCGCCGGGACCAAAAACCATCATGTTGGTCTGATAACCCAGAGGCGTGGCAAAACTGGCCGATGCAGCCATCATCACAGCTATAACGAAGGGTTCTGCCGCCACACCCATGGTGTTGGTCATTGACAGCACTACCGGGATAACCAGAACCGCCGCCGCATTGTTCGTAATAACTTCTGTGAGTACAGACACAGAAAAGTAGACCAGAAACAGCGCCATCAACACATCACCGTTACTGAGACCGAGGATGGCTCCAGCAACATAGTTTGCCGCCCCGGTCTGCTGCAGGGCTGCACCCAGGGCAAAAGACGCTCCAATAGTCAGCACTACAGGCACATCGACAGACTTCTGCGCCTGCCCGACAGAACAACAACCGCTGAGGATCATCACGGCTGCCCCGAGCATAGCCGCGTTCAGCATGCTGAGAACACCGCCGGCCGCAAGCCCTACCAGAACAATCAGAACAACCCAGGACAGCCATGCACGATCATGCCTGGGAGCCTCTGTCCCCAGGTCGTTTATAAGCAAAAATTCTCTGTTGTAGCGCTGACGGCTCACAAACGCCGGCCGGGCCTCGAGCAAAAGTACGTCTCCGGGTTTCAGACGAATATTACCAAGATTCCCGGACACCCTGGCACCACCCCGGGCAACCGCAAGAACCACCGCACCATAGCGCTCCCGGAACCTTGCATCGCGGATCGTCAAACCAAGCACTTCTGACTGGGGAGACAACGCTGCTTCCACCAGACACCGTTCTGCACGATCCTTACTCAGACTGGGCTCATCCGCATGTACAGAAGGCACAATACCGTTAATGCGCAGTAAGTCAGAAACCGCCTGAGTGTCGCCCGCAAACACAAGTCTGTCGCCACCGCACAAGCGTTCCTCTGAAGGCACTGCTGTTACAACACTGCCATCACGCTCAATCTCTACCAGATAAAGCCGCTCCAACTCCCTCAGGCCCGCCTGGCCTACCGTTTTGCCAACCAAAGGCCCACCAAAGGCCACAGCAACCTCCAGGGTGAACTCTCTCATGGCACCGAATTTGTGCTGGTCTTCCCGGTCTGGCAAGGCTCTGGGCATAAAAAGCAAAATGGCAGCCACGCCCAGAATCGCTACGGGCAGGCCCACTGCTGTGATGGAAAAGATGGAAAGACCGGCTTCACCAGTCAGGTGCTCGTATTGGCCATTAACTACCAGATTGGTGCTGGTACCGATCATGGTCAGCGTGCCACCAAGGATGGCGGAATAGCTCAGAGGAATCATTAGTTTGGAGGGTGAAATTCCAATCTTCCGGGACCAGGCATGAATGGCCGGAATCATAGTTGCGACAACAGGGGTATTGTTGAGAAAGCCACTTAAAAGGGCGACAGGAAGCGTAATCCGTGCCTGGGCGGAACGGATCGTTTTCGGATTTCGAAGTAAGTGCGTTACCAGCAGATCAACCCCGCCGGAGTGGTGAATACCTCCAGCCACCACAAACAAAGCAACAACGGTCATCAACCCGGTGTTACTGAAACCTGCCAGCGCCTGATCCGCCGAAATAATGCCGCTGGCACTCAGTACGACAAGAACGCCCATCATAACCAAATGAGGCGCGTAGCGTCCTGAGCTCATGAGCAACAGCGCGCCCCCTGCGAGGCCGAGCGCAAACCAGCCTTGCCAGTCCATCTGCGGTTTTCCCGTTCATAAAACCAGCAGGATAACGAGCTTCACGAATAATTAAAAAGAATAACGAATTCTTTTTATAGGCAAAACAGGAATAACAGAAAGCCGGAACGTCTCCAGGCCATCAAACAGCGACGTCGGCCATATTGCCATAGGCTTCAAGCCAGGCTCTCCGGTCAGACGCGCGCTTCTTGCCAAGAAGCATGTCCATCCGGCTATCGGTATCGTCTCCATCCTCAATAGTCAGCATGACCAGCCGACGGGTATCCGGCGCCATGGTAGTTTCCCGAAGTTGAAGCGGGTTCATTTCACCCAGGCCCTTGAAGCGGGTCACGGAAATTTTTCCCTTACGCTTTTCCGCTTCTATGCGCGCGAGAATACCCTGCTTTTCATGTTCGTCGAGGGCATAAAAAGTTTCCTTGCCGACATCCACCCGATACAAGGGAGGCATGGCAACAAACACATGACCGGCCGCAACAACCGGGCGAAAGTGCTTAAGAAACAATGCGCACAGCAGCGTAGCAATGTGCAGGCCATCTGAGTCTGCATCAGCAAGAATACAGATTTTGTTGTAGCGCAGGTCTCCGAGCTTGTCCGAGTTGGGATCAACACCGATAGCAACCGCGATATCGTGAATTTCCTGAGAGGCGAGAATCTCACCGGAGTCCACTTCCCAGGTGTTCAGAATCTTCCCGCGCAACGGCATTACCGCCTGAAATTCGCGATCACGCGCTTGTTTTGCTGAACCGCCCGCCGAGTCACCTTCTACCAGAAACAGCTCGGACCGGGCGGTATCACCACCGGAACAATCTGCAAGCTTACCGGGCAAGGCAGGGCCGGAGGTTACTCTTTTGCGCGCTACTTTCTTGCCTGCCTTGAGCCTGCGCTGAGCATTGCTGATGAACAGTTCCGCCAGCACCTCAGCCACATCGGTATGCTGGTTCAGCCATAAGCTGAACGCATCCTTGACCACTCCCGAAATAAACCCGGCAGCCTCCCGCGAGGACAACCGCTCTTTAGTCTGCCCTGAAAACTGCGGCTCCTGCATCTTGAACGAAAGAACGTAGGCCGCCCTTTCCCATACATCTTCCGGGGACAGCTTTACGCCCCTTGGCAGCAGACTGCGGAATTCACAAAACTCACGCATAGCTTCAAGCAGCCCGGTTCGCAAACCGTTCACATGGGTGCCGCCCTGGGCAGTGGGAATCAGGTTAACGTAGCTCTCCATAACCGTCTCGCCGCCTTCCGGAAGCCACTGGATTGCCCAGTCAACAGCCTCTTTGTTGCCGGAAAAGCTGCCGGTAAACGGTTCCAGAGGAATGGCCTCAATGTCGGCCAGCTCAGTGCGGAGATAGTCCTTCAAGCCATCTTCATAGAGCCACTCATCCTTCTCACCGGTTTTTTCCTGCACAAATGTCACGGCCAGCCCGGGACAGAGCACAGCCTTGGCCCGCAGATTGTGCCGCAGGCGGCTGACGGAAAAGTTAGGGCTATCGAAGTATTTGATATCCGGAGTAAACTTGATGCGGGTGCCGGTGTTGCGCTTCCCGACGGTGTCGATAACTTCCAGCTCGGTAGCCTTGTCTCCATTTGCAAACGTCATGCGATGGAGCTGGCCGTCTCGTCTGATTGTCACTTCCAGATGAGTAGAAAGCGCGTTCACTACAGAAACGCCTACCCCATGCAGGCCACCAGAAAAATTATAGTTACCCTGTGAGAATTTTCCGCCCGCGTGCAGCCGGGTCAGAATCAGCTCAACCCCGGGCAGCCCTTCTTCTTTATGGAGATCAACTGGCATACCCCGGCCATCATCTTCAACACTCAGAGATCCATCAGCGTAAAGCACCACATCAATACGCCGTGCATGGCCTGCGAGAGCCTCATCCACACTGTTGTCGATCACTTCCTGGGCCAGATGGTTCGGGCGACTGGTGTCGGTGTACATACCGGGGCGTTTACGCACCGGATCCAGACCGCTAAGTACTTCAATGGCGTCGGCGTTATATTGTTGCTGGCTCATAGACAGGAAGTGACTCCGAAGGAAGAAAAATTCGTCCCCATAGCTTAGGGATTCGCCGGCAAAGATCAACGGCTGTTTGCTGTTTGTATAGAGATCCAGTGAATGGCCGGGAACTTAAAGCTTAACAACAAGATCCCGGTCACGAATACCCGACACCCGGATTTCAGGCCATGCCGCCACCGGAACGGCAAGCACCACACAGGGAGAGGTGATGACTTGAGAAACCATTGTTTCCGGCGCCGGCTCTCGCACAGCCATGGCAAGCCGTAAGATATTGCCTGGATTTTCGATCGAAGAGGAAGCCAGACTGACACTGTAACCACCCGTCGGTTTTTCGCCCAGAGTGACGAACAGCAGGTGCTCTTTGGCCAGGTCTACCTGCCGCAGTTGCTGAACTGCCATATTCTGGGCAGGCAGCTCCAGTAACTGCTGTAACCGTTCTGATGTCTGGACGTAGGCCACCCCGGGGCCAGTCAGCCCACAATGGGCAGACTGGGTAACCTGACGAGCCCATGGCGCATCAGGCTTATCCTGCACTGCATCTGAATATGCGCAGCCAACCAATAAGGCATACACGGCCGACAGAGCAGCCACAGGCAAGCCTTCGAATATCTTTCTGCATACTGTAATCAACGCGTTACTCCGACTGTTCTGGGGGCAGTCACACTGTCTGACTGCGGATCTATCAGGCTATACCCCCGGAATCCGGGACGGGGCAAAACGTCAGGTGTAGCAGCAGATATGGCTGGCCGGGAGTAACTTGTCGTCATCCGGACACCTGTAACGGGCTCCCCTTCCCTGATCGTAATTTCCTCCCGGAGGCCGGCTACAGGGTATTCCGCACAGGCCTCACCTGCATGACAGATCAGCCCGTCATTATCCAGATCAGACCCTGCAACCAGGATATAACTACCCGGCGACACTTCGTTCAGAAGCCTTGGCTCCTCACCATCATCGAGCATAAATGAAAACCTGTACTGCCCGTTCTCAGCCAGAGCACTGACCTGGGCAACCGTTGAATAAACATCGCCGTCGGGCTCCGGGTCGACCAGGAGTATAAAATGCCTGCCTGCATCACGAACCTGCTGATCAGTCACCCGCTGGCCTACAACGGGGATCTCAAGCCGACGGGATTCATCACTTCTGTACTCAACAGTAATCATCGTCCGCTCTGAAACGCCAGCCTCCAGAGCTTCAGGCAACAGAGTTACCCGAATGGCGAAATCCGTTCCAACCTCCTCACTGGCCGGCGCGGAATCCAGCCGAAGCCATGAAGCGCCAACAGTTACGGACTCAATGGTGATGCCGCCCGACTCACTGCCATAAATACTCAGGCCAACAGTCGCGGACAAATCCCCTTCAGTTGAAAGGTTCACAATGGAGGGAGATGCCGTTAAAAAATCCGATACACTGGTCATTGAAGCAGCCAAGGCTGACTTGCCAGCATCCAGAAGCCCCCACCCCAGTTCATCTGTCTTCGGGCATACCGTGCTGCCACAAGTCAGCTTCCCAGCCATCAGCATGTCATTGAGTTCGTCATAGCCCAGTTCAGAATCAAGACTCTTCATCAGAGCAAAAACCGCCGATACATGGGGAGCCGCCATAGATGTTCCCTGTAAACCAATATAGGTTTCCTCAACCATGCCGTTAATCAGGGCCGCACTGGTGCTGCTGACCAGGTCGCTCCGGCCATCTGCATTGCCATCACGACTGGCATCCCCTCCTGGAGCTGCCAGATCTATCCAGCTTCCGTAATTCGAGTAGGATGACAGTTCCCCTGCGCCATCCACCGCACTAACAGCAAAAACCTTATCGAATGCTGCAGGGTATGAAGCAAGCGTAGAGGCCGAGTTACCCGCTGCTGCAACGAAGATAACGCCCCGGTCAGCGCCATAACTGATGACATCCTGCAACGGCTGTAAAAAGGGCAGCCCTCCGAGGCTGAGATTGACGATTTCTGCCAACGGCTCACCTTCCGGCGGACCCACGACCCAGCGCAGAGCCGCCAGCAAATCCGCAGACGAGCCAGTACCCCCCTCCCCCAGAACACGAACGGGAAGCAACGCCGACTCGTATGCAACACCAGCCCCACCCGCACCGTTCACCACAGCAGCAATAGTTCCTGCTACATGCGTACCATGAAAAATGCTGCTACCAAACGCATTCCCGGGGTCGGAAGGGTTGCTGTCCGGGCCTGGCACGCCATCATTATCAAATTCTGCCGACACAAAGTCTGTGCCAGCAGGCAGAGGACTAACGACATTTGCATCCAGATCACTGTGCCAGCTTCCTGGAGTACCAAATAACCCCGTATCCATCACCGCCAGAGTGACGCCGGCCCCACCATTACCAGTGATCTGCCATGCAACAGGTGCATTAAGCAGTTCATAATGCCATTGCTGCCCGACTGACGGACTGTTGTAGAGTGGTTCATCCAGAGGGGTTTGCATGGCCCGCATTTTATAATTGGGCACGGCAGACACAACGTCCGCGCGTTTATTCAGTGTCCGGACCCACTCCAGAGTCGCTTCTTTGGGTTGTGCGGTCCGGCTTTGCGCGGTCTGGACCGGAGCCTTCACCAGCCAGACTCCCGGAGCCAGCTCCTCTTTCGGTTCCATGGCAGCCTGCAATGTCGCTGACTGCATTGAAACCTGATCCGTATCTCGCTTGAACTCGACAATTGCCTCTGACTCAACAAAGTCATAATCCGGCCACTCAAACCCCGTCACCCGGACACTGTCGGCAACTGATGAAGAAAGGATATAGAGCACCGGAGCAGCGCCAGCTGCCTCAACCTGCACTGTATAACTGCCCGCAACTTCAGTCTCTGGCAACGCAACCCGAACCGGCAGGCTACTGGTGGAAACAGTTTCAATAACACGGGTGCCACTCAGCAACGACAGATTCAGCGCAGACTGACCCGCACTTGTAGAAAATGGCTGGAGATAGATATTCTGCCCTTTGCGCAGAGACATCGAAAAGGCATCGACAGGATCGGCCAGATAATTGAACCCGTCCAAACCGGGGTAGCTCCCGGAGCCCGCGCTGACATACCCCGCCAGAATGAACTCCTGAGGCAGAAGCTGCGGACTGAGCAAGGGAGAACTACTCAATGCCAGAGTGGCGGCATTATCTGCATCGACCCGTGTTCCTGCTTCGATGTCGATGATGCCAGCGAGTGCGGTTGAGTCAGTTGTCGGCGCACTGTTGTCAGAGCCGCTACTGCAGCCTGACAGCGCAATCATCAGCCCCGCCAGAATGACCGGCCTGAAAAAAGTTGCTGCTTGTGAATTGGCGGGCATCCCTACTGGCCTCTTTGATATTGAACAGAAGCCAGTGTACGACACACGGTTTGGAGGGGATATTACAAATCGCACAAGCAAGAGGCCAGATTTCAGATTACGACTGGCCAAGCCCCAGCATCGCAACCACCTGATCGGTCAGCCCGTCCAGAGTCAGGCCACCACGCTCCGGCCGGTACCAGGTGACCGTCCAGCTCAGCGCACCTGTCAGCATGCGGCGGACCACAAACGGGTCTGCCAAAAGAGCGTCTTCCTCTTTCAGGCTGCCAAGCACATCGAGCCACAAAGCTTCATAGATATCACGAAGCTTTAGCACTTCAGCCTGGGACGTTTCAGAGAGACTTCGCCACTCGTACACCAGAACGGCCATAGCTTCTCCAGTCTGGCCGTTTATGGACTCCAGTTCTGCACTTACCAGTGCCCTTAACTTCTCACGGCTGGAATCAGCGGCATCCATAGCTGCCTGCATAACTGCAGTGTTCAGCCTGATGGTTTCAACCATGACCGCTTTCAGAATCTCTTCTTTGGTACGGAAATGATGAAAAAGACTTCCCGACTGAATGCCTACAGCAGCTGCCAGATCCCTGACGGTTGTTCGCTCATAACCCTTATCACGGAACAGGCGCGCGGCTTCACGGAGCAGCCGGCCACGGGCACTGTCCGGATCAGAAACCAGGTTATCAGCAATAAGCGACTGAACAATTTCATCTTGATTCACGGGAGCATCCACCGGCTTTAAAAGAATGGGCATTCTACCTGATATTTAAATGTTTACACACCAAGCGCTTGCTTGGTATTGTCTGATGCACAGATCAACCATTGATCCCCGAGCATGGGACTCTGACCAACACAGCAACAGGATTCAAAACCATGCCTGACCCCCGGAAATCCATTCGCATCGGTTGTTCCTCCGCATTCTGGGGCGATACCGAAACTGCGGCAGCGCAACTGGTTCACAAAGGCAACATTGATTATCTGGTTGCCGACTACCTGGCCGAAGTCACCATGTCGATCATGGCTGGCCAAAAGATGAAGGATCCAGGCCAGGGCTACGCCCGGGACTTTGTGGAAACGGTTATGGGGCCTTTGCTTGGAGATATCAAAGCAAAAGGCATCCGCGTGCTGGCGAATGCCGGCGGAGTCAACCCGGTAGCCTGCCGAGACGCCCTGCAATCTTTGTGCGAAAAAGCCGGTGTAAAGATGAACATTGCGTTGGTGTTGGGTGACAACCTGCTGCCAAAAAAGCAGGCTCTGAGCGAAGCCGGAACAACCGAATTGACCACTGGCGCGCCTATGCCGG
Source organism: Marinobacter sp. ANT_B65 (assembly GCF_002407605.1). Lineage (NCBI taxonomy): Bacteria > Pseudomonadati > Pseudomonadota > Gammaproteobacteria > Pseudomonadales > Marinobacteraceae > Marinobacter > Marinobacter sp. ANT_B65. The sequence continues at coordinate 764,229 of NZ_NXGV01000001.1, read as the reverse complement.
CCATGATGGTAAGCCTGAACGCCTACCTTGGCGCACCGGGCCTGGTGGAGGCATTGAAACAGGGAGCCGACATTGTCCTTACCGGCCGGATCGTAGACAGCGCACTGATACTCGCCCCGCTGGTTCACGAATTTGGCTGGGACTGGGCAGATTACGACAAGCTGGCTCAGGGCAGCCTGGCGGGTCACCTTCTGGAGTGCGGCGCGCAGGTAACGGGCGGCAACTTTACAGACTGGGAAGACGTTGCCGAAGGCTTCGCTGATATGGGGTTCCCGATTGCAGAGGTCAGTGCAGACGGTGATTTCGTCATCACTAAGCCAGAAGGAACCGGAGGCCTGGTGAGCCGGGGCACCGTGGCCGAACAGCTGGTCTATGAAATAGGCGACCCACGCGCTTATCTGTTGCCCGATGTCACCTGCGACTTTACCGGTGTTGATCTGGAAGAAAGCGGAACAAACCGTGTAACCGTACGCGGTGCTCGTGGTCTTCCTCCAACCGGCAGCTACAAAGTATCCGGCACCTGGCCAGACGGTTTCAAGTGCACCGCAACCTTCCTGCTCGCAGGCATTGATGCCCCGAAAAAAGCCCGGGCCGTGGCTGAAGCAATTCTGACCAAAACATCACGACTGTTCCGGGAGCGAGGCCTGCCCGACTACACCGAGACCAGTATCGAACTCCTGGGTACCGAAACCACCTATGGCAAGCAGAGCCGAGGCCAGAGCACCCGGGAAGTAGTCGTCAAGATTGCTACGGCTCACAGCAATAAGGGCGCGCTCGTACTGTTCTCCCGGGAAATTGCACAGGCAGCAACGGGCATGGCACCAGGTCTTACCGGAATTGTGGGGGGGCGGCCAGCGGTGTGGCCTAAAATCCGGCTCTACTCCTGCCTGGTGCCCAAGAGCGAAGTGGCTGTGTCGGTTAACCTGAATGACAGGGTGACGCCCGTCTACATAAATTCTGACGGTGGATTCCAGCCCGGAAAAATCACAGAACAGCCTGCTGGCAAACCGGCGCCGGCGACAGATACCACTGTACGCCTGGTCGATCTGGCCTGGGCCCGTAGCGGCGACAAAGGTGATCACAGCAACATTGGTGTTATTGCACGCAAGCCGGAATTTGTTCCGTTTATCGAAGCAGCGCTGACCGGGGATGCTGTTGCCGAATGGATGGCCCATACACTGAATCCGGAAACCGGAAAAGTCACTCGCTGGCCGATGCCCGGACTCCATGCATTCAATTTTCTCCTGGAACATAGCCTGGGCGGCGGCGGTATTGCCAGCCTGCGAATTGATCCGCAAGGCAAAGCGTTTGCCCAGCAATTACTTGAATTTCCGGTACCAGTGCCTTCCGGACTGGTTCGTGCCTGAATATTGAATAAGGTTTTTAAACTATGAGCTATCAATCCGTATTCCACCCCGACCTGTTCAGGGGCCAGATATTTATCGTGACCGGTGGTGGTTCCGGTATCGGCCGTTGCACTGCCCACGAACTCGCCTCCCTTGGGGCAAGAGTTGCGCTTGTTGGTCGCAAGTCCGAGAAGGTTGAAGCAGTAAAAGCAGAAATTCTTGAAGACGGCGGCATTGCCTCGGCTCATGTGTGCGACATCCGTGAAGAAGAGGCAGTGAAAGCCACGGTGAAAGCGGTCATCGAAGAGCATGGAGGGCTGAACGGCGTGGTTAATAACGCAGGCGGTCAGTTCCCCTCACCCCTTGCCGGCATCAATCAGAAAGGCTGGGAAACCGTGGTGCGTACCAACCTGACCGGCGGATTTCTGATGGCGAGAGAAGCCTACACTCAGGCTCTGGTTAAAACCGGTGGCGCCATAGTGAACATAGTGGCGGACATGTGGGGCGGAATGCCGGGCATGGGGCACTCAGGAGCAGCAAGAGCCGGCATGGTGAACTTCACCCAGACCGCTGCAGTGGAATGGGGTGCATCCGGCGTTCGCGTTAATGCGGTTGCTCCCGGCTGGATTGCGTCCAGCGGCATGGACAGCTACCCGGAACACATGAAGCAGTGGATTCGCGGTCTCGCCGACAACGTTCCTGTCAAACGCATGGGGACGGAATCTGAAATCAGTGCAGCTATCTGCTTTCTCCTGAGCCCCGGGGCTGCGTTTATCAGCGGTGACTGCCTGCGTATTGATGGTGCCGCCTCACAGGGTACCCGGGTGTGGCCTCTGCCCAAAGCCAGGAACAACACGCCCTTTAATGGCTTTCACCGTGCAGTAACTCCCAAAGTTCTCAGCGAAGATTGAGGAACGCTTTATGCAAACACTGGAAACCAGCGTTAATCCACAATCCGACGAGTTCTGCGGCAATGCCGAGGCCATGAACTGCCATATCCAGATGTTCCGCGACGTGGAGCAAAAGGTTCTGGACCTGGCTGAAGCCGCACGTGAAAAGTTCACCAGACGGGGAAAGCTCCTGCCCCGGGATCGCGTCAACCGCCTGCTGGACAGAGGCACTCCGTTCCTGGAGCTGTGCTCTCTGGCCGGCTACAAAATGCATGACGACAAAGACGGCAGCATGGCCGGTGGCAACATCATCGCCGGCATTGGAACCATCAGCGGCATACGCTGCCTGGTGGTCGCCAGCAACAGCGCCATCAAAGGCGGTACCATCACGCCCGCTGGCCTGGATAAAACCCTGCGCCTGCAACAGATCGCCAGAGAAAACAAACTACCGGTTGTTTCCCTGTCAGAAAGCGGCGGCGCCAACCTGAACTACGCCACAGATATCTTCGTGCAGGGCGCGCGGAGCTTTGCCAACCAGGCCCGGATGTCTGCAGCAGGCCTGCCCCAGATTACCGTTGTGCACGGCAACGCTACTGCTGGTGGTGCCTATCAGCCGGGCTTGTCTGACTATGTGATCGCTATCCGTGGCCAGGCAAAAATGTTTCTGGCTGGCCCGCCGCTATTGAAAGCAGCGACTGGCGAAATAGCCGATGACGAAGAACTCGGCGGCGCAGAAATGCACGCCCAGGTTGCCGGCACCGCCGAATATCTGGCCGAAGACGACGCTGACGGCATCCGCATGGCCAGGAACATTCTTGAAGCCCTGCCCTGGAATGAACAGCTCCCTCTGAGGCGTGAGATGAAATGGGATGAGCCCCTTTATCCGGCAGAAGAGCTCCTGGGAGTCATTCCATCCGATTCAAAAAAACCCTATGACGTTCGGGAGATCCTGGCACGAATTGCTGACGGATCCAGGTTCATGGACTTCAAGAACGAATTCGACAATCACACCGTATGCGGCACCATCCGCATTGAAGGGCACGCTGTCGGGATTATCGGCAACAACGGGCCGATTACCCCGGCCGGCAGTGCAAAAGCGGCCCAGTTTATTCAGCTCTGCGATCAGGCCGGCACGCCGCTGCTGTTCCTGCACAACACAACCGGTTTTATGGTGGGTACGCACTCAGAGCAGAACGGCATCATAAAACATGGATCGAAAATGATTCAGGCGGTCGCTAACTGCCGGGTCCCCAAGGTCGCAATCGTAATCGGCGGATCCTATGGCGCAGGCAACTACGCCATGTGTGGCCGCGGCCTGGATCCTCGTTTCATCTTCGCCTGGCCCAACAGCCGAACCGCTGTGATGGGCCCGGCGCAGGCTGGCAAGGTAATGCGCATAGTGGCGGAAGACAAACAGCGCCGCAACGGCATAGAGCCTGACCCGAAAACCCTGGATTTTCTGGAGCAAGCCACCACGAGGAAGCTGGAAGATGGATCCACAGCCCTGTTCGGTACAGCACGGCTCTGGGACGACGGTCTGATCGACCCAAGGGATACACGGCGCGTAGTCGCCCTGGTTCTGGACGTGTGCCGCGAAGCCGAGATCCGTCAGTTGCGGCCTAATACATTTGGCGTGGCTCGACTTTGATTCAGGCTTCTGGAGAGTTGTGTTTCATGGCTGCCAAGTTTGGGAGGCGGAACCATTTGGGGGGAGCTGTCCAAAAACCGCTACGAGCACTTCCATGTGCGCTTGTTTCCGGCCGTCCATGGCCTCCAACATTTTTGGACAGCTCCCCCCAAACGGTTCAGCACAACTCGGAAAGCCACCATGCAACACTCTTTCAGACACAGGCAAAAGGCACAGGTTAGTTAGGAGAAAGCTGGCTCATTGCAAAAAAGAAAAATTCAGCAAGTAGCAACATATTTGCAGGCATGGGCAGGTGTGTGGGGCCAGTTTCAGAAAATGTAGAGGGCCATGGATGGCCCGAAACAAGCGCACATGGAAGTGCTCGTAGCGGTTTTCTGAAACTGGCCCCACACACCTGCCACCCAAGCTAAAAAACGTGCACCAGACCAACCAGGCACGAACGACCTGAGGAGTACAAGAAAAGTGAAATTCACAGCCGAACACGAAGCCCTGAGAAACACCGTTCGCGATTTCGTGCAGAAAGAAATCAACCCATATTGCGACGAATGGGAAGAGGCCGGTGAATTCCCTATTCATGACATATTCAAAAAAATGGGTGACCTCGGCCTGCTGGGAATTCAGAAGCCGGAAGAGTACGGCGGTATGGGGCTGGACTACAGCTACAACCTTGTAGCAGCTGAAGAACTGGGCATGGCCAACTGCGGCGGCGTACCTCTGGCGATTGGTGTACAAACCGATATGTGTACCCCGGCCATATCCCGCTTCGGCTCAGACGAACTCAAGCGTACCTTCCTGGCTCCGGCCATCGCCGGTGACATGGTGGGTTGCATTGGCGTGAGTGAAGTCGGCGCAGGTTCCGACGTGGCAGGCTTGAAAACCACCGCAAAGAAAGACGGCGATGACTATGTTATCAACGGCTCAAAAATGTGGATCACCAACAGCCCAAAGGCCGATTTTATCTGCCTGCTGGCCAACACCAGTGACGACAAGCCACATAAAAACAAATCATTGATCGTGGTTCCCATGAACTCCCCGGGCATAACCATGAGCCCGCACCTGAACAAGCTCGGCATGCGCTCCTCCGAAACCGCCCAGATTTTCTTCGACGACGTTCGGGTTCCTCAGCGCAATCGCATTGGCGCTGAGGGCATGGGTTTCATGATGCAGATGCTGCAGTTCCAGGAAGAACGGTTATGGGGCGCCGCAAATGTTATCAAAGCGCTGGAAAACTGCATCAACCAGACGATCGAATACTGCCGGGAGCGGAAAACCTTCGGTACGCCACTGATTGATAATCAGGTGATCCACTTCCGTCTGGCCGAACTGCAGACTGAAGTAGAGGCTCTGCGCGCCCTCACCTATCAGGCCTGCGAACTGCACATCGAAGGCAAGGAAGTCACCAAGCTCGCTTCAATGGCCAAGCTGAAGGCGGGGCGTCTGGGCCGTGAGGTTACTGATAGCTGCCTGCAGTACTGGGGAGGCAACGGCTTCATGTGGGACAACCCCGCATCCCGTGCATTCCGCGATGTTCGCCTGGTATCCATCGGCGGCGGTGCCGACGAAATCATGCTGGGGATCATCTGCAAAATGATGGGAACCTTGCCAAGCAAGCGCTAAAGCTGAACTTAGATGCCAAGCCGGTAATGCGATTGAACTCTTCAGGACACGCCCGCGAGTACGTCCTTGTAGGGCTCGATCGGGCGATCCCTGGCCCTCAACGGTTCTGAAGAGTTCAATCGCACTACCGGCCCCAAATAATGTTCGTGGAGTCTATCGATGGAAACCTTGCCTCACTGCAAAACACTGGTACTGGAAAAACAGGGGTCAGCCCTGCACATCACCATCAACCGGCCAGACACCCGGAACGCGATGAGTCTGCAAATGGTGGCGGAGTTATCCAGGATCTTTACCGAAGTGGAATCTGATACCAGCATACGCGCCGTGGTAATCCGGGGCTCTGGCGGCCACTTCTGTGCAGGCGGTGACATCAAAGACATGGCTGGCGCGCGCAACCAGAAAACCGGCGAAGGCGAAGCTGACCCCTTCTACGTTCTGAATCGCGCCTTTGGGGCGATGATTCAGCAAGTGAACGAATCCTCCAAGGTCGTCATCGCCGTCACCGAAGGTGCAGTAATGGGCGGCGGATTTGGCCTGGCCTGTGTATCCGATGTCGCTATTGCGGGCCCCACTGCCAGATTCGCCATGCCAGAAACCTCCTTAGGCATCATCCCGGCCCAGATCGCTCCGTTTGTAGTTGAACGCATAGGCCTGACCCAGGCCCGACGACTAGCGTTGCTCGGGTTAAGAATTGGAGCGGAAGAAGCCTGTGCGCTGGGCATCGTTCACCAAGCAGCAGCATCCGATACAGAGTTGAACGACATGCTGGCACATGCACTGGAACGCATCCGCCACTGCGCGCCAAATGCCACGGCAAAAACCAAAGCCCTGCTCCACCGGGTCGGACACGAATCCATGGGCGGGTTACTCGACAGCGCAGCCGAAATGTTCACAGCCGCCGTTCGAGGCAGCGAAGGAGCTGAAGGCACCATGGCATTCATGCAGAAGCGTCCGCCAGCCTGGGCAGATGAGAACAATTGATTGTGGAGCGAGTGGGGAGGGACAGACGTCTCCAGAAAATGTTGGAGGCCAAGGATGACCGGAAACAAGCGCACATGGATGTGCTCGTAGCGGTTTTCTGGAGACGTCTGTCCCTCCTCACTCGCGGCCTCACACAGAACAAGAGACCAGCACAATGCTAAAAAAGTTACTAATAGCGAACCGCGGAGAAATCGCAGTCCGCGTTATTCGTACCGCCAAAGCCCTCGGATACCGCACAGTCGCCGTATACTCCGAGGCTGACGCCAACGCCATGCACACAGAGCTGGCAGATGAAGCTGTTTGCATAGGCCCGGCACAAGTAGCCGCTTCCTACCTGAACGCCGACGCCATACTCGATGCCGCCCGTAAAACCGGCGCAGACTGCATCCACCCCGGCTACGGCTTCCTCTCCGAAAACGCTAGTTTCTCAAATGCCTGCAAAGAAGCCGGCATCGTATTCGTAGGGCCGCCAGCCAGCGCCATTGAGCTCATGGGCAGCAAGCGCCGTTCAAAGATCGCCATGCACAAAGCCGGAGTCCCCGTCGTTCCCGGATATGAAGGCGACAACGCCAGTGATGATGAACTCATCTCCGCTGCAGCAGACATTGGCTACCCTCTGATGATCAAAGCCTCCGCCGGCGGCGGTGGCCGAGGCATGCGTCTGGTCGAGAAAGAATCAGAACTGGCCGGTAACATCAAACGCGCCAGATCCGAGTCCAGACAAGCCTTCGGCGACGACGAACTGATCCTCGAAAAAGCCGTTATCGAACCTCGCCACGTGGAAATACAGGTCTTTGCTGATAGCCACGGCAACGCCGTGTACCTCGGCGAAAGAGACTGCTCAGTGCAGCGCCGCCACCAGAAAGTCGTGGAAGAAGCTCCTTCCCCTTTCGTGACCCCCGAGCTCCGGGCTGCCATGGGCAAAGCTGCCGTTAAAGCTGCCCTCGCCTGCAACTACGAAGGTGCTGGCACCGTCGAATTCCTCGTCGACAAAGAACGTAACTTCTACTTCCTCGAAATGAACACACGCCTGCAGGTAGAGCACCCGGTAACCGAACTGATTACCGGGCAGGATCTGGTCGCCTGGCAACTGAGCGTTGCTGAAGGCCTGATACTGCCTCTGGCCCAGAGCGACATTGAGCTGAATGGCCACGCCATCGAAGTCCGGCTTTACGCCGAAGATCCCTCCAGCGGCTTCACTCCGCAAACCGGCCCGGTGCACGTATTTGAACCTGCTGAAGGCGAAGGTCTGCGCTTTGATACAGGCATCCGCTCTGGCGATACGGTTACGCCTCACTACGATCCCATGCTTGCAAAGGTGATCGCCTGGGGGGAAACCCGGGATCAGGCCCGCCGGCGCCTGATCAGGGCACTGGAAGACACCACCGTCTTTGGTGTAACCACCAACAGGTACTTCCTCAGCCGTATTATTGCAGACAACAGCTTTGGTGCTGGTGAAGCAACCACAGCCTTCCTGCAGACGACATTCAACCAGGACCCGTCGTTGCAGCCAACAAAACCAGAGATCCGCCAATTGGCCCTCGCAGCCTGCATACTGATCCACGGCACTAGCGGCGAGGAATCCTGGAGCAACGCACCAGCCACCACCACGCCCATGAAGCTCGACACCGGGAATGAAATCGTCGAGTTATTGGTAAGGCGTATGGGCAATAGGCTTTCATGCAAGCTGGGCGACGAACATCATGAGCTCGCAATCACCAGTATTCACAACGGCACCTTATGCACTGTCGACAACGGCGTACGTCAGCGCTGCCAATATCACCGCAAAGGGGACTCCCTGTATTTACAGGCGTTCGGAGAATCCTGGCAAGTCAAAGACCTTACGCATCAACCCGCCGCAGTTGCCAATGGAACTGGCAGCGGACATATCCAGGCCTCGATGGACGGCTCCATTATCGATGTGCTGATCGAGCCTGGCCAGACAGTTAGCCAGGGTGAAATCCTCGTGATTCTGGAAGCCATGAAAATGGAACATCCAGTAAAAGCCGACTGTGGGGGCGTGGTTACCCGGGTTCTGACCCGAAAAGGAGACCAGGTGAAACGTGACCAATTACTGGTGGAAATCACCAACGGCGAAGTATCCGGACAGGAGAGCAATAAATGAACCCCCTGAACAGGCAAACCGTATTCATTACTGGCGCCAGCCGGGGTATCGGCCGTGCAATTGCTCTGGCCTGCGCCCGCCAGGGAGCAAATGTTGTCATTGCTGCAAAATCGGACACACCCCATCCAAAACTGCCAGGAACCATTCACACCGTAGCAGAGGAAGTTCGCGAAGCGGGCGGCCAAGCATTGCCACTGGTACTGGATGTGCGGGATGAAGCCCGGATTAAACAACGCATCGACGAGGCGGCCGCACATTTTGGTGGTATTGACGCGCTTATCAATAACGCCGGGGCCATACGCCTGAGCGGAGTGGAAAAGCTAAAGGTCAGCCGTTTCGATCTGCTGCACCAGGTGAATGCACGGGCAGTGCTCGCCTGCAGTCAGGCTGCCCTGCCCTGGCTGAAAAAATCAGGCCGGGGCCACATCCTCAGCATGTCTCCACCACTGAATCTTGATCCTAAATGGTTTGCACACTTTGGCCCCTACACGTCCACAAAATACGCCATGACCATGATCAGTATCGGTATGGCTCAGGAGTTCCGTCGTTACGGCATAGCAGTTAACACCTTGTGGCCGAAAACCCTGATATCCACTGCTGCAATACTGCATGAAGCAGGCGGTGAGCAACTGATGGCTAAGGGCCGCTCGCCCGACATCATGGCTGATGCGACGGTAAGCATCCTGAACCGGTCCGTGGAAGAAATGACCGGCCAGAACCTGATAGACGAAGATCTGCTTCGTCAGGACGGGGTAACCGACTTTGAAAGTTACAGATACAAAGCCGGCGACGCAGCTCTGCTGCCTGACCTCTACCTGGACTAGCCTCAAAGCGAGGTTATTCCGGGGCTCTGAATCAACTATAAAAACAAGGAAAGATTATGAGTCAGCCCACTGTTACCGCAATGGATATCGCACGCAGCCTGCCGGGGATACTCAAACGGTTCCCCGCTATCGCCAGGGGCTATTACTACTATTCAGTCAAGGGTGCACGCAAAATCCTTACCCTCGGAACCCTGATCGAAAAAAACGCTGAAAAATATGGAAACAGACCTGCGATTCTTTTTGAAGATCGCAGCATTACCTGGGGTGACTTCAACGCCTGGAGCAACCGTATTGCAGGCTGTTTTCAGGCTCTGGGCCTGAAAAAAGGCGATTCCATCGCCGTGTTCCTGGAAAATCGCCCGGAAGTTCTGGCGGTGGTTGCGGGTGCAGCCAAGATAGGCGTTGCCTGCGCCATGCTGAATACATCCCAGAAAGGCAAGGTATTGGAACATAGCGCCAGTCTGGTCAAACCAAAACTGGTCGTGATCGGTGAGGAACTGGTGTCTGCGTTTGATGACATAAAAGAAAGCCTGCAGCTCGACCATCCGTCACCTTTCCTGTTCCTCGCCGACACCAATACCCTCAATGCCTTCGGAGATGCGCCCCCGGGCTACACCAATATGGCCCGGCAGGTCAGCACATTTAACAGCGACAACCTGAATCTGATTGACCCACCAAGAACAGGAGATACGGCAATCTACCTGTTCACCTCCGGGACAACCGGGCTTCCAAAAGCTGCTCCTGGCTCACACAACAAGTTCCTGAAGGCCTACGGAGGCTTTGGCCTCATGTCTTTATCCATGAAACCGGAAGACGTTTTCTACTGCACACTGCCCCTTTATCACGGCACAGGCCTTGTGGTTTGTTGGGGAGCAGTACTGGCTGGAGGCTCGGCCTTTGCCCTGCGCCGGAAATTCTCTGCGAGCGCCTTCTGGGACGACGTGCGCCGCTACGATGCAACTGTCTTTGGCTATATAGGCGAACTCTGCCGCTATCTGCTGAACCAGCCGCCAGGCGATCAGGATCGCAACCACCGCCTGACAAAAATGCTTGGAAATGGTTTGAGGCCATCTATCTGGAAAGAATTCAAAGATCGGTTCGGCATTGAAACCATTGCGGAGCTCTATGCCTCCAGCGAAGGCAATATCGGTTTCAGCAACTTCTTCAATCAGGACAATACCGTCGGCTTGTCTACCGCCCCCTACAAGCTGGTGAAATTTCACGACGGCACCCGCGACCCGATCCGTGATGAAAAAGGCTTCATGCAGGAAGTGGCAAAGGGCGATCCGGGCCTGCTCATCGGAGAAATCACGGAAAAGTGGTCTTTTGAGGGCTACACACAGAAAGAGGCTACGGAGAAATCCATCCTGCGCAACGCATTCAAAAAAGGAGACGCCTGGTTCAACACAGGTGATGTCCTGAAAGACATAGGATGCCGTCACCTGCAGTTTGTGGATCGGATGGGAGACACTTTCCGCTGGAAAGGTGAGAACGTTTCAACCACCGAAGTGGAGAATATCATCGACGGTTCAGGAATGGTGGAAGAGGCCATCGTCTACGGCGTAGAGATTCCGGACACCAACGGCAAAGCAGGCATGGTTACACTGGTCCCTAAAGGCAGTGCTTTCGATATCAACAAGCTGCAGATGTTCTTACGCGACAACCTTCCAGCCTATGCGGTTCCGGTGTTTGTGAGAATTACTCACTCCATCGAGAAAACGGGGACATTCAAATACCGTAAGGTAGATATCCAGAAAGCCGGCTACTGCCTTGATCGCCCCGGCGAGGAAGTGTTTGCCTGGCTACCTGAAACTGCGGGGTATGTACAACTTACCCCGCAGCTGGTTTCGGATATTGATTCAGGATCGGTTCGTTTTTAGCATCAACTCAGGACCCGACTTTAAGCACCACCTTGCCTGTAGCACGGCGTTCAGTCAGAGCGCCGAGGGCTTTTGCGTAATCCTCAAACTCAAAAACCTCACTGATTACCGGGTCAATTTTACCCTCGCTATAGAGCTTCATCAGTTCCATCATATTCTGGGCACTTGCTTCGGGTTCTTTCCGGGTAAAGCTACCCCAGAACACACCAACAACAGCGCAGCCTTTCAGCAACGTGAGGTTTGCCGGAATCTTGGGAATATCACCTGCAGCAAAGCCAACGATCAGATGGCGGCCATTCCAGGCCATAGCCCGCAATGCCTGCTCTGTAAAATCACCACCCACAGGATCATAAATTACATCCACACCCTTATTATCTGTCAGACGCTTTACCGCATCCTTCAAAGGTTCCTCGGAGTAATTGATCAGCTCATCTGCACCGGCTGCTTTGGCCACAGCCAGTTTCTCAGCAGAGCTGGCTGCGGCTATAACGCGAGCGCCCATAGCCTTACCCAACTCGACCGTTGCCAGCCCTACGCCACCGCTGGCTCCCAGAACCAGAAGACTCTCTCCAGGTTTGATGTTAGCCCGCTGTTTGAGGGCATGATAGGAGGTGCCATATACCATCGTGAACGCCGCCGCCTTCTCATCACTCATGCCGTCAGGCACTGGCAGCAGGTTTTGTTCCGGGACAATCACTTCCTCGGCAAATGAACCATAGCCCGTAAGACCCGCAACCCGGTCACCGACCTTGAAACGTGTAACCTTGTCACCCACTGCAATGACTTCACCGGCCATTTCGCCACCTGGCGAAAAGGGCATGGGCGGCTTGAGCTGATACTTGCCTTCAATAATCAGTGTGTCAGGAAAGTTCAGACCCGCTGCTTTTACCCGGACTTTAACGCCATATTCTTTGGCCTCCGGGCTGGGCACGTTCTCTATGACGAGTGTTTCCGCAGTGCCATATTCTTTACAGAGGATCGCTTTCATTAGGGCTCCTTTTGATAAGTTCTGTTGTTCTTGAGTTCCGTCAAGCTAAACAGACTCAACCCACGAAGCAAATAAAGAACCTTTATCGGGGTTTATAAATAATGCTTATACCCGGATTATTACGGGCAGGTTTCCGGAGATGAATCGGGCGTCATTTTCCGCTATTCTTCCCGCTCCTGATCCGAGCCACTCAGCAGCCATCCGCCTTTCCTTCAGGGTTCAATTATGCTCGACGTCATCTACTCGCTTGAAATGATTGGAATTGTTGCCTTCGCCATATCAGGCATGGTGGTTGCGCGCTCCAAGAATATGGATCCGGTCGGTGTTTTCACCATCGCATTTATTACCGCTCTGGGCGGCGGAACCCTGCGCGACCTCATCATGGACAACCATCCGGTTTACTGGATAAAACACGAAGAACAGCCCATTCTGATTCTCGCTATGGCGATTGTATTCAGTTACTGGAAGCGCTCTGAACGTATTCGCGAGTCCTGGATTGTATTTCCGGATGCCATCGGGCTTGGCACTTTCTCCATACTGGGAGCACAACTGGCCCTCGATCTGGGTCACTCGTGGTTTATCGCATCACTACTCGGGGTTATGACAGGTACATTCGGTGGAGCCCTTCGCGATACCCTCTGTAACGAGGTGCCCTTCATTTTTCGCAAGGACCAGATCTACGCATCCATTTCCTTCGCTGGCTGCTGGCTTTATTTCCTGTGCCAATGGACATTGCAAAGCGAAACCCTGTCGTTGACGATTGGCCTGTTATTTATCGTTATTGTGCGAATGGCTGCGGTACGTTTCGATATTCGCTTGCAACGTGACCCGGCACAGAGCCGATAATGGGGAGACGCCAATCATCTCTTGGCCTCAGGCTCCCCAGCCAGTAAGATTACCGTTTTTTCACCCTACACTCTGACATCCCTAGAGGCAGACTCCCCTCATGCTCGAACGACTGTTCAAACTTCAGGCCCACGGCACCAATGTGCGTAAAGAGCTGGTTGCGGGTATCACTACCTTCCTGACCATGGCGTATATTATTGTCGTCAACCCGGACATTCTGTCCTCGACTGGCATGGACTTCGGTGCGGTGTTTGTCGCCACCTGTCTGGCAGCAGCTATTGGCTCCCTGATCATGGGGCTATGGGCAAACTACCCTATCGCCCTGGCTCCGGGCATGGGGCTCAATGCCTTCTTTTCTTTCACCGTGGTGGGCAGTCTGGGCTATAGCTGGGAAGTAGCCCTGGGGGCGGTATTCCTTTCTGGCTTTATCTTCCTCTTGCTGAGTATTTTCAAGGTTCGCGAATGGATAATTAACAGTATTCCCATGTCGCTACGCTTCGGCATTTCCGCGGGCATTGGCTTCTTTCTCGCTTTGATCGCCCTTAAAAATGCCGGCATCGTAATAGATCACCCTGCCACACTGGTAGGTCTGGGCAACCTGAAATCCGCAGAAAGCCTCTTGTTCTTTGGAGGGTTTGTACTAATTTGTGCACTCTCATTCCGGCGCATAACCGGCGCTGTGATGATCGGTATTATTGCGATAACCGTGATCGCCATGATGCTGGGAATGGTTGAGTACAAGGGCTTCTTCGCAGCGCCCCCAAGCCTTGCGCCCACGTTCATGCAAATGGACATTGCTGGCGCACTGAACGTCGGCATGATCAGTATTGTGTTCGCATTCCTGTTTGTCGATTTGTTCGACACTTCCGGCACCCTCATTGGCGCCGCCCACCGTGGTGGGTTGCTGGATGAAGACGGCAAACTTCCACGCCTGGGCCGGGCACTGATGTCTGATTCCGTTGCCACCATGTCAGGCGCTGCACTCGGCACCTCAACAACAACCAGCTATATAGAATCGACCGCAGGTATCTCTGCCGGCGGCCGCACCGGCCTGACCGCCGTCGTTGTAGCTGTTCTGTTCCTTGCCTGCCTGCTGTTATCCCCCATTGCCAGTATTATTCCGCCGTATGCCACTGCTCCCGCACTGTTGTATGTTGCAGTACTGATGGCCAGCGGCCTGAAGCTGATAGACTGGGACGATATTACGGAAGCCGCTCCTGCGGTTGTTACCGCTCTGATGATGCCACTGACTTTTTCTATCGCCAATGGCATCGCAATGGGTTTCGTTACTTACGCTGTCATCAAGGCTCTGAGTGGACGCTGGTCTGAGCTCAGCCCGAGCGTTGTGGTAATTTCTGTCGTATTCATCCTGAAATTCATCTTTCTGGACGCAGCCTGAGCTGCGCCCGGACTGAGGGCCTGATTTTATGGATTACTTTTCCCAAAGCATCAAACAAGCCATTCGCACCGTGCCTGACTGGCCCAAGCCCGGTGTTGCCTTCCGTGATATCACCACGGTTCTGCAGGACAAGACTGCCTTCCGGAAGCTGATTGATGCGTTCGTTCATCGCTACCACGGCCAGAAGATTGATGCTGTGGCCGCGGTGGATGCCCGGGGCTTCATCATTGGCTCAGCGCTGGCCTATGAACTTAATGCCTCGCTGGTTCTTGTGCGCAAGAAAGGCAAGTTGCCGTTCGATACGCTGGTGGAAGACTACGAACTCGAATACGGCACCGCATCAGTGGAACTGCACAAGGATGCCTTCAAGCCCGGCGACCAGGTAGTGCTTGTCGACGATCTGATTGCTACAGGCGGAACCATGCTGGCCGCCAGCCGACTGATTCGGCGCATTGGTGCTGACATAGTGGAGGTAGCCGCCATGATCGACCTGCCCGATCTTGGAGGCTCAGCCAAACTGCAGGAAGAAGGCCTCAAGGTCTATACTGTATGCTCGTTTGAGGGCGAATAGACGCTTGCGCCCCGACATCCTCACGAGTATGTAAAGCGGCACTGGAAGGTCACCTATGGAACAATACCAGCACTACTGGAAAGACGGCACACCCGTGCACCTGCCCCTGGGAAAGATCGTCTGCGTTGGCAGGAACTATGCCGAACACGCGAAAGAGCTCAACAACCCGGTACCGGCAGAACCTTTGCTGTTCATTAAACCCGCTACCGCCGCAGTCCATGTAACACGCCCCCTGGAACTCCAGGCAAACAAGGGCCAGACGCATTTTGAAACTGAACTGGCGGTATTGATCGGCAAACCCCTCACCAACGCATCGTCCAGCGAGGCCCGGGATGCCATTCTTGGCTACGGTCTGGCGCTGGACCTGACTTTTCGGGATCTGCAAAGCCGACTGAAAGAAAAGGGGCATCCATGGGAACTGGCAAAAGCCTTTGATGGCTCCTGTCCCTTGTCCCCTTTTGTGGCTGCAGACCATTTCCCTGGTGATCACATCACCTTCAGCATGGATATCAACGGCCAGCGCCAGCAAAGCGGCGACACCCGGGATATGATTTTCCCAATCATTCCATTGCTTACGCATATAAGCAGCCATTTCACGCTACTGCCCGGCGACGTAGTACTCACAGGCA
The DNA here is from genome assembly GCF_002407605.1 of Marinobacter sp. ANT_B65. Taxonomy (NCBI): domain Bacteria; kingdom Pseudomonadati; phylum Pseudomonadota; class Gammaproteobacteria; order Pseudomonadales; family Marinobacteraceae; genus Marinobacter; species Marinobacter sp. ANT_B65. The sequence goes on along the minus strand of NZ_NXGV01000001.1, from coordinate 748,485 downwards.
CTCCAAAGGGTGTAGGCCCTCTTTCTTCAGGGCAGACACTTTCGCTAGAACTGGAAGACCTGTTGTCTGTTTCCACCAAAGTGGTTTAACTTGGACTGACACAATCTTTCTTTCTGTAGAGCACGTATAGTCAGCCATGGCAAAAAAACCGGTTACCTCACGCAGTGGTCGATTCTTCAAGCTTGCGGGTATGACTGCCTCGGTAGCTGGGCAGTATGCGGGCCAGAAAGCCCGCAGCATGTTCAGCAGCGAAAACGATGACGGTGCCCGTAGCGAAAGCTATACCCGCATGGCCAACCGCATCACCGATACACTCGGTGAAATGAAAGGTGCGGCCATGAAGCTTGGCCAGATTGCTTCCCAGACTCAGGACTTCCTCCCCCGGGAGTTCTCGGACGCGCTTCAGAAACTGCAGAAAGAAGCGCCACCCATGCCCTTCGATATCATTCTTGAGCAGATAGAAACCGAACTGGGAAAACCGGTTGGTGAGCTGTTTGAATACCTGCAGGACACACCCTACGCTGCTGCATCAATAGGCCAGGTACACCGCGCCAGGTTGCATGACGGCACCGATGTAATCGTAAAGGTCCAGTACCCGGGTGTAGATGAATCCTGCGATTCAGACCTGAAACAATTGCGCCTTGCCCTGAAGCTCGGTGGCTTGTTGAAAATGCCCAAGGAATCAGTTGACCAGTTATTTACGGAAATCCGTGAGCGGCTCAGGGAAGAGCTGGATTACGAAAACGAAGCCCGTAATATCGAACTGTTCCGGGAGTTTCACAAAAAGGACCCCTGGATAGTTATTCCTTCTGTAATTCCCGGCCACTCAACCCGCCATGTACTTACACTGGAACTGGAGGAAGGTGACCACGTGAGCGAGGTCACGCCCGAGCGCTATGACCAGGCGACGATCAACATGATCGGCCAGCGCATGTTCAAGGCCATGGCGGACCAGTTATTCTGTTTTCAGTGCATTCATGGTGACCCCCACGCCGGAAACTTTGCATATCGCCCGGATGGCAGCATTGTGATGTACGATTTCGGCTGCGTGAAGAAACTGAAACCGGAAATTGTTGAAGCCTACCGCAATGCAGTTACGGCGGCACTGGCCCAGGATTACAAGGCGCTGGATGCCTACCTGATTGATCTTGGTGCCCGGGTGGGGAGTCAGCCGGCCATTGATGAGGCCTACTACGCCATGTGGCGGGACATTCTGGTTGTACCCTTCGATTCAGAGCAGCCCTATGATTTTGGCGAATCCAGCATTCACATGCATGTAGCCGCCAAAACAAGCACGGTATTCAAATACCTGGATTCGTTTAAACCGCCGGTTGAGAGTATCTTTATTGACCGGATGATTGCCGGACATTACTGGATGCTGAAGCGCCTCGGGGTGCAGGCAGCTTTTGGTGAGGAGCTTCGCAAGTATCTTGCGGAACCGCACTGACAATGCCTATCTGGCCAGGTAGTTTGCAGCCCACTCAGCAATGCCTTCACCGGCTCCTTTCCGGATGACCCTTGCCCTGGAGACCCCAGCGGGTTCACCCGGGTCGATTACCGTAATCGGTACATCTCTCTCCACTTCGTGAACCAGGCCCGCTGCAGGGTATACCTGTAGCGACGTGCCCACGATCAGCAGGTCATCTGCTGTGCGAACCAGCTCCGCCGCGGCCTCAAGCATAGGGACTTCTTCGCCAAACCAGACAATGTGCGGACGCAGCTGCTGCCCGAGTTCGCACTGTTCTCCCAGCTCAATATCCCGGTAACCTATGTCGTATACCAGCTCCGGATTCAGCGAGCTTCTGGCTTTGGTGAGTTCGCCATGGAGGTGAATCACGTGGCTGGAACCCCCACGCTCATGCAGGTCGTCTACGTTCTGAGTGATGATGGTTACGCGATGGTGCTGTTCCAGTTCACCCAGCAGTCGGTGGGCGCGATTGGGCTGGACTTCGGCAAGCTGGCGCCGGCGCTCGTTGTAGAAACGCAGCACCAGCTCCTGATTGCGGGCAAAGGCTTCGGGGGTGGCAACATCATACACACTGTGCTGCTCCCAGAGGCCGCCGTTATCGCGAAATGTAGAGAGGCCACTTTCGGCGCTGATACCAGCGCCGGTGAGTACTACTATGTGTCTTTGCATCAGTCGAATATTTTGCCGGGGTTGATGATTCCATTGGGATCAAATACTTTCTTGATCCCTTTCAGGTAAGCGATTTCCGCTTCGCTGCGGGTATATTGCAGGTAAGGCTTTTTGGTCATGCCTACGCCATGTTCAGCAGAGACGCTGCCTTCATACCTCTCGACAATTTCAAATACCCACTTGTTAACCTGCTGGCACTTTTCAAAGAAATCTTCTTTTGCCATATCTTCTGGTTTGAGGATATTGAGGTGAAGATTGCCATCGCCAATGTGGCCAAACCAGATGATTTCAAAATCCGGATAGTGCCGGGTTACTACCTCATCGATTTCCTGCAGGAACCCCGGCACTTTGGAAACAACAACGGAAATATCGTTTTTGTAAGGCGTACGGGGCGCGATGGATTCCGAGATGCGTTCACGCAGCTGCCACAGGTTCCGTGCCTGGGTTTCACTCTGGCTGATGACACCATCCAGCACCCATCCGTTTTCCATACACTGCTCAAACAGGCTCATGGCGCTATCCATTACCTGATCAGAAGTGGCTTCAAACTCCAGCAGCGCATAGTAAGGCGCTTCAGTTTCGAACGGCGCCGGTACCTGCCCGTGGGCCAGAACGTGCCCCATGGCCTGATGTGAAAAGAACTCGTAGGCAGTCAGATCGAGGCCGCCCTGGAAGGTTTTGAGCACGTCCATGGTATTGGAAAGATCGTTCAGCCCTAGAACCAGAACTGTGAGGCTCTCCGGTTGGCGAGAAAGCTTCATGGTAGCTTCAGTTATAAAGCCCAGGGTGCCCTCAGCACCGATGAACAGATGGCGAAGGTCGTATCCGGTGTTGTTCTTTTCCAGATCCTTGTTCAGATCAAGAATGTCCCCTTTTCCGGTTACCACTTTAAGGCCCGCCACCCAGTCGCGGCTCATGCCGTAGCGGATAACCTTGATGCCGCCAGCATTGGTAGAAAGATTCCCGCCAAGCTGACTGGAGCCGGCAGATGCGAAATCTACCGGGTAATAGAGATGGTTCTCTTCGGCAAAATTCTGCAGCTGTTCAGTTACCACGCCCGCCTGGCAACGAACCAGCCGGTCGCTGGCACTGAAATCCAGGATCTGATTCATGTTATCGAACGCAACAACAACTTCCCCGTTGGCGGCCACTGCGCCCGCACTCAGGCCCGTGCGGCCTCCGGAAGGAACCAGAGCCACCCCCTGCTCATTGGCAAACTTCACCAGGGCCTGAACCTGTTCCGTAGTTTTTGGCAGCACAATGGCCAAAGGGTTGGGGGCATAGATGCGCGTCCAGTCCTTGCCATAATTTTCGAGATCAGCTGCGTCAGTCAGTACCTTTCCAGGCGCCGCGTCAGTGGCAACCAGCTCTTTGAGGGAAGCAATGATCTGTTCAGATTTCATGAAGGCATTAGTCTCGTCAGGTTTAGGCTGGCAGCTCTGGACAAAAAGTTCTCAGTTCAGTTGATCCAGGCGAACCGGCACACTGTGAAAAGTTGCTTTTATGGTATCATACCGCCCCTGTTCTGTGAGCCAGCCCAGATGATGACTGGTTACAGGTCACTTCATGCGACGAAAGGTTCGGAAGCAAAGCCCATGTCAACGACGTCTCTCGAAAAGAGCAAAATCCGCATTCTGCTGCTGGAAGGCGTGCATCAGTCCGCACTGGATACCCTGAATGCTGCAGGCTACACCAACATTGAGTACCTCAGTCACTCCCTGGCCGAGGAAGACCTGATTGAGAAAATCGCCGATGCGCACTTTGTCGGTATTCGCTCGCGCACTCAGTTGACTGCGAAAGTATTCGAGGCAGCCAAAAAACTGGTCGCCGTGGGTTGCTTCTGTATTGGCACTAACCAGGTGGATCTCCAGGCAGCCACCCGTCGCGGCATCGCAGTATTCAATGCCCCATTCTCCAACACCCGCAGCGTTGCTGAACTGGTTCTTGCACAGGCTATCCTCCTGCTGCGCGGTGTTCCAGAGAAAAACGCCAAGGCGCATCGGGGCGAATGGCAGAAATCAGCAAAAGACAGCTACGAGATTCGTGGCAAAAAGCTGGGAATCATTGGCTACGGCAACATAGGTACACAGTTCAGTGTTCTGGCAGAAAGCCTGGGCATGGACGTGTACTTCTACGATGTAGTATCCAGGCTCTCCATCGGCAATGCCACTCAGGTAGGAACGATGCAGGAACTGCTTAACATCGCTGATGTTGTGAGCCTGCACGTTCCGGAGACACCGGCCACCAAGTACATGTTCAAGGCAGAGCAACTGGCCCAGATGAAGCCTGGCTCTATCCTGATGAACGCGTCAAGAGGGTCCGTTGTTGATATTGATGCACTTGCTGACGCCCTGAGAAGTGGCAAGTTGCTGGGTGCTGCAATTGACGTGTTCCCCGTTGAGCCCAAGTCCAACAACGAAGAATTCGTTTCCCCGCTGCGGGAGTTCGACAATGTGATCCTCACGCCGCACGTGGGCGGTTCGACCATCGAAGCCCAGGAAAACATCGGGCGTGAAGTGGCCGAGAAACTGACCATGTATAGCGACAACGGTACCTCCGTGTCGTCAGTCAACTTCCCTGAAGTTGCACTGCCTTCGCATCCGAATCAGCACCGTCTGCTGCACATTCACGAGAACGTGCCCGGAGTGATGTCAGAAATCAACCAGGTATTCTCCGAGAATGGCATCAACATCTGCGGTCAGTACCTGCAGACCAAAGAAGACATTGGTTATGTCGTAATTGATGTGGATAAAGCCTACGGTGAGCTGGCCCTGGAGAAACTGCTCCAGGTAAAAGGCACCATACGCTGCCGCGTACTGTTTTAAGCCACAGCACCATAAAAAAACCGGAGCCTTTGCTCCGGTTTTTTTATGGCCGGCAATACCCGAACCAGGTTACTGCCCCGTTACTGCCCCGTTACTGCCCCGTTACTGCATAGGAACCAGCGTCAGCTCTACGCGACGGTTCTGCTCACGCCCTGCAGCGGTATCATTGGAAGCAATAGGGTAGCGCTCTCCGTAACCCACCGCACGGGTGCGGCTGGACGCAATACCCTGATTAAGCAGAAAATCCCGCACCGAGCCAGCACGGCGTTCACTGAGCAACTGGTTGTAACTGTCCGAACCGGAGCTGTCAGTATGACCTTCGATCTGGATAATGGTCTGGTCGAACTCTTTCAGTACCAGAGCAACCGATTCGAGAGTATCGGTGAAACCACCCCGAATCGAAGTCTGATTCAGGTCAAAAGTAATATTACCGGGCATGATGAGTTCGATCTGGTCACCGTTGCGAACAACCCGAACACCACTACCCTCCAGCTTCTGCCGCAACTGGGCTTCCTGCCGGTCCATGTAATAACCAATACCACCACCAATGGCTGCACCACCTGCCGCACCAATCAGGGCACCCTTAGCACGATCGCTTTTGCTTGAGGTTGCAGCGCCGATGGCCGCACCACCGATAGCGCCAATAATACTGCCTTTAGTGGCATCAGAGGTCTTCTGCTCACCAGTGTATGGGTCATAAGTCATGCAGCCGGCAAGGCCCATAGTCGTCACTGCTAATGCAAGCATGGTTTTCTTCACAGCATTCTCCTGTATCTGTATTTTCTGCAGGCGCCTTTCAGCTCTAAGCCTTCTTGTAACGGCTTCAAGAGTCAGCCAGAGCGTCTACCGTCGGATGTTCAAACGTATCAATAATCGTATTGAAAACGGTCGCTTGCAAATCTTTCGCCTCATTGACCAGATGATGACGGCCGTCGGCGATTCTCACTTCCTCTACCAATGCAAACTTGTTCCGGATAATTCTCAGATTGTGCTGCCAGTCTACAGTCTGATCTTTCTCGCCCTGAACAACCGTAACCGGGAAGTCTACGGGGCGGGCAGATTCAATGTGCGGTATCCAGATGCGTAGTGCGCTGACCCAGTCCACATGCACCGACCTGGCCTGCAACGGATCATGATCACGCAGGAAACGCAAAAACCGGGTGTTACCACTGTTGGCTGAAAACACTCGCTGCCACCGGGAAAGAAACGGCTTTGCCATAGAGTGCAATACCTTCGCACCAAGCCAGCCAGCAGGACGCACCAGCGGGGCCAGTAAAACGACTTTGCGGAAATCCGATGTCTGCCGGGAATGGTGGTTAGACAGCAGGTAGTCAATCAATATACCGCCCCCTGTACTCTGGCCCACGGCGAACCATGGCCCGCGAACTTTTTCGCGGACACTGGCAATAACTTCTGACAAAACCCCCTGGTATTCCAGGAAACTGCCAATCGCTGCCGGCGTTCCACTGGAAAGTCCGTGGCCCGGCTGATCATAGGCAAGCACGTCAAAACCGGCACCGAGGCAGCGGTCAATCAACTGGCTGTATAAACCCACATGATCAAAGTAGCCATGAAGAATAAACACAGTACCCCGTTCTGCAGAAGGCTCCGGCAGCCGGAAATAGTGCACCATAACTTCATGCTGACCTGCTTTCACATAGCCCTGATGATAAGCAACTTCCGGATGTTCCACCCAGAGGTCAAGGCCATAAAAACGGCAATAGGCCACCATTTCCTCGCTAAGCTCTCTATGCTCATCAGGGTCGAATGGCTCTAGCCTGTTCAGCAAAGATTTGCGATTCCAGTCCGGTATTTCTATGGTATCCGTTTTCCAGTACACGTAGAGTTAAGCGCCTGTCATGAATAGATAATACGAATTACGATGCACAATCCTAACCCATAGCGGGGGCATAACACAGATGTTGCAACATCTTCTTGAAACCGGACTGCGCCAGATCATGAATCGTGTGGTCAGGCCAACACTTCACCCGGCAGTACCGGTTTCTGTTCAGCGCAAACTGATAAGCCAGGCCTACCGGAGTTCAGTTCCCCCCCGGGACTGCCGCTTTCAGTCAGATACACTGGCAGGCATCCCGGTTATCAGGAGTTCCTTCGGCCAGGTTACACGCGGCGCAGTACTCTATCTTCACGGTGGTGGTTATATTATCGGATCTGCTGCCACACACAGAGGCATCACCGGGCACCTGGCCAAAGCCAGCGGCTGCATGGTGGTTGCACCGGACTACCGCCTTGCTCCAGAACACCCTTTCCCGGCTGCGCTCGACGACGCTGAAGCCGTATGGCTGGCACTGATTGATGAGGGGTTTGCGCCCGGACAAATTGCCATTGCCGGCGACTCAGCCGGAGGTGGCCTGGCTGTTGCACTGGCCATGCGCCTGCGTGACAGCGACCAGCCGCTACCCTCATCCCTTACAGTGTTTTCGCCCTGGACAGATCTCACTCAGGAAGCACTGTACTCACCGGAGTGCGAACCCGTGTTACAGGCACAGTGGACGGCAAAAGCGGCAAAACTCTATGCCGGACACGAATCCCTTCGCAATCCTCTGCTGTCACCCGTTTTCGGCAACTTTGAAGGACTGCCCCCCATACTGATACAGGCCGGAAGCCAGGAAATTCTGCTGAATGACGCGGAGCGACTTGCGGATGCAGCCCGTAAAGCCGGTGTACCAACACAACTCGAAGTATTCAACAGCCTTTGGCACGTGTTCCAGATCCATAGCGGCCAGCTGGAAAGAGCCACCACTGCAGTGAAAGCCGCAGGCGACCATATCAGGGCGCATCAGGCAGACTGAGTTCGCCCATAACAAGCGCCTCTTTGCGCTGTTTTGGCCAGCGCTTGATATGCCATTCCAGTTTTGACGCGCGACTGCGATCGCCCGCAGGCGAGCTGAAAACCAGTTCCAGCGGGCCCTTGCCCCTCAGGCTCCGCGCGCCCTTCGGGGCGCCTGCCTGATGTTCGGAAAAACGACGGGGCACATCTGTGCTGATCCCGGTATAAAGCGCGCCATTAGCAGTACGAACCATATAAACAAACCAGCCGCTAGCCACCCGCCAACCCTCTTTTACAGGCTTTCACTTTTTTCTGCTGCAACCAGAGACCGGACACAATCATCACCAGGCCAATGTATGTGGACGGCAGAATCTGCTCGCCAAGAATAAAATAAATGAACACCAGAGACAGGAAAGGCGAGATAAATACCAGATTGCTCACCCTTGAGGTATTTTCGGCCTTTTTCATGGCGTAAGACCAGAGCACAAAGGCGATACCCATCTCAAAGGTACCCACATAAACCGCTGCGGCCAGCGATCCGGTAACGGGCAACACCAGCCCCTCTGTCCACCAGCAGATCAGCACTATCACCGGAAGACCGAACAGAAAGTTCAGAAACAACCCTACCACAGGGTCCCGGGTATCGCGGGTCGCAATGATCCAGTAGGACGCCCATACAAGCGTACTGCCTATGGCCAGCGAAACCCCCAGAGGATCCGAAAACCCCAGCGTGGTAACCGCGCCCCGCGTCGCAATGACGACCACCCCGGCATAGCAGACCAGGCCGGCCAGAATGTCCTGTTTGCGCAGACGATGCCCAAGAAAAGGCACAGACAGGTAAGCGAGCACCAGCGCCCAGGTATAATTCAAAGGCTGAGCCTCCTGGGCAGGCAGCCGGTCAAAGGCTCCAAACAAGAGAAAGTAATACAGGCATGGGTTGATCAGCCCCATACCAAAAGACTGAATGTACTGTTTTCTGCTCAGTGAAAACACCAGGTGCCAGCGTTTTTGTAACAACAGGATGGCGGCCATAACCAGCACAGAGGAGGCGCAGGCCACCAGTAACATCTGTACCGGCGCCAGATCCGCCAGTGCCAGCTTGAACGCTGTGGCAACAGTAGACCAGAGCAGAACCGTGCCCAGCCCATACAGCATTGCCGTTTTCTGATCGGTCATCAGTGCACTCCCTGCGGTGTTCCCGCATCAGGGTACTCTGAACCCGGCCCGCCACTGCCATCGCTGACTGGCTCGCTGGAGGCCAGCCAGCGATAAAGGGTTCGCCGGTTAATGCCCAGGATCTGTGCAGCACGGCGCTTGTTACCATTCACCGCGTGCATCACCTCACGCACATAATCCTGTTGCAGATGTTCGAGTGTCGGCCATTCAGAGATGTTGTCATCCGGGCGGGCAGATTGCAGATTCACAGCACCACCCTGTCGCTTCCGGATCCGCTCGGGCAGATGATCAGGCTGAACGGTGTCACCCTCACAAAAGGTGACCGCCCTTTCGATTGCGCTGGCCAGTTCACGGACATTCCCCGGAAACGGGTAATCCATCAGCACGCGGGAGGTAACCTCACTGATTTTCAGAAATCCGCGCTTATGACGTCTGGCAGCTTCCCGTATAAAATGCATGGCAAGCAGGTCGACATCATCGCCCCGCTCCCGGAGGGCCGGAATGCGAAGACTCAGGGTTTCCAGCCGATAATAGAGATCTTCACGAAAGCTTCCGTCCTGCACTGCTTTGGGCAGATCCATATGGGTTGCCGCCAGAATCCGGACATCCACAGGCTCTTCATGATCAGAGCCCACCGGTTTGACCATGCCTTCCTGCAATACCCTGAGCAGTTTCGCCTGCAGAGCCAGTGGCATTTCGCCTATTTCATCCAACAACAATGTGCCCCCATGAGCCTCGGAGAACAGGCCCTTCCGGGCCTGGCGCGCTCCGGTGAAAGCTCCCGCTTCGTGACCGAAGAACTCGCTTTCCATGAGTTCACCAGGGATACCTGCACAATTCACTGCCACAAAAGGCCCGGAACTCCGCTCACTGGACCCGTGAATAGCCCTCGCAACGAGCTCCTTACCGGTTCCACTTTCACCACAGATCAGAACGGCAGCTTCGCTACGGGCTATCTGCCGGATTTCAGACCGGAGCCGGACCATGCTTTCATGCTCACCAATAAGACCAAGAGTCTCATCAGTCCCGCTTTGTGAAAGAAACTGTTCCAACTGCCGGGTAAGATCGGCCTGAGTTAACAGCCGGTGTATTTTCAGGCGCAAGTGGTCCGTAGATAGGGGCTTGGTGAGAAAATCATCTGCTCCGGCTTTCAGTGCATCAACGGCCTGATCGACCGTTCCGAATGCCGTAATGACGATAAAAGGCAGGCTGTGACCATTCATCTGTGCTGCCTTCAGAAGCTCCAGCCCATCACCGTCAGGAAGGCGGAGATCTGAAACAACCAGGTCCGGCGTGTCTGCGGAGAGCAACCGGCAAGCTTCCTCTACTGTTCCTGCACGTGTGACCCGATAACCATCAAGCTCAAGCTCCTCACTCAACAGCAGGCCCAGACTGCTATCGTCTTCCAGCAACAGAATCTTTGCCTTGTTCTCGCTCATACGGTTTCCTCCACTGGCCAGAAAAGGCTCATCCTGCAACCTCCGGATTCACTACTTCCTATTTCAGCCCGGCCACCGTGCTCCTTCAATACGCTACTGACAACCGCCAGCCCCAGGCCAGTGCCTTCACCCGCTGCCCGGGTACTGTAGAAGGGTTCGAAGACAGCCTCCCGTTTTTCCATCGCTATTCCCGGACCATCGTCATCTACCCGCACTTCCCACTCATCAGATTTATGATGCAAGGATAAAACAACCTCCGAGCGTGCGGCCTGACACGCATTGCGCACCACGTTCAGACACGCCAGTTCCAGCCTGACGGGCTCCGCTTTTACCCTCGCACCCACATCAAAACCCTGGCTCAGCAAACGCTTGCCACGGCACTTTTCATCCTCACCGGCACGATCCAGCACATCTTCAAGAACAGCATCAAGGCTGACCGGCCTTCTTGAATCAGGTACATGACGGAAGCAGTCCAGCAATTGCCGGATAATGGTGGTCATACGCCCTACCTGACAGCTGATATCATCCAGTTGCCGGCGTTGCTCACTGGTAAGTCCGTGGCGAGCCAGAATATCGGCACGCCCTTGGATCACATTCAGGGGCGCACCCAGTTCATGGGCAACACCGCCAGCGACGCGGCCGATCATGGCGATTTTCTCCTGGTATTCCAGGCGTTCAGCAAGCTCCCGTTCTCTGGCTACGCGTTGCTGTATTTCCTCCTCCGCCCGGGCCATGCGTTCACCCATGTCCCGCACGCCACCGTATACCTGCCGCAATTCGCGCGGGCCGGATGGATCCGTATCAAGACGCCAATGGCCTGGAGCCAGCTCGGCCATGTTACTCAATAGTTTGCTTACATGGCGGCCAACCGCACCATAGTGACCAAGAACCACTACCAGAATGATAGTTACCGCCAGCGCCGACCAGATAGAGACAGCCCAAAGGCGGCTTGAAGCCAGCAACTCGTGAAAGTCGCTGCGCCTGCGGGTTATCTGAAGCAAGCCCTGAATCCTGCCATCGTCCGCTACCAGAGGTGTAAAGTGTGAAAAGACAGACTGCCCGTCCACCCTGCGAAAGGCTCCCCCAAGTTCGCCGCTATTGATGACCTGTTCCGCGCTGGCACTGTTGCCCACATCAGTATCAGCAAGACCAAGACTGGCAACCCGCGCTCCATCTTCGTCGAAGACCGACGCCCCCGACACACGACCAATCCTGAAAATCGACCTGAGGGAATCGCCGATCACCAACTCATCATTTTCCTGCATAGCCCGGGAAAGCGGGCCTCTGGCGGCCCGGGCGACCAGCTCCAGATCTTCCTGCAGGCGATCATTCAAGGCTTTTTCGACGGCACCAACTCCCAGATAGATTGCAAGACCACTGATAGCCAGCAAAGGCACCACAATGCTCAACACCAGAGTTAGCTGTATCGACCCGAAAACCTGGCCCGCGCTTCTCAGAGAAGATTTCATTTTGTCTCCAGTGACTTAACTGCCACACATTTCTGCCACATGTGGCATTTAGCCACAACCATCATTACCTGAGATTAACCAAGAACAAATGCCAACCAATTGTTATTTAAGGGTTTTATTATATATCAAAACCTGGCACAGGGATTGATTGGTTCCGGAAGACTGCAAATGAAACAGGAGATGACGACTATGAACAAGCTACTTGTATCCATTACTGCATCCATTGCCCTGCTTGCTGCTGGCCCGGCCCTGGCGCAACAAAACCCACAAAGCCCTGCCACAACCGGGGAATCCAGCGGATACACCAACCCTGCTGCTGCGGGCACTCAGAAAACCGACTATACCGACGCAGAGCTGAAGAAGTTCATTGGCGCACAGGAAGGCATCACGAAAGTCCGGGAAGAATACATAGAGAAAATCGAGTCAGCAGATTCACAGGAAAAAGCACAGGAACTGCAGATGGAAGCTAACGACGAGATGGTTTCAGTTATTGAAGGTTCGGGCATGGATATCCCGACCTATAACGCCATTGCAACAGCCTACAGCAGCGAACCGAAGGTACGTAACCGTATCGAAGCACTGATGTAAATACCGGTCGAAGCCGGACAGGCTGTTTGTCAGCATGGCCCCGCAATTGCGGGGCTTTTTGTGTGAAAACAAGGGTAGTTTTCGCAAGTCAGTTAACAGCAACGGGCACGGAAACAAACTTTACACCCTGCCGCGCCAACTCCGCTGAACCACGGGCCGTAAGTTCGGATATGAACTGGAACTGCTCTTTTGGATCAAACGGGTATGCCTTCAGGCGATAGTGCATACCCCAGGGCTTATTAAATACGATCACCAGCACAGGCTGCCAGGTCTTTGTTCGTGGGCTGGTAAACGCAACATCCCTGAGCAAATCCCGCACCCGGCTGACATCGTGGTTCGCTTCAAGATGAAAATCAGCCACGCACATCAGGTTATCAGTTCCATCGTTGCCGTTGGCAATCAGAGAGTTCCACAACTTGTTGTGAGGGATGATCACAACCGTATCGTCGGGTGTAACAATCTCGGCTGCACGCGTACCTATGGCCCGCACCTCGCCATATTGCCCATCAATCTCAATCCAGTCGCCAGGGCGATAAGGCATTTCATAAAGGGTCACAATGCCGGCAATCAGACTGTTGGCGTAATCCTTGAAAGCAAAGCCAAGAGCCAGCGCCAGAGCACCAAAGATCGCGACCATATTTTCAAATGAAGGCTCAACCAGAATAGGCACCACAATGACAATCGTGGAGAGAATAATCAGGAGGCGCAGCAAGGGTACAGACGCCAGAAGGTATAAACGCGGTTTGCCACCGAGTTTTTCAGCGACCCGGGGAAACACTTTCTGAATTGCCATAGTGATCAGTGAAGCGATCACGATAACGAATAAAGCCTGTAGCAGTGCCTGCCCCGTTATCGAGGCAAAGGCATCCTTGATTCCAAGATCATCGATCATTAGAACTCCTAGAACTGATCAAGCGGGAAACCCCAGCTCTGCAGGTGACGCCTGACGGTGGGGTAACCGATAGGTGTCACGCTCCAGCGTTTACTTGTCTGGTCACAAACCACCAGTTCTGCGCGACCCAGGCGTGACAGAACAAGACTGAGTTCGTAAACAGAAACACCAGTCACCGTCTCCAGTGAGCCCATATCCAGGCCGTTGTGCAACAACAATCCATGAAGCACAAAGCCAGTGACACTCTCCTTGCTTTGCGGCATAGCAGGAAGGCTTAGCCGGGCCAGCGGCACCACCCAGCAATCGGCTGCACAGCTTTGCGTCTTCGGCTTTTCATCGGCCTCTTCCAGTTTGGCGTCATCATCTGGCCGGGCCCGCAATGATCTCTGCCAGATAGCCAGAGCAACACCGGGATTCCCTCTGGACAAGGCAGCCAGATCACGCAGAAAAGTGCTGTATTTTCGTTTTTCAGTGTCGTCAGGTTTCGCCAGGGGCAGCACATACTGGCCATCGCTGGTCATTCTTGCTGTCACGACGCGATCACCACTACCCGATGCCAGGCGCGTGAACCAGACACCCAAACGCTCTGCATCCATAGGCGCGGGCGTCCAGGGTGACATCTGGGCATTCTCAAGATACTGGCCCCAGTATCGCCAGCACCAGCTAGAGCAGCCAACAATGCCCGTGCCCGTGTCGCCATTTGCGATCCGGCGAAACAACTCCTTGACCAGCGCCAGGCCGGAGAGGCACCGGAGCCAGAAGTCTGCAAGTTCGGGAATTACCCAGGGCCGTGATAAATCCTGCCTGTCCCACCATTCGCTGGCTTCCTGATCATCAAATGACAGGGCATCCGGAGGTAAAATGATTTCCCACTCTTCACCTCCACCTTCAATCGAGCCTGACTGTCCGGACCCGGAAAAGCATGCAAGGGCCTGTTGTACGCCAGAAAAAGGTGGCGCGACCAGGAAAACAACCTCGCGGCTGAGCGAGCCATCCTTTCGTGCAGCTTCAAGCCCGCATGCTATAGCGGCAGCCTGGTCAGCGTAGCCTGGCTCGGGCGCCAGCCGTCGCTTCTGGGCAGCAGACAGTTCCGGCAATTCATCCATGCTCTCGAAGGGTTCCTCAGCCTGTGACACGCCGGCGCGCAACTGTTCGAGGGCATGACGAATAGCATCCTTGAGCGAACGCCGCACAGATGTCTGCGGGAGTACCCACTGATCCACGGGAACCAGCCCACCGGGAAGGCAGGGATCGTCCTTATTCTCCTTGGCTTTGTCCTTCAAAACGACTCCTTGGCTTATTCCGGGATCAACCAGCTGCACTCATGGGAAATGCCCAGTGCCTGGTCACCGGCAATATCTTCAATCATGGCAGAAAAACGATCGCCAAACCCCCATGGCGGATTGACCACCAACATGCCAGAGCCGGTCATGCCACGCTCAGGGGGCATTCTGAGATGAACTTCACTGCACCACACCTTGCGCAGCGAGCTATCCTTGACGGCCTGTTTCAGCGCAGTTTGCAAATGGCTGGTAAGCACCGGATACCAGATAAGATAAACCCCATGGCGGCATTTCTGCCATGCTTTCTGCAAGGTATCTGCAACATCAAGGTATTCGGATTTGATTTCGTAGGAAGGATCAATCAACGTCAGCAATCTGGGTTGCGAGGGAGGCAGGCGCCGTAACAGCCCTTTCAGACCATCTTCGTGCAGCACCCGGGCACCATGCTCTGTAGCCCAGTCAGCAAGCTGACCACTTTCAGCAGGATGGAGCTCAAAAGCTGTCAATGCATCACCCGGGCGCAGAAACTGGCGAATCCAGGCAGGTGAACCAGGATAAACCGTGAGACGACCCTCGCCCGCGTTGAGGCGCGACAGCATCTGCATAACCGGCTGCCAGTCGCTGGACACTAAACCATTCCGGCTGGCCCAGAGTTTTTGCACGCCCGCATCGGCTTCCGCTGTTTTCCGGGCGCGCTCACTTTCAAGATCATAAACAGCACTACCCGCGTGGGTATCGAAACAGGCAATCGCGGATGGCTTGGCCTGCATCATAGAAAGAGCAAGCGTTAACACTGCATGCTTCTGAACATCAGCGAAATTTCCCGCATGGAAAGCGTGAAGGTAACTCAGCATAGGTAGGCTCCTGTAATCAGGAACCATTAAGCCCGAGCGCACGCCCTCTGTGCAAGGCAGAGTGCCTGAAAACACGTCCCTTATGGATAAGGGGTTCCGGCTGAGCTTCAGCCTGTGCGGCTGGTACCGGAAGGCGACCGTGTGCCAGTGTCTCCGTCATGACTCCCGCGCTGTCCACTGTCCCTGTCAACCGATTTGCGTAGCGACTGCCACGCCGAGAAAACACTTTTTGAAGAACCTGCTAGCTGAATCGCTGATCTACTCATGTTGTTTCTCTCCGAACCAAGACCATGTTCAGGTCAGAATTTAGCACTACCAATTTTATTTGCAAATGATTCTCATTAATTTTTATTATTTGTGTGTGCTGGCCACTCCTGTGCTGACCGCAGACAAAGCAGTCTTGCGTTGTGACGTTTTAGCCAACATAATACGAACGATAATACATCCTATTACCATAACTGTTCTTGCACCCGGAGTTTTCAATGAAAACAATGTTTCGACCAGCCCCTCTGGCACTCACCATTGCTGCCGCAATGAGCGCTGGCTGCGCCCTTACAGCCCAATCAGACTCAGCAGCAACGCAAGCTGCCACCAAAGCTTCGGTTGTCGAGCATTATGCAGATCTGGCTTACGCCGGCTATCAAGACGCACTCATCACAGCCAAAGCGCTGGATAAAGCCACAGACAAATTTCTTGCCAACCCGACTGAAGCCAACATGAAGGCGGCCAAAGAAGCATGGCTTGCGGCGCGCGTACCCTACCAGCAAACTGAAGTGTTCCGTTTTGGCAATACTATTGTCGACGACTGGGAAGGTCAGCTGAACGCCTGGCCGCTGGATGAAGGTCTGATCGACTACGTACAAGCCGACGATTACCAGTATGAACTGGGCAACGCCGGTGCGACTGCCAATATCATTGCCAGCAAAAGCATCAATGTAGGCGGCGAAACCCTTGATGTGACAGTCCTGACACCGGAACTGCTTGCCGACCTGAATGAGATAGGCGGTTCGGAAGCAAACGTAGCGACTGGCTATCATGCCATCGAATTCCTGCTGTGGGGTCAGGATCTGCAAGGCTTTGAGCCAGGCAACGGCCAGCGTCCAATAACCGACTACGCCACAGGAGCTGACTGCACCAATGGCAACTGCGAACGCCGGGGAGAGTATCTCGACGCGGTTACCGACCTTCTGATCTCCGATCTGGAGTGGATGGTCGCCCAATGGGCTCCAGATGCCTCTGATAACTATCGCAGCCAGCTTATGACTGCCGACGCAGACGAAGGCGTGCAGAAAATGCTGTTTGGCATGGGCTCCCTGTCGTTGGGCGAACTCGCAGGCGAACGTATGAAAGTAGCTCTTGAAGCCAACTCATACGAAGACGAACACGACTGCTTCAGCGATAACACTCATAACTCCCATTACTACAACGGCCAGGGCATACAGAATGTCTATACCGGCGACTATCGCCGTGTAGATGGCAGCCTGGTATCCGGCCCGTCCCTGTCTGACCTGGTAGCACAGAGCAACCCGGAGCTGGATGCACGCCTTGAGGCCGAGCTTGAAGCTTCAATGAAAGCGCTGGGTGTGATGAAATCCAAGGCAGAATCAAGCCAGGCCCCTATGACATTTGATATGATGATTGCACCGGGTAACACAAAAGGTTCAAGCATTGTAAACGGGGCCATCATGGCTCTGGTCGAGCAGACAGGCTCTATCGAGCAAGCTGCCCGCGAACTGGGTATCGAAGCCCTGTCACCGGATGATGCCGGCCACGCTTTCTGATAAAAGCCCTGCATAGGGAAAATATCCGGGGGCACAGTTGGCCCCCGGTATTCATATAATAAGAACGAGCCATGGACAGCCTGCTTTGAAAAGAGCGGTTTCTCCATGGCTTATTCAATTGTGCGGTGAGAAATGATGACCAGAAAACGACTACTGAATGCGCTGCTGCCATTGCTGTTCGGCATCAGCCTTTCGACCCATGCCAGTACCCACGCCGGTTTTCCGCTACAGGATAATGAAAATACCGGAGGCGATGGCACAGTCAGGCAATTCGATACCAATGCCTACTCCCTGCCCCAGGGCAACCTGTCGATGACCAAACGCCTGGACTTCAGCGTTGGTAACAGTTTTTTCCGCAACCCCTGGGTTGAAGCACCGGCCAGCACTACAGCACGGGATGGATTAGGCCCCCTGCTTAACACCAACTCATGCCAGGGCTGCCACGTCAAAGACGGTCGCGGCCACCCTCCTGGTGTCGACGAGCCGCCTGTGTCCCTGTTCCTGCGTCTGGCCGTACCGGCTGACCCGGAGATTGATGCCGAGATTCTGCGTACCCACGGTTTCAAACCGGCACCTGTATATGGCAGCCAGTTGCAGACAGCAGCCCTGCCTGCCGCGAAACCGGAAGCCGATATGGTGCTTACCTGGAAGACCGTAACCAAAACACTGGCTGACGGTACAAAGGTAGAGCTGCGTGAGCCCACATACACCATCGAAAACCCTAACTACGGCCCCCTGCCTGATGACCTTCTGATCTCTCCCCGGGTTGCACCACCCATGATTGGCATGGGGTTACTGGAAGCTATCCCGAGTGCTGAGCTTGAGGCGCTGGCTGACCCGCAGGATAAAAACGGTGATGGCATATCAGGAAAGCTCAATAAGGTCTGGGATCTCGCAACCGGACAGACAGTACCTGGCCGTTTCGGCTGGAAAGCCGCTGAACCCAATGTACACCAACAGAGCATGGGCGCGTTTGCCGGCGATATGGGGCTGACCTCCAGCCTGAAGCCCACCACTGACTGCACACCGGAACAGAACTGTGATCGTTTTACGGATGGAGGCCAACCAGAAGTCAGCGACAAGATTGCGAATTTTGTTACTTTCTATGCCAAGAGCCTGGCAGTACCTGCCCGACGTAACATGGGAGATCCCTCTGTACAAAAAGGCGCACAACTGTTTAACGAAACCGGATGCGCTGGATGTCACACTCCCCGACACACAACCGGAATCGACCCGGACCGTCCTGATCTGAGTGAACAGACGATCTGGCCATATACCGATATGCTGTTGCACGACATGGGACCAGCCCTGGCAGATGGCCGCGATGAATTCCTGGCTAACGGGAATGAATGGCGCACCCAGCCGCTTTGGGGCATTGGTCTGGCACAGACAGTAAATCCGCAAGCAGGCTTTCTCCATGACGGTCGGGCGCGAACTCTGGAAGAAGCCATTCTATGGCACGGCGGCGAAGCAGCCCCGGCTGTAGCACGCTTCAGCGAGTTCAGTGCCGAAAACCGTCGGGCTCTGCTCGACTTCCTGAATTCGCTTTAACGGAGCCCGATATGAAGCGCATGATATCTTCTGTTTCCCTTTGCCTTAGCTTGTCACTGGCCATTTCACCTTTAGCTGCGGCAGCTGGCAGCCCCGCTGGCGATCAGGACACAGACTATCGAAAACAATGGCACAGCGACATTTATGTCGGATATCAGACCCTGGCGGAACAGAGTCGGGCACTCAAAGATCAGGCAGAAACATACTGCAAAGCTCCTTCCGGCGAGGAGCTCAAGCAAACGAAGAAAGCATGGCTGGACGCATTTCTTGCCTGGCAGGAAGTCCGCTTTGTTGATTTCGGCCCGGTAGAACAGGGAAATCGCGCCTGGCAGCTCCAGTTCTGGCCGGATCCGAAAAACCTGGTGGCCCGTAAGGCATCGTTCCTGCTGAAAGATGATGCACCGCTTACACCCGAGCTGATAAGCCAATCCGGTGTCGCTGTACAAGGCTTTCCAATGGCCGAATTTATTTTGTACGACCAGGCATTCAATACCAGTGACAGAGCACTTCCCGCAGAGCACACCTGCAAGCTCCTGGTTGCGGTAACCAATCACATTGCCGACAACAGTAAAAATCTGGCCCGTGACTGGAATGACTTTCAGAGTAACTACGCTGGCAATGCCCAGTACACGGATACAACAATCAAGGCAGCCATGGCTGGACTGGAAATTCTTGAAGAACGCCGCCTGGCCGCTCCTATGGGATTGCGTGGCAACGGAAAACGTTCTGTATACAACGCGGATGCCTGGCGCAGCGGAACAAGCCTGATTGCCGCCGAAGCCAGCGTGCGGGGACTGAAAAACTACTTCCTGCCGGCGTTTTCCAGCCTGCTCCATGACCGGAAGCAGCCCGAACTGGCCCAGGACATCGAACAGCAGTTTGACGAAGTGCTGGCCAACTTTCCGGAGCTGAACCGGCCGATGGCGCTATTGCTGGCTGACGACAACGAGTTCAGATCACTTCAAAGCCTCTATATCGACATTACCCAACTGGCAGCGCTGGTAAACGACAGAGCCGCCGTTGAGCTTGGCATCGTACGCGGCTTCAATTCCAGTGACGGTGACTGAAGGAGCCCTGTACATGCCTGAACTGACTCGCAGAAGCCTGATCAAAGCGGCGCTGGCTGGTGGTGCAGTAATCACGCTAACCGGTTGCAGCATGTTGCCCGAAAAAGCTTCCAGCAAAGGCGTGCAGCAATATACCGGCGCCATAGGCCTACCCGGTGGTAATTTCGCTGTAGGCGCAATTGCACCAGACGGAACAATGCTCTGGCAGGCACCGGTAAGTACTCGCTGCCACAGTGGCTGCAATCGCCCCGGAACAGCCGAGGTGCTGTTCTTTGAGCGCCGCCCGGGCTGGTCATTTTATGTGCTCAACAGCAAAACCGGCGAACGCCTGCATCACATAAAGGCTGCCGAAGGTGAACACTTCGTAGGGCACGGCGTATTCTCCCGGGACGGACGGTTTCTTTATGCGACAGCCAGCCGCTACGATCCTGGCGAAGGTATTGTTGCGGTCTATGACAGCCAGCAAAACTATCAACGGGTGAACACCTTTGAACTGCACGGCACAGGCCCACACCAGCTTACCCTGCACCCGGACGGACGAACGCTCATAGTAGGGCTGGGGGGAATCCTGACCCACCCGGATTACGACCGCATCAAGCTCAACCTGGACTCCATGAAGCCTGCACTGGTTCTGGTAGACAGCCAATCAGGAGCAACTATCGGCAGATTCAGCCCCTCCCACCACCAACTGAGCACCCGGCATGTGGATGTCGCGCCAGACGGCACTATTTATGCTGCATATCAGTATCAGGGCCCGGCCCATGAACTACCTCCACTTATAGCGCGCTACAGTAAGGGCCGCTATGAAGAGATTGATCTTGGAGAATCAGTGCACCGGAAACTGGGCAACTATATCGCCAGTATTGTTGCGCACCCTGAAAATGATCTGGTTGCTATAGCCTCCCCTATTGGTGGCACGGCACTGGTCTTTAATGGCCGTTCAGGAAAAGTGCTTGAACAGGCTTCTATTGCAGACTGCGCCGGAGTCGAAGCCCTGGCCGGTGGCGACTTTCTGGTCTCCTCCGGTCGCGGCAAGCTGGTTCGCATTGGGAAGGGGCAGCCAGCCAGAGAAATCGCCAGCATGCCGGTGCAGTGGGATCACCACCTGGTATAACAGGACGCGGATATGTACGTCAGGGTTCAGGGGTACCGGCGGGGCTGGTATCCTTGGTTCTCCATTTTCCGGAGGACGACAGCTTGTCGCAGCAACAGAACCCCACACCGAACACCCCCCCCTCGGAAGAAAGCACTCAGGCGTCAGCCCATGCTCTTGGGCAGTCTGTTGAACGGCTGTATAGCCTGATCGCCAACGAGGAAGATGCGCGGGTCTGTAAAGATATTCCGGCAGAAGCCTGCAGTGCAGTACCCGGCAATTTTTTCCTGATTCTTGCTGCCAACGTATTGACCAAGCTGGGCGACCTGTTGATCAGCCCCAAAACAGTGTTGGCGTGGCTGATGAGTGCCGTTGGAGCACCTGCTCTCGTAGCCTGGCTTGTACCCATCCGGGAATCAGGCTCCATGGTGCCGCAGATGATAATTGCGGCCTGGGTTCGTCGTAAACCTGTGCGTAAATGGTTCTGGACGCTGGGAAGCTTTGGGCAGGCAGTAAGTGTTACTGGCATGGCCGCGTGCGTCTGGTTTCTTGAAGGCTATACCGCCGGCAGCGGTATTGTAGGCGCCTTGATTCTGTTTTCCCTGTCACGAGGTTTCTGCTCAGTTGCCATGAAAGACGTCCAGGGGAAATGCGTTCCGAAAACCCGCCGCGGCAGGCTTTCGGGCCTGGCCACCACCATTGGAGGCACTGCTACAGTTATTCTGACGGTATTACTGTTTTGGGAACGGGGCGACCCCACTCTCGCCTTTTACAGCCTTCTTCTTTTGCTGGCGGCTGCACTCTGGATTATTGCCGGGTTTCTGTTTGCCGGCGTGAAAGAACAGGAAGGGGAAACCAGTGGTGGTGGCAACGCCATCAGAGAAGCATTCAAAAGCCTGTCTTTGCTGCGGGACGACGCCCCTTTCAGGAACTTCGTAATTACCCGCGCACTGTTACTATGCTCGGCTCTTGCCTCGCCTTATTTTGTCGTTCTGGCCCAGAAAGAATCTGATACAGCCTTGCTGCTGGGCGTGTTTCTTCTGGCAAGCAGTCTGGCCAGCTCTGTATCTGCCAGTTTCTGGGGCTGGATGGCCGACTCGTCCAGCCGCAGAGTCATGATTCGCGGGGCTGCTATCGCCAGCACTGTATGCCTGTTGGTTGGTTTTACTGCCATGTTTGCAGGCACAGGTCTGGGCAACGGCTGGTTTTATCCCCTGGCTTTCTTTGTGCTGAGCATTGCCCATGCAGGCGTCAGACTGGGCAGAAAAACTTATCTGGTGGATATGGCTGGTGGCAACAAGCGCACAGACTACACCGCAGTCAGCAACACCGTGATAGGCATTTTATTACTGGTGACCGGAGGGTTTACGGCGTTGATTTCACTGATCTCAGACGCCGCAGTCATATTGGTACTCGGACTTATGGGGTTGGCCGGGACATTCAGCGCACTTCGGTTAAAGGAAGTAACCGACGACTGATTTGTATGTCGCCGGGAGACGGTTCAGACAGGTGCCTTGCCATCATTCAGTGCCAGGGCACCTTTTACAATGCGATAGATGAACCAGATCGATATACCCAGGAGAATGAACCATCCGACAATCAGAAAGGTGGTCACAATACCGATAACGCTCCATAACAGTCCTATCCAGAAAGTACGGATCTGCCAGCGAAAATGGGGCTCCACCCATGTGTTGCGGACATCGTCCAGCTTGACGTAATTGATGATCACCCCAACCAGTGCGGTAATGCCACCCAGAAAAAACGAAAGCCCCTGAAGAATATAAACGGCAACGGCGAGATTGCGCACGGGATCAGACCTGCGTGACACTTCATCCGTCTCCAGTTCGACAGGAATAAATTCCGGGTCAGCCAAAGCACTTCTCCTTTTCCAATGTAAGCTGAAAGTTTAACACACCCCCTCGCGCGGGCTTCCCGCCTCTGCGGTCAGTGATTGTCCGGACGATATCCAAGTCGGAGACCACCCCAGTGCCTGCCATTTACATAGATTGGAACAGCAAGGTCGTGCATGATCTCACCTGTATCGCGGCGGTATGTTTGCAGCAACATGTTCTCTTTGTGACTACCACAACGAATAGCCGTTCGGTCTCTGAACAGCCGCTTACTCCGGCTGCGCATCAGATCAACCTCAGGGTCACCGGTAAGTTCGTGGGCGAACTCACGATTATGAGTAGGTATATACCCATCCGGTGACTGCGCCGCCGCGTAAACCAGCGCCGGATGCGACTCTTTTATCCGTTCCTGCACAACAGGCAGGCTCTTGTCGGTAAAAGAGTCGAAACTGCTTGAGTATTTCGCCGGCTGAGTGCCCGGGATCGGAGTTCTCGTTTTATCAAACAACCTGCTTTCAGTCAGCGTGCCTTCGCGGATAGCCTCCTCAAACATCCGGCCAATCTGCTCTGCACCACTTCGCGCCTGATCGTAGAAGAACCTGTGATAACTTGAGCCACTGTTCAGCGCAAACGCCGCATTAGCCACTTCTGCAAGCTCCATCAATGTGGATGCCTGCTCCGCCATTGAGGCAACACTGTCATCACTCTCCGAGATCTGGTCCCTGACGGTTTCAATGGCTGAGAACACGTGTGTCAGGCTGATCTCATTGGCCTGATCTATCTCGGCAATGCGTGCCACCTGCTGCTGAACACGATTTGACTGATCCCGTATCTGGTCAAGCCGTTCGCCCACCGTCTCGACCGACGCAAGCCCTTCCTCGACACTCCGGGCAAGATCCTCAATGCGACTGACGATCAGTACTGTATCTGACCGGATTTCCTGCAGTGTTTCGGCAACCTCACCGGTGGCCTGGGCGGTACGACCAGCCAACTGCCTGACTTCATCCGCAACCACCGCAAAGCCGCGCCCCTGGTCTCCTGCCCGGGCAGCTTCTATGGCTGCATTGAGCGCCAGCAGGTTAGTCTGCTCCGCAATGCTCTGGATAGTGGTGGTTACACCCTGAATTTTGTTGGATTTTTCATTCAGTGCCTGGATCAGGCGCAGATTCTCACTGGATTGCTCATGCACTTCCCGTATGCTGTCAATTGCTGTTGTCAGCGCTTCCCGCCCTTCTGTGCTGGCTTCTCTGTTTTGCAGAGCCATGGTGGCAGCGTTGGTGGCCTGCTGGGAAGACTCCCTGACAGTTTCAGTAATCTGTCCCGCGTAATCCGCCATCTGGGCAGTTTCCTGAACCTGAAGGTCCAGGCGCAGCTTTAGCTGGTCTGCGGCATGGGACACCTGAGCGGCAGAAATGGCGTTCCTGTCAGCACTTCCCGAGAGAGTTTCTATCAGTGCACGCCCGGCTTTGGCATCTGAAATCAACTGTTGGCATTGAGTCTGAAGCGGATGATCATCCGCAAGAGTTCCATCATTAAGAGCTTTAAGCCCAAGTTCTGCCGGCCCGAGAACCCGAACAATAATGAACCCACTGGCGCCCACAAGGCCAACCACAAGTCCGATCAGTATTGACGCAAGGTCAAGACCTAACACCTGCGCCACCAGCGCACAGACGACTGCAAAAATAACCGCAATCGCCATTCCCCATATGATTGAAGCACGGTCCAACAACGCCATACAAACCTCTTCTTTATTGTTGCTTTTGCAAACATTTTGTTATTTAAGGCCATAACGGACTATCGGAGACTAGAGAACAGCCAAAAATTAATAACTGATACTTTAGTGTATTTTTTCAGCTTATCGGCGGGGGAATACATTTCTGAAACAAAAAACCGCAAACCCGGCTCACACAGTTACGATGCAGGCCGGGTTTGCGGTATTTTCTGGCAGTCTGAAAGTGAAAATCAGGCGCCGATTACACCACCGTCGTCACGGGTAACTATCACAGTGGCATCACGGGGGCGGTCCTCACTGGCATTGGGCCAGTTGCTTCGAGGGTGCTGAATGTTCACAAACATGGTTTTGCTGTCCGGAGTCGTTACTACACCAGTAACCTCACATCCAGAAGGGCCAACAAAGAACCGGCGGATTTCCCGGGTTTCCGGATTCGCTGCAAGCATCATCTGGTTGCCGTAGGTATCGTTGCTGTAACCGTCAGTCTGGATCCAGAGGACACCATTGTAGTCAAACCAGAGACCGTCCGGGCTGTTGAAGATATTGTCATCTGTCAAAGAAACAACTACATCGCCATCGACAGAGGTTTCCGTTCCCTGCTCACCTGCGAACACGAAAATATCCCACTCGAATGCGGTAGCGGCATGATCGTTACCAGCTTCCTTCCAACGAATAATGTGCCCGTTGCGGTTCTCCACGATCGGATTCGCGGCGTCAGTTTCTGCTTCAGTCCGCTGACTGTTGTTCGTCAGGGTGAAATACACTTCCCCGGAGTTGGGATCAACAGCCCCCCACTCAGGGCGATCCATCGGAGTAGCGCCAGCAATATCAGCTGCAAGGCGGGTATTGACGATCACATCGGCCTGGTTTTCGAAACCGGCAAACAATATTCCACTGCGGCCCACTTCCGTTCCTTCTGCAGCGGCCACCTTGGATGCAAAACCCGCATCATCCAGAGACAGGGTAAGCCATTCGCCGGAGCCGTCGTCGTTGAATCTGGCAACGTACAGAGTACCTTCGTCCAGCAACGAACCATTCGCCGTGGCTGCGTTGTAGGGCCGGGCAGTAACAAATTTGTAGATATATTCGTAACGGGAGTCATCGCCTGAGTAGCAGACAACCGGCTGACCTTCCGTAACAGGTGCGAAGATGACACCCTCGTGGCCAAACCGACCAAGAGCTGTGCGCTTCTGGGGCTTGCTCTCTGGTGCAAACGGGTCGATCTCAACCATATAGCCGAAGGTGTTGGCCTCATTCCGGTAGTCCGTCTCGGCTGTGCCACCATCCTGTGGCGTGACGTTAAAACGCACGTACTGATCCAGACCGCTATCCGCCAGCTCCCAATCGTACCGGGAACTGCTGCCCACGCCATGACGGACATACTCACGGGGCCGGTCTGCCGCACTGGTGGCGAAATAGCCATGCCAGTTTTCTTCCGCGGTCAGGTATGTGCCCCAGGGAGTAGGCCCCATAGAGCAGTTATTCAGAGTTCCACGAGTTTCAGTGGCATTAAGGCTGTATGGGGTTACCAGCTTGCTGTATCCGCGAGCAGGCCCGCGGAGATCCATAGCTGTACCACCGGTGATGCGACGGTTATAGGGGCTGCCGAAAACGACATCCCATTTACCTTCGCTGTTCTGTTTGATGTGCACTACCGAGACACCGTGGGCCGCAATCTCCTTACGGACCTCATCAGCAGGGCGGAAACCACCGTTATCACCCGAATCAGTAGCGCCATTAGCGTGCAATGCGCTCTGGTTAATGTACTCGTGGTTCATCACCAGGAGTCCTTCGGAAGAGGCACTGCCGCCACTCTTCAGATCAATCGGATAAAAGTGCATGCCATCATGATGCATGCCTACCTGCTGCTCCTGCTCGGCGCCGGTATTGGTGCCATCGGCACGATATTCGGGATAGGAACCGGTGATCGGTGTTCCCCAGGGCAGGAATGCCTCGGAACTGTATCCCTCAGGAACAACTACAGTATTTGCGCTGGAGACAGGTACAGCCTTGAAGCCCAGCTCGGTTGACGACGAACTGCTCCCCCCGGTTGTTCCGGAGCTTTTGCTATCACTGCTGCCACAACCGGCAAGGCTAACTCCCATGATGCTGGCCAACGCAGCCCCTACGCCACCCTTCATAACAGTACGTCGCTGCATGCGGGCAGCCATAACTTCATGAAAAGGTGTGTTATCAGAATGGTTAACTACCGGTTCGTAGTCAGGGTCCAGATAATTGGAATCTATGTGATGTTTGGCCATGTTATGTCTCTCTTTGTCTCTCGATGCTCAACAAACGGGTGTGTTTCCGAGAGCACAGTGTTAGCGAGAAGCATGACAATATAGAGACACTAAAAAGACAGAATGGTTAATCCTGATGCCAACTCAGAACTGGTCCACTCCTGCCTTGCAGACTGATCAGTACTGTTATAAATAAACCGGATCCGATTCCCTGAAAACAAAAAGGGCGGCCTGAAAATTCATGGCCGCCCTCTTCCGGGATCTAAAAACGAAGAACCTTATTTGGTTATTTCATCATAACCTTCTTCGATAGCGTCGCCTGCATCCTCAGCAGCATCGCCCATTTCTTCGCCGGCATTTTCAGCACCTTCCTTCATTTCACCCATTACGCCTTCGTCCTGGCCTGTAGCTTCCTCGTAGGTCTCTTCGACCGAGTTGCCGGCATCGTCCATCATTTCTTCAGCGTTGTCAGCGGCCTTGCCAAAATCGGCCCCCTCATTATCTTCGGAGCTGCAGGCAGCAAGCCCCAAAGTCAAAAACATAAGAAGTGCGCTGAGAGTTAACTTGTTCATAACATATCCCTCTGTTGGTAAACGTTTGCAACCGTAAACAGGGTACGGACATGTCCGGTGCCACACAATTACCTGCCGATTACCTTTTATTTAACCGGCCACGCCAGAAATTCTCTGACCGTCAAGCATCAGTACCCGGTCAAACGGCAACATGATCCCACGCCTGAGAAGAATAAAATCCTGACCAGCCCGACTGAACACATCACGCACTGCATCATGAGCCATACAGACCTGCCCTGCGCCGTCGCGGTACACAATCTCCAGAAGCTGCGCACTGGATACATATTCCCGAAGCCTTTCAAGGACCTCGCCGGGAGCTGCAGAAAACGAAGTATTCGGAGCTGTCATGGCCTGTCCATCCTTATATTTATTGTTTTGTCCTGAAAGTCTGGTTCAGATCCTGAGACTCTGCCAATTAATTGCTTTTTGTCATTTTGTACCGGTCTTCGGAGGCAGGGTTCAGGGGGAGGTGTGCAGAAAATGCTGCCGAGTAGCCCTCCAGGGGCCATTCGACAGCTTGGAGTTTGGGTGGCTGGTCTTACCTTCCTTTGAAGACTGCGTTTCGTCTTTCAAGGAATGACTGAATACCTTCTTTAACATCTTCGCTTGCCATCACTGGCTGCAAATCCGGGAACAACCTCTGCCTGGCCGCTTCCTGGCCTTCGCTTACAGCAATTTTCGACGATCTCAGACTACCTTGCACACCCAGCGGTGCAGCATTGGCTATCTTCTCCGCAATTTCCAGAGCTGCACTGAACTGCTGGCCCGGCTCAACCAGTTCCTGTATCAGGCCCCAGTTATAAGCCTGCTCTGCCGTCCATTCGTCGCCTGTCAGCAGATAACGCTGAGCGTTACCCCAGCCGATTTCACGTTGCAGGCGAATAGTGGCGCCACCACAGGCAAAGATGCCGCGTTTGACTTCCAACTGGGCAAAGCGAGTGCCTTTGGCCGCTACGCGGACATCTGTGTTGAGCATCATTTCAACACCGCAGGTGAAACAGATACCCTGAGCTGCGAAAACAACCGGTTTACTGAGGCCGTCACCGGTTATATGAAACGGATCCAGCTCGCCTTCACCCGGCTCTATACCACTGCCGTTTGCGAACACGCCTGACCAGTCATCCAGCTGCAGGCCGCTGGTAAAGTGATCGCCTTCCGCATACATCAGCCCCACTCTCAGGCCCTCATCGTGTTCCAGCTGATAATAGGCCGCAGCTATCTCATGATACATAGCCCGGTTCATGGCATTCATTTTTTCCGGACGATTTAGCCCTATGAGCAGAATATGACCTTTCTTTTTGACGTTAACCAAAGACATCAGAACCACTCCGTCTTCATGTTCAGGCAGGTATCATCCATATTTCGCAACAACACCAGGTCCTGGGCAACTGTCGGCAATTCCCAATGGAAGAAGTACTGGGCGGCCTGGAGTTTTCCCTGGTAGAAATTACGCTCGTCATCACTGCTTGCAGACGCCAGTGTCCGGGCGGCGGCGTTGGCCTGGCGCAGCCACATCCAGGCTACGATGATATGACCAAACAGATGCAGATAGCAGGAGGCATTTGCGAGAGTTTTATCCACCTCGCCGCCCATGAGGGATTTACCCAGGCTCTGGGTAACTTTGACAGCCTGCTGCAGGGTTTCACTCAGTGACAACGCCCATTGCTGACAACGATCAGTTGTCGCTGCCTCCAGATCTACCTGCATTTCCTGCATCAGCAGTTGCAAGCCATGGCTCTGATCCTGCCAGATTTTACGGCCAAGCAAATCCAGGCCCTGAATGCCGGTGGTGCCTTCGTGAATCGGGTTCAGTCGGTTGTCACGCCAGCACTGCTCCACAGGGTATTCCCGGGTGTAACCGGCACCGCCGTATACCTGGATGGCCAGGTCGTTTGCTTTCGGGCCATGCTCGGAAGGCCAGGTCTTGATGATAGGCGTAAGCAGATCAAGCAGCTTGCCAACTTCTTTGCGCTTTTGTTCATCCGGGTGGGTGTGCTGATCGTCCATCAGCCGGGCGCCATACAGGCAAAGTGCCAGCCCGCCTTCACTGTAGGCTTTTTGCGCCAGCAGCATCCGGCGCACGTCAGCGTGCTCAATGATCGGCACCTGGGGGCTTTCCGGGTTCTTTTCGGAAGCCTTGCGGCCTTGCAACCGGTCTTTTGCGTATTCCAGACTATGCATATATCCGCGATAGCCGATCACTGCCGCACCAAAGCCAACACCAACCCGGGCTTCGTTCATCATCTGGAACATGTATTTCAAACCCTGATGGGGCTCGCCCACCAGATAGCCATGGCAGGGCGCATCGTCACCGAAACTAAGCGCTGTGGAAGTAGTGCCGCGGTAACCAAGTTTGTGAATCAAACCGGCAAGACTGACGCCATTGCGGTCCATCGGATTACCATCGCTGTCTACGCGGAACTTGGGAACGATGAACAGGGAGATACCCTTTACACCGGCCGGAGCGCCTTTGATTTTGGCGAGCACCATGTGAACAATGTTTTCAGTAATGCTCTGTTCACCTCCGGAGATGTAAATTTTCGCGCCTTTGATCAGGTAGTGGCCATCGTCCGTTGGCGTGGCGGAGGTGCGGATGTCTGCCAGCGACGACCCGGCATGGGGCTCGGTGAGTGCCATGGTTCCGGAATAACGGCCGCTTAGCATGTTAGGCAGGAAGCTGCTCTTCTGAGATTCGTTGCCGAAAACCCGAATGAGGTTGGCGGCAGCGGCGGTCAGAAAAGGATAGCCTGCGGTTCCCGGGTTAGCGGCTGTAAAGAAGCCATTACAGGCAGCCATCACACTTTCAGGAAGCTGCATGCCCCCCAGTTCATAATCGTAGCGACCTGCAATAAAACCGGCGGCGGCGTATGCGTCGAAGGCCTGCTTTACTTCGGGCAGCATTTCTACCTGGCCGTTAACGAACCTCGGTTCGTCTTTATCAGCTGCGCTGTTATGACTGGCAAATTTTTCCCGCGCCATTTTATCGGCAGTTTCAATGACAGCATCGAAGGTATCGCGACTGTGTTCACTGAAACGGTCACGACTGATCAAGGTTTCTGTATCAAGAACTTCGTATAGCTGGAACGCCAGGTCGCGGCGGTCTATCAGAGTATCGGTCATTTATGCAGCTTCCTTGTGGCTGACTGGAGCATTTATGGTTGAGTACAGGCTCTCACAACCGGGTTTTCGTGGGAACCGGCGTTTGTGACATCTCCATGGCCAAATCCTCCAGCTCTCATCTGGCCCGGGTTATGCATCAGATTGTCCCAAAGGCCACTGTCCGGATGTTTCCGTAAAGTATACTGACAGGTGCCATATGGGAGAGAGACCATGACCGTATCAACTCAACAAACACAGTTTGAAGTTCTGAACCGTCTGTACAACATGAAGCTGGAACAGATTGAGCAGGCCAGCCGCCAGGGTCACAGCCTGCGAAATCAGGTTCTGGAGGCTGAGGCTGAAGCCATTTTCAAAGCACTTAAATCGGCCCGATGATACTAAAGATCTGCATAAAATTGCCTTATAGTGCCCCTTCGCGTCACTTTTCAGGACTACGCCGGCACTTGATTCATCACAAGTTGACTTGACCTGCGAGCCCGGGCACGTATTATCAGTTTCCAGGTTTTACTAACGGAGCAACCATGACCGCAAGGTCCTTCGGCTGCATGCAAAGCAACCGCCCCCCTATTACCGCTGACATCGCGCGGCATCGCGGGCGTTTACCTTATTTCCCAGACCCGCCAGCCTCCCGCTGATTCAACTGCTGTCACTCTCCATGACCGCCTGGCTGTAACTTATGCAAGGTGACTGAGCGGGGACTAGACTCAGGCTTATACGCCACATCCATTCATAAAAAAGAAAGCCGCTAACGAGGTTGCGATGTCGCTACCGCTGGTTGTACTACTGCCGTTTCTGGGTGCCATCGCGGCGCCCCTGTTTGCCCAGGGAGGGCGAACCGCTATTGCAATAGCATCATCTGTTCCTGCGCTGATTGCTCTGGCAGCGCTGTTTCCACACTGGTCTGTTCTTGCTGCTGGCGGCACCGTAGTGCACAGCTATGAGTGGCTTCCTGTTCTCGGGCTTTCTTTCAGTTTCCGGCTTGACGGGCTGGCCCTGTTGTTCGCACTGCTGATACTGATTATCGGCCTCCTGATCATTCTCTATGCTCACTATTACCTGAAAGCAAAAGAGAATGTCGCCAAGTTCTACTCCCTGCTCCTGTGTTTCAAAGGTTCAATGCTGGGCATAGTCCTTTCTGGCAACCTGTTGCTGATGCTCATTTTCTGGGAGCTCACCAGCCTGACCTCATTCCTTCTGATCAGTTTCTGGACTCACAAACAGGACGCACGCCGCGGTGCCAGGATGGCACTGGCGGTAACCGGCGGCGGCGGTCTGGCCCTGCTGGCCGGCATTCTCCTCATCGGCAATATTGTCGGTAGTTTTGAACTGGATGATGTACTCGCTGCCGGCGATCAGATAAAAGCCCACGCCCTGTACCCGGTGGCACTGACCCTGGTTCTGCTCGGGGCCTTCACAAAATCCGCCCAGTTCCCTTTCCACTTCTGGCTGCCCCATGCCATGCAGGCGCCCACTCCGATCTCTGCTTACCTGCACTCTGCCACCATGGTCAAGGCTGGCATATTTCTGATGGCACGCCTTTATCCTGCGCTGGCTGGAACTGAACAATGGTTCTATATGGTCAGCTTCACCGGCATGGCAACCATGCTGCTGGGCGCTTATATCGCTATGTTCAAGCACGACCTCAAGGGGCTGCTCGCGTATTCGACCGTCAGCCACCTGGGCCTGATCACGCTGCTTCTGGGCATGGGTACCCAGTTGGCCGCAGTTGCTGCCATATTCCATGTAATCAACCACGCAACCTTCAAAGCATCACTGTTCATGGCAGCGGGCATCATTGATCATGAAACCGGCACCCGGGATATGCGCAGGATCAACGGGCTTTGGCGCTACATGCCCCACACAGCCACTCTGGCAATGGTTGCCGCCTCGTCCATGGCCGGTGTCCCTCTGCTGAACGGCTTCCTCAGCAAGGAAATGTTCTTTGCCGAGTCCCTGCAGCTCAACCTTCCCGGCCTCTGGGCCTGGCTTCCGCCGATTGTCGCCACCTTGGCAGGCATCTTCGCCGTCGCCTACTCGGCCCGCTTCATTCACGACGTTTTCTTCAACGGGAAACCCGTGGATCTGCCTAAATATCCGCCCCATGAGCCCCCCCGTTACATGAAAATCCCGGTGGAGATTCTTGTGTTCGCCTGCATCATGGTGGGCGTATTTCCCGCAGTGTCCGTAGGGCCGCTGTTATATTCAGCGGCATCTGCAACCTTAGGCGGCAATGTACCCGATTATCAGCTGGCGATTATCCACGGCTTTAATCTGCCCCTGCTGATGAGCTTCATGGCCTTCTTCGGCGGCCTGCTTATGTACAGCCAGCGCAAGCGCTTTTTCGCTTTCCATGCCCGTTTCCGGGAAATCGATGAAAAAGCCGTGTTTGAGGCTTTGGTATCAAAGGTTGTAAATCTGGCAAACCGCTTTACCGGGTGGGTCGAAAATGGCTCTCTGCAACGCTACGCCATGCTACTGGTTCTGAGCGTTATTGCTGTAACCGCTCTGCCCCTCGCTGACAACGGCATTTATGTCGGCGAGAATGGGCTGAGCCCCGTTGACTGGCCCACGGCGATAGCGGCCGGTGTGCTGATCATAGCTGCACTGGCAACGGTCGTCTGGCATCGGGAGCGCTTTTTTGCACTGATACTACTGAGTGTTGTCGGCCTGATAGTGGCGTTGGCGTTTGCGCGCTTCTCCGCCCCGGACCTGGCCATGACGCAGCTCTCCGTGGAAGTTGTCACCATTGTTCTGTTGATGCTTGCGCTCTATTACATGCCATCCTGGACGCCCATGGAGAGTTCAGGAACTCAGCGTATCCGCGACATTCTGATTGCTCTTGCAGTTGGCACGGGGATGACCCTGATAACACTGACGATGCTCACCCAACCGTTCAGTAGCATTTCTGAATTCTTCCTGGAAAACAGCAAGCCGGGGGGCGGTGGAACCAACGTAGTCAACGTGATTCTGGTCGACTTCCGGGGCTTCGACACTTTAGGCGAAATAACCGTACTGGCTATTGCGGCGCTTGGCATTTACTCCATGCTTAAAAACACAGCCTTAACCCCTCCCCCGGGAGATGGTTTGGGCCATGCCTGGACACGTGATCAGTACCCGTTGATGCTAAGGCAGATTGCCCGGCCCATGCTGCCACTGGCACTTCTGGTCTCTGCCTATATTTTCCTGCGCGGACACAACCTTCCTGGCGGTGGTTTTATCGCTGGCCTGATTACTTCGGTCGCACTGATTCTTCAGTACATCGCCAGTGGCATGATCTGGACTCAGGATCGCATTCCCTTCCGGTACCATAACGTTATTGGTCTCGGGCTGTTGTTTGCGACCGTTGCCGGAGCCGGCAGTCTGGCCTTCGGCTACCCCTTCCTGACAACCGCATTTGGCTATATTACCTGGCCGGTTGTAGGCAAATTCGAAGTTGCCTCGGCACTGGTGTTTGACCTGGGCGTTTACCTGGCAGTAATTGGCGCCACCCTGCTGGCACTCGTCAGCATTGGCCGGCTATCGCCTCACTCTGCCATCAAGAGTCAAAAGGAGGGCGTGTAATGGAACTGCTATTTGCACTGGTTATCGGTGCCTTGACGGCATCCGGTGTTTATCTGTTACTGCGCGCCCGCACCTTCCCCGTGGTTATGGGGCTGACCCTGCTCTCTTACGGCGTCAACCTGTTTCTGTTCGCTACCGGGCGGCTGGCTACCGGCCAGCAACCGGTCATAGGAACTGCCGCCAGTTATTCTGATCCATTGCCTCAGGCACTGGTTCTCACGGCGATCGTTATTGGTTTTGCTATGACGGCATTTCTGGTGGTTCTGGCCCTGCGAAACCTGGCAGACAACGAAAACGATCATGTGGACGGCCAGCAAGAAAATACACCGGCCGCTTCGAAACAGGAACAGGAGGTAACCAGTAAATGACTCACTGGCTTATCGCTCCGATTCTGATACCGCTGCTCGGCGGCATTCTGCAGGTTTTCATGGGTTACGCGCCCATCGGCCTGCGCCGCACCCTGGCAATTACCACCACCGTGCTGATGCTGGCGTCTGCGGTTGTACTGCTCGTACTCGCCAGTGATGACAGCTATCGCATCTATGCATTCGGCAACTGGCAGCCGCCCTTTGGCATTGTTCTGGTTCTTGACCGGCTAGCTGCACTGATGCTGGTGCTGACGGCAATTCTGGGACTGTTCTGTCACATCTACGCCAGTGGTGGCGCCGATGAAGGCAACAGGCAGTTTCACACCCTGTTCCTGTTCCAGCTGATGGGGCTGAACATAGCCTTTCTCACCGGCGACCTGTTCAACCTGTTCGTTGCCTTTGAAGTTCTTCTTATCGCGTCATACGGGCTGCTCATGCACGGCGGCGGCACGACGCGAACCGTTCCCGGACTCCACTATGTCGTTCTGAATCTGGTGGGTTCTGCTTTGTTTCTGATTGGTGTCGGCATGATTTACAGCGCCACGGGCACACTGAACATGGCAGATCTGGCTGTAAAAATTCCCCAGGTATCTGGCAGCAACGTGAACCTGGTGAAGGCTGGCGGCATGATGCTTCTGGTGGTTTTTGGTCTGAAGGCCGCAATTCTTCCACTGTGTTTCTGGCTGCCCAAAGCCTATGCAAAAGCAACCGCCCCTGTCGCAGCTCTTTTTGCAGTTATGACCAAGGTGGGTATTTACGCGATTATAAGAGTTTTCCCGCTGATCTTCGGAGAGGGTGCAGGGGAACTGGCAAATCTGGGCATGGACTGGCTCTTCCCCCTGGCCCTGATCACCCTGAGCATGGGCGTTATTGGAGCTCTTGGCGCCAATAACCTGAAAACGCTGGTAGCCTGGCAGGTGATTATTTCTGTAGGAACGCTGCTTGCGCCCATCGCACTTGGCTCTGAGGCAGGTCTGTCAGCAGCCCTGTTCTATCTGGTCAGCACCACCTGGACGGTCGCAGCCCTGTTTCTGGTTTCCGAGCTGGTCGCAAGCCAGAGAGGCCTGGCCGCAGACAACATCGTTCCTGCCCCCAGGATGCACCACCGTACGTTTCTGAGTGTGTTGTTTCTTATCGGTGCCGTAGCCGCGGGCGGCCTGCCGCCACTCAGTGGCTTTTTCGGCAAGCTACTAATTCTTCAGTCCGTTGAACCCGGCGTAGAAATGGCCTGGCTATGGAGCGTACTCATGGTTGGCAGCTTCTTTACGCTTATCGCATACAGCCGCGCAGGCAGTATTGTTTTCTGGCGGAACCTAGACGGTCACGTGGAATCGCCGGCTCCCCTGAACAACAGAGTGTCTATATCTACCGGCATTCTGACCTGCATGACCATGGTGATCGTTGTACT
Organism: Marinobacter sp. ANT_B65; assembly: GCF_002407605.1. Classification (NCBI taxonomy): domain Bacteria; kingdom Pseudomonadati; phylum Pseudomonadota; class Gammaproteobacteria; order Pseudomonadales; family Marinobacteraceae; genus Marinobacter; species Marinobacter sp. ANT_B65. The sequence continues at coordinate 712,688 of NZ_NXGV01000001.1, read as the reverse complement.
GGCCGGGCCTCTGAGTGACTACACCCGCGCCACCGCCGAGCAATTGCACAACAACAGCGGATACATCAATATTCTGCAGACTCCCGTACATGTACCGCAGAATCCGATAGTGGGGGAGAAAAACTGATGTTCGATCGCCTGAGTTTTCCTCAGCCCTGGCTGAGTCTGATTCTCTTCCTTACCTGGCAGATCCTGAGCGATGGCATATCCGGTGGCAGCGTCGTTCTCGGGCTTGTCCTCGCCTGGCTGATCCCTCAGCTCACTCACGGATTCTGGCCGGAGCGCCCCGCTTTCGTAAAAACCTGGCGTATGCCTGCCTATGCGCTGCGAGTTTTGAAAGATATTGTGGTGGCCAGTTTTTCTGTGGCCTGGCTCATACTCAGCCCTCGCCCGCCTCGCCCGGCGTTTGTTTGCTACCCATTGAAACTTGAACACCCCCTGGCCATATCCATTCTCGCCAGCACCATCTCACTTACGCCCGGCACCGTAAGCGCGGATATAAGCGATGACAACAAGACCCTACTGATCCACGCGCTGGATGCCACGGATGATCAGGAAGTTATTGATGCGATATACAACCGCTATGAGAAGCCGTTGATGGAGATGTTTCAATGATAACCACTGCTCTGTACCTCACCATCGGGATGGTGACCCTGGCGGCGTTGCTGAATGTCTACCGTCTGATCAAGGGCCCGGACGAGCCCGACCGGGTTCTGGCAATAGATACGCTCAATATCAATGCTATTGCCCTCATAATTTTACTGGGCATTACTCTGGGCACACGAATGTATCTTGAGTCTGCCTTGCTGATCGCGGTTATGGGGTTTGTCAGTACCGTGGCCATGGCAAAATATCTCAAGCGGGGTAGTGTCATTGAATAAGCATCTCACTCAATCCGTCAGACCATATCAGCCCATGCGCAGAGGAGAGGACTCATGAGCCCGTTTGCAGAATATGCTATCTCGGCCCTGTTGCTTTTTGGCGGTGCATTTACACTGATAGGTGCCATAGGTCTGGCCCGGCTGCCAGACTTTTATACCCGGCTGCATGGGCCAACCAAGGCAACCACCGTTGGGGTAGGAGCCATCATGCTGAGCTCGGTTATCTACTTCAGTGCCATGGGCGAGGAGATCGGCATCTCCGAAATACTGATCACTGTCTTTCTGCTCATGACCGCACCGGTGAGTGCCAATATACTGGCCAAAGCGGCCATGCATATAGGTGTACAAACCATGAAAAATACCCAGGGTAAACCCTGGGAGCAGTAGCAACCGTCAGACCAGCGCTCTCCTCAGGCTTTAACAACGACATGCAGCGAGCTTTCGGTTTTACTCGTTGTATGTCAGATTAAACCAAGGTTTCATATAACACTAAAAACCGGGAAAGAGGATTCCATACATGGTTCAGACACGAATTTTACCTGCGGCTGAAAATGCCCATCAGTACCCTCTTCTTATCAAGCAACTGCTGCTCTCAGGGCCAAGGTATTCTCCGGATCAGGAAATCATTTATGCCAACCATGGCAAGTACACCTATCTCGATCTGGTAGAACGTATTCACCGCCTCGCAAACGCCCTGACCGATGCCGGAGTCAAACCCGGCGACACAGTAGCGGTTATGGACTGGGACACCCCCCGTTATCTTGAGTGCTTTTTCGCAGTCCCCATGCTGGGCGCTGTGCTGCATACCGTAAATGTGCGCCTGTCACCTGAGCAGATTGTTTACACCATGAACCACGCTGAAGACGATGTGGTACTGGTGCACGACGATTTCATTCCGATCCTGGAGAGTGTCCGGGACGAGATCAAAACCGTCAAAACCTATATCCAGCTCACCGATGAGAAAACTGCGGCCGATACAACAATCAATACTGCCGGAGAGTACGAAGCTCTTTTGTCTGCAGCTGCAACCAGATTCGACTTCCCGGATTTCGATGAGAACAGTGTCGCGACGACTTTCTACACAACCGGAACCACCGGCAATCCGAAGGGTGTTTTCTTCAGCCACCGTCAGCTTGTACTGCATACCCTGGCGATGACCGGCTCACTTGCCGCCTACGATGAAGTGCCACTGCTACGCTCGTCATCAGTCTATATGCCAGTTACACCGATGTTCCACGTTCATGCCTGGGGCGTCCCCTACGCCGCTACCATGATGGGCATCAAGCAAATCTATCCGGGGCGCTATGAGCCGGAGTTGCTGGTTGATCTGATCAAGAAACACGATGTTTCCCTCTCCCATTGCGTTCCAACCATCATGCAGATGATGATGGGTACGGAATCCATCAAAACAGCAGACCTCAGCAACTGGCACGTACTGATTGGTGGCAGCGCGCTAACCAAAGCCCTGTGTGATGCAGGGGCAAAACTCGGGATACACATGTACACCGGCTATGGCATGTCAGAAACCTGTCCGCTGCTAAGCGCTACCCATCTCAAACCGGAAGACCTCGAACTGCCACTGGAGCAGCAAACCGCCAAGAGAATCAAAACCGGCGTAGCTGTACCCATGGTAGAACTTGAGATTGTTGACCCGTCCGGCAACCCGGTCCCTCACGATGGTGAAGCCAAAGGCGAGGTGGTTGCCCGCGCGCCCTGGCTCACTCAAAGCTACTTCAAGGAACCTGGTAAAGGCGAAGAACTCTGGGAAGGCGGCTGGCTGCATACGGGGGATGTCGCTTCCATGGAGCCAGACAACACACTGACCATCAAGGACCGCATCAAGGATGTGATCAAGACGGGCGGTGAATGGCTGTCGTCTCTTGATCTGGAAAACCTGATCAGCCAGCACCCAGCGGTAGCCGCTGCTGCTGTTGTGGGCATTCCCGATGAGAAGTGGGGCGAACGGCCATATGCCCTGATCACCCTCAAGCCTGGCGAGCAGACCAGCCTCAAAGATATACAGAACCACCTGCAGCAATATGTCGACAGCGGCGAGATCAACAAGTGGGCAATACCAACCCAGATTGATTTTGTTGAAGACATCCCGAAAACGAGTGTCGGGAAGATCAACAAAAAGCTGATTCGAGACCAGTTGCAGTAATCAGACCTGTACTTCAGATGGCCCGCCAGGTTTCCTGCGGGCCATTTTTGTTTTTCATCGTATAATCTCCCGCCTGAAAGCCATCCTGACCTATTTTTCAAACAGAGCCTTATAACCATGATGTCCAAACTGCGTAACTGGATCTCCAGCCCGAACGGCATACGTAAAATGATGAATGTTTACGGCCCATACGCAGGTGCAGGCGTCAAAGTGACCCACATTGCGGAAAACTACCGGTCAGCAACGGTAGAAATGAATTTGCGCTGGTTCAACACCAACTATGTGGGCACCCACTTTGGTGGTTCGCTCTACAGCATGGTTGACCCCATGTACATGCTGTTGCTGATGAACAACCTGGGGAGCGACTATATCGTCTGGGACAAATCCGCCTGCATAGACTTTATTCGCCCCGGTAAAGGCAGGGTAATGGCACACTTCGAACTGACGGAAGAGAAACTTGAGGAAATCCGTGCAGCCACAGCGGGCGGTGACAAAACACTGCCGCAATGGGATGTGGATATTCTCGATGACAAGGGCGAACTGGTCGCCCGGGTTAACAAGGTTCTGTATGTCAGGAAAAAGCGTTAAATCCCTGAAAACGTAAAATCCACCTCGGGCTTTTTCCCATCAACAATATCGGCCAGCGCAGCTGCGGAACCGCAGGAGTGGGTCCAGCCCAGGGTACCGTGCCCGGTATTCAGATAAAGATTGGCAAAGTGACTCTTTCCTACATAAGGCACATTGGAAGGTGTCGTGGGGCGAAGCCCTGTCCAGAACTCAGCCTGATCCCAACAACCCGCCTCAGGCATTATTTCTGCGGCTCTGCGCACGATGGACCGGCAGCGGGTGTAACTGAGATTGCGACTGTAACCACTCAATTCGGCCGTACCTGCCACGCGGATACGGTCACCAAGCCGCGAATACACCAGCTTGTACTCATCATCGGTCAGACTGACACTGAACGCGGCCTCTTTATTCTTTACCGGTACAGTGATTGAGTAGCCTTTTGCCGGATAGATATTCAAAAACAGGCCAAGCTGTCGGGCAAGTGGTGCACTGAAACTTCCAAGGCTGAGCACATAAGCGTCTGCCCGCAGGGTTTCATGGTGCCCCTCTCTCAGAACCTGTACGCCGAGAATACGTTCACCTGCCCGTTCGAAACCAAGTACATCTGTGCCATAACAGAACTCGACACCCGCTTCCGCACATCGCTGGGCAAGTGCCTGGGTAAACTTACGGGCATCACCGGATTCGTCTTCAGCGGTATAGGTCGCTCCCGCTATCTTGTGCTGGATATGTTTCAGTGCTGGCTCCAGCTCAACCGCCCTGTTCGCGTCGATCACCTGTCGCTCACACCCTAGATCACACATGATCCTGGTTGGTTCAAGCGCCGCATCGAACTCTGCCGGGTTGGTATAGAAATGCAGAATGCCCTTTTCCATCTGGTCATACTCCAGCCCGGCTTCCTCGCGCAAGGCCTGCAGCTGGCTGCGGCTATAGGTGCCAAGGTTAACCATCTGACGGATGTTATGAGCAGCTTTCGCAGAGGTGCACTGGGTCAGAAAAGACAATGCCCAACGCCATTGGGCCGGGTCCAGTCTCGGGCGGAACAGAAGCGGTGCATCGGCCTGAAACAACCACTTGAGCACTTTCAAAGGTGCTGCGGGGTTAGCCCAGGGCTCTGCATGGGAAACGGAAATCTGCCCACCATTCGCATAACTGGTTTCCAGGCCAGCCTGACTCTGTCGGTCAACAACCGTTACCTGGTGGCCCTGCTTCTGTAAAAACCAGGCTGTGGTGGTGCCAACAACCCCTGCGCCCAAAACCAGTATGTGCATGCTTGACTCCGCTCAAAAAGAGCCCGCAACGCTGAAAATGAATCAGGGGATTCCAGCCGGGCTCGGGTCAGTATTCAGAAAAGGACATGTCTGTTCGCGTGTCTGATTGTAACGTGAGGCTACAAAGCCTGTGACTTATGCCATCAGCCACCTGAGCGTTTTACAACCCAGCCTTTTTGCTCAAGAAGAGGCACAAGAACGTCTCGCTGCTCACCCTGAATTTCAACCACTCCGTCTTTTATAGTGCCGCCTGTGCCGCACTTTGCCTTGAGTTCTTTGGCGTAGGCCTTAAGTTCTTTCTCATCCATGGGGATACCGGTTACCAGCGTCACGCCTTTTCCCTTGCGCCCTTTGGTTTCCCGGCTGACCCGCACAATGCCGTCACCCTCTGGCCGCTGCCCCTTGCGGCAACTACAGTTGGCGACGGGGTTCCGGCACTCAGGACACATACGCCCCTGCTCGGTTGAAAATACCAGCCCACCTGAAGATCGCATTGCCATTTATCCTCCGTATGATCAGGCCTGTGGGGCCTGAACACCACAACAGCCTTCGGTTTGTATATAGCCAGAGCTGTTCAGTCTTTATCGGGAGGATACTTGCTGAACATTTCGGTGACCACCTCATCAACCAACTTGCTCCTGGTTTCCGGAGACTGGTTTTCGTTCAGGTAACGACGGCTTGCAGCACGCCAGACAACCTCTTCAGAGCCTTTGTCGACCAGTTCAATCACCAGCTTCCCTTCCCTGACTTCACGTACAGGGGGCGGTGCAGAAAGCCCCCAGCCAAAGTTACCTGTACCAAAGCCAAAACCGAGACCGACGCCGGACTGTTCAAGGCGATCCTCTTCCACAATTTTCCAGCTCACCAGAAGGTCCGCTTCCACCAGCTCAACCTTGTTCATAGCCTTGCTGTTCAACTCCCGCTCAACCGCGTTCTGAACACGATTTCCATCAAGGGTAACAAACGATGAACTGTCAGGTCTTGGTGCAAAAGCCCAGGATGAATAGTCGTCAAAAGCTACGGCTGAATTGTAGTCAGTTACCACATGGCTGGCACACCCGGTCATGGTCAGTGCCACCAAAGCTGTCATCACAAGACGAGTCATCACTTACTCCCTGTCTGTTTTGGGATCTGATACCAGTATACGTAAAAGACCGTTATCCGATGCGATTTCACCGGATCATTTCTCAAAACTGTAATCCATCTTGTGGGCATCACAAAAGGCGGAAAAGGCATCCGTCTGGTCTTCGGGAACGAGAACGCGCGCGCTTACATGAGTTCCATAGGTAACCGAATCAAGTTCAGCCACATGAACATCACACCAGTGCCGCAGCGGCTGTTCACCTGCAAATCCCATCGTTATGTTTGCTGCGCTGAGCGGTTTGTGGAAAACCCGGCCAACTTCCGAGAGCACGCTCTCAGCGGCGCCCGCATAGGCTCTTACAAGACCACCGGCACCAAGTTTGATACCACCGAAATAGCGGATCACCATGACCAGAACATCCCCCATATCCTTGTGCTGAATCACACTGAGAATCGGCTTGCCGGCGGTACCTGAAGGCTCGCCGTCATCGTTCATTCCGGCTTCAGCCGCAGAGCCGGGGCGCCCGATCTGGTAGGCCCAGCATATATGGCGCGCATCGGGGTGGTCCTGATGAGCCTTCTCCACCCAGTCTTTTACTTCGTCCCGGTTGGCCACAGGTACAACCCGGGCAATAAAGCGGCTTTTCTTAACTTCCGTTTCCCGCTCCAGATAGCCGGCTGGTACCGGATAATCTTTCTTCATGAACTCGCCTGTGGTTTTGGTTAGTCGATGGCGAACACTGGTAGCCGGACCACGACCTGCAAGCCACCCCCTTCACCATTGTGTGCGGAGATTTCTCCATCATGGGCCAGGATAATATCTCTGGAAATAGCCAGACCAAGCCCCCAACCCTGCCCTCCACGGGATTTGTCCGCCCGGAAAAACGGCTCAAAAAGATGTTCGAGAATGTCACCCGCAACGCCAGGGCCCTCATCTGTAATGGTAAGACTTATCCATCCGGAGGACTGCTCCAGCGAAACATGAACCACCTTACCCGGAGGAGTGTGATCCAGGGCATTCTGCAGGATATTGTCGAACGCCCGCTGCAACAAGCCGGCGTCCCCAAGCACTGACACTCCGGTACTTTCGGGCGTTGACCGCAGTTTGCAATCCACCCGCTGGTGTTCCGCATAATCTGCAGCATCCCGTAATACGTCATTCAGCAATTCCAGAGGCCGTATTGGCTCCCGGGCTATATTTCCACCCTGCTCGATAACCCGGTACAGGGTCAGTATCTGGCCGGTCATGGTTTCAAGACGTTCATTCTGGCGCAGGATACTGGTCATCAATTCGTCTTCGATACCACCTTCACTGGCAAGCTCAATGGCAACTCTCTGACGCGCCAGCGGGGTTCTGAGATCGTGAGAAATATCTCTTAACAGATGTTTCTGCCGGTCCAGCAAGTTACAAAGCTGATCGGTCATCGCATTAAATGCGGTAGCAAGCTGCCCGACCTCATCTCTGCGCGCCGCTATGCTCTCGTTGACCCGCAGCTCGTTATTGCCACCGGCTATGGCCCGCGCGGTGCTTTCCATGTGCCTCATGGGCCGCGACACAAAGCGTGCAATCAGCCAGCATGCGAGAGTGATCAGAATAAACGCCAGCCCCGTCTCCATATACCGGAAAACCCGGGGTTCCAGCCAGCCCTCCCCATCCATTTTGGGCCAGGCGATCAGGCGATACCCGTCCCCCATATCAACAACTGCAGGCTTTTGCCGATACCACCCGGATTTGATTCGTGAGCGAATATCGGAAGGTAAACGCTCACTATCAGCGGCACTGATCATCATCAGATGCAGGCCCAGTTCCTCCCCCTGAGCACTGAGAAACTTATACGCCTCCCTGCGTCCGTGGCTCTCCCTGATGGCTGCCACTTCCAGCCCCAGATCCCGCAATTCAAGCTGACGTTCAATACCAGCCCTCTCGCGATCCAGCAACACCTGCGAAGCAAGATTACTAACAACCACAGTTACGGCCATAGCCAGCCAGATCAACAGGAAAATCCGCCAGAACAATGGAACCATCAGCCGGCGCTTCATTCTGGCACCCGGTAGCTGTAGCCCAGGCCGCGCACAGTCTCAATTCTGGGAGGATCATCGTTGCCCAGTTTCTTGCGGAGATTGCTGATATGCATGTCCAGCGTGCGATCAAAGGCCTCAAGGCGACGCCCCAGCGCCCATTGCATAAGATCTGTTTTACGCACAACACTACCAGCGTGGGCCAGCAGTACCTGAAGAATTTCGTATTCGGTGGCTGTCAGCTCCAAGGGTTCACCATGGTGATATATGCGGCGGTGGTCAGACTCCACACGCAAGTCTCCATAATGTATGTCAGCTTTCACATCCGTTTTCTGGTCCCAGGCTACCCGGCGAAGAATTGCCTGCAGCCGGGCCACGAGTTCGCGAGGGTTGCAGGGTTTAGGAATATAGTCGTCTGCACCTACTTCGAATCCTACAATGCGATCTGTTTCGTCACCCCGCGCAGTCAGCAACACCACCGGCAGGTGGGTTTCTGCGCGCAATTCACGCAACACCTCAAGGCCATTAATGTCCGGTAGCATGATATCCAGAACAACAATGTCGCAGTGTTGTCCCAAAGCCAGTGCCAGACCATCTTTGCCATTGGCAGCTTCGCGCACAGTGAATCCCTGACCACTTAAATAGCGGGCAAGCAATTCACGGAGTTCGTCATCATCCTCTACCAGCAAGACTCTGTTCTGCATTGTTTATATCTACCCGCGTTTGCTTAATCGGTGTGTGCAAGATGTAGCCGGCAGTTTAACACGGCCTCTGCAACCTGCCGGCGCCACGCATGTCTCCTTTGCAGAACCTTTACATGCCCTTGACGCTCATTTACCAAGACTCGCAGTACTATAGGGGCGAATCATGCTTATGCCGAAACCGGTTAAGCAGCTACTCAACTGTATAAGGAATTATCATGAGCAAACGTAAAACTTCTATCATTGCAGCCGGCCTTCTGGCCTCTACCCTTTTTGCTGCCAGCCCTGCGGTGTTTGCAGGCAACCATTCCGATCACCGTGGCGATGGCCCCCGTGACAAGACAGAAATGTGCGAAAACATGCGCGAAGGCAAAGGCCCCTTTGACAAAGCCGAGCGTGAAAAGAAGATGGCTGAGCGTGAAAAGAAGATGGCTGAGCGCGAAGAAGCTATGGCCAAACGCCTGGAGCTGAACGACGATCAGCGCAAAATCTGGAACGAGATTCATGAAGAAAGGCACCAGAAGCACGAAAAGCGCATGAAAAAAATGATGGAAAAGATGGAAAAGCGCTGCGATATGGCACCAGAGTGATCACGATTCGGTTTTTTTGACGTAAGGTAACGGAAGCCATCAAGGAGTCCGTACCTGTATGTCAGAAACCGAAGAATCGATCATAACCCTCGATACCTGCCAGTCCGTATCCGATATCCCCCGGGAAACATGGACACGGCTGGCTGGCGTCGACAATCCGTTTCTCCGGTATGAGTTTTTCGAAGCACTGGAAACCTCCCGTTGCACCAGCAAAGAAACCGGATGGAACCCCAGCCACATTATATTCCGTGTGAATGACCAGGTTACCGGAATTGCGCCCGCCTACCTGAAAACCCACTCCAGAGGAGAGTATGTCTTCGACTGGGCCTGGGCAGACGCTTACCAGCGTTATGGCCTGAACTATTACCCCAAACTTCTTATCTCTGTCCCTTTTACACCTTCCCAGGGGCCGCGACTACTGCTTGATCCGCAACTGCGGAGCACACTGAACGCTCATCAGATTCATGACCTTCTGGACACTCTGATCTCCCGCCTTGGCGCACATTCCTGGCATCTGCTGTTTCCGGATGCAGAGGATCAGAAACTGCTGCAACACGACGGACAACTGCACCGGATTGGCTGCCAGTTCCACTGGCACAATCGGGGCTACAGCGGCTTCGACGACTTCCTGAACCAGCTCACCTCCCGCAAACGCAAGTCCATACGCAAGGAGCGCCGCCTGGTGGCAGAGCAGAACATCAGCTTCACCCGGTTTCATGGCCGGGAGATTTCCGATCACGTTCTTGCTGCGTTCTATGTTTTTTATCAGGCCACCTACCTGAAGCGCGGGCAGCGACCTTATCTGACCCAACAGTTCTTTGAGCAACTAAGGGAGACAATGCCCGACCACCTGCATGTAATCGTAGCGCTGAAAGATGATGAGATGATTGCGGGCGCCCTGTTCCTGAGCGGCGGAAACACTCTTTACGGTCGCTACTGGGGCTGCCTTGATGAATACAACCATCTGCACTTTGAAACCTGCTACTACCAGGGCATAGAATTAGCCATTGAGCTGGAGCTCCAGACCTTTGACGCAGGCGCTCAGGGAGAACACAAACTGGTACGGGGCTTCGAGCCGGAGCTTACACATTCATGGCATGGAATCGCCCACCCGGGGTTTCGTGAGGCCATCGAAGCCTTTACCCGGGAAGAGGCAGATCAGGTTATGAATTACTACGAGGAGGCCAAAACAGCGCTTCCGTTCCGGCAGAACGACGGGGCCTGATAGTGGCTGGCCTTGCTCTACGGGATTGCTGTGGAGTAATTTGCATAATCTGCATACAAAACGCTCTTATTGCTCACAGAAGTGGGTTTAAACCTTACAAGGATTGAAATGACCAGCACTGAAGCACAACGTCAGGATCACCATCGCTACTTCATGGTATCTCCGTGGAAGTTCTGCCTGATGTCGATCTGTACTTTAGGCTTGTACGAATTTTATTGGAACTACAAGAACTGGCGTTATATCAAGACCCGGGATGGCTCCGGTATCTGGCCTTTCTGGCGATCCTTTTTCTATCCGTTCTGGTATTACTCCCTTCTTTCTGACCTGGCCCGGAATCATTCGCCAGGGGCAATCAGCAACAAAACATTCGCTGTTTTTCTGGCGATCTGTTTGCTTTTATTAAGCTATATCTGGAAGGCTCCCGATCCATACTGGCTTCTTTCCTTCTTTACTTTCATGCCCATGTTGCCTGCTGTTTCTGCCATATCAAAAGTTAACAGCTCTCATCCGGATGCGAAAAATCATACAGGTCACAGACCGCTAAACTTTGTGGCTTACCTGACCGGTGGGCCAATAGTCGTGTTTTTGATCCTGCTAAGCACCGGATTCTTTCCAAGTACAATGGTGGTTTCCGGTGATTCGTTGTGGGAACGCGATTTGATCTATTTGCGCAATCAGGAAATTCTGGCGGAAGATGAAGACATCATTTACTTCTATTCTGGCGGTGTACTGTCAATCAAGGAAGATGGGCAGTTCATAAGCCAGGACTATGTCACCTCCTACGGAATGGATCCGGAGGATGGAATCGTCTATAGCGCTTTTGCCGCGTATGAAGAAATCGAAGCGGTAGACGTGAAATGGTCGAAATCCTGGCTTGAAGATACAGTAATCACAATCTCGGATGTTTATGGCAACGAATTCGAATTATGGGTCTCATCGGAATCTGGCGGAGACAAGAAGTTTGTCAAAGAGTTGAAGCGCCTCTGGAATATAAAGCGGGCAACAGCCCCGGGGACTATTGCCGTGTAGCTTCGGATCATACCCTGGCAAACTCAAGGTACCGGCTAGCAGCCTGCATCTTCTCATCCTGGCTGTTCAGCAGTTCAAGCCGCAACCGCTCGATGATACTCATGTATTCATCCAGCGGTGATTCAGACTTTCCAAGATCTTTGGTTTCTTCAATAAACGCCTTTTGCTTTTCCCGGATCTCACCAAGCTTTGTCAGCGCATCACGGATTGCCTCAGTTCGGGCATCCAGAAACCCGCTACTCTCGCCACCGTTATCATTGCCACCCGGCACCAGTTCTGCGGATTGCACCTGCCCTGTGTGTTGCTCTGCCAGAGTGATCTCTTCAAGAGTGCGAACTTCACCATCGGCGGTCAGGTAAATGCCTGAAGCCTGAACCTGCCCCAATGGCACGCCCTGGCGATTCGTGAGTGTGAAACTGTCTTCGGCACTGCCCACGTACAGGGCCTGCACCCCAACCTCTCCAAGAGTCTTCAACGCTTGGGAACCATCGGCAGTCTGCACCCAGACCGAGAGAGATGAAAACACCTCGTCGTTGCTATCTATCCACTGATTGCCGTCGTCATCAAACCTGGCTAATTCGCCAAAACCGGAACCACTCTGAGGCCCGAACAATTCGGTGCCATCATCCACTTCGCCGTTCCCATTGCGATCGAACACAAGATAACCACTGCCGCTGCCAAGAGTTGCAAACTGCCCGGTTTCTCCATCGCCATCAAGATCAAACTCAAACAACGTATCTGTAAGCCGGGCCGTCGAGCTGCCAAAGTTGATAACCAGGGGATCGGTCATCGGGCGCTCTTCAATACGAAGATTTTCAGAGTACTCGTAACTCCGGGATTGGGACTGGCGGAGGGAAAGTGTGAAATCTATGGTTTCACCGTTCTCCAGCGTAATGCTTCCGCTCGACGCGAATGAGCGGGTTTCGCTCTCGGAATAGAACATGTAGCGGCTCGCTTCAACAGATATGCTGCCGCTCGCCTGAGAACCGGACTCACCACCCAGGGCAGCACGGCCTACGCTGATGGCCTGTTGGCCACGGAGAAACAGCTCAGAGGTTTTCTCCACCAGCTCTGCGCTGGAAAACACGGCATTACGGTCGCCACCGCTTACAGTACTGGAACTGGTGAACCCAAGCTGTTCCTGACTGCTGTAACGGTAAGCAGCATCGCGGGCTATATTCAACTGCGAGCCACTTCCCTGGCCTTCCGTACCGGCGCCAGACAATTGCTGCTGGTTAATTCGCAGCTGGCTCTGGTCGAAGCTTGTTACCTGACGGGAATTCCCCTGAAGGAAAGAAATCTGACTGGACAAAATCATGGTGCGGGCCTGCCTCTCGATACCCTGGCTCAATACCCGCATATCGGCCAGCAGGCATCGAACTTGAGAGTTTTCCGCACACACTATCTCTCCGCCTTTTGTCTCCAATAACTAAAACAGATACCGGATGAGCGCAGCGGCGAGAATACCTGCGGCTATGGACGGTAAGGGTTTCTTGAGAAGGAGCATTGTGATGGCAGTAACAGACAGGGCGGCAATCGCGCCCGCATCGCCGCCAAAGGCCATAGGTACGATGATGGCGATAAGCACGGAGCTGGCCATGGTGTTGATAAAGCTCTCGATACGAGGGCTTATCTTCACAAAGGACATGACAAAAACGCCACCGAACCGGGTTGCCAGGGTAACCAGTGTCATAATCAGGATCAGGGCAAGAACACCCGTAGTGTTGGTTTCGATGGTCATGCAGTTTCCCCCCCGGCGCCTGCATCATCCGGCTTTTTTTCAAGCCAGAAGTACCCGACCACGCCACCGGCCAGGGCCCCCGCTACCACATGGGTATTGGCAGGCAGCCATTTCCACGCGGCCAATGAGGCAATCGCAGCCAGAGTCCAGGCAACCAGTACCCGGGGATTCTTCTTTCCGCCGAGTGCCATGGCAAGCAGAAAGCAGCCCAGCACCATATCCATTCCAAGGCTTTTGGGATTCTGTAAAAAGCCACCGAAATAAACACCCAGCCAGGTGCCTACAATCCATGCAAGCCAGAGCACCAGCCCTCCGCCCAGAATCACCTCGAGATTGCGCCTGCCACCCTGGTACTCCTGTGCAGATACAGCCCAGTTGGCATCGGTAAGAAACAGGAGAAGGCCGTAGCGTTTTCCGGGAGAAACATCTTTGAGCATGGGATAAAGCGAGGCACCCATAAGAAGATGGCGGGAGTTGATGGCAAATACCACGATCATAACGGGGATAACCGAGACTTCCGTCCCCCACATATCAATGGCGGCAAACTGCGAAGCTCCGGCAAATACCAGGGTACTCATGAGCAGGGATTCAAGAGGTCCCAGCCCTTGCTGCACGGCCGCCAAACCAAATGCAGCGCCGAACGCCACTACAAATAATGAAATGGGAAACATCCGGACAAGCTCCGAACGAACCTTCGCGGGCTGAAACTGGTAGGGATATGTGGTGTTTGTCATCTACGCAAGCTAAGGAAAATTTCCGGGCGCGCGTATAAGTAGTTTCCGCAAACGTGAGTTATTGATCTGCCAGCAAGTTTTGAAAATGTGTCTGATACACGAACCTCAACGTTTGGGAACGGCCGATTTTGCAATTGACCTCCCCGGTTCCAGCGATTAGTTTACGTTCGGTCCGGCCCCACAAGGGCAATCCCCTTCGGGATATCCGGGCGACTGAAATCGAAACGCCGGCCACAAGCCGGACGACAAAAACAACACACCGCCACTGCCGCCGAGATCCGGCCAAGGTGGAGAGGATTTCAAAATGTCTGCACCAGCACGTCTCCGGGATGTTTTGTGCCACGCACAAAAGTACCCACCTGTTAGTTTCATCTCCACAGTCTTATGCCCTGCCGGGCCATGGGAGGGAGGTGAACCGTCATGACTGTATTCAGCCATCCTGAGTTTGATAACCACGAACACCTGTCCTTTTTCTGCGACCCGGAAACCGGGCTAAAAGCCATTGTAGCCATACACAACACCTCCCGAGGGCCTGCCCTTGGCGGCTGCAGGATGTTCCCTTATGCCAGTGATGAAGAAGCCCTGCGCGATGTGCTGCGCCTGTCACGGGGCATGACGTATAAATCTGCACTCGCCAATCTTGATCTGGGCGGCGGCAAATCGGTCATCATCGGCGATCCGCGCAAGCAGAAAAGTGAAGCCTTACTGGAAGCCATGGGCAAGCACCTGGAGGGTCTGGGCGGCCAGTACATAGCAGCGGAAGACTCCGGCACCAGCGTGCCAGATCTGAAGGTCATGGGAAGGTACACAAAGCACGTTGCCGGCATTGTGGAACGCACGGCTTTTGATGGCCAGCGAAGCAACGGGGACCCGTCCCCAGCCACAGCTTATGGCACATTTGTCGGCCTCAAGGCAGCGGTAAAACACAAGCTTGGCCGCGATGATCTGACCGGCTTGAAAGTAGCTGTTCAGGGCATTGGCAATGTGGGCTATCGCCTCGCCCGACATCTGAAGGACGCCGGTGCAGAACTATGGGTGTACGACATCCACCAGGAGAACATGCAACGCGCGGTAGACGAACTGGGAGCTAACCCGGCCTCAGCCGGGGACATTCTGTTCTTGCCCGTGGACGTAATCGCACCCTGTGCCATGGGCGCCGTACTGAACGACGATACCATCCCCCGCCTGCAAGCCAGCATCGTTGCAGGCGCAGCCAACAACCTCCTGCAACGCCCGGATCACGACCAGGCACTTAAGGACCGGAACATCCTCTATGCTCCGGATTTCGCTATTAACGCCGGTGGCATCATCGATGTGTTCTATGAGCGCACAGGTGCTTCCCCGGAGCAGGTGCGGGCGCACGTTGAAGGCATTGGCCAGACGCTTGCCGAGATCTTTACACGTTCGGATCGCAACGGCATTCCAACTGGCATGGTTGCCAACACACTCGCCGAAGAACGCTTCCGGAAACACTCCGGCGGAGTTGAGGCCGCGGATGAGCAACGCATTTCCGCGGGCTGACTGACAGTACCTGGATTACGGAGCCGTGATCGATTCACGGCTACCGCTCTTACAAACAAAAACAACTATCTGACAGGAGACAACCATGTCTGAATCAAACGCGGCTATTTCCGGCGCACTGGAAGGCTCGAATGCCAAACGGGGGCTCTGGTCCTCACGCTTTGCCTTCGTTCTTGCGGCCACGGGCTCTGCCGTTGGTCTGGGAAATATCTGGAAGTTCCCCTATGTTACCGGCGAAAACGGCGGCGGTGCCTTCGTGCTCGTATACCTTCTGTGCATCGCGGCTATCGGCCTGCCTATCATGATGGCCGAAGTACTTATCGGCCGCAGGGGCGGACGCAGCCCGGTGAACAGTCTCAGAGCGATTGCCGGGCACGACAGACTGAATCCGGCCTGGCGACTGGTCGGCGCAGTCGGGGTAATCGCCGGGTTCCTGATCCTGTCGTTCTACTCAGTGATCGGTGGCTGGGCGGTATCCTATGTGGGCACGGCGGCCAGCGGGCAGCTTACAGGCCAGTCTGCAGATGCCATTGGGGCCATTTTTTCTGATCTTCTGGCAGATCCTGCCACGCTTCTGATGTGGCACACCCTGTTTATGGCGCTGGTTATGGTTGTCGTTGCCAAAGGCGTTCGCGCAGGGCTTGAGCGCGCTGTCAGCATTCTTATGCCGGCTTTGTTCCTGCTACTGCTCACAGTTGTAGGCTACGCCATGACCACCGGAGAGTTTGGCCGGGCAGCAGCTTTTCTGTTTCAGCCGGATTTTTCCAAGCTCTCAACTTCGGGCATTCTGGTGGCACTGGGCCACGCGTTCTTCACTCTGAGCCTGGGCATGGCAGTAATGATGGCCTACGGTTCTTACCTGCCAAAGAACATCTCTATCGCCAAAACCTCCATTGCCGTCTGCATAATCGATACGGGCGTAGCTCTGCTTGCGGGCCTGGCAATCTTCCCGATTGTTTTTGCCAACGGCCTTGAACCCGGTGCAGGCCCAGGCCTGATATTCCAGACCCTGCCGCTCGCTTTCGGCCAGATGCCCATGGGTAGCCTGTTTGGGACTCTGTTCTTCATATTGCTGATATTTGCAGCGTGGACATCAGGTATTTCCTTGCTGGAACCCATAGTCGAATGGCTTGAAGAGCAAAAAGGCATGAACCGCACCGCCAGCACATTAGGTGCAGGCTTTGTATGCTGGGCCCTGGGAATTGCGTCGATCCTTTCCCTGAATCTGTGGTCAGGTTTCGCACCACTTGGGTGGATCAGCATGCTGGAAGGCAAAACCATCTTTGATCTTCTGGATTTCTTTACTGCCAACATCCTGTTACCACTGGGCGGCCTGCTGGTTGCGGTATTTGCCGGCTGGGTCATGTCACGTCAGGCCATGGAGACGGAACTGGCACTTTCAAAGCCCATGTTCCGCCTTTGGTACATCACCGTGCGCTTCATTACACCGGTGGCAGTAGGTGCAGTATTTATCTACAACCTGTTCGGATCTTGAGCTATATCAAACCTGAAGACGAGGTGTAAAAATCGGGGAATCCTGATGTAGCCGTCAAATATATTTGAGCTATATCGCAGTGTATGATGGGGCTGTGTTGATCCAAGGAGAGGCCCAATGACCACTCGCCCCGTCAAGAACCCCTCCGCCCCCAAGTGGCTCGCACTTGAGGGCGGAGAAGTTCTCAGGAGTGTAGGCTCAGCCCTTGATGGCCTGAGCGTCACTGAAACAACTGAGCGGCGCCTGGAGCGCCACGTGCACCCATCGTCATTGCAGCAATCACCGCACTACAACTCCCTTTCATCGACGCGCCCTTCAGAAACAGAAAGCAAAAGGAAGACATCGTGACTGAGGCTCTTCAGGGCTATATGTTCTACGAATTCGCGGCGCTCCTGGTGCTCGCCGCCGGCGTCGGCTTCGTCGGGCTTCTCCTGCGCCAGCCGCTGATTGTAAGCTTCATAGCGGTGGGTATCGTCGCCGGCCCTTCGGTACTGAATATCGCCCAGTCAGATGAACAGATAGACCTTCTGGCCGAACTCGGCATCGCTGTCCTGCTGTTTCTGGTCGGCCTGAAGCTCGATTTCAATCTGGTGCGAACATTGGGGCCTGTGGCTCTGGTTACGGGGCTAGGCCAGGTCATTTTCACAACCGTCTTTGGCTTCGCCTTAAGCCTCGCACTTGGCCTGGATGCACTGACCGCCATTTATGTTGCGGTGGCACTGACCTTTTCGTCGACCATCATTATCGTCAAACTGCTATCTGACAAGCGCGAAATCGATTCTCTCCATGGCCGAATCGCTCTTGGCTTCCTGATTGTGCAGGATCTGGCGGTCGTGGTAGCGATGATTGTATTGTCCGCCATCGGGGTGGGGGCCGGAGACGATGCGGCATTTACTGACGTTCTGGTGGTTCTTGGCTACGGTCTGGCCATGCTGGGCGCCGTGGCATTATTTATTCGCTATGTGGCCAACCCTCTGGTCGACCGCCTGTCGCAGGCCCCGGAACTACTGGTGTCTTTTGCTATCGCCTGGGCAGTGCTGCTGGCAGCCATGGGCCATTACCTGGGCTTCGGCAAGGAACTTGGCGGACTCCTGGCCGGCGTTTCTCTGGCCTCAACTTCCTACCGCGAGGCAATTGCCGCACGCCTCACCTCACTGCGGGATTTCCTGCTACTCTTTTTCTTCATCGCGCTGGGGGCATCTCTGGACCTGTCAGTTCTGGGCGCAAGCGTTGGGCCGGCCATTGTCCTGTCGCTGTTTGTGCTGATCGGTAATCCGCTGATTGTACTGATCATCATGGTAACCATGGGCTACCGCAAACGTACGGGCTTTCTTGCGGGCCTCACTGTGGCGCAGATCAGCGAGTTTTCCCTGATTTTCATGGCAATGGGCGTAACTATCGGCCATGTCAACGACCAGGCGCTGGGGCTCGTGACTCTGGTAGGTCTTATCACTATCGCAGCCTCAACCTACATGATTACCTACTCACACCAGATCTATGACCGGATAGAACCTCTTTTAAGGATCTTTGACCGCCCCATGATCGCGACCCAGCGCGAGGACGCTCCATCAAGCTCTCACGGACATGATGTAATCCTGTTCGGGATGGGACGCTATGGGCTCGGCATCGCAGGGGTGCTTCGGGAGGCCGGGTTGAGGGTACTTGGGATCGATTTCAGCCCAGCCGCAGTTCGCCATGCCCGTATGGAGGGATATGACGTGATCTTTGGCGATGCAACAGACCCGGAGTTTCTCGCACATTTACCGCTTGGCTCTGCCAAATGGCTGGTGCTGGCTGTACCCGAACATGATACCGGGCTGACCCATGACGACCCACGCCGTACTCTGCTCAGGAGCGTTCAGGACCTTGGCTATCATGGCAAGGTCGCCGTTGCGGCACACAGGGAACAGACAGCCGCAGCACTTACCCGGGCAAAAGCAGACATTGTACTTATGCCCTACCGCGATGCGGCCATAGCAGCGGCACGTATGATTCTGGATGGAGAACCCACAGCAGAGACTTGTATGAACGACCCGACCGGCCAGAAGGAACTGTACGAATGATCAACGGGCCGCTGGCTATAAACGCTTGAGAGAGGCTTCCAGGGTCTCCCCTATTCTCGCATTGAGTTTAAGGTCCGCCAGCTCTTCCGCCCGGGTCCGGCCCAGGTTAAGAGTAGCAACAGGCTTGTCGAATTCTTTGGCATACCGGCAGAAGCGAAAACCCGAGAAAACCATCAGCGATGATCCGATCACCAGTAAACCATCACTGGCTTTAAGCGCCTCTACGGCTGACTGCACTCGCTGTTTAGGTACAAAGTCTCCGAAAAACACCACATCCGGTTTCAGTATGCCGCCACACCGGGAGCAATCTGCCAGGCGAAACCCGGAGAAATCCACTTCCAGATCTGCATCGCCATCTGGCGCCGTATCAGCCTTGTAGTGTCCGAAGTCAGGGTTAAGATCAGCGCAGCGTTCGTGTACATCATCCCGGGGGCACCGGTGGCTGCAACTCATACACACTACTTCATCTGCGCGCCCGTGCAGATCACTCACCCCGTGAGTGCCGGCTTTCTGGTGCAATCCGTCAACATTCTGGGTAACCACAAGGCTGGAATGGTTCCGCAGTTCGAGATCAGCAATGTGATAGTGAGAGGGGTTGGGCGCGGCATTGCGCATCACCGGCCAGCCAATAAGGCTGCGCCCCCAGTACCGCTGGCGGGTTTCAAAGTTCTCCATGAACTCCTGGTGCTGAACCGGCTGTTTGCGCTTCCATGCACCTTCACCATCGCGATAATCCGGGATACCGGAATCTGTGCTGACGCCTGCACCTGTGAGAATCAATAGTTTGGGGTACTTGCGAATGAAGTCCGCCAGCAACTCACCGGCCTGCTCCGGCTCATGAATAACCGGAGGCTTATCCAGCTGCGGGAGACGCTGGTCTGAACTGAACGGACGGGTACGGTAAGTCGTCACAGGCATACACACTCCGGCAAGATCAGCCCGGTTTACGGGCCAAATAAACAGTGTTAAACGACTCTCTGTTCTGGAATGGATTGTAGAAGCTCACAACGTGACAGACTACTTCAGTGAACACATCCCGCAATATGTCCATAAATACGGAGTCTTCCCCCTCATTGGACCACATGGCAAAAATACCTCGGGGTTTGAGCTGCCGGGCCATGCGGCTGATATTTTCGGTGGTGTAGAAGCTCGCATTGGACTCGTTCAGCAGCGCACGGGGCGAGTGGTCGATATCCAGCAGGATGGCATCGAACTCTTTACCGGGCATTTCAGGATCAAAACCTCCAGTCTCCGGATCTGCAACAGCGAGATCGAAGAAGCTGCCGTGAACATAGCGGCTGCGGGCATCCGCGTTGATGTCTTTACCGAGAGGAACATACTCCTGCTGATGCCAGCGTATAACCGGCTCCAGATACTCAACTATCAGCAATTCACCGACGCGTTCATGCCTGAGTGCTGCAACGGCTGTATAACCGAGCCCCAGGCCGCCAACGACAACGCTGAGGTTATCGCCTTCAGTTACATTCAGACCAAGATCAGAAAGGGCAACTTCCGCATCCACAAACATACTGGACATAAGAAATTCTTCACCGAGTTTTACCTCGAAAATATCCCTGTCCCCCAGTGCGGGTATGCGGCGCCGGCGGAGTGTGATTTCGCCGATTTCGGAGGGTTGGCTATCTAGTTGTTCGAATAGTCGTGCCACTTTGCTTCCTCTTTATTGTCGTTCACTTGTCTATCGTCAGACCTGCAACAATCGTGGCTCAGCGCAGTCTCCGGCGGGTAACCCTCTCCCAAAAACCGCTGTAAATACGTCCCTGTACGCTTGGCTCCGCCATCCATGGCTCCGCACATTTTTGGGAGAGGGTTACCCACCGGCTCTTCGTTCTACTCCCCTGTATTCTCCGCCACCTTCATACACCCGATTAAGACCGTCCGCATTTTCCCTGCACCAAGCTTGTTCATCAGATCAATATTGCGCTGGGGAATCCCTTCTACATCCGGATGGCTATCAATCGCGGATTCCAGACTGGCTTCCCGCAACAAGTGGAGCATTGGGAACGGAGAACGGTTGGTGTAGTTCTCCGCTGCATCCGTTTCAGCGTCCGCAAACTGGTAATCCGGATGGAAACTGGCGATCTGGTATACGCCCTCCATGTCCAGATACACGAGCAGACCATCGGCTGCATCCAGAAACTCGTTGTAGTCCGCAAAACCCTGCAGTACGTGAGGGTGAATCAGAAGCGTAGTTTCGGTTTCCGGTTCATCGTCCAGACGCAGGAGCTCGGTTTGCAGAGCCTGGAGCAGAGAGTCTTCGTTATCGGCTGCAGTAACCACAAACCGAACCCGGTCCCTGACCAGTTCCCGTTTGGCAAACGGACAAAGGTTGTAGCCAACAACGACGTCTTCGACCCACTTCCGGGTTGCTTGAACTACTGATTCTTCACTCACACAGAGTTCCTCTAGCTGTTGATCCAACCTGCAAAGTTCAGGTCGGGTAGACGAGCAGGGCGGGCCAAAAATGTGCGGAGCCATGGATGGCGGAGCCAAGCGTACACGGACGTATTCACAGCGTTTTTTGGCCCGCCCTGCTCGTCTGCCCAGCCCCCGTAGTATCAGTAATTTTTAGAGATACCCTTGGCTACGAAGATAATCATCGTAGGTGCCACTAAAGTCCGTAACACCCTCAGGCGTCAATTCAATAATCCGCGTCGCCAGTGAGGAAACAAACTCACGGTCGTGGCTTACGAAAATCAGCGTACCCGGGTAGTTCTCAAGGGCCAGGTTCAGCGCTTCGATAGATTCCATATCCAGGTGGTTGGTGGGCTCATCCATCAGCATCACGTTGGGCTTCTGCAGAATCAGCTTGCCAAACAGCATGCGCCCCTGCTCACCACCGGAAATAACCCGCACCGATTTGCCAATATCATCACCGGAAAACAGCATACGGCCGAGGGTGCCCCTTATCAGCTGCTCGCCGCCGGTTGTCCACTGAGCCATCCACTCTGACAGAGTGTCGTCATCTGCAAAATCTGCCGTATGATCCTGGGCGAAATAACCCACTTCGGCGCTGTCCGTCCATTTCACCTCACCGCTGTCAGGCTCGTAAGCACCAGCCAGACACTGCAACAAGGTGGTTTTGCCAATACCATTGGGCCCGATTATGGCTACGCGCTCTCCGGCTTCAACTTGCAGATTCAGCTTGTTGAACAAAGTGTTTCCATCAAAACCTTTGGTCAGCTCACGGATGGTTACCGCCTGGCGATGCAGCTTTTTACCCTGCTCAAAACGGATAAACGGGCTGATGCGGCTGGAGGGTTTCACCTCATCCAACTGGATCTTGTCAATCTGGCGCGCACGGGAAGTGGCCTGTTTGGCTTTGGAGGCGTTGGCGGAGAAACGGCTCACAAACTGCTGCAATTCTGCAATCTGGGCTTTTTTCTTCGCGTTGTCCGAAAGCATACGCTCACGGGCCTGGGTAGCAGCAGTCATGTACTCATCATAGTTACCCGGGAACAATTTCAGTTCGCCGTAGTCCAGATCCGCCATATGAGTGCATACACTGTTCAGGAAGTGGCGGTCGTGAGAAATGATAATCATGGTGCTGCTGCGAGCAACGAGGATGCTTTCCAGCCAACGGATGGTATTGATATCAAGGTGGTTGGTAGGCTCGTCCAGCAGGAGCACATCCGGATCCGAGAACAGAGCCTGCGCCAGCAGCACCCGGAGCTTCCACCCGGGCGCGAGATTACCCATGGGGCCATCGTGCTGTTCCAGAGGAATATCCAGACCCAGAAGCAGTTCACCGGCACGGGATTCGGCGGTGTAACCGTCCATCTCGGCAAACTGGACCTCCAGATCCGCAACCGCCATTCCATCTTCTTCACTCATTTCTGCCAGCGAGTAAATACGGTCCCGCTCTTTTTTCACGTTCCAAAGTTCTTCATGGCCCATGATCACCGTGTCCATAACCGAACAGGTTTCATAGGCAAACTGATCCTGCCGCAGCTTACCCAAGCGGACGTTCGGCTCCAGCATGACCTGGCCGGCAGAGGGTTCCAGGTCGCTACCGAGAATTTTCATCAGGGTGGACTTACCACAACCATTAGCCCCGATCAGACCGTAGCGATGACCGTTACCGAACTTGGCGGAAACATTTTCAAACAGGGGTTTGGCCCCGAATTGCATAGTGATATTGGCAGTAGAGATCAAGAAACAAACCTATAGATGTTAGGGCCAGCGCCAGGCCGACTGGAGTAAGCCGGCATTGTACAGGTTTGCAGTGACAATCGTGAGGCCGCAGAAACACCGATAAAAAGGCTTGCCTCCGGCGAAGGGGACGGGCAGCATTCCATTTCTGAAGTACCCATTCACTGTATTGAAGGATAGTCATCATGGCACAGGCAACCGCACGCCACATTCTGGTCGACAGCGAAGCAAAATGTGAAGAGCTGAAGAAAGAAATTGAAGGTGGTAAGGATTTCGCAGAAGTTGCAAAGCAGCACTCCTCCTGCCCGTCTGGTCGCAACGGCGGCGATCTCGGTTCATTTGGCCCTGGCCAGATGGTTCCGGAATTCGACAAAGTGGTTTTCAGCGGCGAAGTCAATAAAGTTCTCGGGCCGGTAAAAACCCAGTTCGGCTATCACCTGCTGGAAGTCACCAGCCGCAGCTAATAAGCCGCAACTGCTGAATGACAGAACCCTCCGCCGAACCATGGCGGAGGGTTAAACAGCCCACCAGATCAACCCGGTGGCGAGGCCAGGGTCCAGGGATTCGAGGTCATTACCACTGCGCCTTGTTCCGTTACCCGGACTGTATCGCTGCAACCAATTCCCCAGTACCCCGGAATCCGCAGACAAACAGGCAGGTGAAACACCATTCCCGGTTCAAAAACCGCTGACTGTCGACGGGCAATATAGCCTGATCCTTCCACCCAGGACGGCGGAAACTGCGCGCCTACTGCGTAACCAAACACCCCGGAAAAAAATACATCTCCGGCCAAAGGCTCCAGTACCTTGTCTGCAGCCATAGCCGCTGAGTCAAAACTTCGCCCCGGCTCCATGGCGCCAACCAGAGTATCCACCACACGCCGACAGCCACCGAAGACTTCCTGCATACGTTTCGTAGGCTTGCCGGCGACGACTGTACGCATCATCGGTGCAGTATAACGCTGCCAGGATGCCCCAAATTCCAGAAATACTGGTTCTCCCTCCTGCACTTCAAATCGTTTGTGATTGGTATGGATCACGCTACTGCGGCGCCCTGCCACGACTATCGGTTGCATGCTCATAAACTCACTGCCGGCACGCAACATTGCCTCGGCGCCGGCAGCGGCAATCTCACTATCGGTAACACCCGGCCGTACCAGAGCAGCTGCGGCATCCAGCCCAAGACCAGTGATATCAGCACTGCGCTGCAGGCACTCCAGTTCAGCGGTCGATTTCACAATACGCAGCTGTTTCAGCAGAGCCGAGGCGTCTGCAAATTCACAACGGGGCAGCCGCTGACGCAGTCCTTCAATAACGCCATATCGCAAAGAACCATGCCA
Source organism: Marinobacter sp. ANT_B65 (assembly GCF_002407605.1). Taxonomy (NCBI): domain Bacteria; kingdom Pseudomonadati; phylum Pseudomonadota; class Gammaproteobacteria; order Pseudomonadales; family Marinobacteraceae; genus Marinobacter; species Marinobacter sp. ANT_B65. The sequence continues at coordinate 688,098 of NZ_NXGV01000001.1, read as the reverse complement.
GCAATCGATTCCAACGCCAGCCCCGGCACTCGCCAGCGCGTCGGCAAGAGGATCAAGCACCTCGCTCACACTCTCCCAGCGGTAGCCCACCACCTGATCCACTCGCGTGGTAACCATTGCCGGCCCCATTTCAATTGACGGCACCTGTAGCAAAAGCGATGAAGGACTGACCACCAGGGCAACATGAACGGAAACTTCAAAGGTGCTGTATCCGGTGAGGTAGTAGATATCGGATGGATCCGTAACCAGCAGCGCCCCGAGTTGCCGGGCCGCGATCAGGGCCCTTAGACGCTGCAGGCGTAGCTCAAATTCGGCCGGCGGGAACGGGCATTCGCTTCCCCTGAGCTGACCGGCCAGAACCTTTTGATAGGCTTTGAAGTCCATAAGCACTCTCCTGAAAGCAGTTCAAGTGTGGCTCGCTATTGGAGAGTGCGCCCAAATGCCGGATCCTTCAAATCCGGCGTGCTATTTTTGTGGGGACAGGAAGCGTGCAAGCTGGCTTCCAATGGATTCAACCGGTTCGGTAATTGCCTGCTGAATACTCCCGGTAACGGTTTTTGAAAACGCCGACCCTGCTCCGCTTTCCAGGAAGTCGATATACAGACCCATTTCCTGGGAACTGATGTTTTCATAGGTATGCAGATAACTGTCATAAACCTGTTGTTCCACAACACCCCGGATTGTTTCCCGCTGGTTTTCTATGCTCTGCCTGAGTTCATCGTAATTCCCTGAACCACTGCTGAACGCAGCCATGGCGCTTGCCAGCCCCAGCTGCACGGCAATGGTAGTATCCACTGCACTTTCAGTGGCGCGGGATGCACGATCAAAGCGCTCAAACATCCGGGCGCGGTCAGTGCCCTTGTACTTCCTGTTCAGCTCCATCGCTCTGGCCTGTATCTGCTGCCATGCGGCGGGATCTGAAGCTGCTATTTCTGCCGCTGAGATCTTCTGTGCAACGGGGGTTTTATACCAGCTCTCTACCGCCTCAAGCTGGCTCCCTGAAAGTTCCTGCTCCAGACTCTTAACAATCTGTTGCTCTATGTCCACAGCACGGAAGCTGTTCGTGACCACATACCCAATGGTGTCGGCAACCATGGGCGGTAACTGCTGATTGCGCTTCAGCCCTTCGCGGATGCCTTCGCTCATCATTGCGGGGTAGCGCTCTACAATGTCATCGACGGGCGATGCTGCCAGAACCTGCTGGGCACTGGGTGCAGCCATAACTGACCCGGCCAGGAACAGACCACTGAATAAAAGAGGTTTAACTAGGGTACCAAGCTTCATTTAACTATCATCCTGTTTGATGGATGCTGCGTTTATGACACGCACTCCCTCCCCTGAGCAAGCAATCCATGGGTTCCGGAGATGACAGTTTGGTAGGAAAATTCTGGAAACCTGCACGTCCGCGCAGGAGACGGCGACAGACACGCCGTAATCGATGGAAATCCCGCCTGAAATGGTACGGCCTTCCGGTTATCGGGTTGCTTATCGGGACCTGGGCAACTTTACGCTTCAGCCTGCTAGCTCCCGAACCGCCTGTAAACCCCGACAATTTATGTGACATTTTCCGGGAACATACGGTCTGGTATGACTACGCACGCAGCTCTCAGGAAAGATGGGGAACCCCCATAGCCACACAGATGGCTTTTGTATATTACGAATCGTCCTTCCGCAGCCACGCCAAGCCACCAAGGACCCAGTTATGGGGAATTATTCCCTGGACCCGGCCGACCACAGCCTACGGCTATGCCCAGGCTCTGGATCCGGCATGGGGGGAATACCTCGCCGCGAATGGCGATGGCCTGTTTACAGTGCGTACCGATATGGCGTACGCACTGGATTTCGTAGGCTGGTACAACCATCTGACCCATCAACAGCTTGGCATTCCATTTCACAGCCCACGCCAGCTATACCTTGCATACCACGAGGGTCGCGGCGGCTACGCCCGAAGAACATTTGCCCGTAAACCCGGGGTGACAACTCTGGCTTCCCGGGTTCAGAACCGGGCCTTCCGGTACGATAACCAGCTCAAATCCTGTGAACAGGAATTCCAGTGCTGGCGCTGGTACCAATTCTGGCCATTCTGCGGCTGAACCCTGGCCACCAGACGATCACGCGGTTGGGTTAAACTCAATCATCGATGCCTGGGCCTGCAACCGTTCAACCAGAAACTCCATCACAATTCGTACCCTTGCCATTTGCTGGGTATCCTGACTTACGTGCACCCACAAATCGACGCTTTCACCTTCAATCGGATCTGACAGGCGGCGCAACTCTTTTGTGCCCTCACCCAGATAGCAGGGCAAAACAGCCAGCCCCGCACCGGCTCTGGCCAGCGAGTACATCGCATTCAGGCTGTTACACCGAATGACTGAAGTAGCGTTTTTCAGCTGTTTACGGTACCAGCGCCCCGTTGCCAGATGGCTGAAGGTCTCATCCGGAATAATCCAGAGGCAGTCTTCAGGCTGATTTTCAATGTCCATATTGCGATGGCGGCGGCAATAACCGGCGGAGCCGTAAACCGCAGATTCAATCGCCGCGATACGCTCACCTTCCAGGGTTGCCTGGGGTTTGTTCTCAGGTCGCAAAGTCAGGTCTGCTTCCCTGTGGGTGAGGTTGGTGACGTCGTTATCGGTGAGCACTTCCAGCTCAATATCCGGGAACTCACGCACCAGCTCAGCCAGAACCGGCCCGAGCAGTTCACTCATCATTGTGTCTTCGGCTGCCACACGCACCTTTCCTACGGGTGCAGAGTCCTGTCCAACCAGTTTACGCTCGAGATTTTCCATCTCAACAGCGAGCTTTTCGGCATTGCGGAAAGCAGTTTCCCCCACGGGAGTCAGCTGTAAACCATCGCGATTTCGTTCAAAAAACTGCACACCCAGCGACTCTTCCATCTGGTCCAGCCGGCGTAAAACCGTGGTTTGGTGCACACCCAATAATTCTCCGGCTTTTGCGAGCGTTCCGCCTATTGCCAAAGCATGTATATATCGTAGATAATCCCAGTCCATAGCTACTGCATATTTGCAACGTGAGTACGGATTTTAACGTATTTAAGCTGCAAAAAAATATCTTTAGTATTCATCATAAATTCGGGTCAATCCCTTTATTCATTTACATCAAGTTACCAGCCAAGGAGGAAGTCGCTATGGCCCAAAAGCACATCGCAACCGTTCACCCGCTACCGTCCAGTATCCTCCACAACAGTGCTGGAGTAAGAAGTCAGCACACCCGTGCGGCTGCAAAGATGGCAGTAAATTTCGTGAGCCGCAAGCTGCGCTCCTTTAACCGCAGAGCTGTAGCTGTAACAGATATCACCCAGATGCAGGGTGGCCACTGAACTCCAGCAGGGCAAACGCAAAGAGCTGCGCTAAATAGCGCAGCCCTGAAAGCAAGAGCCAGGCTGAAAACGCCGACGATTCTCAAAAGAATCTGTCGGCGTTTTGCATTACGCGGTCAGAATTCCCAGATCACTTTTCTTTTCTGTTCAAACCATTCATCCATTTTACGGTTGTAAACATCCTCGATCACATTACGCTTGATCTTCATGGTGGGTGTGAGCATCCCGTTCTCCATCGTCCAGGGTTCTTTCACCAGTACCACGAACTCAATCTTTTCGTGTGCTTCACAGCCTTCGTTCACCGCATCCAGTTCATCAGACAACTCCTGCTCCAGTCCATCCCGGTTCATCCCTGTAGCCAGCCCCTCCCGGACTTCTTCCGAAAGCAACAACATCAGGCAAGGCTGAGGCTGGTTCGCACCAGCTGCGCATACAACTTCCACCGACGGGTGGTTAAACCGGTTTTCTATAGGCACAGGCACCACATACTTGCCCTTCGAGGTTTTGAACAGGTCTTTCACCCGGCCGGTGATCCGCAGGTAGCCGTCGGCGTTGATTTCGCCCATGTCACCCGTCTTCAGGAAACCGTCACCCGTAACGTCCTCCCGGGTTTTCTCTTCATTCCGATAGTAGCCCAGCATCATTCCCGGGCTTTTTACCTGCAACTCACCACCATCGCCAATGCGATGCTCAACGCCGGGACTCGCCACACCCACATAACCGGTTCTGGCCTGCTCAGGCCTGCTGGCATGGGAGTATCCGAAGTTCTCCGTCATGCCGTAAACCTCCAGCAGTTCCAGCCCGAGGTTGCGGTACCAGGTGATAATCTCCTCCGATAAAGGCGCGGCCCCGGTCAACGCGGCACGGCAATGGTCCAGCCCCAATTGCCGGAGCACCTTCTTCTTTACCATTGAACCAATAAACGGAATGCTGAATAGCAGTTTCTGTTTTTTGAGGGGTAGTTTGGCATTAACTCCCAGATAGAACTTCATCCATAGCCGCGGAACAGAGAAGAACAGAGTTGGCCGGGCACGTTGCAGATCCTGCTGAAAGGTGTCCAGCGTGTCGGCAAAATACACATGGAAACCGAAATACAGCGATTGGGTTTCCACTGCGGCCCTTTCTGCCACGTGAGCCAGCGGAAGGTAAGACAGCATACGGTCGTTTGCTGAAACCGTAAAAACCTGCTGTAAACCGTCGGCAACCGACATCATGGCGCGGAAATTGTGCATAACCCCTTTGGGCCGCCCGGTACTTCCTGATGTGTACGCAATGGTAGCCAAGGCATCAGGGTCCGGCATTTTCGGTAACGCAGGAAGAGTTTCAGCAATGATGTCCAGCCACTGGGGACAATCTGACATCGGCGACATGGGCAGGGAAATGACAGGAAGATTCGATGGAATATGGCTTTTAATATCGTTCCAGCCATCCGCTGTACCGTCAAGCTTGCCCAGGAACAGCAGTTTTGATTCGCTGTGCTCAAGAATATAAGCGGCAGCTTCACCCGTAAGGGTGGGATATAAGGGCACAGATACATGTCCGGCAGCCCAGATGGCCAGATCCGCCAGAATCCAGTGCGCACTGTTTTTGCCCAGAATCGCGATATTGCCAGGCTCCGGAAGATCAAGACTCCGGAGATGGGCCGCCATTCGTGAAACCTGATCGGCCGCCTGCTTCCAGGTGATGTCTTCTACTGTGCCATCAGGATAGGGCTGGGTCAGATATACATTGTCCGGGATCTGCTCCGCCCAGTAATACAAGCAGTGCAGAGATGTCTGCCTGAGGATATCCACTGCCATGAAAAACTCCTTGTTGTTGTTATCGTTTATGGATCTGGAATCAGCCTCAGAACCAAATCAGGGCCAGTTTCATACTAGCGTGTTTTTTCGAGAGCTCAATGGCATGTCTCCCGGCTCATTAAGCGCGGGCGCGAGAAATTGATTATTTTTTGTGACATTAATCAATATTGGTCTAGAGTGAAAAATGAAGCGTATCGAATTTCATAACTCATAGGAGATCACCATGAGACAGTCGACTCGCTCTTTCCTGATTTTTCCAGCCTGGGGCATTATTCTGCTCGGTTCAGCAGTTTTCTTTTATAGTGCCTACACGGGCATGTTGGGTTCCTGATACCCAAGGCAGAGCTAATGGCTCTGGAAAGCGTTAACGCCGAAAGCGGGTTTCCAGAACAACCGCGGAATTAGTGCGCTCAACACCTTCGAGATTACCAATCTCGTCCAATATGGCACTGAGCCCCTCCAGAGACTGTGCCTCAACGATTGCTATGAGGTCGTATTCACCACTTACCGAGAACAACTGAGACACCTGGCTGATTCCCTCAAGCGCGGAATTTGTTCGCGCAGTCAGCTTCTGGGCAACTTTTATCGAAACATGAGCCTCCACCTGGCTGGACGAAAAGGCCCCACCTAACTGCACGGAATATCCTGTAATCACACCGCTGCTTTCCAGACGGGCAATGCGGTTTTGCACCGTTGAGCGCGACATATTCAGGGCTTTGGCTATATCCGTAATACTGGTTCTGGCGTTCCGGCGCAGCAGCATAAGCAGCTGTTCGTCTTTGTTTCCGATCATTTTGCTCACCTGGTTATTCAATATGTAAAAATCATAGGCTATTTCGCGCAAAATGCATCTGCAATCTGCCAGCGCATAGCTTCATACTGTCCCGAAACAACGCCAGGTTGCAGCCAATGATCATTCGCCCGATTACCGACACAGATCTGGACACTCTGTATAAAATTGCCAGTGAATCCGGCCCGGGGTTCACTTCCCTCATGCCCGACCGGGAGGCTCTGGCGCAAAAGATCGCCCATTCCACGGCCAGTTTTGAGCGCAGCGTTACCCGTCCGGCTGACGAGCACTACCTGTTCGTTCTGGAGGATGAGATAACCGGCGATATCCTGGGCACCACAGGCATAGAAGCAAATGCAGGGCATACGCTGCCGCTTTACCACTTCCGGCGCAATACGGTCACCCATCACTCCCGGGACCTGAACCTTCGCCGAAGTGTTGAAACCCTTACTCGCTGTAATCATTACACCGGCTATTCCGAGATCTGCTCTCTTTATCTGCGGCCGGAGTTCCGTCGGGCCAATGCAGGCAAACTGCTGTCCAGGGTACGCTTCCTGTTTATGGCACAGCATTCGGAACGCTTTTCAGACAAGGTTATTGCTGAAATGCGCGGTGTATCCGACAGTTCCGGCAAGTCTCCGTTCTGGAACTGGCTGAGAACACATTTCGTCGACATGGAATTCGACCAGGCAACACACCTGCTTGGCACGGGCTACACTGACTTCATCGACGAACTCATGCCTTCCCACCCGCTCTACACCTGTCTGATGAGCCCGGAGGCAAGGGCTGTTCTCAGCCAGGTACACAAGGATACCCGGGCAGCCTTGCGGATACTGGAAGCCGAAGGATTTCAGCACAATGGCTTCATCGACCTGTTTGATGGAGGGCCGACTGTTGAGTGTGGTCTGGCCGACATTCGCAGCGTAAGATTATCTTCTGCATGCACCGTCAGAATTGATGAAACGAATGCAGAGGCTGGCAATGATTTTGGGCAGAAAAACAAACCAGCTCTGATCACGAACACAGGCACAACAAACTTCCGGGCAGTCGTTACATCCGAAGTGTCTGCCCGGCAGGATACACTGATTATTCCCCCTGCCCTTGCTGGCAAACTGCGCCTCGATAATGGCAGCCACGCGCGTGTTCTGCCTTTAAACCAGGCGGCACCGGCACACACCCGAAACACGACCACGGAGTTAAACTATGCATACTGATCGAAATACCCTGTTCGAGAAGCTCTGGCAAAACTATAGCGATGTGACACCTTCGGCTGCGCAAATCCACAGTATTCTGGGAGCCGAACAAGACCAGGTGATCGTCAACGACCATATAGCCCTGCGAACGTTTAACCTGGCACCTGTTGGTCTGGACGCTCTTGCACAGCATTTTCTTGCACTGGGATATCGCGAAGGGGGCGAATACCACTTCAAAGCCAAGAAACTCTATGCCCGGCATTACGAGCACGCCGACCCGGAAGCTCCAAGAGTATTCATTTCAGAGCTACTGACGGAACAGTGCTCGCCAGAACTTCAGGCGACTGTAAAAAAGCTGGTGGCAGGGGTAACAAAGGAAGAGGTTACAGCTGACAATTTCCTGTACTCAGGCAGGCACTGGAATCTGGATTACAACACATATCGCAGTCTGCTCGAAGAAAGCGAATATGCCGCCTGGCTCGCTGCCTGGGGCTATCGCGCCAACCATTTCACTGTAAGTGTGAATCACTTGCAGCGTTTCCATACGGTCGCCGATGTAAACCAGCTTCTGAAAGACAAAGGGTTCACAGTGAACTCTTCTGGCGGCGAAGTTAAAGGATCACCCAAGGACCTTCTTGAACAGTCCTCGACCATGGCCGACCGGGTTCCCGTGACATTCAGCGACAGGGATACCACCATTCCCAGCTGCTTTTATGAATTCGCACTACGCTACAACAAACCTGACGGCAGTCTCTATAACGGTTTTGTTGCGGCCTCAGCAGACAAAATTTTCGAGAGCACCCACTCCAGTATATAAAGGCTTCATGATGTCAAACTGGACATATCGCTTACCCGTAGTTACAAAGGGATAACCTTTTTACAACGGCGCGGCCGGCCGTCATTGTCTACTTTTCAGATACGGGTAAGTTTCAGATACCGCGGGTCAGAAACTGCCGGAAGCCATACAACAACAAAAATGTGGTGGAGGGGCTACTCAGATCGCCTCCACCAAGGAGAAACCATGTCTGCGTCCACCAATCACCTAGAAGAACGCACACGGGATTCGGGCGAACTGCTCGAGCACATAATGCCGACAGCAATCACGCTTGCCATGATGCTGCGTCACAAGAAAATGGCTGCATGGCTACGCTCCGAATTCGATGGCTACCAGGATCGTGATGCGGCTCCTCCCTATCGCCTTGATTTGCCCGGTCATATCGTCGCTAAATCGCCGCAATATGGATGGATTCCTGCTCCTGTGGTTGATGACCGGCAGAAACTTGAGTTTGGGCATATCGATCTTATCGAGGGCACCAAGTCTCTGGAAAAAATCTGCGTCAACAGCAAAAAAGGTGATGGCAACCGCTTATTGCTGGACGAAGAGGACATGGCCACCTTGCAAAAACAGATCAACCTGAGTGCAGAGCTGGCTATCAATCTCAGTCGTGATGTTTACTCCCGTCTGCTCAGAACCGTCAGGGGGGCTGTTTACCTGTGGACCCAGGCACTTATTGAAAAAGGGCTGGAGGGAGAGCATAACCACTACAGCCCCGAAGAGCGCGCTCTCGTCGTAGACCTGGACGACCCGGAATACTTCTGGCGCAGAGCCATGGATGAGCTGGACCAACTGCCAATTCCTGATGTGCGTTCCGCGGGCTTTTTCGAGAAGATGTTCGGACGGGCAAGCTGAGCTAGACTAACTCCTTGTTCCCGGACAAACCCGTATTTGTTCAACGCAACAAGGAGTAATGATGAAGCCTGTTTCCACACTTCTGCTGGCTTGCCTTCTTACGTTGGCGGGCTGTCAGTCGCTGTCAGATAAAAAGCCGGCCGGCGAGCCCGACAACGAAAATCTGCCTTCAGGCTCCGGAACCAGCGATCACAATACTGTTTTCCTCAGTGCCCAGCATTGCCTGAGCGAGTATGTGCGCGATCAGAGCAGAGTTCATTATGGCCCCTGCCTCAAAATTATCAGTGTAGGCGACTCAACACCACAGGTCCGGGATGATGGTTTTATAGAGCTGCCCGTGGCCACTTCGGTGACCCTTGGCGTTAGCTGCGTTTACCGCCATGCAGACGGATCACCCATTCCCCTGACCATGGAAACAACCGAATTCAGTATTACACCGCAGACGTTTACTGAAACAGGAAAACGCTGGTATCTGCACGCAAACACCAAGGCAAGACAGGTTGTCGGCTGTGTACCGACATTATCCCGCTCAACTGCACCCACCTACAGAACGGACTGACGGCTTGAAACAGTTTCTACAAAATTCGCAAAATATACCTCTGGCCGTAAGAGTCCAGCCTTTATGACGCCTGATATCAGTATCGTCTGGCTTGGAGCTTTGGCCAGCCTGCTGGCGGGTCTTGCCACGGGCATTGGCGCCCTTGCGGTCTTCTTCGTGAAAACCCTGTCTGACCGATTGCAGGACAGCATGCTGGCCGGGGCTGCGGGCGTGATGCTTGCAGCCTCATTTTTCTCATTGCTGCTCCCGGGGCTGGAGCATGGGGAGGCACTGCTAGGCTCTACCTGGGCGGCAGCACTGCTGGTGATCTTCGGGATATTATCCGGTGCAGGGGCTCTTTACTATATTCATCAGAGACTTCCCCATGAACACTTTACTCTTGGGCCTGACGGCCCTGACGCCTCACACATACGCCGCATCTGGCTCTTTATTATTGCCATAACCCTGCATAACTTTCCGGAAGGGATGGCCGTGGGCGTTGGTTTTGCCGGGGGAGATGTACGCAACGGCTATGTTCTGGCAATAGGAATCGGCATCCAGAACATTCCCGAAGGCCTCGCCGTTGCCGTCTCACTGATGGCTATTCAGTACTCCCGGGCCAGAGCCTTCACAATTGCCCTGCTGACAGGGCTGGCCGAACCCATCGGAGGCGTATTCGGTGCTGCCATGGTATGGCTGGCTGAACCGGTTATGCCATGGACTCTGGGCTTTGCTGCCGGCGCTATGCTCTTCATTATCAGCAATGAAATTATCCCCGAAACCCACAGGAACAGCTACAAAACGCTGGCTACCTTCTCACTGCTTGCAGGCTTTGTTGTAATGATGTTTCTGGATGCCACATTGGGTTGATGCATTAAATCGCTATGGAGAAATCACCTTGCCCGACAACAACAAAACAGCGGGTCCGTTTGAGTTTGACTATATAGTGGCCGGAGCCGGAACAGCCGGCTGCCTGCTTGCCAATCGCCTGAGCGCCAACCCTGAAAACAGGGTTCTGCTGATAGAAGCCGGTGGGCGTGACAACTATCACTGGATTCATATCCCGGTGGGTTATCTCTACTGTATCGATAATCCACGCACGGACTGGTGTTTCCGCACAGAGCCGGCGCCTGGGCTCAACAACCGGTCACTGATATACCCTCGCGGCAAGACCCTTGGCGGCTGCTCCAGCATCAACGGCATGCTGTATATCCGTGGTCAGGCAAGGGATTATGACCGATGGGCGGAGATAACCGGCGACGACGCCTGGAGCTGGAACAATTGCCTGCCGGACTTCATGCGCCATGAGGATCATTATGGCCTGGATGATGGAGACCATACAGATAGCTCCCATGAACAATTCCACGGCCATGGGGGAGAATGGCGGGTGGAGCGCCAGCGCCTGAAATGGCAGGTTCTTGAAGACTTTGCGGCGGCAGCGGTTCAGGCAGGCGTGCCACGCACAAAAGACTTCAACCGTGGCAACAATGAAGGTGTGGATTATTTTGAGGTAAACCAACGTGCTGGCTGGCGCTGGAATACCTCCAAGGCTTTTTTGCGGCACGCCTCGAAAAGGCCCAACCTCACTGTCTGGCATTCCACACAGGTTTTACGGCTGGAAATGAACACAGATGGAGAGCAGCCAAGGTGCACAGGAGTGCGCGTGGCTGCTGCCAGTTCAGGTAGTGAAACACTCGCACTGGCCAGCCGCGAAGTCATTCTCTCCGCCGGTTCGATCGGTTCGCCCCAGCTTCTGCAACTATCCGGAATCGGGCCATCAGATCTGCTTAAGGAGATGAATATTCCAATAGTTGCAGACTTGCCAGGCGTAGGTGAAAACCTGCAGGATCACCTGCAAATCCGCTCGGTTTACAAGGTAAGTAACGCACTCACCCTGAACACCATGGCAAATTCCCTGACAGGCAAGGCCCGGATTGGCCTCGAATACCTGCTTAAACGCTCTGGCCCCATGAGCATGGCTCCCTCACAGCTGTGTGCGTTTACCCGCAGTTCAGAAGAATACGACTACGCCAACATCCAGTATCACATCCAACCCCTGAGCCTGGATGCTTTCGGCCAGCCACTGCATAGCTTTCCGGCGATTACCGCAAGCGTGTGCAACCTGAACCCTACCAGCCGGGGCACTGTGCGTATCCGCAGCAGCAACCCTTTTGAGGCGCCAGCTATTGCTCCCAATTATCTGAGCACTGCTGAGGACCGGAAGGTTGCGGCAGACTCATTGCGAGTAACACGCCGCATCGCCGGGCAGCCCGCCTTTGCAAAATATCAGCCTGAGGAATACAAACCTGGAACACAGTATCAGACCGACGAAGAGTTAAGCCGGCTGGCCGGAGACATAGGGACCACGATTTTTCATCCCGTGGGCACCACCCGCATGGGACGGGCAGACGATGCAATGGCCGTTGTGGACTCTCACCTGCGGGTCAGAGGCGTAAAGGGTTTGCGTGTGGCAGACGCGGGGGTGATGCCCGTGATTACCAGTGGCAATACCAACTCCCCAACCCTAATGATTGCCGAGAAAGCGGCAGGGTGGATTCTGAGCGGCGATCAGGCTGTCTGAACAGACCGCCTTTCCACAACTAGAGATCCTTCAGGTACTGCAACCCGGAAAGCTGATTCATCTGGCCACGGATCCAGAACACTCTATCCCGGACATAGGCTGACGGTTCTGTAACACTCAGCACTTCAGGGTTAGGCAAAACCGCCGCAAGCCGCGCAGCTTGCGCGGCAGACAGCTGGCGGGCAGGAATACCGAAGTAGATCCGGCTCGCAGCCTCCACACCGTATATTCCGGGGCCGAACTCGGCGATATTGAGATAGACCTCCAGAATCCTCCGTTTCGGCCAAACCCCGTCTACAGCAAGCGCAAGCCCGGCTTCCAGTGTTTTACGAACAAAGCTGCGACCATTCCAGAGAAACAGGTTTTTTGCCGTCTGCTGGGTAATCGTGCTGGCCCCTCTGAGCCCTTCACCCGCGTGATACTCAGCCAGCGCCTTGCGAATAGCTGCAAAATCAATACCCCAATGATCCGGAAAGCGCTGATCCTCACTGGCAACAACCGCAAGCGGCATCCACGGAGAAATCTCTGAAAAACTGACCCATTGCTGCTGCACTTCCTGGCGAGGGTGGGCCAGACTGTAACTGACAATAAACGCAGAAGTTGGCGGGTTAACATACCGGAACAGAAACAGCAGAGAGGCAAATAACAGGGCCAGAGCGAATAACACCCAGACCACCCCACGTATAACCCCTTGTACGATCGATTTCCGGGCCATAAATGCGTTACCTGAGCTCTGACTGCCGGGTTGCAGACTCGCCGGTACCAACTATTGTTGAGCCGATAACACGCAGGCAGTGTTTATGACACTCTACGTGCAAAGGTGTATTACCCGCCTCGTCACCGTCCACGGTTACAGTCTTGGGCCTGGATGTCAGAATATCGCAGCGTCTCCCCTTCAACTGCACAACAGTACTGGTACGCTTCGGGGATTTACCACTAAACCGAACCATAAGAAATGTAAGAAGCAGTTGCAGCAAAGGCCGGGGTTTTACGGCAATGATATTCAGAAGCCCATCATCTGCCCTGGCTTGCGGAATCTCGTTACCACCGCCAAAAAAAGCGCCACTGGACACCGCTATGGATAACCAGCGACCGCTCAGACATGCCTGATCACATGTGATTTCAGCATGAAAGCCCCGTTTGGCATTTACCCGGCGCAGTAACTCAAAGCCATAACTGAAACGGCCAAACAACTTTTTAGTGGTGCCCTGGGACTCCCTGACCGGAAGTGTTCCCAGGCCAATATGAGCGACGTTCAGGAATAACCCGTCGCCAAACTCAGCTACATCGACCATCTGCGTATCACCTCGCCGGACCAGTTCGCACACAGACGCGGGCTCTTCCGGTAAATCGAGGTTACGGGCGAAGTCATTTGCAGTACCCGATGGCAATACAGCCAGTGTTGCATTGCGTTCAAGGCATAAACGAGCACCGGAGTTGACCGAACCGTCGCCGCCGGCAACCATGACAACATCACCCGGCTGTACCTGCGCCTCCCACGCCTTTCCCCCGAAATCACAACACTCGGGATCACTGATGCCGGCATTTTCCAGTTTTTCAAGCCAGAACTCCCGGCCCTTCTGGCAATCGCCTGCACCTGGGTTTGCAACCAGCCAATAGGTCATATCATATTTATCCCTGTATCTGCCCGCGGATGCTCAGGAAAACAATCGCCTTCAAGATACCTCAAACAAATCTCTACTGATGTTACGATCATGACACAGGGAGAAAGCCTTAACCGGGGCGCCTGTTTGAAACCACAAGAGCAACCCCGGCAATAGAAATAATTCCGCCGGTCATCGCCAGCAAGCCCAACCGTTCATCGAACAGCCAGAAAGCTTCCAGAGCCGTTACCGGGGGAACCAGATAGAACAGGCTGGCAACCTGGGAAGCCGCACCACGGCGAATCAACCACATCAGTAGCAGTATCGCACCGATGGAAACACCCAGAACCAGCCACGCGAGGGAAAGCTGTAACTGTACTGACCAGACTACCTCACGGGTTTCCAGCAGCAGCGCACCAGCGGCAAAAAACAATGCAGCGGCGCCATACTGAATAATGGTTCCAGCCACAAGATCTGCACCGGTGCCATGGCGCTTCTGATATACAGTACCAATGGAAATACCGGTCAGGGCAAGCAAGGCCCAGGCAAGTGTCCAGATCGGAAAGCCCGACCCCGGGCTATCGCCCCCAAACTTCTCAATCAAAACCAGAGTTACACCCAGCAACCCTAACCCTAACCCCAGCCACTGCCTGCCAGAGACGGATTCTTTAAGAACAAGAACCGCCGCACCTGCTGTCACCAGAGGTTGCAGGCCCACCACCAAAGACACTATGCCGGCAGGCATCTCGCCCTGGATAGCGTAATAGGTACCTCCAAGATAACAGCCGTGAACCAGCAACCCTGTCACAGCGAGGTGTCCCGCAGCCCTCCATCCCGGCCAGCGGGTTTTGAGCAGCCAGGCCAGTCCAAGAAGCAGCACGAGCGTCAGGAGCATGCGGATCAACAGGAGGGTAAACGGCTCCGCATAGGGCAAGCCATACTTGGCACCAATAAAGCCGGTGCTCCATAACCAGACAAACAGAGCGGGGACGAAAAATGAATAGAACAAAGATTGCATAAGGAAGCTGCCGGGGTCAGGTATCTGAAACGTCAGTCAGTTTAGAGTCCAACTTGCATGCGGAACAGATACAGACACCCGACCTGACAACCATTACAGATGGCACCGGGAATCAGAACAAGTGCGCAATCAGCTTGTGATTATGGATTGTAGCTTCTGGGTCAACTCCACAGCCTCGCTGCCAAGAGGTGTGAGGTAGCCGCCGTCATCCCGGGTAATCAGGCCTTTGGCAAAAAGCCGCTCTGCGGCCTCAACGGTTTCGGGCGCCGCATCGTGCCGGTGCACTTTGATACCTGCCTGGCCAGAGGAGGATTCAAACTGTGACAGCAGGTTAAGCTCGGCAATATGATCTGGAGAAAATGGCATTGTGATTCCTTGTATGTTTTTAGTGGTCAGATACTTTCAGATTTTTTGTAATCATCAAGGGTCAAATCCCGCTCAGTTTCATTCCACTGTTCGGAAAGTGTTTCATACGCGTCCGAGAAGCCTTTCCTGGCCCGTTCCCATGCTGACGCAGAGCTCGCCTTGAGCTCGTTATACCAGCCCTGAACCCGCTCGCGCTGTTCGCGCAAAGAGGCCAGGCTATCCTGCGAGCGTTCCCGCGCAGTATTGCTCATATCATCCCAGTTTTCCGAAAGCTCTTGCTCAAGCTCGGCAATCCGCTTATCAAGTGCGGTGAGCGTCCGGTTAATTGAGTCTTCTGCCTGGTCCTTCTGGTCCACACCGTATTCCCGCAATGCCTCGCCAAGCTCCTGGCTTTCCTGCCTGAGCCTTTCTACCGCCGAATCAGTTGATTCTGCCTGCAGAGGCGCTGTAAACGCGCAGGAAACCAGAGCAAACAGAACACCGATTGTATGCTTAAGGACCATAAATTACTCCTAGGCTGCACTCTTCAAGAATAGCAGTAGCGCAACGATTACAATATCACGGCTTTGAGCTTACCTTATAAAAGTGTAACTAGCTGTCAATAAAGTCGACTTATATCAATAAAAACAAAACTTTAAAAATCAAAAAAACAGTAAAAAACTGCCCTGAGCGTGTTGCTGGCATAGCTGGAATTTGTGCATTGACGTCGCGTGTGCCACGTTGAAATGGAATCCAGTTAAGGAGGAAAGATTATGCTTTATTGGGCTGTAGTTTGCTTTATCGTCGCTATTATTGCGGGTGTCCTTGGTTTTGGGGGCATTGCCGGAACAGCGGCAGGCATCGCCAAAGTACTTTTCTTTATCTTTCTCGTTCTGCTTGTAATTTCTCTGGTCGCCAATGCATTACGCGGACGGGGGCCCAAAATCTAGCACTTTGTGTGAAGCAAAGCAGTGTTTCAGCCCGGGCATCTGCGACATGCCCGGGCCTGCCCTTCCCGGTAACATTTCTCCGACAAGACATAATGTCATTTCTGTGCGGTGACGCCGTATAATTTCAACAGCCTGCGTTTAGAATGCGCAGCAACACGACTGTTGAGATTGAGCTTTCCGTGAGTCACAAATGATACGCCCCCGATATATCGCACTGACTTTATTGATCTGGCTCTCTACGCCGGCTACGGCAGATAGCATCAAGAGAATAGTGCACCCTGATGGGAGCGTTGAATATACCAACGTTAAGAGCAACAACTCGGGGCGCGCCTCCAGCAAAAACGAGACTGTGTTCCGCTACAAAGACGATAACGGCATTGTTGCTTACAGCGGAACCCGGCCTTCTGTAGCAGATTTCGACGTCATCAGCTTCTACTGCTACGCCTGCAACCCGGACTCTAGTGTTAACTGGAGGACAACACCACTGTTCTCTGGCCGCTACGACACAGAAATCAAAACTGCAGCCGAAGAGCATGGCGTTGACCCCGCGCTGGTACGCGCGGTAATTCATGCAGAATCTGCATTCAACGAGAAAGCAGTATCTCCAGTGGGTGCGCAGGGGCTTATGCAACTGATGCCGGGAACGGCTCTGGAAGTTGGTGTCCAGAATGCCATGGTAGCAGCAGACAACATCCGTGGAGGGGTTACCTACCTGGCGAAAATGCTGAAGCGCTTCAAGGGTGATACCCGGCTTGCAACCGCAGCCTATAACGCTGGCCCGGGAGCCGTCAGCCGTTACGGCGGAGTCCCTCCCTATGCTGAAACCAAAGCTTACGTTGAGCGAGTAGACATACTGCGTGAACGGTATGCCGGTAACTGATCAGTAAACCGCCCCATCCCTGGGGCAGTCCGCTTTACTCCGATGCTGCAATAAGACTGGCATTGCCTCCCGCTGCAGTTGTATCCACACAAAGATGACGCTCAATCACATAACGCTGATCAAGAGTGTGTTCGGTAATCAGCGGTAGTAAGGCTCCATCACGCCTGGCCAGAGCCAGGCGGTACTTTTTCAGGAGTGGCTGTTCAGCGCAGCTTACCACTGCTTCAAAGCCTCTCGCCGTGGCCAGTGCGTCCGGCTCAAGGTTGCCTTCAGTTCCCACGACTGGCAGCCCGGCTTTCTCAGCGCGGCTCACAGTGTCAGTAATGCCCGGAGCTATAACCACTGCCTTGTTGCCCTGGGACAATGCCATGGCCGCCTGTGCCAATGCTGTTTCTTTATCCGGCCCAAGGCACAATACGAGTCCGCGGGCGTGATTGGATAGTCTGTTAAGCTCACCCGTTGGCCCCGGCAATTCTTCGGTATGGGCATCCAACGGCTCGGGAACCATACCGAAAACCGGCTCCAGGGCTTCTATTCTTGCTTCCGGGGCGAGAACTTTGCGTTTATCCAGACTGCCGATCAGCTCTTCCAGCTTCTTGCCATCGATCGCTTTACTACCGGGATCAGCCGGGCGCTCAGCTGCAGCGCCTTTGAGGAAACGACGAACATACTGCGGACCACCAGCCTTGGGGCCAGTTCCGGAAAGGCCCTCACCACCAAACGGCTGAGATCCGACGATCGCACCAATCTGGTTGCGGTTAACATAAGTATTGCCAACCTTGATGCGGCTTGAGATCCGGTCCACCCGATTATCAACCCGGCTATGGATACCGAACGTCAGCCCGTAGCCTTTGGCGTTTATCGAATCGACAACCTTATCGATGTCTTTGGCCTCAAAGGTCGCCACGTGCAGTACCGGCCCGAAAATTTCTTCTTCCATATCTTCTATTCCGCTGACTTTCAGCACAGCGGGTGAGACAAACAGGCCTTTTTCCGGCACGGGAAGTTTTTTGAGCAGGAGGCCTTTTTGTTCAAACATCTCACAGTGATCTGCGATCTTTTTCCGCGCTGCTTCGTCAATGACCGGGCCCACGTCTGTGGAAAGTGCCCAGGGATCACCAATCCCAAGCTCCTCCATGGCGCCGTAGAGCATTTCCAGCAAGTGGTCAGCAATATCCGTTTGCACATACAGCATGCGCAGCGCCGAACAACGCTGGCCAGCGCTCTGGAATGATGAAGCCAGCACATCCCGGACTACCTGCTCAGGCAGGGCCGTTGAATCAACAATCATGGCGTTCAGGCCACCGGTTTCAGCCACCAATGGTGCATCCGGAGCCATGTTTTCTGCCATAACCTTGTTGATACGCTGGGCAGTGGCGGTAGAACCAGTGAAGCACACACCAGCTACCCGGGAGTCAGAAGTGAGTGCGGTTCCCACTGTAGCGCCGGAGCCTGGCAGAAGCTGTATCGCGTCTTTGGGGATCCCGGCTTCGTGCATCAGTTCAACAGCACGAGCGGCCAGGAGCGACGTTTGCTCCGCTGGTTTGGCAACAACTACGTTGCCCGCAGCCAGGTTGGCAAGGATCTGGCCGGCAAAGATTGCCAGCGGGAAGTTCCAGGGTGAAATACAGCAGATAACACCGCGGGCTTCACCGCTGTCTTTGTAGCGCAGGGCTTCATTAGCGTAGAACTGTGAAAAATCTACAGCCTCGCGAATTTCAGCAATGGCATCCAGCAGGGATTTACCCGCTTCCCGGGTTGTCAGAGCAAACAGCTCATGGGAGTTTTCCTCCAGCAGGTCCCCAACTTTACGAACACAGGCTGCGCGCTCTTCCACCGGCACAGCGGACCAGCTTGTAAAACCTTGCTGTGCGGCGCCAATAGCGGCAGACACATCAGCTTCATCAGCCTGGGTAATATGCCCGACCAGATCGTCTGGATTCGCCGGGTTCCTGACTTCCAGCACTTCAGTACCCTTGATATCCGCAGCAATGAGCGGGCCACCCACCCAACGATAGCTGCGAAATTCCCCACGGCCCTCATTGACTCTCTCTACCGTCACCGGATCGGTAATATCCCATCCTTTGGAGTTACGGCGATTGGCCCCAAAAAGGTTCTCCGGGCGAACAATGAGTTTGCTGGAAAGGTTGTCACCCAGCTCCTGAACGACATCAATGGGATCCCTGGCAATGTCTTCAGGAGTTATGCTCGTGTCTACAATCTGGTTAACAAAGGAACTGTTAGCTCCGTTTTCAAGCAACCGGCGTACAAGATAAGCCAGCAGATCGCTATGTTTGCCAACAGGCGCGTATATTCTGCAGGGAACACCGCTCTCTTCGAGAACCTGGTTATGCAGCGATTCTCCCATACCATGAAGACGCTGGAACTCGTAATTTTTCAGACCAGCACTTTTGGCCAGTTCCAGAATTGCAGAAACAGAATGGGCGTTATGTGTAGCAAACTGCGGGTATATACGATCGCTCATGCGCACAAGCTTCCTGGCGCATGAAAGGTAGGAAACATCACTGCACGCCTTACGCGTAAACACCGGGAAATCAGTCAACCCCATTACCTGGGCGCGCTTGATCTCAGCATCCCAGTAAGCGCCCTTCACCAGGCGAATCATGATACGGCGATCGAGCTTTTCGGAGAGTGCGTACAACCAGTCAATGGTATGGGAAGCGCGTTTGGCGAAAGCCTGAACAACCACGCCAAAGCCGTCCCAGCCTGCAAGCTCCGGATCAGACAGAAGGCCTTCAATGACATCCAGAGACAGATCGAGGCGATCCTGTTCCTCGGCATCAATATTGAACCCCATATTCGCCGCCGCTGCTTTTTTGGCCAGCTTCAGGGCCCGGGGTAACAGCTCGGTCATCACTCGTTCTTTTTGGCCATACTCGTAACGGGCCAGTAGTGCAGAGAGTTTGACGGAAATCCCCGGATTTTTCCGAACATCGCCTTTGCAGTTTTTGGCAATGCTATCGATGGCATTGGAATAGGATTCAAAATAACGACGGGCATCGGCATCTGTACGTGCGGCTTCGCCAAGCATGTCGTACGAATAGGTGTACCCCTTGGCCATATAGGAGCTGGCTTCACTCTGTGCCTCTTCGATGTTACGGCCCAGAACAAACTGCCGTCCCATTTCCTTCATGGCCTGGCCTGCAACTGTGCGAACCACCGGCTCACCAAGGCGCTTGACCAGCTTTCGCAACGTATCCCCTATCGTGTGACGCTCAGAATCTTTCAACAGGTTGCTCGTCATCAACAGCGCAACGGTTGTGGAATTGATAAACGATGACGTCGCCTTGCCAACGTGAGCACTCCAGTTACCGGAGGTAATCTTGTCTTCAATCAGAGCATGAATGGTTGTGTTATCCGGCACACGCAACAGCGCCTCTGCCAGGCACATTAACGCAACACCCTCTTTGGTGGTGAGGCCATATTCCGCAAGGAACTTTTCCATGATCGTGGATTTCGCGTTTGCACGAACGCTACGCACCAGGTCTGCGGCCCTGGCGGATATTGCTTCACGCTCTTCGCGGGACAACCGAGCGTCAGCAATCAACTCATGAATCACTTTATGTTCATCTTCGAGATAATAATCACGAATCGCCTGCCGGCTTTCAGAAATTTCGGGAGTCACTGATTGCTGCGCTAACATAGCTGCACTCTCTCGGTTGTTTGCTCAGTTGTTTGCCTTTTTCGCATTCTACCTACAACGACAAAGTCAGTTTCACTATAAAATCCCATATCGCATACCATTACGGCTTTATTAATCTACAATAATCAACAAAAACCCTTCTCAATAACGCCCCTTAAGGTAAAATGACCTTAATCATCAACCTGTACCAATCGAAAACCCTGTAGCGTCTGGCGCTTACAATCTAAAGCATAGCGTCCATATCGATGACTTGCCCAAAAGTAACAAACTCAGGCTTTGCCGGGAGTTCAGAACCGGAATAGCAGGAAAAATCAGGTACGAAAAAGGTATAAGGCTCCAGACCATGAACGAACTCGACCGAATCGATCACTCAATTATTCGTGAATTACAGAAGAATGCGCGGATCACGATCACCGACCTTGCCTCTCGTGTAGGCCTCTCGAAAACTCCGTGTCAGGTACGCATGCGGCGGCTTGAGGAGCAAGGGTTCATTACGGGTTACACGGTGCTGGTGAATCAGACCAAACTGGGGCAAAGCCACATTGCTTTCGCGCAGGTGACCCTGAGTGATACCAGCAGCGATGCGTTGAAGGCCTTCAACAAGGCCGTCAAACAGATTGCCGCGATTGAGCAGTGCCACATGATGGCCGCCAATTTCGATTACCTGATGAAGGTGCGGACACGCAACATGGCAGAATACAGGCAGGTATTGGGTGAACAGATTTCAGCACTGCCCCATGTGCTGCAAACGAGTACGTTTGTAGTAATGGAAAGCGTAAAAGATGCGGGGCTCTAAGGAGCCTGGTTGTTAACCCGGGCCAGCCCCAGAGTAGACAGGTGCAGGCCAAGTTCACTCCGGTAAAGCGCATTGCCGATACCAAGCACAATATTTTCTACCGTGAAGTTAGACGACACTGCACTGGCACCGCCAATCGAACGGGCCTCCAGAACGAGCACCAGCCGCAGCAAATCAAGAAGGCGGATAACCAGATCCAGAATACCAAAATCTTCTGGCGCATCATCGATGCGGGCCAGCACGTAAGTTCTGGCAGCTTCCACCACAAAGGCTTCATGATCTGTCAGATGCTCGGCACTCAGACATTTAATGGATTCGACGCGCTGCTCCCGCTCGCGCCTGATAGCCTCCAGACAAACCTGACCAGAGTTTTCCGGCGCATGGCCTCCGCGCAGAAGACCCGCGAGCCGGAAGTCCACTTTGCCCTCGCTGCGCATCTGCTCATATTCATTATTCAGGCTTTCTTTTGCATGAGGCAGATAACGGCGGATCGCCGCCTCGCGAGCTCTTTCCAGGTCTTCAGTCGTCGCCAGGCTCACCAGCGAACTCATCACGCGCACGCAATGGAGCAGGTGTTCCCAGTCGGCAGGCCCGATTGCGAGCGGATCGTCCGGTAGTACACGCTTGGCAGACACAAACTTGAAATACAGAGCCGTTACTTCCTGCTCAGAAAAATCAGAGGTGCGAATAATTCGCCGCAGCCCCAGCTTTTCAATATCCCGCAAAAGACTGGGAATCAGCATCAGGACATAGTGCTGCGCACCTTCTGATATCGACATGAACTACTGCTCCGCTTCCTTGTTCTTGGTCTGGCGTGCAAGATGAAGCACCCATACACCAAGCGCCATCACCAATAATGTAAGCCACAGGCCATTTGTGTAGTTACCCTCAACATCAGCCAGATACCCCACAACAGCGGGCGCCAGCATCTGGGCGATACCATAGCTGAAGGTGAGCCGGCTCATGGGCCGGGAAGGATTTTCCGGAAACTCCCGCCCAACCATCGCCAGCATCATGCTGACGATGCCTATAAAGCTGGCACCATAAATGATGGCGCTGAGCATGACACTGAACATGCTCGTGTTGATGATCAGCATCAGGATACTGACCGCATTAAGCGAATAGGCCAGGTAAAGGGCCGTCCACTGCCCCCACCGGCGTGTGAACACATCCCAAAGCCAGCAGGCCGGTGTGGCTGAAAGGCCAGCAACAAGCCAGATCAGCCAGCCATGGCCAGTGAGAGTCGGTATGGACTCGGCAATGGCCACCAGGAAAGTCGCCGTTACCACATACCCTACTCCGGCACAGAAATAGGCCAACTGCAAAATTACGACAAAATGGCTTCGCTCATCACTGGCCGAAGCGCTTCCGGTCCGCGGCAAGGCACTGGTACGATAATCCGGCATCCAGCGCCAGACGGGAACCAGCAACGCCAGCCCCACAAGCCCGTATATCACCCATTGCTGATCCCAGCTGAAGGATCCTTTGATCAGCTCCGCGAGAACTGCCGTAAGAACAATCCCCAACCCGATACCCGAAAAGAAAACACCAAGTTCGGATTTCTCGTTGTTTTTGATCAGCCAGCTCATCAACAGGCCCGCACCAAGCAGCATACCTGCAGACGTGCTCAGGCCGGAAACAAAACGCAGGACAAACCACAACCATATCTCGGTGGTGTACCCCATGAGAACCGTAGAGACAACCGCCACAACAAGTCCAAGCTGATACAGCTTTACCTTGAGATCAAGATCGCTGATCCGGGTGATAAGAAGCGCCCCCGTAAGGTAGCCGGCATAGTTCACTGTCGCGAGCATGCCTACTACGGACTGACTCAGCCCAAGCGCTTCCATCATTTCAGGAATCATTGGCGTGTATGAGAACCGTGCGACCCCGACCGTGACCATTACAGTGATCACGCTGGCCACCAGCACCCTTATTGTTTCTATTGTTTTCACGGGGCTTCCCTAACTCAGAGCAACGTCAGATCAGGCGCGGCTAAGAAACTTACGCTCCTCAACATTGATTTTGATGCGGTCGCCAGTGGAAATATGCTCGGGAACCTGAATCACCAACCCGGTTTTCATTTTTGCGGGTTTGGTACGAGCTGTTGCTGAGCCCCCCTTTACGGAAGGATCTGTTTCCTCAATATCAAGTTCTACAGTTGGCGGGAGTGCCAGGGCTACAGGCGCGTCGCTGACCAGAATCACCATAACGCCCTGAGTGTCTTCAGTGATAAATAGCAACTCATCTGCAATTGCTTCACGGCTCAGACTGTATTGAGTGAAGTCTTCGCTATCCATGAAGACATATTCATCACCGTCAGAATAGGAAAAGGCTGCTGGCCTGCGCACAAGATCTGCGAGGTTCAGCATATCGGAGTCCTTGAACGTCTCGTCGATCTTGGCTCCTGAGACCACATCGTACATACGCATGCGATAAAGACTGCCACCGGCCCGCCCCTGAGGAACAGAGCGCTCGATGTCTTTTACGAAATAAACCCGGCCTTCATATTCAACCGCAGAATTCTTCTTGATTTCATTTGCTCTAGGCATTTTTTAAAGCTCCGAAACAATACCGTAAACGCGTTCATACCGGGCATAAGCCGGCGTGTTTCACACCCGGCAATTCTACCCGCAGATCAGCCCCGCTGATACGGGGCAGGCGGACACTATAGGTCATTCTGAAAAAAGCTTCCCGGCCCTATAACCGGATTCACATAAGAAATAGCAATTTGATGTAAGCTATGCTTAATAGTGACCATCATATTTGCTCTCATCTGGCTCAAGGCCGGAGCAATTCGCATGGTCGGCACGCTTACGGCTAACTTGAAAGGTTTTATGAAAGTACCCAAGAGATTACAGCCCCTGGTCGATGACGGCATGGTGGATGAAGTGCTTTACCAGCTTATGAGCGGTAAAGAGGCCCAGGTTTACGTAGTGCGGTGCGGCGATCACGTGCGCTGTGCGAAGGTATTCAAAGAAGCGCAGAAACGGAGCTTCAAACAAGCCGTTGAGTACCAGGAAGGCCGAAAAGTACGTAACAGCCGCCGGGCCCGGGCGATGAGCAAAAAAACCCGCTATGGCCAGAAAGAGCAGGAAGATGCCTGGCTCAATGCCGAAGTGGATGCTCTGTACCGTCTGGCTGAGGCTGGTGTGCGCGTACCTGCGCCCATGGGCTTTGTTGACGGTGTCCTGCTGATGGAGTTGATTGCCGACGCCGATGGCAAAGCTGCTCCGCGTCTGGACGATGTCACTCTCACCCCGGAGCAGGCAAGGGATTATCACGAACGGATTATCGCCGAGATTGTGCGGATGCTGAGTGCCGGGCTTATTCACGGTGACCTGTCAGAGTTTAACGTACTGGTAGACAGCAATGGCCCTGTGATCATCGACCTGCCCCAGGCCGTGAATGCTGCCGGTAACAACAACGCCGAGCGCATGCTGGAGCGGGATGTGGACAACATGCGCCGCTACTTTGCCAAATTCGCACCTGATCTGCTGATTACGGATTATGGCAAGGAAATCTGGGCGCTGTACGAGAGCGGCGACCTGCACCCAGACAGTAAACTGACCGGATGTTTCGAACACGACACACACAGTGCCGATGTCGACGAACTTATGGCGGTGATTGACGCAGCAAAAGAGGAAGAAAGAGACCGGCAGGAACGCATGCAGGAAGACGACGAGGACTAATACCTGCCCCCGTCACTCCGGGCGAACTACCAGGCCAGCCAGATAACATGTTTTGCGCCTTTACCGGGGCGATGAGCCCGTACAGTCACCGCCTCTGCAGAAAGCCCGGCACGCTTCAGGCGTTCGGTAAAGGTTGGATCCTGGCCTGCTGACCAGTAGGCAAGGATACCCTCCGGCCGCAAAGCCTCCTGCGCTGCGGCAATTCCTGCAGGCGTATATAGCCAGTCATTTTCCTTACGCGTCAGGCCTTCGGGGCCGTTATCTATATCCAGAAGAATGGCATCATAGCCGGCAGGCGAATCCTTGATCAGCTGCACTACATCACCAATGTGCACCCGCGCACGGGAGTCTTTCAGCGGATAACCCGCCGCACTGCCCAGCGGCCCCAGATTCCACTGTTCCACTTCTGGCACCAGCTCTGCAACAGTAATCTCTGCAGTGTCTCCCAGAGACTGCAGAGCGGCCGCCAGAGTAAAGCCCATACCCAGCCCACCAATGAGCACCTTTGGTGCCGGATGGTCCGCAATGCGCTCACACGCCAGGGTTGCAAGGGCGTCCTCAGAGCCATGCAGGCGGGTATTCATCAGCTCACCGCTGGTGCCAGCAATACGAATAGAAAACTCATCATTTCGTTGCAACAGGCGTAATTCTGTACCCTTGCCTGGAATAATCGCGGTACCAAGTAACTCAAAGCGAGTCATAAAAACCTCTTAGGATGGAATTCTGGAGAGCAAGGGAAGTCAATTCTGCGCGAGGATGGCTCGTTCCGCTGCACCAGGAAGTATGCCAGTCAGCCAGGCCTCAATAACAATCTCACCATGCTGGTTGGATAGCACCGCTTCAGCCTTTGCGCGGTTACGCTCATCTGCGTCAGTAACGGTGAACTCGCAGGTAATGGTATCTCCGAAATAAACCGGGCGGCGAAATCTGAAATTCATTCCGGATGCCAGCCAGCCAATCTGACCACCCACTTCGGTAATCATGCCACCGACAAGCAAGCCATGGCAGATTTTGCCCCGAAAATCCTTGGCGGCGGCGAAGCGTTCATCGTAGTGGACCGGGTTCATATCCCTGCTGATCTCGCCAAATGCCAGAGTGTCACTCTCGGCAAATGTCCGGGTAACCCTGAAAACATCACCAGCCCTGAGGCCTAGAACGGTCTGTTTTCGAATGTGCGTCACTTACAGCTCTCCGGAGATCGTTCTGGCAGGCACTCTAACACATCAAAACACAGGCTTTGCTCAGCCAACAGGTTTCGCCCCCTCAACTGCCGTATCAACCGGATATTTACTTTCACTACGGGCAACAATCGCAGTGCCTACCAGGTCTCCGGTCACATTAAGGCCGGTAGCCCCCATGCCGACCAGTGCATCGATGGAAACCAGCAGCGCGACGGTTTCAATCGGCAGGCCCACCTGGGCAAAAACCGTCGCAATCATTACGATACCTGCGCCGGGCACTCCCGCCGTCCCGATAGAGGTAAGTGTGCCAATAAGAACGATCTCTGCCATCGTCATCAGATCCAGAGGCACACCGACTACATTGGCCGCAAACACTGCAGAAATCGCGATACGGATTGCGGCACCATCCATGTTGATGGTGGCACCAAGCGGCAGACTGAAGCCATATATCCGTTTGGGTATGCCCAGGCGCCGTGCCGCATCCAGGGTCAGCGGCAAGGTGCCTGAACTGCTCTGGGTTGCAAAAGCTGTTGCCATGGGCGTACGCGCTTCACGAAAAAATGCCCGCACTTCCACACCATAAAAGCGCATAAGTATGCAGTACACAAACAGATGCGCCGCCAGCGCAATGTAAAGCACCAGCACCATGTCACCCAGAGCCAGTATAGTGGCCATGCCATGCTCGCCCGCTGTCTTGGCAACAATCGCGAACACCCCTATGGGCACATACTGGAGCACGCCAGCCATAACCTTCAGCGTGACCTCATTAAGCGCTTCAACAACCTTGAAAAGGTGCTCGCCAAGCTCTGCATGCGCCTCGGATTCCCGCAATTTAAGCAACGCAATGCCAAAAACAATGGCGATAAAAATAATACCCAGCAGATTCAGCTCGGTGAACGCCGCAAAAATATTGTCGGGGACGACGTTCAGCAACACACTCACAAACCCGGGGTTTACCGGTACGTTTATGTCTGCGTCTTCATCGAGCGCCATCCCGCTTCCGGGCTCGAATAAACTTGCAACCACCAGACCGACAACAATGGCCAGCGCGGATGTTAAAACATAGAACCCGAAAAGTTTCTGGCCGACCCGGCCCATGCTGCCGATGTTGGCCTGATTGACACCCACCATGAGCGTGAACAGCACGATAGGCACGATAAGAAACTTGAGCAGCCGTAGCAACAATTCGCCAAAGGGCGCCAGCCAGTCAGCAACTTGCGGCCCACCAATCAACCCCACTGCCAGACCCAGCACCAGGGCGATACTTACGCGCAGAATTAAAGAAGTATTCAGATAGCGGTGAAACAGAGCCCTCACCGGATCACCTCCAATGAGATTGATGTGCGCCTCAGCATAGTTAAGAGTTCCTGACGGGGAATAACGCAGAGTGTGGTGGAAATCGTCAGGCGGGTAAACCGCTAACCGGAACAATCTCTTTGGCGACCCTCACAGAGCTCTCACTGGGGCCATATTGAGTTATTCCGGCGCAGGCATCGTAACTCAGCACTGCAACTGGCGCACATCTGCCAGAAACTGATCAACAACCACCGGTGTTGTGGCCCAGGAGCACATCAGGCGCGCACTGCCACCAATAAAGTTGTAGAAACGCCACCCTTTGGCCCGCAGCGCGGCTTGCAAGGCCTCGGGCATTTCTACAAACACTCCGTTTACCTGCCTTGGATACCTGAGCCTGATTCCTGGCAGTCCAGCCAACCCGTCCGCAAGCCTCTTTGCACTGGCATTGGCATGGCGTGCGTTTTCCAGCCACACGTTATTCTCCAGCAACCCACACCAGGGCGCGGAAATAAACCGCATTTTTGAGGCAAGCTGTCCCGCCTGCTTACAACGCCATTCAAAGTCCTCGGCCAGGGCTTTATTGAAGAACACCACAGCTTCTCCCAGAGCCAGACCATTCTTGGTTCCGGAGAAACACAGCACGTCGACACCCGCTTTCCAGGTAATTTCCGATGGGTGCACATCCAGCGCCGCAACAGCATTCGCAAACCGGGCACCGTCCATGTGGATATTCAGCTTGTACTGATCCGCCAGCACACGAATGGCGCGAAGTTCGTCAGGGGTATAGATAGTGCCGACTTCCGTTGCCTGAGTAATACTCAGCGCCTTGGGTTTGGGGTAATGAATATCGCTGCGTTTGGTGACCAGATGTTCAATACTTTCCGGAGTCAGCTTCCCGTTTTCACCTTCACCCAGCAGGAGCTTGGCACCGTTGGAAGCATATTCCGGCCCACCACATTCATCAGTTTCAATATGGGCCAGCTCATGGCAGATAACACTATGGAACGATTGCCCGATGGATGCCAAAGCCAGCGAGTTGGCTGCTGTGCCATTAAACACAAAGTAGACATCACAATCTGTATCAAACAAGGACCTCAACCCATCTGAAGCCCGTTGCGTCCAGCTATCTTCTCCATAGGCAGGTTCATCCATACGGTTTGCTGCCTCCATCGCTTTCCATGCCTGAGGGCACACACCACTGTAATTATCGCTGGCAAACTGCTCCGATCGTGACACGGCAACACTCCTTTATCGGCAGATTAAACTTGGTGAAACGTCCGGGCAGTACGTTCAAACGTCAGGGCCATGCGTTCGAACATACCCTCAATAGTAGCTGTCTGGGCATCCGGCGCTTTGGCATCATAGATAGCGCCCAACAGTCCGGCGCTCGCTTCCCTGAACCGGGAGTTCATATCGCCACGGGCACTCATCAGATAGGTATCTGCCAGCACCTGCTGCCACTCTGCGAGTTTGCCATCCACAACGGTATTTCGATGATTCTTGATCCGCCGACGCAGGCGGATAGACATATGGCCAATATTCAAACCGGTAAAGCCCAGATCCGTCATGGTACGACTGGGATTTCCCGACTCCTGATCATAATTGGCGAGCCGCAAAAGGCGTTCCCCCATGCGGCCATTAAACCAGTTTTCCGGCCGGCGCTGGTCGTCTATGCCGACCAGGTCCCGGGCCGTTGCCTTGAGTAAACGACGCTGCATCAACTGGCTGTCCGGTGGTGTAATCAGCTTGAATACCCAGTAAAGAATGCTGATCCCGACAAACAACCCCAAAGCATTACTGGTCGCAACTTCCATATTGAAAGTCATATGGTTGCCCGGCTGCACAATAAGCGTGAAAGGAATACACAAGCCCAAACCGTAAGGCAGGGTTTTTCGGTTTGCAATTGCCAGCAGTGCGACGAAATAAGGGCCAGCAAGTATAAGCATCAGCGACTCAAAGTTTCCGCCACTGCTCGACAACAGACCCAATCCGAAAAACAGACTCAGCGGGATTGCGACTACAACTCCCAGTAGCAGCCGCCGCAAGATAGAGGTCAGTACCACCCGGGAAAACCGGGCAAACATCACCGAAAATACAACCGGCATAATCATCAGCATAATGGCTGCAGGGCTGCCGGTATTCAGCCATACCACTGCCCCGATCATGAAAACCACCGCTGTCCGGAAACCGTTAATGGCACCGATCAATGGATCCCGGTGAGTTTTCAGCCTGGAAGCTTTCAGCAGTGTCTGGTCCCGGTTTTCAAGCGCGTTGTACGCCCGTAATACCATCGCCAGATCCGCCACCAACTCTGCGGCTGTGTGAGTAAGACGGATCACAATAGCGGCTTCATTTTCATAGGCGGCCCTATGCTCAAGCAAAGCGCGCCTCAACGCCTGGGCCTCCAGGTAAGATGCTTCGTAATTGTCCGCTTCAGCGATCTTTATAAAATGAGCCCGCATGTCTTCCAGCAATTTACTGAAGGCCGGCGAAACCAGATCCGGGTGATTGCGCGGAAAACGCCCCATGATCTGTGTAACAGCCAGCAATGACATCACCTTGTTACAGAGCAGATTTGCCGCCCGGCTCCGCCCCGGCCCCTCGGGGCCTTCATAAGCGACAGCGCTGGAATCGTCGTTCAGCGCAACGAGGTTCTCCAGTATCTGATCGGCATGCTGGTGACGCTGCTCGTGAGTGCTGTCCGGGTCCAGTTCGAGAGAGAGGTATTCAAGGGTTTTATTGATGACAGCACGGGCATGACTGCGCAGGCTATCCTTAACCGTGACAGGCCACAGCAACTGGCTGACAAGCATCGCACATAGAGCGCCCACAGCGATTTCACTGATACGGGACTGGGCGATTTCGAACACTGCACGACTATCTGCCAGGTTAGAGGTTGCCATCACCAGCAAGACCACAAGACCCGCTGTCATTCCTGACATGGCAAAGGCATAAATGAAGTTGAGGTTATGCACCATGGACGATGCTGCAGAATTCAGGCCGATCCACAGCGTAAGACAGACAAGAGCAAGCAAGGGGTATGGCATGAAAAACGCCAGAATCAGAATCCCCGCGGCACCTCCCACCACCGACCCCAGAATCTGGCAAACAGCCTTTTCAGTCACCAGCCCGCTTTCCGGACGGATCTGCAGAAACATGGCAGATACCAGTGCCCAGTAGGGGCGATCAAGCTGCAGGTACATAGCTACAAACAATGCCAGCGCCACAGAGATCACCCCTTTCAGGGCAAATATCACAGCACTCCTGTCAGGCATCAGAAGCTGGGCCAGCAGCGGGTGGAGCGTCATACAGGGAGCACCGTTACTCGGTTTCCAGATAAATGGAAACTGTCATACCTGCGCTGATATTTACACCCTCCGGGAGCGGGTCGAGGGCTATATCTACAGGAATTCGCTGGGCAAGGCGCACCCAGTTAAAAGCCTGTTGCACCTGAGGCAGCATCTGACTATCACTGCGGGTATTTGAATCAGCTATGCCCCGGGCAATACTGACAACTTCTCCGGTAAGTTTCTCGTTACCGGAGAGCAGAGTAATCCGGGCCTTCTGCCCTACCTTCACCCGTTGCAGTTTGGTTTCTTCAAAATACCCGGTCACGTAAAAAGAGTCGCTTTTGATCAGCGACAAGGCAGCCTCCCCTCGGGTGGCATAGTTGCCCTGACGCAAAGCAAAGTTGTTCACTGTGCCGCTTTCCGGTGCCAGTACTTTTGTTCTTTCCAGATCGATCCGCGCCGTATCAAATTCGGCTTGTGCAAGCTGGTAACTGGCTTTCGCGGATTCAGCACGGATACGGAAGGTTTCCAGGCTCCCCTCGCTGACGGACTGGCGGTCTGCCACCTGCTGCCTGTTTTCATACTCATGTCTGGCAAGTTCCCAGGCTATGCGCTCCTGAACCAGCCGGGCGCCGGCCTCTGCGGATTTCGCCTGGTAGCGTGTATCATCAATGGTGAACAGAAGATCATCCTTGCTGACAGCCTGATTATTTTTCACGTTCAGCCCCGTCACCCAACCGGAAACGTCAGGGGCAATCGTGATGACATCTGCCCGAATCCGGCCATCCCGGGTCCAGGGTGAATAGAGATAGTAATTCCATACCCAGATTCCGGCTGCGACTGCAGCAGCCACCACCAGTAATGTAAGCCCAATACGCGCCGGTTTTCCCATGAAAGCCCTAATCTCCGAACAGATAAACGATAGCCGCCAGATAACAGACGAAGACAGCCACATCAAACCAGGCTTCCTTCCAGATATACCGGCGCAGTTCCAGATAATGCAGCGCCATTCGCGTAGCAGCCGCAAGAAGAAACGCCAGAGGCGCGATCACCAGCAATGGGCTGAACAACATCCCACCAATACTCATCTCATGAAGCATAACACCCCTGCTACCGACGCTTGCGACCCAGCCACACAGTCAATTCAGCCCCGAAAGAAGGCGCAGAGAACACGCTCCCCGAAGAAACACCAAACGACTTGCTGCCAAGCGGTTGATAATAGATGCCACTGGAGCAATTGGCCAATCTGTATATGCTAGAGTGAACGTTATATTTATACCGCGAGTTTATAAAGGATGTCGTCCCCAACTGTATTTGCCGTCTTCGCCGCTGCCTTCATCGCCTCAGCCATTTTCTATCTGTTCTTCTACAGATCCTGGCGCCGGGAACGTGAGTTGAAACAACCCTTCCCCAGAGCCTGGCGAAAACATCTGCGATCAACCGTACCTCTGTACCCTCAGTTGCCAAAAGACCTTCAGAAGATCCTGGAGAAGCAGGTACAACTGTTCCTCACAGAAAAGAATTTCTACGGATGCGACGGATTTGAGGTGAATGATCGCGTACGGGTAGCTGTAGCCGGGCATGCATGCCTTCTGACGGTCATGCGTTCATATGCAGATTACGATGGAGTTCGCAGCATTCTTGTCTACCCGGATGTTTACCGGGTGCAGGCTCCGGAGCGTGACGGCATGGTGGTTGGTGTCAGCGATCAGGTGCGGGCGGGAGAGGCTTCCTCTCTGGGACAGGTCGTGCTGGCCTGGTCGGAATGTGAAAGTGGAGCCATGCACCCCGAAGCCACGCACAACGTGATCCTCCACGAGTTTGCTCACCAGCTGGACTATCTGGACGGTACCGCAGACGGCGCACCACCCCTGAGCGGAGAACAAGCCCAGGAATGGCAGCAGACCATGACCATAGCCTATGACAACCTTCGGCATTCATTGAGGTATCGCCGCAAAAGCTGGCTGGACCCCTATGGCGCAACAAAACCCGCAGAGTTCTTTGCTGTCCTGACAGAAACCTTCTATCAGCAACCACAACATCTGAAAGAACAGCAGCCGGCAGTTTATGGCCTGCTTTGCGACTTCTACAGAATAGATCCTGGAGAACTGGCTCAGCGCTAGCTTGCCCGTTATGCGGTAAGGCCCAGGTTCTCCGCATCCTTCTCAATGCAATGATCCAGCAGCTCCAGGTAACCGGCTTTGGTTTTCAGTTTGGTCTGAGCATGCGCTCTCATGTTCAGTTTCCGGAAGGACTGAGCGAGTTCGTTAGCGCGGTTCAGAAGCTGCTCTGGCGCAACAACCTCATCAAGGAAACCAGCGGACACTGCGCCCTCAGGGTTATAGATCTCAGCATTGATAACCGAGCGGTAAAAATGGGCAGGTGCCAGACGGTGCCGGGCAATTTCTATACCCGCGTGGTGCATTGTCATTCCAATAGCGACTTCATTAAGCCCAAGCTTGAAGCTGCCCTCAACACCAATCCTATAATCCACAGACAGCATGATAAAGGCACCTTTGGCGATGGCGTGGCCGCTGCATGCACCTATGACCGGCAACGGAAACGCAGCCAGGCGACGGGTGAATTTTGAGCCAACAGTAACCAGCGCAGCCGCTTCCTTCATGCCCTTCTGCATTTCCTTCAGATCATAGCCACCGGAGAAAATACCCGGCTGCCCTGTCAGGATAACCACGGCCTTGTCCTGTTCGGCCTGATCCAGAGCCTTGTTCAGCTCTTCAAAAACCTCATGGCTGAGGGCATTCGCCTTGCCATTATTAACAACGACTGTTGCGACACCATCATTCAGCGAGTAATCAACAAAGTTCGTCACCAGCATTTCCTCTCGGTGGAGTTAGATCTGAATTCGCAGAACTTTGCCAGCTTATGCCTCCTGCCACAAATCATTCTTCACCGACTGCCGGTTTCTTCCGTAACTGATCAGTTACGGTGCTTGAGTGTCATGCGCAACTGAGCGCCAAAGCCTTTCTTTGAAGACAAGGGGATCAGGTAGCTGTCGCCATCGAACTCAGCCTTGCTCCCACCACGCTCACTCCATTGTTCGTCCGTGGTGACATAACGCAGATTCCAGCCATCTCCGGAAGGGGTCATTTTCAGTGTGAGCGTGTCCCGGTACAGATATTCACCTTCCACCCTGTGCTCGGTCCACAATGCACCATCAACAAAGTAATCTGTTGCAGATACAGCGAGGTCAACGGTCATCACCAGAGTTCGCCCGCGCTCAACTGTGATTTTCGAGCTATCAAGAAAAGTAGAAAAAAGTACAGGAGAACGAGCCGAATCCAGGCCGGCCTGCTCTGGTTTCATCATTTCATCAAACTTCCGGAGCACCGCACTGAAGGTTTCCCTGCGCCTCTCCGTCAACCGATAGCTGCGGGCGCCCCGGGGCGATACAGTGGCCTCAAAATAATAGGACGCCCGGACCCTTCTGCCCTCGCTCCTCGCCTTCTCAACAGACGGTGGCAGTGGCAACGACTCAACATCCATCACACCATCGACACGGACATCACCAAACAGGAACCGCACCAGGTTCTGGTAGCTGTCTTCGGAGTTAACAATCCCATATGGGCCACTGTGGCTGCGGTATACAAAGGCTCTGGGAGCACCCCGGACACTGGCATTCTCAATGGCAACCAGGCCGTCACTCATCTTGCCGGCGAGCCACTTTGACACCCCTTTGGCCGCCCCGTAATCCTGTTGATTGGTTCCGACAAGACAGAAAAACCGATCCGGGCTGAACTTCCCATCCAGCGAATCCACCCGCTCCGGCCTGCCAGCCAACCCCAGATAACCCGCCATGGTTTCGCGGTTGAAATTATTGATATCCCAGAGCCCGAGAAACGAAGGCACATTGATTCCGGCCATTTCTATACCGTTATGTGGCGTGGCGTAGGTGAACACCTTATCAACCATTTCCCGTACTGCCGGGGTACTGATCCCGTCATTCTGCAGCATGCACCGGCACACCAGTCCTCCCATGGAATGTGCTACGAGGGACACCCGGAACTCTTCCAGCAGTTTCGGGTTACCGCCGCATAACCGCTCCCGGATATTGAGAATCAGATCCCGGAGCTGCAAAGCCGCGGCAGGAATGGAAAGTGGTTTCCCCTCACCAAAATCTCTGTCTGCCTGATCGTAATAACGGTAGATAATGACGCTTTTCCGGGTAATATCCCTATCAATCTCAGCGCCATCTGAGAAGGCATCGGTATAACCGTAATCCTTCATCAGACGCATCATTGGCGATTCGAAGACCTGCTTGTAAACAGCCCCATCCCAGGATTGACGTACTTTTGTCGCGCCCAGGTTAAAGCCCATATAAGGCATGGATACAGTATCGGCGATTTCACTGTCGGTCATGGCATAGCCACGGACATAAATGATGGGGTGGAACTGGCTCATGATGCATGCTTCCTTTCAGGCTGATCCTGCCCTGTGCGCATGCGATATTCGTTCCGGAAGTCCATTTATGGTGAAGCTGCGAGCACTTGGGTTGCGTCGGCTAAGCCTGGTTTAACGGAAGTGTAAAAAAGGCTGACGGAAAAAACCCGTTCAGCCATCATCACAGACCTGCTATCCGTAATATTCAGAAAAAATAATACCGGACTATCTGCACGACAATCAGCACGGCTGCCAGCGGCAAAATGTAACCTGTAAGCTTGCCATAGCTGCGCTCCTCACCCTTCGGTGCATATTTCTCAACAAGAGGCAGGATTATCACCAGCGCCAATAAAAGAATGGCAAGGATTATCAACAATGTTCCCACGATAAAGACTCCCTGACTGCCTGCTTTCGTACCCGCCGGGCATGAGTATGATGCTTTTCAGTGTAGCACCTCCCTATACCCTGACTGAATAGGCTATATACAATATATATATTTGCTATAAAAAAATAATTGAAATAGCTTAAACAAACAATAAAAAACCCCACATGAAAAACCGAGAGCAATATAATGAAAACAAATAAAAAAATAAATTTAATTATATTACTTACATTGTTTACATCATTAATTGCAGGAAACGCTCTTGCAGGAATGAACCTACGCTATGCGGAGGGAACACCAAACCGGGGCGTTCGCGCAGAAGCATTAAACCACTTTGTAAATGAAATAAACCGTCGTTCTGATGGCGAACTGAGTATAGATGTCCACTGGGGTGGTGTTTTAATGAAGTATGGTTCCATTCTGGAAGGTGTTGCCGGAGGTACTGCTGACCTGGGAACCGTTCACTCGGCCTATCATCCCCAAAAAATGCGGGTTCTGAGCGTTGGCGACATACCGGTTACCGAATCTGACGCCTGGGTCGGAATGCGGGCCATGTACGATCTTATGACAACCAACGATCAAATGAAAAAAGCCTTTTCTGACAATGAAGTTGTGTATATCACCAATTACACGACAACATCCCTTCAGTTCGAATGCCAGGGTGATACCAGAATAAAATCCCTGGATGATTTTAAAGGTAAAAAAATTCGCGCATCAGCCCTGTATGGAAAAATATTATCGGACCTCGGCGCAAACCTCGTTAATTTTGGCTACGGCGAAGTTTATCAGGCACTGGATACAGGACTTATAGATTGTTCTGGAGGATATTTTTACGCCATGCGTGCTTTCAGAACAGCAGAAGTCGCAGATAGCGTTACCGCTCTTAACTGGGGACAGATAGCCGGAATGGCCATGGTTATGAACAAGTGGGCTTGGGATGAATTAACCCAGCAGCAACAGAATCTGATGCGATCGGTTGGGAGCGAAATGATCGATTTCTACGCAGAAAACGTCATTAAAGAAAACATGGACGTAGAGAAAAAACTGCCTACCGGTGAACTTGGAAACAAGGTAGAGGTGATTCACTGGTCCGAACAAGAACGATCAAGACTGATGAGTTACTCCGGAAAATATATACAAGGCTGGGTCGACGATATGAACAAAGCTGGCTTTGATGGACAGGAAATCTGGAATGACTATCAGATACTTCTCAGGAAATACCGGGATGAGCTCAATAGCGACGGCTACCCATGGGAAAGAAAGTGAACAGGCCAATCAATAGCTACTTTGGAGACGCAATGTTCCCGATTAATTTCCTGCATAAAACAGTGTTGAGCTCTCCTGATGCCACTGCCGCAATTGATGGGGACATTCGCTGTTCATATCGCACCCTTGGCGTGCGTAGCGATGCCCTGGGCTGCGGCATTCAGGCTGTTGCTGGAAAACCGCGCCCGATAGTGGCCATGCTCGGGCCAAACGACCTGGAAATGCTGGTAGCTTTGCTGGCCATCCATGCCAGTGGTTCAGTAGTGGTGCCTTTAAACATACGCAACACGGCCCACGAACTTGATGCGCAGGTTTCATTTGTTAAGCCTGATGTATTGATAGTTCACAAGGCCTACCTGGACAAAGTACTGAGTTTTGATGGAACGGTTCTTGTGGCAGGCGCAGATTCAGATGATGCAAGGGCAATGGTAGCTCTCGAACAGAAATACGCAGGGAAAGCACCCGAGTGGCAAGCTGAACTGAAGGACATGAGTGGCATCAAGTTTACAGGAGGGTCATCTGGCGTACCAAAAGGGGTTATGCAGTCGTTTCAGTGTGTCAATACGATGGTAAACAGCCTGTTACTCAAGTTCGACCTGAATTCCGAAGATCGTTATCTCTGTGCAGCACCAATGACCCATGCCGCAGGCGCATTTATTCTCCCCATACTGGCCTCTGGCGGAGCTGTTGTAATGACAGCAGACTCAAGCCCCGGAAGCCTTCTCGATCTGATTGAAAATGAGGAGATTACCGCAACATGGGTACCACCTACATTGCTTTACAAGCTGATTGATGAGCAAAAAAGCTCCCCTCGGAACGTGGCCTCTCTTCAGCATCTGATTTGGGGCGGCGCAGCTGCTTCTCCTGCTCGCTTACTGGAGGCCCGGAAGCTATTCGGGCCGGTTGTGGAAGCCATTTACGGTCAGACTGAAGCCCCTATGATGCTGGCAGCGGGCACAGCCAACGAACTCCAGGGTGAACGTCTCACATCTGTCGGGAAAGCAGGACCAATGACAGAACTCGGCATTCTGGATCCTGATGGACAATGCCTTCCTGACAATGAGCTGGGAGAAATTTGTGGACGAGGCCCACTGCTCATGGATGGTTACCTGGAGATGCCGGAAGCCACAGCAGCAACCATTCGCGATGGCTGGTTACACACCGGGGATCTGGGCATGGTTGATAGCGATGGATTTCTCTTTATCAAAGGTCGTATCCGGGATGTAGTGATCACCGGAGGGTTTAATGTTTATCCAGCTGATATAGAGGCGGTACTCGCCCAGCATCCTGCCGTGTCAGACTCTATTGTTTTTGGCGTGCCTGATGACTATTGGGGAGAACGGCTGGAAGCATCTGTAGAACTTCGGACCGGGGAAACGGCATCCACCGAGGAATTAATGTCCCACTGCAAAAAACTGGCAGGCCCGGTCAAAACCCCCAAATACATCCACCTGGTCAAGGCACTTCCTCGCAGTCCTGTTGGCAAAGTTTTACGGCGCGAAGCCCGTGATGCCGCTATGAACAGAGGCTCAGCGATAGCTCCGCCCGAATAGTCGGAAGAAAAGCAATACCTTCTGACAGACCAAACAGAACCAGAGCGCAGATAACTTATCCCGTGATTCTGTGGATAACTTTGTGAAAAGGTGCGGGACAAGCAAGGCCAAGCCAGTCAAAACGGGCGTCCGGCAAATATGACCGTTAAGTGACCAGGTCATTTACTGTCCAGCGGCGCCCTGCTGAATTGCCAGCCTGTACGGCCGTTCCAGTGCAGCTCGAACTTCGCCAATGGAAAACACTCGGGCAAACTCACCAAAACGCTGGCCTTCAAACCAGAGATGAATCACTGGCAAGGAAAAAATACCACGGGCAGCACACAGAGGCGCGGATGCCTGACAATCCACATAGAGCATCACCAGTTCAGGAAACTCGTCCCGCCCCAGCTTTTCCAGTTGGGGTTTAACTGCCTGACAGACCCCACAACCTTCTCCACCATACAATACAAGGACCGCACTACTCGTACTTACCAGTTTCACCAACGCCTCTTCGCTGCATATCGCAAGCATGCAACCTGGCACCCTCAGCACCCGTTACTCTGCAGCCACTGGTTTATCTGGCCCTGATTCATGGCTCCGCTCTGGCGCGCCAGTTCACGGCCATTCCGGAACAGAATCAATGTCGGAATACTGCGAATGCTGTATTTCCCGGCAGGGCCCGGATGCTCTTCAGTATTAAGCTTGGCAAACCGAACCTTGCCCCGCCAGCCCGCTGCCGCCTGCTCGAACTGTGGCGCCATCATTTTGCAGGGGCCACACCAGCTAGCCCAGAAATCCACCAGCACGGGCAAGTCGCTGTTCCCCGTATGGGCGGAAAAGCTCTGCGAGGTCAGCTCCAACACTCCCCCTGGCCATAACGGCTGCTTGCAGGCACCACAATTCCCTCCCGCTGTCACACGATCCGCTGGCACACGGTTTGTCTTGTTACAATGAGGACAGACTACATGTTTAACGTCATCACTCATGACTTCACCTCACAGCATGTTGAATCGACCAGTCTAAAAACTGGAAAGTTCGTCTTGCACATCTTTTTTCAGTTCATCCGCTTCGGTTATCCACACCGTTTTGTCCAGGCCTGGAAACACACCCACCTGCAGACCGTCTTTCGACAGACCTGGCACCCACTTCTTGAAGAAGTCGGGCAATGAGATGCTTTTCGGAGACAGGTCATCCGAACCTTTGGCGTAGGCTACGGCAAATTCAGAACTGGG
This sequence comes from Marinobacter sp. ANT_B65, assembly GCF_002407605.1. Lineage (NCBI taxonomy): Bacteria > Pseudomonadati > Pseudomonadota > Gammaproteobacteria > Pseudomonadales > Marinobacteraceae > Marinobacter > Marinobacter sp. ANT_B65. Next base: position 648,641 of record NZ_NXGV01000001.1, on the reverse strand, counting down.
CCAGACTGGCAGGTGTGCCAGCCCATCGTCTTCCGACATGATTGTCAAAAACCGGCTATCCCCATTGACGAGTATCCAGATTTCCCGCTCTTCCATCACCTGGCTCAGAAAGTAGTCGTATCGCTCTTCGCCGCTCATTTCGAGTACGCTCGTCAACTGCTCATCAGTCATAATCTGCATCTCTGTTTAACAAATAGATTTATGGGGCCTGAGTACTGGCACGCTGCGCTTTTCGGTACAGCCATGCAAGGCCCAGAAGCGCAAGCCCCAGTCCCATAAACGCGGCGACCCGCCAAAGCCCCTGCAGGCCGGCCATATCAATCAGGAAGATTTTTCCAATCACTATGCCCAGCAAAGCCATGCCTGCCCTATACAACACAATATGGGCACTTTTCGCCGAATAAACCGTGGAGTAGATAATGGCGGCGATAGCGTAAAACATTCCAACCACCGAATAGGTATACAGCTCCCCCTCGGTCATGCCAAACCACAACGCCATATCACTGCCTTGCCAGAACTGACGAATTTCCATAGCTGTGAACAGGATGAAGGCCCCCGCCGAGACGCACAGAGCCCAGAGCCTGGGGACAATCTCCGGGAAGCGGCTGACAATAAACGCCAGAAGAACAGGGCCACCAAAAGCGGGTAGCAACATATTGAAAACAGGCGTACCGCCAATAACACCGTCGTTCCACCAGGGGTTATGCAGCGTCACCAGTGCCAGGTAGCTGATCCCGGAAAGCGCCAGCAGGACCCATGAGAACAATCGATAGAGCCAGATCAGTGACTGGCTGGCTTTGGCGCGAACCGCATAGGTCACACTGAGCGCACCCCATAGCAAAGTATTCAGCGTTGCTTCAACAAGACTGTATTCGTGAATGAAGATATCACCGTCGTAGAGCCAGTAACGCAATTCTGTCCCCAGGAACAGCACCAGAAGATGCAAGGTAGCACCTTCCAGCCAGGGGCGAATCGAATGATTCCGGTCCGCAAGTCTGGTCGCAACAGCCGCCAATAGCGTGGCACCGCCATAGGTCCAGAGCGACCAGTGAACACTGTCGTCATAACCCTGCAGCCAGGGATTAAAGGTCAGCCGCGCAACAACCAGCGCCAACACACCTTTCAGCAACATATACAGCTCCGGCATCTGGTAACGCCGCGCAAGCCAGGTGAGGCTGACGAACTGAACCGAAAGAGCCAAAGTGAGTGACGCTTCACGGAAGGCCATAACCGTAGCCAGCGAATAGCAAATATGTGCCGCCAGCACTGACCAGACCACGCCATTCCCGTAGCGCGCATTCCCTTCCATTCGCCAGGCCAGGACACCATATACAGCGCCCAATAGCAGAGTGCTGACGGCCCACACTACCGATGTTTCGCCATAACCGTGAAGCAGCAACCAGCCGAGCACCAGCCACAAGGGGGAGGACAGCAGCGTCAGTGACGCCCAGCGCCGCTGATCGGCGTAGCGACCCCACTGCCACAAACCAAGGCCAGTGGTGATGATGGCAGCTGCAATAAGGTAACTGACAAAACCCGCCTGTTGATTCAGCGGGATCTGCAGCAGATATACAAAATCTCCGTCTATCCCGCCCACATAGAGCAACCAGCCAGCGACGCTCGCCAGAACCGCGCCCCAGGGCAGGAACCAGAGTACGCCTCGGCTCTGAGGAATCAGGGAGGCCACCGGCAGAACGAGCAGCCAGCCCCACAAGGATGAGTTATCCCCAGCCTGGTGAGCAACCGAGATGCCCCAGATAGCCAGTAGTGGCAGAAATGCCTCACGCAAGCGCGACGGCGGGGCCTGTTCCTTACCCGGCAGAAATGCAAAGACCATAAACAGCCCGGCAAGATAACAGGCCGTTGCCATTTCGGAGGGCGATGCGGCCAGGGTAACGGCCCACCACAATAGTGCGCCGGCAAGCGTGGCGTACCAAAGCCAGTCACGAAAAACCCAGCGCATTAACAGAAGTGAACTGAGCGTAATCAGGAAACTGTACGAAAGCACAAAGGCAACACTGCCACCTTCACCACCGATCAGAAGAGGTACAAGATAGGCACCACTTAAACCCATGATAGCGAGCAATGGACCATGCACCAGTGCCAGTGCCATGGTCATCAGGGACACTGCAGCCAGGACGATTAACCCGACGACAGGGCTGATCAGTTCGTAGTGGTGAACACCTGCAAGTACTGCAGCATACAGGGTAATGCTGCCTCCACCCGCCAGTGCAGCAAACACCTGATCCGGACTCCTATGACGTCGGCGCAGGAATTCAGCACCTGCGTGCAGGGCAACACCCGTAACAAGAGCAAGCAGCAGTTGTTGAACAGGACCAATCAACCCGGAGTTTATGGAGTGGCTGACCATAAAAATACCAGCCAGAGCCACACTCAGCCCACCCAGCCAGACCATCCAATTTTCTTTCAGGGCAGCAATAATGCGGGAGGGCTTGCGAGGCTCAATCCAGTCATCTGCTTCTGTTTTTGTTTCCGGTTGAGGAATAGCCGACCACTGTGCCGCCGTAATTTCTTCTGTGACCTGACGCTCAGGCTCAGCCGGCTGACCGGAAATGATCTCTTCCTGAAGCGATACCTGTAAAGGTGGCGAAGCCTGTCCGGCTTGCCGGCGCAACTCGACAACTTCAAGCTTCAGCGAAGCAACCTCACGCCCCAGTAACTCAACACGAGTAACCTGCTCATTCCGCTTGCAAAACGCCACAAAGCCAAGAACAGCACCCAGAGGTATAAACAGCGCGAGACCCACGCCAAGAAGAATCAACATTGCTTCCAAAATCCCTTTACCTTTTCCGAGAGTCCAGTCATATGCGGGGGAGCCCCCAGTGTAATAGCTAGTCTATCCTCTCCGGGGCGATAGCTCATCTGAAAGAGCACACTACCCAAACCGGACACTTTACGTTAAGGTCAACTTTGCCAGACTTAAACAGGTTTTACCCAAACCGGAATGACTGGCAACGGGAGCTTCATTGCAACACCGGCAAGGTTGCATAAAGCGTTCTATACTCTGGCAAAACACCGGCAGACAGAACAAGGCTCCGTAACTTAACGATGCCCTCACAAGGGGCATTCTGTTCCTCAAGCCATCACCCCAGGACGAGGATTATGACAACAACAAAATCCAAAACCGTTTACACACCTGTTTTTACGGACGGTGCGGAGTTCCGCATTCCAACGTTTAAACTTCTGAAACAGGACGGCTCGCTCTACAAAGGCGGCAAAGCTCCTGATATCGACAAAGAAAAAGCTCTGCGAATCTACCACGCGATGATAACAACCCGCGTACTGGATGAGCGCATGCTGGGCGCCCAGCGCCAGGGCCGCCTGAGCTTTTATATGCAGTGCACCGGCGAAGAAGCTTCCATTATCGGCAGCACCGCCGCGCTGGACGATGCCGACATGATCATGGCTCAGTACCGTGAGCAAGGCGCCCTCGCCTATCGCGGCTTCACCATTGACGAATTCATGAACCAACTGTTCGGCAATGAACTGGACTATGGCAAAGGTCGCCAGATGCCCGTTCATTATGGTTCCAGCAAACTTAACTACATGACCATATCATCACCACTGGCCACGCAGATCCCCCAGGCTACAGGTTATGCCTATGGGCAGAAAATGGCCGGCGACGGGCACTGTACTGTGGCTTACTTCGGTGAAGGTGCGGCTTCAGAAGGCGACTTCCATGCTGCCCTGAATATGGCAACCGTGCACCGCGTACCAGTGATTTTTATCTGCCGTAATAATGGCTATGCCATTTCCACACCGGCAACCGAACAATTCGCTGCCGATGGCGTGGCTCCCCGTGCGTACGGTTACAAAATGGATGTCATCCGGGTTGATGGTAACGACACCCTGGCGGTCTACCAGGCCACCGAAGCCGCACGCAAGCTGGCGGTAGAAGAGAATCGCCCGGTACTCATTGAAGCAATGACCTATCGCCTTGCGGCACACTCGTCATCCGATGACCCGTCAGGATATCGCAGCAAAGACGAAGAAGCCGTGTGGCGCGAGAAAGATCCGATTCTGCGCATGTACAACTGGCTAGTCCGGCAGAAATGGTGGAGCGAGAACGAAGAGAAAGAACTGCAGGAGCGTCTGCGCCGGGAAGTGCTCGAAACCATGAAACGAGCCCAGAAGCGCCCGCCTCCTCCGCTGGACTCCCTGGTAACAGACGTGTACGACGAAGTGCCACCTGTGCTGAACGCGCAGTTTGAAAAACTTAAAGCACATATTCGCAAATATCCGGACGAGTATCCCAAGTCGGCTGGCCAGGTTCAGGGAGGGGCATAACATGGCGAAGATGAACATGCTGCAGGCCATCAACGATGCTCTGGATATCGCGATGGCGGCCAACGACCGCGTTCTGTGCTTTGGTGAAGATGTCGGTGTTTTTGGCGGCGTATTCCGGGCCACCAGCAATCTGCAACAGAAATACGGCAAAGACCGCTGTTTCAACACCCCGTTAGTGGAACAGGGCATTATCGGATTCGCAAACGGCCTTGCGGCTCAAGGCTCGTTCCCGGTAGCTGAGATCCAGTTTGCGGACTATATATTCCCGGCATTCGACCAGATTGTTAACGAGTCCGCAAAGTTCCGCTACCGCTCCGGCAACCTGTTTAACGTAGGCGGTTTAACCATTCGTTCACCCTACGGTGGCGGAATAGCCGGCGGCCTTTACCACTCACAGTCACCAGAAGCCTATTTTGCCCACACCCCGGGTCTGAAGGTGGTAGTGCCACGCAATCCGCATCAGGCCAAGGGGCTGCTGCTGGCGTCCATTAACGACCCCAACCCCACTCTGTTTTTTGAGCCCAAGCGGCTTTACCGCGCCTCCACAGGCGAAGTCCCGGAAGGCGAATACCGGTTGCCTCTGGGCGAAGCCGAAGTCCTGAAGGAAGGCACAGATGTGACAGTGCTGGGCTGGGGCGCACAGATGGAAGTGATCGACAAAGCCGTAGAAATGGCAGAAAAAGAAGGTTTCTCCTGCGAGGTCATTGATCTGCGCACAATTCTGCCCTGGGACGTAGAAACCGTTGCTGAATCGGTGCTTAAAACCGGGCGACTGGTGATCACCCACGAAGCACCCCTTACGGGAGGCTTTGCCGGCGAGATAGCCGCAACCATTCAGGAACGCTGCTTCCTGTATCTGGAATCACCGATCGCGCGGGTCACAGGGATGGACACACCCTTCCCTCTGGTGCTTGAGAAAGAGCACTTCCCCAACCACCTGAAGGTCTACGAGGCCATTCGGGAAAGCGTCGAATTCTAAGCGGATATCCGGACAGGAGAACAATGATGAGTGATTTTATACTGCCCGATATCGGCGAAGGTATCGTGGAATGTGAACTGGTTAAGTGGCTGGTAAGTGAAGGCGATCTGATTGAAGAAGATCAGCCTGTCGCTGAAGTTATGACCGATAAAGCACTGGTGGAAATTCCGGCTCCCTACAAAGGCCGGGTTACCCGCCTGTATTGGAAAGAAGGCGATATCGCCAAGGTTCATGCACCTCTGTTCGAACTGGTGGATGAAAGTGGTGAAAACGACGCCCCTGAACCTGAGGCAAAACAGCCTGAGCCTGCCCAAAGCCCGGCGCCTGCAAAAGAGTCAGTCTCAAGGCCCACCACATCGCCGGATCAGCAAGCGATTCCTGCCAGCCCCGCAGTGCGCCGTCTGGTGCGTGAGAACGGTCTGGCACTGGCGGATATTGAAGGCTCAGGCAAGGACGGGCGGGTGCTCAAAGAGGATGTACTGGAACATCTGGAGCAACCTGCCCCAGAAAGTAATCCGCGCAGGCCGGAAGCCCGGAATCAGCAAACCCGAATTGAGCCCATCAAAGGCATGCAGGCCGTTATGGCCAAACGCATGGTGGCATCCGCATCGACCATTCCGCACTTCAACTTCAGCGAAGATATTGATGTTACGGAATTGCTGAGTTTGCGCCAGCAGCTCAAGCCGGTAGCGGAAGCCCGGGGCTCCCGCCTCACTCTCATGCCGTTCATCATGAAAGCCATTGCGCTTGCAGTGCGGGAATACCCGATACTCAACAGTCAGATCAACGAAGATGTTACCGAGATCCACTACCTGCCAGGCTGTAACGTTGGTATGGCTGTGGACAGCAAAATCGGGCTGCTTGTACCCAACGTCAAAAACGTGGATCAGCTTACCCTGCTTGAGATCGCCGACGAGGTAACACGGCTGACCGAAGCCGCCAGGGAAGGCCGGGTAAGCCAGGCAGACCTCAAGGGTGGCACAATTACCATTTCCAACATTGGCGCACTGGGTGGCACTTACGCCTCACCTATCATCAATGCTCCGGAAGTGGCTATCGTGGCTCTCGGACGCACCCAGAAGCTGCCGCGTTTTGATGCCAGCGGGCAGTTGGTAGAACGGGCAATCATGACGATCAGCTGGGCCGGCGACCACCGCATTATTGATGGCGGCACCATCGCCCGCTTCAACAATCTGTGGAAGAGTTATCTGGAGTCACCACAATCGATGCTACTCCACATGGGCTGAAAGAATGGCACACCCGAACCAGTCATCGTCGATGAAGCAACCATCGCAGCTGCAGCAGTTCTACATCCCGGAAGAGCAGTCGGTTTATCTGCTAAGCCATAACGATGCGAGAAAGCTGAAAGACTGGGTTGAGTTATGTACGACCCAACTGAAGCAAATGGGTTATACCGACATCGCGATGATTGGCAAGGGTGCGTATGGCTTCGTGTTTTCCGGCAGGTTGCCTCTGGAAGGTGCACGGGATCTCGAACATGTGTTCAAGTTCACCCGCATCACCCTGCCCCAGCACTTGCACGACCGGCTGGAAGACGAAGCCTATATTCTGGAACAGGTAGAGCACCCCCGGGTGCCCCGCCTGATCGCCTTCTATCGCGCCGGCAAACAGCCGATTCTGGTGATGGAACGCGCTCCGGGCTTTAATCTGGAAGAAGTTTCATTACAGGAAGGCCGCCTCAGCCCGCGCCTGATCATCCACATAGCCGACCAGCTTGCCGATATTCTGCGCAACCTGCGGCGGGAATCTGATAACGGAAAGCGCCCCATTGTGCATGGTGACATCAAACCCTCCAATCTGGTGTTTGATGAGGAAAATGAAAACATCGCCCTGATCGACTGGGGCTCCTCGGTATTTGCCCAGCTGGACGCCAACCAGCAGTTCCTCAGCCCCAATGTAATGGAGCTGATGTCTGATAACCTGCAACAGACCAACGCACGTCTGGGCGACGTTTACTTCATCGGCGAAGAACAACTGTATGGCGGTCTGTCATCGCCAAGATTTGATGAACAGGGTGCAGCCGCCACTCTTTATGCACTGGCCTCGGGACAATCCTGCAGATTCGGACATCAGGCTATACCCGCCACGTCCCTGGGTTTACCGATGGAATTTGCACGAATGCTGGACAGCATGCTGGGCCCAGATCCGACTCTGCGCTTACGTGCCGGTGACCATTACCTGAAAGAGATGCCACGCATGGCCCGAACGGTGATGATCGACTTACCCGAACCCGCTCCCATACCGCTGGTGCCAGTGTGGACACGGCTTTCCGGCCGGGAGATCGACACAGTAGTCTACAGTTCCCGCAAATCCTTTCTCCGCCAGGAAGGCGCACCGGAAACTCTGAACGATGTCAACGACGTGCAGCTTGACCGCTACTACAAGAATTTCATGCAGGGAATGGGAGAAACCGAAAAAGCATTCCTGGCAGCGGTCAGCCGGCTCGGCCGCTACCCGGTTGAAGGCGGGCTTGCTGTACGCTGGGAAGCCGACGGAATATACGTGGATACGTCTTTGAACCTGCACGACCCGGCACTTAAAAAAGCGTTCACTACATCCGTGAACAATATGGTAAATCTGGCACAGGCGATCTACCGCCAGGGTATCTTCAAAAGCTGCCTGTTCAATGCCCGGGACACTTTACACATTGAGCGCGATGAGCCCGACCACCCGTTCGTGGCGCCACCGGAAATGCGGATACCCTATCAGGTAAGCTCGGCACCGGAAGTAGAAGACCGGTCACGAGTGCACTCCTACTTTGAAGACGGTCCAGATCCGGAAGAGTTTCTGGTACTGCCGCAAACCATCATCACATCTCTTGAAGCGCTCAATACCATTCGCCACACCGGGATGATCATCTTCGAAGCTCTGCCTCTGCATCTCAAAATACACAGTCAGTATCGATTACTGGATCCGGACAAAGAAGGGGAATTCCGCCTGCGACTGGATGAAATCCTGGCTGCGGTGGACCAGATCACCGGGCTGGGCGTATCCGGCTTCATGAAAATGCCCTACAAAGACACCCGTTTCTTCCCTCACATCGAGCGCCTGCCGGAGCGGTATTACCCCCGAAATCCAAGACAGGAAGCACCAATTGAAGGCCAGGCGTAGGCTGTTGCTTTATCTGCTTCGCAAAACAGCCCGATTGGTTTACGATGCGCCGCTCTCAAAATGCTTCCACTGAACCCATCAGGCCCCTATGTCCTCAAATCATCTGTATACCGACCTGTCTGGCTATTACGACTTATTATGTGAGGACATCAACTACCACGCACAGAGCCACAGCGTTCAGAGGCTGCACCAGCTATTCGGGAACCATGGCAAAACACACCTGGACCTGGCCTGCGGTACAGGTCCCCACGTACGCCACTTTATCGATTTCGGGTATGAAAGCAGTGGTCTGGATATAAACCAGCCCATGCTCGACAGGGCCAGAAGCCGGTGTCCGGAGGCCCGCTTTTCATTGGGTGACATGTGCAACTTCGGGACAGATGAACCTACCGATCTGATCACCTGCTTTCTGTATTCCATACACTACAACGCTGGCATAAAAAAACTGAAGCAGTGCGTTGAAAGTGCATACAGGGCACTGACACCTGGTGGTGTGTTTTGCTTTAACTCTGTGGATAAAAACAAAATAGATAACAATCTGTTTGAAAGACACACGGCAAGAAGCGGAGACAGTACATTTACCTTCAGCTCTGCATGGCATTACTGCGGCGAAGGTGAAAAACAGGCTCTGAAACTCGGAATCAGCAAGACGACTGACGGCGTCACTCAATCCTGGGATGATGAACATTCCATGGTGGCATTGAGTTTTGAGGAGCTGACGAAAATCCTGCAGCCATACTTTGACGTCCATATCCTCGAACATGACTATGAGAAAATCATGCCCTGGAACAAGGAGACGGGTAACGCGATTTTTGTCTGTGTGAAAGCTTAGGCTGGTTCCAGGGTTTTCCAGGCCCGCAGGGATAAGTTCCAGCAAAGTCCGGTACAGTCGGTGATAAACAAAAAAGCCCCCGAAGGGGCCAAAACGTGTAGTTTTAAACCTGGATCAGTCAGTGACTGATCATCCAGGGACGCATGGATGGAAACATCTTTTTTCCGTCAGCGGTATAAAACAGCATGTGCTTGCCATCTGATTTTTTCTTACAACCGCAGCTCTTCCGATGTTCCGCATCCCGTGCACGCTGATCAGCGGTGGAGATAATCGGCTCATGCCTGGCTTTCTCATTCCGGGCCTGAGCCTTGCGCAGAGCCGGGTCCATGGCCAGTATCTCCGGAGGCAACACAATCACCCTCGGTGAAAGCACCTGGCACTCAGGACAGTTTGCCGGGTGTCCGGCTTCTGCCACTGCGCCCAGTTCCTGGAACAAACCGTGCTCCCTGCACTTGTAGTCATACAATGGCATAATCTGTTACTCCTTGTCTGGTGACAGGGGTACGTCGGTGCCCGGGGTAACCATCTTCGTCGGGCCTTCCGCCGTCGGATTGATGTCGAAATCAAAGATTTCCGTTGGCAACCACAGGGTCGCGCAAGCGTTAGGCACGTCCACAACACCACTGATATGACCCTCAACCGGTGCGCAGCCGAGCAGTGCATATCCCTGAGCCGGTGTATAACCAAACTTGGTCAGGTACTCGATGGCGTTCAGGCACGCCTGACGGTAGGCTACCTGCACATCCAGGTAATGCTGTTGTCCTTCCTCATCCACCGAAATACCTTCGAAGATAACGTAGTCTTCATAACGGGGCTTGATGGTGCTGGGCTTGAATACCGGGTTCTTGATTCCGTATTTGGACATGCCATCCTTGATCAGATTTACCCGCAGGTGAATCCAGCCGGCCATTTCGATGGCACCACAGAAAGTGATCTCGCCGTCGCCCTGACTGAAGTGAAGGTCCCCCACCGACAGGCCAGCCCCCTTCACGTACACCGGAAAGTAAGCCTTGGAGCCACGGGACAGATCCTTGATATCACAGTTGCCACCGTGCTCACGGGGAGGAACCGTGCGGGCAGCTTCTGTTGCGGCCACCTTGGCGGCATCACCGGCCAGTTTGCCCAAATGCGCAGTATCGGCGAAAGGCATGTTAGCCAGCCCAGGCACCCGGTTTGGCTCGGTGTCATAGAGCTCTTTCTCCCGGCGGTTCCACTCTGTCAGCATCTCTTTGGATGGCAGGCAGCCAATCAGACCGGGGTGTATCATACCGGCAAATTCCACGTTCGGAATGTGGCGGGACTTGGTGAACATGCCATTGAAATCCCATATGGATTTCTGGGCTTCAGGGAATTTTTCGGTCAGGAAACCGCCACCATTTTTCTTGGCAAAGAAGCCGTTAAAACCCCACTGGCTGTCCTGAAACGCGCCAATATCCAGGATATCCACTTCCAGCAAGTCACCAGGTTCCGCACCCTCTACTGCGACCGGGCCCGACAGGAAATGCACCTGAGTCAGATCCACATCCCGGATATCGTCAGCACAGTCGTCATTTTTTATCTGCCCACCGGTCCAGTCATAACATTCCAGAACAAAATCGTCCCCCGGCTTGACCGTTGCCGCCATGGGAATATCCGGGTGCCAGCGGTTGTGAATCTGCTCGTTCTCGTACGCGGATTTACTTCTGTCTATCTTGATCAGGGTTTCAGCCATCGTGGTAACTCCTCAGCGAATCATCGTGGTCGACTAAACATCAACATGGACACTATTGATGAATCCACCTGGAGCGAACATTCGTTAATAACACCACCTGCCTACGTCATTTAACGTAGGCAGGTGGCTGGCTGTTACCTACATGGTTCCCGTCCGTCACGAACGGCTATTTCGGCATAGGCCCCAACTTCACGCCGTCAGGGTAGTATTTCCAGCCATCCCGGACCTTGACCTTGTCATCCCAGGGAAGCTTGTAGTTGCCTTCCGCGAGGTCTTTGACCCAGGTGAGATAATTTTCCTTGCACCCCCCAGGCTGGCCCACGTAGGCGCGACAACCCAGGTTGAAGATATTGTTCTCCAGGGCCCAGTGTTCACGCGCCTTGTCTACGAGTCTCGGGAACAGCTCCGCCGTGACAATTTCCCACGGGTTACGATGCCCCTGTTGAACCACGTTACCATCGTAGTTGCAGACAGTACCCTCACCGAAGTAATAGAAAACACCATCATAGCCGGCCAGATTGACCGATATGGTGTACATCAGGTTTTGCCAGGCATTAGTGCGGTTGGTCCAGATCCACTGGTCGTTGACCTGGGTGGAATAACCGGAGATGCGGATGTACACGTTGGCCCCCTTGTAGGCAGCCTCCCGGGCAAGTTCCGGGAACATGCCATCGTGGCAGATACAGACCGCCAGCTTGGAGCCCTTGGGCCCGTCACAAACCGGCATGCCATAGTTGCCGGGGGACCAGGGCTCGATTGGCACCCAGGGCTGCAGCTTGCGGTAATGCAGTGCGATTTCACCGTCACTGTTGATGATAATGGCTGTGTTGTATGGGGGCTTCGATGGGTCCTCGTTCTTCTCCATCAGCGAAAACACGCCCCAAACGTCGTTATCAACACACGCCTTTTTGAACTGGTCTATCTCAGGGCTGTCGGTGGTCAACAGCATTTCGTCATAGGTCCAGATCGCTGTATTCAGACCCTGAGTGGAATATTCGGGGAAAACAATCAGATCCAGATCGGGATAACCCGCTTTGGTCGAGGCAAGGGCCTTGCAGATCTGGTCCACCTGAACCTGGATATCCTCCGGCCCTTTGATCACGGGAACGGGGTACTGAATCATTGCAACCAGAAGCGCCTCTTCCCAAGCGCTAACACTACCTGTACTCGCCATTTTGTTACCGGAACCAGATTCAGCAATTTCTGGCCCTGCTGATGCCCAAGCTCCTGCTGGACAGTATGCATTCCCGTCTCGGGTCATTTCTGACCTTACTGGTTCTGGTCAACGGACTGTCGGCAGCACTTCTTTCCCTGATTTACGCCAAGACACCAGTCAGTTCGCTGGCAGAAGCCGAACTGCTGGCAATGACTTTGTGGAAAGTCTTTTTCATTCTGATAATTGTTACCGGAGTCTTCTGCTGGCTCTTTGTTCTCGCTCAGGCAAGCCGACTGGTGGCGGAAGAGGAATCCCAGCGCCAGACCCGGCGCCTGACCGAAGAGATCGCGGCCCACGAAAGAACGGACAAAGCCTTGCAAGAGGCGAAGGAAAATGCAGAAGCTGCCAATGGTGCCAAGAGCCGCTATCTGACAGGCATCAGCCACGAGCTTCGCTCACCACTGAATGCCATTCTTGGTTATGCACAACTGATGGAAAATGACGACTCAGTACCACCCCATCGCCGGGAAGCACTGGGAGTAATCCGGCGTAGCGGCTTGTACCTGGCAGATCTGATCGAAGGTCTGCTCGACATCTCCAAGATCGAGGCCGGGAGACTTGATCTGCGCAGGGACCGCGTGCGCATTGGCATGCTGATGGAACAGGTTGTCACCATGTTCCGCCTGCAAGCAGAGGAAAAAGGGCTCGCCTTTAACTATTACTGTCCTAACCCCCTGCCAGACATTGTAACCACCGATGAAAAACGCCTGCGCCAGATTCTGATCAACCTGCTGTCCAATGCAATTAAATACACCGACAGAGGCTCCGTCACCCTGACTCTGAAATACCGCAGTCAGGTTGCGGAATTTACCGTTGAGGATACCGGTGAAGGCATATCTCCGGAAAATGCAGACCGCATATTCCGTCCCTTCGAGCGCATTCGCACCCCGGGGCAAAGCCGTGTCGGAACAGGGCTCGGGCTGACCATTACACGGCTTCTGACGGAAAATCCAGCCTTCGCCGACATCCCCATTATCTTCATGACAGGTCTGAGTGATACCGAACATGTGGTGATGGGCCTGAAAGCTGGCGGCGTCGATTATGTAACAAAACCCATCAATACAGCTGAGCTTCTGGCCCGAATGGACGTACACCTGGCTAACGCCCGAATGTCACGAAGCGCCCGAAGCGCCCTGGACAGTGCAGGTCAGAACCTGTTTGCCGTTGATCATGAAGGCAACCTGCTCTGGGGAACACCGCAGGTCTGTGAACGTCTTCCTGACACATCTCATCCGGACTTCCAGGTAATTCGTACCAGGCTTGCGGAATGGATCAACCGCAGCCCTGAACCCGGGCACTCTATGCCCTTACAGGCTCTGGACATCCAGCATTCGATAGAATACCTGACACTGGTCGATGGTCGGGAGTACCTGCTCCGGCTCAAAACACCGCAAAGCCAATCCTGCGCAACAGCTGCCCTGAGAGAAAGATTCCAGCTGACCTTAAGGGAATCCGACGTGCTTTTGTGGATAGCCAACGGCAAAACCAACCGGGAAATTGCACAGATTCTGGACATGAGCCCACGCACGGTGAACAAGCATCTGGAGCAGGTATTCCGGAAGCTGGGTGTCGAAAACCGCACATCTGCGGCAGCCAGCGCCATACGTCTGCTGGCTGCACAATAAAAGTAACAGGAGACCGCGCACCCGAAAAGCCTTGATAACCAGCCGGTGCAAAAACTACAAACCACTCCATTCGCGCTAGACTGACCAGCATGAACAATCGATACGCGGTGGTGATCATTTGAAAAAGCTACTCCTGATTTGTGGTATAGCCCTGCTGATGGCGGCTGTCTTCAGCACTATTGCCGAACCGGTCTCTATTGAGGAGAAGCTGATCAGCATTCAGGCCAGCGACCTGCTTGTAAATTTCCCGGAGATTGAGGAGGAGTCCGTTGAGATTCAGGCAATGCTGCTGGATATGTCAGACGACCCCCTTCTGCTCCTGAAGGCTCAGGCTGCGTTCACACGCTACCCGGACATGGCCCGGAACCTGTTTCCGCTTTACGCTGACGAGCCTGCATTCCGGGATATTCTAAGGCAATATGGCGAGGATGTTCTGCCTCCCATCCAGCACTTTGTAACCCGCCCAATCAGTACAATTGAGTGGATGAACAGGATCACCGGGTCCTACCAGTCGTTCCGGCAACTCTTTAGCGATACGCCCGAAACGGGCGCCCCATCAACACCCCCAGTCAAGGACCTCTCGCCAGAAGAACGTGGGTGGTACGCTGTCAACTTCATTCAATCTGAAGGCCACGATTTCCTGGGCCAGTTTGTTGTAGACAGCCAGGGCACGACTCAGTGGATCAGCACCGAGCGGGTACTTGAGGGCGTGAATCAGTTTTTCACCAGTGGCATACGTGACCTGGAGCGGAACTACCGCCTGGACAAAGAGATTACCGCCAGTGACCTTGGCTGGGCATCAGTGGATATGCTGGCGTTTGCCAGTGCGGTGAAAGTACTGCGCATTGGGCGCGCAGCTGCGATCAGCACCAAAACGGCAAGCCGCGGCACCCGTTCTGCGGCTCTGGCCACGCGAATTACCCGCAGCGGAAAAATGGTCCTGAGTAGCGCCCGTTATGCCAGATGGCCCCTTGTAATCGGCGTGGGCTATCTCGTTATCTCCCATCCCAGCATTATCAACGACCTGTTTGCTGGTGTGGCGGACGTGCTCGGCTATCCCGTAATGGCCGTCCAGTTTGTGGGATGGCTGCTATTGCTTATCCCCGCACTTTACATAGGCAGCTGGCTCTTATGGTTACTGGCGCCGCTTTTGATCGGCCTGTTGCGCACCCTCAGTCTCCTTGTAGCAATCATGAGCGGCAGGCGGCATCGTCATTCCGGATACGGTAAACTGTAATACAACTCTGACGCCCTTCTCACCGGAACCACTGGCAATGGCACCTCCCTACTTTCTTGGCTGTCCTCAATGGCAACATCCTTCATGGAATGGCGCACTGCCTCCAGGCAAGAGCCCACTGGACCGTTACAGCCGGTTTTTTAACTGTGTGGAAGGCAACACGACCTTTTATGCCACACCCAGCCAAGAACAGTGTCAGCAATGGCGCTTACAGGTACCCAACGACTTCCGTTTTTTGCTCAAGTTTCCCCGCAACATCACCCATGACCGCCTGCTTTCCGGTGTCGATATGGCTGTGCGGGATTTTCTGGAGGTTATCGCACCACTGGAGGACGTACTCGGCCCATTTCTATTGCAGCTCCCTGCCGCATTCGGTCCGGAGCATCTGAATAACCTCTGGCGATTTACTGATGCCTTGCCAGCTCCCCTGAAATGCTCGGTGGAAGTCCGCAACAGCGCTTTTTTCAGCAAGGGCGAGGCCGAGAAAGCCCTGAACCGGGGACTTCGGGAGCGCAATATCGCACGCGTATGCATGGATACCAGAGCCCTGTTTTCAGCGATTCCAGATAACGAAATCACCATTGAAGCCCAACGAAAGAAACCCCGGGTACCCGTACATCTGCTTCCCTGTGATGCCGCTCCGGTAATCCGCTACATCGGCCACCCGGAACTGGAAGCAAACCGCCGCTATCTCGCCCCCTGGGTTGAGCGGGTGGGCACCTGGATTGAACAAGGGCAGAGTCCCTATTTTTTTCTGCACATGCCGGACATTGGCGATGCGCTATCTCTCACCGAGATCTGGACCCGGTTACTGAGCGAGCGGGTGGAAGGCCTTGAACCCCTTCGTTTTAACGAAGAACAGCCCCAGATGGGGCTGTTTTAAGTCTGTTGCTAACTTCTACTGACACTGTCCCTGCTCGAACACACCCTCCGAAGTTTCCTTGACCCAGGCATAACCACCGGGAAAAGCACCCAGGTAATCATCACCTCCGGTGCTGTAGTAACCACCAGCATAATAAGCGCGGCCGGCCATATTGTGGCTCAGGTTACTGGAATTCCAGTCCTGACAGGAAAATGGGTCATCACCATTTCCATTGTCATTTCCGCCACAGGCTGAGGGCTCACTGGCAAACCACTGTCCCGGATCACCTTCATACAGAACCACATTGCTCCAGCTATCAAACGAGCCGCCAATATCCGCGTTATCACCGTTCGCATAGGCCCGGAGATTGTAACTGCCGCCCGCATAGGCACGGCCCGCAGATACATGCGCGCTGGGCGACGCCGTCACCTGCTCGCAGGTTTCGGTCGGTGCATTTGGATCCCAGACCTCAACCTGACGCTCTGCTGTGGTCTCGTTGCTATCGCTGTCCGTCGCAGTGTACACACAGGAATATGAGCCTACGGCAGACACATCAACCGAGCTGCAGTTCGCAGTTACCGACACGGAACCATCTTCCGCATCCTCTGCTGTTGCCCCCGGATCGGTAAAGGAAGTATTCAACGCGACGGTCATAGGGTTATCACCAATCAAAGTGATAACAGGAAACCCTTCCGGAGCGGAGCCGTCGCGGCTATGGGCGCTAAAAAAACTCCAGATAATATCGGGATAGCTGGGTCCTGCTCGCACAGCCCATTTGCCGTTGCTGCCGTTCACACCGCCAACCCAATAGTGGCCATGATCTGTATCCTGGGCATTCGGCGTAGCCAGAGGCCCATCGAGGTAAACCGTTTCAACCACCGAGCGGGACCCGCTGGTACCATCCCGGGTATACCGGGTTCGGGTGCAACTGTAGTTATTCTGATAGTAAGGGGAACAGGCCGCAGATTCTGCCATTGCTTCGGCAGGGGTATCAAAAGCCGGATCACCGAAGGCTTTGAGGTGGGCATCACGGATGTTGTCAGCTGAGTTTTTTATAACCGTGCAGTCGTTTTCGTTCTGCAGCACCATCAGAGGAATTGGATAGGCATCATCCAGTTCAGCTTCCATATCGGAAACTACCCGAGACACACTATGGAAAGTTGCACTCCCCGGACACTGGCCAGACAGGGATACTGAAGATGCATCCTCGCCATAGGGAATACCGGCAGCCGGTGCAGCTGCCGCCCAGTATTCATTGTGCGCGACTGCAGCAACAACTGTCATGGCCCCGCCAGATGACAACCCGGTGATGTAACGACGCTGAGGGTCTACAGCGTAGTTGCTTTCCACCTCCAGAGCGATCTGGTACAGATCCTCTACTTCTCCGGCCCCCTGATGGCGGTGATGATCAAACCAGAAGCCCCAGCAGTTCTGATTGCGCAACCCGTCATAACTGGTGATATAGGGCGCGACGAGAATAAAACCATACTGGTCGGCGGCGGCCTTCAGGCCCCAGTCATTCAGGACATCATCATTGGTCTGTTTACAGCCGTGCAAAGCCATCACCATGGGTGCGGGCGACTGGATATTGTCCGGAACGTATACTTTATAATCCCTGGCACGGGACTGGTTATAGGCTTGTTGTGGGAGAGTATAGGAATTGGTCTGGCCTGCAGTGGCAGGCAGAGATGGCAGCAATAAAGTAATGGATACCGCCAGCGCCGGCATAAAGACACGACGTAACCAGTTGAACGTAACGTTCGACATGAGGTGCTCCTTCTTGGATTTATTGTTCAGCATCCGAATAACAAGAAAAAACCATGCCACATGGATAACACTTTAATTTAAAAGCACTATCCTTTTTAGGTAAGATAAAAACTGACCGGGCAACCAGACACTGTGTCCGGAAAAAACGACGCCACCCTTTCGAAAATTACTATCCTAAAGGACAGATATGACACTTCACCTCGAGCTTGCTCCACTCATCAGCCTGGGCGCAGGGATTGCCATCCTGGTGGTTCCACGACTGCTTAAGTACATTGTTGCAGGTTACCTGATTGCACTTGGTGTTCTGGGGTTGCTGGGATACTCGCTTTGATATGTCGCTCAAAACGACTAGTCAGAAGCGTACGCTCGGTGTAGGAAATATCGCACACGCCCGATAGCCAATATCCCATATGCCCAGAATTCATCCACGCTAGAATGGTTGGTGTCAGGGATGACAAGCCAGCAAGGATCGTTGGCACATGGATGAAGCGCTCGGGATGGGCCGTAGCCTGAAGGAACAGGCGGGGGTCAGCCACGGAACCGAGGATCACATGGAATGTGGTCCTTGCCCGTGCACTGCACGCTACCGTCGTCATACTTCTTTCGCCCTTCTGTCTGAACCCGCACAAACCCGAAAACCTTGCTCCTTTCTGTCTTGCGACTCTGACTCAAAATCATAACAACGCATTTCAGCATCAGGAGTCATGTTCACATGAAGCACACACCTCTGTTCGCTACACTCATACTGCTGTTCACCCTGGCAACCGGGTCTGTTCATGCCAACCAGTCAGTTATCAATATCAACAGCGCTGACGCTGTCACTCTCACAAGCCTTGACGGCATCGGCCACAACAAAGCCGAAGCCATTGTTGCTTACCGCGAGGCGAATGGTCCCTTTAAAACGCCAGAGGATCTGGCCAAGGTAAAAGGCATCGGCGAGCGCACGGTTGAAAAGAACGCCGAACGCATATCGGTAAAGTAGATGTTGTAGGACAACACTCCTCCACTACTGACAAAGCGGCGGCTGCCCGCTGCCGCTTTTCCTGCTTCACACAATCCCCCTGTAAAATCGTCTGGCAACCTTCCACCAGCCACCCTATGATTACCGGACAACAATTCTAACCGGCTTGAGTGGCATAATATGGCTGATCCCATCAAGGTTTACCCGCCAAAACCCTCCCATGTTTATTTTTACGCGACCTGTCTGGTGGACATGTTCTACCCGGATGCGGGCATGGCTGGCATACAGTTGCTCGAGCGTGAAGGTATCCGGGTTATCTTCCCCGAAGACCAGACGTGTTGCGGTCAACCGGCGTATACATCCGGCTATCATGATGAAGCCAGAGCCGTTGCCAGAGCCCAGCTCGACCTGTTTCCGGAAGACTGGCCCATTGTAGTGCCTTCAGGTTCATGCGGCGGGATGATGCGCAAACACTATCCCGGCCTTTTCAGGAATACCGATCAGGAAACAAAAGCTGCCGGAATAGCTACCCGAACCTGGGAACTGACAGATTTTCTTCTGAATGTCTGCCACATAAAGCTGGAAGATCTGGGCGAACCCACCAATGTCGCCATGCATACTTCCTGCTCCGCGCGCCGTGAGATGGGTATTGCGGAGGTAGGCCCCCGGCTGATCGGGCAGTTAAACAACGTTAATCTGATTGAACAGGTTCGGGCGGAAGAATGCTGCGGTTTCGGAGGCACCTTCGCCGTACGCCACCCTGAAATTTCCGGAGCAATGGTCAGCGAGAAGGTGGATACCCTGACCGATACTGGCGCCGGGACATTCGTGACAACAGACTGTGGCTGCCTGATGAACATTGCAGGGTTTGCCGGGAAAAACCAGAAACCTCTCTCGGGCCAGCATATCCTGAGTTTCCTCTGGGAACGCACAAATCCAGGTAAGGAGGACAACTCATGACTCAGACTCCTCACCATACAGACGTCAGGGAATTTCATCCCAGAGCGCGCGCAGCCATTGCGGACCCCAAAATACGGAAGAACTTCCGTAAAGCCATGGATGGGCTGATAACCAAGCGCAAGGATGCCTTCGAGGGCTGGGATCTGGAAGCGCTTAGGGATCTGGGCGCGAATATCCGCCTGCGGGCATTGGCGAATCTGCCCGACTTGCTCGAACAGCTTGAGAAAAAACTCTCCGAAAACGGCGTCAAGGTACACTGGGCGATTGATGGCGATGAAGCCTGCCGGATTATCCGGGACATCTGTGTTGCCCGGAATGCCAAAACAGTGATCAAAGGCAAATCCATGGTCACCGAGGAAATGGAGCTGAACCATTACCTTGATGACCATGACATTGAAGCTCTGGAGTCGGACCTGGGCGAATACATAGTGCAGCTTGCCGGTGAAACGCCGTCCCACATCATCATGCCAGCGATTCACAAAAATACCGGTGAAATTTCCGAACTGATGCATGAGAAAACCGGCACCGATCTCTCCAGTGATGTGGAATACCTGACCGCCAGCGCCCGCCATCAGTTGCGCGAAAAGTTCATGAATGCGGATGTGGGTGTGTCAGGTGTAAATTTTGCGGTCGCCGAAACCGGTACACTTTGCCTGGTAGAGAACGAAGGCAACGGGCGCATGACGACCACAGTCCCCCAATGTCATATTGCGGTTACCGGAATAGAGAAAGTAGTGGGCAAGCTCGAAGACGTAGCTCCACTTCTTGCGCTACTGACCCGCTCTGCAACAGGGCAGCACATCACCACCTACTTCAACATGATCTCCGGCCCGCGCAAACCGGAAGAGCTCGATGGCCCGGAAGAAGTGCACCTGGTGCTGGTAGACAACGGCCGATCATCGATCTATCAGGATGACGAACTACTGGACACCCTGCGCTGCATTCGCTGTGGCGCCTGCATGAACCATTGCCCTGTATATACCCGCGTGGGTGGGCACACCTATGGCACCACCTACCCAGGCCCTATCGGCAAAATCCTGATGCCCCATCTTATAGGTCTGGATGAAGGCCGGCACTTGCCCACCGCCTCAAGTCTGTGCGGTGCTTGTGGCGAAGTGTGCCCGGTTAAAATTCCGATACCGGATTTACTGGTTCGCCTGCGTCAGGAATCTGTAGATGGCGACAAGCTGAACCCCGCTAAAGTGCGTGGCCACGGCGCAAAACGTGGCACTCTGGAAGCCATGGTCTGGAAGGGCTGGAGCTGGATGCATGCCCGTCCGGGCGTTTATCGGCTCGGAACCAAAGTGGCATCACGTCTGCGCAGGCTACAACCAGGAAATCTTGGCGGCTGGACGCGCTACCGGACGGCACCAAAACTTGCTGCCAGGACACTCCATGAACGCATGAAGGAGCGCAGCCAATGAATTCCCGGGACATCATTTTACAGCGCCTGAGCGAGCGCAGCGGCGGCAAACTACACCAGCCCGAGTGTGATTTTTCAGTGCTGGAGCGACCATCTTCATCAGTAACTGAACGCGTTGAACAGTTTCAGAAAATCATAGAATCTGTGCATGGGGAAGTTCACCGGTGCACGCCAGAATCCTGGATCCCACAGCTTTCCGGAATCCTCTCATCCCGTGGCGCCCGTAACCTGCTCATTCCCGCGGCACACCAGATCGGGCGCGCATTACGTGATTCCGGGCGGGATGATCTGCCGGAACTGCTGATCTATGACGAGCCAGTCACCAGCTGGCAGGCTCACCTGTTCAATGAAGTTGATGCCAGTATCACCTCCACCCGCGGAGGTATTGCCGAAACAGGGTCACTGATCCTCTGGCCAACTCCGGACGAACCCCGGCTCATGAGCCTGGTCCCTCCTATCCATATTGCTGTGCTGGAAGCCTCCGGGCTTTACACAACATTTCATGAGGCAATGCGTGTCCAGAACTGGAAGTCTGGCATGCCAACAAACGCTCTGTTAATCTCCGGGCCATCCAAAACCGCCGACATTGAACAGACTCTGGCATATGGTGTTCACGGCCCCAAAGAACTGATCGTACTGGTTATCGAATGATTCGAGGCGCCCTGCTAATCGCCCTGGCAGCCCTGCTCTGGGCGACCACGGGGATCGTTGCAAAGTTTCTGTTTACCGGAACTGAGCTGCAAGCCACCACTCTGGCTTTTCTCAGGCTGGCTGTAGCCCTGCCATTTTTCTGGCTTCTGATGCGCAGAGAACAACGGCTGGGCGACACCCCCGGTGTCAAAGTACCAGGCAAGCCCCTCAGGCAACTTGATTTGAAATCCTTCGCCCCACTGGCTGCGCTTGGATTCTTTCAGGCGATTTATCAGGGTAGCTATCTGCTTGCGGTGGATCTGACTGGTGCAGGTATCGCCACGCTCATTGCGCTGTGCCTGCCTCCGGTTCTGGTAGCGCTGCTTGCAGCTCCGTTACTGGGAGAAAAGCCCGGGCTGCTGACCATCATGGCACTGATCACCGCCGTGATCGGCACCGCCATGCTTGTGCTCAGCGACATGGATACCAGTGGCACACTGCGCCTTGCGGGGATACTCATGGCGCTCCTCGCAGCAGTTGTCTATACAGGGTTTACGCTGACAAGTCGCTACAGCTCCAAAGACACACCGGTCTTTACTACAGCATTCATCTGCTTTTTCACAGCGGCCCTTATTCTTCTGCCCGTGGTGATACTCAGCGGTGGTTTTGAAGGCATTGGCAGGCTCAAGCTCCAGCATTGGCTAATGGTGGCCTTTATCGGCATTGTTCCCACTTGCATCGGATACGTGAGCTTCTTTGCAGGTATGAAAACAACCCCAGCCACGCTTTCCAGCATTATCATAACGCTGGAGCCACTGTTCGTTGCTTTGCTAGCCTGGATATTTCTGGAGGAGATTCTGGGGCCGGTTGGTATTGCCGGAGCATTAATACTCACCGTGGCGGTAGTTGTGGCTTCGCGCTATGGAGGAAAACCCGATGCCGTCCCGAAAGACGACACCCAGGAATCAATCTGATCAGCTACTCTTACGCTGTTTTTCCAGCATATCCGGCTGCAATATCTCAATCCAGTATCCGTCAGGGTCTTTGATAAAGGCGAGGCCTTTCATTTTACCGTCATCCGGCTTTTTGACGAATTCAACCTTCAGGTCCTCAAACCGCTCGCACGCTGCGTAAACATCAGGCACTGCGATACCTATATGGCCAAACCCCTGGGGCTCTTCGTTGCCACTGTGGTACGCAAAATCCCTGTCATTCTCTGTGCCCCAGTTATGGGTCAGCTCCAGCATGGCTTCACGGCCAAACGTGTAGGTAGTCCGGTGAGCGTCATCCGCTGGCACAAGGCCCGCCTGTCGGTCATCCAGGTAGCTAAGGAAGTAGAGAGTGAATTTCATTTCCGGAAAATCCAGCTTGCGAACCAGCCGCATTCCCATCACCCGGGTATAAAAATCCATGGAGCGCTCCGGATCCTTGATGCGCAGCATGGTTTGGTTAAATACGTAGCCTTCCGTTTCCGGAACCGGCCCGTCATGCAGGCCCGGGGCTTGTTCGAAATGCTTGGGCATGGGATTTCCCTTTTTGGTTTTAAAAATTCAGGCTCTATATCTGCGTGCATTTTTACCCGATTTCAAGGGCGCACCGGCGTATGAGCAGAAGACGGGGCATGGTCCTGCATGTTGGTTTATGGCCGCCGATGTCCTGTAGACTGCCCACCTGATTCTGACGGGCGTCCCATGACTGACAATACTGACACCAGCTACCAGCAACGAACCTCTGCGCGACGTCTTGTACTGTTCAGCCTGCTTTTTGTCGCACTCACGGCAGCAGGACTCTATACCGTGTATGATCAGTTCGCCGGTCGCAGTATCAGTTTCGATACCCGGCTGGTCTCGCCACAAACCCTTTTGGCGGTTACTGCCCTGCTGCTGGTGTATTTTATTTCTGATGGCCTGCGCCTGCACTATACCCTCCGGGCATTGGGGCACCGGCTGCCATTCTTCGTTATATTCCGCCTGGTTTTTATCAACCTGTTCTTTTCCAACGTTACCCCTATGGCTACCGGCGGTGGCTTTGCGCAGATATGGTATTTGCATCGCCATGGTGTGCCAGTGGGCAGAGCCACTGCGGCTACGACCATCCGAACGGTGCTGGCCGTACTTTTCATTTTCTCCCTTACGCCGGTCTTCCTGCTTACTCTGAGTACGTTTGATGACATTAGCATTACCGGCGACATCGGCTTCGCACTGGCCATCCTCATTCTGCTATACCTGGCTTTCTTCATTATCCTTCTGTTTCGTACCCGCTGGCTTATAACCCCGCTCAGCTGCCTGCTCAGAACACTTAACCGGTGGCACTTCATAAGCGACATACGCCATCAGCACTGGCAGTTCAAAGCACGAAGGGAGATGCTGCGTTTCTCGCACAGCTTCAGCGATTACCTGCAAGGCAGACCATTGTTTGTGATTCTGTCAGTACTGTTCACTGCTGTATTCCTTCTCAGCCTGTTCAGCTTTCCCGCCCTGCTTATTTATAGCCTTGGATACAAGGTTGATTACCTGGTATCTGTCGGGCTACTGGTTGTGACAACATTTATCATGTATTTCTCTCCGACACCCGGTGCTTCTGGTATTTCCGAAGGTGTGTTCGGCAGCTTTTTCACCGGTATCCTTTCAGGAAACCATCTGATTCTGGTTATCGTAAGCTGGCGTCTGATTACCATCTATCTCGGAATGACCATAGGACTCGTTGTGCTGCAAAGAGAGCTGATCAACAGTCGCAGGAAATCAGGATGAACTTCCGCAACCCGTTAAAGCTACTGTTCTATCTTTGCCTGCTGATCGTGATATTGCTGGTGAGTTACAAAGCCTATCTGAATTTTTTCATGGAAGACTTCGCCGGTGTGCATACCGGCGAAGTTGAACGGATTCATCACAACGTATCGGCTACAGAACCGTTCAGTTTCGCGGTGGTAGGTAACATCAATAACTCCGTCGGCATTTTTGAAGAGCGGATTATTCCGGAGCTGAACGGGTCGGGGATGGACTTTCTGATTTCTGCGGGGAATGCCGTCAGTGGCGGTGGTGAAGACAAATACCGCGCCCTTTACGGAACACTCAGCCACCTGAGCATTCCCTACTTACTGACATTCGGCGCCCACGAATACGAAGACTTCGGCAGCTACCGCTTTTACGATCACTTCGGGCCCCATTTTTTCAGTATTCAGGCGGGTAGCAGCAGGCTCATCTTCCTGGACAGTACCGGAAAAACGCCCTGGCAATGGCAAATCCGGTGGCTGGATGACCTCCTGAGCCAGGACTCCTCGAAAGCCAGAATTCTGTTTATAGGGCACCCTCCACTGAAACCCGGACAAAACGCTCTGTTCGATCAGCCCGGAGACTATCTGGCTCCGCCAGCATTCCGAAGCGCCCTGTTGCAAGCAGTCGAAAAACACAGCATCGACATGGTGTTCTCAGCCAATCTTTCGCTGTACTCAGAACAGCAGTTGGGAAATACAATGTTCATTACCACCGGCGGTGCCGGTGGACTCATACTGAACGACGACACAAGCTTTTATCACTATGTGCAGGTGAGCGTGAGCCCGGAGGGCGAGGTCAGCCACAGTCTTCAACGACTCGAAGTTGGCCAGCACCCGGTTCTCAAACGCCTGGAAAGCCTTTGGTTCTTTGTCTATTCCCTGTTCTATACGGGTTACCTGAACTTTATTCTGATTGTGGCCGTATTCGCAGCCATAGCAATCAGACTCTACACTGTTATTTTTGTGGGCAAGAATTACTACCCGGACTACGACCTTGATCCAACGCCCTGGCTGGAACAGCCGTTAAGAGTCGCCATGTTTACCAATAACTATCTGCCGTTTATTGGTGGCGTCCCTATTTCCATCGCCCGGCTGCGGCGAGGCCTGGAAAGCCTGGGAGACAAGCTTTTAATCGTGGCGCCACGCTACAAGGACCAGCCAGAAATTGAGGAACATGTACTCCGGGTGCCATCGCTGCTCGCCATGGGCGAAAAACGGGAATTCCGGCTGGCCAACATCTTTCTTTACCGCATCCGTAAACGGGTACGGGCTTTCCATCCCGATATCATTCACCTGCACCACCCCTTCTGGCTGGGTTCGCTCGGACTGTTCGTGGCGCACCGACTCAAAGTCCCGGCCATATACACATACCACACCAGACTGGAGCATTACGCCCATTTTGTACCATTGCCGGGCATGATCTTCCGCAATTTCATTTCCCACGCCCTGATCAAACGTTTCGCAAACAAATGCGATGGAGTCATAGTTCCAACCTATTCAACGGAGGAATACCTCCGGATGATCGGCGTAAAAACGCCTACCTTCGTGCAGCCTACAGGGATAGAGTTCAAGCGCTTTCAGGCAGTAACAGATGATGAAATCTCAGAGCTCCGTACGGCCCTGAACCTGACAGACGAAATCGTTTTCATCAGTGTATCGAGGCTGTCAAACGAGAAAAATATCGACTTCATGATCGATGCCGTTCATGCACTGAGGCAGGAAACAAGCAAACCCTTTCACTTCCTGATGATTGGCGAAGGACATCAGAAAGAACGCCTTCAGAACAGGGTACGGGACCTCAACCTGGAAACCCATATCACACTTGTAGGCGCGGTAAAGCCTGAGGAAATAGCTGTCTGGTACCGGCTGGGGGATGCTTTTCTGTTTGCCTCAAAGTCAGAAACTCAAGGCATGGTTATTCTGGAAGCCATGGCCGCGGGCCTTCCTGTGGTCGCCGTTCGCTCCAGCGGTATTGATGACGTTGTACGCCAGGGGTTTAACGGCTTCAAAACACCGGAAAGGCAGGACCAGTGGTGTCTGCAGGTAAAGCGCTTGCTGGAAGACGATGACCTGCGCAACACGCTTTCCAGGCAGGCACTGGAATTCGCCAGAGACTTTTCCGTTGAACAGTTTGCCATGGATGTACGCGAGATCTACGCTACTACTCTGGCACTCTGTGAAAAGCACCGTGAGAACAAGTCTTGATAATGGAGAGAAGCGTGAGCGGCATTCCAGTGGGAATCAGCACCTGCCTTTTAGGCAAAGAAGTTCGCCATGACGGCGGCCATAAACATTCACGATACTGCACGCAGGTATTGTCGCAGCATTTTGACTTCCGTCCTGTATGCCCGGAGCTGGAAGCCGGCCTGGGTGTCCCCCGCCCTGCCATTCATTTGCGGGAGTACCCGGAAGGTATCCGTCTGACAGAAACAAAGGGCTCTGCAGATCACACCGATGCCATGCAGGAATTCACAGACCGGATCTTGCCCGACCTGTCTGACCTGCGGGGTTACATTCTGATGGCCAAGTCTCCCAGCTGCGGTATGGAACGTATCAAAGTTCACAACCCTGAAGGCAATGTGGTGCGGCGAGATGGGCAAGGCATGTTTGCCGAAGCGCTGATTCGCGCATACCCATTGATGCCAGTTGAGGAAGAGGGCCGGCTGAATGACGACGCTCTCCGGGAGAACTTTATTGAGCGTGTATTTGCCTATGACGACTGGCTCCAGAACGTTGCGGGCGGGAACCTCACGGCAAAAGCACTTATCGGATTCCATACCCGCCACAAATTCCAGCTGCTCGCGCACTCTGAGAAGATCTACAGACAGCTAGGCCCCATGCTGGGCGACCTCAAAGCGGATGCACTCGAAGCCATTGCCGGCCGTTACATTCAGGCGTTTATGGAGGCGATGACAAAGAAAGTAAGCCGGGGCGCGCACATTAATGTTATGCAACACCTGATGGGTTACCTGCGAGACGCTATAGGAGACGAGGACCGCAAGGTACTGGTGGAGCAGATTGAAGCCTACGGCCGGGAAGAAGTTCCACTGGTTGTGCCCATGACTTTACTGAGAATGGCTCAGCGCAGGGAGCCAGCGGATTACCTGAAGCTGCAACAGTACCTGACCCCCTACCCTGACGAGTTGGGGCTCAGAAATAAAGTCTAGGGTTTGTGCTCAGAATCCGTATAGCAGGGTGATCGCCGTCTCTGTATCCGTTGAATCGGTGCCTGCCGGTGCATCGGATACATGTTTTACACGATAGGCAGCTTTCATTGAAAGGTTGCCTACAATGTTTGCCTTGATCGCTGTCTCAGACTGGCTGATCACATTGTTTTCATCCAGTCCGATTTCCGTGCTCAGCTTCTGGTGAAACAGTGCATTATCAGAAAGCGCATAGTCGAACTGGACCGCCAGACGGGCGATTGCTTCCTTCTCGGCGTCTTCACCATCGGAATTTACGACGTCCAGCTTGTTGTAGCGATAACCAACACCCGCAGACAGGTCAAGAAATGAACGCTCCCCTCGCTGCCAGACACGGTTTCCATAACCAGTGGTTACAGTGGACTCAAAATCGTATCCGGAAAACCGGTCATTTTCATAACCGCCACGCAGAAACCAGTACTGGCGTTCATCAAACTTATAGTTGGTTTCCACCGAGCCTTTATACTTCTCCGCCGTAGTCTGATCCTCGGCTTCAGAGTAATTGGAACTGAACTCCGCAATGTTGCGCCAATCCACCACCTCATGAACCAGCCCCAGCCGTCCATTGACGTTGGTTTCTTCAGTATTGCCGGAAGTGATAAGTACACCGAACTCCGCCTCGCCTTTCCAGTCTTCCCCATCCTGGCCGTAGACCAGAGGTGAAGCTGCAATGGCAATACAGGCAATGGTCTTCTTGAACCTCATGAAAACCCCCTGGTAACTGGTTAAAATCTGTTCAAAGTGATTAACGGGTGGCAGCGCTTTTACGTTCACCTTTCAGACTTCTTTCGGCCTGGAGCTCACGCTCTGATTTCTTGCGCGCTTTGCGTTCGGCAATGATCCGGGCTGCTTCACTGCCCACATGGGCCTCTCCACGCGCTGCTGCCAGGCGCATCTGATTCTCCCGCTCTGCAAAGCGCGCTTTCTGTTCATCACTCAGAGAATCAATGCACCGGTGACAACTGACCCCCTGCTGATAATCAGGGTGTTGCTTGTCATCCTCAGTGATCGGGCGACGACAAGCGTGGCACTGATCGTAACCACCCCGCTCCAGACGATGATTGACCGTAACCCTGTCGTCAAATACAAAACATTCACCTTTCCAGAGGCTCTGCTCTTCAGGCACTTCTTCCAGGTATTTCAGAATGCCGCCCTTGAGGTGATAAACCTCCTCAAACCCTTGCTCCTTCAGGTAGGCCGTTGATTTTTCGCAACGGATACCACCGGTACAAAACATGGCAACTTTTTTATGCTTTGCCGGATCAAGGTTCTGCTTCACGTACTCAGGAAACTCACGGAAAGTATCAGTCGCCGGGTTAATCGCGTGTGTGAAGGTACCGATTTCTACTTCGTACTGATTACGGGTGTCCACCAGAACTACGTCGGGATCCGAAATCAGATCATTCCACTCGGTGGGCTCCACATAAGTACCAACGATTCGCTTCGGATCGATGCCCTCAACGCCCATGGTGACAATTTCTTTCTTGAGCTTCACTTTGGTGCGTTTGAACGGCTGAATATCGACAAACGATTCCTTGTAATCAACTCCAGAAAAACGCTCATCGCTGGCCAGCCACGCCTGTACTGCATCGATACCGCCGCGACTTCCGGCAATCGTGCCGTTAATACCTTCCCGTGCCAGCAGTAGTGTCCCACGCACACCCTGGGAGAGCATGATATCCAGCAGCGGCTGGCGAAGGGTTTTGTAATCATTCAGAACCGCGAACTTATAAAGTGCGCAGACAACAATGTTGTTGCTCATAGGAATTCTCCTGCGGGCCGGATCGTAAATCCGGAGCATGGGTTTATTTATCTGGAAGGCCTAAGCCAGAGAGGGCGCTGATTCTAACCCACTCTGGCTTATGTTCAAGTCAGGGCTGACCGAGGCGGGAAAGCTCACGCTCCACAACGGCAGAAAGCTGACCCCAACCCGGGCGCGTCAGGCGAATATTGTCTACCAGCACAGTAGGTGTGCTGGCCACCTTCAGTTGCATGGCAACACGGCGGCTGTCTTCGACAGCTTCACGATGCAGCTCTGTGGTCATACAACGGCGGAAGCGGCGCTCATCAAGGCCAAGATCATTGCCATAGCGGGCAAAGGTACTGACAGGATCGTTCGAACCATTCCNTTCAGACTGCGAATCAAAGAGGCGTTCGTGCATTTCCCAATAAGCATTCTGGTCACCGGCGCAGCGCGCCGCCTCGGCGGCCGGAAATGCATTCTGGTGCTGCCGCAGCGGCAGGTCAAAATACACAAACCGAACTTGCCCCGTCTCTACGTACTCCTGTTTCAGACGTTTACTGGCTTCAGAAAAAGTACCGCAGGCCGGGCACTGGAAATCCGCAAACTCCCGCACAACCACAGGGGCATCGTCAGCACCAACAGAAACACCATACTGATCCAGTTGAGCAGGAAACGCCTCCGCATCAGGTGCAGCTACCGGCAGATCACTCGAGGTTGGTTTGGGAGCTGCCGTAAGGAAAAAAGCACCCAGAACAATGGCGGCCAGAACCAGCACACTGATACCAATGACTACCGGCTTACGCGAGTTGTTTTTCCGTGGCTGCGGCGCACCGGTCTGGTTGCGGCGTTTTGCTTCACCCATTCTATGATCCCTTTTATTTTACAGATGTAATGCGATAATTTTCGGCAGACGAAGGCTTCCACCATCGCTCAGGTTGCCTGAGACCCTTTATACCCTCCGAAGTTCCAATATAAAAAGGGCAGTATTAACCCGGTTGCTCCAAGCGCCCTGATTCGCTTATGCCCTGAATTGTGACGTTTTATGTTTCAGGGATGCAAGTGTCCGGGCAATCTGACCACTGGCTTCATCGGAACGCTCAATCGCTTCCACGGTTTCCCGGGATGAGGCGGCAATATCGTTCACGCTTACACTGACTTCGCTGGCATGCTGCCCCTGCTCTTCAGCCACAGAGGATATCGCAAGGGCACGATCCTGCAGACTGCTTAGCAGCTGATTGATACGTTCAAAATGATCATCAGCCCGACGGAATTCCGATGAGGATTCGGCAACCTGTCCCGACACGTCGCCGATCACACTGACCGCTTGCTGGCTGCCTTGCTGCAAGCGCTCAATAATGGACTGAATCTCTGTGGTAGAGGTCTGTGTGCGGCTCGCAAGAGTACGCACCTCATCGGCCACCACAGCAAACCCCCTGCCAGACTCACCGGCACGAGCTGCTTCTATCGCGGCATTCAATGCCAGCAGGTTGGTCTGCTCAGCTATGGCACCAATCACCGACAGCACCGAGCCGATTTCCTTACTCTGACTTGCCAGCTGGCTGACAGCTTCCACTGCCTGCTCCACGTTCAGGACAACCTGCTCCAGCCGGTTTCGCACGTCCCGGGAAATTCCGGCCGTGGCCTCACTCTCGGAACTGACATTGCTAACCGAGCCGGCAATATCCTGAATACTATCAGCCACGCTGGAAATACTGCGGGACATGGTACTCATGGTTTCCGACACCTCGGCCACTTCCTGTTCCTGCCGATTCACTGCAGCTACCGCAGAACGACTTATGTCACCCTGGGCCTGAGCCTGGCCCGCAGCCGATTCAGCAGATTCCATAACGTCCGAGACCAGCTCCTGAATACGGGCGATAAAACGATTCACACCCTGAGCCATCTCTGTGAGTTCATCGTTTCCTTTCATGGAGACCCGGCGGGTCAGATCCGCCTCACCATCGGCAATATTCCAGATTGCCGAGCTCAGCCTGAACACCCGGGGCAGCAGACTGCTGCCCAGCACCAGTGCCACC
Source organism: Marinobacter sp. ANT_B65 (assembly GCF_002407605.1). NCBI lineage: Bacteria > Pseudomonadati > Pseudomonadota > Gammaproteobacteria > Pseudomonadales > Marinobacteraceae > Marinobacter > Marinobacter sp. ANT_B65. The sequence continues at coordinate 617,242 of NZ_NXGV01000001.1, read as the reverse complement.
AGCACGATCAGCACGACCACCGAGCCGATCAACAGCAGGCTGAGGCTGTTCGACAGACTGGAAGCCTCCCTATTCAATGCTGCCACCGTGCTCTGAATTCCTGACCGGGTGTCTGAGTCCATGGCAGCAAGCTGCTGCTGAAGGCGCTGATTCACCTGTTCGGTTTCTGCTTTCAGAGTGCCCCGGAGCGCGTCAATACTGCCGGTTATTGTGGCGCTGAATTCCTCTTCCAGCACGTTCAGATCCCGGTTAATACCTCCAAGTGACAACCCCAGTTTCAGCTGGCCTATAGCCGATCCCTGCGGAGCAATATCCGCGGAAATGATCACCACATCCGGGTCACGGCTTGCTGCATCCAGAACACGATTCACCGCACCACGGCCTTCCCCCTGCTCCATCAGATTGCGCACCCGGTCATCAGAGCGATCCACATAGCGGGTGAGGCGCTCACCGTACTGGTCGTAATAGACAGCGAACAGAACCGATTCCCGTGCATCTGCCAGTTCCACAAGGTCGGTAAGACGAGGCACATCACGGTCCCAGATCAATGGAGCGGCCACAGCCGCAAGCACATCCGCTAGCCCCTGGGCTTCTGCCATAACCGCGGTTTTAACGTTGCCAGCGACCCGTTCCTGTTGAGCAGTCTGCTGGCGGGTCAGTTCGGTGGATAATTCATTCGTGGTCTTCTGCCGCATGGTTTCAAGGCGGGAGCGAACATCCTCCCGGGTATCGACGAAGGAGTCACTGATCTGGTCACTATTGGCTTCAAGAGCTGAGCCTGCGGTTTCTACCAGTCGCTCAACCTGGCTGGAAATCAACCACTGACTGACCCCCACCTGAACCAGACCTGTCACCACCAGCACGATGAACACTGGCCGAAGGAGGCGGCTTGAGATCAGCCGCCGGACGAAACAAAAAGACATACGGACTCCGCTAATGGTTATGCGCCATGCTTCCTGCAGTCCCGGCTACAGCGTCCCTGCGAAGCGTGTCCATATGTATAGCAAAACCCGAACCGACAAGGGGCGTATTTGTGTACAGGTTTTGTAGTCAGTCGTCATTGTCTTCTTCTTGCTCGATTTCATCGATGACGTAGCGCGAGCCTGAAACTCCATATTCAACTTCGACTTTCGGCCGTTTACCCTCATCAACAAGCCCCTGAAGCTCACCCCGTGAAATTGCATCAAACTCGGTGTCAGTAGTAATAGATAACTCGACCCCCAGCACCTGGATGCGATCACCCACCATTTCGGAGACTCGACCGGCCAATTCGAAACTATCATCGGGTGAATCATCATCCCGCTCGATTTTCAGGGCCTCCAGGAAAACCTGACCGTTATCGCTCACCCGTTCAATACCATCAATCTCAAGCTCACTATTCGCTTCAAGAGCCCCAAAAGACAGTCGGGTATCATCATCATCGGTAATGATGGTCAGTGGCGTAACCTGTACAAGAACGCCTCCGATTTTGAACTGACTCAGGTTTGAATCTATTTCCTGCGCGGGGCCACCCTGCACTTCCGAGTCAGCTTCACGCGACTCAATTTCTTCAGCAGTAACCGACCCATCGCTCTCGAAACGACCATCAACTTGCACCAGCACTCCCTGAACAAGGTCGCCGGGCCCTGTCAGACCATCAAACACTGTGTCACTGGTAACCTGAACGGGCACACCATTGACCGTCAATGTACCCGTTGCCTGGTTGTAGGCAGCTGAAACGGGCCCTACGAATTCAGTGTCATTGTCCGTGGCAGGGCGGTAGCGGCGAGCATCGTCTGGCCTGAGTTCCTGAGCCATGAGAGTGCCGCCGGAGAGATAGCCCTCAACTTCCACAGCAACGCCATCCCGAAGCGATGCCGGGGCCAGCCCGTCAAGCATCGCACCAGAATAATTCACCACCTGGGATCCTATGCGGAAGCCGGTTCCAGTGAAGTCAGAAACAACACCTTCCAGTTCAACCTCGTTCAGAGCATCAAAATCATCGCTGTTGTCCAGTGTCCGGAGTCCCAGGTAGCTGGCACGAAACTCTCCATTGGGGAGTCTCCATCCAGACATGCGGACAAAATCACCGCCCGAAAGATCAGTTACCTGCGCGCCCTTGACCACAGTCTGGGAATCAATTCTGACGGTCTGTTCCAGGATTCTGATCGTCGCGGTTTTGCTTATAGGGTCCCAGGGGCTCACAACCTGCATAATTCCCCGCAGGGTATCGTCATATTCGACACTTTCAGCATCACCAAGTCCCGAGGCTCTCCACTCCCCTTCAACCCTCAGGATCATACCCACTACAAGCTGGCCTTCCTGATCGATACCATCGTCGCCGCGAACGCTGCGATCAGTGCTGAACTTCACACCATTAACAAATACACTACCAAACCCCGAAACCGGCCCAACGCTCGAGCCTGTGCCACGAATTCCGCCGTCTGCTATATCCAGGCCGCCACCACCGGCACCTCCACACGCAGAAATCACACCGAAGGCCACCGTACCGGCTGCCAGTCCGAGCACGCGATTGCGGAATTGCCGTTTCATTGAGTCTGTCTCCCTGTCCGGCATTGGGGGCCGGTATTCTTCAATAAATGTCGTTGAAGCGCCGACGAGGAATAGCTTCGTCAGCTCCGAGTATTCGGTTGATCCGGTGATCACTCTGACGTCGGGGCTGCGATGGTTTGTAAACACTGCGTCTCAGCAACAGGTAGCTGTTATCAAGAGGCTCGACCACACCTTTGCTAAGCAATTCGTTCAGAACCGCCAGCGGCGCCAATTCGGGACTGGCAGACCGAACAAGTTGGGCAAACGAATTCGCCGCCTGAGTGTCCATCATCAACATGACGGGATCATGATGATCGTCGAGAAATTCTCTAGAACTGATCCAGGCACGAATCACTTGCCGGGCAGCCGCAGAAAGAATGGTACTTGCCAACTCTGTTGGCTCCCAGCGACAAACAGTGTTCGACTGCCTCAAGGGACTCATAATGATCATTCTCCTTCAGGGCTTTTACCCACATCTTCAAAAAAGAAGACACTCACGCCGGTTCGAACCGAATCCTCTGAGTCACAACCCGGCTCTTGTCCCGATATATCCCGATCATGGGGCCCAAGCCATTTGTCCAGTTGTTCCAGCATTGCCTGAGACTGCTCAGCTGCATACTGGCGCCAGCGGTCCATCGTTTCCGGAGGAATGTTGTTGTAAGTCAGAGTCCTCTGAAACAGCGCTGGCCGACCGAGTTCATTTCTGACCAGATTGTGATCAATTGTCGCTATGAGATCGGATACGTCTTCCCCAAAAATCCGGAGCATCTCCTCGCTGTCCCCAGCAGGGACATAAGCCCTTTGCCGCAGTATCAGCCTTCCTGACTCTCCATCTACCGAAACCACACCCACCCGGAGTAGCTCATCCAGCACGGCGCGGGGAGGCATATCACCACTGTACTGTTTGACCAGCTCGCTGAAACTCAGGGGACCGTCGAACGCCAGCATGGCCGGTTCACCATCTGAGCCCAGAAAGTCGACATCATGGACCCATCCGGAAACCACACGGGACGCGCGGTTGGCGTGGAGCCTGTCGTGCGCTCCGGTGGGTTCCCCGACCAGAGCTTCCCGCTGCTTCTTCACCTCCTTTCGAGTAAGCCCGGTCATCACGGCGGCACGGGAATCCGTGGGCTTTCGCCGCCCGTCGGTGAAATCCTCCAGAGCGGCTTCCACATAGGCACGCTTTACCAACTCGGAGAACTCCCCGAAAGGAATACCGTTCCGCAACAGCAGCCTCGCCAAAGGGCGCAGAATGCGAAACAGCGCTTGGTGCAAGGGGTTGGTCTTTTTCATGTTTGGGATTGTATTCCCATATCGATGCTAAAAGCCAGAAGGCCGGGCCAGGGTTTCCTGACCCGGCCCGGCGATGGCTAATCAGTCGTCATCGTCAACATCGACATCTTCTGTCAGTTCGAACTGGCCACCACTATTGCGGCGATATTCAACTTCTACTCCATCACCAACCTGCGCTCCGGAGGTTCCATAGCCGTTCAGCAGGATTTCGAGGTTCATGATGGTGATAGAATCCGAACTGACCCCACTCACACGAGCTTCAAGTTCGTAGCTATCATCGTCATCGTCGTCTTCTCGCTCAATGCTCAAGGCTTCAAGGAACCCGTTTTCCGTGCTGCGCTGACGCCCCTCTATCTCCAGGTAATCACCTACCTGAAGGCTCTGAATGTCCTGCGCCCGGCTGCGGCGACTGTCGTCATCATCAACGATAAGGGTATTTGCGGTGAGCTGAACACGAACACCGCTAACGATCAGGGATTCACTTGTCAGGTCTATGGATTCAATCCGGCCACCCAACTCAGCATCAGACGCCTGTCCCTCGATTTCTTCAGCTAAAAGAATGCCATTTTGGAAGTCGCCTTCTGCTTCTACGAACAGGCCATCGGCCAGACCGCTTTCACGAAGATCATCAAACCCGGTGCCACCGTTAACCTGAACTGTCACACCATTAATGGAAAACTGGCGACTGGCAGCATCGAAATTGTAGATCATCCCGGAAATCTCAACGTCATCAGTGTCATCGAACCAGACGTCTTCATCATCGACCTCTTCTGCCATGATGGTATTGCCATTGAGATAGCCCTCAACCTCGACAACGATTCCATTAGCCAGTCTGTCGAGAGAGAAATCATCGTCTGCCACTGCACTGGTGTAATCAACGGAGTATCCATTGATTGTGAAAGTTTGTGCGCTGCTATCGAGGTTAGCGACAACCCCTTCGATCTCGACTTCGTTGTTGTCATCAAAACTCAGGCCAATGGCACGGGCACCTACAAAGCTTGCCCGGAAGCTGCCATCATCCAGCCGCCAGGCACTGACACGCACCCGATAGCCTTGGGGGTTGCCGTTAATTGCGTCTGCAGTGGCACCCCGGAACACTGTTCTGCTATCCAGTGTGATGCTCTGCCCCAGCATAGTGAGGGTTCCTGTTCGGGCCACATCGTCCCAGCTCATGCCGGAGACTGGCCCCCGAAGGGTATCATCATAACCGACCTGATCAGCACGGCCCTGGCCACTACCGTCCCAGTCGCCCCTGACGTGAAGAATCATGCCTTTTTCAAGCTGATCCTCCCGGCCAACGCCATCATCACTGTCTACGCTGCCGTTGGTTTCAAACCGGGTTCCATTCACATAAACACTGCCAAATCCGGTTACCGCACCTACACTTGTGCCGGAGGACGTTCCGGCTGTAGCGGGAGAGCCATCCGAACCACCACCACCGCAGGCCACAAGGGAGCCAAGCATTGCACCGGTTATGACCATCTTCATTGCCACTGATAAGGGATTTCGCTTCATCGTTTTTCTCCAGGTTCGCTCATGCACCCAATAGACAGCCGATTTCGACCACCTTACTTTTTGGGATTATTTTCCCAAAACTTATAAATGGGAAAATAATCCCAAATATTAAACATGTCCAGTCGTTGTTCATGAACTTTTTGTGAACTTTATGGATTTGAAAGCGTAAAGAACTGAACCATCAAGCAAATCAGGTGCAGAAACATGTTGGGTTTTTTAAAAGGTGATCCGAAAAAGAAACTGCAGAAAGCTTACGAAGACAAGCTGGCCAAAGCCCTGAGCGCGCAGCGCAATGGTGATCTCAGAACCTATGGAACACTGACAGAGGAAGCTGAGAAAATATACGCAGAGCTTCAGGCACTGGAAGAAAAGAAATAACCGGGGGAGCGGCTCCCCCGGTCAGGAGTCAGTCCAACAACTGCTGCAGCCGATGGTTTAGTCGCGCCACTTCCCGGCGCATTTCCTGAACTTCATCCAGCAGTTCCAGAGACATAGCCAGCCCTGGAAGATTCATTTTCAGGTCTCTTTGCAGACGCCGGGCTTTGTGTAAGCGGGCAAGTGCCGCTACATCAAACAGCCACTGACGGGCCTCAGCTGAAGGCTCTACCGGTGAAATTATGCCGTAATTCACAAGTTTGATTACAAACTCCGCGTGGCACTCTCCCCGTTCGCACACCTCGTGAAGGGTAAAGGTGCTGCCATCGGAGTCCATTACCTCAACGGTCAGAATACTGTCTTTATCACTCATCCCTTACTCTCCGCTTCACAGATGGAGTTTGCTGCGTGGATCGAACTTCTTCTCGGCTTCTGCGAGCTGTTCGTAGAGTTTTTCTGCCTCTGCGGAATGCTGCTCAGGTATGGCGATCTGGAGAACGACTATCTGATCACCCGGGTGTTTTCCCGGAAGCCCCTTGCCCTTGAGCCTAAGCTTGCGACCGGAAGAGGTTCCCTTTGGCACCTTCACATTCACTTTTGATCCCACAGTCGGCACCATGATTGTCGCACCCAGCGCAGCTTCCCAAGGGGTTACCGGAACGGTCAAAACAACATCTCTGCCTTCAACACTGAACATAGGATGAGGCGCCAATTCGACTTCAATCAGCAAATCACCAGGTTCACCACCACCAATACCGGGAGAGCCCTGGCCTTTCAGACGCAGATGCTGCCCTTCGCGCATGCCAGCAGGAATTTTCACTTTCAGGGTTTTCTGACGCGCAACTATCCGGCCCTGATCGTCGGCCTCATGCACAGCAAAGGAAACCTGCTTCTCGCATCCATTAAATACTTCTTCAAGAAACAATGGCAACCGGGCGAGAACATCTTCACCACGCATGCGCACATTCTGCCGGAAACCACTGCCAGCATGGCGACCACCCGCCTGGCCACCGCCAAACATCTGTTCAAAAAAATCACTGAACTGGCGGGAATCCGCATCTGTGTAGCCTCCGCCACCAAATCCGGATTCGCTCTGCCAGCCTGGCGGCGGCTGGAAAGAACCATCAGCCTGAGGACCGTACTTGCGCAACTGGTCGTATTCAGTGCGTTTTTCCGGGTCTTTCAGTACTTCGTAGGCCTCACCAAGCTCCTTGAACTTCTCGCCGGCATCATCCTCTTTGCTGACATCCGGGTGATATTTCCGGGCCAGCTTTCTGTAGGATTTTTTGATCTCCTCGGGGGAGGCAGACTCACTCACACCGAGCACGGCGTAATAGTCTTTGAAATCCATTGAACTCCTCGCATCTGGTCAAAGATTGTTCCATGGTTATATATAATCGGCGCAAATGACGGAAATACAAGCTTACCCCTGCGCTTTCGCAGATATAATAGCCGTGACTTGAGCTAAAGCAGATATTCGAAAAAAAGGGCAACCGGAAACACTGGCAGAACTGGCAATCATGGCTGTTGATGAAAACGTTCAACGTGCCGCGATTCTGTAAACCAGCGAGCTGTGATAGGGTTCCAAAGCTCAAATCTGTCCCATCCATCTAATTCAGGAAAACTCCATGATCTGGACTGTTTACCTCTCTGGCGAAATCCATACCGACTGGCGTGAGCAGATTCAGGCCGGGGCGAAAGACGCCTGGCTGCCTGTAGAATTCACATCGCCCGTCACCGATCACGAATCCAGCGATGCCGCAGGTGACATGCTGGGCAAACCGGAAACAGCATTCTGGCGGGATCACCAGTCATCCAAAGTTAACGGTATTCGAACCAAGACACTGCTGGAGCAGTGTGATCTGGCAATTATCCGCTTTGGCGATAAGTACAAACAGTGGAACGCTGCGTTTGATGCCGGCTTCTGTGCGGCTATGGGCACGCCTTATATCACTTTGCACAACGATGACATTATCCACCCGCTGAAGGAAGTAGACGCATCCGCCATGGCGTGGGCGCAGACTCCCGAGCAGGTTGTTGAAATTCTGAAGTATGTGACAACTGCACAGTAAACGCTCAGGTCATCTGGCGGCGAGCAGCAACTGCTATTTTGCCAGATGACCAACATATGCTGCGACAAACGCGGTTTCCTGAAACACCTTCAGGCCAGTCTCAGAAAATGGAACAGGCATAGGACTGGAGGCCAGCGTCGATTTGATGGTTGCCGGTGATAACAGAACAACCTCAACATCTGCCGCCGGTATTAGCTGGATAGCGGCTTCCATCTTGAAGCTGATCGCACCGCCAGCAAACTTGCCTTTAGGCATGCGTTCTTTGATCGCAACTTTTTTAACACCCTGTTCGGCCAGAAACTCTGTGAAAGAGGCCTGAAACTGCAGCAAATCTTCGCGCGTGTGATTTTTCTTCAGCGTAATTTTGCGAACCCTTGTCTCCGGCAAGGTAAACTGCCCCATATCCATGCTCAGTAAACACACCACGGCATCACTGCCGCTCAGTTCAACACCACAAATAAGCATAGCCAAGCCTCTAGGCACAACACTTCTTGAATTTAAGACCGCTACCGCAACTGCAGGGATCGTTCCTGGACGGCAGCTTTGCCTGTGTGATTGTGCCACCCTTCTTCAGAATGGCCGTAAGCTCAGCAACAGATTCAACAGCGCCCTCGTTAGTATCGAGCGTGATGTCTGCGTACAACCGGGCTTCTGCTACCAAAGCTTCAACCTGCTGTTTGCGGGCCTCACTGGTAACCACAAGCTTCAACGGGAATTTTCTGCTACCACTTTTCTGGCTGGCGTTAGTCTGAAAGCCGCCATAGGCCGTGTGATGCTGGCGCGCATCCTGCCGGCCCTTGAAAAAGAACTTGTCTGACATACTGGGATCCAGAGATAGGGGAGAAGGAAAGGAACGCCTAGAATACCACTGGCTAGCACCTTGAGGCGATCAGCAAAAACACCGGGTAGTTTCCCGTTTCCCTCTTGATCACACTGGCAGACACCACCTCTACATTATCAAAGCCGGCGCGCTGTGCAGCGGAGGCAATCCCGCTCCGGTCAAATCCGCAATGGAATACCCCTGTGTCTTCGGTATGGAAAGAGCCGTCTTCCTTATCCAGATCGGATATGGCAATAAATCCACCTGGTTTCACCAGCTCATGGAAGCGCCGGAACATGGCTTCTACGTCGCGCACATGATGCATGGTCATTGAGGATATAACACCGTCAAAACGATCCTCCATCGTCTGCTTTTCCAGATCCAGCTCCCGAACCTCCAGTTCACAAGCCAGCCTGTCTTGTTTCTCCGCAAGCTGCCGGTTCATGGCGGGCGAAATATCCACCGCGGTGATCTTGCTTACATGATGTGCAATTCGTTCCAGAAGCAATCCCGTCCCGGAGCCAAAATCCAGCAAATGCATGGACGGATCCAGACTGTTTTTTTCAAGGATCCTGTTGGCTATGTTACTTACATTATCGACGCGATCGGGGCTCTGCTCGTATGCCTGAGCCTTGTGGGCAAAAAAGTCGTTACTCATAAGCACCTCGAGTGTGCAGTATTCCCAGGTACGCAGGGATTAGCCCAGAGCGTCAGGCACCAGGCAGTTAATCAACGTGATCGAAAGGTCCCGGAAAACTGCGTCCGAAGACACTGTATCCGGAAAGCGGTCGTACACCCCCCGCCGGCAAGTGGATGTGCGCGCCTCAGCCCCACTGACACATGTAGCATAGGCTTCAGAGCCTTCTCCCTGGCCTGTAGCTTTCTCGCAAAGAGAAGGCACCTGAGTAATAATCCAATCCGCCGCCATACCAAGACCAGCGGGGCTGGACTCCAGGTTGGTGAACCTTTCAGCACCAACCACTTGCGGCTGTTCACGGGACTGATCCCAGAGAACAAACACCAATGCTGCTGATACCAGAGCAACAGTAACAATCGGGAATTTCATGAAAGCCTTTATGGGACTAGGTGTTAAACAAATCATTATAGCGCTGCTGGGGCTGGCCTGTCTGGCTGGTTCGTATCACCTCATGCAAACCGGGCTTGATGAGCTTAGCCAGGCGCGCCAGATGGAGCGCATGCCAACAACACCCATTGCCGCGCTGACAAACGGTCCATATGTCATCGCCGGTGAAACCGGCAAATCCCTGGGCATTCTGACCACACCCTACTCCGGCTCCGAAGCCGTTTACTACAGATACAAGCTTGAAGAAGAATACAGGGATTCCGACGGCGACTTACGCACACGAACACTCGATTCCGGGCAGCGTGGCGTGGATTTTCTGATAAGAGATTCCAGTGGCAGGGCAACCATCGCACCGGGCCATGAGCTGGCAGATATTGAATGGAACCTCGAACGCACTTACAGTTCGCGAAGCGGCGACAAGATCTACTCGGAATGGGCCCTGAGGCCCGGTGAGAACGTGCGGGTGATCGGGCGCTATGATCACGAAATCGGGAAAATGGTGTTTGCCGGCCTGGAGGCCTTCAGCCTGCCAGCGCTGGTTTCAGGCTTCACTCTGGATATTGACGGAGGGGGCCGGCTGTTCAGCGCTGCCATCCGGATCTCTGTTGCCACAGGCTTGCTGGCTCTCGGCGTGGCACTATTGCTGATCGCCGTAAAAATACACCGCTTTTGGGTGTACGTGTGGTTGATGAGCCTGGCCGTCTCGGGGACACTCTCTGTTCTGGGCGTATCCAAACTGAACCAGGAATGGCAGGGAATCGCCACACTTTACGAATCCCGCTATCAACATCTCAACGCCGATACGGATAAGGACGAGATCACCCCTTTTGTACTTGCAGACCTCAGTGCCTTGCGGCAACTAATCCAGAAAAGCACCAGCGGGTGGCTTGACAGGTGGAAATACCGGACCCTTGTGGAAAAGCGCCTGCCAATGCCGGAACTGGATGCCAGTACTGCAGAAGAGGCGAGACAAATCGTTGAAAGTCAGCCGGGAGTCAGGTTTCAGCATACGTGGACGAGCCGGGGACTTTCGGCGGTAAGTGCGGTACTGGCCATCATACTCATTCTGGTCGCGATACGCGCTGTCAAACTGAAGCGTTTGATTGAAGCTGTACCTACCTCAAGCACCAGAGGCCTGAGCTTTGGACTTGCCGAACTGAAGGCGATGGTAGACGTGGATGAGACATACCCGCCGGTTCATGACCCGCTTCGCAACGAGAAATGCGTGGCTTATGATTACACCATTGAAGAGAAGCGCGGCTCCGGGAAAGACGCAAAGTGGCACATCACAGAACACCAGAAAGAACGAGTGCCCTTCTGGCTGGAAGATAACGAAGGCCGGGTACTGGTCTATCCGGAAGGCGCCAGCATAGCCTATCCCAAACGCCACTCAGAAATCCGCGACGACAAACGCTATACCGTCAGATTACTGGACACACTGGTCAATGTTTATTGCCTTGGGTTTGCGGGGCTCGACCGCAGGCAACCCGACCGCCTGGCCCTGCAGAAGGATGGTGATTCGCCCTTCCTGATCACTACAAAAAAAGAAGAAGACATCGTACTTTCACAAGGTTCGGGAGGGTTGACCGGCACAGCCTTGAGCCTCGGCCTGTTCCTTTTTTCCGCCACTGTTTTGCTGGCAGCTGACGGCAGTTTCAGCCCGGACAACCTCCTGCTTTCTGCTCTCGCCGTGCCATTGGTACTCTGTGCGTACCTCGGCGTTCTGCACTACAACGATATAGTTTTCCTGAAAAACCGTGTCGACAGGGCCAGCGCCAACATCGACACCATACTCCAGCAACGCCATGATCTTTGGCCCAACCTTGAGAAGGTGGTGAAGACGTCACTGGCTCATGAGACGGCGCTGCTTCAGGCCATTGCCCGTCTGCGTAGCGCCAACCCTGCAGAAATGAATTCTGTGGAGCAGGTGGACAAACTGCTGAGTGCTGAAAAACAGGTAACCACAACGCTACTGGCCCGGATAGAGGGCTACCCGGACCTGAAAAACAACACCGTGATCAGCAAATTCATGGACATCATGAGCGAGACAGAGAACTACCTGGCGCTGCTAAGGAGCAGCCATACCGAGAGCGTAATGATCTACAACACACGCATTCAGTCCTTTCCGGACCTGATTCTGGCAAAGCTGTTCCGGTTCCGGCAATTTACCAGTAACCCAGCAACTTCCACCAGAGACCACCAACTACCACCCAAATGGTCAGATTGACCAGACTCATTACAAATCCGGCTTTCCACCACTCACTCAACCCGACATAGCCGGAGCCGAAAATAACTGGCGATGTGCCAGTGGCGTAATGGGTTAAAGTCATCATAATGGATGAGGTGGCAGCCATCATCAGCACGAAGGCCATGGGCGGAGCACCCAGGCTGAGGCCAACCACCAGAAAGGCTCCCATCATCGCGGTAATATGGGCGGTGGTACTGGCAAAGAAATAATGGGAATACAGAAACACCAGAATCAGGAGTGCAGTGGAGGCAGGCCACGCCAGCCCCGTACTGACGATGCCGCTCTGGATAGCGCCGGAGAACCATTCAATAACGCCCAACTCGTTAAGCTGAGAGGCCATCATCACCAGTGCGCCGAACCAGACGAGCGTATCCCAGGCACTTTTTTCGGACAGCACATCCTTCCAGTTCAATACACCCGTAACCAACAGGATCGACAAGCCCACAAAAGCAGTCGTGGTTGCATTCAGTTTGAACGACGCGCCGAAAATCCATGCCGGCACATCCGCCCATAACAATAGCAAAACAACAAATACACCGAGCATAATGCCTTCGTCCCGCGTCAGTTTTCCCAACTGTTCAAGGCGATCACGAGCGAAGTTCACCGCATCCGGAGTCGATTTGATCTCCGGTGGGTACATTAAGTAAATCACCAATGGCATTAACGCGATAGCAACGAGGCCGGGCAAGAGCATCGCAAGGGCCCAGGTCGTCCAGCTAAGACTGATTGCAGCTCCGGTCGCATCAGCAATTAATTTGACTGTTAGCGGATTGGGCGCAGTGGCGGTAATGAACATCGCAGAGGTAATAGGATTGGCATGGTAATTAACCAAGGCAAGGTACTTGCCGATCTTATTAGTATTGCCATCGTCCGGCGTGCAACCAAAACTCTTTGCAATGGACAGCATGATCGGGTGAATAATGGCTCCCCCACGAGCTGTATTGCTGGGCGTAACCGGCGCTATAACCAGCTCCGAAAGGGCCAGACCATAACCGATTCCAATCGTTCGCTTGCCAAACATGGCAATAAAGTAATAGCCAATCCGTTCTCCAAGCCCGGTCTTGATCAGCCCCCGGGAAATCATGATAGCTATAGCTATAAGCCAGATCAGAGAGTTGCTGAAACTACCCAGGGCATCACGAATTGCCGTGCTTGGGTTATCACTGGTAACACCACTGGCGGCTACCACTGTAATCGCCACTATCGAAATAGCGCCAATCGGCATCGCCTTGCCAATGATGGCGGCAATCGTCGCAACGAATATAGCCAGCATCAGCCAGCCTTGAGCAGACACGCCCTCAGGCGTGGGGATTAACCAGATAGCAACCCCGATGGCAATAGCAATAAGCGACGGCCACGGACGAAAATCGGTTGTAGCTGAAGGCATCACAACAATCCTTTGGTAGTTTTGGTAAACAACTCCATTCCAATCAAATGATTTGAATCAGGAAGGAACAACGATAGGCTATGCTTTGATACACAGTGCTGCAAACAGTCAGACGGAGCACCCGGCATTCAGCTTGCGTGATGGCCAGAGTATTGGCATACACGTAAAATAACACCCAGCGCTGAACCACTACAGGGTGTAGAACCGTATTAAAAGCTGATCTAACACAGGAAAAGGAACGCGTTCGACCATGACCTCACCAATCCAGGGCACCGAACCCCCTGAAAAAACACCCGAAACGCGGCCAAATGCACCTGTGCTGTACAGAATGCCCAGGCTGGACACTGGTAATCCGGGCGAAAAACGCCAGGAAATAGCTCAGTATTTCCTGAACACCTTTGACACATACACTCACCTGTTCAGCTGCCTGGTTGATGACGATGGGTTCTATCAAAAGCCCATACCACTGCGACACCCGCTTATATTCTACCTGGGCCATACCGCAACATTTTTCATTAACAAACTCGTACTGGCAAAACTTCTGCGCGAACGCGTTGATCCACATATGGAATCAATTTTCGCCATAGGTGTGGACGAAATGAGCTGGGACGATCTGAACGATGACCATTACGAATGGCCCGGTGTGCCCCAGGTAATGGACTATCGTGCCAGGGTGCGGGCAATAGTGCTTGAACTGATCGAGACCCTGCCTCTGGAGATGCCCATTAACTGGGAGAGCCCTTGGTGGCCGCTGATCATGGGCATGGAACACGAACGCATTCATCTTGAAACCTCCTCGGTTCTGATCCGGCAGCAAGATCTTGCCAGAGTCCGTTCGCACCCTGACTGGCGCCCATGCCCACAAACAGGGGAGGCGCCAGCCAACAGCCTGATCAGCGTTCCGGCTGGTACAGTTCGCATCGGCAAGGCTTACAGCGATGCTTATTATGGCTGGGATAACGAATACGGCGAACACCAGGCCGAAGTAGAAAAGTTCAAGGCCAGCAAGTACCTGGTAAGCAACCAGGAATTCCTGTCATTTGTTGAGGCTGAGGGCTACAGGCAGGACAGGTACTGGAGCAATGAAGGGCGCTCATGGCGCGATTTCGCAGGAGCAAAACACCCCACATTCTGGCGCTGGCATAATGGCTGGCACCTGCGTCTTATGACTGAAGAAGTACCCATGCCCTGGGACTGGCCTGCAGAAGTGAACTACCACGAAGCGAAAGCCTTTTGTGAGTGGAAGGGCGAGCAGACAGGGCAACCCGTTCGTATGCCCACAGAAGATGAATGGTATCGGTTGTGCTCAGAAGCAGGCGTACAAGAGGTTGGCCCCTCTCCTGCCAACGCCAACCTGCATCTGGACCACGGAGCATCTTCCTGCCCGGTAACATATTACAGGCATGGCGATTGGTTTGATGTTGTGGGCAACGTTTGGCAATGGACAGAGACGCCAATCTACCCGTTCGACAACTTCAGGGTTCATCCGCTTTACGACGATTTCACCGCGCCTACCTTTGATGGCCAGCACAACCTGATCAAAGGCGGCTCATGGATTTCATGCGGCAACGAAGCCCGCCTGTCCGCTCGCTACGCGTTCAGACGCCATTTTTTCCAGCACGCAGGGTTCCGGTATATCACCTCAGATACAGAGGCGGTCGAACCCAATGCTTATTATGAAAGCAACAAGCTTCTCGCCGAATACGCAGAGTTCCACTTTGGTGATTCTTCGTTCGGCGTTGAGAATTTTTCAAAAGCTCTTGCAGACCTGGCACTGGATGCCATGCGAGGAAGGACCTCACATAAGGCATTGGATCTGGGATGTGCCTGTGGCCGATCCAGCTTCGAGCTGGCGCGCCAGTTCGACGTGGTGGAAGGTATCGATTTTTCAGCCAACTTCATAAACCTTGGTGTCGAAATGGCAAACCGGGGCTCCGTTCGATACTCACTCACGGAAGAAGGCGATCTCGTCAGCTACCATACCCGATCGCTCAAAAGCCTGGGTCTCGACACCTACGCAGACAGAGTTTCGTTTCATCAGGGCGACGCCTGCAATCTCAAGCCCACATTCACCGGTTACGACCTGGTTCTTGCGGCCAACCTGATCGACAGGCTGTACCGGCCAAGGCGCTTCCTCGACAACATACATGAACGCATTAATGATGGAGGCCTGCTGATTATTGCTTCGCCTTACACCTGGCTGGAAGAACATACGCCAAAAGAGGAGTGGATTGGCGGCTTCAAAAAAGACGGGGAAAACTATACAACTCTGGATGGCTTGCGGGACCACCTCTCCGGGCACTTCCGGTTAACAGGAGAGCCCAGAAAGGTTCCCTTCGTAATTCGGGAAACCCGGCACAAGCATCAGCACACCTTGTCTGAGGTTACAGTCTGGGAACGGTTGCCACGCTGACAAGCGTGGCCCCGCCCCGCCCGCCTAACTAACCGAGAGCGTTTTATGCCAGGAAATATTCACTTCTACGAACCTGCCCAGGGTCATGGACTGGCCCATGACCCGTTCAACGCTCTGGTGGCACCACGCCCGATCGGGTGGATATCATCCATGAGCCGTGAGGGGGTCCTCAACCTCGCACCTTACAGCTTCTTCAATGCTTTCAATTACACTCCCCCAATCGTTGGATTCTCCAGCATTGGCTACAAAGATTCCGTCCGCAATGCAGAAGAGACGGGGGAGTTCTGCTGGAATCTGGTTACCCGCTCGCTCAGCGACGCCATGAACCAGACCTGTGCAGCTGTCGGGCCTGAAACTGATGAGTTTATCCTCGCAGGCCTTACACCAAAGCCATCCCGGATTATCTCGGCACCGCATGTTGCGGAAAGCCCGGTAACTCTGGAGTGCAGGGTGTCGCAAGTACTCCGGCTTGCGGGCGCCGACGGAAAAACGGTGGACACCTGGATGGTTTTCGGTGAGGTAGTTGGTGTGCATATAGCGCAGCACCTGCTCAAGGATGGAGTCTATGATACGGCTGCGGCAGAACCGGTAATGCGGGGTGGGGGCCCAGCTGATTACTTTACCGTGGATGCAGCACAGAAATTCAAGATGTACCGGCCCGGATAAATCCCGGGCCAGTCTATACAGCCAGGTCAATGGTGTTCCGGCGGCGTCCATACCGGAACATCCTCAGGCTTTGGCTCGCCCCAGTCCCGGTGCATGGCACTGCTCAACGCCTCTTCCAGCTTCATGAAAAGCTCACCATAGCGGGGACCGAAGTTGATACCTTCCTCGATTTCCTTCCAGGCTTCAAACAACTGATCCTTGTGGGCCTGCTCATTGTCGACAAACGCCCAGGTCATCTGCCTGGCCCGCATCGGGTGAACACCTATAGCTGTAAGAGCATGACCGCCGAGTTCCAGGGCAGAGTGATAAGTCTCACTTATCACATCGTCAGCCCCCGCCTGTCGAAGCTGGTAGCCATGACCACGGTCAAACGCCCGAGCCAATACCCATACGCCGGGGAAGAATTTCTTCGCGTGTTTTACTATCTCTACAGCGCGCTCCCTGTCATTGATTGCCACCACCAGCAGGCGGGCCTGCCCAATACCCGCGGTTTCAAGCAAACCGGGGCGGCTCGCATCACCGAAGAAGCTTTTGATGTTAATTTTGCGAAGATTTTCAATCTGCTCAAACTCGTGGTCGAGAGCCACAACAGGAATATCGTTGGCCCGCAGCAGCCGACAGATTACCTGACCAAAACGCCCCACTCCGGCCACGATCACAGGTGCCTGCTCATCAATGGTGTCCGCTTCCCGTTCATCGTTCGTGGAACGTCGGTAACGGGGCAAAACAACCCGATCGTAAACAATAAACAGCAGCGGCGTGAGAAACATGGACAACGCAACAACCAGCGAGAGAATCTGAGCGATATCTGCCGGAATCACCGAACTCTGGACACCATAGGCAAGCAGCACAAAACCAAACTCGCCTGCCTGTGCAAGCCCAAGGGTAAATAACCAGCCGTTGCTTCCACGATTCCTGAATATCAGCGCCAGTATGAGCAAGATCAGTGCTTTTATCACAATCACCGCTAAAACCAGCCCAGCAACGATGCCCCACTCGGCCACAAGTACCCCGAAGTCGATTCCTGCACCTACGGTGATAAAAAACAACCCCAACAGCAGGCCCTTGAAGGGCTCAATACTGGCTTTCAACTCATGACGAAACTCACTGTTGCCCAACACCACACCTGCCAGAAAAGCTCCCAGGGCGGGCGAGAGATTCACAACGCTCATCAGCGCTGCAATACCGATAACCAACATTAACGCCGTAGCAGTAAAGATCTCACGCAACCTGGATTGCACCACATAACGGAACAACGGCCGACTCAGATAGTAACCACCAACAATAACGGCGGCGACTGCACCCACAACAACCAGGGCATGAGCCCATCCTGGCAGACCATCAACCAGGCTCAGGCCGGATTCAGGGCTGGCAGCCGGGCCGGAGCCTGCCTTAAGGCCAGGCAACGCCAGCAGAGGGATCAGTGCAAGCATAGGAATAACCGCAATATCCTGAAACAACAACACTGAGAAGGTATTGCGTCCGCCTTCTGTCTTCGCCAGGCCCTTCTCTTCCAGGGTTTGCAGCACGATAGCGGTAGACGACAGCGCGAAGATCAGGCCTACCGCCAGCGCGGTCTGCCACTGAAGCCCAAACCAGGTGGCCACCGTCATGCCAGCGGCGGCGGTCAAGGTTACCTGCAAGCCTCCGAGGCCCAGAAGGTGAACCTTTCTGGCCCAAAGCCTCTTCGGATCGATCTCCATGCCAATCAGAAACAGCATCATGACAACACCAAACTCTGCGAAATGCTGAATGGTGCTGGTCTCCTGGCCCACAAGGCCCATAACCGGCCCTATCGCTACGCCGGCAACCAGATAGCCCAGCACGGAGCCCAGTCCATAACGCTTTGCCAGAGGCACAGCAACCACAGCAGCGAGCAGATAGATAAATGCCTGAATGAAATAAGTGGTCATAGGGCTCAGAGATCAATGAATCTGGGGGTGAGCATCAGCACGACACCTATTGCTACCAGAGCAAGCGTATTCGTTACCAGATACGGATAGAGAAACAGCGCGATACCACAGTAGCGGGCGATCAGACTCGACTGCCTTCGACCGTAGATAAAATAACCGATGCCAACAGAGCTGAAAATCAGGCCCCAAAAAAGGTTAGCGGTTTGCATAGAGCGAAAGTCTCCAAAAGCTCATTGCGCTGACATTTTCAGCCCAGGATTTCGATTCACCAAAAACATGCTAGTGTAATGGCTCGGGCTCGCCAACAGGCGCGCCGGGACAAGGCCTCAAGCCAGAACTCAAGCAGGACAATGCAATGATGTATTTTGCCCACGAGATAGGTCGCGCCGCGTTAAAGCCCATACGCATACTGACAAGTGCCCAGAGCACCCTGCTCCAACATCCCAGAAGCCCTTTGTCCAAAATTCCCGGGGCCCGGAGCATTGCATCCGCCTATAGTGTATTCGGAGATCTGACCCGTCGCTATCCGAAACCGGCCTTCAATCTGAACACAACCATTTGCGATGGCGAGCAAGTCGACGTAAACGAAGCCATTGTCAAACGTAAACCCTTTGCACAGCTAAAACACTTCCAGCGCAATGTCGCACGGCCTGATGATCCGAAACTGCTGATCGTCGCGCCTCTGTCCGGCCACTATGCATCACTGTTACGTGGCACCGTAGAAGCAATGCTGCCAGACCATGACGTTTACATCACCGACTGGCGCGACGCCTGCCAGGTTCCGCTGTCAGAGGGCGATTTCGGTCTCGACGATTACATTGACTACGTCATCGACTTTATCAGTCACCTGGGGCCGGACACCCACGTACTGGCTGTTTGCCAGCCAGTAGTAGCTGT
This sequence comes from Marinobacter sp. ANT_B65, assembly GCF_002407605.1. NCBI lineage: Bacteria > Pseudomonadati > Pseudomonadota > Gammaproteobacteria > Pseudomonadales > Marinobacteraceae > Marinobacter > Marinobacter sp. ANT_B65. The sequence goes on along the minus strand of NZ_NXGV01000001.1, from coordinate 598,027 downwards.
ACTGGCAGCCACTGCCATTATGGCAGAGGATGGACATCCGGCAGCACCTCGTTCTCTGGCACTCATGAGTGGCCCAATAGACGCGCGCGTTGATCCCACTGAGCCCTGCAAACTGGCTACCAAGCACAAACTGTCCTGGTTCAGGCGCAACCTCGTACACCCGGTACCAGCCCCCTACCCGGGTGCCTTGCGCAAGGTTTATCCCGGATTTCTGCAGCTGACAGGGTTTGTGAACATGAACTTCAAACGCCACGTTGATGCATATCGCGGGCTGTTCCGGTCAATCCGGGACGATGAGGCCGAAAAGGTTTCGCGGCACCGTGAGTTCTATGACGAATATCTGGCTGTGATGGACCTGCCGGCGACCTATTACCTGGATACCATTCAGAAAGTCTTTCAGGAATTTCACCTGGCCCGCGGCTGTTTCAAATACCGGGGGCGTCTGGTGAATCCAGCGGCCATCCGTGATACCGCGCTGATGACCATTGAAGGTGAAAAGGACGATATCTCCAGCCCAGGGCAGACCCATGCAGCCCACGATCTGTGCCTCAATGTGCCTGACTCCCGTCGCACACATCACCTGCAGCCTGGTGTTGGCCACTACGGTGTTTTCAACGGAAGCGCCTGGCGCAACGATATTTCCCCCCGATTGAAGGCATTCATCCGCGCAGCCTGAGCGGATGCTTTGAGCTAATTTCTTGTAGCACCTCTGGTGCTCTGCTAGCTTGAATTATGAGTGCTCTTTGCACCGCCCCTGTACAGCCGGCGGGGCACTCTCAATGGACAATAATAATTAACCAGATCGCAGTGATCAGATCACTCGAAGGAGAGCGTCATGAAAGACCTCAAAGGCAAGGTAGCCATCGTCACCGGCGCCTCTCGTGGCATCGGTCGGCATATCGCACTGCAACTTGCCCAGCGCGGCGCGGACGTTGCAATCAACTACTGCTCCCGTCAATCCGACGCAGACAAGGTCGTTCAGGAACTTGAAGCGGCAGGCGTCCGGGCACTGGCCTTCCAGGCAGACCTTTCCGGGATGCCCGCGGCCCGTGACCTGATACGTAAAGTCCATGAACAGTGGGGGCGCATCGACATCCTGGTGAACAACGCAGGTATCACCCGCGACAAGTCCATGAGAAAGCTCACCGATGACGACTGGAACGCTGTTCTCGACACCAACCTGGGAAGTGTCTACGCAACCTGTTCGGAAGTGCTGAACGTCATGATGGAACAAAAGTACGGTCGCATTATCAACATCACCTCATTCGTCGGCCAGGCCGGCAACTTCGGGCAGGCAAACTACGCAGCCAGCAAGGGCGGCATCATTGCGTTTACCAAGACCCTTGCACTGGAAATGGCAAAGCACAACATAACCGTCAATGCTATTGCGCCAGGTTTTACAGAGACCGAGATGCTCGCTCAGGTACCGGAGAATATCCGCGAACAGATTATTGCACGAGTGCCAATGGGCCGTTTTGGACAACCGGAGGAAATCGCCCGGGCTGTTGTATTCCTGGCCGCAGAAGGAGACTACATCACCGGCCAGCAGATTAACGTCAACGGCGGTGTGTATATGTAATACCGCGTCGCGGTAGACGCATTGGGTTCATGCGCCTACCGCCGTTTCTGATAGACCGCGACCATAGTGAGCGCGGAGTGGAGACTGTGTCCATGTCTGAAAAACCGGTTAAAGTTACATCCTCTTCTGAATCCGATCCCGACACCGTGCCAGAAACCCTGATGCGCGCTGGCGTGCACGGCAGAAACCTGCTGAAGCGTTCAGTTATGCGCAGGTTCCGTCGCAGCCCCCCCAATCCTGCCAGCATCAAAAGCATGGCCAGACCCTTTGTTTCTCTGGCAGGAAAGCTGGTAACCCAACCGGACACCCTGATCCTTGCCCAGATACGCCTGCTCAGGGACAGTTCCCGATTCGGGTGGGGCGTACTGACCAGTAGTTTACGCAGCAAGCCGCTTTCCGTGGCAGAACCAGATCCATGTGACGGGCGCTTCCGTGATCAGATCTGGAGTGAGGCCATGGCGTTCAACGTCATCAAACAGGCTTACCTGCTGTCGAATCGATGGGTCATGGACACCATCAACGATGTGCGCGGCCTGGACGACCACACCAGGCGAAAATTACAGTTTTTCACCGGTCAGATGACTGACGCCCTGGCACCAAGCAACTTTATCCTGAGCAACCCGGAGGTACTGCGGGCAACCGTTCAGAGCAGGGGAAAAAACCTGCTGCGGGGACTGGCCAACCTGCTGCGCGATCTCGATGAGGGCAAGGGTCCTGTGCCCTTTCGCATGTCCGATCCGGACGCCTTTACTATCGGTGAAAATCTGGCTAACACGCCTGGCGACGTAATCTATCAGAACGAGCTGATGCAGCTCATTCAATACCGCCCAACTACAAAAACGGTGCATCGCCGTCCGCTGCTGGTTATTCCGCCCTGGATCAACAAGTACTACATTCTCGATCTGGGAGAGAAAAAGTCGTTCATACGCTACTGGGTGGAACACGGCCACACAGTGTTCGTGGTGTCCTGGGTTAATCCGGGGCCGGAGATGGCACACAAGAGCTTTGAAGACTACATGCTGGAGGGGCCTGTCGCCGCCATGGATGCCATTGAGCAGGCTACCGGCGAGCGCGAGCTCAACACCGTCGGCTACTGCATTGGCGGCACCCTGCTCGGCTGCACCCTGGCCTGGCTCGCGGCCCGGGGCGATGACAGGGTGAAGAGTGCAACATTCCTCAATAGCATGATGGACTTCTCAGACGTCGGTGACCTGGAGGTATTCATTGACGAGGATGCCGTCAGTAAACTTGAGAAAGCCATGAACAAACAGGGCTATCTTGACGGAGCATCTATGGCGACAGCATTCAATATGCTGCGGGCCAACAGCCTGATTTGGTCCTTTTTCGTCAACAATTACCTGTTGGGCCGCGATACTGCACCCTTCGACCTGTTGTACTGGAACTCAGACGCTACCCGAATGCCCGCGGCCATGCACAGTTTCTATCTGCGCAACATGTATCTGCACAATCGTTTGCGTGAACCCGGAGGCATTGAACTTGCCGGCACCCCGATTGATCTCGGAAAAATCAAGGTGCCGAGTTACTTCGCATCGGCCATAGAGGATCACATTGCCCCCTGGATCTCATGCTATCAGGGCTCCCGGTGCCTGGGCGGCCCGGTGCGTTTTGTACTCGGTGGTTCGGGGCACATCGCTGGCATTATCAATCCGCCTGACCGGAAAAAATACGGCTACCGGCTGAACGACGACAGCAATCTGAGCCCGGATGACTGGCTGGAAGGCTCCAGGCAGCTTGAAGGTTCCTGGTGGCCAGACTGGATAGACTGGGCTAAGCAATATAGCGGTGGTGAGGTGAAGGCCCGTGATACCGCGAAGGGGAAACTCCCGGTGATTGAGCCTGCCCCCGGGGCATATGTGCAGGATTCCCGGGAAGAAAGCTAGCCTGTCAGGGTGCAGAACTGCCGGCTGAATAGAAACTGATATTGTTTCTGCCCATGCTTTTGGCGGAGTACATCGCAGCGTCTGCATTTCTGATCAGTTCAACAGATGTGTGTCCATCAGAGGGGAACATGGCAATACCTATGGAAACGCCTATCTGAAGCACTTTACCAAGAATTTCCGTGGGTTCACTGAGTGAGTTGACAATACGGTTCGCCACGTCGGCAATTTCACCTTTCCCCTGTGGATTATTAACGAGGAATATAAATTCATCGCCGCCCACACGGGCCACCGTATCGGACTTGCGCACCAGTACGAGCAGCCGTTTCGCCACATCTTTCAGAAGCTCGTCTCCGACATGGTGACCAAGCCGGTCATTAACGAGCTTGAATCCGTCGAGATCCAGAAACATCAATGCAAATTGACTGTGTTCACGAGCTGAATTAAACAGTTTCTGATCAATCCGATCCGTCAGCAATGTACGATTGGGCAAGTTGGTCAGGGCATCGTGAAACGCCAGATGCCTGATATGTTCATCTTTACGCCAGAGAGCCGTAATGTCGTTGAATACTGAAACATAGCGCACAGGGTCGCCGTTATCATCGGGCACCATGCTGACAGTCATCCGCAGCAGATAAAGCTCTCCATCTTTTCTGCGGTTCCATATCTCGCCTTTCCATCGGCCGCGGGTTTCTATCTCATTCCACATGGCTTCATAAAACGCCTTGTCGTGGCGGTTAGACCGGAGAATGCGGGGATTTTCCCCAACGGCTTCCTCAGACGTATAACCAGTTATCGCGACGAAACCCGGGTTAACTGACAGGATCTTCCCGTCAACATCACAGATCAGAACACCATCAAGCGTATTCTCAAAAACACACGCGGCCAGTTTGAGCTTCGCCTCGGTTTCTTTAAGAACGGTTACTTCACTGGCCTGTATCGAAAACCCTCTGACCTTGCCATCGGCACCAACATCCGGGATATAGTGCCCGATAATGTGCCCCACACTTCCATCGGCCTTGTTCAGAGTACGTTCAAATCGTTGCGATTCACCGGCAAGAACTCCGCGGAGGTGAGGCTCATTCAGGGCAAACAATTGCGGGCTTACAAGATCCTGAAACCGGATCCCGACAATCTTCTCCGGCGGCATCCCGAACCAGTCGCTGAAGGCGTTGTTAGCATAGCGACAACGTAAATCCGTATCCCAGTAACCCATCATATTCGGCGTGCTGTCGATGATAGTTTTAATAAACTGCTCGCCCTCGCTCATACGCCGGGCCTCAGGGAAGACATCACTGCTTTTCCAGCCGTTGCGTAAAGAGAGAGACCAGAGCCAGGCATGCCGACCCGGCCATCAGCAACACTGAAACCGCATTCAATACCGGTGTAGAGCCTTCCCGTAACCGGTCAAACATGGCTATGGTCAGAGGTGCGTCTGAGCCCACCAGCATCAGGGTCGTATTAAAGTTTTCAAACGACATCAGGAACGCCACTATGCCAGCACCAAAAAGAGCAGGCTTCAGAAATGGCAGAGTCACCGTTGCGACAGCGGTCAACCGACTGGCGCCAAGGTTCATTGCGGCCTCCTCCTGGGTAATATCAAACTTTCTCAAACGCGCGGAAATCACCAGAGTTGCAATGGTGGTGATAAAAGCAAACTGGCCGAGTGTCACCAACACCAGCCCCGGCCGCAGAGCTTCAATATCATAATCAAACTGCACCTCAAACCAGTTAGCCACAGTACTGCTGAACACCAGAATTGAGACCCCAAGAATCACACCCGGTACCACCAACGGCATCAGCATGAGCACATAGAGAAGGTTCTTGCCGGGAAACTGCTCTCTCTCAAACAGAAACGCATTGCAGGTGGCAAGTGCCAGGCTTGCCAGCGTTGTCACAACCGCAACCTGAACACTGATACCGATACTTTCGAGCAAGGCGTCATCATGGAACAGACCGAGCCTGGGCGAACGCTCGCCGAGGTACCAGTCCAGGGTAAAACCATTCCACGGCAAGGATGGAAACAGCGAATCATTGAAGGAAAATGCCGCCACCACTACAAGGGGCGTGATCAGAAAGATGAAAAACAGTACCACATAACACAGGTAGGCCCCCCGAAAAAACCGACTGCTGGATATAGAGGGAATCATGACATCACCCGTGTAAACGACTGCTTGGTGATTTTCAGACCTAACCAGACAATCAGTGACGATAGCACCAGCAACAAAATGCCAAAGGCGGCACCCTGCTCCCAGTTAAAGCGGGTAATGAACTGGGTATAGATCTGTTCAGTAAACCATAAACTGTCTTTGCCCCCCAGCAAGGTCGGCGTCAGATAGTTCCCTAGCGTAAGCATAAACACCACAATGCAACCGCTCATTATGCCAGGCATGGCATGGGGGATTACAATGCTCCTCATCACGTGCCAACTGCTTCCCCCAAGGTCGTAACCAGCTTCGATCAGGCTGTTATCCAGGCTGTCGAGCGTGGTCACCAAAGGCACTACCATAAACAACATGGAGGTATAGATAAGCCCCACCATGATGGCCGCATCGTTATAAAGCAGCTCAACCGGCTGGTCGATGAGTCCCAGCCACTGCAAGGCTCCGCTGACCAGCCCGGTTTCCCGCAGTAAAATCATCCAGCCGTAGGTTCGCACCAGTTCGCTCACCCAGAAAGGAATCAGACACAAGATAAACAGCGCAATCTTAGGCCTGCCGCTCAGCATCTTGGCTATATAAAACGATACCGGAAAGGCAATAATCAGCGTAAGCACTGTGGCGATAATGGACATAACGGCCGTGCGGACAAAGGTATTCCAATACAGGGGTTCGGCAAAAAAGGCGGTGTAGTTACTGAAGCTGAATTCGTATTGCCTCGATGCAACGCGCTCCCGCAGAGACACCAGAACCATATCGATATGTGGCAGGATAATCAGCAGACCAAGCCAGAGGACAATAGGCGCCAGCAGCAACCAGAAACCGAGACGATACTGCGTCCGGTTGAAGCTGCCTCCAGGCTCGGCACTCATTGTACGGCCTCTGGCGACACAGGAAAACAAAGACACTGATTCGCCTGCCAACTCACATATACCGAACGGCCAGGCTCAAGGGCGTGGAAATCCGCCGTTTGAGGGAGTGCCACCGTGAGAACAGCGCCTTCGGCCGTTTCCACCTGAAGCTGACTGCGCGCACCGTCGAACAACATGCGCAAAATTGTGACCTGCAGGCAGTTATCCTGTTCAGTCTCCGGCTTCGCCATGCTGATCTGCATCACTTCCGGGCGGATGAACACCGTAATGGGCGAACCTGCTGGCATCGGCTGGCTGCTACGGCTCAACAGCCGCACACCCTGTTCCGTCACAACACTGATGGTTTCACCCACCTGCTCCTCCACCTGCCCTACATACTGGTTGCTGTCGCCGATAAAGCTCGCCACAAAGGCCGTTTTGGGCTGGTAGTAGAGTTCCTGCGGCGTACCCACCTGTTCAAACCGGCCTTTATTCATCACCGCAACCTGATCTGACATCACCAGAGCTTCAGACTGATCGTGAGTGATGTACACAAATGTAGTGTTGAACTCCCGCTGCAGGCGTTTGAGCTCAATTTTCATCTGCTCACGCAGCTTCAGGTCCAGGGCACCAAGAGGCTCGTCCAGTAATAACACCGCTGGCTTCAGCACCAGACAACGGGCAATTGCTACCCGCTGCTTCTGCCCACCGGAGAGTTGATCAATGCGTTTATCCCCAAAGCCTGGCAGTTGAACCTTATCCAGCACGTCATTGATTAAAGCCTCGTGCTCTCGCCTGGGAATACCTTTGCGTTTAAGCCCATAAGCGATGTTCCCGGCAACAGTCATAGTGGGAAACAGCGCCAGATGCTGAAATACCATGTTAACCGGGCGCTTGTTCGGAGGCGTATGCAGTACTGAATTGCCTTTGATCAGGATATCGCCGGCATCCGGCTTCTGGAAACCTGCCAGCATTCGCAACAACGTGGTTTTACCGCAGCCAGAGGGGCCAAGGATGGAAAAAAATGCGCCGCGGGCAATACTGAACGACACTTTATCGACAGCGGCAAACTCACCAAAATGCTTGCTCAGCAGGGTGCAGGCGAGATCGTCCTGCACCTCCGCATTGGCATCCGAAACGAATGCTTGGTCCGACATAGAGTACAACCCTGGTTATTCTTATTTAGAGGCTTTTACCCGATCGAGCACCTTGCCTTCCATTTCTTCCAGACCGGCTGGAACAGGAGGGTACCAGTTAATATTGTCAAGGTCGGCTTGTGGGAAACTCTCCTTGAACTGAGCCTTCAGAGTATCATTAACGAAATCATCGCTACCCTTTGAGGCCGTAAAGTTACCCGCGGATTCAGTAATACGGGCAGCAATTTCCGGCTGCAGTACAAAATTAATCCACTTGTAAGCTGCATCTTCAGCTTTGGTTTTACGAGGCAGGACAAAGGTATCGATCCAGCCCAGAGCACCGGACGCTGGTGCAACAAAGGTGATATCCGGGTTTTCGGAGTTAAGCTTCCAGCCACCTGCGTCCCAGGCCATTGCCGCAGACACCTCCCCTGAACGCATCAGGTTCAGCAGAGCATCACCGCCAGACCAGTAGGCTTTAACATTGCTTTTACAGCCCACTAATTTTGCTTCTACCTTATCCAGAATACTCTGGTATTTCTCTGTGTCGCTATAGGCTGCAAAGGGGTCTTCCCCAAGGGCAAAAGCAAAACCAATCAGCGTTGGCCGCTTGAGACGATATGACACAGAGCCGCTCAGGGAATCATCACACAGGTCGGTATAATCCTTCACCGTGGCTGCAGCCTTACGGTTAACAATCAGCCCGCTGGTTCCCCACACGTGAGGAACGCCATAGACATCGCCTTCAAACTGAGTGTTCTTCTCGGTCGCAGCCAGCATGGACGGAATAATCTGTGCTGTCCTGATCTTGCTCATATCCATCGGCTTATAGATATTGAAATCGGCCTGAGCACTTACGATCCGGTCCTGGCTTGGCTGAGCCAGATCGAAACCGGCGCCACGGGTAGCGCGCAGTTTTGAAATCATGTCTTCGTTGTTTGAAAGGGTTACCTTGACCTCAATACCGGTTTCTTTCTCGAACTGTTCAACCACATCCTGCGGCGCATAACCGCCCCAGGTAAGCAGCCGGAGTGTTTCTGCCTGAGCAGAAACAGAAAACGCTGCGGTTACAGCAGTGACCATTGTCAGGTATCTGAATTTACTGAGCGATCTCATAGTCTGGCCTGTCCTTGTATGCGACGAGAAGCAATCTCGGGGAATTCATGACCTTAAATGTAGTGTGTTACAGATTTTTGACAAGTTGCAACTCACACAACTCACTGACCAAAGCGCTGCAGCTGCATTTCCTTCAATCGGCTCAGGGTGCGGCGAAACGGAAAAGCCAATGCACCCTTTCTGTACAACTCGTCCAGGGGCACCGCCGCATCAAGGTAAAGAGGAATACCACGGTCATAGCACTCATCTACCAGAGCAATGAACCGGAGCACTCCGTCATCCATATGGGTCAAGGCAGGCAACTGGCGATCGCCAGCTGCCACCTGGGTTACACCATCTTCGGTACCACGAGCGATCGCGGTTTGCTGACCACCACCCGTGAGCTGGGGCACCTCGCTTAGAAAAACATGGGAAAAACGATCACACAACTCAATAAAATCCTGCGCCGCCAGTTTTTCTTCGCAGAGGTCGTCATAACGGCACCAGAGCGCATGCTGACTGCGTCTTACTACCTTGATTTCACGATGCCCCAGCAGAAAGGACTCACTATGGGCCACCTCTCCATCGATGAGCAATTCGTTCAAGGCTGCTTCCAGGGCGCGCGGTTCCTTAACCCAATAACGTTGCAGGCGCTCCCCGGGGTGCAACCGGTGATCCTGGCCACCATCAACACTCAATACCCGCATGTGTTGATTGAGGGCAGCAATTGCCGGCAACAGGCGCTCGCGATTAAAGCCATCCTTATACAGGTCATCGGGGGCCTGATTGGATGTAGCCACCAGCACCAGACCCTGGGCAAAAAGTTGCTGGAACAGTCCCCCCAGTAACACCGCATCGCCAATATCACTGACAAACAGCTCATCCAGGCACAACACCCGGGCCTCGTCCGCCAGCTCCTGTGCAAGCAGACAAAGCGGTTCTTCCTGCCCGGTTAACTGGAACAGACGCCGGTGCACCCAACGCATAAAATGGTGAAAGTGCTGCCTTCGTGCAGGCACGGTTAAAGCCCGGTGAAAGCTGTCCATCAGCCAGGTTTTGCCCCGCCCCACCGGCCCCCAGAGATACACACCCTGAATATCCGGCTCCCCCGCCAGCAACTGCTCATAGCAGCGCTGCAAACACAGAGCCGACTGACGTTGAGCATGATCGTCCTTAAAACCTGAGGCCAATGCCTTTTGGTAGGCTGCGTAAGGAGAAAGCCCTCCGCCGGCAGAATTACAAAACTTCATAGAACCGCTCAACAGCAATATGTCAGTGAAAACTAGATGTTGAAGCGCCGTGTGCTTTCTGCAATCACGCTGGCCTGCTCAGACAAGCGCTGATTCTGTCTGCCAAGCTCTGTTCCAATAGCTTGTGTTTCGGCACTTTGCCCACGAATCTCCTCCATTTTTTTCGCGATGTCTTCTGTGGTGACGGAAATCTCCTCAACGGCAACAACAACCTGATCCATTTCCGAGTTAAGGGTATTGATGGAACGGGTCACCCCACCCATAGCGTCCGCAATCTGCGACGCATGGTGCTCACCTTCTTTGGCAATCTCAAGCCCGTTATTCACCAGGGTGTCCATGCTGGCGGTCTGCAGGTTGAGTTCATCGATAATGGCGACAATGTTGGTGGTGGCGGCAACGGTTTTTTGCGCCAGGGTGCGCACTTCGTCGGCCACTACAGAAAATCCGCGTCCGGCTTCTCCGGCCCGGGCTGCTTCAATCGCAGCATTCAGCGCCAGCAGGTTAGTCTGATCAGCCAGGCTGTTGATTACGCCAATAATGCCAGAAACCTTGGAGCTGGCCTGGTTAAGCAGTTTGACATGGCCGTGGGTATCCTGAATCAGGCCTGACAGCTGGCGTATGGAGGTCACGCTGTCTTCAACCACGCGGGCTCCGGACTGTGCCGACTCGTTGGCGGACTGTGTAGAAACACCCACCTGCGAAGTGCGCTCGGCAACATCATTCAAGGTGACGGATATTTGTTGACTGGCGGTGGCTGCCAGAATGGTTTGGGATTCAACAGTTTCACTGTTCTGCGCCAGTCGGACCATGGTTTTTTCGAGCTCGCCATGAACCTCGATCAAATCCCGGGTGCCAGCAATGGACTCCCGCATCAGCGTGCCGATGTTATCGATCATCTGGTTGGTGGCTCTGCCCAGAATGTTGAATTCATCGTTAGGGTTGTCGCCGAGTAACAACTTCTTGCTGAGGTCACCCTCCGACACCCGCGACAACAACTCACCCACCCTGTTTAACTGGCTGACCAGAGCCCGGGAGGTGAGGAACAAAACCAGAGCCAGCAAAGGAGCAAACAGCATAATGGAACCGACACTGACCATCTTGGCCGAGGCTTCGGCGCTTTCGGCACTCTGTATAGTGCGGGCAATAAGGCCGGACTGCAGTGATTCACTCTGCGCAATAACAGCCTGCTGCAAGCTGTCGCCGGCTTGCGTGGCACCGTCTGAAGCGGCTGCGATCTGCTTCAGAATCGCATCAGCCTGACCGAATACATCACGGTATTGCCTCACACTTTCGCCAACCACATTGTCCTGCCAGTCAAACTCTACAACAATGTCCTCCAGCACCGAAACGGCCTGGCTTGCGCGCTCTGCCAAGGCAGGGTCGCGAGCAGTAATGTAAGCATTATTGGTGCTGCCGATTTCACGGATAGCATCATCCACCAGGCTCAATGACAGCTCCCGGAGTTGCACCATAGCTTTAGCGAGTTCCTGGCGAACCCCCGCGGCGTCGGACAGGCCAAGTGCATTCATCTTCTCGAGCCATTCCCGACGCATTGCCACATAGCGTTCAGTATCCGCATGAATGGATTCGGCGAAGCGGATACTCTCGGGGTCTTCCAGCAGCCCGGCCTGACGTCGCAACGCTTCAGCATCCGATGCGAGCTCATCCAGCTTCGCCAGAAATTCGTTCTGGTTATCCTCAGAGAGATAATTCAGATCGTTTTCTACAGAGTTCCATTTGGTGGCAAGCTGACTGGCGCTGTTTTCATAGCGGGACACTTCATAAATGGACTGGTAGGAGGATGAAACTGTTTCCAGCCCCCAGAAAATTGCCCCGGCAACAATGGTCAGCCCGGTGAATGACCCGATGATGAGCAACAGAAACTTCTGGCGCCAGGAAAGATTAAGCTTCACGGAAATTCTCCATTATTATTAGTAGCAAAGAAGCGTATAAGAAAACGACATATAAGCCAATATCCCGACCCGGGCAAATACTGGGATCGGCTCGTCAGCAATATGATATCGACATCATGAAGAATAACTTGAGCTTCTCCAGCGACCTCGCTGGCGTTGCGACACTTTCCTGAAAGGGGAAATTTAAGATAGGCTTCATAATCTCCTGTCGGGAAAATGCGGCCGCCTGATAACTGCCCAACTTGCCCCGGGAGCCACTCACTGTAAAGGAGGTGCGGAATGTCAGGGACCAGCTCAGGACAGAAGTTCCAGGAACTCAGAAGCAGGTACATTAGCGGTCTGCCTGACCGGATGGGAGAACTCAGAGATTCCTGGAGCCGGCTCGTACACGTCAGCTGGAACACCAAAGCCCTGGAGTTCATGTACCAAAGCGCTCATAAGCTGAACGGCAGTGGCGCTACCTTCCAGTTTCCTGACATCACCGATACAGCGAGAACGCTGGAAGAGCAGCTACAGGCGTTACTGGCAAAACCTGATGCCTCTGCCACAGAGCGACAGGAAGTTGATAAAGCCCTCAGTGCTCTGGAACGCGCCATCGAGGCGGCATGTCAGACCATCCCTGGCCAGGATACGCCAGTCACTGTGTCGGAATCTGTCATGGAGAAGCGCAATGCCTACCGGATCGCAGTGGTTGAAGATGATCCGGATCAGGCCGCACACCTGAAGAACTGGCTGGAACAACAAGGTTATTCCGCTGAAGTATTTGAAAACCCGGACACCTACACCCAGCGGACCGACGGCCATTCCTGTCATCTGATTTTACTGGACATCAGCTTTCCCCAAGGCCCGCTGGAAGGCGTCGGGTGGCTGGAGCGAATGAAATCCCGGGCGGGCGAGAACACTCCGGTGATCATGATGTCCTCCAGGAGCGACATGGTGGCCCGGCTGCGAGCGCTAAGAGCCGGCTCCGACATCTACCTGACCAAACCTATCGACATGGGTGTACTCGAAAAACGCATTCAACAGTTGCTGGAGAACACCGCTTCAACACCGCCAAGGGTGCTATGGGTAGACGACGATACCGACCTTCTCGCCTATTACCAGTCGATGTTAAGCGAAGAAGGCTATGAAGTTGAAGGGCTGAGCCAGCCAGTACGCATTCTGGAACGCATCGAAAAATTCCAGCCAGATGCTATCGTGCTGGACCACGACATGCCCGGCTGCCAGGGAATGGAGCTGGCCAAAGTGCTTCGGCAGGATGCCCGGTACATGACCATCCCTATTCTTTTTGTGTCAGCCTCTCCTGGAAGCAAAGAGCTGTTCGAGCAGCAGAGTATCGCAGGCAACGACTATTTCCAGAAACCGCTGAACAATGAACTTTTCCTGAGTTCACTGCACCGTCATCTGATGAACGCCAGACTTATTTCGGCAAGAATCAACCTGGTAAGCCAGCGTAAAGAACCCCTTAGTCTGCAGAACCAGGACTACTTCCTGACAGAGCTCGTGGATCTTCTGGCCAGAATCGAGAGCGATCAGGAAGGCCTGACCCATTACCTCATTCAGGCAAGCATAGACCGGCGTGAGTACCTGCGGGCGCAATATGGGGTCAGGGCCATGGCCAACCTGAATGCACGAATGGAAAAACGTTTTGCCGAACTGCTTGCTGTTGAGGATTCGGGTTGTGCTCTTGGGGGCGGGAAATTCCTGTTTCGGGTAACAGTTTCTGCCGCTGATGATGGCAAGGGTGCCCTTGAGCGCTTCCATCACAGGCTGAACAACCCCGCATGGACCTTCGAAGATTCCACTGACCCGGTTACCCTGAGCCTCGGCGCGCTAACCCTGAACCAGACTATGGACGAAGACAAGGCGCTGATGGAGGTGGATAAAGCCTGCAGCGAGGCCATGCAGTCGGGTAGCAACAAGCTGGTATGGCAACAGGCTACCGTACGTTCAACCGAATCAAAATTCGACGACCGTATCAGAGAACTGGTTACGGCACAGGCCTTCAAGCTTCATTACCAGCCCATAGTGAACATGGAAACCGACCACACGGTTTTCGAAGCACAAGTGCGACTGATGGACGAGGATAAAGCAGTATACCTGCCCTGGCAGTTCCTGCCGGAGCTGGCTCAAAGCGATCGAGGCCCATTTTATGAGCTGGACCGCTGGGTAATCCAACATGCCATTGAAGACCTTGCACATCTGGAAGGCAAGGCGTCTGCCAGCCACTCTATAAGCATAAAACTATCCTCTCCCATGGCTGATGTGGAGCGCCTGCTCACCACACTCAGCACGGCGATTCGCAACGCTCGCATCAAGGGCGAGCGCCGCATCTACCTGGCCCTCTCGTGCCCGACCGTATTAAAAGACGTGCCCAGAGCCAGAAAAATCGCAGGCCTGATTCAGAAAATGGGCTGCGGGCTGATTCTGGAGCACATTGACTCAGCATCAACCTCTGTGGAGCTTCTGAAAGAACTGGGCCCCGTGGACTTCGTGAAACTGGAGCCAACACTCGGCGCCAGCGCCCAGCATACTGCGGAGCTGGAGGACCTATTGCTTCAACTCAAGGCTGCTCTCAGTTCCAGCCAGAAAATTGTGGTTACCGGCGTAGAGGACGCCAAAGCACTATCCTGGTTCTGGGAACACGGTATTCGAAACTTCCAGGGGTACTTCATTCAGGAGCCAAAGGGGGCCATGAGCTACGAGCTATGATTCGTTGTGGCCACCGCACTCTCCCTGCCGTTCCTTTAAAGGTTCTGGATATTTGAAGGCTGTGCTATCAAGCATTCAAGCCTGACTGACCCGATCAATCCGAAGCTCCCTTCAGAATTCTGGCAACCTCTCTTGAGATTTTTGGCATCTGACATTGCGCCCAAAAAAAAGAGCCAGGTGGTGAACTGTCATCAGACGTTAATTAAGCGCAGGCAATATTAGCGCCTGTACAGTTCCAGATTTATAAACCACCTCATTCCCGCCGACTAAAAAGATGCTGAACCAAAACCAAGAGATCCAACAGAAGGGCCCTATTATGAAAATAGCGTTTGTATTGCCTCTGATCATCGGCACCCTGACTATGTTATCCGGCTGCAACGATAGCGATAACAGTGCCAGCGTGCCCGAAGCGAGTACTCCCGATAACAACCAATCGCTGGTTCAGCTTGGACCCAGACCTTATTTTCTGGTTGACGATATGGATGAAGGTGAACTGAAGAGTGCGCTGCAGGCCTGTGAGTCCATGCCCCCGTCCTCGACCACTTTTTCCATTGCCCACCGGGGCGCGCCATTACAGTTTCCTGAACATACCCGCGAATCGTATGTAGCAGCCGCCAAAATGGGGGCCGGAATTATTGAGTGCGATGTTGCCTTTACCAAAGATCGGGAACTAGTCTGCCGCCACGCTCAGAATGACCTGCACACCACCACAAACATAGTGGCCGTGCCGGAGCTGAACGCCAAATGCACCAAGCCTTTCGTGCCCGCAGATCCGAACGCAGGCACAAAGGCCGAAGCTGAATGCCGCACCAGTGACATTACGCTAGCTGAGTTCAAGACGCTCCGGGGAAAAATGGATGCGTTTAATGAAGATGCCACTACCCCTCAGGAATATCTTGGCGGCACCGCCGATTGGCGCACGAATCTGTATGCCACTGAAGGCACCCTGTTAAGCCATCGCGAAAGCATCGAACTGATTAAAGAGTTAGGCCTTAAGTTCACCCCCGAACTGAAAACACCGGTGGTCGAAATGCCTTTTGAGGGTGACTACACGCAAGAGGAATATGCCCGGCAGATGATCAATGAATACATCGCTGCAGGAGTAAGCCCCGAGGATGTATGGCCACAGTCATTCCTGTTGGATGATGTCGTATTCTGGGTAAATCAAATGCCTGAGTTTGGCCGCCAGGCTGTATTTCTGGATGAAAAAAGTAACGACCCGGAAAACATATCTATGGCGTATATGGAGAGCCTCACCCAGCAAGGGGTTTCCATTCTGGCACCAGCACTTTGGAAAATGCTGGATCTGGACGCCCATCAGAAGATTGTTCCGTCTGAATATGCACTCAACGCCAAGACAGCAGGCCTTGATTTGATTGGCTGGTCATTGGAACGCAGCGGGCCATTAAATGAAGGTGGTGGCTGGTATTACCAAAGTATCAACGATGCCATTAACAACGACGGCGACATTTATACAGTGATTGATGTGTTAGCTCGGGAAGTGGGTGTAATAGGCATTTTTTCAGACTGGCCTGCGACCACCACTCACTATGCCAATTGTATGGGGCTTTAGAAGTCTCACTCAGTCGTATTCATCTGTTCAGCCGATCCCTCCAGGTTAAACGAGATTGCGTGGCACAGACTTTTGGGTTCAATCCCTTGTCGGTGTCACGTAACCATAACAATCTCTGATTAATATCTGGCTAATGAAGATTTCATGGCCCAAGGACAAACACATGAATAAGTTGATAACACTGACATGCGCAGCCCTGATGACGCCGGTGCTCGCGCAGGGCGCATTCAAACTGGACTCCCGATATACGGATCAGGACGGCGATCTGATTGCAGACATTCCTGCCAGGTCGGAGCAAGTCGACCCTTCCACCCTGATTTTTGCTTACACACCGGTGGAAGACCCTTCAGTCTACGCTGAAGCCTGGTCCGATTTCCTCGACTACCTGTCTGCGGAAACCGGCAAAAAAATCCAGTTCTTCCCGGTTCAGTCCAACGCTGCGCAAATCGAAGCCATGCGTGCCGGCCGCCTTCACATCGCTGGTTTCAATACCGGTTCGAACCCGATAGCCGTGGCATGTGGCGGCTTCCGTCCGTTCACTATTATGGCGTCTGCTGATGGCTCTTTCGGCTACGAGATGGAAATTATTACCCATCCCGACTCCGGCATTACCAATGTAGAGGGGCTGCAAGGCCGCGAACTGGCCTTTACTTCTGAAACCTCGAATTCAGGCTTCAAAGCACCCTCGGCCATCCTGAAAGCGGATTACGACCTCGTGCCCAACAGGGATTTTACTCCGGTATTTTCCGGAAAACACGACAACTCCATTCTCGGCGTTGCCAACAAAGACTATGACGCCGCCGCGGTCGCCAACTCTGTCATGTCCCGGATGCTTAACCGGGACGTCATCAGTGAAGACCAGATTGTATCTCTGTACAAGTCCCAGACCTTCCCCACTACCGGATACGGCGTCGCACACAATCTGACACCAGAACTGCAGGAAAAGATCCAGCAGGCGTTTTTCTCCTTCGACTGGGACGGCACGTCCCTGGAAGAGGAGTTCTCCAAGTCTGGTGAAGCTCAGTTCATCCCGATAACGTTCAAGGAACACTGGGAAGTCATTCGCAAGATCGATGATGCCAACGGCGTGGTTTACAACTGCCGCTAAAGGCTCAGAACGCACCCCTTCGTCAGCGGGCTGGCCATGTCGCAAGATGTGGCCGCCCCGCTGTCTTTTTTTTATCAGCCATGGCAGCAAACTGTGCTTGAACTCAAAGCCTTGTCAAAAACCTATAAAACCGGAGACCGGGCACTGAGTGATATCAGCTTTTCAGTGCCTGCAGGTCAGGTTGTAGGCCTGATTGGTCCCTCTGGTGCAGGCAAATCCAGCCTGATCCGGTGCATCAACCGCCTGGTTGAACCCAGTTCCGGCAGCGTCTGTCTCGGTGAAACAGAACTGACCACTCTTAACGGCCGGGCTTTACGTCAAGCCCGCCGGCGTATCGGTATGATTTTCCAGGAATATGCCCTGGTTGAACGCCTTACAGTAATGGAGAACGTATTGTCGGGCCGGCTGGGCTATGTCTCCGGCTGGAGGTCTTTTCTGCGCCGGTATCCGCAGACTGACATTGATCAGGCCTTCGGCTTGCTGGACCGGGTGGGGCTTAGCGAGCACTACAACAAGCGTGCAGATGAACTCTCCGGCGGACAGCGCCAGCGTGTGGGTATTGCCAGGGCCCTGGAGCAGAATCCGGAACTGTTGCTGGCAGACGAGCCCACCGCTTCGCTGGATCCGAAAACCTCCCGCCAGATCATGCGGCTGATCCAGAGCGTTTGCAGGGAAATGAACCTGCCGGCCATCATCAACATCCACGATGTGGTACTCGCCCAGAACTTTGCTGACCGGATCATCGGGTTACAGGCCGGCCAGGTGGTATTTGACGGCCCGCCCTCAGCTTTGTCCCACGACGCACTGACCCGCATCTACGGCGCCGAAGATTGGGACCAGGTGCAACAGAACAATGAGTCACAAAACGACGAAGTTCTGTTCAGCAACACCCAAGCGCTGGAACGATCATGAGCGGAGAAGTCACGTCTTCCCGAACCTGGAAGCGCCCCCCGGTACTGCTGAAAAACCCGGCCTGGCGCTGGACCATTCTGTCTGGCACCGCCATCTATCTGTTTCTGGCGATCAGTTCAGTGGAGGTCGACTGGTTTCGGGTTTATGAAGGTCTTGAGCGCGGCTGGCGATTCATTCAAGGGTTTCTGTCTCCGGATTTCAACTCTCGCTGGCGGGACATACAGGCCGGGCTGATTGAGAGCCTGACCATGACGCTTACCTCCACTGTGGCAGGCGTACTCATCTCCGTGCCGATCGGCATTGGTGCGGCTCGCAACCTGGCTCCGGCGCCTGTCTATATGCTTTGCCGGAGCATCATTACAGTATCGCGCTCATTTCAGGAAATCATTATCGCGATCCTGCTGGTTGCCATGTTCGGGTTCGGGCCGTTTGCCGGGTTCCTTACGCTGACATTCGCTTCCATCGGATTCCTTTCCAAGTTGCTGGCAGAAGAAATCGAAGATTGCGACAGCGCCCAGATCGAAGCCATTCGTGCCACCGGCGCTGGTTGGTGGCAGGTAGTCAATTATGCGATCCAGCCCCAGGTGATGCCGCGGCTGATCGGGCTTTCCCTGTACCGGCTGGACATCAATTTCCGGGAATCTTCTGTCATCGGCATTGTAGGTGCAGGCGGTGTGGGGGCCACTCTGAATACAGCCATTGACCGCTACGAGTACGATTCGGCTGGAGCCATTCTGATCATCATCATCGCTATTGTACTAGTGGTGGAATACTCCTCATCCTACATCCGACGGTGGGTACAATGATGCCCGGAGCAGATACACAGACCTGGAGATTCCGCAGCTCCAAACAGTACCTGATGCGTTGGATTGGCTGGTTCTGGCTGATAGCGCTGACAGTGTTCTGCTGGAACCTTATGACCGAAAACACCATCTGGGCCTTCGTAGCGGACGCACCAGGACAGGCATCAGACATCGGCGGCCGTATGCTTCCCCCACGCTGGGGCTACCTCAATGATCTTTGGCAGCCGCTTTGGGACACACTGAACATAGCAACCCTTGGAACGCTGATTGGTGTGATCATCGCGATACCCGTAGCCTTCCTGGCCGCAGGTAATACAACGCCAAGCCGTCACTTCGTGCGCCCCCTGGCCTTGCTGATCATCGTGACCTCACGCTCAATCAATTCGCTTATCTGGGCGCTGCTGCTGGTAGCCATTATAGGCCCGGGGCTTCTGGCCGGGATTATTGCTATTGGTCTCCGCTCTGTGGGCTTCGTCGCCAAGCTGTTGTACGAGGCCATTGAGGAGATTGACGAGAATCAGGTGGAAGCCGTACGGGCAACAGGGGCCTCAGGTATACAGATAATTGACTACGGGATTGTCCCCCAGATCCTGCCGGCTTTTTGCGGCATTTCGGTCTTTCGCTGGGACATTAACATCCGCGAGTCGACTATTCTCGGGCTGGTAGGCGCAGGAGGTCTGGGCCTGCAGCTTCAGTCATCCCTGAGCACGCTGGCATGGAATCAGGTAACCGTGATATTCCTTGTTATTCTGGCCACAGTGATCGCTTCAGAGTGGGTGTCAGCCAAAGTTCGGCAGGCCGTGCTCTGATGACATATCCAAAGCCACATATGAAATCACCTTCAACACCTTGGGCATTTGATGCCTATCAGCGTATTCGTCCCCGGCTTCCGGTACCTGTTTCTACCTCCATTACACCCGAACTGGTGCCTTCGCTGGAGGCAATTGCAAATCGCTTTGATGGTTTTATCTTCGATGCCTTCGGTGTGCTCAATGCTGGCGAAATGGCCCTACCTACGGCAGTTGCCCGCTTCCGTGACTTGCAGGCGATGGGCAAGCACTGCCTGGTGTTGTCCAATGCCGCTACCGCGCCACAACAGCAGTTGGTGCAGAAATACCGTGACCTCGGCTTTCCAGTCACACAGGATCAGTTAATTTCCAGTCGCATGCTGGTGACCGACGCTCTTGCAACCGAACCGGAGCGAACATGGGCCGTTATGGCCCCTGCATCGGCGCACGCCGACCAACTGCCCTGTCGTAGCTTTGTCATCACAAGGCAGATTGTGCAAGCCAGCCGCGAGAAACTCGATAGCGCCGATGCCATATTAATGCTGAGTTCCGAAGGATGGACCGAAGAACTACAGCATGGCCTGATCGACAGCTTACGCCGCCGTTCCCGCGAGGTCTGGGTAGCAAACCCCGACCTCGTGGCTCCCCGTGAGAACGGTCTGTCTCTGGAACCAGGACACTATGCTCACCACCTCATAGATTCCACAGGCCTGGCCCCGGTGTTTTTCGGCAAACCCTTCAGCAATGCCTTTGAGGCAGCCAGAAGCAAATTGGCTCACATACCGGCTTCCAGATTGCTTATGGTGGGAGATACCCTGCACACGGACATTCTCGGCGGACGCTGCGCCGGCATCAGCACAATGCTGGTGACAGCGCACGGAGCGCTCAAAGGCATGGATGTGAATGCCTGCATTGCAACATCGGGCATAGTTCCGGATTTTATCGCCCCGGAAATCTGAAAAGCTGTGAGAAAGGCCGTATCCTCTAAAACTCCAGACAAATCTTGCCGAAGTGCGCGCCAGATTCTTCATAGCGGAAAGCATCTGCAATTTCGTCCAAAGAGAATGAACTGTCAATTACCGGATGCATATCGTTGGCCTCAATGGCGCGAATCATTTCCTGCTGCTGAGCCCTGCTGCCAACGATCAGACCTTCCAGGCGGGCCTGTTTGGCCAGCAGTTTAAGGGTGGGAACATCGCCCGCGACACCGGTAAGAATACCAATCAGCGAGATATGGCCACCAATACGGACGGCGTCAATGGATTCCGGCAAGGTACCGGGGCCACCCACTTCAATAACGTGATCCGCTCCCTGGCCGCCGGTCAGTTCCAGCACCCGCTGGCCCCAGGCCGGCGTGGTTTTGTAGTTGATGGTTTCATTGGCCCCCAACGCCTTCAGGCGCTCAAGCTTTGTATCGGACGATGAAGTAGCAATCACCCGGGCCCCCATCATCTTTGCAAACTGCACGGCAAAAATGGAGACGCCACCAGTGCCCAGGGTAAGAACCGTATCACCGGCTTTCAGATTACCGTTTACCACCAGTGCCCGCCACGCGGTAAGCCCGGCAGTCGTAAGCGTCGCCGCTTCTGCATGGCTGTAGCCTTTGGGGGCATGGGTAAAACCCCGGGCCGGGCCGACTACCCGTTCCCGGGCATAGCCATCGACCCCATCGCCGGGCGTGGTACTGAAATTATCAATCGGTGCTGGCCCGTCAAGCCAATGAGGAAAGAAGGTTGAGACGACATGATCACCTACTGCAAACTCGCTCACGCCTTCGCCGACCGCCTCAACCACACCCGCCCCATCCGCCATGGGGATGCGGTTATTTGCGGTTGGCAGTGCTCCGACAACCACAGCGTAGTCGTGATAGTTCAGTGAATTGGCGTGAATCCGCACCAGGATCTCGTCCGGGCCCGGTTCGCCGGGCTCCTTGCCCTCGGTTACTTTGAGCTGGTCCAGTCCGAATGGGTGGGATACTGTTGCGAGCTTCATAGGCAGGCCTCTGTTACTGATTGGATGCGCAAGAATCTGGACATAGCGCGACCCTCTGGATGAGTGTCTTTCCAATTTTAGTCAGCCGGCTGCATCGGACAATGGTACTTGAGTACCCTTGTTGTTGCCGGAAAGCTCTCAGTCTCCGCTCCCCTCTATAAGCGCTTCCTGTAGCGTTTTTCCATTCCATCAAGGATATTGCGCAGCAATTGGTCCAGGCATTCCCGATAGTTTTGATGGCCAGGGCGTCGGAATAAAGCGCTTAATTCATGCTTGCTTAAAGTAAAGCCATTCAGTTCAAGGATCTCAAGCAAGTCGTCCGCCTGCAGGTTCAACGCGATTTTCAGCTTCCGCAGCACAACATTGTTGGTCAGTACCGCTTCCGGCACCGGTATTTCCGGGCTTTTAGCCCCCCGGTTCTTTATGATCAGCCCATTCAGAAAGCGGATAAGCTTTTCATCCGGGCACAATACAAACCCGGGCTCTCCTTCACGCGCCAGCCAGGCAGCCAGTTCGGGCTTACTACCCTCATGCCCGCCCAGTTTGAATATAGAAACCATAAGCTGATCGCTATAATCGAAGATATAACGCACCCGGCGCAAGATATCGTTATTGTTGATAACTAGTGCTCCTGTCCAGGCGAGGTTCCACCAGTTGTCACAGCTTTCGCAGTAATCTCCACGTAAATGGTCATGATGTTGTTTGCAACAAGGTCATCGATTTTTTCCATTACCGATGACAGTTCCACCTCAACAGCCGTTTCTTCAGACTGCCCGAATTTGCAATCGAAACCCCAATATTTAGCACCGGACGGCAGGGGTTTCTTGCGTTCTTTTTTGAGGAATTTTCTGATCTCGTGCTTGACCGAATCTACGACGCGAGGCACTTTGATTTTTGGATGGTCTAACTTGAAGGTCTTCTTCATTGTGATCCTGCCGGGCTGGGAAAAGTCTATTGGCACGCAGTGTAACATGTAGCAGCCAGGCCAGGCCTTGCAAGTCGCTTCAGCGGCCAGGGTTGGGCTACCATGGCAGGCATCCTCCAACAATTCACCCTCAGACTGGTCAGAATCGAATGTCCGAAGATCCCCTCAAAGTCCTGTCCGACATGGCCAGCGACGCTCACGCCCGCATCCAGGCGGCCCACCAGCACATCAACCCGATAGTAGAAGTACGTAGGGGGATGCGTGATGCCGGCATTCCTGCTGACGTAATGACCCTTGACTGTTTACGTACCCGCAGGCGCATCACACTCATTCTCCACGACGAGCAGCCGGGGCTTCTGCTCTATCAGTTTGTAACCATTGAAGATGAAGCCGGAAACGATTTTAAACAGATGGCGATTTCTGATGTAAATACAGACACTTTGTTTGCATGGATGCAGGATTATTTTGGCTGAACCCAAAGTGCTGACCAGCTCCGGGCCTGCTTTTTTCAGTGTCACAAAAGCTTAGACGCCGAATCATTAGAGCAGTAACGTTTACTGCCGAATTTATGTAACAATAGGGAGATCTATTGCAGAGGGCCAGAGGCCACACATAACGATGCCCTATCGCGATTTCCTTGTAACCTACAGTGACCGTTTCATCGACGGTACGCTGATAACACTGGGACAGTTCGGACTGGCAGTTCTCGTGGCGATTTTCGCAGCACTCATCTCGGGTCTGATGAAAATGGCACATTCAAAAACCGTACGCGCTGCCGCTACCGTTTATATAGAGCTTTTTCGCGGCACGTCGCTGCTGGTTCAGCTTTACTGGTTTTACTTTGTTCTGCCACTCTTTGGTTTCACTCTGGAAAAGTTCACCGCAGGCTTTCTTACGGTGGGGCTTTGCTATGGCGCCTACGGTGCCGAGCTGGTCCGCGGCGCAATCCAGTCTGTACCCAGAGGCCAGTGGGAAGCCGCGCAGGCACTGAATATGTCACCAGCCCAGCGCATGCGACGGATTATCCTGCCGCAGGCACTGGTCACTATATTGCCGCCCTGGGGCAACCTGATGATCGAGATTCTGAAAGGCACAGCCCTGGTCTCCCTGATTTCAGTCGCCGACCTGATGTTTGAAACCCGCCAGATCAACAACAACACATACCTTTCAGCTCAGGCGTTCGGTACCGCACTTATTATCTATTATATTTTTGCGCGGTTTATGCTGACACCCATCATGCGCTGGCTCGAAAGGGTCATGGCTCGCAAAATCGGACGAACCTGAATCATGCTCGACTGGAAACTGGATTTCACCTGGGAAATTCTGCCCCGCCTGATCGTCGCTGCAGGTAATACAATGCTGGCCGCCGGTGGCGGCTATGTTATAGCCGTGATACTCGGGCTGGTGTTTGCTCTTGCGCAACGCACGCCTTCGCGCACACTGACCTTCGTGGTGCGCGAACTGGTGGAATTCGTGCGTTCAACGCCACTGTTGCTGCAGATCTTCTTCATTTACTACGTTGGCCCCCAGTTTGGCCTGCGTCTGTCACCCTGGACAGCGGGCCTTATCGCCATTGGTCTGCACTATGCTGCGTACCTTTCTGAAGTTTATCGGGGTGGTATTGAAAACGTACCCAAGGGCCAGTGGGAAGCGGCCCGGGCCATCAACCTGTCAACCTCCCAGACCTACCGCCGCATTATCATCCCGCAAGCCCTTCCTCCGGCACTTGCAGGCATGGGCAACTACCTGGTTGGCATCCTCAAAGATACGCCGATGCTGTCCGTAATCGGGGTGGCTGAACTGATGCACACTGCCAACTCTATTGGCGCCGATAACTTCCGCTACCTGGAACCCTACACTCTCGTCGGCCTTATTTTTCTTGCTATATCACTGCCAACCGCCTGGTTCATCCGGCGATTTGACAAGGCATTGCGCCGCAAAATGGGACTGACCAGATGAAACATGATATGAGCCAATACCCACTGAAACTTGAGGGCGACAAGGTGCCCATGGTCCGGTTTCAGAACGTGACCAAAAAATATGGCGAACTGACCGTACTCGACGGGCTGAATCTGGATGTCACAGAAGGCGAGATGGTAACCATAATCGGGCCCTCGGGTTCGGGCAAAACTACCGTTCTGCGCATGCTGATGACACTGGAAACAATCGATAGTGGTGTAATCTATGTAGACGGAGAACCGCTCACCCACATGGTGAAAAACGGTCGCCTGGTACGCGCCAATGCGGCTCATCAGCGCCAGATGCGAGCCAAAATCGGCATGTGTTTTCAGCATTTCAACCTGTTCCCCCACATGACAGCACTTGCCAACTGCATGGAAGGACCAGTGCATGTTCTGGGCCTGTCAAAAGAAGAAGCCAGGGAACGGGCGCTCGAACTTCTGGACATGGTTGGCATGGCAGGTAAGCGCGATCAGCACCCATCGAGGCTTTCCGGTGGGCAGCAGCAAAGGGTTGCCATCGCCCGCGCGCTCGCTATGCGTCCAAAAGTGATGTTATTTGACGAGGTAACGTCGGCTCTGGATCCGGAAGTTATCAGCGAAGTTACCAGCGTGATCCGCAGTCTGGTCGACCAACACAACCTGACTATGCTGATGGTGACTCACCAGATAGGCTTTGCACGGGAAATTTCTGACCGGGTTTGTTTTTTCTTCCGTGGAAAGATTGAGGAGCAGGGAGCGCCGGAAATACTGCTCGACGCCCCCCGGAAAGAACGCACTCAGCAGTTCCTGAGTGCGGTTATGAGCGCAAATTAGGCCAGGGGCCTGATTAGTCAGACTTGCAGGCAGCTTCGGTGGTCTGTCCTGTAGGCAGAAACGCCTTGATGTACTCATCAGGCGTAACCGTTGCCATCATTTCATCAGAGCCCATGTAGTCTTTCAGGGCTTTGTTGAACGCCTCACGAAACGCACTGTCTTCAGGGCGGAAACCGATACCAACAACCTGCTTCTCACGGCCCACGAAAACCTCAGGGTCTGAGATATCGAAATTTTCATCCATATCTGCAGCGTGCTTGGCTTCCAGAACATTAATAGGAACAGCATCGGTACGACCTGCACGCAATGCAGCCAGAGCTTCTGTTGTGCCTGGTACTTCCATGATGTTGCTGGAGGGAACGCCGGCATCTCTGGCATCCGCCAACGTGTTGTAACCCGAAGGCGCAACCATCGTAAGTTTCTGGTCAATCAGATCCTGATAGGTTTCAAGATTTTTGGGGTTACCCTTGGGTACTACAAACGTATCACCAAAAGCGCCAATAGGATCCGAAAAATCCATATTTTCACATCGCGCCTTAATGATATACATCCCACCCGTGACAATATCCACCCGGCGTGCTTTCAGGCTGGGAATCAGGCTGGACCAGTCGGTCAGGACCGGTTCGATGTTGGTGTAACCCATGCGTTTGAGTACATCAACAGCTATACCATTCACAAACCCCCTGGCTGAACCATCATCACCCGCGTAGGCCCAAGGCGGCGCGGCTGCAAACCCCAGACGGATTGTCTCGCCGGATTCAATACGATCCTCCAGCGTACCTGCCTGAGACAGACTGGTCACACCCACAACACCCAACACCAGCGCTAACGTTTTAGCACATGTATTTTTTAATAATCTCACTAATATACCTCAGTTCAAGCTCATCACATGATGTACAACCATTATGACATACATTCATAAGACGCGGATCACGGGGCCTGGTCACACCCGGTGATTCCTGATTCCTGGCTTATAAAAACTAGTCAGCCAACAGCCTTTCAAGCAGATCATCTATTTCATTTTTAAATTCTTTGTCGTCAATTTTGTTCGCATGTGTTTTAGCATCCTGAAGGTTTTTGATAGCTGCATCGGTTTGACCTGATTCAACCTGCAGCGTTGCCATGGAAAATGCGATCGACGCCATATGATCTTTCGCATTGATAGCAACGGCTTTATCCAGGGCTTTTTCGTAACCTTTTAGAGCCTCGTCCAGATCTTCTGTGAAGTCTGCAAGTGTTTCCCATTGTTCCGGGTGGTCTGTATCGGTGTTTTCGTTGTCGATGCAAACAGACTTCAACTCTGCATAAAGCGAATCAAATGCTGCTTTATCAGCTTGTTTATCAGCCTCCATCAGCTTCTCAGCCAGGGCATAGACGGATTTATATATTCTGGTATTAATCATTACTCATGACCTTTTCTTACAGAAAGCAAAGTGGATTTCAATCCGCGCCAATCTCCTGCAGCGCCTGCACCAGAACATCGGGCTCCTGGGCTCCGGCAATGAGGTACTTGTTGTTGATTATGAACGCAGGCACCGCCGTTATACCTGCCTTGTGATATTCAGCCTCATCCTCACGCACCGCACGGGCATACTGATCCGAGTCCAGCACCTCCTTCGCTTTCGCTGAATCCAGCCCCAGATCCTCAACACACCGGAGAAGAACGTCGTGGCTGGAGACGTTATACCCTTTGCCAAAATAAGCGTCGAACAGCGCCTGCTTGAGGCCAGTTTGCTGGCCCTGCTCGCCGGCCCACTTAACCAACCGGTGAGCATCAAAGGTATTGCAGGTTAATCGCTCCTGCAGCTTCCCAAAGTTAATGCCCAGCCCCATCGCGATCGCCATCATCTGATTCTGGGTTGCTCGCGCCTCTTCCTCGCTCTTCCCGTACTTTCGGGCCAGAGCGGGCAGAATAGGCTCACCCTCACCACTGTGATCCGGATTCAGTTCAAACGCATGCCATTCAATGCTGAATTCATACTCTGGCGCCAGTTGCGCCATCGCCTTTTCCAGGCGCGCGTAACCAATGGCGCACCACGGGCAGGCGATGTCGGAAACAATATCAATCTGTATCTTTTTCATAGCAATTCCCATTTAAATAGTTCTATAAATCCAGATAAATCAAGCGCCAACCACCGCCACCCGCTCAGGGCGCCCAGACTGCCCAAACTATCTTCGCAGCCTGCTTGAATTCTGAACAAAAACAACCAACACTCTAAGTACAATCTTTGGCCACAGAGAGCACCAGTTTGATGCCCCCCTTGGATAATGAGGCCGAACAGAAAAAAAGGCGCCACAATGCCCCGTTGACTATCTCCAAGGGTGAATCAACACATGCCCGCATTCACCGGTTGACGCAGATATACCAGACTCTCAGTGAACATAATCACGCCATTATTCGTATAAGTGATGAAAAAGAACTCTTTCCCATGGTCTGCAAGATCGCCGTCGAATACGGTGGCGTCAGCATGGCCTGGGTCGGGATTAGCGACCCGGAATCAGAACACATTGTTCCAATAGCCAGTTACGGCGCAAATACAGACTACCTGAAGACTCTCCGGATCTCGACGCACCAGGACCAAGCGGAAGAGCAGGTGCCTCTCGTTACGGCCTATCGTGGCAACCACTCCGTAGTCATCAATAAATGGCCCGACGAACCACTATCGACGCAGCTCCCGGGCCAGGCGAAACACTTTCACTGGGGCAGTTGTGGCAGTTTTCCCATCCCGAGGAACGGACAGCCTTTTGCAGTTCTATCGGTTTATCACGAGGAAGAAAACTTCTTCGACAGTGATACGGTCAATCTTCTCGACGAAATGGCTTACGACCTTACCTTCGCGCTCGACATCTTCGACCGCGATCAGGCGCGCCGTGACGCACTGGAAGCCCTGCAAGCCAATGAGCAGAGGTTCCGGGCCTATTTTGAGCGAGCCATGTTCGGTATGGCGGCCATCCTCCCTGACAAAAACTGGTTAGAGGTTAACCAGGCTTTGTGTGACATGTTTGGTTACACCTATGATGAGTTCAAAACGCTGAGCTGGGTCGAACTAACCCACCCCGATGACAGGGAAACCAGCCAGACCCTTTTAAACCAGTTAATTGAGGGTTCAGTTAATGACTTCATGATTGAAAAGCGATATATCCGGAAATCCGGTGATGTTGTCGACGGGCTTCTGGCGGCCCGAGCCGTTCGCAATGCAGATGCTAGCCTGGCGTATATTGTCGTGCTGGTTGAAAACATTACACGCCGAAAGATGGAGGAACGCCGGGAACAGATGCGGCGACTGGCTCTTGAGACGGTCGCCAGAGGCAGCTCTCTGGATGAAATCATGCTGCAGGTTATCGAATCCGCTGAGGCAATCTATCCCCAGTCCATGTGCTCGATTCTGCTTATGAACGACGATGGAACACACCTTCAAAATGGCGCCGCACCCAGCCTCCCTGACTTCTACAATGAACTTACCGCGCACCTGAAGATTGGCCCCGGAGTCGGCTCATGCGGCACCTCCGCATTTACGGGAGAGCGTACCATTGTCGAAGATATCTCGTCTCACCCCTATTGGGAAAACAACAGGGAAGTAGCAGCCAGGGCCGGCCTTGCAGCTTGTTGGTCTGAACCTATTCTCTCCAAATCAGGCAAGGTACTGGGTACCTTTGCCATCTATCGCCAGAAACCGGGCCGACCGGACGACCAGGAAATCGCGCTGATAGAAAACGCAGGCACCCTGATGGGCATAGCTATCGAGAGGGTCCGGTCGCAGGAAGAGCTCTATCTTGCCGCCGCCATCTACCGCAACAGCTCCGAAGCAGTGCTTGTGACAGACGCACAGAACAAAATTATTGCCATCAACCCCGCCTTTGTAGAAACAACCGGCTACACCCTTGAAGAAATCAAGGGCAAAGATCCGGCTATTCTTCACTCCGGCCGCCATGATGCCGACTTTTTTCAGGCCATGTGGCAAAATATAGAGGAACAGGGTTCCTGGCAGGGTGAGGTCTGGAATCGTCGCAAGGACGGAGGGACCTTTCCGGAATGGCTCACTATCAATACCATTTACACAGATACCGGTGACGTTCACTGCTATGTGGCCATGGGCTCAGACATCACCAACAAGATCCGTTCTGACGAAGTGATCTGGCGCCAGGCAAACTACGACTTTCTGACCGATCTGCCAAACCGGTACATGTTCCAGGACCGGCTTGAACAGGAAATCCGAAAATCCCGGCGTGAAAGGTCCATGCTGGCCCTGCTGTTTATCGACCTGGACCACTTCAAGGATGTGAACGACACTCTCGGGCACCCGGTAGGTGACCAGTTACTGGTAAAGACAGCAGAACGTATCCTCCATTGCGTAAGGGGCGCAGATACCGTGGCCCGGATGGGCGGCGACGAGTTCACCGTAATCCTGCGTGATCTGACACAGACCATCGATGCTGAAAAAGTTGCCGAACAGATCATCAGCGAACTGGCCGCGCCCTATTTTATCAACGGAGAGACAATCTATGCGCCGGCCAGCATCGGTATCAGTTTCTGCCCGGGCGATGCTTCAGATGTTGACCAGCTGATCAGCAACGCCGACCAGGCCATGTATGCATCCAAGACTTCCGGGCGCAACCGCATCAGTTATTTTACCCGCACCCTGCAGGAGTCAGCCCAGAAACGCCTGAGCCTGATCACCGATATGCGTGTAGCTGTCGAAAAAAACGAGTTCGAGCTGTATTTCCAGCCGATCATTAATCTGAACAGCGGGCTCATCGTCAAAGCCGAAGCTCTGATACGCTGGAATCATCCGGAACACGGAATCATCAGCCCCGTAGAGTTTATTCCCCTGGCGGAAGAAAGCGGGCTGATTGTCGGGATTGGTGACTGGGTGTTCCGGGACGCAGCAGCCAAAGCCAAACGCTGGGTTGATCTGTTTGATGCTGGAGTACCGGTATCAATCAACGTATCTCCGGTACAGTTTCAGAGCGAGACCCTGAATATCACGGAGTGGCTGACGCACCTGAGGACTCTGGGGCTGGATGAAAAATACCTGAGCATAGAAATTACCGAAGGTCTGCTTCTTAATGCCAGCAAGGATGTGAAAGACAAACTGCTGCAATTTCGTGATGCCGGGATTCAGGTGGCTATTGATGATTTTGGTGTGGGCTACTCAGCCCTCTCTTACCTCAAGCGGTTTGATATCGACTTTCTGAAGATTGACCAGTCTTTTATCAGGAGCCTGGAAACCGACCAGAACGACCTGGCGCTTTCCGAAGCTATCGTAATCATGGCTCATAAGCTCGGCCTGAAGGTCACTGCAGAAGGCGTTGAAACCGACGCTCAACGCCGCCTGCTGCTGGACATTGGCTGCGACAATGGACAGGGTTACCTGTTTTCCCGGCCCCTGCCCGCTGAGGAGTTCGAAGCCTTCCTCATAAACAGCATGAAGCCGGTCTGAGAGATCATGTGCTATATCCAGTGCCGGCGCCTGAAAAACCAGACCAGGCCCAGAACGGTTATCACCATGATGCCCCAAACCATCGGGTAGCCATAATACCAATGCAGTTCCGGCATAGCCCAGGGGCTGTCAGGGTGATTGAAATTCATCCCGTAGACGCCCACCACAAACGTCAGCGGAATAAAAATGGTCGCGATAATCGTCAGCACCCTCATCGTATCGTTGGTACGCTGACTCACACTGGAGAGGTAGAGGTCGAGCATGCTGGTGGACATGTCACGAAAGCTCTCAAGTAATTCGATTATCTGAATGCTGTGGCCATAGCAATCCCGGAAATACACCAGTGTGTCCGCACGGATCAGTTCGTCCTCGCCCCGCATCAGCGTCGCAACAAGGTCGCGCTGCGGCCAGAGTACCCTCCGCAAGGTCAGGAGTTCCCTTTTAAGCTCATGCAATGACGACAGGGTGTTCTGATCGGGACTGTCCAGCAAGTCTTCCTCAAGAGCTTCAAGCTGGCCGCCGAATTGCTCCAGTACCGGGAAACCGGCATCGATAATGAAATCCACAAGAGCATACAGCAGATAATCAATCCCACGGCTTGCAAAACGGCGGTTACCGGGTTGTCGCATACGCTTGCGCACCGGCTCGAAAGGATCATCAGCCAGAGGACAAAAACAGATCAGGTAATTTTTGCCGACAAACAGGCTGACCTGAACCAGTTCAAGATTCCTGCCATCGTAAACGGGCATCGCAGCGATGATGAAAAGCTGATCATCGTAAAGTTCAGTTTTGGGGCGCTGACCACAGTTGATGACATCTTCCAGTGCCAGATCGTGGAGATCAAACATCTCACCAAAGCTCTTGAGCGTGTCGGGATCCACATGCCCATTCACCTGAATCCAGGTTTTGGTGTCGCGGGCCAGAAATTGCTGGCAATCGCGCGCTGAAGCAAGGCGATGCTCCTCAATCGAGGAATCCGTATAGTCAATCAGCTGAATTGTGACCGGCGTTACCGGTTTCTGTGTGGCCACAAGAGTTCCGGGTGCCGCGCCCGGGCGGTGATAGTGGTTGTTAAAAAAAGCCATAACTCATTCTCCGGGCAAGCTATAGTCATTCAGTGGCCTGCTCGCACCGCGTAGCTTCACCTGCTCCACGAAGCCTACCGGGATACTACACAGGCAGTCACAGCTTCTTCCAGATACTCAAGCGCGTGCTTGCCGGCACTGATGCATTCAAGCCGGCTATCAAGGCTGTTATCCAGTTCCGTCTCTGAGAGTACGTTATCCGCCTTGTCGTAGGCAATAACACCCTGATTGGTTCTGAATACGCCTTTAATGCGCTCGGCGTCCGCACCTGTCAGTAGCGCAGAAAGCCTGTTCGCATCGAAAACCCATTCAGCACTGAACACCCAGCCCTGACTGTAAAAACCCTCGTCTTTATTGCCAGAGCCGAGGTAGCCTTCTGCCGGAATATTGGCTTGTTTAACAAACGAAGTGGCAAGGTTCAAATCAGGATTGGGGCCTGAGAGTCTATGATCTTCGGCTGAAACGTCCAGCCAGACAGGTTCCAGCCCACCCCAACTCGCCTGGAAAACCGATTTCTTTTGCGCTGTGCCCAGATAATTCAGAAGCGCCGGAAAATCCGAAGGCTGATACTGATCGGCTTTGCTGGCAACAATAACGTCAGCAACATTCAGTTGCTGGTTAAATGTTGCGTGGTTTACGTACCGTTGATCGTGAATCTTTCGGGCATCAACCAGAGTAACTGTTGCCCTCAGGTCCAGAACTTCCCGGTAGTGCTCTGATCTCAATACCTCCAGCACCTCTTTCGGGTGGCCAAGGCCGGTAGGCTCAATCAACAGACGATCCGGTTTGGCCCGGGCGATCAGCATATTCAGCGCAACCTGCATCGGCAAACCAGCGGCGCAACACATGCAGCCACCAGGCACCTCGCGGATGAACACCCCCTGCTGCCCGCTTTCGTGCCCGGCGAACACACTGCCATCGATACCCACTTTGCCAAACTCATTGACCAGCACAGCCCAACGCTCAGCTTCAGGCTTATGCTTCAGCAGGTGCAGAATGGCGGTAGTTTTTCCGACACCCAGAAACCCAGTGATTACGTTAGTTGGAATCGGTTTGGAGACTGACATTTAAAGGGACATTCCCGAGCTCTGTCTTGACAGATTTATCACGTTATAACATAACGACAAGACTGATTGAAAGCAGCGTGAGAGGGGGCAAGTGACATGTCTCGGTTTCCCGCACTTTTATTTTGCTATCCCACCCCCATATATTGTCAGGACACTAATTCTCCACTTCCGCAGGACGTGAAAATGAACGCCATTCTCAAAAAGTTTCTCTTTGTTTCAAGCATCTATCTGCTAGCGCCTGCTGCAGGTGCTTTCAGCTTGGACAACGCCCTGTCCAACGGAACACAAGCACTTACCTCAACAACCGAAGTCACCGGCGAAGCCCAGCAACTGCTGGGCCTGCTTGAAAACCAGCTCGGCGTCACAGAAACCCAGGCAATGGGTGGTACAGGTGCATTACTGCAGCTGGCTAAAAGTGAGCTTGGCTCAGACACCATAAGTTCTCTCACCAGCAATGCTTCAGGCCTCTCCAGCCTGCTGGGGGGAGATAACAGCCTGACTGGAAGCATGCTTTCCAATATTTCATCCATGTCCGAAGTAACATCGGCTTTCTCAGCGCTGGGCATGGATAGCTCCATGATCCAGCAATTCGTACCAATTGTGATGAGCTTTCTGGGAGACCAGGGTGTTGGCTCTTCATTACTGGGCCAGTTGCAGAGTCTCTGGACTCCCGCCACCTGAATTACGGCACCTTGCGGAAGGGACTGTAGTGCGGAGGCATAATCAACATTGACGGAGCGCCCTGCGGCATGCCTGAATAGAGGGTATATCAATGGGCGGAGGAACGGACATGAAATGGATCGTACTGGTCATTATTGGTGCCGCGGTAGCTTACTGGCTATATCAGGGCCGTCGCAAAAACAGCATTGAAGACCCTGATGTAAAGACCATTGAAGAGAAGGACTACTACCTCACACCGGGTGACAACTCATCCGATGATAAGGCGTCACCCGGTAACAGCAACCCGCGTCACTGAGTTGTTTCCTTACCTGGCAGTACTAACCTCTGGTGGGCATTAGCCCGCCAGCGCGGCCCGCACCTTCTTGCCCAGATGGCCCATTTCGACCCGGCCAAGTACCTGCGGGCGCAGTTCATTCATCACACGCCCCATATCCTGCATGCCTTGAGCATCAGTTGAGCTGATTGCGGCACGAATCAGATCATCCAGTTCATCTTCAGCGAGGGCTGCAGGCATGAATTCTTCAATAATCAGCATTTCCGCCCGTTCCTTGTCGCCCAGCTCCTCACGACCGGCATCATCATACTGACGGGCGGAATCCCGGCGCTGCTTGAGCATTTTGTCCAGCACCTTAAGAACGTCCTCGTCATCCAGCTCGCGGCGCTCATCAATCTCGATCTGTTTGATCGCTGCCTGCGCCATACGCAGAGTGACAAGCCGGACCTTATCCTTGCTCCTCATTGCGTTTTTTACCGCGGTACTCAGTTGTTCCTTAAGTGATGATTCCGCCATTATTGAACTCCTGCTCCAAAAGTTAAGAGGATTAACTTCGCATTAATCGAAGTGCTGGTTGTTGCGAAAGGATACTACACACAGAAGAATGCTGACCGGCAAACCCTAAAAAAAAGCGGGGCGGACAATCAGATTAGAGCTTTCCAGGAAAAGGGTGGCCGTCTGCGCCACCCTTTATCAGCACGGGCGACGGTTTACCAATGTAATAGCCTTGAGCGAAATCAACACCCAGCTCCCGTAATTTTATCAGCGTCACTTCGTCTTCTACGAATTCTGCAATCGTCTGCATTCCGAATGCGTTGACCATGTTGGTCAGGCTTTCAACAAACACCTGGTTATCAGGACTCGTGTCCAGGTCCAGAATGTACGAGCCATCGAGCTTGACGTAGCTCAGAGGCAACTTCTTGAGATAGCTGAATGATGAGAAGCCGACGCCAAAGTCATCCAGAGCAACCATGACCCCCATGGCGTTAATTTCTTCCAGGTTCGACAAAACCATCTGGAAGTTCTCAATGTAAGCGGTTTCTGTCAGCTCCAGAATCAGTTGGCCGGGGTTAATCTGATATTTTCGGACAAGCCCGGCCAATATCTCCGGCAAGCCCGCCGACTGTAGTGTTGGCGCTGACACGTTGACAGCAAAACTGACGGGATAACCCTCAGCATCTTCTGCGGCCAGTCTCTGGATAGCATGCTCAAGCACCCAGGTATCGACCAGCCGGATCAACCCCATGCGCTCTGCTGCAGGGATAAATTCGCTGGGAAAAACAGGGGCGCCAGAACTGTCTTTCAGCCTCAGAAGGACCTCATGATGGCTTATCTTGTTTTCCTTAAGGAACAGAATGGGCTGGAAATGCAGCTCGAACAGACCGTCTTCAGACAGGGCGCGCTTCAGCAGCGCCGTCAGATCATGATCCCGGCGCAGAACCTCAAGGTTGTTATCAGCCGGATCAAAGATCTGCCATTGATTAACGCCTTTTTTCTTGGCCCGGTACATCGCCATGTCAGCATGCACCACCAGCTCCTGCTCTGTTGTACCGTGGTCCGGAATCAGGGCCGCGCCAATGCTGACGCTGTATTCAGCCGTGCGGTTCTCCGCCGGAATGAGAATTTCGCCATTGAGCTGGACTGAGAGTTTGGCGAGCACAGCCTGAAGCTGAGCCCGCGTGATACCAGGCAGGATAATGGTGAATTCGTCCCCTGCCAGCCGGCTGATGGAGTCACTGGCCCGCACATTCGCAGTCAGTGCGTTGGCAATCTGAATCAGCACGCTGTCACCGACCGCATGGCCATACAGATCGTTGATCTGTTTGAATCGGTTTATATCAATAAAGATTATGGCACCCGAGGCTCCGGTTCCGAGAACCTTTGCCAAATCATGCTGGAAAGCCCTGCGATTTCCTATGCAGGTTAAAGGATCATTATTTGCCAGCCATTCCAGCGCCTGCTCGTCCCGCTTGCGCTGGGTCAGATCAACGCCGGTAGCAAGAACAACAGATTGCCCGTTTTCGTTTTCGACCAGCGAGCAGGTCCAGTCTGCATATACAGTGTGGCCCTGATCGTTGGTGAACCTGGCATCGAACTGAACGACGTCACGCTGGCCATTCAGCAGAAGTTCAATTTTACTGTTGTAGTCTGCACTGGCGGTATCTGAATTGAAAATCTGCGGGAACCTGACAACCGGCTGCTTGAATTCCCTCTCAAACCTCGTGTTTGTGGTCAGAATAGTCCCATCCAGAGAGTGGGTAACAATAAACAGGTGGGAACTGTCGATCAATCGCTCAAGAAAAGCGCGGGAGCGGGAAATAATGCCAATCTGGTTTTTGAGAGAATGATTCTTCTGCTCAACTTCGATATGCAGGGTTTCCAGTTCCTGGGTGACAAAACGTGTACTTTTCTCGAGCAGGGTGAGTTCGTCGCTTATATACCCCTGCCTCCCCTGTATTTTCTGCTGTGCTTGCACATATTCATGCTTTGGCAACAGGTTAAGAGCCTGAACAACTGCTATCAGCCGTCGTAACGGGCTTAGTATCAACATGATAAGAATGATTTCAGCAATGATCAGCGCCATCACTCCGATCAATAGACTGTTTTCTACAGAGCTGATCAGATTGTTGTATTGCCGGGTCTCGTCAATGATTGCTACGAAATCCGGGGCCGCACCCACAGTTTTGAAATGAGTCGGGACGAGCCTGTTGAAAAGAAGTCTTCGGGATTCATAGTCGAAGGCGTGGTCACGGCTCAGACTGTCAAACGGTGCTGTTGCTTCTGCCCCCTTGAGCTGCGCAAAGGTTTTTGGAAAATTACTTGCCGCCCATACTCGTTTATTCCAGTTGCCAAGCGAGCGCTCATTCCCTGTATCACCACTGTCTGCACCCGATCCGTCGAGAAGAATGGCCAGTTCGTCAGTGGATACCTGCTGAAAATGCTGGATTACGTCGGCAATGTTCTGGCCAATCACCATCACAGCTTCCGAGCCGTTACCCAAAACAAACGGCTCGATAACGAACTCGGAGCAGCCAAAGCCGCAGTATAGAAAGGATTGGGGCATTCCTGGGCCGCTCGCCAGCACCAGCTGCTCGGTTGCCTGGATCAAGGCGCCCGGGTCCTGGAAAAACACAGGATTCATCGCTGAACCCAGTCGGGTGCCCTGCGCTGAATAGACAGCAAGGTAATCGATGCCGGTATTGATATTGAGATTGAACCACTCACGCTGGAGAAAGCGGTTCATTTCCGCCTGCCGGTTATTCTCGTCGGCCGCTTGTATCAGAGGATTTTCGGCGATCAGCTGGGCAAGTTGTGACAGGCGGAGGGCGTTTTCCTCCAGCTGCCAGTCAATGACACGCTGTTGTTGCAGATGAAGATCTGTTATCCGGCTTTCGTAGTGATCGAGTGTTTTAAATACCTGCTGGGTAACCCAGGCCGCAATAATGACAACCAGTACCAGACTGAGGAACGCGACCGCCTTCCATTTGATGCTGACAAACATTGTTATGCGCCCGCGCCGCTAGAATTGAAACGTCAGCGAGACGACATAATAGTTCCAGTATTTACCAATGCTATCCTTTTCCATGCCGTTGTAGCTGGGCAGCCAGGCAGTACCCTCATTGAAGCTGGCCTGACCGGTGACAGTCCATTGCGGGTAAAACATCCACTTGCCACCCAGACTCCAGCCCTTGCCAAACCCCCGGTAAGGATTGTTGGCCGATATCAGGTCGCCGCCGGAGCGCTTGTCCTTATCGAGATATAGCTCTTCATAGCGGGCGAACCATGTGGTAGCAGGAGTCGGCAGCCACTCAACCTGCAGGTAATAGGCTTCGGTAGTATTGCTCTGGTTATTGTCCACGCCTGCGATCTGGAGTTCGAGGTCGCTGAACAGATTCATATATTCCGCCGTGATTACCCAGTCACGGTAACTGTACTGAGCTGAAAGAATGGTAAACAGAACGTCAATCCTGGTCCCGGTAACGTAGTTATGCAGGTTCGCGACAACATCTGCCGGGCCTGCCATAAACAACGCCATTTGTGCGTCTGCAACACTCAGGGGGTTATCCAGATCGACGCCAGCATCCAGCAAACTGAGACCAAGCTTCAGGCTTCTCTGGGCTGCCGGCACGAAATTCAGATTCAGGCCTTGCAACGAGAGATCGTCAAACTCGCCTTTACCCACAGGGATCCCGTAGAGGTAGTATTCGAGGCGCTCACTCTCGATCTCTTTCTTGCCGGCAAAGAATTCCCAGCTCAGCTGGTTGTCATGGAACAGCAGGGAACCATAGAAGTTGATGCCATCGGTAGACAGGATACTGTCCCTGAAAGAGCCGAGATAAATCGAATCAGGAACATTAAAGCCGGGCCGGGCGGAAGGTATGTCCCGGGTGGAATTATAAAAGCCCACATTATTTTTGACACGGCCGATACGAACGCCAGCTGTTGCGCCCATATTGCTGTAAAAGAGGTAATCGGCCAGCAGAAAATCGATCCGCGCATCACCGTCGTCGGCCTCGTCCCGTTGCCGGCTGATAACCTGTCCTGCCAGGCGAAACTCCGGGGATATTTCAGTAAAACCGGTAATGCCGAGTTCACGGAACTTGAAGGAACCGTTCAGGGAGTCGGATCCTGTGTAGGGATTATCCGGGCTGTACATATACGCCTGATTCACGAATCCGTGGAGTTCAGACGAACTTCCCAGCTCAAGAGCGGCTGCCGGTGCCATTATCACTGCAGCTGCGAGACCCAGGGCCATCGAGGAGAATTTTCTCATTGTTCCTTATCTCCCAGGGTAACAATGCTTCCGGTGGGATAATCTGCGGAGGTATACCCGATTGCACCGGGTGTGCTTTGAATCATTTCAACCATCTCAGCCTGAGAATTGACGACAGCTGGTGCCTTGCCTGTTCCGGTAAAAAGCATCCTGTTCCAGATGCGATCGAGTTGGTGAGCCTGAATGTGCAGCCGGTTAACGACGAACTCCCGGTGGAGGTCATTTTCGCTTGGCAGCGTAAAGACCTGGATAGCGAGGCCGTTCGGCCACTTCCGGATTTGCATGGCAAATATCTGGGTCAGAGAGGCGGAGTCCAGCCTGGTGATGTCTGCATCATTATTGAGAATGACTTTTGGAGCAGAAAAAAGAGGCTGGGCGAAGGAAAGCAGCGCCGCTAGCGTCAGCGTCCTGAACCTTCTTCTGAAATAGCCGCGGTTAACTCTATCCATAAAACCGGTTTATTCCGTTGGCACCTGGGATGGCGGCATCAAACAACAAGCCTTGGAGACTTTTTCAGTCAGGAAGTAAATATTAACTGATTTTATAACCAAAAGTTAATTTATAATGTTTCAGTGTGTTGGTTTTTGAATAACATGATCGCCCCGACTCAGTAACTCCGCCGCAGGCATTCCGAAGTATTCTCCCTGAGAGAAATCAATACCCAGCTCCACCACACGTTCCTGCACTGCTGCACTGTGGACAAACTCTGCGACCGTCTTGATTCCCAGGCTCCGGGCAAATTGCACAATACCTTTGGTTACAAGAAACGCCGTATGGTCCTGGGCCAGATAGCGGATCAGGCTTCCGTCTATCTTGATGAAATCCACGTTCAGCTTGCGCAGATGGGAGAAATTGGAATAGCCGGTACCAAAATCATCAATGGCAATCCGGCATCCAAAGGATTTCACCTTGTCGATAAAGTGCAGAACGTCGCCGTAACTGCCAATACCATCAGATTCGAGAATCTCGAAGATCACCCGCTCTCCAACATTACCCGCCTGCAGGTGTTCCAGAATCAGGGCAAGGGTTTCCGGGTCTGTTATGTCCCTGTAAGACAGATTGATAGAAAACTCGTAGGGCTGGGTGGCAAACGCAGCGAACGCCTTTTCCACCATGATCCGGGTAATCTGACGGTTAAGCCGGAGTTTATTAGCCACCTCGATAAACTGCCCCGCAGCGATCACACCATGCTGGGGATCTTCCATCCTCACCAGGCATTCATACTTGGTAAATGTGCCCTTCAGATTGTCATGAATCGGCTGAAAGTAAGGAATTAATGAGTCTGCCTCGATCGCCTTCTTCAGGCGTTGTGCCCAATAGATATTTTTTTCGTAGCCTTTTTCAACTTCCTGGCTCTGATCATAGAACAGGTACTGGCGCATCTGATCCCGCGCCTGTAAAACAGCAATAGTTGCCTGGTTAAGCAGGCGATCCGGTGCCCCGTCGTCCTTTCGTTCCTTCTGGAACGCAATGCCAGCACTGGTATCCAGGCTTAATGCCTGCTGTTGCCAGATAACCCGTTGCGCACAAAGGAAGTCGGTAAGCTCACTGGCAAAGGTACGTACCCGGGACTCAGCAACACCAGGCCCCAGAAGTGCAAATTCGTCACTGGACAGGCGATAAAATTCGGGAGCCAGCCCAAATGGGTGTGAATGAGTGCTGACAAACGAGCGCACTTGCTTGCGCATAGCCAACAACACAGCGTCACCACAATCGTTGCCGAACAGACTGTTGATTTCCTTGAACCGGTCAAGGTTGAGAAGGATGAGACAGGCATCTTGCTGGCTATTCAAGTCTCTCAACAAACGCACGCGATTGGGCAGCCCCGTAAGAGCGTCTGTGTAGGAGGCCTGCAATTCACGAATGAGCTGTATGATCCGGTATAGCAGGTAAACGCTCAGAATCAGCAAAACCGAACCTGTAATCAGCAGTATCCGGTAGTTGGTGTTTCGCATGGGTACCAGCACCCTGTCGATCTCATCCGTTGGAACGCCTGCACCATAGACCATGCCAGCCGGCGTTGTGGCGTAATACAATTCATAAAGCCGTCCGCCAACGTCAAGTTGCCGCATACGCATGCGTTGTTCAGGGGATTGGCTTTCACTCGTGGCTGATGACGTGCCCGGATCATTTCCGGAAAGATGCGCTGCCAGGATCGCATCGATAAGCTTCTGCTCCTGAACAGGGTCTTCGTTCTGACTGAGGCTGGACAGGTTCCGGTTATTGCGGTCGTTGAGAAAAGTAAAGCTGTGTTGAGTGACTTCCATACGGCTGACCAGATCCACAACCTGATCTGAAGCCCAGTCGATAGTCGCTACACCAATCAACTCTCCTTCTGCGCTGACCATCGGCTGAGCGAGAGTAAGAACAGCACGCTCGGTTTCCATGTCGTAGTATACAGGTGACCAGTGAACAGCTCCGTCTGATACGGGATCGCGGGCGCCTTCCAGCCCCAGAGTCAGATCGAACCAGCGAGCCTGCCGGAAATCGGTAGATCGAGACTGAATCCGGGGGGCGCCAGAACCGGCCTTGACCAGATACGGGGCATAGCGGTCACCGACGGGAGCAACTATGCCCGGCTGAAACCAGAGACCAGCACCAGATACTCCAGCTTCACTCTCAAGACGGCTCTGCAAGGTTAATTCAAGCTCGCGCTGCAGCCGGCGCAGAGCTTCTGGCGAACCCGACTGCTCCCGTGACAACCGGTAAAATGTTTCGCCGATAGCGGCAATTGTTTCAACCTGACGCTCAAGAGCAATCTGGCGGGCATCAATACGGACCAGTCCTGTAAAGAATACATCCCGGATCTGATCCCGGCGCAACTCATACATCGCCTGCTGTGAGTAGCTCAGGTTCAGGTGAGAGAGCAG
This sequence comes from Marinobacter sp. ANT_B65, assembly GCF_002407605.1. Taxonomy (NCBI): domain Bacteria; kingdom Pseudomonadati; phylum Pseudomonadota; class Gammaproteobacteria; order Pseudomonadales; family Marinobacteraceae; genus Marinobacter; species Marinobacter sp. ANT_B65. The sequence continues at coordinate 556,367 of NZ_NXGV01000001.1, read as the reverse complement.
GAACATACCAATAGCGAAAAGCGCAACCAGCAGGAGTAGCAGCCCCATAATGGAGTGCATGGCGTAGCTACTTCTCCAGAAGCCCATGTGTGGCCGCGCCCATCCGGACAGGACTTGCCAGGACAACCGCTTAATTGGCATTCGCACCCGCAGAGGCTGCAACCAGGTTACGGAGAGCGCTTTCAGCCTGAGCATAGCCGAGCGCAGAAGATTTCCTGAACCATTTCGCAGCTGCGCTCTTATCCTGCGCGACACCCACCCCCTGGGCGTGCATTTCGCCAAGCAGGTACGCTGCCTGACCAGACTCATTGCCAGCCTGAAGCGCCCAGCGATAGGCAGACCCGTAATCACCCAAGGCATTCTGGATCTGGGCCATGCTTGCCTGCGCACCAGCAACACCGTCTTCGGCAGGGCCGCGACAAGCTTTCAGCGCATCGCTGAAGTTGCGAATCCGGGTGAGCAGGTAACAGTCGTTCAACTGACCGGATACGGCTACGTTCGGAGCTTCTTCTGCCGAGTGCATATGCATGCCTGCAGTTTTCCGTCCCGGCTCAGCAAGTTCACCATTGTGTAGCTCATCATCGTCGCTCAGTGGTTCGCTGGCTGGCTGCCGGGCAGCTTTTTTCGCCTGCAGCCTGGTTTCCAGCCGTGCCTCATAGGCCGCCACATCCTGCGGGCAGGAAAGGCTGTAGCCACGACGATACAGTGCCAGACCGGTTTCAGTAATCTCACCCGCGTTATAGCGTCGGGAGACTGAGGCACAGCGGCGCTCACGCTCAGCCCACACCTGCCCCAACTGATCAGAGCGCGCAGGATCATCCGCGTATTGCTGCAGATACTCCGTTAACGGATCAATGTATGGCTGATCAAAAAGCGATGTAATTTCCTGGTCAACGCCAGCGTCAGGCGCCCTTTGCCCGATTTTGCTCAGCGCATCACCGGTACGACTCAGGACGTCACTGGTATTTAAACTGCCGCAGCCTCCAACAAGCGCTGCGCTCATCATGATGACAAGCAATCGATACATCAGATTCACCAGAAATATATAAAGACTGCGGGTACGCGTCGGGAAACCACCTGAATCTGATGAACTTTAATTCACCTGTTCTCCGATGTCCTTGATGACATTGTAAAGTATTGAAACTATTTCAGAGTGAGCTGGTAATCGCTAATCCGGCACCCAGCCTTTTACCTTGCGGTGTACCCTGCGGGTAATGCCGGTGAACAAGGTATAGGAGATAGTGTCGCACCAGGGTGCCACTTCGTTTGCCAGCAGATTTTCTCCCCAGAACTCCACAGGAGAGCCCCGGTCGGCATCGATACCGGTCAGGTCCACCGTCAGCATATCCATGGATACCCGGCCGATAATGCGGGTACGCTGGCCGTTCACCAGCACAGGCGTGCCGTTCCGGGCCTGACGGGGATAGCCGTCGGCATAACCCATGGCCACGGTTCCCACACGGGTCGGCTTGTCACAAACCCAGGTGCCGTTATAGCCGATGGCATCACCTGGCTGCAGATCATGCACAGCAATCACTTCCGAGGTCAGTGTCATGACTGGTTTCAGCTGCGCCTGCACATCCCCCTCCCCTTCAAAAGGAGAGGAACCGTACAGAATAATACCCGGGCGCTGCCAGTCATGGTGGGCGCCTGAATGCTTCATGGTAGCCGCAGAATTGGCAAAGCTCATGGTCGACGGACATTCCCGGCTGACGCTGTCGTAGATTTCCATCTGATGCCGGGTCACCGGGCTATCCATGTCATCCGCAGAGGTAAAGTGACTCAACATGGTAACGCTGTTGACCTGAGGCATGGCCTCGATGCGCCAGTAGGCAGCCCTGTACTCTTCCGGGCTGAAGCCCAGGCGGTGCATGCCGGTATCCAGTTTGAGCCAGACATTCACTGGCCTGGCCAGGTCCGCCGCCGCAATGGCGTCCAGCTGAAAGTCATTGTGCACTGCGGTCCAGATATCGTGACGGCAGATATAATCCAGCTCATCAACAGTGAAGAAACCCTCAAGCAGAACGATGGGTTTGCGGATGCCCCCCTCACGAAGCTCCACCGCCTCCTCAATGCAGGCGACGGCGAAACCATCCGCTTCCGGTTCCAGTTTCTTCGCCACATCAACGGCACCATGGCCATAGGCATTGGCTTTGATCACCGCCAGAGCTTTCTGCTCCGGCGCCTGGGATTTTGCGACCCGGTAGTTATGGGCAATGGCGTTCAGGTCTATGGTTACAGTTGCTGCTCTGGCCATGGTTCTGCCTCAGTGGTATCTGGCAACAGACAGACCCTCCGGACTGATGTCCGGTTTCCTGCCGTTAACAATGTCTGCGACGTATTTCGAGGTACCCAGGGACATGGTCCAGCCCAGGGTGCCGTGACCACTGTTGAGGATCAGGTTGTCGTACCTGGTTTCACCCAGAATGGGCACACTGTCCGGCGTCATGGGACGCAGGCCGGTCCAGAATTCGGCGCCATCCACATCCCCGGCGCCCGGGAACAGATCCTTGACGGAGAATTCAATGGCGCCCCGGCGCTTCGGATTCAGTTCCTTGTTGAAGTTGGCGATTTCGGCAATACCGCCGACCCGTATCCGGTCATCAAAACGGGTCACGGCAACCTTGTATTTCTGATCCATAACGGTAGATACAGGCGCCTTGCTCTCGTCAAGGATCGGCATGGTCAGGGAGTAACCCTTGAGCGGGTAGATCGGCAGATCGATACCGATTTTGCCCAGCAAGTGGGGTGCATAGCTGCCCAGTGCCACCACATACTTGTCAGCCTTGAGCTCACCGGCAGTGGTTTTCAGTGAGGTGACCTTGCCCTTGCTGGTTTCAATGGACTGGATTTCAGTCTCCATCATAAACCTCACACCCAGTTTCTTGCACTCTTCCGCCAGCCCTTTGGTGAACTTGTAGCAGTCACCTGTGCCGTCACCCGGCAGGTACAGACCACCGACGATTTTTTCCTTCACATTGGCCAGGGCCGGTTCGTGCCTGATGCAGGTTTCCACATCCACCATTTCATGGGGCACATTGCAGCGCTGCAGGATCGCCACATCGTGGGCTGCGCCATCCAGCTCTTTCTGACTGCGGAAAACTTCCAGGGTGCCTTTCATGCGCACGTCGTAATCCAGAGTCAGCTCGCTGTTCAGTTCCCGGAAACATTCGGCGCTATAACGGGCCACCCGCAGCATACGCTCCTTGTTTACATCGAATGCCTGGGGTGTGCACTGGGCCAGCATTTTCATCATCCAGCCAATGGTTCTGGCATCGAAATCCCGGACGTTGAAATAGAGGGGTGAAATGTCCTGCATCATCCACTTGACGGCCTTGACCGGCACACCAGGTGCGCCCCAGGGCGTGGAATAGTCGAACGAAAGCATGCCGGCGTTGGCGTAGCTGGTTTCGGTAGCCGGAGTGTCCAGGCGGTCAACCACGGTAACTTCATTGCCCGCCTTGGCCAGATACCATGCGGTAGTCACCCCGATGACGCCGCTGCCCAATACCAGAACTTTCATAAACAGCCCCTCAATGACGGTGGTAGCGATTAATTTGATATCCCCAGTTTATTATCAAATAGCCAGAGGAAAGTTTTGATTTTTTTATTTTTGCAGGGTAAAAACCTATATATTCTATTCAGGTTAGTGGAAAAATTTGCCATGCCGGATAACAGAAAGCGCCCTCTCGACAAACTGGACATCAGTATCCTCAGAACCCTGCAAAAGGATGGACGGATCAGCTATGTGGATCTCGCCGACAAGGTGGGCCTTAGCTCAACACCCTGCATTGAACGGGTACGGCGGCTGGAAAAAGAAGGCTATATTGAGGGCTATCATGCCCGGCTGAATCCCGAACTACTCGGGTACAACATGCTGGTATTCGTGGAGATTTCCCTTTCGTACCAGTCACCGGATTCCTTCAAGAAATTCAGTGACGCCGTGGAAACGCTACCCTATATTCTGGAATGCCATCTGGTGTCCGGAGATTCCGACTATCTGATCAAGGCACGGATCAGAGGGATTTCCGAATACAGGGCGTTACTCGGAGACATGCTGCTCACACTCCCCGGAGTCAAGAATTCGAAAAGCTACATCGTGATGGAAGAGCTGAAGGAAAGCCTGTCGTTACCGCTGGACTAAGCGCTACACCCGGAAACCTTGAGCCAGAGCCTGGAGCTCGTTAGCCAGTTGCGCCTGGCTCACAGTAACCTGAGAAATCTCCTGAGATCCTGAAAGCGTCTGTAATGACGTGTCACGCACAGTCACCATGTTGCGGGAAATATCCCGGGTTACAGACACCTGCTCTTCTGCCGCTGCCGCTATCTGGGTAGCCATACCAGAGATACGATCCACATCCCGGAGTACTTCGGCGAGAGTTCCTTCCAGAGTCGCGGCCTCATCAGCACTGCGGTTAGCCAGTTCATGGCTTTCGGTTACCGCCCCATGGACATCATCAGTGATCGTCTGCAGGCCGGCAATAATGGATTCGATTTCAACCGTAGACTGGTGTGTCTGCCGGGCCAGATTACGCACTTCCTCTGCCACCACAGAAAAACCCCGGCCATGTTCTCCGGCGCGGGCAGCTTCAATGGCGGCATTCAGGGCCAGCAGATTGGTCTGGTCGGCAACACTGCGAATCACATCAGTCACCCGGGTAATAGATGCACTGCTTTCCTGCAGGCGCGTCACCTGACCACTGACCTGCTCAATCGAGCCCGCCAGGCTCCGGATATGTCCCACGCTGGTCTGTACCACCTGACGCCCGGTTTCGCTCTTTCCCGAGGCGCTGGCTGCGGCTTCTGCTACATCCTGAGTGTTGCGGGAAATATCCTCGGAGGTGCTGGTCATTTCTTCCGCTGCAGCGGCAACCTGTTCCACCAGTTGCTGCTGCTGACTCACCTGATCCGCGTTTTGCCCAGCGGTTGCCCGGGTCTGTTCAGTGGCGGACGCCAGTTGCACACTGGTCTGATCAATCTGGGTCAACGCACTGGCAAAGCTCTCCATCAGACTGTTCAGGGCGGAGCCAATCAGCCCCATCTCATCTTTTGAACTGACACGGGTGCGAATCCCCAGATTTTTCTCATCCATTATCTGGCGAAAATCCCCCAGTAACTGATTAACCTGTCCGCTCACTCCACGGATGATCATCACCGCCAGAAGAATCACGGCGAGTATAACCACCACTCCGACAATGGCCGCTTCCCACAGGTCAACTGTTGCCTCATCAAGCACTGTCTGTGTTCCCGCAGCCATGTCCTGGCTGACCACACTCTTAAGCTGACCAATCGCTTCAATTGACTGGCTGGCACTGTCGAACCAGTCGATATTAGCCATACCCAAAAAACCGTATTTACTACCGATCAACCTGTCCCGCAGCGCATTGAATGCAACCACCGGCTCTGATTCCCGCATGGCCTGAAGCGCATCATGGAAGCCATTACCCAGGGTTTCACCAGCTTGAGTAAGCAGCGCATCCTGGCGGCCCGCCGCACGACTGACCCTGGAGGCAAGAGCCAGCGTGGTGTCACCTTTCTTCAGCACTTGAGCGCCAGCTTCCATCTCCTGCCCGCCCCACTCTGTTGCTTCCGTCATCGCCAGAAAAGCACTCAACTGGCGAGTCAAATGCGGCTCACCGGCCCGCTGTAAAATTGGCGGAAGTAGATCCATCAACCCTTTGATGCTATCGGTATAGCTGGCCCGGACAGTGTCAATGAGAAGGTCACTGTCGTCCATGAAATGTCTCCGAAGGCCCGCAAGTTTGCCTAGCAAGTCATCCACCCTCTTCAGCTGAACAGCTACAATCTGCAGATCCTCCGCTGGCATGGTATCGATAAATGACTGCACTTCGGCAAGGCGGACATCAGTAGCCTCGCGCTGTAGTTCCAGACGCTCTATGACCCGGCTGTCGCTACCACCGCTCGACAGATAAAGCTCAGAAAGCCCGCGCTCCCTTTGCAGGTCTGCCACCAGCGGATCAGCCTCCAGCACCAGATTGAACAGAGTCTGCAGGGACCGGGTATTCTGCAGGTTGACGTAGCGCTCACTGACCGTGGAGATGGAAAAATAAAGGATACCCAGGAGAGCGGGCAGAATAAGCAGCAACAGTTTGCCGCGCATTGAAAGGTTTCGAAGCAAGAACAGCATAATTCTCCAGCCCTGAATAAAATCTGACTCGTTGGGCAGGATTCAACGCAAGAAGGGTGCCATCAGCGAACAAAGCAACCAAAGGCTTTTATTGCACCAACCGCACCAAATCAGTGCCTGTCGAGATGTGGCGACGGCGAAGCGCCCCAAAATGACTTCGCGTGGTTACATAAAAAGCGCGGGCTTGGGTGTTGGAAAACCATCTCAGTCTCGACAACTCAGGCCCCAAACTCCGAAATCTAAATCCACTTGTTCTATCCAGCAACACCCTTCGTGGGAAGTGACACTTTCTTGATTGAGCGGTTCGAGAATTTATCAAGGAAATAGTGCATATCAAGCTTTTCTTGCGGAGCTCACTGAGTCCGCCAAAGTAACCTTTTCAGTTCCTGCCCAGCCAAGTATCCATAAAAAATACTTATACATCCGATAAGTATTCAATGGCTCCTTTATGATGCAATCGCACGGAAGAAGGGCGGGCGCCTTTTTTGCAAACCTCGCATCCTTTTGTTTTTAAACAACTTTTATATTGGCACAGCAGTTGCTGACACTCCTATAGCGCCTCCCGGCGTAAACAGAATCCAACTTGAGGAACCTCTATATGGACAAGTCGGCGCTCCAACTAACCGAAGGGCTCACACCGGGCCTTGGCTTTGCACTTATGATTGGCCTGGGCCTGGTTTTTCTGGCTCTCGCTTATCTGATCAAGCGAACCCTGATCCGAAACACCCACGATTTTATCTCTTCGAACCGCAGAATCGGTCTGGGTTTTGGGGTTGGCTCGGTGATTTCCGTCTGGACCTGGGCCATGGCTGTCATGATGAGTTCAGCCATGACTTTCCAGTGGGGGCTCTCGGGTCTGTTCTGGTTTGTTGTCCCGAATGGTCTTGCTCTTATGGCAATGATTCCCCTGGCTCGCATTCTCCGGAAGCGGATGCCAGAAGGCTATACCATCAGCCAGTTCGCCTATAACCGGTTTGGGCGCTCGCAGGCTGCGGCCAGTGTCGTCACCGTGACCATGATCTTCGGAATCCTGCTTGAGATACTGATTAATCTCAAAGGCACCTCTGTTGTGATGTCTACCGTGTTCTCAATTGACTGGAGAGTCGCAACAGTCGTCACCGTCTGCGTCGTGATGGCCTATTCATTCTTTGGCGGGCTCTGGACTGCCGTTATGACGGGGACAATCAATACATGGATGATCACCGTTCCTGCAGCTCTGGTCATAGTGGCTGTATTTGACCTGATTCCCGGTGGTGTCGACACAGTCTTTGCTGCCGTAGGTGAGGCTGATGAGATGAACCTGTCGATTCTGGACTCTGCGGCGGCTGCCGGATTCGGTATCACCCTGGCCTTCGGCCTGCTGGCATCGGTAGTTGCTGATCAGACTTTCTGGCAGAAAGTATGGTCGGTTCGCAAGGATCAGGTATCCCGGACCTTCATGTGGGCTGGTGCGCTCTTTTATCCGATTCCCATCTGCCTGGGCATGCTTGGACTGGTAGGTATTGGTTACGGCCTGACCGCCACAGAGATTGGTGGCGATATTGTCGCGATAGGTCCTTATATCGTGTCCCATATCGGCCTTCCGATGACCCTTATCATCGCCTATACCCTGGTTATTCTCGCAGCCTGCTATTCCACAATTGACGGCGCCAGCGCAGCTCTGTCATCGGTTGTTGCTATTGATATCGTCAAACGCTTTGCCCCAAAAACCACTGAGCAGACACTGTTCTACATAACCAAGGCATCGATGTTCATCGGTGGCAGCGTGGCGGCGCTGATTGTTCTCTCCGGGGTCGATTTCACCTCACTGGTTCTGACCACCTATGCACTGAAAACCTCAATTCTCATTCCACTGGTGCTGGCTATTCTCTGGCCCCGCACCAACACCCTCGGATTTGTTGCCGGTGTCATTCTGGCCATCCTGATCGGCATGCCCATCAGAAGCATGTACGGCGAACTGGTCGGTACGCTTTCTATCCTCGCGATCAGCGGTATCACCGTGGTTCTTGGCGCCATACTCAAGCCAGTGAATTTCGACATGGATGAACTCGAAGAGCTGATTACAGACCTTGATCACAACGCAGAGCCTGTTGCAGTTCCCGGCCGCGCCTGAAAGACAGTTGAAAACTGATACAAGCCAATTGAGGAAATAGCTATGTCGTTCCTGTTCTATGCAACCCTGTTCCTGTGCCTGATTGCTACAGTCATCTTCGTAACCGGTTACATCAAGGGTGTGACCGGGGCCGTGGCTGACCACCGGTCTCAGGCAGACAGCCCAATACCTGAAGAAAAAGACAGTAACTACGGCATAGCAATACTGGCTGCGGTCATTGTTGCCAGCGCCATTATCGGTCTGGTGGGGGTTGTGCCGGAGATGATCTATGCCGGCCCCCTGCTCGCCATAGTTACTGCAACGATGAACGGAGTAGCTTTCTTCGTTGATTCCAAGGCCTGAGGGACAAAGCATGAAGTTCGGTCTATGGCTTCCGGTATACGGTGGTTGGCTGCGATTACGCAACCATCGCCCATTACCCGACTTTGAGCAGTGCAGTCAGCTTGCGGTGCAGGCTGAGAGCGACGGATACGACTACCTGTACGGCTCAGAGAACCTGCTGAACTGCGTCTACGGTATGGATGCCGAGGTTGCCGACCCATGGATGTTTGTCGCAGGGCTGGCAACGGTGACACAGAGGATCGGGTTGGTTGTCGCCAGCAAACCCGGTTTCTGTTCGCCTCTGCTGGCGGCCCAGATGGCCCGAAGCCTTCAACGGATGAGTCATGGCCGATGCTCAGTAAACATTGTCTGTGGATGGTGGCCTGAAGAGTTCAGACAGGCCGGAGTGGACTATCTTGATCATGCCGGCCGCTATCGCCGTGCGAATGAGTATTGCGAGGGTCTTCAGCGTTTCTGGGGGCTGGAAAATACCACCTCTGAAGGTGAGTTTTTCAGCACAGAAACACCGCCGCAGGTCACCCCACTCAATCCAGCTCCACCGATCTGGGTCAGCGGTCAGTCCGAGGATGGTCTGGCCCTCGCCCGGAGATACGGAGAGACACTCTTTCTGAACAGCATGCCGGTTGCTGAACTCAGGGAAACCATTTCAGGAATCCGGGAGCTGGAAGCCCCGGGTTCCGCCCCACTGAAAATCGCAGTCAGTGCATTTGTACTCATGGCAGAGACAGACGCTCTGGCGAAAGCCCGATATCAGAAGTTACAGGTTCAACGGGATGACGCTCTGATTCACGATCTGCGCACTGCCATGGATGAATCAGGGGCAAGCTCCTGGGAAGGGCTGACCAGGGAAAAAATGCTCGATTCCAACTGTGGTTTCGATATTGGCCTCATAGGGTCTCCGGAAACCATCGCCAGGCGCGTAAGCGAACTTAAAGACGCTGGTGTAGATGTTCTGATGTGTCAGTTTGAAGACATGCTCAAAGGTAGTCATCAGTTTGCTCAACACATAATGCAGCCGTTTCAGATTCGCTGTACGGCTTAGAGAACTCAAGTACAAATGCCTTTGGAGGCAACAGGATGTCCAAGAAAAAAGCACACTTACTCGGTTTTGTACAACATGGTGTTAACAGTCACGCAACAGGCATGTGGCGGCATTCCCTGGATAAGGTCAACTGGGACTGGCGCAAGCCGGAATACTGGCAGCACATGGGACGCACCATGGAACGGGGCCTGTTCGATGCGATGTTCATTGCCGATGAACTTGCCCCCTACAACAACTATGAACAGAGTTCAGACGCTACTGTGAAATACGCAGTGCAGTGTCCTACTCACGAGCCCTCCACCATAGTCCCTATCGTAACCGGTGCCACCGAACACCTTGGTGTGGGCGTTACACTCTCCACAGCTTTCGAACACCCCTATTCAATGGTTCGTCGCCTTTCGAGTCTTGACCACCTTTCCAGCGGCCGGGTGGCATGGAATGTCGTAAGTTCCTATTCCAAATGTGAATGGGATGCTTATGGCGAACCAATGACCGATCGCTCTCGCCGTTACGAGCGCATGGAAGAGTATCTCAGCCTCTGCTACGAACTCTGGGACTCCTGGGACGAGGATGCCATCGTTGCGGACAAGGAGAGCGGTGTTTATGTGGATCCCAGCAAGGTAAGGGAAATCGATTTTGATGGAGAGTTTTTCAAGTCGAAGGGGCGGTCTTTTGTCTGTCGTTCACCCCAGGGCAGGCCGGTTCTCTGGCAGGCGGGCTCATCGGCCACGGGTCGTGACTTTGCCGCCCGCCATGCGGAAGCCATCTTTGCCGTTCACCCCAATATCGAGCGCATGCGCGAGTATGCCGATGATGTGAACAGTCGTCTGGCAGAAACCGGGCGTGAACCTGGCAGCGTGAAGCTGATTTACGGGCTGCAGACGGTCGTTGCGGAGACCCGCGAAGAAGCTCAGGCGAAATATGAGCGCATTAAAGCCTGTATTCCTCTCGAAGGTGCACTGGCCTGGATGGCCGGGCACTTTGGTCCTGACTTTTCTACCTACGACCTGGACGAACATGTCCAGAATATCGAGATACCCGGCATTCAGGGGCTTTTCGAATCCATTATTTACGCCAAGGGAGGTGCTCCCGTCACGGTACGGGAGGCTGCACTCTATTACGCCCAGGGTATGGGTATGCCGATACTTGTAGGCACGCCTGCAGACATCGCCGATCGGATGGAAGAGTTCATGGACGACGGCGGTGCCGACGGTTTCATGCTGGCAGCCACCTATACGCCGGGCTGTTTTGAAGAGTTCGTCGATATGGTTGTCCCGGAACTTCAGAAACGTGGTCGCTACCGGACCGAGTACAGCGGTTCCACACTTCGCGAAAACCTCTTGTCCAACTGAGGAAACAGCCATGATCAGTAACGAACTTTTCTGCGAAACCATGAGGCAGCTGGCCTCAGGGGTTGCAGTGATAACTGCCGAAAGCGATGGTCAGCTGCATGCCATGACCGCCACCTCATTTACTTCAGTATCTGCCGAGCCTCCTTTGGCTCTGGTGTGTATCAAGCGCGGCAGCGATACCGACCAGCTGGTTGCTAAAGCCGGCCGGATTGGTGTGAGCCTTCTATCCCAGACCCAGCAAACGATTTCCAATCGTTATGCCTGGAAAACCCCTGACAGAAATCGTTTTGACGACCTGGATACCAGCCGCTGCCCGGGAGGTGCATTGGTTTTCAATGAATGTGCCGCCGTTATGGAGGCGGTCATTTCACAGTCGTACGAGGCAGGCGACCACACCATCTACATCGTACAGATCGAGCATGCCTCTGTGGATATCGAAGTACAGCCATTGCTGTACTGGAAAGGCAGCTATGCCGGCCTGGAAGTTCCTGATGCCTCTCCGCGCATGGCCGCCAGGGGGGCAGCATGAGACTGGGGGATATCGACAACCATTCGGCATCTGATGTTCGCCCCCAGCCTTGCCAGAATAGTACAAGGGGGCACTATGCCAAATACTCCGTCGGTTAAGTTGAGAAGCGCGTTATCAGAGCTCGCAGCCGGTAACATCATTATTCTTACAGATGACGAGGATAGAGAGAACGAGGGAGACCTATGTGTGGCAGCTGAGCATGCCACCCCGGAAGCCATTAATTTCATGGCAGTTCACGGACGCGGGCTAATTTGTCTTTCGCTCCCTGAGTCCCGCGTGCAGGAACTTGGGCTTTCATTGTTGGTACCCCCGGAGGCAAACCAGACGGCTCACTCCACACCGTTTTGCATGCCTGTTGATGCCCGCGAAGGAATCACGACCGGAATCTCTGCCCCTGACCGGGCTGAAGCCGTTCGTGTTGCGCTGGACCCAACAAGCAAAGCCGGAGCTCTCATTGCCCCCGGCCACTTACCGGTGCTCAGTGCTAAAAGTGGCGGTGTTATGGAGCGCTCCGGGCATACCGAAGCATCCGTTGAACTAACACAACTCGCCGGCCTGAGGCCCGGTGCCGTAATTTGCGAAATCATGAACCGCGAAGGAGGCATGGCTAGTCAGCATGACCTGAAAAGACTTGCAAAAGAATTCGGCCTGACGACTCTCGCAATTCGAGACCTGGTTGACTACCTGCAACTAGACTCCCGCTTTTCGGACTGCTCGATTGAACGCCGCTTAGCAGGGGATAGTTTTTGAAACGTCACAAGGAGCCTGGCAGCCCGCAAATTCTCAGTGTTGAGTTAGCGGCGCAGTCACAGCTTTTCAGTATCGAAACTGTCAAGGTACGCTACAGCAACGGAGCAGAAGCTGTCCTTGAACGCATTCCCGCTGGCCACTGGCCCGGCGCAGTGATTGTGGTACCAGTTCTGCCAGACAGATGCGTGTATCTGGTAAAAGAATATGCTGTCGGTAGCGAACGCTATGAAATCGGGCTGCCTCAGGGCATGAGGGAGCCCGGAGAGTCCCCGGAAGAAACTGCTAACCGGGAATTGAAAGAGGAGATAGGATCAGGAGCCAGAAAACTCAGGCTCCTGAGTGATCTCAGTGTAGCGTCTTCCGTTCTGGGTTTCCGGGTTCAGGTTGTGCTGGCGGAACTTCTTTACGATGCTCAACTGGATGGCGATGAACCCGAGCCGCTGCAAGCTATCAAGTGCAATATTGATGCCCTGTTGTCCGGCAACACAGACATACAGATCACAGAAGCCCGCTCATTATTAGCGCTCTATCTCGCGCGGGAGTTCCTGGATGCCTGATTTCACGTCAGTGTAGGCCAGCCCTGATGAGGCAACGTAAAGGGCTGGATATGAAAATCAACGTCGTCAATGCATCTATATTATCTGGCTATCCCAATCTTCACAGTAACGCAAAAATGCGTTCATGAGCCGGCTGCGGTATTTATCTTTATGAATGACAATATAAAGCCTCCGCGTTAAATCCAAAAAAGGCACATTCACTTCGACCAGATCGCCGTGATCAAGCATTGATTTTACGGCTATGATTGAAAGGCAGCTTATCCCCATCCCACTCGCCACCGCGGACTTGATAGCCTCCGTGTGCCCCAGTTCAAGATAAACCTGTAGCTTGTGATAATGGTCGCTCAAGGCATTCTCAAATATAGTACGGGTACCCGACCCTCTTTCGCGCAGTATCCAGTCAGGTTTGTCGAGCAGATCATGCAAGCTCCTCGGGGGGCGCTTTGCAAGTGGATGATTCGGATGCGCAACGATTACCAACTTATCTTGTCGCCAAGGTAGCGCCTGAAGCTCTGGCGAAAAGCTGATTCCTTCAATAAAGGCAATGTCAATTTTAAAGGAAGACAGATCCTGAAGTGCCTGTTCTGTGTTGCTTGAATTCAGGCATACACCGGCCCTGGAGTATTGTCTTGTGAACCCTCCCAAGATAACCGGCAGCAGATAGTTCCCGATCGTTGAGCTCGCACCCACCTTAATCGAACCAACATATTGCGCCGGGCTAGTATTAGGACCCGCCGCTATTTCATCCGCACGGGAACAAAGCTCCACGGCAAGAGGCAGTATTGCCCTGCCTCGATCATTGAGCAACAGGTTACGATCCACCCGGTCAAATACACGCTCTCCCAGAATGTTTTCGAGTTGCGAAACGGACATACTTACGGCCGGCTGCGAAAGCTTGAGTTCTTTCGCAGCTTCGCTGAAGCTTCCACACTTGACCACAGATGAAAATATCTCGAGCTGACGAAGCGTAACGGGCATAGAGTCTTCCAGTACATTGATGAAACCGGGAAGACTCATGCATTAAGCGAGCCAGCAATCGCCCCTTCTGCAAGCTGGCCAGGCAAGCTGCGACAACAAGGTCCACCACAGCCCGGAGGTGGCATAAAACCTGCTACACCCTGATTCCAAATCACTTTTTAAGGATCACCACGTGGGTTCCCGACTCCATGCAGCGTTCAGTTCACAGCTATCAGTAATTCCTGGATTTGGTCTCTGTATGGCTCTCGGGTTGGCTACCGTTTTTTCCTCCCCCTTCTGGGGTGTTCCTTCCCTTATTCTGGCCCTTTTCCTTGGATATGTTGTGGGCGGTCCCGCGCGTGAACATCCCTTCTATAGCGGTGTTGAATTCAGCCGGCAGAGCGTCCTGAAACTAGGCGTAGTGTTGCTTGGGGTGCGCCTGGAGCCGGACCAGGTATTGGCTCTTGGCTGGGGCCCCGTGCTTCTTGTGGCACTGACCGTACCACTCACAATCCTGATGGCATGGATGATCGGGCGCTGGTTGCGGCTGCCTACTGAGTGTTGGTTAATTGGTGGCGCTGCGGTCGCAATCTGCGGTGCATCCGCAGCGATGGCTGTAGCAGCTGTTTTGAGCGCCCGAGGCGGCACATCCCGCGTCCTTCCATACATAGCAGCCAGCGTAACCGGAATTGGAGCCGTTGCGATGGTCGCCTACCCGTTTCTTGTCGAGTTATTGGATATAGACGCTCAAAGTGCCGGAATACTGATCGGCATTTCCATACACGATGTAGCGCAGGTAGCCGGTGCTGGATATGCAGTTTCAGACGCTGTCGGCGACGTTGCCATTTATACGAAAATGCTTCGCGTTGCTGCGTTGGCTCCCGTTATCGCTTTGATAGCCCTTTGTATGAGAAATCAAAGCACTCATGACAATAGGCTACCCGGCTTTCTCTATGCATTTGCTGCAGTCGTTGCTCTTAATGCACTTGGCCTTATTGGGTCTCAGATTAAGCTTATTGCTGAAGCATTTTCACAAATTTGCCTGGTAACCGCGATGGTCGGATTAGGGGCAAAGATCCAGTTTTCCAGCTTGCTCGGGGAAAGCTGGCGACCACTTTTCCTGCTGGCGATTCTCTCAGTTTTATTATTCACCGTGCCACTTATCGTACTTATTGTGGCCGACAGTGTCTGAGGCAAAATGATATCGTTTTCGTTTCTACTTCCCGTAATTCTCTGTCTGAGCAGTAATTACAATGCCGAAAGCATATAAGCAAAACTTACAGATTAGATAAACAATATATGGCTCCCTTATGAAGCGGTTGCACGGATGCGGGGCGGAGCCTTGTAAGACAATCCTGTAAAAACCCCTGCACTTTTCAACTGTACTTCATGTGGCAAGCTTTGATTATTCATTCCGTGTTTTAACCAATTGCGCCAGAACCCGGTTTTCAATGCTGAACGGGACTGACATATGGTCCTCGTGGTCCACTATGTGGTAGCTGCTGCGCAGCCCATAACCGGACAAACCCGACAGGCGCTCAAAGAGCTGTGCTGCGTCCTGTTGGTTCTGCAGGCTGTCACCGTCAGCCACAATCAGAGACAGGCTGCGGTGTGTAACATCCACCCCTCCCACTTCAACCCGCTGGCGAAACTCGCGTTCATGTTTAAGCAGATAGCGGTCATTCCACCACAGGCTGGGGCTGGCGGCGACCACGTGGTTAAAGAGTTCTGGCCGAGTGAACAAAGTGTAAATGGCAAACATCCCGCCAAAAGAGTGGCCATACAGGCTCTGCTGACTTTCGTTTACCGGGAATCTTTCTGCCACTGCGGGCATAACCTGCTGCTCAAGAAAGTCCAACAGTACGTCCTGGCCGCCCTGAGGTGGCGAGTTCGCTTCTTCGCTCACTGGCGGCGAGAAGTCATAGGCCCGGCGCAGAAAATTGTGAGGGTCATCCCCCAGGTAGGCAATACCGACAATAATGGCCTGTCGGTATTGTTTCTGCGCCCGTTTGGCTTCGTGCAGCGAGGCGAAATAGGCATTGGCGTCAAGCACATAAATTACCGGATACCCCCCGGTATAGGGCAACTCACCCTCCGGCTTGCTCACCAGGATTCTATAGCTATGGCCCTGCCCGTTTTGCATCCGCCATTCGAGAGTCTGGTCCAGAGTTACTTTCGTTTCCTCACCTGACGGTTGGTCTCTGGCCTGAGTATTGGCAGCCCAGGACACCAGTGCCATTAATAATAGGATGTTCAAAATACTCATAGGCTTGGTCATCAAATTCTCTCCTTGATTCTTTCCGGGGGGTTACCAACTGTAAGAAACACTGCCGATCAGGCTACGGCCAGCGCCCCGATAGCAATAAACACCCTGACAAGAGATATGCTCTTCATTCAGTACGTTATTGGCATTGACGCTGACCCGGACTCCGTTGAGAGACCCGCCAAAGTCATAGTGGCCCGCCAGATCCAGAAGATTGTATGCATCGTTCTTGTCACTGTTGGCGTTATCTATGTACTCACTTCCCACATAGCGCACACCACCCGAAAACCGCAGTCGTTCAATGGCCGGAACCCTATAGTCCAGCCACACGGATGCCAGGTGCCGGGGGGCCAACCCGAGGTCATTACCCTGATTGCCGTCGTTGTCTCTGGTGAGTTCAGCGCGGTTGTAGTTATATCCAGCAGTCATCCGCAGGTTATCGGTAACATCGCCAGTGGCTTCTAGCTCCAGCCCGCGGGTACGGACTTCCCCTGTCTGCACCTGGAACAGGAGGTTGTCCGGGTCTCGGGTCTTACGATTGGACTCGGTGATCTGATAGAGAGCAGCGGTGAGCATTGCTCCGGTGCCTTCCGGCTGGTATTTCAGCCCTACCTCGAACTGCTCCCCTTCGGTGGGGTCGAAATCATTACCGTTCACATCAGCTCCGGTTTCCGGAACGAATGACTGGGCATAGCTGAAGTAGGAGGACAGATTACTGTCCAGCATATAGAGAGCGCCGAAGCGCCACGTGGTGTGCTCATCCCTGCGCTTACTGGTGGTGTCAGCGAGGTTGTCTTGGGTTTCATCCCTGGCCCAGTCCCGACGGATACCGGCTGTCAGGCGCCAGTCATCAATACTGGCCTGATCCTGCAGGTAAACGCCCGCACGCGAGGTTTCGCCATGATTGTCTACCCAAACATTAGCGGGCCGGGGGACCGGCTGACTGTAATCCGGGTTATTCATATCAATGGAGGGAGCGCTGCCACCAGCGTAGATTACGTCATGCTCGAATCGGGCGTAATCTGCACCGAACAGCATCTGGTGCTCCACCACGCCATGGCCAAAGTTGGCCACCAACCGGGTATCCGTACTGAGTGAATCCATCTTCTCATAGACGCCCACACCGCTGCGGCTCAGTACGGAGCCTGTCAAAGTACCTGCAGACAGATACTGATTGGTTGTGTCCACGTCGCCATAGCGCACATTCTGCTCAAGCTTCAGCCCATCGCTGAACTCATGATTCAGCTCATAGCCCAGCGTCCACTGATCCTGATCCAGTTTGTCGAAGTTTTCATCACCTGCCCAGAAACGGGTCAGGGTGTCACCATCCTGATAGGGACGAGGCGACCCGGAGGTACGGCGCTTCAAATATTGGCTGATGAACGTAATATCTGTGTTATCTCCAATCTGCCAACTAAGTGTTGGTGCCAGAGCCGTAACGTCGTTATCAATCTGTTCTATATCCGTTTGTGCATCGCGTATAACACCCACCAACCGGTACTGAACGTCACTATGCAATTCCCCACCAACATCAAACTGGCCCTGTATATGGTCATTGCTGCCAGCCTGGAGCTGAACCTCCTGGCGCGCACCCTTATCAGGGCGCTTGCTCACCCGGTTCACCAGCCCGCCCGGCGACAACTGACCGTAGAGCACCGAATCCGGGCCTTTGCCCACATCAATACGCTCCAGATTATAAGGAACTGTGGAGAAGTAGGATAACCAGCCGGTATTAGGCTGGCGCAAGCCATCGAGGAAGTCGCCGTTATAGACAAGAGGAAACCCCCGCATTGAAATGTTGTCAAAACGCGGGTCCAACCCTGCACCCTCAATCTTGACCCCCGCCGTATAGGCCACTGCCTGTTCGACCATCAATGGCTGGCGATCCCGGATCTGTTCTCCGGTGATCACACTTATGCTCTGGGCTGTTTCCACGAGTGGTGTGTCGGTTTTCGTTCCGGCAGAGGAGCTGTTGGCTCGATAACCAGCCCCGCTTACGCGCTGATCTGACACTTCAAGGGCATCCAGTACCCGAACATCCTTTTCGGTAATACCTTGCAGAACATAGTCAGAGGGGCCGTGCCTGCTAACATACAAGCCACTTCCGGACAACAAGCGAATGAAGCCCTGCTCCACACTGTAATATCCTTCCAGCCCTTCACTATGCAGACCTTCTGTGAAGCTGGAAGGAAATGACAAAACAACCCCGGAGCGACTGGCAAACTGACTCAGAACACCACCCAATGGGCCGGGAGCAATGCTGTAGTAGATACTACCTGCAACGCTTTGTTCGGCGCCGTCGGCTGCCTGAACCAATTGGGACGACGCTAAAGCCACTGGTCCCAAAAGCATACAACTCAAGGCCAGGTGCCCCCATGCACGACTGGTTTCCTTAAGGGTTACGGGGTGACCGGCAGTGCTGGTGGTCTTTTCTTGATGGGGAGTTACGGAGGGTGTCATAATTTTCTCGCTCGTTACCAGGTATTCGGGTTTATCTCTAGGTCGAGCGAGATCAGAAAAAGGACAATGGTTTCTGAATTTTTTTCATTTCAGCGTGAGCCAGCGGCTTGATGGTCACCCAGAAATCGGTGACACGTTGAATACGCACGGGCAGGCCGTTGGCAATGGCCTGCAGGGCTCGTTCGGTATCATCGACCGGGAAGGTGCCTGAAACCCGCAATCCCGCGATGGCGGTATCACAACGCAGGATGCCACTACGATACCGGCCAAGTTCTTCTACCAGGCGCTCAAGGGGCCAGTCCACCGCCACCAACATGCCCTCGGTCCAGCTATGAGCCTGAACTGTGGAAGGAGACACGGTAACTTCTTTCGCGCTCATTCGAGCCTGCTGACCCGCTTCCAGTTGCCGGATTTTGCCATTCCCCTGAACAGGTATCAGTTCGACACTATCCTCAATGACAGACACCTGAGTGTCCGTGTCCAGCTGACGAACTGTAAAGGCTGTTCCCAAGGGCAGAACTATTCCCTGAGCGGTATGGATCTGCAGTTCCCGGGAGGTCACGCTGCCATCGGTTCGCTTTCCCGTGCGAATAAAAATCTCACCTTCATAGAGACGGATCAGGAGAGAACCTGGGGTTTCCACCAGGTCCAGAGCTGTCGCTGTGTTCAGAACCAGTCGGGTACCGCCTGACAAAGTGAGCTCCCGACGTTCGCCCCTTCCCGTTCGGTGGCCGGCCGTCCAACTGTCCACCCAGTTCCCGGATGGTGCCTGGCGCCAGGCCAGGCCACCCACAGCAGTGCCACCAACAAACAAGGCAAGGCCTCGCAGTACTGTCCGCCGACTCTGCCCCTGCAACTGTTTGATACGAAGCGCCTCGAATGCGGGTGTGCCGGGTACCGACTGCAACTGTTCACGTAATTTCTCTACCTGTTGCCACGCTTGCTGGTGAGCAGGATTCGCATCCAGCCATAGGCTATGGTCCTGCCTCTGGCGCTCAGTCACGTCCTCAGAACATAGCAGGGCATACCAACTCGCGGCCGACCTCAAGACTTCCACACGGGGTTGGCGCAGGTTATCCATGGGCTAAATCCAGAGAGGGCCGGATATCCTTCACTCACCATCCTCACACATCAGCAGCAGGCAGTGCTCAGTGGCCTTGGCCATGTATTTTTTCACCGAACTGACAGATACGCCCAGTCGCCGGGCGATCTCCGCGTAACGCAAACCTTCAAGCTGGCTGAGCAGAAAAGCCTGGCTCACGTTCTCTCCAAGCCCATCGAGCATTGCGTCAATCTGCAGAAGAGTCTCCAGAATCAGGGCCTGCTCCTCAGCCGATATCACTACCGGCTCAGATTGCTGCTGCAGTGCTTCGAGCCAGGCTTTCTCCAGGGCGTCCCGGCGCACGAAGTCCACCCACACCCGCCGGGCAATGGTCGTCAGGAAACTGCGAGGCTCGCGGACTTCGGAAATCCGGGCAGTGTTTTGGGGAGACGCGAGAATACGCAGAAAAGTATCCTGCGCGAGGTCCGCCGCCTGCCAGCTACAACCTGTCTTGCGCTGCAACCAGCTTCGCAGCCATCCATGATGTGCATCGTACATCCTGGCCAACGGCCTGGTATCAGCTGAAACGGGCATTCGTCCCTCACAAAATCAATCGGCAAGCGCGACAGATTCTATGTCGGAACAAACGCTAATACAAATTATTATCATTTGTCTTTGTTTCGGTTTTTTATGAACCCCATACAACTCAGAGACCTTTTCAAGCGATTTCATTAAACCAGCATTCCGACTTTCAATAAGCTGCAACCAGTGTTAGTAGCTATAAGTTTTAGGTATTGATACCTAGTTCTCATGGTATTATTTCTAGCTTTTTTAAAACTACTCCCCGCATACAGAAAACCGGAGCCATCGTGATTACAGCCCCCCGAATCCCCTGCCCCCAACTGCATGACCGAATCATGAGCGCCAAGGAAGCTGCCGCCCTTATCCCGTCCGGCGTTAACGTCGGCATGAGCGGATTCACCGGCGCGGGCTATCCAAAGGCCGTTCCGCAAGCTTTGGCCGGGCATATTCGGGAACACCGCGCCCGGGGCGACAACTATCGGATCAGCGTCTGGACTGGCGCCTCCACCGCACCGGAACTGGACGGAGCCCTGGCCGAAGTAGATGGCATTGAAATGCGACTGCCCTATCAGAGTGACCCTGTCTGCCGGCAGAAAATCAACGAAGGGCGGATGGAATACATCGACATCCACCTTTCCCATGTTGCCCAGCATGCCTGGTCCGGATTTTTCGGTAAGCTGGACATAGCTGTGATCGAAGTGGCAGGCATAACCGAGGATGGCAGACTGATTCCATCTTCTTCCATCGGCAACAACAAAACCTGGATTGACCAGGCCGACAAAGTCATCCTGGAAGTGAATCATGGCCAGAGTTCAGGCCTGGAAGGCATGCACGACATTTACTACAGTACCGCCCTGCCGCCGCGTCGCAAACCAATCCATATGACAGCTCCAGACGACCGGATTGGCGAGAAATACCTGCTGTGCCCGCTGGAAAAAATCATCGCAGTGGTGGAAACCAACTCCCCCGACCGCAACTCCCGCTTCAGCGCCCCGGACGAAAATTCCCAACGCATTGCCCAACACCTGCTCAGCTTCTTCGAAATGGAAGTGGCAAACAACCGGCTGCCGAAGAACCTGCTACCCCTGCAGTCCGGTGTCGGTAACATCGCCAATGCGGTACTTGCCGGCCTCAACGAGGGACCATTCGAAAACCTGACTTCCTACACCGAGGTACTGCAGGATGGCATGCTTGCCATGCTCAAATCCGGAAAGCTGAAAATGGCCTCTGCCACCGCCTTCTCCCTTAGCCCTGAAGCCATTGAAGAGCTGACAGAAAACATCGATTTCTACCGCGACCGCATCATTCTGCGCACCCAGGAAATCAGCAACCACCCAGAAATCATTCGCCGGTTAGGCGTCATTGCCATGAACGGCATGATCGAAGCGGACATCTACGGCAACGTGAATTCCACCCACGTCATGGGTAGCCGGATCATGAACGGCATCGGCGGCTCCGGCGACTTTGCCCGCAATGGCTATCTCTCCGTGTTCATGACTCCGTCTACCGCCAAAGACGGAGCTATCTCCGCCATCGTCCCCATGGCCTCTCACGTGGACCACACCGAACACGATGTGCAGATCGTAGTAACCGAACAGGGGCTGGCAGACCTGCGAGGCCTGGCACCGCGCCAGAGGGCCCTCAAAATCATCGAGAACTGCGCCCACCCGGATTTCAAACCAAAACTACTCAGCTACTTCGAACGGGCCTGTGCCAGTGGCCGGGGCATGCATACGCCGCACCTGCTGAGCGAAGCATTAAGCTGGCATGAGCGGTTTGAGGAAACCGGTCAGATGTGAGTACTTTGACCGGCTGTCAGAACAGCTCGGATTCTCCATTGGCTGTCACACCAACCGGGCATCCATACTGTTCTGGGCCAGCCGGCGGGCCTGGTCTTCGGTCATCCCCAGGCCATCGCGCAGCGCCACGAAGTTCTCCAGCGCATAACCGCCGAAATAGGACGGGTCATCGGAGTTCACGGTGACCTTCAGGCCGCGCTCCAGCAGTTCCAGAATGTTGTGATGAGCCATGTCCGGGAACACGCACAGCTTGATATTCGACAGCGGACAAACCGTTAGCGGGATCTGCTGTTCCGCCAGCCTGTCGAGCAGCCTTGGGTCTTCTGCAGCACGAACCCCGTGATCAATCCGGCATACCTTGAGCAGGTCCAGCGCCTGCCAGATATACTCGGGCGGTCCTTCCTCACCGGCATGGGCAACCGCCAGAAAGCCCTCGGCCCGCGCCTTGGCAAACACCCGCTCGAACTTACTGGGAGGATTGCCTTGTTCGGAGCTATCCAGGCCCACCGCAAAGAACTGGTCACGGAACGGCATGGCCTGCTCAAGAGTCCGGAAAGCATCGTCTTCAGACAAGTGCCTCAGGAAGCTGAGAATCAGTCCACCGGTAATCCCCATCTGCTCGCGGCCATCCCGCATGGCCTCACGGATGCCATTGAGAGCCACTTCAAAGGGAATGCCACGCCCGGTATGGGTCTGGGGATCGTAGAAGGGTTCAACGTGCACCACGCCCTGGGCCTGGCACTTCTGCAGATAAGCCCAGGTGAGGTCATAAAAATCCTGCTCAGTGCGCAGCACGTCAGCGCCCTTGTAATACAGATCCAGAAATTCCTGCAGATTATTGAAGGCATAGGCCTGTCGCACTGCATCCACATCATTCCACGGCAACTCAATGCCATTACGCCGGGCCAGCGCAAACATCAGTTCAGGCTCGAGCGCGCCTTCCAGATGAAGGTGCAGCTCCGCTTTGGGCAGGGCTTTCAGCCAGGCTTCGTTCATCGCAGTCTCCGGGAGAGTTTTATAGTAGATCAACAAATCAGTACAGGAGGGAGGCTTCAGGCTTCATTCGCCTTGCGATAGGCACCCTGATAATCAAATATCCGTTCCTGCACCTGCCAATAGTGCTTTTGTTTTCGGGCAATGACAAAGTCCGGTGCGGGCAACAGGGTCTGAACTTCGAGCACCTCCTGTATCCCGCTGAACTCTTTCGGAGTCTGGCCACTGGCGAAACGCCGGCCAAACAATCTGTTAAAGACGCTGCGCTGGGCCGGGCGGCTGAAATCAAAGGATTCGCCGAGTTCTTCCCCGTCCTCACCGTGGTAGATGATCTTCAGTTTGCTGTCGGGTTTCTCTTTATGGGCGCTCAAGGTGATCCCGGCGCAGCGGATCACCATGGCATCTTTGAGCTTAAGGGCATCCCTGAGCTGGTCATCCGGGTCGATGATGGCTTTTTTGCACTGATGGCAGTTACGGGCAGCTATGTCATTCTCGCCACCGCAGTGGGGACATTCCTTGAAGCGGAAGCGGTAATCGCACTGTTCAGGGCGCGCATTCCGAGCTGCCGGCCCACCCTCTTGGGCAGGTTCCAGCAGCCCCTGACAACGGCGGCCGTAGTGTTCAATCACATGGCCGTCGCCATCGGTTTTGCCCCAGAAAATATTGGCAAACCCACAGGCCGGGCAGAACACCTGCACCGGCTCACTGTCCGGGTTGGGTTTCTTCTCCCCCACCTCCGGGTGGTAAAGGTTGACCCGGTTGCCTGCGTAATCAATCACCAGACAATCCTTCTTGCCTTCATCCAGGCGCAGGCCCCGGCCCACGATCTGCTGGTAAAGACTCACTGACTGGGTAGGCCGCAGAATGGCGATAAAGTCCACATGGGGCGCATCAAAGCCGGTGGTGAGAACGGAAACATTCACCAGATACTTCAGCTGTCGCTGCTTGAAGCGCTGGATCAGGGAATCCCGTTCATTCTGATCGGTAGCGCCGGTAATCAGGGCAGTCTGCTGTTCCGGCAGATAGCCGGTGATTTCTTTCGCATGGTCCACCGTGGACGCAAATATCATCACCGCCTGGCGTCTGGCCGCCAGCTCCATCACCTGTTCGATAATGGCCCGGGTCACACGCGGATGTTTGCCCAGCAGCTGGTTCACGTCTTTTTCCGCGTATTCGCCAAAGCTGTTGCGGGGCAAAGCCGAGAAATCGTATTGCGCCACCGCCGCGTCTACCACCTCGGGTTTTGTGAGGTAACCCCGGTTGATCATATAGCTCAGCGGCAACTCATAAATGCAATGGACAAAGGGCTTGTCCTGTTCGCTGCGGACAAATCCCCGGTAGTGATAGCGATAGATCCAGCCCATACCCAGGCGATAGGGGGTAGCGGTCAGCCCCAGCACCTTGAGGGAGTCGTTCTGTTGCCGCAGCTGCCCGATGATTCTTTGATACTGGCTGGTTTCCTCACCGCTGACCCGGTGACACTCATCAATGATAAGCAATGAGTATTCATCCCCGAACCGGTCCAGATTTGCCGATACCGACTGGACGCTGGCGAAGGTGACCTGATGCCGCTTCTCCTTGCGCCTCAATCCGGCGGAGAAGATGCCCGCAGTCAGCCCATAGCTCTGGTATTTGCCGTGGTTCTGTTCAACCAGTTCTTTGACATGGGCCAGCACCAGAATCCTGCGCCGGGCCAGGCGGGCCAGTTCGGCAATGACCAGACTTTTCCCGGCACCAGTGGGGAGCACAATAACCGCAGAATCGTCGGATTTGCGGAAGTGCCTTAAGGTGGCATCGACGGCTTCCTGCTGGTAAGGCCGCAGGGTGAAAGAGGCATTCATTTTGAAAGGCTTAATCGTTCAGTGATGCCCGCCCGGTCCATGCACGTGGCCGTGTGCGATCTCTTCCGGACTGGCCGCACGCACTTCGATGATTTCGATATCAAAGGTGAGAGTTTTTCCGGCCATCGGGTGGTTGGTGTCCACATCGGCAAATTTGAGGCCGACCTTGGCGACAACCACATGGCGCGGGCCCTGCTCTGTCTGTACCTGGGCAACCATGCCCCGCTTCCAGCGTTTGGCACCGATCAAATGTTTGATTGGTACACGCTGCACGGCATCAGCCTTGCGCGGCCCGTATGCTTTGTCCGGAGAGACGGTAACACTGAAGCTTTCGCCAGCGTCGCGCCCTTCCAGAGCTTCTTCGAGGCCCCGGATAATGCCGCCGTGACCATGCAGGTAAGCATTCGGCTCTCCGCTGCGGGAGTCTTCCACAACATTGCCCTGTTCATCACTGACGCTGTAGTGAAACAGGACCACTTGATTCTTTTCGATTGGCATAAGGTTCTCTGGAATGATTAAACGTGCGCCATTATAACCAGACGAAGAATCGGCTGCAGTGGTTCCTGCAACTGAGGCCCGGGATTTCCTCAGGGCTGGGGACAACTCAGAAACCGCCAGTACTTCGCATTTTCTAATCACCGCTTCGAAACCTGTTGAATTCAGATAACTGCAACGGGTAGCATTAAATCAACAGGGATGGTCCGCATGTCAGGGAAAAGACATTAGCGATCTGCGCAGTCACGCCTACAGGGTGTATGCCATGGAATCGCTTTTAACCGGTCTTTGCTTTTCCGCTTAACGCCCTCGTAACCGCATAATTAATCGGCCATTTTCATATTGCCGAATGTGGGGCGAACAGGCGTTCGATGTCATACCAGATGTGAGAACTTCACGGCCTCCTGAAAACCAACCCATTTCTGAGGGAGTAGACACATGGGAGGTTCAATAAAAACCAGGGACGAGGTTCAGACGGCACTCCAACACATGGAAGTGCAGGCCCTCTATTTCAGCTACGAGATGATCAAGAACAGTCAGGCTCGAATGTGGTATCTGCAAGAGATACGACAAATGTCCCGAAATACTCTTTCAGCCTATGACCGTGGATTAATGTCTGGCAAAGAAGCAGCAGAACTTGCCAACCAAATGCGGAATGACATTCTCGTCAAGAGTCGGGCCATGCAAACAGGCATGGGCTTTAAATACTCAGAATCATTGAAAAAAGAAGGGAAAGCACTCGCTGAACTTCTGGATAAATACGCGAAAAACAAATACGGGAGGGCCTTTACTGATCTTGCATCCGAAGCAGAAAAGGAAGCCATATTTGTTGAAATCATTGAAAGCGCTGGCCGTGATCGTGGTGCAGCAACCCGGCTTGCGCACAGTATGAAATGGTCCGCCAGGGTTTGTTGGGTCATTACGGCGGGCGTCGCGTTCTACAACATTTTCACCTCCGAAAACAAAACCTGGGCTACCGGCCGAGAGGTTACAACATTAGGTACAGGATTCGGCGCGAGCATGGCTGGGGGTGCTGTTGCAGGTATCTGGTTTGGCCCGGTCGGAATGGCTGTGGGCGCAGCGATTGGTGGCGTTCTTGGGGCCGTTGTCGGAAATGAAGCATACCTCGAATATGCCGGGCCGGAGCGTCAGGCTTCCGCCGCCATAATTGCTCCGAGAACCAGGATGTTCTATACGGATGAGCACGGAATGGCTCAGGACCTTATCAGGAAATCCGGAATTGTAATGGACGAGGTCTACCAGGTCTTTCTCGAGCTCGACACCAACTACAACTCGGATGCCGACGACGTTGCTGTCAAATACATAGAGCTGGTCCGCAAGCGTAGGGGATCTATTGAAGAAGGCCTGCGACTTCACCGGCCACTGAACAAGCTGTTGGTAAAAATCATGGCGGATGGCTGGACCAGCAGAAAGGAAACGGACGCCATCAACTTCCTTAAAAGGCTCCAGCGCCCAGGCGTTTACGAGTAAAACTGCAGAGACAAAGTCCTCCCATGGAAAAAACCGATCAGTTTTCGTCCAGGCTACTCAAAAGCTCCGACGATAGTCAAACCCCTTGCCTTCAGCTGATAAAAGGCGATGAGCCATTCGGCAGCCCACAGAAAGGGGCTCTGATTGAGGCCCAGTATCAGGTAGACGACGACCGCTATCTGCTGTTTATCACGGATGATGTTCCATACGAGGAAACCTTGCGCATCTACCTGATTGCAGGCAACGCCGAGGT
The DNA here is from genome assembly GCF_002407605.1 of Marinobacter sp. ANT_B65. NCBI lineage: Bacteria > Pseudomonadati > Pseudomonadota > Gammaproteobacteria > Pseudomonadales > Marinobacteraceae > Marinobacter > Marinobacter sp. ANT_B65. The sequence continues at coordinate 529,358 of NZ_NXGV01000001.1, read as the reverse complement.
TCTGGACTCACTGGAATTCGGTGGCTATCTCGCTAACGGGACTCTGGAAGGCCTTAACGTTGTTGGCGAACAGTCCATCGAATTCAGCTTCATCCACGAAAAGCGCTGCAGGCTGACGGTAAAATCTGACAGCGGATGGAAAAAGCCACTTACCTTCACGCCTGGAGTAAGTCGCCCCGGGGGGTTAAAGAAGCGATTTCTGGACCTTGAGTTCGTTTAATCGGGGAACAAAGGCAGGAACGGCTCGCCCACGTTCAGCGCTTTGAATTCGATCGGTGCTGCGACCAAATAAGCCGGTAATATTCCACCACATTACCATAGCGTTCAGATCGATAAAGCATACCCGCGAGCACGGCCATTATCACTCCAGCCAGCCCAGTAAAAGCCATCCCGGTGCTGCCCAGAAAAAACAATGTACAAGTGGCCGCAGCAAGCAACAGAACATAAAAAAGGTTTTGCCAAAGTAAAACCCGATGGCAGACAGACCATCCCCTTGAGAGGAGAAACGTCGGAGTCGCCAAGAACAACACCATGACTACCAGCAGCGCCATTTCCAAGTAGACCAGAGCTCGCTCGCTTAGCAACCCCGAAACCAACGCTGACAACAACATCAGCACGATGGGCAGAGAAAACACCATCAACATGACGGCTCCAAGCATGTGCCACATCCCCTTCGGGAGCACCTGATACTCAGGCATCGCCTTGTCAGTTGGTGTTTTGTACTGCTTTTCCATAATCATTCCTCAGAAACAACCGCCACGGCCAGAGTTCCCAGCGCGCCACTGGTAGCACTTCCCGTAAAGCTCAGCGTGGCTCCAATGGAATCTTTGATCTGACGCATCGTCGTTTTCTTGATAGCTGCATTAGAAAAACGTCGCTCAATCTTGCCCGCCCGCTCCATTACCTTCAGTGTTTGGTTAGAAATACCTGATGCATTTGACCGGGCGATCTCCCGGGACAGCCTCCTGCGCTCCTGCCTACTTAAGCCCTCAAGCGCCCTGCGTGTTGTTATGCCCTGTGATCTGAGGAGTTTTATCCCTCTTACTGTCATCAATCCGGACGCCGATGCCCCCCCAAGAGAAATAACATCGAGTGCCAGAGTAGCGTTTTGGTACCATTCTTCATTATCAAGCTCGTCATTCATATAAGGAGATGTTATTTCATTTCTCGTCCTCATCAAGCTGTTTCCGCATTGCAGCGAACTGGCTGTGGCAGCCCCGTAGGCCATAACGGAAAATACCGCGGAGCCCCCGCCACTGAAAGGTATGGCTGCACTTGATGTAAGTACTACGAACCATCCTATTACGGCTGCCCCACAGGAGACAGCGGCTCCCACTGTTTCCGAAAAAAAGCGACTTTCCCTAGGGGTGTTTTTGACCTCAGAGATGTAATCGATCCGGAATAATTGAACTATCGGTTTATATTTTGTTACCTTCCTAATCTGCACCCAAAAGGACCATGGGCGTACACGGACGTTAACAAAATACAGGGACGAATCATGTCACGAAAAATGCTCAGTGCTGCCAAACTGCAGCAGCTTGCTACGCAATGCCATTCTTGGAAAGACGCTGCGGAGAAGCATGAACAGATCCGCACTATCTACCACCCTAATTCCCCCCAATTCCACGAACTGGAGCGCCAGCTTTTTCTGAATGACCAAGCCCTGCGGATGCTTTGTGCGCTCAACGATTTCGACCGGAGCAAGGTTACCGAAGAATTGCTGGATATTGTCAGATACCCAAACAAGATCGAAGCAGATGCAGCCAGGAAGAACTGGTTTCAGCGACTTCTGAAAACCCGGTATCCCTTCAAGGGCTACCACTACATGATCAAATACGGCATTGATAAAGATCGTCGGGTAACGGTCAGCGATATTTTATTTGATAAAGAACTGTTAGGCCCCAACACAAGTCAGCCTCCATGGCGTTGGCTGCAACCTCGCAAACATCAGGCGGGCCTGCATCCACGCTGGCATTAAAATTGACCAGGAACGCAACAATCCGTTCGACTTCGTGCCAAACATTGCCGGAGGCAATAACATAAGCTCAAGTGGTCTCAAGCGGTCACTGAAGTTTCTGGGCCTAGTGCTTGGAGAGGACTCAGTCGCCAGCCCCCACACACTGCCGTATCTCGGACTGGAAACTTATATCCATCAACTGGAGTTTACCGGGAACCATAAACATGCAGCCTAAGCCAGGGAATACCGACCAGAGCGGAGGGCCTGAGTAATGGCGAAACTCGCAGCAACAATCCCGCCCGTGCGATATAGGCGGACACCCTCTTCGTTTCTAAAGCGGCTGACCCGCCCCTTTATTGCACCCTTCAAGGAAATACTCGGTGGCCCGGACCTTGAGCACTGTGACCACCGGCGGGTGGACTGCGGTGCCGTTGATGTGGAGTTTTACTTGCCCGCCGCGTCCTTCGGTGGCGGGGCAAAGTATCCGGCAAGTGTTGATCTGGATAGCCCCCCCGCTCTAGAAGTCGCATACGAGTATCGTACTGAGCATGACACCCTGAAACTGGGCGTCACCAATTGGAAATATGGACGTCCCAAGTTGGAACCGACCCGGTTTCTGCCCATTCCCCAAGAACCTTATGTCATCGTCACTACATCCTGGCAACTAGAGAGAGTCAAAAATGGCTTGGCACTTGAGGTAGGCAATACTGCCATGCTCGAGCAGTACTTAAAGGATGATTACTACGCTCATCTAGAATCCGAAGGTGGACAAAACTGGAACATCAGAACCAGAACACAGGATGAACTTGAGCCGCGCGGATGGGATCAGGAATCAATTGATGAACAAATAGCCATACAGCTTTTCGATCCACCAAAGAACTATGAATCAATGATGTTCAATGGTGTTAACTGGCTTAGATACATCTGGGCACCCCGCCAGAACTACCCAAAAGCACTCAGTTACACTTGTGTGCTCACACCGTCCTTTCTCCTGACAATAAGCTTTGGTCTAACTGAAATGACAGGAGCCTCTCTCAAGTATTGGTGGAGCCCGCTGATCGAGGACTCGGAGATTCTGATGCAAGGGGTGAAACTTCACTATAAAAACCTGCCCCGGCTATAGGCTATGCAAGAATCAGGAAAATTTAAAGCCCATGATGTGGCAAAGGAACAATGGCTATTTTGTCAGCTGCTCCTCATGCATTGAAAAATCACTATCCCTTCGTACCAGTCAGTTTCAGGCGTGTAAGTGACCATTTCCAAGCGAGTATGGTGCGGCCCCCCTGCATAGGATGAGCTTGCCGCGCGAATGCTATGTTGGCTCTCAAGATCCTGCGCTTCGACATAATAATCCATTAATGCCTCCGCTCTCCGACTTGGAAAAACTGATCCAAAAATAACGGACATTACTAGGGAGCAGTTGGATTAAAGACTGGGGGCAGGTCACTTGAACAGAAACTTTCAGTCAGTGCCGTTGCCTCCGTGCTCTGCAAAATTCATATATCTGTAGGTTTAATAGGAACTCTGGTTGCGATTCTCTATTTTTCGATCACGTTCTATGCGTTAATTTTCCTTTAATCCGGCAACGTCTCACCCGAGCCACCCATTTCAGCGGGCATATCTTTCATCTTGGGCAAACCATCCCGGATCGGCAGCACCGATTCCTGGTAGTGCACATGCAAGGCAGGCTCAAACTTCAGGCCAGGAAGATTCGCAACGTAAACATCTACCAGCCCCCAAGCCGGGTGGTCTGTGAACACATGCCCACCACACTGTCTGCACCACTTGCGGTAGCTCTGCTCCGTGAGATGAAACTCGCCAACCTGATCAGCACCAGACAAAATCTCAAGGCTGGCTGCTGGCCAGAGTGAGAAAGCGTTAACCGGCCCGGCAGACCAACGGCGGCAGGAGTCGCAATGGCAATAGCCCATTGCCTCTGGCGTACCGGATACCTGGTATTTAACCGCGCCACAAAAACAGTTGCCCTGATACTGACTCATGACCACCTCCTTATTTGTTGTTGTTCAGGGATCACTGTTCCAGAGGCACCACCCGGGTGTATATCCTCCTGAATAGTGGAATTGGCAGGACTTTCGTAGCAGGCACAAATTAATGGTGCCCTGCGCGGGTTCGCAGAACTGCTAACAGAGCCAGAACCCGCAGGAATAAATCTGTCGCGATTATTCGCCTTATGCAACAATGATATAGCGTTAAATCAAACAGATAATACGGTCAGGAAAATATAACTATGAAAAGGGTAGTAGCGTGCACTCTGGTTTCAGCTTTAATGGCTGGCTGCGGAGGTGGAGGTAGTGGAAGCGACCTGGAAAAAACCAGTGGAAATACCACTCCCGATACAGGGAACGAGGACAACGGTGCCGTGACGCCAAGCGATCAAATCACAGTACTTGAGGGCACCTGGAACAAACAATGCGGGCCAGTTGAGGGTGAAACGCACCACGATATTGTGACGGTATCCTTTACCGGCGGCACATTCGCTTCCAGTATCGAGAACTACATCGATAGCGGTTGCAGCATCCCCTTTCAGGAGGCTCCAAACCCGACTTCATCAGGCAACTTTGCATTGGGCGACGATATTTTACTGAGTGATGGCCTTACCGCTACCGAACTCGATACCCATATCACCCAGTTCAATGGGGCCTACTTCGACATCAACGAATACAGCATCATTTACATTAACAACGATATTCTCTACACAGCAGAAGGCACAACCGATTCAACGGCTCAGCGGCCAACCAGCCTCGATTACGGTCGTCCATTCTATCGGATAAACTAAACTACCTGCTCAAAACCGGGCCAGATCCATTTTCCGCAATTTACAGTGGTTCAGATTAGTTTCGCAGCACTGGAAACTCCCTGAAAACAAATCTGTCCCGGTTGTTGATCTGGCAGGGCGCTTGCCCAATTCAGCTACTACCCCGCTGAATAATCAGTTTGATGTATAGCAGGTAGCCACAAAACAAAAAAATCGGTGCCATATACCAAAGATACGCAAGCTTGCCTGCGCCCATGCGATAAAGCCCCATCACAACCACAGCACTGAGAATACAACTTGCGGGTACTGAGTATATGGCCGAGGTCAGCACTGAGTCATCAATCGAAGCAGGCCGGTGACTGGTATCGACAGCACTGAACCCAAACACCACCAACAAAAACAGCATATACGCCAGAAGAACCTGGCCAATGCTACCTGCAATTACCCATCCTAAAGTCATCCGTTTTCCCTTGGTTAATAACGATGTAACAAACATCGCGTCAGGGTCAATCAGCCAGCATGAGCATAAGACCCGCTGACAACCACCGACACTGCCCTATCTTCGTGCACAGCAATACGACACATATCGCCTAAAAAACTTGTTCGCACTCAGGTGATCATCTAAGATTTCATCTGGTCTGACCGGTCATACCGGTCAGACCAGATGAGTAATCATATCATCGACCGACGTGACACCCGGTACAACAAACAGCACTTTAAAATTAATTAACTCAAAAAAGTCTGCGCTCCCCGGCAGCAAACCAGAGACGCTGGTTGGCCGCAGACAATAAGACCATCTATCAGGAGAACACAATGAAACACGGATTTATTCCAGCAATCTCCACTCTTGCTCTTTCTATGGCGCTGTCTTCCAACATGGCGTTTGCGCAGGACTATACACTTCGCCTCAGCCACACTGGCGCCCCAAGCCACCACTACCAAACCATTACCGAGCAGTTTGCCAAAGAAATCGCAGAAAAAACCGATGGCGCTGTTGAAATCCAGGTATTCCCCTCCGATCAGCTGGGAAATCAGCTTGAATCAGTGGAAGGCACCATGATCGGCACTCTGGAAATGACTCTGGCCTCAGACACCGTGCTGTCTAACTGGGTACCTGATATGGGTATGCTTAACCTGCCCTTCCTGTTCGAAGATATGGATGAATACCTTGAGGTAGTTGAAGGTCCCGTTGGCGATATGCTGAGCGCACAGGTAGAAGATCAGGGTGCGGTTATCATCGGCTGGTGGGGAAATGGCATGCGTCATGTCACCAACTCCGTTCGCCCAATCAACAAGCCAGAAGATCTTGAAGGCCTGAAGATCCGCGTTCCGGAAGGAAAAGTGTTCGTAGACACCTTTAAGACATTAGGGGCCGGTGCAACGGTAATGTCCTTCGGTGAGCTGTATTCTGCGCTGCAACTGGGTGTTGTAGACGGCCAGGAAAACCCGCCTGCTCACATCATTACCCAGAACTTCAATGAAGTTCAGGACTATGTATCGCGTACAGGCCACATCCATATGGGCTCTCCGCTCATCATGAATGCACACCTCTTCTACAGCATGCCGGAAGACATCCAGAAAACACTGCTTGAGGTTGGCAGAGAGTACGACCGCAGGCACATTGATTTGATCGCAAACCTTGAAGCCGAGCAGTGGGAGGAAGTCGCAGAGCGTGGCATGAAGATAAATGATGTAGACAAGTCTCTGTTCCGCAAAGCCGTACAGCCTGTCTATGACGACGCTGCTGCAACGTTCAACAAGGACATCCTTGACCTGCTAACCAAGTAATTAACTCAGCAACAAGATCGCCAACAGAACCGTGGTCTAGCGGTTCTGTTGGCATGATCGGGACCGGTTTCATGGATAATACAGATCAACCATCCGCCTCTGGTATCAGAAAATCACTAATTTCACTTTGCGACAAAATTGCTGTTGTCTGCCATGTGATAGCAACCATCGCTATTGCTGTGATGCTGTCGCTGGTCATCATTCAGGTCATATTCAGATACGTACTTAACACCCCGATCGGGTGGACTCAGGAAGTTTCAGTATTTTCGATGATGCTTGCCGTCATGTCGGGAATGGCCGTTGCCTTCTGGCGCGGAGAACATTTCAGGGTGTCTGTCTTCGTTGACAGCCTGCCCTCGGTACTTGCCAAAATAGTAAATCTTGCTTCCCGTCTTATTACCATCACCTTTCTTTCCGTGGTTGTGTGGTTCAGCTACTCGCTGGCACTGCGAGGTATCAGACAGGTATCACCCACCTCAGGAATTCCGATTGGATATGTCCAGTTTTTCCTGACGGGCGGCTGTCTTGTAGCGGCTTTCCTGCTTACCGTGAAAACCCTGTTGGGTCACGAAACCATCAGTGACAAAAATGCTGTCAGCGCGGAACCTGTATCATGATTGAGATTCTGATTTTCTCATTTATCGGTTTTCTGATAATAGGATTGCCTATTGCGATCGCCCTGGGCGCAGCCAGCACTCTTGCTATCTATTTCGGCAGCCATATCCCACTGCTGGTAGTTGCGCAGAAAATGTTCCAGGGGCTGAATAACTTCTCATACCTGGCCATTCCTCTCTTCTTGCTGGCCGGAGCCCTGATGTATGAGGCCAAACTATCCGAGCGCCTTGTTGGTATGGCAAGCCGGCTGGTAGGAAAGCGCCCGGGCGGATTGGCCAATGTGGCCACGACTTCTTCTGCGTTCTTCGGAGCGATTTCCGGATCTGCACCGGCAACCACCGCAGCCGTTGGCACCGTCCTGATCCCTTCCATGAAAAAAATGGGGTACACCGCAGCAGGTTCAGGAGCTGTAGTGGCTGCCTCGGGCGCATTGGGGCTGATCATTCCACCGAGCATCACCATGGTTATCTATGGCGTGATCTCCGGGGTATCCATTGGCGGGCTGTTCATCAACGGGATTGTTCCAGGAATACTGCTGACACTGGCTATCTGTGTACTGAACTGGTGGCGTGGAAGAAAGAGCGTTGATGACATCAGCCTTGACGACACCCCACCACCTGCCAGCGAACGCATCAAGAACCTGGCGGCATTGCTCATGCCGATCATTATCATTATAGGGATATACTCAGGCGCATTTACGCCAACCGAGTCAGCTGCGGTGGCCTGCATTTACGGGCTGCTCATTGGGGTCTTCCTCTATAAAACCCTTGGCCTTACAGAAATAAAGCGTGCCTTCATGGGTACAGCGGCCACAACTGCCGTGATCATGTTCCTGATGGTCTGTGCCAATGTCTTTGCCTTTGTGATAACCACTGAACGCGTCCCTCAGCTTTTCTCTGCCTGGGTGATGACCATTACCACTGACCCGACCATGGTAATGCTCATGATGCTGGCATTGCTGATCGTAGTAGGTACCTTTCTGGATAACGTGTCAGCTCTGGTACTGCTGGTCCCCACCCTGGTAGCAATCACCTCTGCCGTTGGCATTGACCCCATGTACTTTGGCGTATTCACCATCATTGCACTGGCAGTCGGGCAGTTCACGCCCCCTGTAGGGCTTAACCTGTATATCGCGGCCAACATTGCCAATGAAACGGTGGAAAAAATCAGTCACGCGGTGCTTCCGTTTGTTGCGGTTTACATCGCAGCCCTGCTGATTTTCGTAGCCTTCCCCAACATCCTGACTATTTTTTCCTGAAGATATGGATATGAAAAATACCCTAGTACTGATTTCACTGGGCGGCACGATTGCCAGTCTTCCTGGCACTTCAGGGCGGGCCATTGCGGGCGCCCTTTCCGGCACAGAGCTGATGGAGAAGCTGCAGATCAAGAGCGATTGTCCGGTTGAAGTCATCACCCTATGCCAGAAGCCCAGCAATGCCATTACCACAGCCGACCTGCTACAACTGAGAAAGCTGTGTATTGATCTGTCGCAACGCGAAGATGTGGCAGGGCTGGTAGTGTCCCAGGGCACGGACACCCTTGAGGATACAGCTTACTTCCTGGATACAAGCCTGGCACTGGCAGACACTGCGGTAGTGGTCACCGGCGCCCAGCGCGTGCCCTACGCCCCCGGCTCAGATGCCGGCCCCAACCTTCGTGATGCACTGAAGGTAGCAGGTACTCCTCAGGCACGAGGAGCCGGTGCTCTGGTTGTGTTCAATGAGGAAATTCATGGGGCAAACTCGGTTCGTAAGCTCAGCAGCTATCAGCTCAACGGCTTTGGCTCGCCGGGGATCGGACCCGTGGGTTTTGTTGATGGCGATGAAGTCAGACTGTGCAAGCGGCTGCAGCGTTCAGATGTAATTGCACCAGGCGAGCAATTGCCGCGAGTGGATATTCTGCCTGTGGCAATTGACGCATCACCTGCCCTGCTTGAAGCTGCGGTAGCCAGCGGCGCCAAAGGGCTGGTGATAGACGCTATCGGCCGGGGCCATATTCCACCGAGCTGGGTAGAACCTCTGGGCGACCTGTTGAGCGCTGGAATTCCAGTAGTGGTGACATCGTCAACACACTGGGGGCGTGTCGAAGAGGTGTATGAATACCCCGGATCACTGGCAGAGCAGGTCTCAATGGGTGCGATCAAGGCTAATCACCTGAATGCCAGAAAAGCCCGGCTGAGGCTCATGTGCGCTTTGTCCTGCAAAATGCCAATTGATCAGTCGACCTTTTCCTGACGGCCACCGTCAGCGTTGTGGAAAAACAGAATATTCAGGAGAGACAATGAATTCTTATAATATTGCATTCATTCCCGGGGATGGCGTTGGCGTCGAAGTCACAAAAGCAGCGCTTGATGTACTCGAAGCGGCGGCCCGTAAATATGGCTTTATCCTGACCCCCACTCACTATGAATGGGGATGTGAGTATTACCTGAAGCAGGGTCAGATGATGCCCGATGACGGGCTGGCACTCCTTGAGAAAAGCGATGCGATCTTTCTGGGCGCCGTAGGCTGGCCCGAGAAAGTGCCAGACAGTGTTTCACTGCACGGCCTGCTGTTGCCGATCCGCAAACAGTTCGACCAGTTCGTCAACGTACGCCCACACCGGCTGCTTAAAGGCGCACAGGGGCCGCTGAAGAAAACAGACTTCAACATCCTGTGCATACGGGAAAACACCGAAGGCGAATACTCCGGAGCCGGCGGCCGCGTGCATATGGGCAATCCACACGAAGTGGCAGTGGAAACCTCAATATTCACTCGCCACGGAGTGGAACGCATTCTCCGCTTTGGCTTTGAACAGGCTCGGTTACGCTCCAAAAAACTGGCATCCGTGACCAAGTCAAATGCGCAAAAATACTCCATGGTATTCTGGGATGAAATCACAGATGAACTGGCAGCCGAGTACCCGGACGTAAAAGTTGAACGCTACCACGTTGATGCCGCCGCCGCGCGCATGATCACGCATCCGGAAAGCTTTGATGTGATCGTTGCATCCAACCTGTTTGGCGACATCCTCAGCGACATAGGCGCTGCTATTCAGGGCGGCCTGGGATTCGCTGCCTCTGCGAACATCAACCCGGGGCGGCAGATGCCATCGATGTTTGAGCCTGTGCATGGTTCAGCGCCGGATATCGCAGGCCAGGGCAAGGCCAACCCTGTGGCAGCAATATGGTCCGGAGCGATGATGCTTGAGCATCTTGGCGAAAAACAGGCAGCAGGTGCCATCATGAGTGCGTTGAATGAGGTGCTGAACATCACCGATAACTGCACGCCAGATATGGGCGGCACAGCTACAACGGCGGAATTGGCCGATGCTATAGTGAGATCACTGTAGCTGCCCCCCTGCCGGGATAGCACCTTGTCAGACTGATGCAAATATCATTACATTTTCAGTGTCTTCGAGAGGCGTGAATACGTAAACATGCTCAATAACGCTATAGCAAAGCTTCTTCAGACCAAGATATTAAATGGCGAATATCCTCCGGGGAAAGCTCTGCCAGGGCAACGTGTACTCGCCGCAGAACTGGGCGTAAGCCGCCCGGCTCTGCGCGAGGCGTTGAGTGTTCTGGAAACACTGGGCCTGATCGATATTCGCCAGTCTAAAGGAGTCTTTGTTCCTGACCCAAAAAACCAGACAGCCAGCAGCACCAGCAAGATAAGCCATCGCATCCGAGAAGTTTTTCAGTTTCGGTTAGCTGCAGAGCCCTATGCTGCGGCAATGGCCAGCCGACTTCGTTCGGATGATGATCTGGAACGCCTGAAAGCATCCCACTATCGGATGCGCTATGCGCTTGAGGAAGGGCAGCTGATTGATGCAGCTCAGGAAGACTTTAACTTTCATCACACCATCTTCTCCATATTACAAAACTCGATCTTTACAGACACCAGGCGCCGCGTTGCCACAGACCTACACAGCGCCCAGTTAAGCCCTTTGCGTAACAGAGAAGAGTTGATGAAGCCTCTGGAAGAGCACCAGAAAATTATCAACGCAATTCAGGACCAGTCCCCCGAGCGTGCAAGCGCGGCCATGGCTTATCACATCCGCTCGGCAGCGATACGTGGTGGTTTGAGTGATGACGATATCTAACCATAAAATTATCGACCTGCGATTATTAAGCGGAGACTTTATATGAGTGAGCAGTTATTGCAATTGACGGCCGAGCCGCTGACCCCCGAGGCTTTCGCCGACTTTGGTGAGGTAATTGATCACCGCAGCGCTGAATATTTCATGATCAATAGCGGACGCACCCGGCGCTACCATGATCTGGCAAAGGTCGAAGCACTAGGTGACGAAGCAAGAACGCTGATCAGTATCTTCGTCAGCCAGCCAGTGCAGATGCCACTGGAGCTGACCTTTCTTGAACGTCACCCGCTGGGCAGCCAGGCTTTTGTGCCGCTGCATGGTGAGCGCTTTGTAGTTGTGGTGGCACCCCCTGGAGACGTGATAAACCCGGACAAGGTGCGGGCTTTCATTACCGATGGCCAACAGGGCGTCAACTACCATGCAGGCACATGGCATGCCATTCAGTCTGTGCTGGAGTGCGAAGGCACCTTTCTGGTGGTGGATCGCGGTGGCGCAGGAAACAACTGCGACGAGCATCCACTGGCGCTAAGGGTAACCCTCGGGTAATCGGGACAGATTTACTTTATTGGTAGATCGGCCGGCAACTTCCCACAGCCTGCGCCTGCAGATATTCACAGAACGCCTTCACATCAGGACTTGTGAATTCACCGGAAATAAACTCACCCGGAATCAGCCCTTCATCCCATCGGGACGTAGCCAAGGCATAGGGGTGTTCTTCGCCATCGCCAGGATAAATCTGCACCACCGCCTGAGTCTGGTGAATATAAAGATCGCGAAGTTCTCTGACACAATAAAGCGCACCGGGGTCACGGCTGGTATCGCACTGGTAGCCCTTCCCGATGAAGTACTCACTGGCAACGGAGAACAGGGTGTTTCTGTCCAGGACAGAAGACGGCACCGGATGAATGGTTCTGCCGACATCGTAGGCGATGTTAGTACAACCGGCGATTAACGACAGCAACAGAACCATCAGAATTTTTAACTTATTCACAGTAGCGCCTGACCTCTTAATGGTGACCACCGTCTTCCGGAATAATGAAACCAAACCCCTTGGCATCATTCCAGACAGCGAGAAATCCTTTCTGATTCAATTCACTTCTCCCTTGAATCAATCCAGCGCAAAACATAAATCTGACCGGGGTGCCCGGCCACTCACGATTGCTATTGGTCTTGTGTATTGAAGGTCCACTTCCCTTCAATGGCCTCCAGAGAACCATCCGCCACCATTGACTGGTAGGCCATCAGCAAGCGCTTTAACTCATCAGTAGTAACAGACGCCTTGCTAACCCCGAAGAACACAGGTTCTTTAATCGCGGTAAACGGATGAACCACCAGGCCGTATTCTGGATTGCGCCTTCTTTCGGCCTGAACATCCAGTGGTTCATCGAAATAACCAAGCAGCCTGCCAAGTAAAACCTTGTCGTCATTCTGGGGGCCGGTCAATTGCTCCGCACACCCCCTGAACGCATCATCGTTTCTCAGCCTTTCATCAAACTCATCCCCGTAGGTAACGTTGGGCTGAATACCAAATTTCAGTCCCAGCGATTTACACTGGGCAACCAGATCGTCAAGAGAGCTGACAGGCAATGCAGCATTCTCCCTGGTAACAATCAGGCTCATCTGAGTGTATCGCTGTGGGCCAATCCAGTGCAGGTACTCAGACCGTTCTTCGGTGATGTTTACATTGGCCAGCAGGTCGACCTGACCCTGCAGCGCCATGACCAGAGCCCGTGACCAGGGGATTTCAAGGATATTGGGCTCGAACCCCGCACGCACAACCAGAGCGACAGCCATTTCGACATCAATACCTTCCCACTGCTGCTCTGCGTTTTTGTAGTAGTTGGGGTAGAAATTGCCCACTCGAATATCGAGGCTTTCCGTTGCCGTAGAACTTGCTGCAATGCCCATCAAAAGCACCAGCATCAAGACATGAAGCAAGCGGCTTTTGGTGCTTGAATAAAATTGAAACAAAGAACCTGTCCTTTCAGAAAAACCTGATTTAAAAATAGCAGGTTTTCCTCCTGCGACCATGAAAATAATGCTTCGAACCTACTGCCCACTACAAAGCCGATTAGGCGATCTGCCCCGCGGGAAGCCATAACATTAGCTGTCGTTAATACTTCCCATTGATACTCAAAATTATATGAGACGTATACTGGATGGGTTTTGACTACCAACCAATGCATGTAGCCCGAGGTCCTCTGGAATGATGAAACCCCTTAAATGGCTCGCCAGAACCACAGTATTTTTGTTGGTTCTGCTGGCAGGCCCCGCACTGATTGCGGCCTGCAGTAGCCAGCCTGGCCAGAGCTGGCGTGACGCCGACCGCTCCAGCGCAGGCATTGCGCCACTACCGGGCGAGACCGAAGAGGCCATTGTGCAGGTTTATGGTGCCCGGGCTTATAGCTGGCGGGGCAACTTTGCGGTCCACACCTGGATTGCGACCAAGGAGCGCGGAGCATCCACCTACGAAGTCCACGATGTCACTGGCTGGGGTAATCAGAAGGTGCGGTCCCGCGCCGGTGAACCGGATACTGCCTGGTATGGCAATCCACCCATGTTGCTGGCAGATATCCGTGGTACGAAAGCGGAGGCCGCTATCACCAATATCCGGACAGCTATCGACGTCTACCCCTTCCCGAATGAATACAAAGCCTGGCCCGGCCCCAACAGCAATACCTTTGTCTCCTGGGTAATCCGGCAGGTACCCGAACTGGATGTAGCGCTGCCCAACATTGCCATTGGAAAAGACTATCTCCCTGACGGCGTATTTGCTAAAACGCCCAGCGGTTCGGGCTACCAGTTCTCCCTAAATGGCTATTTCGGCCTTATGGCGAGTATCCGGGAAGGTGTTGAACTGAACATACTCGGCCTCAATCTTGGCGTTGACCCACTGACTCTGGCCGTCAAATTACCCGGTATAGGGCGCCTTGGCCTGCGCGATCCCTGGATGGACCGCTCAACGTTGCAGCAAGTTCCAGCTGTGGAGCAGGTTGCAGAGGCTAATTAATGGGCGGGGCGACTCAATTACCCATATTGGGCATTAAATTACCCAATATGGGTAATGCTGGTTTTTACCCTGTGACAAGTGCAACCATGGCTCGCCTGATTTCTTCAGTTATTTCCATGAGACTTGTCACCAACGCTTCGTCTACGTCGATATTGCCTTCATATTCTGCAAGGTTACGCTTACGATGGGCCTGATCAAGAACCCGCCATTTGGATGGCGGCAGGTCGAGCGTATGCTGTAAACATTGAAATACCAGGTATCGATTGTCTGACCGATAACCAAAGTGACGAAGTGCCGCCAAAGAAAGCGCGTGAGCTGCGTTGTACGACAAATCAAAACGGCTCTCCAGGCTAAGTGTTGCCAGACCCGCATCCTTTAATCGAACACTACCGGACTGGATAAGCCCCTGAACCTCATTGATATCTGCCGTCTCGTGGTGGAGTTTGTGTATCCGCGCCAGGTTCTCCAGTGCTTCTTTATCCATTGATGCTTCCTTTCAACAATATGTGTTGTCCTTCCAGGACCTTCCTCAAAAACGGGTTATTGTTGGCCAGACGCTTCTCGAACTCTTCTCGCGTGTAGAGGGTCGGGTTGATGATGCGCGAAAGGCTGGTTTCTGCAGGCGCCAGCGCATCAAAGACCTCCTCCAGAGTGAGAGAGTCCGACACCAACATGAGATCGATATCGCTGTTGGCATGATCGGTCTTCTTCGCCACCGAGCCATATATGAGCGCCATATCGATTTTCTCGTCAATCAAGCTGAGAGCATCTTCAATCTGTTGTTCCGGACCGAGGAGTTTTGAAACAAGAGAGGACAGTTCCGGAAATACGGGGGAGTCCGGGTTGGCTTTGTATCGTTTCTGCCGCCCCTGCAATGTCACCTGCACCAGGCCACTATCCACCAGACGCGCCAGTTCCCGCTGCACAGCCCCCGAACCGGCTTCCGCATGCTCAATGAGTTCCTTGAGAGAAAAGTCCCTTTCTCCACGCGCGAAAAACAACCGCAGTACCTTTTGGCGGGTTTGTGAAAACAGGGCATCTGCCAATCCAGTGCATTTCGATGTTTTTACTGCTGGCATATTGATGGCACTCTTAAAACCCATTTTGGGTAATTTTATACCCAAAATGGGCATCCTGAAAGTCTGAAGCCGAATTGCTTAAACCGTCAAGCTGATCAAATTGGAATCTGACTTTCTTGCGTTTGAACCACAACATCAATAAAGAAAGCGCTCTATCACCGTGTACACAGAACCATTGGCACCCGGTTCGCTCTCAAAGAGCACAAACTCATCCACCTGAAACGACCCGAAAACCGCCCCCTCATACTCAGCCAGCAAGCCCTCAACCGAACCGGGCTGGCGCCGGAATCTGGACAGAGTGATATGGGGGCGGAACGCCCGGCTTTCCGTTGTAAACCCGAGGCTCGCCATCTGGCCTTTAATTACACCATGGAGGCTGGCAACAGGCGCCACAGGCTGGACACCTGCCCAGAGGTTCCGGGGCGCGCAAGACTGGCCAAAACACCCCAACCCCGTAACGCTCAGTTCAAAAGGTGCCAGGGGAATATGGCAGGCAGCCTCGCACACTGCGGGCAGGCGCTCTTCCTCAACGTCACCAAGGAACAGCAAAGTGATGTGCATCTGCTCAGCACTTTGCCATCTGGCACCGGGCACCTCTGCCCTCACCTTCAACAGGCGGGCCTTGATGTGAGCGGGGATCTCCAGGCCGAAGAAAAGTCTGGGCATAGTTTTGAGCATCCGGAAAAGGGAAAAGAAGCCGTACCCGGGTCTACCATGGACAGCTGTTACCATTCAGACTGGCAGACAGATTTGTGCCCATTATATACAACCAGCCTTAAGAGGCCCCTATGGCAAAGCCAAAACGCATCTACCTCGCCGGCCCGGAAGTCTTCTTCCCAGCCAGCGAACACCAGCTCATCGTGGCCGAGAAAAAACGCCTCCTTCAGGAGTACGGGTTTGAAGGCGTAGACCCACTGGATACCGAACTGGTGTTTTCAGATAACCAGACAAAACCCGATCGCGGGCATGGAATCTACAAGGCCAACCGTGAACTGATGGACAGCTGCGACGCCATCATCGCCAACCTGACACCCTTTCGCGGCATAAGCGCAGACCCGGGTACCGTGTATGAGGTGGGTTACATGATTGGTCAGGGCAAGCCCGCATTCGGATTCACCCTGGACAGCCGGCCCTACCGGGAACGGGCAGGTGCTACCGGCCAGGACCACATGGGCCATACCATCGAGGACTTTGAGCTGAGTGACAACCTGATGATTGAAGGCGGTATCCGAGAATCCGGTGGTCAACTATTGGTGGCTGAGCAGCCAGGGGAACATTCGTTTTTCTGTGCAGAACTGTTTCAGCGCTGTGTTCAGCTGCTTGCCCATACTCTTTCGGGATAAAGCAGGGAAGTCTCCCTGATTCAGAACAACCCAGGCCCAAGGTGAGCAACCGAGCCCCTGACCTCCTGGTCAGATTGCCATTCATCGCTTGTCTTCCTGAAATATCTCGGGATATTTCATTTTCTGACTGTGATCATAAATAGCCAGAAGCTCTTCCGCCTTGGCCCTCACTTCGTTGGGAGCAACATCAGCGCCACCATTAGGCTGGAGAGACATCCATTCCAGCAGCGGATTCCTGACACTGCCAACATTTTCAATACAATACCCGGGATTTCTTACCCAAACCGTTGGAGACATTATTGCTGGCGATGACAATTGCCAACATGAACTGTAACCCAGTGATTCCATGTAGGACCTGACGGCAAAACCATAAGGGATTCGCACAGCAATCGATAGAAAAGCGAAAATCAACGCAACACCAACACAGCGCTGGATTCGTTTATCCCTATCCCAATCAGTCAAACGCAGAACCAGACCAACAATAATACTGACAAAGCAAGGGACAGCCAAAAACATTGGCACGTCCCAATTTGATACCTCTACAGCAATACTGTGCTCACGCAATCTGTAAATATTGACTAAAAATTCCTGGCCCCGAAGATAAAGAATCACAAGCACAACCAAGGTAATAGCCGCTATAAAGAATAGAATATTCAAGCGTTCCCCTACAGTTTTATTGGGGTCCTCTGATGTTTTTTTCGAATTTGACACAGGCTATTACCGGAATTTTTTATGAAAGCAGGGTACTCCATCAGGCGTTCATTAACCCGGGTGTTGCACTTGGAGCTGGAGACCGCCCACTATCAACACCTGCACCGCCCAACTGATTAAAAATTAAGTAGTGCCAACTATCCTGCCAGAGGGGGTCTCTGACAAGGTGTGATGGCCGGACACTTACTAACGGGATCGCTTCATGGCATGATCTCCTGCTGAGGGCTCTATCATGCCGGATTTTCCAGTTTTAGATGGACCTAAATTCTAGGGCAGGATCAAAAGAATCTTATTCCCTATGTAAAACAGGTTTGGGAGTAGCTTTTTATAAGGCCTGATCCTCGCCCATGGAAGGACGTCTCCTGGAGCTCACCTTTGACCACGCAAGTGCAGGTTTATCCCTCGTACTCAAAACCGCAGATCGCCATCTGATTACGAATGAATTCTTCAACCTCCCGGTAAACTGGCAGGTTTGCCTGGTCCAGTTCGTAGTTGACGGCCACGCCATTGACTGGGAGGTGCATCATGCAGTCAAAGCTGCCTTGGAAGTTATCAGAACAGGAGCCCCATAGCACAAGGCCATCTTCCGTTTGCTTTGCGAGGTCCCAGTGATACTGGCTATCCCCGGGTACCCTAAAGAGCCCTCCGCTTTCTTCGATAGGCTCGGCCTGGACGCTTTCAAAGCGAATGGTTTTGTAGGGCTCTGAGAAGGTCAGGTATAGAAACTGTGGTTGCGTACTTGAGCCTACCGTTACCTCAGCTTTATAACCCGATATCTGATTGGCTACGGTGGTCGCCGGTATCTCTACCCTCATCCCGTAAAGATTGTCCTTGGTGTCAAAGTTTCCGTCCTGTTCAACCGGATGGCTTAACTCTGATAGCTGGTATCGATTGAGCAAGCAATCTGTATGTTCAGTGCTTCTGCTGTTGTCCATGGCAGGTGCGCAGCCAGCACATAGAGCCAGTACGGGCGAGAGAGTACGAAGTGCCATCATCGGAGTTGCCCTGCCCGTTCCAAGCCAGTTGCAAGATTTACCACCGTAGATCTGGCCAAGAGCTCCCAGTACGCGAAACCCTTCTGATTCCAGAAAGCGGGATCGCCCGAGCGGATTGCAGCTTTGAGCTTGTCAGTATCCGATATCCAAAGCGCGTAGCCTATTCTTGCCACGGGATCGCGTTTTTTTAATCTGCTAAACCAGAAGGCTTCGAGATTCCCGTTGGCGAGGAAGCTTTCCTCGTCCGCGGTAACCGCGAGGGATTGGGGCATGAGCGAAAGTCCTTTATCGTTGATT
This sequence comes from Marinobacter sp. ANT_B65, assembly GCF_002407605.1. Taxonomy (NCBI): domain Bacteria; kingdom Pseudomonadati; phylum Pseudomonadota; class Gammaproteobacteria; order Pseudomonadales; family Marinobacteraceae; genus Marinobacter; species Marinobacter sp. ANT_B65. The sequence goes on along the minus strand of NZ_NXGV01000001.1, from coordinate 510,704 downwards.
GCATCCTGCAGTGGGCATCAGTAGACCGAAAAACAAGTGCATCGTCAATATTTGCTTGTCTTCCTGAAATATCTCGGGATAGCCACGGCGTCTGTCGAGTTGACCGACAAATTTGGCGCTCAGATTGGGTTACGCACACTCGCGGGCGCAACCTTCACTGCAGAGAAACTGGTCATCGGCGGTGGTCTGCTGCTTGTCGGGTACGCAGGAGCTGCAGTTGGCAGCGCAGCGGTAGCCACAGGTCGCAGTCTGGGCTGCGGCACTCGCATGATTGACGTGATCAGTTACATCTAAAAAAATGACCTGCAATTCAAGGGGTATAAGGAATTCTTTATCCAGCACCCCGAAGTCTACGATGTGAACCACTCCAATCGTAAAGCCTTTGCTACTAAAGCCAGGTACCAGCACACACTTTTCGAGTACTCCTGATGGCAAAAACCAAAATCAAGGATGATCTTGCGCTACTGATCACAGGCCTCATTATCGCGGTCATTACCTGGGCCGTATTCCAAAGGCTGGGTATGTGGGTGTTCTATATCTACGCTCTTCTGATTCTTTACGTCTGTGTCCGGCGTTATTTACGGACCCGCAAGAACCGGAACTAAAGGGCAAGCCCGCATTCGGATTCACCCTGGACAGCCGGCCCTACCGGGAACGGGCAGGTGCAACCAGCCAGGACCACATGGGCCATACCATCGAGGACTTTGAGCTGAGTGACAACCTGATGATTGAAGGCGGTATCCGAGAATCCGGTGGCCAACTATTGGTAGCTGAGCAGCCAGGGGAACATTCGTTTTTCTGTGCAGAACTGTTCCACCGCGGTGTTAAGGCACTTACCTGTGCCTTCTCGAGATAAAGCCGGGAAAAAAATCTGTCCAGGTTTTCAGCGAGCTTTCAGGCTAATCTGCTTTGAACCTGTAGAGGCGTACTGACCGCTTTTACCTTTGCCCACATACTCAACAGCTCCGCCGGACTTTAAAAAAGCAGCAGTCTGCTTCTCAATCATGGCAGCAGTTAATGTTTCTTTTCCGGGACTCTTGCTCATTATATTCTCCAAGTTAACTGGCGATTTATTAACCAACTTCAAACATTTGTGATATTCGAAACAGGAAATAATTGTCTGGAACAGGAAACGATCGATGAAGCGGGGTCAGATTGCGCCTCCGTGACCATACAGGCAGGTGTGCAATTCGCCCCATGGTAGCCCTAAAAAACACACCTGTCCCTGTTTTTCGCTGAACTGGGTGTTGCGGTGCCCCACATAGCCACTGGAAAACCGGTGCAGACCTGTTTTACTTGGCGGGGCAGTCCGGGGAAAACCTCAATCCAGTGTGCGTCGCATGCACTGGTTATGCGCTCTCTAATTTTTCACAGGCTTGCTGAGGAGATAACGCCTCCCCTTCCCAAAGCTCGACCCGGTGAGCCCCAGCCCCATAAGCAACTTCCCGAAGAACTTTTACTTCAACCTCAGACAGCCCGCCCTCCGTCATTTCAACAGGGTGCATTAGTACAGCCGGGCTTCGTTTTATAAGTTTTTTCGGAAGTACCTTCTTTATGCCATTGAGCAATTCATACTCGGCTCTTACGAATTCTCCGATCAGTAGGCGGGATGTGCTGAACGGTTCCGGAGAACAAACGATTTCGACAACAGGCTCACCGGACACCTTCATGATCTCGAAGCGATTCCGCGAAATCTTTACGTATATTTTTTCTTCGAACAGTTTTCTCAACACAATCTCGCCCTATGCATAACACTAGCCATCAGAGAAGCCTAAAAATAGATCTGCCCCGGTTTTCCCGAGGTCATCACTCACACGCATCATCATCCTGGCCCGGGGATGTTTTTCAGAAGCTCGGCATTTGTGGGGTACTTCTCAAGCAGCTCAACCAGCTTTTTTGTGCCCTCTAGCGGTTTAAGACCGCCAAGCGCCCGGCGCAATGCTCTTATTTTGTCTAAATCTTTTGGATCCAACAGCAACTCTTCACGGCGTGTACTGCTTTTCGAAATATCCAGCGCGGGAAAGATTCGCTGATTCGCCACGTCTCTCGATAAAACCAGCTCCATGTTCCCCGTACCCTTAAATTCCTCAAAGATAACCTGGTCCATACGGCTGCCGGTATCCACCAAAACGGTTGCCAAAATGGTCAGCGAGCCGCCATTCTCAATGTTTCGTGCAGCGCCAAACAACCTCCGCGGAATCTCCATCGCCCGAGCATCCATCCCGCCAGACATAGTACGACCGCTGCTCTTTCGCTCCGCATTATGCACACGCGAAAGCCTCGTAAGAGAATCAATCACAATCATGACGTTGTGACCCTCGCCTGCTTGCTGGCGGGCGATATCAAGAAGCTCATTGGCAACGCGGACGTGATGAGCATAGCTTTCATCCGAAGAAGAAGCGTGTACCTCAGCCGGGACGCTGCGCCTGAAATCAGTGACCTCTTCGGGGCGCTCATCTACCAATAACGCGTAAAGTTTAATCTCGGGATACGCTTTTCCCACCGCCTGGCAAATATGTTTCAAAATCGTCGACTTTCCAGACCCCGGCGGCGCAACTATCAAACCCCGCTGCCCCATTCCAATCGGCGTGATCAAATCCATCGCGCGCACCGTGAGTTTTTCTGAACCCGACTCCAAGCGAATCCCCGGCGCTGGATTGATAGCCGCAGCATTTAAAAAGCGTTTTTGTGGATCGACCTCACCTTCCACCTCAACCATAGCTTCGGCTTCCTCAGCCACTGGCTTAGCGTCTTTAGTTCGTTTTCGGGTTAAACCTAATGTCTTTCTCGTCATGATTGCCTGATAGCTCGTGTTTGATAGATATTTTTCGAAATGGGCTGATAACGTCAAAAAATCAGAAGCCCTAACGGATTGCTGAACACCATTTTCGACAAAGACAGCCCAAGACAAAGAACCAGTGTGCACGAAATAAGTCTGTCCCGGTTTTCCCCAAAAATAGATCTGCCCCGGTTTTGGTTCTGTACTTTAACGACTTGCCCGCCTTCACTGGGTGGCCTGGTCAATCATTTCCGCCTGCCTGGCCGCCTCGTCCTCCATAAACTTCTTCATGTCGTCTTCAAACTTCGGCACATCACCCGGGTTCGTCGGAACCTTTGGCAGCTTATCGGCGCCCATTTCCGCGGCCTGTTCAGCGTTGGCTTCCTTACCCTTGTTCAGTTGCTGAGTCACCAACAGACCAACAACCAATACAGCGGCGAGCAAAAGGATCAGTTTCATAAGGGGTTCTCATTCAGTAGTTACCGATCAGATTAACTCAATCGGTGCGCACCTCACGAATGCGCATCGGCATGGCATCGATCCGGCGGACACCTTTGCCTGATTTGAAACCAGACCTGCCCCGCTTTTGCAGCTAACGCGGTACCGCCGATAACTGAAGTGGACCCCGAAAAGCCGACCTTTTGCTACTCAATCAAGATTGAAAAAAAACCCACCTAAAAGCACGATAGCAAGGAAGATTAAGCCGGAAATCATCAATGCCCACCCCAAATAACGGTCAAAGCGAGTTGAGTAACTGCGCACTGTAGGCACATCTATGAGCGGATCATTTGCTTGATTGAAAATGCCCACAGGAAAAGCAATGGCAGAGGCGTACCAGAGTACCCGAAGCCCCACACCGTCCCATGAAGGTTGGCGTGTCACCCCGTCCCTCTTCATCTGACGCTCGATTCTGGCCATTGAGAAACGGGCAAACCCTATCCACGCTGCCGCCATAATCGCGAACACAATCAGCAGTATGAAGTAGTACCAACCTTCCGGTGTACCATCTAACATCTAAATCAACTCCTGTCCCTGATGCCGGCTGCAATATTCCGACCCCGCTTGTCAGCAATGGATCCTGCCCCACCCCGGGGGCCACCGGATTTATGAGCCCTTGTAAGGTTGAGCAAGGCTTCCTGGTACTTTGCCAACGCCTGCTGAAAGCCATTCAGTCGAGCAAATGCTGCCGTGGTTCCCGCCCCAACCAGCCCGTTAATCTCTTGTATCTTTTCAGGTGAAAGGTGAGGCTCGAAAAACACCTTCAAAATATGAGCGTCCTCACCCATGGCCTCTGCACTGCGCGCCATGCACATGCGCTCCGGCAATGGCAAGGAGTTTAGTCTACGCAATGTAGATAGGGTAAAGACGTCGTCATTCGCAAGAGAATAGGCACGTCGGGGCTGTATCATTTCTCTTTCGTTGAGGCCGCTGCTGCTGAGGAAAACCTTAAAATACTGTCCGGGATTAGTTGACCACTACATATGGTCAAGTCAATCAATATCGAAAAATACTCCTGATAGAGTTATTGCCACCAATAAAAAACCCGAAACCATCAAAATCCACCCGAGAACCCGATCGGACGATGTGGAATACCGGCGTACAGTCGGCACGTCGATCAATGGATCCTCAGCCCGGTTAAATATCCCCACAGGAAAAGCAATAGCAGAAGCATACCAAAGCGCTCGAAGCCCCACCCCGTCCCACGAAGACGGACGGGAAAGCCCATCTTTCTGCATCTGCCGCTCAATTCGCGCCATCGAAAAGCGCGCAAAACCCAACCAGGAAATAAAAGTGATAATCAAAAGCAAACCGAAGAAGGTGTAGTACCAGCCTTCTATTGTGTTATCAAACATTTTTATCTATCCCAGAGCATAGAAGCAAAATTTTGCCCCTTTTGATCAGCATAGAGCCCTGCTCCTAAACCGGCGAGGACGCCAACAGTTACCACAACTCCAAGGACAGCCCAACCAACTGGCCCCGCAACAATGAGCCCCGCTTGTGCAGCTAACGCGGTGCCGCCGATAACCGCATATTTACCAGTCAGGCCACCAACTACACCAGCGGTTCCAAACCCCGTCATTAGAACAGCCGATTCCCGCATCCAGTCTCCCCCACATTCATAGGTCGTATGGACTTTATTTGCACGAAAACCTGCATCAAACGCTATCGCAAGGCGCCCTGTGTTGTTCAGAACTCTGCTGACGGTGTCCATGCGCTCCGGCATTGGCAAGGAGTTCAATTACGCGATGTGGATAGGGTAAAGATTTCATCAGTCGCAAGAGAATAGGCACGTCCGGGCTATATCGTTTCTCTTTCGGTGAGGCCGTTGCTGCGTAGGAAAGCTTCAAAGGTACCGGGGGCGTCGCCGACCAGGGCAGAAGCGGAAGTCGGTTTTTGGGCGAAGAAAACATCGGGCATAGACTCGTTCCTTAAGTCATTTTGGTTGGATGCCGTTGATTCAGGAGGAATGGTAGCGAGGCTACTTTGGAATGTCTATGGCGAAGCACATGAGGTTTTCTATGGACCAAATTACCTGTAAATAAATCTGTCCCGGTCTTTCAAGATATTTCCCACAACTGAAGTTATCATATATGATAACCTAAAAATACGGAGCGCCCATGGACTGGGACATTGAATTCTACAGGAAGGTAGACGAAGAATTGGCCGGGATGCCGCCCAAGATTCAGGCGAGAATGATCCGGCTAATGGAATTGATGGCAAAGCATGGAGCGAACCTTGGGGAGCCACACACCAAGTCACTTGGTGATGAGTTGTTCGAGATCCGCGCAAAAGCTAAAGAAGGCATTGGGAGAGGTATTTTCTGCTATATGCAGGATAGGAAAATCATCATTCTCCATGTCTTTGTGAAAAAAGATCAGAAAATACCGAAGAAAGACCTAGAGCTAGCAAAAGAGCGTTTAAGGGAGGTCAAAAAATCATGAACTTCAATAAGTTTAAGCAGAAGGCACTCGAAAATCCTGAAGTGCGTAAAGAGTACGATGCCCTTCAGGAAGAATTCAGCCTGATCGACCAATTGATCACCATGAGAACAAAAGCGGGCCTTACCCAAGAGGATCTTGCAAAGAAGCTGCGGACAAGCAAAAGCAATATCTCCAGACTTGAGCGTGGCCGGGGAAACCCTAGCTGGGGAACACTCAGCAAGTACGCCGCAGCCTGTGGTTTTCGAGTGAAACTGGAAACCACAGAAAACGACCGAGCGTCCGCATAAACTCCTGTTGATGCCACTAAGCTAAAACCGGGACAAGTTTATGTTCACAGAACCCCATCCAGGCTGCTAAACAAAGCGCAACCGGACTGGCTATTTGAGGTTCACACTGGCAATGAGTATGGCAACCGAGCACAAAACAGCACCAGCAACGCCGCCCGCAAAGAAGGGCTTCAGTGGCTTGCATGTCTTTGGCATTGTGCTGCTCACCATCGTTGCCACCGCCGGCGTCGGTTACTGGTGGTTGAGCCACTATGTGTTTCCTGAGAACTTCGAGCCCGTAACCCTGAATGCCAGTGAACAGGATTCACTTAACAACAAGCTGAGTAGTCTGGGTATTGATACCCAAGGCGGAGAAACCGGCCGCCCGTTGCAGCCGGTACCCTACAGTGAAGAAGGCGCCAGCCGGGAGGTACGTTTCAGCGAGCGGGAACTCAACGGCATGCTGGCCAATAACACCGACCTGGCTCAGAGACTCGCAGTCGACCTTTCGGACGATCTGCTGAGCGCCCTTCTTCTGGTGCCTCTTGAAGAGGACTTCCCTGTACTCGGCGGCAGAACCCTGCGAGTAAATGCCGGTGTGGAATTGTCCTTTGCCAACGGTCGCCCCCTGGTCAAGTTAAAGGGCGTCAGCCTCATGGGCGTACCCATTCCGAACGCCTGGCTGGGTAACCTCAAAAATGTGGACCTGGTTAACGAGTTCGGCGCCAACCCGGGATTCTGGCAATCCTTTGCAGCGGGTGTGGATTATATCCAGGTTGAGGATGGCCGGTTGCTTGTCCGGCTTAAGGAATAGAGAAAACCGGGACAGATTTATTTTCATTGCCCAGCTACCAGATAAGCGGCCGCAAAGAATTCAACAAATCAAGGTCTAATTGCTGCCGCAAACTGGCCGCCTCCGGGGCGACAAGCAGCCAGCCAAGAGCGCTCAGATTAGCGAGAACCGCCAGCCAGAAAACGAACTGATAGCTCACCTTTCGCGTTTTATGCCGAAAAACCTGTTGCGCCATTAGTGCACCTGGCCAGCCACAGCAAAGTTCAAAGAAGTGCAGCCTGTTCTCAGGCGTACGCTGTGCTCCCCGTTGAGCCGCCCGCTTATCAGACCAGTACATCACAAATAACACCAGACTCACCCCGCCATAGGCAGCCGGGATAGAAACAGGCATATAACCCCGATGAAACAGGCCTGCAAGAGTGGTGAAAAACGCAAGCACAACAACAGCCGCCACCCAGACTCCCGGAGCAATACTGGCGCCAATCTTTGCCGCTCCCGCATACTGAAACCGCCCAGCCCTCAGCCGACCCTGATCATCCTTCGAGATGCTGTAAGTCACCTTGCGATCAGAAACAGGCCGCCCCCGGCCTGCATAACTGCTGATATGAGCAAAAACCCGCTCACCACCGTCTTCCGGAGTGATGAATCCAAACCCCTTGGCATCATCCCAGACAGTGAGAACTCCTTTCTGATTCAATTCACTTCTCCTTGCAGGGTCTTATACCGGGCACATGCCTTATCTCTGTCTCTCAAAACGCGCGGATCCTGATTGCCGATAGCGGCAGCAATAAGAGCGTTACATTCCTGCCTTGCCAAAAACAACTCAGAACGCGGTTGGTGAATATCCGGAGCAACTATCCCTGAGGAAGACGCTTGCGTAACAGGGCTCGAATCTATTTTGAGTTCGCTTTCCGATTGGTGAGGAATGCGCTGCGATACGCCTTCACCCCGTTGTTCAGTGTTCCTTTTAGTGCCAGTCGCCAACGCACCTGAAACGAAATCCGAATACGCGTTCAATACAATCGTACCGGCTCCCAGCATCAATGCTATAAAAACCAGAGGTTTGAGAAGCCCAGGTCCCCGGCTACGGGGCACACTACCACTACGCTCGGCCACCAACCCCCTCACGTAGCGGGCATGCGCCTGGTCGGTGGCGAATGATGCCTTGAGGCGGCCGGAGGCGATCTTTTCCCTGACCTCTTCCACTTCCTGCTGGGTTAGAACAGGATCCGTTTTCGACTTGATATAACGGACATACCCCAAACCTTGCGTGACATTTTCCGGCATGGGCGTTTTGAATGTGCTGTCCCCCACAAACACCACCAATGAGTGTATCTGGTGATCGTCTAGCCCAAGCAGGGTCTGCAGAGTTTTCACATGCTTGTAGTTCTGATGCAGCGGGTTCTGGAATTTGTGATTGGAACGGTAAATCTTCTGAGTCCAGGAACGCTGATGAGGGCCACCGAAGATCCAGCCTTTCATGTTTTTGGTCTCGACAACGAATACGCCAAACACCGAAACCAAAACGTGGTCGATCTGCGTGGTGCCATCTTCCGTGGGGAGGGTCACATTCTTAATGAGATGGTAGCGGGATTTATCCAGGTATCTCCGCGCGGAGAAATTGACCAGGAACTCCCCAAACTTACCCTTGAACCAGGGTGATCTGAGCAGGCCTGCAATGATGGAAAAAGCTAACAGATAATAAAGTGCAGTAATAAGGGGCTGGAAAGCCGGACTCAAATCCATTTCTCAGACATCCATGTTGTGCAATCCTGAACCAACCCAGCGTGGAACATAAATCAGTCTTTGGTTCGGTGCCTTAGGATTTTTGTAACTCAACGCTATTGGAATACCGGGACGGATCTATATTCCAGCCGGATAACCCAACAAGGAGACACCATGTCGTACGCCAGCCAATATACACCCGAAACCCTGAGCCGGGATGAGCTGGACCAGAGCACAGGCCCAATGGTGATCGAATTCGGCACCAACTGGTGCGGAATCTGCCAGGGTGCTCAGGCGGACATCAAGACAGCAGCAACATCGAAGATGCACTGCTAAAAATTCACTAAGGCCGGCGCTGGCAATTAGCTCAATCGGTGTGCATCTCACGCATGCGCATCGGCATGGCGTCGGTCCGGCGGAAAATAGCGTCAAGGTCGAGACGGGGCTCGCGGCTTTTGATCCCGCCGTCTTTTCCGATCAGCAGCACCCGCTCGTCAGGACGGACCTTTGCAAGCAGTTCGTTGACGTCATTCTCAACACCATCAGACACCCTTGCCTGATTTGAAACCAGACCCGACCCGGTGTTCACGAACCAGATAATGTCACGGTCATCGAGTTCGGCATGGGCATCTCTAAGGCTATCAACAGCACCCTCCGTTTCTGGCGCTGCCTGAACCAGGATCAGCCGGTTCTTCCATTGATAGTCGCCCAGATTATTCATCTCCACTCCGTAAGCCGCTAGCGAAATAAGCACGAGCAGTATTGCCAAAAACCGCCGGCCATTGTTCAAACCAGATCCTGCGCAAAGCATCAGAAAAAAACCCTCCCGGCTTTATTCAAGCCGCGTGAGGCGATCCATTACCCTCACCAGCCTGCAAAGTCCAGGTCATACCCAAAGCCCGCCCGGCTTTGACAAGAGTTGTGATGGTTACACCAGTGTCCTTCTCATCAAGAAGACGGTTAACCACTGTGCGGCTGGTATGCATTTTTTGAGCAAGTTAAGACTTGTTCACGCCAGTTTGCCCCATTGCCTGCTGAATCTGCCAGACAATTACCCGCTTCAGCGCCTCAGCTTCTACTTGCTCAAGTGTGCCGTCAGCCTCAAGCAGGTCATCGAGAGAGCTGCCAACGTGTTTGTGCTGTGTCATTTTCTTGCTCCCATTCAAACAAGATTCTTCCTTCGGTCTCTCGCCTTTGCCAACTCTTGATCCGGTGTTTTCTGAGTCTTCTTGATAAAGCCGTTTAACAGCACCATCTCGCCGCGAAACATCGTAAATATGACTCGTGCAATCCGCACCGCCTGATAGATCACTGTGGACTTCCCACAAGTCCGAGTTGGCTTTACCAGAAAACCCTCTAACCAAAGGCATGCCCAGTGGCGGTTACGACCACGTTGAAAATTTTGGTGGGAGAAACCGGGCACAATCACCCTGGCCTGTCTTGGCATCAGCGTCTCCTTGCGTTTGAAGCACAGAATCCATTCTGTGCGCGGGCACCCGATATTAACCGAAGTTCGGAGTGGGTTGGATTGGTAGTGCCTCAAGTCAACTCCAAGCCATCAGAGAAGCCATGAAAATAAATCTGTCCCGGTTTTTCCCTGCCAGTATTTTACATTTCCTTACTTAGTTTACAGGCATAACACTAGATCGCTGCTACCCTTAGTTAGGAAACTAAATCTAAAAAAAGCATGGAGCTATCTGTGAAAAACCGTCCTGATTTCCTCATCGGAGGCGAACCTGCGCGACTGATTCCGATAACCGCAGACAGCGCAAGAGAACAGAAATCCGTCTCCGTTCTTCTCGCAGGTCTTCGCTCCGTGCTCGAGTTGCGACAGTCTCTGCTGAAATCCCTGAATGTGCGAGTCGGAACCAGTGCTACCTTGGAAGCCTGGACAGAAGTAGTTTTTCAGAACGAAGACAAGAAGGCCGTTAAACAGAAGGATCGACCGGACGGCCTCCTGATCCTCCGAACGGGCCGACGTGAATGGCGAGCGTTGATTGAAGCCAAAGTCAACAACGACACCATTGGTGAAGACCAGATATCACGATACCTGCAACAAGCTAAAACCCACAAACTGGATGCCGTGATCACCATTACCAATCAGTTTGTAGCACTGCCAACCCATCACCCGGTAAAACTCCCGAAGACCGCCACCAAATCAGTGGCTCTCTATCATTGGTCATGGGCATTTATCCGGACCCAGTGCCAGCTTCTGCTCAAGAACGATGGAATTGAAGACGAGGATCAGGTATTCATTCTTAGCGAAATACTGCGGTATCTTGAAAGCGATCGCTCGGGCATCAGCCATTTCGACCAGATGAATGCCGAATGGAAAGATGTCGTCAACAAAGTGAAGAGCAACGCGCCTATCGCTAAAAACAGCGATGAGGTTCAGAACACCATCGCCGCTTGGTACCAGGAGCAACGGGACCTTTGCTTGATCATGTCTCGACTAACGGGCAGCGACGTTTCCCTGAAATTGAAAAACGGCCACCGCCTCGATCCTTCCATGCGTTTGAAGGATGACGCAGATGCGTTTTGTAAAGCACCGGTACTGTACTGCGCTCTCAACATCATCAATTCGGCGGCGGATCTGGAAGTGACAGCTGACCTCCAACGGCGAATGATTTACTGCTCAATGCGCCTTACCGCGCCAAAGGACAAGCAAAGCACTAAAGCCCGGGTTAACTGGCTCCTGCGGCAACTAAAGAAAACCGAACCAACCGGGTTCTTCATTCGCGCCAACAGGCCCGGTAAGGCGGAAACGACCTACCAGGCGCTAAAAGACTTGCGAAATTCGCCGGAGTTGCTGGAATCGGATACGTCCAACAGTGCCGCCACGACTCTGGATGTCGTTTACGAGGTAGATCTTGCAGGAAAGTTCAGCGGCCGGAAGATATTTGTAGAGGAGCTGGAAAAAGCAGTACCACATTTTTACCAAGAAGCAGGCCAGTTGTTGAAGGCCTGGAGTCCGCCGCCCCCCAAAATATCGAAAGCTGATGGTGAGCTGAAAGCCCAAGATGAGGAACCGGAGCTGGAAAAATAGATCTGTCCCGGTTTCTCGCGTAACCCCCAGCTCAAAAGATATGGCGGGTGGGCTTTGATCTGAGCGGGGATCTCCAGGCCGAAGAATAGTGTGCGCATGGGTCTATTTCTCGTGGTTCATCTTACGCACCATATAAGCGTCTACCTTGGGCAACCTCAATTTGAGAATAATATCCAAAGCGTAGTCCGCCCCGCCCAAAACAGCCATCGACTCACGGAGCACCCACCCTCTGCATAAAATCAGTCTATCCCCTTTTCCTGCAGTCGTTTCGGGCCGACAACGAAATCATGGTGCCGATTCGCATTTGACACCATGAGGGCTGCCAACCCAATACAGCCGGCGGCTGTGGCAAACCTGCCTGCTCCCCCCCTTGAAGCTAGCAACCCACCTACAAAACCACACCCGAGCGCAACTTGGAGTTGGGGACTCATGCGGTTGCCCGTGCTCAGATAATATGCGGTGTGTTCGCAGTTATTCGAAATGAGACTGTATACCTCACTACTTTTATTTATATCAGCCAGCCTTTTAGTGAAACCTTGGGGGTCTATTTTCTGGCGCTTAACCGACACAAATTTACCATTCGAGTATTGCTCAAACGGAACTCTGACCGGCCGGCCACCCGGTTGAATGTGCAACACTTCATCTGACCCTAGATACACGCCGGCGTGCCCTACGACGCCTTTATTCCGATATAGCAAATCACCAACCATCAAGCTAGAATACATATTTATAAATCCATAGTTTTTTACGTTTAACGCATGTGTATTCAAATTATAATTTTATTTCCTGTAAGTCAACCCTCGACATCAAAATAGAAGAGGCTCCCATGGAAAATGGAAAAACCTCGTACTCGGCAGTACTGGGCGTTGTTCTCTCGAACCTCAGGAAAAGCATGAACATCGAACAAGGGGAGATGGCAGAACGGATGGGACTTTCACAACCAAGCTACAGCCGGCTTGAAAGCGGGAAGTCCACGTTCTCAGTGGACCAAATGTTCCAATCGGCTAATGCCTTGGGCATTAGTTTTGAAGAATTGAACATGCGTCTGATCCAGAACATTCAGCAACTGCAAGACAATGGCATCAAGGTAATTCAGCCAGTGAGGGGTAACACAGCTAAAGCTCAAGAGCAGAAAAATGAGGTCGGCCAGATTCTCGCAGGAGCAGCACTCGGGGCACTAATCTTTAGCATGCTGACGAAATAACAGCTGACCCTGACGGCATAAACCTGAATTCAGTAGGCGGAATGAACATTGAAGATTGCTAGCTCAAAGCTATTACCTGGCCATACCGAAAACAGGGCCAGATTTATTTTCCGTCTATTTTTCATATATTTGTTTATCTGGCCCATCATTGGTAGATAGGCCATGTTGAAGCCAAAAGAGACCTGCCCCGGATTTCCTAGCTGGAAGCGGCAGCACCCCATTTAACCGCAAATGGGGTGCTCTTGTTGCAAGACTGGCAATCCAGGTACATATCGGATTTCGATTTACGGGTCCTGGTGGAACCTGAACCACAGGCTGGGCAGGTATGCTTAAGGGCCGTGTTTGTTGAGCATTTGGCACATTGAACATAGTAACCAAAGCGACCATATTGCGCCGAGAGCGCTTCCGTCTCACCACATTTTTTACAACTCACCGTCACGGGCCCTTCGACAGGGGCGGCCTGCACTTCAGAGTGCTTAACAGCTGGCTTTGCCTCCTGTTTAAGTGCTGGTTCGCCGGCCCGCTGGTAGCTTTTCAAGAACGCGTAGATCCGATCCATCTCATCATCTGTAAATCGCGCCTCAGTCTTGGCAAAGCTTTTCAGCCCATTATTCGCTGCTTTCGTGAGGTCTTTGATCTTATCGACAAGAAACTCGGTTTTAACGATATGTTGTGAGATGTCAGCAGGGATATTGTCACGATCCAGCCGCGCCGAGCTGGAAATCGCGATCACTGTTTTGTATTGGCGTCCACCAAAGCCTTTTTGCAGACCCAGAAGCTTCCCGAGAAGCTGGGAGTCATTCTCCCTAAGAAGAGCCTTGAGGTTATCAATCTGCACCGCGGCCTGCTGTACTGGAGAGGGAATACCGAACCATTCATCTTTGTAAGATCGTTCCCATTCACCCAGGGAATTTACCCGCACCGCCCCCTGAATGCTCTTGCTTTCAACGACGATGAAGCCGGCTTTGTAAATGATCAGATGATCAATCTGAGATTTAAAACCATTCACCTCAATCTCAAGGTTGTTGAGGATTCTGTAGTTATCGTTACTGCCAAAGTATCGGTCGAGGAAGTACGAAACCTGCGATTCCTGCTTCTCTCCCGCCATCCGTTTGTAATCTGGCATTACTGCTCTTCCTGTTGCAATGATTCTTTAAATGTTTTCGCGAAAATAAATCTGTCCTGACTTTCCCCTCAAGCCAAATACTCCACACCGGTATCAGACACCTTAAGAAATTTGGCGTGTACCAACTGGTTGAGGGCTTTCTGAATGGCTACCTCGTTTCCCTGGAGCCGTAGGTGGGAAGCAATATGGTTACGAAGGCCAGTGACCTTCTGAGGACGTTTCTCTTTTGGCTTTGCCGACAGGTTTTTGATCAGCTTTTGAGTGTCACCAGACGCCCCGGCAATTTTCACCTGCTTGCACACCCGTCCACTGGACTTGATGTGGGCAATCAGCGGCGAAAAGCCCGAATCATTACTAACCACCTCAAACGCCACCGCTCGATCGGCCTGGGCATCGAACTTTCCGAGGTAGTAGGCAAGATGGAAATCGAGGTTATTCGCCTGAGTGGCCTTCAACTGAACGACCACCATGTTGATCGGCTCGTCGTACTTCGTGTCCGTAAAGTCCAGCTTGGGCTGCTTTGCACCAAGGAACACGATGACCCGCTCATACTCTGAGAGATTGACCTTTCCGAGATTGCCTACGTTCTCGTAGTCGATGAAAGCCCATTTCATTACTCAACTTCCTATGTCGGTTCAAAAATAAATATGTCCCGTTTTTCCCGAACAGCGGCCTAGCGAACGAGAGAATAAGCCGCCCTCACCTGCCCCATCACAATGCGAGCATCTTCCGGTTTTAGGCCATTTTTGCGCAACTGCGGCATCACCATCGCGCCCACGTTTTTGCAGCGCGAAGGATCAATGCCGTGCTTCATGAATTCATCGGCAATGACCTGCGGCGAAGCATCAGGGTTGGCTTTAAGAAGTTTGCAAATTTCGATGGCACAGGCATGCTCGGTGGGGTCGGCGTTTTGTTTGCTGCGCCAGATTAGGAATGCGGCGATGGCGGCGAAAATGGCTAGGATCAGGAATTTCATAGAAATCTCATGGAGTACGCTAGACCGAACTATAAAGGCTGAATGTCACTTGTATAACCAAACCAGAATTTTCCCCCAGCTTTTACGAGGCAAATTCCGCATGAGGCTCACCAGAATCATCGAACAACAAACGCCAACCTAAAAGGCCACAATAACCCATCAAAAAACTAGGGACTATGCCGTAACCGGCGCTTCTAAAGCCTGCTGTTTAGAGATACTCAAAGACTCCCGATATTCCGCCGCTTCCGCTTTCATTGTCCAGTGTATTTCGTTCATACCCTGCTGTTCGACAGCCTGGCGAATTTCGGCAAGATTCAGGTTAAAGAACTCCTTCCGGAAATTCACTTTATTTACCGACGCATCATCAAACCGACGATGCAGCTCTTTTTCCAATGCTGGAGCATCATCGCTGTAAATCATGGCGTGGACATCAAAATCAAATGGAACAGAAGCGTCGCCTAACTCTTTCACTCGATCCATAGGCTCGAGCCTGCGCGTCATACCAATCTTGAAGACGTTCTCACCAAAGCTCCCGATATTACTGATGACATAAACATGGCCACGTCTTGTTTGCTGTGCCATAGAAAGCGCCCGTTCACCCCTTGTCTCGGCTTCAGCTAACTTGGCTTCAAGTTCCGCAAGCTGGGTTTCGTATTGCTGGCGTTGATCTCCGTGTGCGGATGCCAGTTCTTTCCGGGCCGTTTCCAGGGCTTTTTGCAACATCCGCTCTTCTTTCTCGGCCTCTTTAATAGCCTTTTCAATCTCTCGGCGCGCTCTTTCCTCCTCACGCATTTGTTCCCTAATAGCTCGCTGCTCTTCCCGTTCTATCTGCCTTAGTTCATGAGTGGCAACCGCCCATTGGAGTTCGTCCAAACGAGCTTCAAGATATTCTTGGTTAATACGAGCATTTCTAAAGGGCATGCCATTGTGATTCACGAGGGCAAAGGCATCCTTAATTTCCTGTTTGATCTTGCCGAAGTTGTCGTGTTTGACCTTAGCCAACGCCGAATCAACCTTACCGTTGAAGGCATCCACCGCGAAGTGTATTGCAAAGGCTCGCCGGTTTGCCTCTGCATAATCACACGCGCCCGCGTTACCATTTTTGACCATGTCCCGAACGCGCTTACGAGCCCGCTTCAATTGTTCGCCAGCCTCCTTATGGCTGTATTCTTCGGCAAGCTCATCCAAAACCGCATGATTAGGGACGATATAGTCGTCTTTATAACCCTGAATGGTATTGCGCATGGCCACCACAGTGGCTTCATATAGATCAGCTTTCCCCTTGGCCGCCAGTGCATCTCCCGCTATTTCCTCAGCCCGCCGTCCCGCGAAATCAAGAACTCTCTCCGCCTCTGCTCGACCATCTGCCTCAATTTGCTCAGCCTTTAACTTTGCCTCTTTGATAGCGGCCTTTGCTTCAGCACTGATTTGGTTCGCTTCGTCTTTAGCCTCTGCCAGCTTTGCCTCAGCCTCCAAATACACACCTTCCGCTTCACTCCTGACAGCTTCCGCTTTTCTCTCCGCTTTACCGATTAACAGCCGCGCATGCGCCTCCATATCGGTAATCGGTTTGTACTTGGCCTTGAGGTCTGCGCAGTATTGCTCTGCATCCTTCCTTTTCTTTTCAGCCTGCTTCAAACGCTGCATCGCGTCGGCGAGCTTTTCCTTCATAGCGTTCCGGCTACGTCGAAAAAGCCAGGAAATCAAGGCCGGAATAAAGATCAAAAGAACGGCGACGATTACGACGATGGCATCACCTGCCGATGTTATTTCTTCCATGCTTTATCCTATTTATCGTCTTGGAATTCCAGGAGTTATCAATGCATATCCATTACATTGGGGGAAGTACAGAACGAACTGGAACTATTGATTAGAATTTTTAATCAACCAAGTTCTCTGTGCATACTCCAGCGTTGCCCTGATCCAACACGCCTCAACCAGTGCGACAACCCCGAATACTAGAATCATGGTGAAGCTCCAAAGCATTTCTTGGCTGTAGTCAAAAACTAGCCATATCATGAACAAAGAGATAAATATACCTGCTGTTATCCGCAAGATACCGAGAAAGGATGAAGCCATTTCGTAAAGCACCTCAGACACGAATCTGTGAAATTTACGCAAGGCATTGCTATGAAAAAGAATTCGCCACTCAAGGTATGAGACCAAGATGAAAAGCCCGAATCCCACCATGCTGTAAATCATCAGCCACTTGTGAGTCATCATGCTTTTAGTAAGCTCGGTCAGCAACTCGACATCGCCGCTAGCGTATGCGAAAAAAACTGGGACCGCTGCCAATAGAAGGGATATAGATAATTCCTTTTTTAACTTCAAACTCTGACTCCCTGAGAAATTCTAAGGCCTCAATCAGCCACCGCGTTAGCGGTCGGCTGCATTGACTTTTTAGCTTCTTATGTCTTTTGAGCGAGAAGGCTATCGACCAGCTCCTGTAATGTTGTGGACTTTAAGCCCTCATTCCAAGCTGATTCCAATGCGCGAGATACTGCCAAAGGATTTTTCTTTAAGCCACCTGCATTTCCATAATATGCAGCTGCCTGATCTTCATGCTTCTTCCAATCCTCACCAAACTCTGGGCCGACAGTATCGGTGATATTTGTCTTCCACATTCTCAAATTGGGCTTTTTAATATCTGCTTCAGGCCAGTTTTCGGTTTTATCATGGCCTAACAGATGTAAGATTGCAGCATTATCCTTTTTATGTTTATTGATTTCATCTTGTCTTGTCTTGTTTGTGTCAGCGTCACAGACGACAAATACCTCAATATTTAATAGCTTGGCAATTGCCAAAGGCTTTAACAACTCATTTTTACCGCCTACCGGAATGATGTGATAGCCTGACCGTCTAAAGTCTGAAAGCTTGCCCATGAGCTGAATGTAGGATGTTAAATAGGCAACGTCTTCTATTCCTTCTACTAATATCAGTTTCCGACTAAAAAACATTTCGCTGATTTCTGGACGCAATGTTGGATATAGCTTTGCAATCATCCCAGTTTCTTTAACTGCTTTGTCACCTGCATCGGTAAGTTCTTTTGATAGCTCAGCATAAGTTAGTGAAGTCACATTCGAGCAAGATGGGGCACCAAACTCCCGAACTAAGCGAACGCTATGAAAGTCATCACCGGGAATAAAGTAAGGGCTATGAGAACATACAATTATTTGTGAATTTTCGTTAGCTAAATCTTGCAATACTTCAGACAAATACCTTGCTTGTGGAGGATGCTGATATAGCTCAGGCTCTTCGATTGCCATTGCAAGGGTAGGTGCATTTTCATCCTCAATATCAGCTAGCTCTTGCAAAAGGGTTAGAAGATACGACCTCTGCATGCCATGCCCAAAACGAGCCAACTCACTTTCAAAACCCTTTTCACCTATTTGAATATGCGCAAGTGGCTCTTCTATCTTGATTGATTTCTCAGCGTCGTTCTTCCAAAGAACCTTTGCCGTAGCACTAGGGTTCGCCCAAAGTTTTAGCTTATTCTGCAGAGATTCAGAAATACTCGAAAGAACCCCTTGCTCCTCCTCCAGCATTTCTTGATAACTTTGCCTTAAACCATCCCGAAGACCCGTTACTTTATCTGAAAAGTTAACCTTTGCTCGGATTGCTCTCGAAAGCAGTTGCCCTAAAGCTGAATGCTTACTCTCCTCTGCTTCCTCAGAAAAGTCCTTGGATGCAGATACAAAAACCCATTGTAAGTGTGGCGCGAGCCGATTAGCTCCTTTAGAAACCCCATAGAACTGGTCCTCACTTGGAATCAAACTACATAGATCTTGATGTAAAGACTCAAAATCATTAAGTGAACTCGACATGTCAGCTTTTGACGTAGCTTTAGTGATCTCCGGCCACTTTGCCTGTAAGTCCGAAAAGATTTTCTTTAGCTCAGAAGCAGGCT
Organism: Marinobacter sp. ANT_B65; assembly: GCF_002407605.1. Classification (NCBI taxonomy): domain Bacteria; kingdom Pseudomonadati; phylum Pseudomonadota; class Gammaproteobacteria; order Pseudomonadales; family Marinobacteraceae; genus Marinobacter; species Marinobacter sp. ANT_B65. Next base: position 491,940 of record NZ_NXGV01000001.1, on the reverse strand, counting down.
GTTTAGACTTTTCTGCTTCGAACCAGGCCCTGAATTCAGTCATTCCAAGGCGATTACCAAATTGCTTCACTTCTGCTCTTTCAGTACCTTCGTCAAACTCTGCCTTTGCTGTAACAATTAGGCGCTCTTGTCTAACATAATCGGCTAGGTCAACTTTCGCCCGATCAGAAAGCTCTTTAAATGTGACCGTTATGGAAATTGGTTCCTTAACATTTTTATGATGAAAATCGTCAATTGAAAGCTTACTTAAATCAGTTTTACTATCCTTGTACTGACGGAAGAACACGTTAAGTGCATTCATTACAGTGGATTTTCCAGATCCATTTGGGCCGACGAAACAACAGTAATCATCGAAGAATATCGTCTCGTCCTTGAATGTACGGAAGTTCTGAATTCGTACTGACTCTATTTTCATTCTCGATCCTTGATCTGGAAGCTAACAATGATTAGATAGTGCACTTCGTTATTACCGAAAAACTGACCGCCATGAAACGCGCATACCCAAATGTAAAATTTTTAACTTTATCAATTAAAATCAAATACTTATATTAATGCGCATATTGTGCAACCTGTAATAATTTGACGCCTTCATTATTGCAATAACGAAGCGCTGACGTCGTTTTCCCCCTTACCTCGTCTGACTTTCTCCTGAAAAGCAGGCTCGAAGAAACCCTAACAATCAACCCTTCCGGATTGCGGTAAAAGCAGCGCGCACAGAGGATAATCACCAACAGAACAAGCGGCATAAAATACGAAAAATCAAAAAAATGCGGTGTCAGTACTGGGGTATCCATTGGCCGTTATCCATAACAGTTGGTGCTTCTTTCTGTCTTGTTTTACTACTGAAGATAAACCATCTCAGCACATCCTGTCTGCCCCTATTACAGAAATACATATTGTTATGCCAAAAAAAAGCTGCGCGGTCATCCCGCACAGCTTTATCTTTCAACTCTGTTTTCTAAGCCAAAGCCATTACGCAGCAGCCAAAAAAGCTCCCGTAGCTGCAACCAAACCACCCAACACCCGGCCGAAGCGGTTATCGGTTTTCTGCATCAAAGCACCAAGCCCCCGGCCCACAAACGTAAGTGCCAATGTGGCAATGGAGAACCCAGCCAGATAAGCCACCAACGCCGCACCAGCCGGCATTTCAGTACCGTGCGCAAAGCCATGAAACACCATAAAGGCCGCGACCAGTGTTCCGCCTACAGCGGTTGGGAGTTTGGCCATGGTGGCGATCAGTATACCGGCCAGCAGCACAGAGAGAGCGATGCCGGTTTCAACGCCAGGCAGGCTCATGCCGCCCCAGGCAATGGCTGCACCGAGGATCATGCCGCCGATTACGAACAGGGGTGTGCTGTTTTTCATAGTGGCGGACTGGCGTACGCTCCAGAAACCGATCGCGGCCATAGCCAGCAGGTGGTCCAGGCCCAACATGGGGTGCAGGAGGCCGCTGGCGAATCCGGTGCCTGCGTCGTGGCCGGCGTGGGCGGAGGCGGCTGTGGCGGTAACCATCAGGCCGGTGGCCATGAGTACTCGGGTAATTGCTTTCATAGTGTGTCTCCTGGTTTTCAATTGGTTCTGTTCACCGGGCCTTCAGGCAGTCTCGGCAAGTTTTTCAGGGCGTCGTTCTGGCAGCATTCCGCGCTCCAGTACAAAGCTGATAATGGTTTCCAGCCCTACTCCGTCGTACAGGTTGGTGAACACGAAGGGCCGTTCGCCACGCATTTTCTTGCTGTCCCGCTCCATCACGTCGAGGGAGGCATGTACCTGTTCGGCAATGTCGATCTTGTTGATGATCAGCAGGTCGGATTTGGTAATGCCGGGGCCGCCTTTGCGGGGGATCTTGTCTCCGGCTGATACGTCGATCACATAAAGGGTGAGATCGCTCAGTTCCGGGCTGAAGGTGGCAGACAGGTTGTCACCACCGGATTCCACCATCACCAGTTCAAGGTTCGGGTGCCGGCTTTGCAGGTCGTCGATGGCCGCCAGGTTCATGGAGGCATCTTCGCGGATAGCGGTGTGCGGGCAGCCGCCGGTTTCTACGCCGAGAATGCGGTCGGCAGGCAGGGCGTCGTGCTTCAGCAGGAAGTCGGCGTCTTCACGGGTGTAGATGTCGTTGGTTACTACGGCTATGTCGTAGTGGTCTTTCAGGGCCTTGCACAACTGGCGCAAGAGGGCGGTTTTTCCGGAACCAACCGGGCCGCCGACTCCAACTCTCAAACAATGTTTCATGGCTATATCCTCTTAATCATCAGACTCCGGGCCTGCTGCGGTCAGTAAGTCCTTCCGGGACACGCTGTAAATACATCCCTGTACGCTTGTCTGCAGCATCCGTGCTGCAGACAGTCCCGGAAGGACTTACTGACCGCCGCTCCTTGTTTCGGAGTGCATGTCTTTATGTTTCAGCTTCTGAAAAGCCGCGAATACTGGGTTTCGTGTAAGGCGCTGCCAAGAGCCAGGCCGGGCAGAATGGGGCCAAGCTCCTCGTCACTCCGCTGCAGGGCAATCTCTACAGCGGTTACCAATAAGGGGCGCATGTGTTCGGTTACGCGCTGGGCTGCGGTGTGGCCAAGGGGCAGTGCTTTGCAGGCAACCGCCAGTTGGTTTTCCAGCCAGGCCCAGGCAAAACCGAGCAGTGTCTGGCGCTCAGGTACATTCCGGTAATGGGCCACCCAGGCGAACATGGTTATGTATCCGGGTTCATCTGGAATCAGGTTCGCTTCCGGCAGCAGGCCAAGGCTGCGCAGGAGGGTGACAAGAGCCGCGCCAAGGCGGGTGTCTTCATCACTCAGTTCTGCGGTTTCCCGGGTGGCGTGCAGCCAGTCGTTCCACTGTGCAATGGCACCAGCATCTTCGGCAGCCCAGGCTGTTTGCAGGCGCACAAGCAAAGGCAGTTCGCAGCGGCTAAGGCCGTCTTCAAGAACGCCTTCCAGCCATTCCTGCAAGTCTGCTTCGTTTTCTACCCAGCCCAACTCAAAGGCGCTTTCCAGCCCCTGGGACCAGGCAAACGCACCAATGGGCAGCGCGGGGCTTACCAGTTGCATCAGGCCCAGCAAGGCCAGGTCGCCCGATGCAGCAGCCGGAGTGTCAGTGGGAGTGAGCATGACGATGGCCGTGCCCATGGCTGTGGCTGTGGCCGCTATCGGCTTTTCCGGTCTGCGCATAAGCACCCGGTTCAGGATCAAAGGATGCCGTGTGGTGAACAACCTTTGCTCCCAGGTGCTCCGCCAGTTCTTCCAGAACATGGTCAGGCGGGAATCGCACCCAGCCACCCTGTTCGTTCTGGCCAATGGCGAGGGACACGTGGCGGTTGCCCAGGTGATAGCACAACCGCGCCAGCGGCAGGCCGGCTTCGATGTAAGCGGTTACTACCGGCTCTTCCGCTGCACGGATGCGGATGATCTCGCCGGTTTTGGCCTGCAGCAGATCGCCGTCCCGCAATACCGGGCCACGGTCCAGAAACAGGCCAACGTCCTGGCTGGTTTCTGTGGTGGAGCGTAACCGGCCTCGCATGCGCAGTTCGTAGGGCAAGGTAAGGTTGTCGAAGATTTCGGCGCTTTCCACGTGGGAAATGCGTTTAGTAAGTTCCAGCATAGGGTTCTCCGGTATCCGGCTCAGAATAGGTGGTAGCGCTGGGCCAGCGGCAGTTCAGAGGCCGGTTCGCAGGTCAGCAGTTCGCCGTCTGCGTGCACTTCGTAGGTTTGCGGGTCTACTGTTATGTGCGGGCAGGCGTCGTTCAGTTTCATATCGCTCTTGCGGACTTGCCGTACGTTGGTGCAGGCAGAGAGCGGGCTGTCCAGACCCAGTTCCTTGTCGATTCCGGCTTCCAGCGCGGCCTTGCTGACAAAGGTCAGGCGGGTGGCACTGGCGGCTTTACCAAAGGCACCGAACATGCGGCGATAGTGCACGGGCTGAGGCGTGGGGATGGAAGCATTGGGATCGCCCATGGGCGCAGCGGCAATCATGCCCCCCTTGATAATGCAGGCAGGCTTCACACCAAAGAATGCCGGGCTCCAGAGCACCAGATCCGCCAGCTTGCCCACTTCCACCGAACCCACATCGTGGGCAATGCCGTGGGTAATGGCAGAGTTGATGGTGTACTTGGCAATGTAGCGCTTGGCGCGGAAGTTGTCGGCACCCAGCTCTTCGTCTTGCGGCAGCAGGCCGCGCTGTACTTTCATCTTGTGGGCGGTTTGCCAGGTGCGGCAGACAACCTCTCCTACCCGGCCCATGGCCTGTGAGTCGGAAGAGATCATGGAGATCACGCCCATGTCGTGAAGAATGTCTTCCGCCGCTATGGTTTCCCGGCGAATACGGGAATCTGCGAAAGCCACATCTTCCGGAATGTTGGGGTCCAGGTGGTGGCATACCATCAACATATCCAGGTGCTCGTCGATGGTGTTCACCGTATACGGGCGAGTGGGATTGGTGGATGACGGCAGCACATAGGGTTTGGAGCAGGCGGTGATGATATCCGGCGCGTGGCCGCCGCCTGCACCTTCGGTATGGAAGGTGTGAATGCAGCGCTCTTTGAACGCGGCCAGCGTATCTTCCACAAAGCCGGATTCGTTCAATGTGTCGGTGTGGATGGCAACCTGTACGTCGTACTTATCCGCCACTGTCAGGCAGTTGTCGATACTGGCCGGGGTGGTGCCCCAGTCTTCGTGCAGTTTGAGGCCGATGGCACCTGCTTTTATCTGCACTTCCAGTGCTTCTGGCAGGCTGGCGTTGCCCTTGCCCAGAAAGCCAATGTTCATGGGCAGGCTGTCTACCGCCTGCAGCATCTTACCCATGTGCCAGGCCCCGGGTGTGCAGGTGGTTGCGTTGGTGCCGGTTGCCGGGCCGGTGCCGCCACCCAGCATGGTGGTGATGCCGCTCATGAGGGCTTCTTCCACCTGCTGCGGGCAGATGAAGTGAATATGGGGGTCAACGCCGCCGGCGGTGAGGATTTTGCCCTCGCCCGCGATGATTTCAGTGCCCGGGCCGATCACTATATCGACGTCTGGCTGGGTGTCCGGGTTGCCGGATTTGCCAATGGCGGCGATGCGGCCTTTCTGGATGCCCACGTCTGCTTTTACGATGCCCCACCAGTCAAGAATCAGGGCGTTGGTGATGACAGTATCCATCACCGCATCGTCGCAACGCTGGCTCTGGCCCATGCCGTCGCGGATAACTTTACCGCCGCCGAATTTAACCTCGTCGCCGTAATGGGTGTGGTCTTTTTCGACTTCAATCCACAGTTCTGTATCGCCCAGCCTTACGCGGTCGCCAACAGTGGGGCCGTACATGTCGGCGTATGCCTGCCTTGTAATCTTCATTTCTGCGCCTCCAGTTTACCCATCACATCGCCCCGAAAACCGTAGATCTCACGTCCGCCGGCAAAGGGAATCAGAGTGACCTGCCGCGACTGGCCCGGCTCGAAACGAATGGCCGTGCCTGCGGCTACGTCCAGCCGGTAGCCTTTTGCCTGATCACGATCAAACGTGAGGGCCGGATTGGCTTCGGCAAAGTGGTAGTGAGAACCAATCTGAACCGGGCGATCGCCTGTGTTGGCAACGTCCAGCGTGATGCGCGGGCGACCTGCGCAGAGTTCTATGTCGCCGTCTTTGAGTTTGTACTCTCCGGGAATCATAAATAGCCTCCTTTAAAGGCCGGTGAGAAGCGTTGGCGAGGCAGGTAGCTTCTCATTGGCCTTTTAAACGATGGGGTTGTGGACGGTGACGAGCTTGGTGCCGTCCGGGAAGGTAGCTTCCACCTGCACTTCCGGAATCATTTCGGCTATTCCGTCCATCACGTCTTCACGGGTCAGAATCTCCGCTCCGCTGCTCATCAGCTCGGCAACGGACATTCCGGCTCTGGCGCCTTCCATGATTTCAGCGCTGATCAGGGCGATGGCTTCCGGGTAGTTCAGTTTCAGGCCCCGGGCCTTGCGGCGTTCAGCCAGCAGGGCGGCGGTAAACAGCATCAGTTTGTCTTTGTCTCTGGGCGTTAATTCCATGGTGTATCGCTCCGGTTATCGCTACTCAATTCAAAGGGTTTTCAGGTCAGCCAGATGCGGGGAACGCTGGCTGGCTGGCCGGTTAGTTCTGGCCTGAGCAGTTCCCAGGCTTGCTGGCATAACGCCCAGGCTTCGTTTCGTTCCTGCCCAAGATAGCGCAGCAGCAAAACGCCGCGGCGCCGGGTAACAGCCCACCGGTGGTTGGCCGGCAGGCGCTCCCGGAGTTTTTCAATGGCAGCGGCTTCGTCTTCCAGCCCGACAACCCAAAGGGTGGCCTGTACTGTGGCACCACCCTGGCCCCAATGGCCTTTGAAACGGCTGTGCGTGGGGTCCATGGGCTGGCGTTCCAGCCACAGCGGGCGGCCATTCATCTGCAACCGGAAACTCTGCTCCAGATGCCCGGAAACAAACGGCAGGTTGCTGGCCGGGCGCCCAAGAGCGAGGATTTCCCAGCCGATACATCTGGCGCCGGTTTCCAGTTCTATGGTGGTGCTCTGTTTGCCCCGGGAGCCGTCAAAAGCGAGGGTTTCCTGGGGCAGGTATTCGAGAATGCCGTTTCTTGCCACCTGCAGGTGGGTATGCTGGCCCCAGGCAACACCGTGGCTGTCGGCTTTATAGAGCTTGGCGGCAGCCGGTGTGGTCAGCAGCGCGTGAGCACCCTCACCCACCGAGGCTTCAATTCGGAGTTCGTCACCGCTGACCAGCCCGCCGGGCGGGTGCAACAGGTATACGTGGCAGCAGCCATGTCGCCCTTCCGGGTAGAAAGGCCGCTGGACTCTTAAGGGGCCATGGTGTTTGCGGCGCACCAGGCGGGTAACCGGAACGCCCTTGTCTTTGTCTCTCGCTTCAAAGCCAAGAGACAGGCCGGCTGCCCAATGCCGCTCCAGATCAAACCGGTGGCCTGAAGCGCGCGCAGGTTGCTGGAATGGCTCCATTCGCTGAAGTACTGTCATACCGTCAGGTGCTTCTTGATAAGTTCATCAGTCAGGCCGGCGATTTCACCTTCCGCCACGCGACGGCCACGATCAAGAATGGCAAAGCGGTCAGCGTATTTGCGGGCAAATGGCAGCTTCTGCTCAACCAGCAACACGGTGAGACCGTCTTCCTCAATCAGTTTGCGGATAACCTCGCCAATCTGGGCCACTATGTTGGGCTGAATGCCTTCCCCCGGTTCGTCCAGAATCAGCAGGCGAGGCTCTATCACCAGCGCCCGGCCAATGGCGAGTTGCTGTTGCTGACCACCGGAAAGGTCACCGCCCCGGCGGTGCTTCATTTCCTTGAGCACCGGGAAGAGTTCGTAGATGCGTTCGGGGATTTTCTTGCTGCCATCCTTTCTCACTGCCAGGCCCGTGCGCAGGTTTTCTTCCACGGTGAGCAGCGGAAAGATCTGCCGTCCCTGGGGTACATATCCAATACCCAGGCGGGAGCGGTCTTCGATTTTCTTTCTGGTGAGTTCAATGCCATCAGCAAAGGCAAGGCTGCCGTTTTTTACGCTTTCCTCACCCATGATGCATTTCATCAGGGTGGTCTTGCCTACGCCGTTACGGCCCATCACGCAGGTGCACTGGCCCTGTGGTACGTCCAGATCCAGATCCCAGAGGGTGTGGCTTTCACCGTAATACTGGTTGAGCTTGTCGACTTTCAGCATCAGGTTTTCAACTGGCATCAGGCTTCCTCCCCGAGATACACCTTGATCACTTCCGGATCAGCAGACACCTGGTCCATGGTGCCTTCCGCAAGCACGCTGCCCTGATGCAGAACGGTGACCTTGCGGGCTATAGAACGCACGAAGCCCATATCGTGTTCAACCACCACCACAGACTGCTTGCCGGCAAGGCCTGTGAGCAATTCGGCGGTTCGCTCCATTTCCTGTTCTGTCATGCCGGCAACCGGTTCATCCACCAGCAGCAGGCGCGGCTTCTGCATCAGCAGCATGCCGATTTCCAGCCACTGTTTCTGGCCGTGGGAGAGGATGCCCGCAAGGGCCTGGCGCAATGCCTTGAGGCCGATCATCTCCAGCACTTCATCAATGCGATCCCTGTATTCCGGGGTCATCAGTGCCGTGAGTGTAGGAAACACCCGTTTGTCTGTGGCCATGGCCAGTTCCAGGTTTTCGAATACCGTCAGGGCTTCAAATACCGTCGGCTTCTGGAACTTACGGCCAATGCCCAGAGAGGCAATGTCCGGCTCGCTCAGGGTGAGCAGGTTATGGCGGCTACCAAACCATACAGAGCCGGAATCCGGGCGGGTTTTGCCGGTGATTATGTCCATCATGGTGGTTTTACCTGCCCCGTTCGGGCCGATAATGCAGCGCAGTTCGCCGTCGTCGATCGTCAGGTTCAGGTTGTTGATGGCCTTGAAGCCGTCAAAACTTACGTTTACGTCTTCCAGGTAAAGAATGGGGCCGTGCCGCACATCCACGGGGGACTTTGCCGGCGCGAGAAACTCAAAAACCCGGTCCCTGTTGGTCATTTCCTGAAGAAAGCTCATGCGGCAGTCTCCTGCTCTGAGGGTGTGTTACCACTGTTCCCCGCTTTTGCTGGTTTGAATACCAGGCCAGCGATGCCCTTGGGCAGGAACACGGTCACCAGAACAAACAGGCCGCCAAGAGCAAACAGCCAGGCATCCGGCATGATGCCGGTGAATACCGTTTTGCCGTAGTTCACCAGTATGGCACCAATAACAGCGCCGTATAGCGTGGCACGGCCTCCAAGAGCCACCCAGACCACCACTTCGATGGAGAACAATGGCGAGAACTCACCGGGGTTGATGATTCCTACCTGAGGCACATAGAGCGCCCCTGCCACACCGGCCAGCATGGCGGAAACCACAAACACAAACAGTTGCACCCGTTCTACCCGGTAACCCAGAAAGCGAGTGCGCGCCTCGGCATCCCGGCAGGCAATGCTTACACGGCCAAGTTTGCTGGTAACAATACCGCGGCAGATCACGTAGCCAATCGCCAGAGCGATACCCGTGGCGATAAACAGCCCGAGCCGGGTAGCATCTGTGCGCAGGTCAAAGCCCAGAATGTCTTTGAAATCGGTCAGGCCGTTGTTGCCACCAAAACCCATCTCGTTACGGAAAAAGGCCAGCATCAGTGCAAAGGTCAGCGCCTGGGTGATTATGGACAGGTACACCCCGGTCACTCGTGAGCGGAAAGCCAGAAACCCAAACACCAGGGCAAGAAGCCCCGGCGCCAGCAGCACCATGATGAAAGCAAACCAGGCCATATCGAAGCCCAGCCAGTACCAGGGCAGCTCGTGCCAGTTCAGGAACACCATGAAATCCGGCAGGACCGGATCGCCATAGACTCCACGATCACCAATCTGGCGCATCAGGTACATGCCCATGGCATAGCCACCCAGGGCGAAGAAGGCACCGTGCCCGAGGCTGAGAATACCGAGATAGCCCCAAACCAGGTCCACCGCCACGGCCAGCAGCGCGTAGCACAGGTACTTACCCAGCAGCGTGACCGTGTAGGAGCTTACATACAGGGCGCTGTCCTGGGGCATGAACACATGCAGCACACTGACAATCGCCAGGGCGGCAAAGAGCACGCCCAGAAAAACCTGCGTCGAGCGTTCCTGCAGAGGTCTTGTTAACCACATAACTTAACCCTCCGCCGCACGGCCCTTTTGGGGAAAGAGTCCCCGGGGGCGTTTCTGGATGAAAAGAATGATGAAAACCAGCACCATGATTTTGGCCAGCACTGCGCCGGCCCAGGGTTCCAGCAACTGATTGAGAGTACCCAGCGCCATACCCGCCAGCAGAGTGCCCCAGAGGTTGCCGACACCGCCAAACACCACAACCATGAATGAATCGATGATGTAGCTCTGGCCAAGGTTGGGGCCAACGTTGGTGATCTGGGAGAGAGCAACACCAGCCAGGCCTGCCACCCCGGAACCAAGAGCGAAGGTAAGGATATCCACTCTGGTCGCTTTAATGCCCATGGAACGAGCCATGGCACGGTTCTGGGTTACTGCGCGCACTTCCAGCCCAAGCCGGGTCTTGCGCATGATCAGCATCAGGCCTGCGAACACTACAAGCGCAAAGCCAATCACGTACAGGCGGTTAAGGGTTAAAGACAATGCTTCGTTGATCATCAGCGAACCACTCATCCAGTCAGGTGTGATAACAGTCCGGTTAAGCGGCGAGATAAGCGTGCGCACCAGTTGCTGCAGGATCAGGCTGACACCAAAGGTAGCCAGCAGGGTTTCAAGGGGGCGGCCTTTCAGGTGCTGGATAACGCTACGCTCTATTGCGATGCCCGCCAGTGCCGACACCAGAAATCCGGCGGGGATAGACAGGATCAGCGCCAGGCCCGGCTGGCCCGGTAGCAGTTGCTGCATGCCCCAGGTGGTGTATGCACCCAGCATAATGAGTTCGCCGTGGGCCATGTTGATAACGCCCATCACGCCGAAGGTGATGGCAAGGCCGATAGCCGCCAGCACCAGCACAGAACCAAGAGACAACCCGAAATACAGGGTCTCGACGGCGCTGTTCACCTTCAGTTTCTGTTCAATACTCGCCATGGCCCTGGTAGCAGCAGCCACCAGCACAGGATCGTCGCTGCGCATGGCCTGCTGCAGCGCAGCGCGTGCTTCTGAGTTGAGGCTACCAGACAGAGTTGCCACAGCTGCAACATCGCCCTGCTCTTCCACTTTGTAGATGGCCAGAGCTTCTGTAAGGGCAGCCTGAACCGGCTTACTCTCTTCGGTTTCAATCAGTTCCGGCAGTCGCTCTGCCAGAGGGCCATCCACGCTGCCTTTGAGGGCGCGGGCGGCGGATAAACGGTTGTCCTCATCCGGACTTTTCAGGTCAATAACCGACAGAATGCTTGCCAGCTCATTACGCAATGCGTTGTTGACCCGAAGGGTATCTATGTCGCGGCGGGAGATTTCACCCAGGTTTTCGCCGGTGAGTGCGTTTTCCACGGTCCAGTTCCGGCCCCGGTTTTTCAGCACGATAACGAATTGCCCTCTGGATTCGATGTAGGCCAGCTTGTTGCTGGCAAAAGCTTCCAGCCAGCCACGTGCGCGCTCGTCGCCACTACTGGCAATCTGATTGACAGCCTTTATTTTTTCCACAACCGAGGAGTTTCCCAGTGCGGTAAACATTTGCAGTGCTTGCGGATCATCTACCTGTGCCTGGGAAATGCCGGGGCACAACAAAAGGAAGGTGAGCAGAAGGTGGTTGAGCAGTCTGGAGATGCCCATGATTGCGTCCTGTCCTGGTAGGTATGGGGTTACGCTGAAACAGTCAGGTTAAAAAAGCGGACGAGGAAAAGACCCCCGCCCGCAAAACAGTATTAACCTTTAAAAACTTTACTCCGTAGCGGCTTTTTCCTGGCCACCGCAAGTGCCGGTAACCACATTGAAGTTTCCGCAGAACATCGGCTTGCGCCAGTCACTGATCAGGTCCTTGGAACCCGGAAGGAAGTCAGACCATGCATCGCCAGCCACGGTAGATGCGGTTTCCCAGACTACGGAGAACTGGCCGTTGTCCTGAATCTCGCCAATGAGTACGGGCTTGGTGATGTGGTGGTTAGGCATCATGGTGGCGTAACCACCGGTAAGGTTGGGAACGGCTACACCGATGATGGCGTCTTTCACCGCGTCTACCTCAGCAGTGCCGGCCTTCCTGACCGCTTCAATGTACATATTGAAGCCGATGTAATGGGCTTCCATCGGGTCGTTGGTCACTGCGTCTTCGTTATCGGTATATTCAGTCCAGGCATCGATGAAGTCGTAGTTGGCGTCACTATCAACGCTCATGAAGTAGTTCCATGCCGCCAGATGTCCCACCAGAGGAGCCGTGTCTATACCAGACAATTCCTGCTCGCCTACAGAAAAGGCAACTACAGGAATGTCTGCAGCATCGATACCCTGGTTACCAAGCTCGCGGTAGAAGGGAACGTTGGCATCGCCGTTGATGGTTGAAACCACGGCAGTCTTCTTGCCAGCGCTGCCAAATGCCTTGATATCGGAAACGATGGTCTGCCAGTTGGAATGACCAAAAGGCGTGTAGTTGATCATAATGTCTTCTGCCGCCACGCCCTTATCCTTGAGATAAGTCTCCAGGATCTTGTTGGTAGTGCGTGGATAAACATAATCTGTACCTGCCAGAACCCAGCGTTCAACGCCAATATCGTTCATCAGGTAATCAACGGCAGGAATGGCCTGCTGGTTGGGCGCTGCCCCGGTATAGAACACATTTTCGGAGGACTCTTCGCCTTCGTACTGAACCGGATAAAACAGCAGTCCGTTGAGTTCTTCTATAACCGGCAGTACCGACTTGCGGGAAACCGACGTCCAGTTGCCGAAGATTACGTCAACTTTTTCTTTTGCAAGAAGCTCACGCGCCTTTTCTGCAAACAGCGGCCAGTTGGAGGCCGGGTCTACAACCACCGGTTCCAGCTGACGACCCAGCACACCGCCGGCTGCGTTCTGTTTTTCGATCAGCATCAGCATGGTGTCTTTCAGGGTGGATTCACTGATCGCCATGGTGCCGGAAAGGGAGTGCAGGATACCGACTTTAATAGGATCTTCGGCGGCAACAGCATTAAGAGAGATACTAAGAGATATAGAGACTGCCAGTGCAGAAAGGCCCAGCTTAACGTTCTTGTTGATTCCCATGTCGTCATCCTTTGCATTCTAGTGGGTTGCGCAGTTCGTCAGTAACACACCCCTGCTCTGCACGAGCCGTTCCAAACTTTAAAATCCCCTATATATTTCATATTGTTACAGATAAAACAGACAACATGAGACGGCTTATTTCTGGCGACACTGGTCTAAAATGGTGCGGCATAAAACTGGCCGCCCCAACATGGTGCGTAGCGGGCGACAGATAAGAATAGATAGCAGCTTCTCCGGGTACAGATTCTCAGCCTGTCTGTCGGGAAGCTTTTCTGGCGGTATTGATTATGAGGTCAGGCTCCAGGCCGTCGCGGGGATACTCTGCGATGCCCATACTGCATGAAACAAACAGATCCCGACCGTCTTCCAGCAGGATCACCGACTGCAGCGCACCGGCTATGCGGTCAGCGACCCCGGCGGCGTGTGCTGCGCCCTTACCAGGAAGCAGAACAATAAACTCGTCGCCGCCCCAACGGGATACGGTATCGTCCCTGCCGATGCATGCGCTAATCCTCTGCGCCACCTGCCAGAGCACTTCATCGCCACCGGAGTGCCCAAAGCTGCCATTAATCTGTTTGAAGCGGTCAATATCTGCATACAGGATGCTGACGATATCCTGCTGCCTGTCGGCCTGAAATATGGCCTGCTGCAGCCGGTCGGTCAGCAACAGCCGGTTAGGCAGGTCTGTGATCTTGTCGAAATGCGTCAGGTACTCCAGTTGCTGATTTTTCTGAAGGTTAGCAATAGCAAACGAGATGTCATCGGCAATCTCATACAGAAGCTTCATTTCGGCATTATCGAATGAAAACGGCTCGCACCGGTAAAGCACCAGAGCCGCGTCCATGGTTTTGCCTCTTGCCGTCAGCGGGAAACTGGCCATCGCCTGTATTCCGTGATCAACCAGATCCATCAGATCAGGGTTTCCATGCTCCTCTGCGAGGTTATTCCGGGTAACAACATTGTGCGCCTGCAGGCATTCATGGACAGCATCCGTTTCGAAACCGGATAGCTGCCGCACCTGGAATTGCTTGTCGTTAGTATGGGCGTGGAGAATCGTGAGCAGGCCCGAGCCCCTGTCGTGTTCCACAACCAGTGCTGCGGGCAGACCACCTTCTTCCACCGTTATCCACGTGACCTCTTCATACAGTGCATCGAGGGTCTGCGCACGAACGATCAGCGTATTGATCCCGCTCAGAACTTTATGAATGCGGTTGAGACGAAGAATTTTCAGCTCAGCCTCTACACGTTGGGTTATATCGAGAATCGCCGCGATAACGTAGCGACCATCGGCGGTCTGCACAGGGTTCAGAGCAATCTCGGCCCGGAACTCAGTGCCGTCCCGACGCAGGGCGAACAGGTCCTCACTATCCCCCATTACCCGTTTTTCCGGGCACTCCAGATACTTGCGTCGGAAATCCATATAGCTCCCACGGAGCCGGACAGGCATAAGATGCTCTATCTGCGTGCCAACCAGCTGACCTTCCGGGCAGAGAAACATGGAGTGCGCGAGCCGGTTAGCCATCTGAATGGTGCCATTTCCGTCAATCATGAGCGTGGCTACCGGGGAAGAATCCACTGTCGACCGGAAGCGCTCTTCCTCCCGGTTAAGCGCATCGGCGCCGAGCCAGCCGACAAAGACCAGCACCAGAATGCTGGACAGGCTGCTCAGTGCGAAGCCGAATGCCTCAGCATAATAACCGGCTGCCACGCCCAGCATACTGAGCCAGCCCATTAGCACCGGAGTCACAATAATAAATGGCAGAAGGCGCCGTAGAGAGCGTCCGCCAATGCAGGAGCTTGCAGCGGAGCTCATCAGGCCCTCGTGAGGCCGGATCAGAAGCATGCCGGTACCGCAGAGCACGAACAACGCTGCCGTGTGCAGAGCCATGGTAGAAAAAACGGGCAACCTGAACTGTCGTACGCCGAATATATACCCGATCAGAGCCGCGCCGCTGATGACGATCACAGCCAGGGCCAGGAGTTGCAATACGACTGTAGATCGGCGCAACGTCGTAACATTGGCCAGCCACGCGATGCCCATAAGGCTGAAACAAGCCGCTGTACCAGCCGACATACGCCCCGGCCAGTTTTCTGGAAGCGTTGCCGTATCCGGAATCACAAAATTATCGATGCCCAGCTGCCAGCCTGCCCCATACTCTAGAAGCGTGAGGCCAGACACCACGAACAGGACGAGTGCCAGAGACACAATGATAGCCACCCCGGCGGATGACTTGCCGAAGTATGGCTGGCGCCAGAAAAGGAAACCACAGACGAGAAAGCAGAGTGCCGTATTGAACTTCATTGTTTCCAGGGCGGGCAGCACACGCTTGCCCATCTGGACATCGAAAACCCATGCCATAAGAACCAGAGCACTGACTACGATGACCACCAAGCCAATACGGCTGATGATAGTACTGTAGATTCCCTGCGAATCCGTAACAGCAATGTTGTGCGGGTAGCTTATCCCTGGCATGCCATTTCCCCCTTTCCGTCCCGGAACGGGCTCGACGTTTCTGCCCCAGTTCGTCGGCCAATACATCACCTTAAACTTAGCACACTCAAGAGAACATGGGATTAAATGAATAGCCTGGACGAAGCCCCGAATTAACGCACCCCGCACCAGGCTGCACCATTTCACGATCACCCTGGCCCGTTTTATTCAACAACCCGGGTATTTTCCGGCAGAGCCCAGTTCGTTGTTTTTATGCAACTATTCAGTTAGTTCATGCACCAAATCCGTGCCTTCACACAACGGCCCGGTACAAATCCTGCAGGCAGCATAAGGAAACAGGCCAGACAGGAGTGCACTATCATGTTACTTGCCACGGATCTTGACGGAACCTTTCTCGCAGGTGATCCGGAAAATCGCATCCGGCTATACCAACTGATTGCCGCCCACCCGGAAATCCAGCTGGTGTTTGTAACCGGTCGAGGGCTTGAATCTGTACTGCCACTGCTCTCTGACCCCACCATTCCACAACCTGACTACATCATCTGTGATGTTGGCTGCACTGTGGTGCACGGGGATTCCCAGCAACCCATACAGCCGCTACAGGGTGAAATTGACGAGCTCTGGCCCGGCGAGCAGGTCATCGAAGCGGCGCTGGTGTCGTTCGAAGGCCTGCAGCGCCAGGAAGTCCCTCAGGAGCGCCGCGTTTCCTACTTCTGCCACAGCACAGCAGTGGGCGATGGCCTGAAAGCCAAAGCTGCAGCCCTTTCCTGCGATGTTCTGTTCTCAGGCGGCAAGTATCTGGACATTTTGCCCCGTGGCGTCAACAAGGGAAGCACGCTGACCCGGCTGATTGAACACCTGGGCGCTGACCCGGAAGCGGTAATGGTGGCTGGCGATACTATTAATGATCTGTCCATGTACCAGCAGTGTTTCAAAGGTGTGTGTGTCGGCGCCTCCGAGCCCCGCCTGCTGGAAGAAACCGAACACCAGGCTCGGGTATTCCATGCCGAAGCAACTGGCTGTGGGGGAATTCTGGAAGCCTTTGAACATTTCGGTTTTCTGGGCCATGCCGGTATAGACGCGGAGATCCCGGACACCATGCGACCGGGTAAATCTGATCTGGTTATCGTTTACCATCGCCTCCCCTATGAAGAGGTAGTGGAGAATGGCGAACTGATCCGCCGCCGGCCCCGGTCTCCGAACGGCATCATCCCCACTCTGTTGAGCTTCTTTGCCGATGGCAAGGCCGGTTCCTGGGTCGCCTGGTCAATTGACAGTCCCGAGCTGGGGCCCTTCCAGACTCATACCGAAGTAGACACCAGCCGCTATGAAAAGCTGGTGGCTGCTCGGGTAAAGTTAAGTGAGGAAGAAGTCGACATCTTCTACAAACGTTTCTCCAAGGAGGCTTTCTGGCCAACACTGCACACCTTCTGGGAAAGAGCTACCTTCCGGGACGACCACTGGCAGGTATTTCTCAAGGTTAACAAGCTCTTTGCCGAGCGCACGGCTGCAGAAGCGGCAGACAACGCAGTGGTCTGGATTCACGACTATAACCTGTGGATGGTGCCGGCATATCTGCGCGAGCTGCGCCCGGACGTAACCATCGCCTTTTTCCATCACACCTATTTTCCGTCTGCCGATGTGTTCAACGTGCTGCCCTGGCGCAGGGAAATCATCAGTAGCCTGCTTCAATGCGACTACATAGGGTTCCATATTCCCCGGCAGGCCGAGAATTTCGTCGATGTGGCCCGGGGTGTTACACCGCTGGAAGTCACCCGCAGAGCCGGGTGTGCTCCCCGTTTCCTGACCTATGGTTGCGCCGTGGGTCTGGACGAAATGAGCACCGAGATCAAAGTGAACGAACGCAGAATCGGCCTTGGCGCGCACCCGGTCGGACTGGACCTGAGCCGCGTTCGTAATGCCCTCTCCGATACTGATGTTATCGCCCGTATGGAAAGCCTCCGGGAGGAGCTGGCAGGTGTCCGGCTGATACTTTCTGTAGAACGTCTCGACTTCACCAAAGGCATTCTGGAAAAGTTGCACGCCTATGAGCGCATGCTGACAGAGCATCCTGAACTGAAGACCAAAGTCACCCTTATGCTGGTGTGCGTGCCCGCTGCAAAAGGCATGACTATCTACGAGGAGTTGCTGTCCCAGATTGAACAGACTGTGGGCAGCATTAACGGCCAGTTTGCTCAGGTTGGCTGGACGCCGGTGCAGTTCTTCTTCCGCGCCCTGCCCTTCGAGGAACTGGTGGCCTACTACACCATGGCAGATGTGATGTGGATTACGCCTCTGCGGGATGGCCTGAACCTGGTTGCCAAGGAATACATTGCAACACAAGGGCTTACCAAGGGCTGTGGCGTACTGGTGCTTTCAGAGTTTGCAGGGGCCGCCGCCGAACTCCGGGGAGCCATTCTCGCCAATCCTCACCACCCGCAGGACCTGGCGGATACCTGTTACTACGCACTGGCCATGGCCCCGGAAGAAGCCCGAAACCGGTTAAGCGAAGCCTTCGAAATAGTATGTCGCTACGACATCGGCTACTGGGGCAAGGAGTTCATCGACGCAGTAGAGCTGCGACGCATCAGCAAACTGAAAAAAGTCGTATCTCTGGGCCAGAGCGCGGCCTGATCAGCACTCACCCAAAAACTGATAACGCAGGAGCCGAGCCATGCTGCTCAAAAACGCAGTACAGCTGATCTGCTATCCGGACCGGATTGGCAAAGATCTGAAGGACCTTCACACGGTGGTGGAGAAATATCTTTCAGACGCCATCGGCGGGCTGCACATCCTCCCGTTTTTTCCGTCCAATGCAGACAGCGGGTTCTCGCCACTGACTCACAAGGAAGTAGACCCGGCATTCGGAACCTGGGACGACATCGAAGCCTTCACCCGGAAATACGATCTGTGTGTGGATCTGACGGTGAACCATATATCTGATGAGTCCCCGGAATTCCGGGACTTCATCGCCAACGGATTCGATTCCGAACACGCCGACCTGTTCGTACACATGGATAAATTCGGTGACATCTCCCCGGACGACATGGCCAAGATCCACATCCGTAAGGAAAAAGAACCCTTTCGGGAAGTGACCCTGGCCGATGGCACCAAAACGAGGGTGTGGTGTACCTTCACCGAACAACAGGTCGACCTGAATTACGATTCAGATCTGGCCTACAGACTCATGGAAAGCTATATCGGCTTCCTCACATCCAAGGGCGTAAACCTCCTCCGCCTCGATGCCTTTGGCTACACCACCAAACGCATAGGCACCAGCTGCTTTCTGGTAGAGCCAGAGGTGTACCGTATTCTCGACTGGATCAACCAGGTTGCCCTGAAGCACGGCGCCGAATGCCTGCCGGAGGTGCACGACCACACCAGTTATCAGTACGCCATCAGCCGACGGAACATGCACCCCTACGGCTTTGCCCTTCCCCCCCTTATGCTTTACTCACTGCTCGACGCCAACAGCGTTTACCTGAAGAACTGGCTGCGCATGTGCCCGCGCAACATGGTGACGGTTCTGGACACACACGATGGTATCTGCATACCGGATGTTGAAGGGGTACTCCCGGATGACAGGATCAAAGAACTGATTCATAACATCGACGCCCGCAGTGCAGACCCGATTCTGCGCCGTTCGGCGGCCAATATTCACAGCGTTGGCGCCATATACCAGCTTACCTGCACCTTTTACGATGCACTGATGCAGAACGATGACGCCTACATTGCGGCCCGGGCTATCCAGTTCTTCACCCCGGGCATTCCTCAGGTCTATTACGTGGGGCTGCTGGCCGGTTGCAACGACCAGGAACTGATGGAACAAACCGGAGAACTGCGCGACATTAACCGGCATTATTACAGTCTGGAAGAAGTGGATCAGGAGGTGCAGAAACCAGTGGTGCAACGCCTTCTGAGCCTGATGAAGTTCCGCAGCAACTACCCGGCATTCGACGGCCGGTTCGAGCTGAACTACTCAAACGACTCCAGTGTCGCCATGGCCTGGCGCCATGGCGATTATTACTGCCACCTGTTCGTGGAACTGAACTTTAAAACGGCGAAGATTGAATACCTTGATGTGCAAAGCGGAGAAACGAAGCGCCTGGACTGCTAGGCGCACAACTGCCATGTGAAATGTCATTCAAAATATACATTCTCTTCACGCAATAAAACATATCACCACTATCAAAGCAGGTTTTTTTTGCAATAACATACGCTCAATAAACTAAGCGTTGGACAAGCAGCTTTTGTTGTGTCTGCCGGCACCTGCCACCTCAATATTCCATAGGCTCAAGATGCTAGTAAGCAGTTACAATGAAGTGCTGGTTGCCTGTTCCATAATAGTTGCAATCCTCGCATCATACACCGCCCTGAACATGACCAGCCGGGTATCCAGCGCCTCAGGCCAGGCTGCTGTGTTGTGGCTGTTTGGCGGATCCTTCGCCATGGGGTTTGGCATCTGGTCAATGCACTTTATCGGGATGCTTGCCTTCAGCCTGCCCATTGATCTGGGATACGACGTTCCCCTGACGGTGCTTTCGCTACTCATTGCCATAGCCTCCTCTGCGCTCGCACTTTATCTGGTCTGCCAGGAGAAGCTGCCTTTGTTTCGCCTTGTCTCGGGTGGCATCCTGATGGGGCTGGGCATAGCGTCCATGCACTATGTCGGCATGGATGCCATGCTCATGAACCCCCAGATTTTTTATGTCCCTTCCCTGGTAGGGCTGTCTATCATTATCGCCATAGCCGCCTCCGTGGGTGCACTCTGGCTTGCTTTCCGCCTGCGCGAAGAAGACAGACAAGCCACATTTGGCCGCATGGGTGCGGCGCTTGTTATGGGCTGCGCCATCATCGGCATGCATTACACCGGAATGGCCGCATCCAGGTTCCCGCTCAATAGTTTCTGTGGCGCCGCCAACAGTGGCATCGATACCAAATGGCTGGCCACTCTGGTCATCATTGTAAGCCTCGCGGTCTTTGCCATCGCACTTATTGTGTCGATGCTCGATGTACGTACGAACCGACTGTCAGATTCGCTTGATAGCGCCAACAATGAGCTGATCAAGCTGGCCCTGCATGACAACCTGACCCACTTGCCAAACCGTGTCCTGCTGAATGACCGGCTGGAACAGGCGATATACAGGGCCGAGCGAAGCAACAGTGAGTTCGCAGTGCTCTTTCTGGACCTGGACGGTTTCAAAGCTATTAATGATATCCACGGGCACCATGTGGGAGACCTTTTGCTACAGGAAGTCTCCCGGCGCCTTCTGGGGAGCAAGCGGGAGGGAGACACGGCTGCAAGGCTTGGAGGGGATGAATTTGTCGTTCTTCTTGAGCCTGGCACACCGGGAAACTCAGCCATTTTTGCCCAGCGGTTAATTGATAAAATCGGGCAGCCTTATGAGGTTGCAAATCATCACATCCAGATATCAACGAGCATCGGTATTGCCATTTATTCCCAGGATGGCCAGACCGAGCATGAGCTGATGGTCAACGCAGACGCTGCCATGTATCACGCCAAAAAACAGGGGCGCAACGGCTACTGCTTTTTTGAACGCAGCATGAACACCAATGTGCATCTGCAAATGCAAATGCAACAGAACCTGCGACACGCGGCTGAACGTAATGAGCTGGTGTTGCACTATCAGCCCAAACTGATCGCACCAAACGGCCCCGTAACCGGGCTGGAAGCACTACTGCGGTGGCAAAGCCCTGAGCACGGCCTCCTGTCACCAGACCGCTTTTTGCCCCTGGCCGAGAGCTCGGGGCTGATCGTACCCATTGGTAACTGGGTTATTAACGAGGCCTGCCGGCAAATGAAAGTCTGGCACGACGAGGGGCATAGCGACTGGAGTGTGGCGGTGAATCTCTCCGCTGTGCAACTGGAACACGACAGTCTGGTAGACGTTGTCCGTTCGGCATTAATGCAAAACTCACTGGCGCCTTCACATCTCATGCTTGAAGTTACTGAATCCACAGCCATGCGCGATGCAGAGGCAAGCCTTGAAGTACTGAACAAACTGTCTGCACTTGGCGTATCTATTTCCATTGATGATTTCGGCACAGGCTACTCAAGCCTGCTGTATCTGAAACGCCTGCCCGCCAACGAGCTTAAGATCGACCGGGGTTTCATTACCGAGCTGGCTCAGGGCAACGATGATGAAGCCATCATTCAGGCAATCATTGCTCTGGGTAAAACGCTGGGCATGAAGATTGTTGCAGAAGGTGTTGAAACAACAGGCCAACAGGAGCTTCTGACCCGACTAGGCTGCAATACCTTGCAAGGCTACCTGTTAGGCAGGCCAGCGCCGCCCGAGGCACTGTCCGATACAATTAAGCAACTGGCCAGGCATTCTGGGCCAACGACTACGGCCTGATGCGCCGCATTGCGCAATTCCATATCCTGTGCTTGTATAAATGAGACAGATCAGCTGGATGGCTTAGCCGTTCACTCATCTACCCGCAGCGGGACCACCCGGTCTCAGGCGGTCAGGAATCACTGTTAAATGGAGTTGGCTTTGTTATGGCTTATGAAACAATTGATGGTCAAAAGTACGAAAAGGAACTACTGGATCTGGCCCGCAAACATACTACCGGGCAGGGAGAAGGCAAGTTGTCCAAAGATGAGGTGGCCGACCTCTTCAAATCTGCTCAGGACGGCACCAGCGTGACCGAAACCGAAAAGGCTACGCTGGCGTATATCCGCACAAACTTCGAGTTTACAGATGCCGCGGCCAAGGATTTCGACACAGCTTTCGGCAGGCTCTGATTCAGAAAACCGGTAATCGGGGCTTCGACATCCCCCGATTACCGCCCTGGCGTATTCCGTGTTCTTCAGTTATTCCTTTTCGTGCACCAGAATAACTTTCCGGTGGGGAAACGGAATTTCTATGCCTGCCTCATCGAGGGCTTTCTTGATCTGCTCAGGAACCGAGTACAACACACTGAAATAGTGTTCACCTTCGCAGAAAGGCCTGACCAGAAAGTCCACAGAACTGTTATTCAGGGTTTCAACTTCAACGAATGGTGCCGGATCAGCCAGAATGTGAGGATGACTGGCCAGAACGCTGTCGATTACCTTGCGGGCTTCATCGATGCTTTCGTTGTAGGCAATACCGAAATGCATATCCACACCCCGCACCGGATGGTGGGAATGGTTGGTAATCTGCTGCCCCCAGATCTGACTGTTGGGAATGATGATCTGCTGGTTGTCGAAGGTTTGCAGGATAGTGGTGAACATATCCACCTCCGTGACATTCCCGAACTTGCCGGCAGCATCAATAAAATCACCCACCTTGTAAGGGCGGAAGATCAGCAGCATTACGCCCGCCGCCAGATTCGACAGGGTACCCTGCAACGCCAGACCCACGGCCAGGCCAGCAGCACCCAACAAGGCAATGATGGAGGCAGTCTGAACGCCAAAGCGGTTCAGTACGGCAATACCGACAAACGCCAGGATGGTATAGCGAACAACACTGCCAAAAAACTTGAACAGGGTGTCGTCGAGTTGATCGTAATTTGCAGAGATATGAACAACTGACTTGTAGGCTTTGCCAGCAACCCAGAAGCCAATTACCAGGATGACCAGGGCCAGAAGGATGTTGGTTGCCCAGTCCAGAGCGGCGGGAAGGTATTGGTTGATGTCCAGCTTATCGATAAAATCCTGCATCGTATTACACTTCCTTATAGTGGAAGTTTATTAAAATAAATTAACTTCATTGAGTGCGCAACAGGTTTTCCTCTGAGATCAAAACAACACGCTGACCATCCCCACACTACTGACCACCAGAAGCACCACACCCAGCAACCGGAAAAATACCGGCGTTTCCGCCTTCACAATACGCTCGTGAAAACGCAGGCCTATCACATGCCCTATGGCAGCGCAGGGCAGCAGCCACAGGTGATGAATAAGCTGCAGATCAAGCCCTACCCAGATAAACGCCACCAGTTTGATCAGCACCAGAATGAACCAGAGGCCAAACAGTGTATCCCGCAGTTTCTCCCGAGCCAGGTGCTGCGCGGCAACGGCAATAACCAGAGGGGCGCCTATCAGCGAGGTGCCGCTGATGTAGCCACCAGCCATCAGCAGGGCCACATCCACGTTTTTGTTCTTGCTGCGAAACGGCCGGTTAAGGATGTATGACACTGAATAAACCGCGACAATCACAAAAATAATCGCGCTCAGCACATTTGCCGGCAACGTAAACAAACCAAATACACCGATCAGTTTGGGCACGATCATAATCCGCAGCATTCGCCACAAGTAGGGCCAGTCCACCGTGCCTTCCGGCGCATTTACGGCAACCTCCGGCCCAAAACCGGTTAATTTCTGGCGGTTTTTGCGGGCCTTTTTATCAGGAGAACTGCGATTGTTCATCCAGATGGTCAAGGATGAAAACACCAGCAGATGCACTGCGATTATCGGCAGGAACACCAACGGATCGTCTTTCACCAGCAGCAAAAATGGCAGCGACAACACTGCCCCGCCAAAGCCCAGCCCGGAGCGCACAAAACCACTCCAGATAAAAATGAGTGCGATCAGGGCATACTGAATTAGAGAAAGATCTGACATAACGTCCTGAGCGGCGTGAGAAATTTGTCCAAGTGTAACGGTTTTCCAAAAAAAACACCGGGCAAAGCCCGGTGCAGATTCATTTATATTTCTGCCAGAACAGCGTATTCAAACGCTTAATCGCTCACTGGCCCCTCCTTGATGGCTGTGCGCATGCGCCGTCGCAACACAGGACCGAACAAGGTCGGCAACACCAGTCCAAGTCCGGCGACCAGCCACAAACCTATAGACAGAGGGCTGGACCAGAGTGTTGTCCAGTCGCCATCAGACAGAATCAGCGCGTGGCCAAGGTTCTTCTCCATTTCCGGCCCCAACAGCAGGCCCAGAATAATGGGCACCATGGGGATTTCCAGTTTGCGCAGAAGGAACCCGCCAACCCCGAAAACGATCATGAAGTACAGATCAAAGGTGCTGTGGCTTATGGAGTAAATACCCACAAACGCCACCATGGTCACAATCGGCAGCAGGTACATCGGCGGTACGGATAGCAGCCGCACAAACACTCCGATCATCGGAATGTTCAGTACCAGCAGCAATACGTTACCGATCAGCAAGGCAGCAATCACACCCCACACAATGTCAGCGTTCTGGGTGAACATCAGTGGCCCCGGGGTGATATTCAGGGAAATCAGCATCGCCAGCAAAACCGCTGTGGTACCACTGCCAGGCACACCCAGAGTCAGCATTGGCACCAAAGCACCAGACGCAGCACCATTGTTGCCTGCCTCCGGCGCCACTACGCCACGAATGTCACCTTCGCCAAAGCGGCCTTTTTTACCCAGTACCGACTTTTCCAGGGTATAACTGATAAAACTGCCCAGCGACGCACCGGCACCCGGCAACACACCGGCAATAAAGCCCAGCAGACCACCACGCAGTTGGGTCGGAATTGTCGACACTACCTCTTTAAAGCTTAGCGTCAGCTTGCCCACATTCACTTTGCTGCGGCCTTTGCCCATTCGTGCTTCTACAAAAAACAGCAACTCGGAGATGGCAAACAGGCCCACAATCGCCAGAATGAAGTCGATACCCTCATACAGTTCCAGCACACCACCTGTGTAGCGCTGGGTGCCGGTGGATATGTCGATACCGACAGTAGAGATCATAATGCCCAGGGTTGCCGCAATAACCGTCTTCATCGGGTTTTTGCCGGTTATGCCTCCCAGGGTGGCGAAGGCCAGCAAAAACAGCGCAAAGTATTCTGCCGGCCCAAAGGTGAGCGCAAAGCGCGCCAGTATGGGCGCCAGCATGATAAGCCCTATGGTCCCGATCAGGCTCCCTGCAAAGGACGCAATCGCCGAAATAGCCAGAGCATCTGCGGCGCGGCCTTTTTGGGCCATGGGATAGCCGTCGAGGCAGGTCATCATGGCCGGCTCGTCGCCCGGAATATTCAACAGGATCGACGAAATACGACCACCATACATGGCACCGGCGTATACCGATGTGAGCAGGATCATTGCAGTTTCAGGTGGCAGCCCCAGAGTGAAGGCCAGCGGTATCAGAATGGCAACGCCATTCGCCGGGCCCAGGCCGGGCAGACAGCCAATCAAGGTGCCCACAAAGGCACCAAACAGTGCAAACATAAGGTTGTACGGCGTTAACGCCACCGCAAACCCGTCCATCAGAAAGCCTAAGGTTTCCATGGTTAAAAGCCTCCCAGCAAGCCATTGGGCAGGCTTAACGACAACCCATAGTTAAACAGTCCAAACACCACAACGGCGCTGATCAGGCCAGTTACAAACGACCTGGATGCCGGGGCGCCCATGCGCCAGCTCAAGGCACCAACGGCCAGGGTGGTGGAGATAATAAAGCCCAACGGCTCCAGCAGAATCGCGTAAACCACCAGCACAATGATCGAAATCACCAGTTCCAGGGCTGACTTGCCCACAGGCCACTTGGCATCGGCATCTGGCTTGATCATCAGATACAGGCTGCCCACCACCAGCACGATCGCCAGCATGGTGGGGAAGGTTTCCGGCCCGACACCCTCGGAACCACCGAAGGGCTCAGGCCATTGCTGCGCCACCCAGCCATAGGCAACCGCCAGCACCAGCAGGAACAGGCCCAGAATACGATCACCCATGCCGGTCATCTCAGCAGCCCTATTTCCCGGGACAGATCTTCGATTTCCTGAACCTGGTTGGTAACAAAGCTTTCGAATTCAGCGGCTTTGGGGTGGAAGGGGATCAGACCGTTGCTTTTCATCACCGCTTTCCACTCTTCGCTGGCGTAAAGAGTGTCGATGGCATCTACCCAATATTGCTGAGCTTCTTCAGGCGTATCTTTCGGCATATAGAATCCACGCCAGTTCGGACCAAGCGCATCAACACCCTGTTCACGGGCGGTAGGAATATCACCAAACTTACCCGGCAGCCGTTCTTCTGAAAGTACCGCCAGCACACGCAGATCACCGGATTCCATAAAGCCTGTGGCTTCCGACACATCACCGGTGAAGGCATCAACCTGGCCGCCCACAACCTGGGTCATGGCTTCGCCGCCGTTGTTGTAAGACAAGTAAGGAATGGATGGCAGTTTTTCCGCACCAGCGGCCTTCGCCGCAATCAACACCTTGAGGTGATCCCAACCGCCACGGGCACTGCCGCCGGCAAATTTGACCGAGCGAGGATCTGCTTTCAGTGCATCCATCAACTGGGTCAGGTTTTCATATTTGGAATCTTTACCAACAGCGATGATGCCGTAGTCTGCACCCAGTGCGCCGATCCACTTGACCATGGAGGCATCCATACCGGGAAACTGCTTCTGCGCCAGCCGGGTGGTAGTGGCAGTAGACGCCGCGACGATCAGTTTGTCGTCGTTTTTACGCTTGCTGACGGTGTGCGCGTAGGCCACGCCGCCACCGGCGCCAGCCATATTCACGGTTTGTACCGACCCCTCTACGAGGTCCAGCTGCTGCATTACATTGCCCACGCTGCGGCAGGTAAAATCCCAACCGCCGCCCGGATCGGCAGGTGCCAGACACTCAACTTTGCCGCTGGGCTGCCAGGCCATGGCCGACATGCTGAAGGTGGCCGCAGCCGCAAATGCCATTGTTGTTTTGAGAAACATATACATTGCCTCACTTGTTGTTTGAACAAGCAGAGTAAAATGCAATGCGTAGTTGCTGAAGTTTGCGGGCGTAACGCATTTAAAAAAACTATTGTTTTTTTTGTTCATAAAGTTCACGGGCAAACCCGCCATCGGTACCCTACCCTTTACCCATTCCAACGATGGACGACTCTGGCTGAAACCTATGCCTGCAAAACGACGCACAAAACTCAAAACCCGCATGATTCTCACTCTGGGTCTGGTGAGCGCATTACAAGCGGCCTTTATCGGGATATTTGCCGGCTATTACCTCAGCGAATCCCTGTACAACGAAATTGGCCAGCGCGCGCTGATGGTGGCCAAAACCGTTGCTGCCAGCCCTGCCATTATCCGCGGGATACAGCAACGGGACACTGAGGCCCTCAACGCCCTTACCCGCACAATGGCCACCACAAACGAAGCCCTGTTTATCGTTATTGGTGACCACAACTCTATTCGCCTCGCCCACCCTTCGGCCGAGCGCATCGGTCACTCAATGGCGGATGACGACGGAGATTATGGCCGCCGCGCATTGGTAGACGGAGAGGGCTACGTAGCACTTGCGCTGGGCAATCTGGGCGAATCCATGCGTGGTAAAGCGCCTGTATTCGCGCCTGACAGCGGCGACATTATTGGCATTGTGTCGGTGGGCTACAGCCTGCTCCAGGTGGAAGCGACGGTGCAGCGCTATAATTTTGTGCTGTACGGCGTTCTGGGCGTGGTATTGCTGGTCAGCATTCTGGCAGCAGTATTTATCGCCGGCCATTTCAAGCGAGCTATTTTTGGCCTGGAACCGGAAGAAATCGCCGGTCTGTTCCAGGAACGCGACGCCACACTGCAATCGGTACGTGAGGGTATTATTGCCATCAACCGCCACGGCATTATTACCACCGTAAACCGTGCCGCTCTGACCACTCTGGATCTGAGTACAGACACTGAGATTGCGGGGCGCCCTATTCTGGACGTGCTTCCGGAAAGCGACCTTATGTCGGTCCTGACCACCGGCACCCCGGATTTCGACCGCGAGGTGTGGCTGCGCAACCGCCAGATGGTGGTCAACCGGCTGCCCATGCGCCAGGGCAACGACATTATTGGCGTGGTGGCCAGTTTCCGCCTGCGCAACGAGCTGGATCAGGTCAGTCAGCAACTGACTCACATCCAGCAATACGCTGACACTCTGCGCAGCCAGACACACGAATACTCCAACAAATTGCACACCATTGCCGGGCTGATCCAGCTCGGTGCCTACAAGGACGCGCTGAAGCTCATCGGCAATGAAGTCAGCAGCCATCAGGCGCTGATTCACCTGTTGCTCGAAGCGGTACCAGACCCCATCATTGCCGGCTGCCTGCTCGGCAAGCACAACCGGGCCCGGGAAATGGGCCTTCATCTGGACATAGACCCTGGCAGCCAGATGGTCGACCTGCCCGATAACCTGCCGCGGGATCAACTGGTAAGCGTGCTGGGCAACCTCATTGATAACGCATTGGAAGCCACCCGTCGCCACACCGGTGCAAACGGCCACGTACAACTGTCGATGACCGATCTTGGCCAGGAACTGATTTTCGAAGTGGAAGATCAGGGCCCGGGTGTGGCACCGGAGCTGCAGAACCGGATTTTCGAAAAAGGCGTAACCAGCAAGTCCGGCCACGAACACGGGTTCGGGCTACATCTCGTGCGCCAGTTTCTGGACAGCTGGGGCGGCTCGATAACAGTGGAAAATCTGGGCGAGGCAGGCGGCAGCCGCTTTACTCTATACTTACCGAAAACACCCACAGGCAGGAGCCAACCGTGCCCCCCATCCGACTGATGATCGCCGAAGACGACCGCCAGATTGCGGAAATCCAGCGCCGCTTTATCCAGCGCCTGGACCAGGTGGAACTTTGCGGCATTGCACACACCCTGGCCGACGCCCGGGAGCAGGCCGAGGTGCTGCAACCGGACCTGATCCTTCTGGATGTGTATTTCCCCGACGGCAGCGGTCTGGATTTATTGCGCGAACTGCGAGCCGGCAACAACACCAGCGACGTGATTCTGATTACCGCCGCCAAAGAGGTGGAAACACTGCGCACAGCCCTGCGTGGCGGAGTGTTTGACTACATTCTGAAGCCGCTGGTGTTCGAGCGCCTGGAAGAAGCCATCAACCGCTACAGTGATCACCTTGCGCGCCTGTCAGCACTCAAACACCTGGGACAGGACGAAGTAGACGCCCTGCTCCCGCGCAAGGCCGGCGACACAGGCAACGACAGCCATCACCGGCTGCCAAAGGGCATTGATGTCATTACCCTGGACAAGATCCGGGAGTTAATTGCCGACGGCAAACCCTGGAGTGCAGAGGAAGTGGGCAGCGCTATGGGTGCATCGCGCACGACCGCAAGACGCTATCTCGAATACATGACCGGAACCGGCACGCTAGTGGCCGAAGTCAGCTATGGCAGCATTGGCAGGCCGGAACGGCGCTACCGGATGGTGTAAGGCAAACCGTTCATCGAAATCTCCACAACGTTATAGAACTGCTCAGGGACTATTAATCCGCCCGGACAAAAACCCAGTTGGTCCTAACGTTGTCGCACACAATAACGTCGCGATTGATGGTTTCACACAGAGACAGGCTTTCTGGCAACTCATTGTGATAACGGGCCTTCAAGCCCAGAGTTTTTCGATCCTGTTTGAGCAGCTCGTAGGTCTTTTCCATGCGCTCGGAAAAATCAACGCCGCCGCTTTCCAGAGTATGAAAGGCGTTGTGAAACGCCGTAAAGCTCATGGTATTCGCGCCAAGGCCAATGGCCAGCATTTGGGGAATGTAACGATCATAGGCGGCCGAAAGATAGGTTCGTACGGCTTCATCATCATTACGCTCACCATCGAAAGGCACTATTCCAAGGCGATTACCCGGTTCCAGAACGCCGTCGTCCAATGTTTCCAGTGAACGATTAGCTGCCAGTTCATAGGCCACGCCCGGACACTGAATGAGTTCTTCCTGCAATTGGCAACCCGCCAACACTCGGGTAATCGCAAGCTCAGAGCCGGATTCTTTCGCGGGCTCCTCTGTTTGCCTGGCCACCTCTGGTTCAGGAATGGCGGAAACCTCAGGCAATGTCAGCCCCAGACTCCTGGCCGGCTGACGCAACAAGAGCGCCTGCACCCTTGAATCATTACGCCTGAAATCCATCATAGAAGGCAGGCCCGCACCACCACGCGCCACAACCTCACAGTAAATACGTTCCAGGTCCGTCTGGGCTGACGCCAGACAATCTTCATCAGCGCTGGCAACCGACATCCAGCCAAAAGCCAGAATCATGGGCAGTTGTTTTTGACACGGAATCACGAAAACTCCATCTGGTGTACTTTGATTGCTTACCATACAGCGACGTGACTGGTTGACGCGGGTATGTTGTGTAATCCCCCCATTTTAACCACCCTTTTGAGCAGAGGGTTAAGCTGCCTTTCGCCGCCTGGCTGGAAGGATGCCTCCAATCGCTATATTTGGTCGTTCGTTATTGTATTGCCACAGCCATTGCGTGGCTAATAACCGGGCATGGGGAACGCTGTTGAACTGGTGCAGATCCAACCATTCATGCTGTGCGGTTGAAGCGCTCAAGCCAGCTCGGCAACCGGAACCCCGGCTTCGTACTGCTTCAAGGTTGCCATGATTTAGCTGTCGCTGAATCGAGACTTCTTCATCTGTCGCTCCTTTTGCGATCATTGTAAAAATCTCTACTCAAAACCTCGATTATTTTCTGGGGGGGGATTACAGCACGCCAATAGATGCAAAAGCGAAGGGCCGTCGCCTGATCGTTTTTCGCGTAACATTACCCCCTACCGGAGTATGAAGGCGCTTTCATGCTCAGTCAGCCATCATTGAGTTCGGGCGTATGATCAAAGCATTTGCAGTATCCAACTACCGCAGCCTGAAGAGTATTGTCTCGCCCCTGGCGGGGCTCAATGTAGTTACCGGGCCCAACGGTTGTGGCAAATCCAACCTGTACAAGTCGCTTCGGTTACTCGCAGAAACCGCGAAAGGCAACCTTATCTCATCGATTGCTCAAGAGGGCGGTTTGGATTACACATTCTGGGCCGGGCCGGATCAACTCACCAAAGGCATGAAGGAGGGTTCTGCACCCGTTCAAGGCTCCGCCAAAAAACAAAACCCTCGCCTGAGATTAGGTTTTGTAGGCGAAGACTTCGGTTACGCCATATCGCTTGGGATGCCAGCACCACAGGGGTTTGCAGGCTACCAAGACCCCTCCATGTTTCAATTCGACCCGGAGATAAAGCGCGAGTGCATTTGGGTTGGCGATGTTTGCAGACCCAGTAGCTACTTGATCGACCGCGTAGGCCCCGTGGTGAAAGTACGCTCCGGCCGAACGTGGGAGGTGTACAACGCGCACCTTAATTCGTACGAAAGCATCTTGAACGAAATCAGCGACCCGGTAGCGGTGCCAGAGGTGCATGCCGTTCGACAAACCATCCGCAACTGGCGCTTCTACGATCAGTTCCGGACCGACCCGCAATCCATCATCCGCACACCGCAGATAGGAACACGCACTCCGGTGCTTGATCATGACGGCCACAGCCTGGTCGCAGCATTGCGGACCATCCATGAAATTGGCGACCGTCAGGCGTTATACGACGCGATTGAAGATGCGTTTCCGGGAGCAACAATTAACTTTACCGCAGACGCCGGAAACCGCTTCGTATTGCAGTTACTGCAGGACGGACTTTTGCGCCCCCTGAACCAGGCTGAGCTTTCGGATGGTACGCTTCGTTACCTGCTTCTGGTAGCCGCCTTGCTCACGCCCCGGCCCCCTTCCCTGCTGGTATTAAACGAGCCCGAAACCAGTCTGCACCCGGATCTTCTGCCAGCCCTCGGTCGCCTGATTATCCGCGCATCGCGAGAGACTCAGGTTTGGGTGGTATCCCATGCCCCAAGACTGGTGGCCACGCTGGAAGAAGACAGTGAGTGTAATTCTATTGCGCTGAACAAGGAGCTTGGTGAAACCATCATTCAGGGACAAGGACTGTTGGATGCGCCGCCGTGGCAGTGGGCTGATTAGGCAGGATTTACCCGATGCCTTTTCCAAGGCATATTCCCGGTATGCACAGAGCCAATTGGGGTGTTGAGATTCTTTTTTATTTCAAGTAGCTTGATCTCGACTAAGCATTCCCAACGTGCTTTCAAGGATGGCCCGCTTTCAAGTGTGGCAAAATTCAACATAGGATATGTTGCCGATGAACTGCCCGAAATCCCTCTCCATTATATCCGTGCTCCCTCTTCGGGAAACGCTCCGATCTCCAAGCATTGAAAAACCAGTACCTAGCCGAGTATCACGCCAACCAGACAGAGATTAAGGCGTTCACAGCTGGTAGTAAGCATGTCGACAAAATCACACTCATTGCTTCTCCGTCCCGCTATAGCTTTGCTGCTATTTGCAAGCTTTGTTATTCCTCATGAGGCTAATGCAGGTATGTTTGATCAGATAACGCAATACTTTAAGAAATACGATGTCCATCTGTCCCCGGAGGTGCACGGAAGTGTCAGCAACAACGGAATTCCTCTGGAAAACATTGAGGTCTACCGAACTCTTGATTACGACAAAGAGTACGTCGATAGAGTCAGAACCGACTCAAATGGTCGGTTCAGCTTCCCGGAAAAAGTGATCAAATCCAGACGCCCCGGGAAACTCTTCGACGAAACGAGAATCCGGCAAATAGTAGGGTTGACCTATGAAGGCGAAAAATACCTGCTCTGGTACTTGACCGGTGAAGCCGGGCCATCCCAGGCAATTACCGAGCGGCTAGGAACACTGAATTGCGATCTGACCACACCTGAAACGGTGGTTGTCTTCAAAAACCTTGAACATCCAGATTTCAATCATGCTGCTGCCACGATATGTCGCTGGGACTAGCATTAATCAGACACATGAACGCATATAAAAGGAACTTATATGGCAACACTATCTCCGAGAATTGCCTCTGAACTGGCAGATTTGGTTTACCAGATCCGGGAAGCAAACATCGCGGGCGACTATCGGCTGTTTACTGGTGGCATGGAAGTCGACAACGTCTTCGATTTCGATCTTTCTCGTGGCCCTATCCATGGGGTTTCGGGAGGCTTTTTTGGATTCTTCCAGAAATCCTCAGGCTTTGCTTTGGTTGGAGAAGGTAAAAATGCTGCATTCAAAAATGATCATGTAATTGCCGTTCGTGGAACCCGAACCGCACAAGACTGGCTTACAAATGGAAACGTCGGGGTGTCTGTAGGCTACAACGGCTCGACGGTTCACGCAGGCTTCAACGATACCTTCGAAAGCATGAAGCCAGCCCTGGAAAGAATCTTAACACCGAGAATCAGCAACACAGGCCACGGCACAGTGCATTGCGTAGGCCATAGTCTGGGCGGAGCCCTGGCAGGATTGGCTGCGGAATGGGTTCGAATACGCTATAAAAAATCTGTTAAATTATATACGTTTGGAGCGCCGCGCGTAGGCCTGAACGGTTTTGCCGAAAAGTCGACTTTCGGATGCGAGAAAATTTACCGCTGCACCCATGGTGCAGACCCGGTCCCCAAAGTCCCGCTCTGGCCATTTACCCATGCGCCGAACAATGGCAGCGAATTCCGGCTCGACGGAGGCCAAGGCATCAGCAAACATGCACATGGCATGGGGCTAGATGCAAATCCGGGCTATCGAAATACAGCTAAAAGCAATGGCTGGAAGGGTTTACAGAAGAGCTCTAACAACTTTCTCAATCAACCCGTCCGACTAAAATACCAAGACCGCTACCAAGCTTCTTTTAGCACCTTGTGGGCCGACAAGATCGGCGCGGCGTTAATAACACTGCTAAAAGATGCGGGTTACTACCATATAGTTCTTGTTCAGGCTGGCATTGGTACAACCCTTACCTTTTACGACTTAGTTGCTCGCACGTTGGAGGAAGTCGCCAAGGCATCTGTTCGCTTTGCCGAGCAGACTGCCGGATTGCTGGGGCATATGCTGGTGTTCGCTGGGAAGTTAACGGTCGATGTTGTGAGCCTCACTTACCAATTTATCAAATGGGTGTTTGACCAAACCAAAAACGTGCTTTACCGCGTTGTGAAACAGGCTCTCAAAGAACTGTGAAACCTGATCAACAGCAGCCGCGAACAGATCGGAAGGTCGCCTTTCTTGGCGGCCTATTTTTCCTTTCATTAACCATTGCATTAGTTATTTTTGCGATATGGGGAATAGCGGAGACCCATCAACAATACGACATCTGGCTGGCCGAAAATGCAGCAATATTAGTGGAGGATACCGGTATTTCTGCATTTTACGGTGTTCCTTTGCTGCTAGTAGCGCTCTTTGTATTTGGCCTTTATGGCATTTGGATTGGTGTAATTGGCCGGAGAAGCACTCAGTTTGACCGGCATTGGCTAAAGCCTCTTAGTACCTTGATTGTATTAGGTGTTTTATGCGTATTTATGGGGCGCTATATCGGAAACACTCTCTGGTCTCAGAGTTTCCAAGCCAACGGGTACACACAATGTCAGGGGTCATTTGTGCTAACTGGTAAGTGGGCGGTTCGTGTCTGGTCACGCTCGCCACTACTCTGTTTTGACGAAGACCTCAAAATCAAATTGCGTTCACCAACCTATAGCCTTTCTGATATCAATGCCGAGTATCACGCCGATTAGACAGAAATCAAGGCGTTCACCACTGGTAGTAAGCATGTCGATAAAACCACACTCGTTGCTTCTCCCTCCCGCTATAGCTTTGCTGTTTCTCGCAAGCATTGTTATTCCTCACGAGGCCAATGCAGGTATGTTTGATCTGATAACGCAATTTTTTAAGAAATACGATGTTCACCTTTCCCCGGAGGTGCACGGAAGTGTCCGCAATAACGGAGTTCCTCTGGAAAACGTTGAGGTATACCGAAGTCTCGATTACGACAAAAATTATGGAGAAACAACCCGAACTGACTCTAACGGCCAGTTCAGTTTTCCAGAAAAAGTCATCAAATCCAGACGCCCAGGACAGCTCTTTGACGAAACAAGAATTCGCCAAGTCATCAGTTTGGTCTACGAAGGCGAGAAATACTTGCTTTGGTACTTAACCGATGAATTTGGGCCGCACCGAGCGGTTGCCGAGAAGTTAGCGGCGCTAAATTGTGATCTGACCACACCTGAAATGGAGTTTGCGTTCAGCAATTACGAACACCCTAGCTTTTCCCACGCCGCTTTCAGTATATGCCGCTGGGACTAGCGTTCCATCTGGGTAATCCATTTGTTTATTATCAATCGCGCTCAGCTTTGCTCGCGTCACTGACGTCATAATCGATTCCGCGCTTTTGTGCCAGCGGAACGGCTTTGCCAGCTTCTCATTATGAATTTGGATAAAGCGGCGAATCGCCTTCTTCAGTTCGCGGACACTGGTAAAAATTCCACGGTATAAAGCGCGGCGTTCCAACTGACCAAACCAGCCCTCCACGGCATTCTGAATCGCCCCTAGTTTCATAGACACCTCCAGGCCTTATAATCAAGGTATCCAGGAGGTTCAATGAGCAACCCACGCTACACCGAAGAATTCAAAATTGAAGCCGTCAAACAGGTGGCTTGACCTGCTCCCAACTTTCTAATCCATCGTGATCTTAGTAATGTTCATCACCAGAGAGGACGATGAACATGAAGAAGCGATTCACCGAAGAACAGATCATACCCATTCTGAAGGAAGCCGAGGCTGGCCTGCCGGTCAAAGAGCTGTGCCGGAAGTACAACATCTCAGACGCAACCTTTTACACCTGGCGCAAGAAATATGGCGGCCTGGAAGTCTCTGAAGCACGTCGGCTGAAGGCCCTGGAGGAAGAGAATGCCCGGCTCAAGAAATTGCTGGCCGAGTCCATGCTTGATGCAGAAGCTCTGAAGGCGGCTCTCAACCGAAAGTACTGACCGTCGGGAACAAGCGCGAGGCGGTGCGCACCATGCTGTCAGAGACAACGATATCTGAGCGCAAAGCCTGTTCACTCGTCGGGTTATCCCGCGCAACCATGCGTTATCAGTCTCAGCGTTCTCCAGAAGATCGCGAACTGACGGAACGTATCAAAGCCATCGCGTTCGAACGCCGAAGGTTTGGGTATCGGCGTGTTCACCAGTTGCTGCGTCGAGAGGGTACGGAGGTGAATCACAAGAAGGTTTATCGGCTTTACCGGGAGGCCGGCCTGGCTGTCCGCAAACGCAAGCGACGCAAAGGCGTGATGGTGGAACGTCAGCCCCTGGTGTTGCCAGGGGCACCGAATCATACGTGGTCCATGGACTTCGTGATGGATTCCCTGGCCAACGGGCGCAGGATCAAATGCCTGACGATCGTGGATGATTTCACCAAGGAATGTCTCGACATTCCCGTGGCAATGGGCATCTCAGGTGAACAGGTAGTCCGTACCCTGGATGGCATTGCGGCCTTCCGAGGTTACCCCAAAGCCGTCAGAACTGACCAGGGCCCGGAATTCACTGGCAAAGCACTCGATCAATGGGCCTACCGCCACGGTGTTGAACTGAAGCTGATTCAGCCGGGAAAGCCGATGCAGAATGGTTACATCGAGAGCTTCAACGGGAAATTCCGGGACGAGTGCCTGAATGAGCACTGGTTCCGTGACCTTGCTCATGCCCGGGAGAAAATCAGTAATTGGTGACAGGATTACAATGAGCAGCGTCCGCATTCATCCTTGGGGTATCGGACACCTCTGGAGTTTGCCTCCGCTCTCCGACTTGGAAAAACTGATCCAAAAATAACGGACATTACTAGGGAGCAGTTGGATTAAAGACTGGGGGCAGGTCACAATGGCAAAGCCGTTGCCCGGATGGGTGATAGTACCCCCCATGGCGGCAAGATCGTGGCTGGTAATCCGACGGTGCTTATTGGTTAAAAGAGCACTGCCTCATTTTTTGAGCCACACCAAAGTTTCTGACTAAAAATAAAAAGGCGGGGCGGCCAAGATCGTGCTT
Source organism: Marinobacter sp. ANT_B65 (assembly GCF_002407605.1). NCBI lineage: Bacteria > Pseudomonadati > Pseudomonadota > Gammaproteobacteria > Pseudomonadales > Marinobacteraceae > Marinobacter > Marinobacter sp. ANT_B65. The sequence goes on along the minus strand of NZ_NXGV01000001.1, from coordinate 455,217 downwards.
CTCCCCCCCCCCCTAAAGATCATATTACCTGTGGAATCGTGCAGGCCTAGATCACCACCAAACTGGCGGCTTCCTTGAACTCAGGAGGAAATGAACGTCGCTTTCTGGTCATCGGACATCTCGCTTATTATTGCGACCCAAATACCTACGTTGGTGTCCGGAATCATTAAACCTCTACATTTTCGCTAACAACTTGCGAAAAGCTTTTGAACTGGCTTCTTGACAACGCGTGAAAAATACAAAAAATCTTGGTTGGAACAACCGATTTACATATCCAATTGTCTATTCATCTCATCATCTGAAGAACCAAGTATGTTTTCAAGAGTCTCTATGCTAATTAACGACTCATTTCGCACACTGCTAGTTTCGAACGAGTCTCCTTCAGGAAGTTCATATACCCTAACTTTCAACCCGGTACAACTAATCAAAAAAATCAATCTTCTTAGCAAGCTGGCCTTCTCTTCATATTGGCTGTCAAAAATCTCCATTTCTATAATTGGAAGCCCCTTACTTATTTCAGTACGAATCTTTGTTAAAGATCCGCCCAATATTTTGTGCAACTCTTTCAACACTGACACATCGACATTCTTTTCATTTACAACCACGACAATATTAGACACTTAAAATTCCTCCAAGAATAGTGGATTGGACGGTTCGCCAAACGTATCATTTCGCCAGTCTCCACCATGCCATCGCTCGAAATGCTCCGTTTTAGTTGCAGGATAGATATTTGTGGGATCATTAGCCATCTGAGGATGGTCCAGAGCATTGTATTTATGATGCCCCTGTATAGTTTCCCCATTATATTGCGGTCTCTTTCCAGACAATATTGCGTCTTTTTGTTCAGTAGTCCAATTTCTAGTCCCAGATTCACCGGCTCTCAATCTGGCCCGTTCTTCGGCCCAGAATTTGCGAACTCCTGTTGCTCTTCGATTAGCAAATCGTCTATCCCATTCTAATCGCCGGAACTCATCCTTCGTTATTTTCCTCAACGCCAACTTGGCTTTCAGATCTATTCTCTGAGCCTTTGTTAGAGGGCTAAAAGGAGTTTAATATGTTGGAACACCCGGTTCTACTTTGCTTGGAACATCAACCCGTCTCGCCGCCTGCCCAGCATCCGCCGCACTTTCCCCCAATTTTCCCAGCTTACCCGCCTTACCACCTGGCACCACATCCAAAGCACTGACCGGCATCAGAGTATAGGTGGCTGCGTAGGTCACCCCAAGAAGCGGGACAGCCCAGCTGTTGCCGCTGGCATGGGCCCTGGCTCCCATGTCATCCAGCCCTTCCAGGATGCTGGTCTGAAGATCTGCCAAGGCCGGGATCCTGGTTTTTTCATCCACCCAGGCCAGCGTATCGATGGTGCCGCTCCAGAGTGATGCAAGCAACCCTTTCTGCGCTTGCTGTTCATCACAAAGCCCTAACGGGTCAATGTAATCAACAGGGTTCTGAGTGTAGCGATAACTGTTGAGCCCACCCTTTATCCCATATGGGTCCGGCGTCAGATACCGGCCGGTGGCAGGATCGTAATCCCGGAACCGGTTCTGGACGATGCCTGTCAGTTCATCCTCAAACTGGCCCGGTAATCTGAGTGGCTGGTGAATGGCGTTGTTGAGTGTTTCAGGCTGGCAGTTGCCCCAGGCATCGGCGTTGCCCTGCCAGACCTTCTGGCCGTTCTGATCCCACAAACGGACGGGCATCATCCGGTGGTCCAGTTCGTAGAAGTATGGCTGGCCGTCGATCAGGGTGAGCAGGGGTTCGTCGGTTTGGGGATCACGGAGGTACCACTGCCAGTCGCCTCTGGGGTTCTGTTCTCCCAGCAATACGTCGTTGTGCCACAGGTAGCGGGTGGTGCCCGCTGCGGTTTTATGCAGAAGCCCAGGTCGTTGTAGTGCCAGCGGTGGCTACGGCCATCGGATTCTATGGTTTCTCGTTTTTACCGCCAACTTATAGCTCCCTTACACTCCTGCGATGAGAGACATCAGATCCTCAGAGCCGCCGGGTAGTACATGTGATCTCTGAAGAGAGCGTCATCAATGTCCAGCAGGTTAACCACCAATACCGCTTCCAAGCTCCAATACCCTACGTAATACTCCGTGTACACACACTCCAGTTCGCACCGGTGGTTTTCGTACCAATCGGCCTCCTTGAGTTGGTCGTACCAGCCATCCAGAAAGTTACGGATCAGCCCTGGCCGGGCGTCTGGAGTGCTCCGGAAGCAGTCCAGTAAGGGCTGATAGAGTTCGGGGTAGAGCAACTGGCCTGACACAGGGCCATCGGATCTCTTTAGGTACTGGCTCAGGGTATCCAGAAGCGCGTCTTTTCCTTCATTGTCAATCAGCGCTAACGCCTCTTCCCGGTGGTTCTGGTCCAAGCCCGTGGCGACCAACAAGGACAGCCACCACAGGGCATACACATACCGATTGAGGTTCGGGGAGCCACAAGCTGTCCCCTGCTCTCCGAACTGCTCAAACGGCTTGCGGTATACCTGTTGATTGACGGGCAAGCCATCGGCTTCGGTTTTCAGTTGCCGGCGCAGCGGCAGGATAGCGGCCACCAGAGGGGCTAGCTGTTCTCGGGATGCTCCGTTGGAGTAATGGGCTATGCACCTTAAGATAGCGAGTTCATACAACTGCTGGGCAGCGTCTACCCGTTCATCCGGCAGAGCGAAGTCACCGTCGTCGAGCCCTTGCTGGGTGCCTTCAATCCCTTCTTCAAACTCCGGCAAGAGCTCTTCAAAATACTCGCGGCTGCGGCGGGTGTCGCGAAACATATCAGTCTCCGTGAACCAGAGCGGCCGGGTAATAGCGGTGATCCCGATAGCAGCTGTCGTCAATATCAAACAAGCGGGTTACCAGAGCTGCCTCATAGCACCAGTAGCCGTAGTATCCATCGTTATCACGGGTATGCGCATCGTATCCCGGTCGATCTTTTCGATTCTTGTACCAGCCATCCAGAAAGTTTTTCATCAGAGCCGGTCGATCGGAAGGCTCGGCATCCAGAACCTTGAGCAGGGGGGCGTAGTGTTTTTTGTACAGCAGTTTGTCCGCCACCGGTCGGTTGGTATCGCCCAGTTGGATACAGATTCGATCAAACAGAGCATCCAGTCCCTGATTGTCCATGAAACCGATTGTCTCTTTGATATAAGCAGCATCCATGCCTACACCCACGGCGAAGGCCAGCCATTGCAGGAACAGTTCGTAACGATCCTGGGTCAACCGCTCCCACATGATACGATCCGACTGATCCTCTTCTGGCAAGGCATCGGCATGCGCCGCTTGTAAACGGCGGTAAGTCAGCAATTGCTGAACGTCTTCTTTCATGTCGGCAATGGCATCGCCGCGGGAATAGCGGAGTTCGAGTAAAATCAAGGTGTCGCCTATCACTCCTACTGATATGTTCACTCTAACTGTCGGCTTTAAGATCTCTGGATTTGCAAGATCGGCCTTATCTTCGCTCAGACACTCCAACCGAAATGCAATGTTGTCATTAAAATATTCTTTGGATTTTATGGGATCTCTAACCATCATGCGCTCCTGTTAAAATCCATCGGGTGTGCCGGATAGATAACCTTTTTTGTTAAGCGTCCGGGTAGTTATAGTGCCATCTGGCTTGGTGCGAACTAGGTATTTTTCTACAGTGCCATCCTCTCTGTTAAGTCCTCGCAGTACCTGCCGCCTTTCTGAACGACTCAGCCCTGCCTCTTCAAGCCGCTTGTCCGACACCCAGTCATCACACATCTGGCGCCCATCCGCCGTCTTGCACATGCGCGCTTTGTTGTACTTGGCTTCGGTAATCACATAGTCCGGCGGTGGGTTGGGGTGGGCGTATATCCCATCAATGCCGTTCTTGCCCGGCTTATACTCGCCGGTGGTATTGCCCAGCGGTTTGAAGCCTTTTTCTACCATCAAGGCGTGGGCATTGTACTCACCTGCAGCCGCTTTTCGATGGTTAGCCGATTTGTGGACTCCGTTGAAGTCGTCCGGTGTCTTTCGGGATACAGGAGAGGATGTTAACGCTGTTGTTGGCGTAGCGTTCGAGTGCTGTGCAATCTTGCTGCTAGCCTCCGCTGCCTCGTCACCGTTCTTGGCAACCTTGCCCAGCTTACCCGCTTTGCCACCCGGCACAATATCCAGAGCACTGGTCGGCATCAGGGTATAGGTGGCGGCGTAGGTCACCCCAAGAAGCGGAGCCGCCCAACTGTTGCCACTGGCGTGTGCTCTGGCTCCCATGTCATCCAGCCCGTCCAGCATACTGGTCTGGAGGTCGGCCAAGGCCGGGATGGTGGTTTTTTCGTCCACCCAGGCCAGCGCATTAAGAGCTCCGTCCGTGAGGGAAGCGAAGACGCCTTTGCTGACCTCCTGCTGATCACACAGTCCTAGCGGGTCAATGTAATCCACAGGGTTCTGAGTGTAGCGATAACTGTTGAGGCCGCCTTTTAGCCCCAACGGATCCGGCGTCAGATACCGGCCGGTGGCGGGATCATAATCCCGAAACCGGTTCTGAACGATGCCTGTCAGTTCATCCTCAAACTGCCCCGGTAATCTGAGGGGCTGGTGAATGGCGTTGTTGAGTGTTTCAGGCTGGCAGTTGCCCCAGGCATCGGCGTTGCCCTGCCAGACCTTCTGGCCGTTCTGATCCCACAAACGGACGGGCATCATCCGGTGGTCCAGTTCGTAGAAGTATGGCTGGCCGTCGATCAGGGTGAGCAGAGGTTCGTCGGTTTGGGGATCACGGAGGTACCACTGCCAGTCGCCTTTGGGATTCTGTTCCCCCAGCAGTACGTCGTTGTGCCACAGGTAGCGGGTGGTGCCCGCTTCGGTTTTGCGCCAGGCCCGGCGGCCCAAGGCCGCCGTAGCGGTACAGAATACTATCTACAAAGTATCTCCAACACCCTGATTATCCATTCGCGAACTTCCATACCCTCAGATTCAGGCTTAAAGTTTCCACCAAGTTTATTAATCGTATTTTGTGGTAAATCTTCTTTTTTTAACAAGTCATTTAGAGCGCCGACCAGCTTAGCCTTCGACTCGATTGATTCAAATTTAGCAAAATCTTCAACTGCCTTAAATGACGAAGCATAATCCTCTCGCCAATCTTGATGAAAATATGCATCAAAGAAATATTCTAATATCTCACTCATGTGATACCACTAATCGTTAGCCTTTGGAAATGATGTATGAACCCGATAACCTTTGGGAGTCAAAGGATCTTTAATCAATAGAACAAATGACTTATTGGAAGACTGAGAAAGCGTATCTCCTTGTGGAATTACTCGACCAATTTCATATTCAAGCGTTTCATTTAGTGAGAGCCTTGGCTTAGGACTGTTTGTTAACCAATCTTGGATATTACTCTGGTTTCTTGAAAGCACATCACCTATTACTCTTTGCGCTGTTTCAATGTCGGGATAGGTAGATGAGCCTAAGATATCTGGCTCAGCCTCAAACCGCTGTAGCAGCTGCTGATCGGTTCTCCCAACATGTTTCCTAATGGTATGACCACCAAGATTTTCGTGGAAGACAAGCGTCCCTCCACTTTCACGTTTAATCAAAGATTTACTATCTGGGACAGCTGTCTTTCTCAGTAGTCCAAGAGCACTCTTAGCTTTGTTAACCAACGTTCCCGCTGCCGTCTTCGCAGCCCCAGCCACTACACCTGCAACTGGCCCGGCCGCCACTCCCACAGCGACATCCTGTGCGGCCATTGTATACCCTTCAGCCCGGGTTTCACTGATGCTCTCAGCTTGCCGGTAGGCGTCGTTGAACGCCTCAACGGCTTGGTTATCGACGCCGGGTAGTTGGTTGCCTTCGGGATCATAGACTTTGCTATACAGGGCGCCGATGGTTTCACCGTGGCCATCAGGTCCGACAACAACCGTATCCAGCCCCACGGTCTCGTGAAGGTATTGTTGTGACAGCTGACTTTCCGGTACAGGGACTTCTTGCATCGGTTCCAGGTTACCCAGAACCGGTGCGTCTTCCCCCGCATGGGCATTGTCTGCGGTGACAACCGCCTGAAACTCCAACCCCAGCGGGTCTACATAATCCAATGGGTTTTTAGTGTAGCGGTAGGCATTCAGCCCACCCTTTATCCCGTATGGATCCGGTGTCAGATACCTTCCGGTGGAGGGGTCGTAATCCCGAAACCGGTTCTGAACGATCCCGGTCAGTTCATCCTCAAACTGCCCCGGTAATCTGAGGGGCTGGTGAATGGCGTTGTTGAGCGTTTCAGGCTGGCAGTTGCCCCAGGCATCGGCGTTGCCCTGCCAGACCTTCTGACCATTCGTATCCCACAACCGAACGGGCATCATCCGGTGGTCCAGTTCGTAGAAGTAGGGCTGGCCGTCGATCAGGGTGAGTATGGGTTTGTCGGTTTGTGGATCACGGAGGTACCACTACCAGCTGCCCTCCAGGGCGACAAGCTTGTCTGTGCAGCCCCCCCCGACACCATCACCGGTGGTTCAGTCAGTGTTTCCATCAACGGAAAAGCCATTGACTGGACGGGAGATAGCTCCATATCGGCATGTTTTTTTGCTCATCTTCTTGGAGCAATAGTCAGCGAATTCTGACTACGGCTCATAACTCCTGTTCTCAGAAGCATAGCTGCACATTCTCGCCAATTTTATCTCTTCGAGAGAGGCCCACCCTGAATCACCACCACTAATGGATATGCTAGTAGTGTCAGGAAGCAAAAAGTCAGGCGCTTCTGGGTATATTGGATTCTGCTTGCCCACTTCATCTGGGGTCAACCAAACGGAGCTACACTCTTCACACATTATTATTATTTTTTTCCCGTCACTACATCTGAGGAAGCCCAGCACCCCCTCATCACATACCGGACAAATCTCTTCAAGATAATACATTAATCTTGGCGAACAGATTCTACATTATACATGATGCTAGCTTACCTTCGTACCATTAGAGCTCAGAGTCTCCCTAGCAATGCTGGGAGTATTATTTTAAACAACCAAATCATCCCAAAACCGCTCTTTAAAAAGCGAATACCACAACAATAAAAAAAAATTCCTTGGCTTATCTATCGGCTCAAACGGCATCTCGATAAATTGCAAAACACACGAAAAATCAAATTCATATGAAGATAGAATACTTTTCAAGCCATCCCTTATCAAACTCTTGGACCTCGAATCCATACCCTCATAATCAGAAACAATGAACTCTTCAAACACCTTTAGCATTTTCTCTTCTTGATTAGGGTCAACTTCTTTAAGTCTATTCCATTCGTCATCATTAAGCATTTCAGTATCGAGATTTTTAATCAAACTAACCACTGCCGATACATCTAATCTTCTAGACATAAATTCAAACCTTTCATTACTTCCCAAGAATAGGGAACGCGGTTATTGGTTCTGCACTTTGCTTAAACCAAACTTGCACACTATATGAAGTATCATATACTCCAGTGCCTCCGTAAAATCCTTCACCAGCCTGCGATCCAAATTTAATTGGTCGCTCTGCCAGAACCCTACTACCAGTATTTTTGTAAATAGTTTCGGCTCTTTTAATGGCATTATATTGGTCTCTATGACTTAAAAACCTTGTTGAATTTGGAGTAACCAAACTTCCATCTCTACGGTAGCGTGCCCTCTGTGTAACAGGGTCAATACCATATACAGCACGCTCAAACTGATCACTTAATGTTGTTTGGGCTCCGTGCCTACCTTTAAAATGGGCCCTTGGAATAGATCGCTCTAATGCCGCTAGCCTGTTCGCAGCAGACTCTTCCAACCTCTCATTAATAATCGCTCTTCGTTCGGTGCTTGAAAGATGGCTATATTTTTGGCGGAGTGTTTCCCCGCGATTCAACTGGCTGTAGATTGTAACGTCTGCCCTATGCAGCCCCGGAAAAGCACTCTTAGCTTTGTTAACCAATGGGCCAGCAGCCTTCTTCGCAGCTCCAGCCGCTACACCTGCAACAGGCCCAGCCGCCATGCCCAAAGCAGCATCCTGTGCGGCCATTGTATACCCTTCANCCCGGNTTTCACTGATTCTCTCAGCTTGCCGGTAGGCGTCGTTGAACGCCTCAACGGCTTGGTTATCGACGCCGGGTAGTTGNTTGCCTTCGGGATCATAGACTTTGCTATACAGGGCGCCGATGGTTTCACCGTGGCCATCAGGTCCGACAACAACCGTATCCAGCCCCACGGTCTCGTGAAGGTATTGTTGTGACAGCTGGCTTTCCGGTACAGGGACTTCCTGCATCGGTTCCAGGTTATCCAGAACCGGTGCGTCCTCCCCCTTATGGGCATTATCTGAGGTGACAACCGCCTTAAACTCCAATCCCAACGGGTCCACAAAATCTATCGGATTTTTGGTGTAGCGGTAGGCATTTAGCCCACCCTTTATCCCATATGGATCCGGCGTCAGATACCGGCCGGTGGCGGGATCGTATTCCCGGAACCGGTTATGGACGATGCCTGTCAGTTCATCCTCAAACTGGCCCGGTAATCTTAGGGGCTGGTGAATGGCGTTGTTGAGTGTTTCAGGCTGGCAGTTGCCCCAGGCATCGGCGTTGCCCTGCCAGACCTTCTGGCCGTTCTGATCCCACAAACGGACGGGCATCATCCGGTGGTCCAGTTCGTAGAAGTAGGGCTGGCCGTCGATCAGGGTGAGCAGAGGTTCGTCGGTTTGTGGGTCACGGAGGTACCACTGCCAGTCGCCTCTGGGGTTCTGCTCCCCCAGCAGTACGTCGTTGTGCCACAGGTAGCGGGTGGTGCCTGCGTCGGTTTTTCGCCAGGCTCGCCTACCCAGTGCGTCGTAGCTGTAGGTGATGTGCAGGCCGGGGCGTTTGAGTTCGATCAGCTGGCCTTCGGCGTCGAAGGTGCGGTGCTCGGTGGTTTGGCCGGTGATCCGGACTTCTGCACCCAGGGCATCGTACTGGCGTTTGCCTTCAGCGGTGGCGACCAGTCGGTCCTGCTGGAGTTGACCACCTTCGGGTACCCGGTTGCCGCCCAGGTCGTAGTGGAACTCTGTGTCGTTTTCCCGGATCAGCTGGCCCTGGCCATCCCGTTGGTATTCGGTGTTGCCGGTCAGGCTGTCTTCGGTGGCTTCCAGGCGGTTTTCAGCATCCCAGCGGTAACGACGGATGGCGCTTTGCTGGCCCTGCCATTTGCGTTTGATCAGGCAGCCGTAGCGGTCGTGCAGCTGGCTTTGGCTGTTGGCGCCGGCAGTACGGGTGGTTTCCCGGCTCTGGCTGTCGAAGCTGCGCCGGATCAGGGTATCGCCATTCACGCTCAGGGTGTGCCAGCGGCCCTGCGGGTCATAGCCGTAACGGACGCGGGTGCCGTCAGGAAGCTGTATCTGCTCAATCCGGCCACCGGGGCCGTAACTGTAGGTGGTCTTGTGCTGGTCCTGATGGTGTTCGGCAATCTGGCCGAGGTTGTTATAGGCCCAATGTAGTTTGCGGTCGGCACAACTGCCGTGGGTGCGACGGCCAAAGGCGTCGTAGCGGTATTGGCGGGTGGCGGCTTTGCGGTCTTTGCCCTGGCTGGTCTGGGTCAGTACCCGGCCAGCGGGCTCTCGCTCTGTGCGTTGTGCCCAGAGGCCGGGGTGTTCACGGAAGCTCTGCCAGAAACTCCTCCAACCAAGCCTGCAAATCCTCTTGCGAGTCAAAGTCCTCCTCAGTCAGGTCTTCATATTCATTTGGCGAAATTAATTTTTTGTCAATAGCTTCCCGTAGCTGATTTTTAAGCAAATCCACATTGTAAGGGAACCCCTCCCCGTTTTTTATCGCTTCTTTTATTAACTGGGGGTCGTAGCACTCAACGTGGCAATACTTTCTCAACACCGTTCGTAGTGGCTCTTTTATATCACTCATCTTTCCCTCTTAAGGCTTTGGGTTCGGGTACAAGGTGTGCAAGTTAACACTACCATTTTGATCAAGTCGGTATATGGCCTTAACTGAGCCACCTGTAAAGTCAGTATCTACATGTCCAGTTGGATTTTTTTTACTACCCAAGCGAGTGACACCGCGTACATTACTTTTATAGTTGTCTCCAAAAACGTCCGTCAAGGGAAGTTCAACCGGGTCGACAAACATATCTCCATTCGCTCGAGCGGTAGCGATATTTTCTTCAAACTGCCTAGAGCTTCGAGCAACGTCATCAGCATGCACCAAAGCGTCATCACTAGTAAACGCTGTTGCATTTCTACCTACTTTGTGAAGTTTTGGGCTGCCATCTCTAGCTGAGTTAAATGCGTCAAACGTTGTCCCTGATGCCGGGTCAATCCCTCTCACTGCTCGATCTTCTAGTTGGAGGTCCGTAACCCGACTTGGGCCCCCATGTCTAACTACAGCATGCCCTTCAAGGTCAAGCTCTGCTACTCGTTGAGCAACAATTAACTTATCTCCTATGTCACGCGCTACCTTCTGCTGCCGTCCCGGAATAAATGCTGTCGCCAGATTTATCGCCAAAGCGTTGTCTTTGTAAGCTTGCGATCCGGCTGCTTGCGCACCACCGTTTGGCGACAAACCCATTGGATCTCCGATTTCTTCGGGCGTTAACCCTGTCATATAGGAATGGGCGGAAACCAGAGTATCATGCAAAAACTCTCGAGCCCCGCCAAGAACAAATGCCCCAAATCCCTCCTCAGCAGCTGTTTCTTGGGCCGCGGGTACGTTTTCAGAAACTGGCGCAGCATCAGCCTTGTTAACATTAGAGGCTGTGACACAGGGCTCAAAATCCAGCCCCAAAGGATCAACATAATCCACCGGATTCGGTGTATACCGGTAACTGTTGAGCCCACCCTTTATCCCATATGGGTCCGGCGTCAGATACCGGCCGGTAGCGGGATCGTAATCCCGGAACCGGTTCTGGACGATGCCTGTCAGTTCATCCTCAAACTGTCCCGGTAATCTGAGTGGCTGGTGAATGGCGTTGTTGAGTGTTTCTGGCTGGCAGTTACCCCAGGCATCTGCGTTGCCCTGCCAGACCTGCTGGCCGTTCTGATCCCACAAACGGACGGGCATCATCCGGTGGTCCAGTTCGTAGTAGTAGGGCTGGCCGTCAATCAGGGTAATCAGAGGCTCGTCGGTCTGCGGGTCACGGAGGTACCACTGCCAGTCGCACTCCAGAGGGACAAACTTGTCTGTACAGGTCCACCGACACCATTACCGGCGGCTCAACCAGCGTTTTGATCAATGGCAAAGCCGTTGCCCGGATGAGTGATGAAGCTACCCATGGTGGCAAAACTGTTGTTGGTAACCCCACGGAGCTTATCGGTTAGAAGTGGCTGCGGCTCTCCCAACTTGTTTTGCCGCTAAACCAAATTCTGACGGGACCTAAAAAGGGGCTTGGTTGATTTCTTCTCCAGCGGCTTCTAGGGAATCAGCATGTCTATTCGTTTCAGAAAGTTGTCGCGCGGCGTGTTTTGCGTTTTTTGACCTGGTATTCGGCTTCAAAGAAGGTGATCCGCTCCATGGTGGCTATGAATCCTGGGAGATTGACGATGGCCGTACTATCGCTGATTTTGGGGGCTTATTCAGAGTCCCTAAAGCCAATAAAATTAATGTTTGACCAAGGCGATCACAATCAGCAATAGCAAAACCTATCACAAACGTCAAACACACATAATTAATATTTTTAATCAACAAAAATGACAGAAAATCCAGATAATACAAAAGTTTATTAAACTCCACCAAAGCCCACAAAATAATATATTTTAAAATACCCACCTATACATAAAAGAGACCACTTAAAATTATTTGCATATCAAATCACAAAATTAGATCTTATATTACATATTTAAATACCATCAACCAGTTCCGCCAATTTACCTAAGCTTACATCAGCATCCGTGCATGCCGTTATCGCTTGACGAAGAAAAACCTTAAAATCTTCAGAATCATAATAAGATTCTGGAACCGCCAACTCAAAGCAACTTGGGTCTACATACGCCCTGAAATATGCCCAACTTGGCCACTCTGCATACCCAGGCAACTCTCTATCTTTATCTTCAATTCTTTCTAACTCCCATCCGGGGTCTCCCTCTATACATCCAACTTTCTGGGATAGATCTAACAGAGAAACAAGCTGATCCACGCTTCCATTAACAATTAAAATATTTAATATAAATTTTATTGCTGCATCTTTATCTTTATTCGGCTCAAACTTACAATTAAAAGCTTTTTCAAAAAAGTCCATTAGAGCTTCTTCCTAATTTATAGGATGAACATTCCCAACAAATGGAACACCTGTATCAGGGTCAAAATTAATATACGCCCTAAAATTGACACCACCACTAGATATATCATAAAAATTCTGAACATTTCCAGACTTATACATCTCAAACGCTTGCTCACCAACACTCTGCGACATATTTAAAATCTCATCATCAGAATATATAGATGGATCATAAACGGTCTTGCGACCACTAACATACTTCCCCTTCGACTCATTAAAATATTTATAATTAAGTTCAGAAATACCCTTAACCCCAGTCGGAGTCAATTCATAAGTTGCTCCTTTCTGAACTAGTGCTTCAATAGCATTATTCAGGTTATGGGTTCCATGTAAAGTACCATTCTTTTTAAACCCATGAGGGCCAGCCAAATGCTCACGTAAGTCAGTACGATAGGCCAAGCCCTCTGAATAAATCTTGTGAGGAACACCCTCGGCTATACTGTCAGCAATATCGTGCGCAATCTTCTGGTGCCGCCCCGGAATAAATGCTGTCGCCAGGTTTATCGCTAAAGCGTTGTCTTTGTACGCTTGTGCCCCGGCTGCCTGCGCACCATCTTTTGGCGACAAGCCCATTGGATCCCCAATTTCTTCCGGCGTTAATCCTGTCATATAGGAGTGGGCAGAAACCAGAGTATCATGCAAAAACTCTCGAGCCCCGCCAAGAACAAATGCCCCAAATCCCTCCTCAGCAGCTGTTTCTTGGGCCGCGGGTACGTTTTCAGAAACTGGCGCAGCATCAGCCTTGTCAGCATTAGAGGCTGTGACACAGGGCTGAAAGTCCAGCCCCAAAGGATCTACATAATCGACCGGATTCGGCGTATAGCGATAACTGTTGAGCCCACCCTTTATCCCATAGGGGTCCGGCGTCAGATACCGTCCGGTGGCGGGATCGTAATCCCGGAACCGGTTCTGGACGATGCCTGTCAGTTCATCCTCAAACTGCCCCGGTAATCTGAGGGGCTGGTGAATAGTGTTGTTGAGTGTTTCTGGCTGGCAGTTGCCCCAGGCATCGGCGTTGCCCTGCCAGACCTTCTGTCCGTTCTGGTCCCACAAACGGACGGGCATCATCCGGTGGTCCAGTTCGTAGAAGTATGGCTGGCCGTCGATCAGGGTGAGCAGGGGTTCGTCGGTTTGCGGGTCACGGAGGTACCACTGCCAGTCGCCCTCCAAGGTGACAAGCTTGTACGTACAAGGCCATCCGGTGCCATCACAGGCGGCTCAACTGGTGTTTTTATCAATGACAAAGCCGTTACCCAGATGAGTGATGAAACGACTCTTGGTGGCAGGGTAATCGCTGGAAATCCGACAGTGCTTATTGATTAGCAAAAAACAGCCACAACCTACTTTTTACCAAATAATTCCCGCTTCCTTTTTTCTGCCCACTCCTTCAAATCATCGTATTGTTTTTTTTCTGTTATTAAAGCCAGTTTCAGCTTCGAATATGAAGTTTCCAAATCAGAATATTTAGACAACCCTTTCTCTTGAAAATAATAGGAGCCAGGCACATACTCAACAACATCAGCTATCGAGCCAGACTTTGCATTTTCGACTATTTCTTTCATGGACTTCATGAGCATATCGACACTTGGGTCATATACATATTTACTAGCAACCGCTTCAAACTCTACAGCGAGCTGTCTAATCTTTTGCTGATCCATAACCATAAACCCTATGAATTATCATCAATCACCTCAACAAATTTAGGAAGAGAATATTGTGATCTATCAGGAACAATATACTGCACACCTCCTCCTTTAGTAGTCAGTTTTCCACCTAGCTCACTTGTAGGAGCAATTACTGACTCAAACACAGTAGTAGGATTCAAAGGAACTATTTCGAACACACCATATCTGGCACTATCGTTTATCGCTGGCAACCCAAACACATCCGACAGCGGCCTTCCGCTTTTCCTCGCCAAATCTAGCTGCTTCTGACTTGTAAAATATGGAGAGTATATGGATAACTCACCGCCCGAGGGCACTATTTTAACCAGAGGCGAGTTTATTTCCCTCAGTATCGGCATATCAACGCCCGTCTCAACATACCCAACCGCTCTACTTATCACTATATCTAAATCAGCATCGGGCCCAGCAGACTGTAATGTCATATCAAATAGTTTTCGACCTTCCGGAGTATTCTGAATGTAATCTAATGCATCGGCATTTGATATACCATGAGCTCGAAATGTTTCAATACTCTCAACTAATGCTCGATCAGATGCTGACAAATCAGCCACCTGGTTTCTCAGCGGTATGGTCTTTGGAACATCCGTCCGTCTTACCGTCTGCCCAGCATCCGCCGCACTTTCCCCCAGTTTTCCCAGCTTACCCGCCTTACCAACCGGCACAACATCAAGGGCGCTTGTTGGCATCAGTGTATAGGTGGCGGCGTAGGTCACCCCAAGAAGCGGGACAGCCCAGCTGTTGCCGCTGGCATGGGCTCTGGCCCCCATCTCATCCAGCCCGTCCAGCATACTGGTCTGGAGGTCGGCCAAGGCCGGGATGGTGGTTTTTTCGTCCACCCAGGCCAGCGCATCGATGGTGCCGCTCCAGAGCGATGCGAGCAACCCTTTCTGCGCTTGCTGTTCATCACAAAGCCCTAGCGGATCAATGTAATCAACTGGGTTTTGGGTGTAGCGATAGCTGTTGAGTCCACCGTGGAGGCCCAGTGGATCCGGCGTCAGATACCGGCCGGTGGCGGGATCGTAATCCCGGAACCGGTTCTGGACGATGCCTGTCAGTTCATCCTCAAACTGCCCCGGTAATCTGAGGGGCTGGTGAATGGCGTTGTTGAGTGTTTCAGGCTGGCAGTTGCCCCAGGCATCGGCGTTGCCCTGCCAGACCTTCTGGCCGTTCTGATCCCACAAGCGGACGGGCATCATCCGGTGGTCCAGTTCGTAGTAGTAAGGCTGGCCGTCGATCAGGGTGAGCAGGGGTTCGTCGGTTTGCGGGTCACGGAGGTACCACTGCCAATGGCCTCTGGGGTTCTGTTCTCCCAGCAGTACGTCCTTATGCACAGGTAGCGGGTAGTGCTCGCTGGTTTGGCCGGTGATCCGGACTTCTGCACCCAGGGCATCGTACTGGCGTTTGCCCAAGCCGTACACCGGTATACTGAAGGAGCTCCGAGCGCTGGACACACCCAATCCAGGATTAGAACTGATCCTCAACACTCACAATCACAATCACAATCACAATCACAATCACAATCACAATAACATAGAAAATATCCCCTCTTCGATACAAAGAAAACGGCCCGGCTGAAATTCTCCAAATGAGAGGACCAGATATTCCTGAATACGTTCAGAGTCTATAGGTACGCAATATAGCCTCAACCCTTTCTTCCTTCCGCTATAAATCCTTTTCCCCATAAAATCGGAGACACCAAATTTTAGACTATTAGCTATATAATCAGCGGCTACGGAGCCGCCAGGAACTTTCTCTATCCTTTCGAGGTTATTCAAATCAACAACAACTATCCTACCTTCAATATTTACAAAAGTACTCAGCCTGTTCATTTTTTCAATGTCTCCCTCAAAGATAGTATCCGAATTTACCTTTATAAACTTCATCTCAATCTATCTCCCCGAGATAACCATCACTCACTACGGAGACTCTGAACAAGTCGCAAAAATCAGCGATAATACGGTCATCGTCAACCGCATAGGATCGTTGCCACCGTGGATCAGATCACCTTCTCCGAAGCCGAGTACCAGATCAAAAAACGCAAAACCCGTCGCTAGATTTTTCTGGAGCGAATGGACAAGCTGATTCCGTGGAAGCAGCTGGAGAAGAAGGTGGCTCGTTATTACCCCAAGGGCGAGAACGGACGGCCTCCTTATCCGTTGTCTGCCATGCTCCGAGTTCACTGCATGCAGTTGTTCTATAACCTCAGTGACCCCGCGATGGAAGACGCCCTGCACGAGATAGAGTCCATGCGTCAGTTCGCTGGCCTGAAACTGGACCATCTTGGTTCATCGCCAGGCGTCCCAGTGCCCGGAAAGGGCTGGATGAGGACAAACTGAAAAAATCAAAGCCAGCATTCACTCAAAAGTGGAACATCCCTTTCGGTACATCAAGCAGGTGTTTGGCTACAGCAAGGTTCGCTATCGCGGCCTGGCTAAGAACAGTAACCGGCTGCATTTGCTGGCTGCGTTCAGCAACCTGCTGATCGGTGAAAAATACTTGGTGGCATAGGGCCCGTGCGCCTGAATTTTGCCGAAATGGCGGGAAACGGGCAAAAAACGAACAACCAGAGAGGAAGATTACGCATGAATCGGCTTTGAATGGTCTTTTTTCGAATTCAAAAACGATTCAGCCGCAAATCAGACCCTCCCTAATTTTTAGAAAAATCCTTTCGACTTTTACCATGTTCACAAAGCAACCGATCAACAAAATCCGAATCATACCTATCAACAAAATCTATAGCATCTACCACCTTCCAAAGACTTTGATTTTCATCACTCAGAATTAAACTCAAATGCGTTTTTACATCTTCAACAATTTCCGGCCATGAACTTCGACTCACCTGATCATAGAGGGCTTTAATTTCAAATGGCAGATCACTTGAAAGTTGGATCAATTTTTTTACAAGACTTTTCACCCTTTCCCTTGCCCATATTCCCTTTTCTATGCCTCGATCGGAGTACCGTACCCAAAAACAGATTGCGGAATCCAATATCTCTTCGTAAGTTGTGTCATAATTTCTGAGCCTATGGGGGTTCAAATTAAATCGTTTATCTATACGGGAATCAACAAGCCTTTCCATAAATTCAAGACCAAACTCATCTCCCCACGAACACAACAACCTAGCGACACAAAGGGACATTGAAAGAACTTCCGAAGATTCAGAGTCAACAATTAGACCTTTTAACTTCGGCACCCTTTCAAATGGAATTTCGTCATCTTCTAAAAGACTCATTTCAAAGGAATCATGAAAACTACCGTCTTTTGAGGTATACAATAGATCAGAAATATCCGCACTTAAATTATTCATAACTGATCCACCTTGTAGGGACCGTTTATATACTCACCTGAAACACAACCAATTATTATACATCCAGAGTCACGAGAAACGTTATCCAGATCCCTTTGAATCGCCCCCAGTATTCTAGACACTCGCCAGACTCTGGTAATGACGCTTTTCGAACTCGACCGGTGACAGGTCACCACTCGTGCCGTGCCGGCGCCTTGGGTTATAAAACATTTCAATATAATTGAACACGTCCTGCCTCGCAGCTTCGCGTGTCGGGTAGATCTGCCGTTTAATTCTCTCTCTTTTTAGTAGTTGGAAGAAGCTTTCGGCGACTGCATTGTCATGGCAGTTACCGTGGCGACTCATGCGGCCCACCAGATGATTCGCTTTCAGGAAGCTCTGCCAATCACCACTACTAAACTGGCTGCCTTGGTCCGAATGAACCATGACATTCCCTTGTGGCTTGCGCCGCCAGACCGCTGCTAACAGTGTGTCCAGCGCCAAGATCAGAGGTCATGCGCGGCTTCATCGACCAGCCGACGACCTGCCGAGAGAACAGATCGATAACCACGGACAAATACAGCCAGCCTTTGTAGGTGCGGATGTAAGTTATATCAGTCACCCAGGCAACATTGGGCGGCGGCGATAACCGGTCTGTGAACGCAGTCCCTCGCTGCGCATAAGACGGGCCACTCTGTGCTTGCCGCAAGCCTCACCAGCTTCACGAAGATCCAGATGAATTTTGCGATAGCCATACACACCACCGCTTTCAAGCCATGAGTGTTTAATCTGACCCAGCAAACGTTGATCTTCCCGGGCCCGATCAGATAGCTTGTTGCCGCACCAGGCATAGTAACCGCTGGGGTGCACGGACATCATTTTGCACAGTCGTCGCACCGGGTACTGGTCCACTTGGCTCTGAATAAACGCGTACCTCAATCGGACTCTCTGGCGAAGTACGCGGTGGCCTTTTTTAATATATCTCGCTCTTCCGATACGCGTTTCAGCTCGGCCTTTAACCGACGATTCTCAGCCTGAAGCTCATCGTCATGCTGACGCTGATCGGCGGGCTTGGAATAGCGTTTGATCCACTGATAAAGACTGTGCCCTGACACGCCTAATCGAGCAGCGACCTCGGCAACGGAATGATCTCGGTCAGCCACCTGTTTGACGGCTTCAATTTTGAATTCTTCGGTGTAGCGTGGGTTGCTCATTGAACCTCCTGGATACCTTGATTATAAGGCCTGGAGGTGTCTATGAAACTAGGGGCGATTCAGAATTGCGATCTGACCACACCGGAAACGGTGGTTGTATTCAAGAATCTTGAATTTCCAGATTTCAATCACGCTGCAGCCACGATATGTCGCTGGGACTAGCATTAATTGCACCTACGGACGCGCATACAGAATCAATCAGAGGCTTGAGACTCTGTCTTGGCTCAAGTATCTTAGCACTCCAATCGTGCTGACAAGGATGACTCGCCTGCTCGCGCGGCGTAATTCAACATAGGATATGTTGCCGATGAACTGCCCTGAAACCCGCCCTCTCTCGCTCCCTCTCCGAAAGCTGCCTGACGCTTACGCGCTGAAAAGCCAGTCTCTTGCCAAATATTCCTCCGATTAAACCGAGATCAAGGCGCACATTGCTGGTAATAGCCATGCCCGGAAAATCATACTCACTGCTTCTCCAATCCATTATGGCCTTGCTGCTATGTGCAACCGTTCTTGTTATTCCTCATGAGGCCAATGCAGGTATGTTTGATCAGATAAAGCAGTACTTTAAGCAATACGATGTCCATCTGTCCCCGGAGGTACATGGGAGTGTCCGTAACAACGGAACCCCTCTGGAAAACATTGAGGTCTACCGAACTCTTGATTACGACAAAGAGTACGTCGATAGAGTCAGAACCGACTCAAATGGTCGGTTCAGCTTCCCGGAAAAAGTGATCAAATCCCGACGCCCCGGGAAACTCTTCGACGAAACGAGAATCCGGCAAGTAGTAGGCTTGGTCTATGAAGGCGAAAAATACCTGCTCTGGTACTTGACCGGTGAAGCCGGGCCATCCCGGGCAATTACCGAGCGGCTAGGAACACTGAATTGCGATCTGACCACACCTGAAATTGAGTTTGCATTCGACAATTATGAGCACCCAGACTTTTCTCATGGCGCTTTCAGCATATGCCGCTGGGACTAGCATTAATTGCAAACATGAACGCATAAAAATGAAACCGATGCCTGGCCAGGCTCAACGGAACGGCGGCTCATCAAAGCTACGCAGTTTGCGCGAGTGCAAGGTGTAACGCTCGCTGCGCATCAGTTCCAGTGCGCGGATGCCAATATGCAAATGCTGGGCAACTGCTCTCTCGTAAAAGGCTCCTGCGGCCCCGGGGAGTTTGATCTCGCTGTGCAGTGGCTTGTCGGAGACGCACAACAAGGTGCCGTAAGGTACACGCAACCGATAACCCTGCGCTGCTACCGTGCCGCTCTCCATATCAACCGCAATGGCACGGGCGAGGTTAATCTGCGGCCGCTCCTGAGCCCAGCGCAACTCCCAGTTACGATCATCGTAGGTTAATACTGTGCCGGTACGAAGCCGGCGCCGGAGTGTCTCACCTTCCTCGCCGGTAATCTCAGCAGCTGCCTGCTGAAGCACTTGCTGAACTTCGGCCAGAGCCGGTAAAGGAATGTACGGCGGCAATACCCGATCAAGGATGCCATCCCGGCGCATATAGGCATGGGCCAGTACATAGTCACCAATTACCTGCGACTGCCGCAGCCCACCGCAATGACCAATCATCAGCCAGCAGTGCGGGCGCAGTACGGCAAGGTGATCAGTTATGTTCTTGGCGTTGGACGGCCCTACGCCAATATTTACCAAAGTAATGCCCTGTTCAGGTTCAACCGCCTTCAGGTGATAAGCCGGCATCTGGAACTGATGCCAGACCACAGAGTCGATAATCGCCTGCATCTCACCTTCGGCCATCCCCCGCTCAATCACCACATTACCGGGCAATACCATGCTCTGAAAGCGCGAGTCGCCCTGCAGCATATCCAACCCGTGACGGATAAACTGGTCAACGTACCGGTGGTAGTTAGTCAGCAATATCCAGGGCTGCACATGCTGCCAGTCGCTGCCGGTGTAATGCACCAGCCGGCGTAATGAAAAATCCGTGCGCGCCGCATCAAACAGGGCCAGCGGCATTTGCTCCAGCTCTTGCCAGTCGTACAGGCCATCGGCGGTGCCATCGTTGGTGGCAGACAGATCCGTGCTGGGAAATACCCGCGCCAGTTCACTGGCGGTAACACCCGAAGCACCAAGCTCGTCCCCCTGCTCAACAACATAGGGATAGGGAATGTCGACCTGGCTCGAACCCACCTCAACAACTACTGCGAAATCCCTCATCATGTGCCCCAACTGGCTCTCCAGATAACGCCTGAAGGCCTCTGGCTGAGTCACCGTGATGCTGTAAACACCGGGTACCTGCAGCCGTGCGTAGGCACGCATACTGCTGGGCATCTCTCCCTGGGCGCGGTACGTCAGGCGCAGTTCCGGGTAACGAAAGGCGGTCCGGGCATCCTCCGGCAGCTGGCGATCGCTAATATACTGTTTCAGAGCCGCGCGCAGTGCGCTGGTTGCCTGCCCATAAAGGGTGGCGAGACGATCAACCGCTGCTTCAGCAGTGGTCACTTCAACAAAGTTATCAGCACAAGAAAGTGTCACAACAAGCCTCAGAGTGGTTTAACGGCGGTCATATTGCCTGCTCAAACATGGATAAATCGAGCTCAACACTGCCTCCTAACCAGTACGCGTATATTGTATGGTCTTCCAGATCATTGCCGGATAGAGCATGTATCAGAATCGTAAGCCCTTCTCTGTGTAATTCAAGCCAGGTAACAAAATCATCAAAATGCTGAGATCCAAATGTAATCTGGCAGCTCCACTTTGGGTGCGGCCCAACCATCTTCTGATGCACTCGACCAACTTTCAGGCCGAATTTTTTACCAGCCTGCTCACACAAAGACGTCGCAAAAGACAATGTCTCTTTCTCAAAATATACGTGTGCATGGTAAGCCTTGTGAGAATTAACAGGGCGCCTGGTTTCATTCATTAAGTTCTCCATTTGCCTCAAGGGCTCAGACCTCGACGATTCTGTCTGCAACAAACAGTGGTGGCTCATATTCCTTCGGGTAAGCACCCGGGTTGGCAAATATCCGGGTGCCGGCAACCTGCAGATCAACGGGTTCGTGAACATGGCCGTGAACCCACAGGTCCATTTTCCCCATCATTGCCCGCAAGTCCGAAGCGAAGGCTGGAGATAACGAATCCCCCTTGTATTTCGGCGGAATACACTCAGGTAACGGCGCATGGTGGCTGATCACCACTCGCGGCCCCGAGCAGGGTTCGCTCAGCTCCGCCTCAAGCCAGGCAATGGCTTCTGCATGCAGCCTCTGGCTTTCTGCCGTAGTGTAAACCTCACCCTCCGGCTGCTCGATAATGCGGAAATCGGGCATAAAGGCGAGCGCGCGCTCTTCCGTCTGCGATGGATCATAATCAGGCTGGCCGGCATACAGACGAAAATCTGTCCAAAGTGTGGTGCCGTGAAAGCGCACCTTGCCAATATCCACCGTGTTGTTATCCAGCAGGTGAATGCCCAGGCGCCCCGCCTCGGCAGCCATGGCCTTACGCGCATCGGGCATGCTTGTACCGTAAAACTCATGGTTACCCGGAACGTAGATGATCTCCTGCCCGGCAAACTGTTCCGCTGCCCAGGCAAGGCCTTCCCCTGTACGGTGAATGTCCCCGGCAAGAATAACCACATCTGCAGCTACATCCGGCAGATCACGACCTTCCTGAAAACACTCAACATGCAAATCCGACAGTATTCGCAAGCGCACAATCCAATCTCCCTGAAAAATCTGAATTATTTTTCTCAGAACCTAGCCTACCCGGTTTTGGTGTAACTTTGGCAATCGCTGCCTTCCGAAAGCACGCATTTCCTCACAGTAAGGTCATTATCATTCAAACCCCTTAGCCAGTAGAATAGCGCCCTTGCATGCTACCTGCCCGGAAACCCGAGTGAGAACACGCCCAATGCCATCCGCACCTCTGGCACAGACAGGCCCCAGGGACAGACTGTTGCAGCAACTGGCCAATACCGCCGTGCTGCCTGAACACAGCCAGTTACCATGCCTTTCCGAACGGCTCGGCCGTCTTTTCGGGCTGGGTGACACCATGAACCTGGATGCCGCGACCGCTTACCGTACACGGCAGCCGGGCGAAGTGCAGGAAGCGATGGTAAACACGCTGACCGACGAGCTGGCCACTACCCGCCGGGCCCTGATTCGCCGCATTCAGGAATGGGCCGATGAGCTGGAATTTGAAGGCGAGCCGGAATTTGAGCCAGTGCAGAATGCCTGGCTCGCACTAAGGCGCAGAATCACCGCGAACAGCCGACAACTCCGGGACAAGGTACGCAAGTCCATGAAAATCCAGGGGCAGACTCTGGCCCGGTTGGCCGAACTGGATGCGGTGTTCGACCACACCATGGCTGGCTACACCAGCCAGTGTTTTTCTCAAATTTCCCGGGTACTGGAACAGCATTTCCAGGCCTTACAGACACCCTCTGAGCAAACCCAGGAATCAGGCCAGCCCCCTGAAAACTGGTTCCACCGTTACTGCGAGGAAACGCAGATTATGTTACTTGCTGAACTGGATGTTCGGCTGGAGCCGGTGCTTGGTTTGCTTGAAGCCTGCCACAACGAGGTTAACAAGACCCCATGATGAGTAGACTGTTTTTTACCCTGGCTTTCGCCATCGGCCTTGCGGCGGTGTGCTGGGTCGGCGCAGGTTTTATTGGTTCCGATAGGCTGGCCCTGGCGTTCACCGGCATTATTGCTCTGGTGTATTGCCTGGGCTTTGGTGAGCTGGTGAATTTCCGCCGGCAAACCCGCCAGCTCGCAGAAAAAGTTAACCAGCTCCCCGAAACCCATGACCAGATAACCGCCTGGCTGGGCGCCCTGCCCCAGCCCATGCAGTTTCCCGTACAGCGCCGGATTGAAGGCCATGCCGCAGGCCTGCCCGCGCCCCAAATGACACCCTACCTGACCGGCCTGCTGGTGATGCTGGGCTTGCTAGGCACATTCGCCGGCATGATCGTAACCCTGGGAGGCGCTGCCTCGGCACTGGACAACAGTACGGAACTCAGTGCCATCCGCAGTGCGTTGGCCGCACCCATCGCAGGGCTGAGCCTGGCTTTCGGTACATCCATAGCCGGTGTTGCTGCCTCAGCCATGCTGGGGCTGGCATCAACCCTCAGCCGCCGGGACCGGCTACAGGAATCCCGGACGCTTGATTCAACCCTGCGGGAAAAACTGCACCACCTGTCTGCAGACCATCAGCGCCAGCAGGCTTTCCATGCCCTGGAAACCCAGGCACTGGCACTGCCGGAAATGGCATCGGCCATGGAGCGCATGACCTCGCGAATGGAACAGCTCGGTCAGCAACTGGAACAGTCCCTTACCCGCAACCAGCAGGAATTCCACAGCACAGTCGGCAGCCACTACCAGACTCTGGCCGACTCGGTCGCACAGTCGCTGACCAAGGCGCTGGATGACAGTTCGAAGCAGGCGGCTGAACGGGTAGAGCCCATTGTTATCAGTGCCATGGAACAACTGCAAAAAGAAACTCACACAGTGCATCAAGCCTGGTCTGATGATGCCCGCCAGCAACTTGCGGAACTCACATCCCGTTTCCAGAAAACCACAGAAGAGGCTGGCGAACGCTGGCAGCAGAGCCTGTCTGAACAGCAAAAAACCAGTACAACTTCTGCCCGGGCACTGCAGGAACACAGTGAAAAGCATCATGCCAGACTGCAGGAACACAGCGAGCAACACCTCGCCAGATTGCAGGTCCAGTCCCGGGAACTCATTGCCAGCCTGCAGCAGTCACTGACCGGGTATCAGGAACACCTCCAGCGCAACAGCGCAGACCTGGTGAACAGCCAGAAAACCGGCATAGACGAGCTGATATCCACCATAGGCCAACAGCTTTCCGGACTGAGGGATCAGGAAGCCGCGCGGGCAGAATCAGCCGCCACCCGCCTGGAGAGCCTGGAAGCCACAGCAGCCAGGCACCTGGCGGAACTGGGCACAGCGCTGGAAACACCCATGACCCGCCTGATTGAAACCGCCTCCGAAACCCCGAAAGCCGCAGCCGAGGTTATCCGCCAGCTGCAGACGGAAATTGCCCGTAACAGCGAACGGGAAAACGAACTGCTGGAAGAACGCCAGCGACTGGTACAGGAGCTGGACAGCCTGCTGGAAAGCCAGCGCAACAGCGCCGACAGCCAGCAGAGTGCGGTTGACTCACTCATCAACGGCGCCAAAGAAACCCTCACAGACATCAGCGAGCGCTTCAACACCTTGATTCAGGAACAAAGCCAGCAACTGGGCAGACTGGGGAACGACATCACCGGCAGCAGCCAGGAAGTGGGCGCCCTGAGCGATGCCTTCGCACAAGCCATTGAACTGTTCAGCCAGTCCAACCAACAGGTGGTCGCCAGCCTGTCAGACATCCAGAAGGCACTGGACAAGGCCGGAAGCCGTCACGACGAACAACTGGCCTACTACGTGGCCCAGGCGCGGGAAATCATCGACCTGAGTGTCAGCTCCCAGCAAGATGTCATTGATGCCGCCGCAGCACTGCGCCAGGCTGGCACCAGCGAGGCCGGCTGATGGAACAGCTGGAAGGCGGCGAACAACAATCCGCACCAGTCTGGGCGATATTCTCGGACCTGATGGCTGCGTTGGTGGGCATTCTGGCGCTGATGCTTGTGTGGGTAATCGGTATCCAGCTGGAACTCAGCCAGTCGCTGGACCAGGAAATTGAAAAACGGGAAGCCGAAGAGCAACGCCGGATGGCTCTGGAGCAGGCCCTGGAAGACCCGCTTACCAAAGGGCTGGTAACCTTCCATGATGGCCGCATTGGCATCAGCGGCAACGTGCTGTTTGAGCTCAATTCCGACCAGCTCCAGGCCGAAGGTGAGGAAGTGCTGGAATCACTGGTCCCGCCCCTGGAAACCTATCTTGAACAGCATGATGAATTGCTGATGGTGAGCGGTTTTACCGATGACCTGCCCATGCATCCCGGCAGCCGTTATGGAGATAACTGGGGGTTGTCAGCCCAACGGGCGCTGACAGTTACCCGAACCCTCACCAGCCTGGGCCTGCCCAACGACCGCGTGTTTGCCGCCGCTTTCGGCCCGCATCACCCGGCTGTGCCCAATACAGACTCAGAATCCCGGGCTCAGAACCGGCGGGTAGAAATCAGCACAGTGCCACGGGCACCATCCACGACAGATGAACAAGAAGGCGAGGCTGGCGACTGATGACTGCAGACTCGGTCCTGCATTTAACGCTGGAAGAACTCAGGCATTCAGGTGCCAACCGGTTTGACCCTGTCCGCTTCCGCTACCTGGAAGCCTGCGAACAACGCCTTCGCGGTAAAGACCTGCAAAACGGCCCGCACTGGCAAAAACTGGAACAGGCGGTATCCGAATACCAGGCCAGACTCAAAACCTCAGAGCAACCTGAGCCTGCCTCTGCGCCCCCCGAACCTTCGCCTCTGTCGACCTTACTGAATGCCCTGAACCAGCCAGCAGAAGCACCCGCCACAACGCCCCGCTCTGCCCTTGAGCAGAGAATTTTCGGGGCAACAGAGGAACCCTCATCAGCATCAGGCACAGGCACCCCCCAACCCCTGAAAGCCATGGCCAGAGCCAAAGCGGACCAGAGCACTCACGCCCTGCATGACCGCATTCAACAGGCTATCGAAAGCACACCAAAAGATGCCGGCCCGATGAATGCACACAGGCTGGTAAGCCGGGCTATTGCGGAGATGCAGAAGCTGTCCCCCGAGTACCTGAACCGGCTTGTGAACTACACAGATACGCTGATGGTGCTGGAGAAGCTTGGCCGGAAGGGTGGTTAGGGCTTACTCCACTGAGTTGCTGGTTCATTACGCCGTTTTTTTCTTCCGGACATCCCTCACCAGATAGGAATTACCCGGGCCACGCTTCAGCTCAAACAGATCTATTGCCTTGATGAGACTACTCAGATTTCTATAGCCGTAGTTTCTGGTATCAAACGAGGTCTTATTTGAAATGTGCGACCCGACAGGCCCCAAGGCTGCCCAGCCATCATCCTCTTCCGTCGCTTCAATTGCCTGACGAAGCAGACTGATCAGCTTTGTATCTGATTTTATATTTTTCGTTATGGTTTCTTCTGCATCATTCTTAGCTGGTCCCTGGTCCAGAAACAAAAACTTGGAGCACGCGTTAACAAATGGCGAGGGTGTCTTCCGTTCGCCAAAGCCTAGAACCACCTTACCCTCGGCCAGGGCACGGGTAACCATTGGCGTGAAGTCACAGTCAGACGACACGAAACACATCACGTCTATATCCTTGGTGTACATCACATCCATGGCATCAATAACCAGCGCGATATCCGATGCATTCTTTCCTTTCGAGAGGTCGTACTGCTGCACTGGCTGAATAGCATATTCATGCAGAAGGTCCTCCCAGCCTTTCAAGGAAGCTTTTTTCCAGTTTCCATAGGCTTTTCTTATGGTTACAACACCATATTTGGCGACTTCACTGAGAACATCCTCAAACTTGCCAGCAGGGGCATTGTCCGCATCGATGAACAGTGCAATTTTTTGCTTAGACTCATCCATTTACATCTTCTCCTTTTTCTATAGCCTTAACACTTGCAGCTCTGCAAAACCGATGCCCGACAACTGCATAATTCCGCGCTGAAAATCAGCTGGGGCACCTTTATGGTAGTGCGTTCAAACATCTGTAATCTACCTGCCTCCCTGCTCTTGTGCCCGGAATGGGTTAGACTTCAAACAGCCTGTCGGACGCCCCACTAAAAGGAACAGAATGAGTAAACCTGGCATCATCAGACCCGAAACCCGATACCTTCTTTACTTCGCTGTTTTCTGGATTGTGTTCCTCTCCGCTGCGACCTATTTACTCGGTAGCTGGGAGTCCCACAAAACCAACCCTAACCAGCAACTGGTCAGTCACTCTCGCGACGGCACCACCGAAATCAAACTGCAGGCCAACCGCCAGGGCCATTATCTGGCAAACGGTACCATCAACAACCAAAACGTAACCTTCATTCTGGATACGGGTGCGACAACCGTGTCTGTCTCAGAACACATCGCCGAAAAAGCAGGCCTTGTCCGGATGCAGCCTAGCCTTGCACGCACTGCTGCTGGCACAGTACGTGTCTGGAATACAACCATTCCAGAACTCCGCCTGGGCGATATCACATTCAATAATGTACCCGGCACCATCAGCCCGGACATGGACCCGGACATGGTTCTGCTGGGTATGAGTGTACTTGGACAGCTTAACTTCTCTCAACAATCGGGCGTTCTGACCCTGAGCCTGGGAACACATTGAGAGGCATGAGGGGCGCCGGATTGGGTAGTGCAAGAGCATCCAGCAACAGCCGAGTGTTATGTGATGTTTCCCACGGTCAGCAAGAAAAACGTGATTGCCACAACTAAATACAGACACTGAAGAAGGCGAAAACCAACCATCCCAGTTTCCTTTTGAATCTCTCCGACATAAGGCCCGCTGATAATCCCTGTACCCTCCGAATACAGAACATAGAAAGGCAAATAAACCGAAAAGCCGAATAACCAGACGTCGGCGGCAATATCAGCGTCTCCGCCGTGGAAAGACGCCTTTATAAAGCCGGCCACAAAAAACAAGCCTGCCATAAAAGCCGCATATCGATGCAGTCTGGTGAGCTTGTCTAGATCCATAACCTGGCAACCTTTCACTGTCCGTGTCGCTTCAGTAGACCCCGCGTTATACAGGCCGTAACTAAAGAAAGAGCCAGCGTACCTGGTGGGACGACCGCAAACAGTAGAATTCCCAAGCCCAGATCATCTGCCAACTCAGCCCTGGTTTCCGCTCCGGTTGCCGCCATCTCGTAATACACAACCATCTCCGCCAATACATTCCAGAAGATGATGGCGCTCACTATCGTGACCAGGACTGTGATCAGGGTATTTTTATTCATACATATAGCGCCTGCATAAAACGGTGCTCTGACAAGGGCGTCCAATAAGGGCCTTCGGCCCAAAAAGAATTTAATGCGATGGTTAGAGCTGCACGTAACTGCCTCAATGCACCAACCGCCTGCCCCAACATGCACTGGCGCCCTACCGTTGTTTTTCTTTGCTTTGCGCCCACTTGGATAAAATATGATGGCGCTGGCGCTAATTATCAAGCACCGTTTCCAGTACGAGGGAGAGTGTTAGTCTGCTATTTCACTCCAGCAGATTTACTGTCGCTAACGTGGTCATTGATCGCTCCATGCACACGAGGTACGGTTTATTTTGATCGAGTGTCCATCAAACATCTACTCAAAGACAGCGGTTACTTTCCAAGAGCGCAAAGAGCATTGTTCTGGGAATTAAAATGAAAAAGGCTTTATTACTTTGTGCTGTTTTTGCTCAGAACGCGTGTGCGAGTGCTGATCGCCCCAGCACCCCAACCTACCCTCCGGAAACAATTTTTAAAAACTACGCCTTGAGCACCTGTCTTGCCGATGCGTTCGAAGATGCCGAATTAAGGAAGGATGCCAGCGCTACCGCTGCTGGTTTCCTTGAATTTGGAACGGGCCCTATTGAAGCCTATACAGAGGCTACTTTAATGGGGCGCGAATTCCTGAAAAAGAAATATCACGGAAAAGCCCCAGTTGAGTTCAACACAAAGAAATGTATTGATTTTTACCATAGCGAGGAACTCGATAGGCTAGTCGAACGATATATTACGAATTAGCGTTCGGGCTGGGGCCAAAAACTCCACAAAACAGGTAAACATATCCGATGGCCGCCTGAATTTAAGAACAGGCCCAGCGCATCGCCAGATTAATGCTTTGATTCAGCAATAGGGTTTTGCTGTCTGTTTATGGGGCGATCAGAACGTCAGCGAGGCTATCGGGAAGGGAATTCAGAGGGGATTTCACAACCCCGGGCAAGGCGCGCCCGGGGTTGCTTACTACGGTCTTACTTAACTTTCGGATCCAGCTCGCCAGACTCGTAGCGCTCAAACATGCGCTCAAGGTTGATTGGCTTGATCTTACTGGCATTGCCGGCGCAGCCGAAGGCTTCGTAGCGGGCGATGCAGATATCGGTCATGGCAACCATGGTAGCCTGCAGGAATTTGCGCGGGTCAAACTCGGCCGGATTCTGGGCCAGGAAGCGACGTACAGCGCCGGTACTGGCGAGGCGCAGGTCGGTATCGATGTTTACTTTACGCACACCGTACTTGATGCCTTCCACGATTTCCTCAACCGGTACACCGTAGGTTTCGGGAATCTCACCGCCAAATTCGTTGATAACTTTCAGCCATTCCTGGGGTACAGAGCTGGAGCCGTGCATAACCAGATGGGTATCCGGAATGCGTTTGTGAATGGCTTTGATCTGCTCAATGGCCAGGATGTCGCCTGTGGGTGGGCGGGTAAACTTGTAGGCGCCGTGGCTGGTGCCGATAGCGATGGCCAGTGCGTCTACGTGGGTCTTTTTCACGAAGTCGGCGGCTTCTTCCGGGTCGGTCAGCATCTGGCTCATGTCCAGAGTGCCTTCGGCGCCAATGCCGTCTTCTTCACCGGCCTGGCCGGTTTCCAGGGAGCCCAGGCAACCCAGTTCGCCTTCTACAGATACGCCACAGGCGTGTGCCATTTCTACGGTACGGCGGGTTACGTCTACGTTGTATTCGTAGTCCATAGGTGTTTTGCCGTCTTCGCCCAGGGAGCCGTCCATCATTACGGAGCTGAAGCCCAGCTGGATGGAGCGCTGGCAGATGGCCGGGCTGGTGCCGTGATCCTGGTGCATAACTACCGGGATATGCGGAAACTCTTCAATGGCCGCAAGGATCAGGTGGCGCAGGAAGGGGGCTCCGGCGTATTTACGGGCACCTGCAGAGGCCTGGACAATAACCGGGGAATCGGTTTTGTCGGCGGCTTCCATGATGGCGCGCATCTGTTCCAGGTTGTTTACGTTAAAGGCTGGCACACCGTAACCATGCTCGGCGGCGTGGTCCAGCATTTGCCGCATCGAAATCAGGGCCATTTGGTTGTCTCCTCGGTTAGGGGCAATCGTGATTAATTAATTTAAATTCAAACTGCAAACTTGTAAGTCTACCTTGGCCGGGGCAGCAGCAGTCTCCGGGACACGCTGTGAATACATCCCTGTAAGCTTGACGGCAGCATCCTTGCTGCCGACAGTCCCGGAGCCTGCTGCCCCGGCCCCTTGCGATTCTGTTTTAATCTGAGCGCTCTACGCGCCGCGTTCTTCCAGCACGGCAACGGCCGGCAGGACTTTACCTTCCACAAATTCCAGGAAGGCTCCACCACCAGTGGAAATATAAGAGATCTTGTCAGCTATGCCGTATTTGTCAACGGCTGCAACTGTGTCGCCGCCGCCAGCCAGAGAAAAAGCATCGCTCTCGGCGATGGCTTCGGCCAGGGTTTTAGTGCCGTTGCCAAACTGATCAAACTCAAACACGCCTACGGGGCCATTCCACAGAATGGTTTTGGCGTTCTTGAGCAGTTCCGCGAACTGGCCTGCGGTTTCCGGGCCTACGTCGAGGATCATATCGTCTTCAGTCACGTCGGAGATGTTCCGGATGGTGGCTGTGGCATTTTCCGCAAATTCGCTGGCAACCACTACGTCGACCGGCAGCGGGATGTTAACCCGGGAGGCGATGTCCCTGGCTGTATCCAGCAGTTCGTGTTCGCACAGGGATTTGCCAACGGGGTGGCCAGCTGCAGCCAGGAAGGTGTTGGCGATGCCGCCGCCTACGATGATCTGGTCACACACTTTTTCGAGGGCGTTGAGCACGTCGAGTTTGGTAGAGACTTTGGCGCCACCAACAATGGCCACAACCGGTTTGGCCGGGTTATCCAGGGCTTTGCCCAGGGCTTCCAGTTCCGCAGCCAGCAGTGGGCCTGCGCAGGCTTCCGGTGCAAAGCGGGCTACGCCGTGGGTAGATGCCTGGGCACGGTGGGCTGTGCCGAAGGCGTCCATCACGTAGATGTTGCACAGGGCAGCGTATTGCTTTGCCAGGGTTTCATCGTCTTTCTTTTCACCTTTGTTGAAGCGAACATTCTCGAACAGCACAACTTCGCCGTCGGCAACGTCAACGCCACCGAGGTAATCTTTAATCAGGCGCACTTCCTGGCCCAGCACTCCGGTGAGGTAATCAGCAACCGGCTTCATGGAGGAGGCTTCGTCGTATACGCCTTCTTCCGGGCGGCCCAGATGGGACATCAGCATAACTTTGGCACCGGCATCTCTGGCTGCCTTGATGGTCGGCAGGGATGCGCGAATGCGGGCATCGCTGGAAATCACGCCGTTTTTTACCGGCACGTTGAGGTCTTCGCGGATCAGAACCCGCTTGCCAGCGAGGTTCAGGTCGGTCATTTTTTTGATGGCCATAACACTAATATCCTTAACGTTTAAATCATGAAGATGGAGGCAGGCATTCTGGCCAGGCCTCTTTTCACTCTTGAACCTCTGCGGTTTTCCCCAGCCAGCTCTGGCTTACATCCAGCATCCGGTTGGCAAATCCCCATTCGTTATCAAACCAGACCAGCAGCTTTACCATGTTCCCCCGGGTTACCCGGGTCTGGCCGCCGTCCACAACACCGGAATGGGCATCGTGGTTGAAGTCGGAACTGGCCAGCAGTTCATCGGTGTAGCCAAGAATGCCTTTCAGAGGGCCGTTTGCGGCTTCCTTCAGCACCCGGTTTACGGCGGCCACATCGGTGGTTTCTCTCACGTTGAACACCATATCAATGGCGGACACGTTCATGGTGGGTACGCGCAAAGCCACGGAGCTGAAGCGCCCTTCCATGTGCGGAAGCAGTCGCTCAACACCGCGCGCCAACCCTGTATCTACCGGGACTATGTTGTGGAGCGCACTGCGGGTGAGGCGCAGGTCCTGCTGATGGTAGGCGTCTATGACTGGCTGGTCATTCATGGCGGCGTGAATGGTGGTGGTACTGCCCTGCTCCACACCAAAGGCTTTATCGAGCACACAGATCACCGGCACCAGGCAGTTGGTGGTGCAGGAACCTGCAGCCACTATGCGATCGGCTTCTGTGATTTCTGTCTCGTTGATGCCGTATACCACCGTGCGATCCACATCCGATTCAGCAGGCTGGGAAAACAGCAGTCGTTTTGCCCCCGCCTGAAGGTGTCGCTCAGCCGTGGCCCGGTCGGAGTAGGAGCCGGAGCATTCAAGTACCAGATCAATGTCCAGTTCATTCCACGGCAACTCCGCCGGGTCTGATTGGCTGAGCACGCGAATGGGATCACCGTTGATGATCAGATCCTGCCCCTGCACTGCGATGCTTCCGGAGAACCGGCCATGGGTAGAGTCGTAGCGGGTCAGGTGTGCAATCGTGTCTATATCGGAAAGCTCGTTAATCGCGACCACCTGGAGGTGATCGCGAAAACCGTTTTCGTACAGAGCACGCAACACGCACTGGCCAATCCGGCCATACCCGTTGATCGCAATGCGAAAGGGCGCAGGTGCTGTCATCAGGCGTCCAGCAGTTCCGCAGCCACTTCAAGGATGTTCTCTACGGTAAAGCCGAACTCTTTGAACAGCTCGCCGGCAGGAGCAGATTCACCAAAGGTGGTCATGCCCACAACGCGACCGTCCAGGCCCACATACTTGTACCAGTAATCTGCAATCGAGGCTTCGACGGCGATACGGTTGGTAACTTCCAGGGGCAGCACCTGCTGCTTGTACTCGGCGCTCTGGGCATCGAATACATCAGTAGATGGCATGGATACAACGCGAACTTTCTTGCCCTGCTCCCGCAGTTTGGCAGCGCTGTCCTGTGCCAGGCCTATTTCCGAGCCGGTGGCAATCAGGATGAGATCCGGTGTGCCTTCGCTGTCGCTCAGCACGTAGGCGCCTTTAGCCACATCCGCCAACTGTTGCGCGTCACGGGCCTGGGCAGGCAGGTTCTGGCGGGAGAAGATCATGGCCGTGGGGCCGTCTTTGCGTTCCAGAGCGCTTTTCCAGGCAACGGCAGATTCTACGGCGTCGGCCGGGCGCCAGGTGCTCATGTTCGGCGTGGTGCGCAGGCTGGCCAGCTGTTCAACCGGCTGGTGAGTCGGGCCATCTTCACCCAGGCCAATAGAGTCGTGAGTGAAAACATAGATGGAACGCTGCTTCATCAGTGCGGCCATGCGCACGGCGTTACGGCAGTATTCCATAAAGATCAGGAAGGTCGCGCCGTATGGTACAAAACCGCCGTGCAGGGCGATGCCGTTCATGATGGCTGCCATGCCGAACTCACGCACACCGTAATAGATGTAATTGCCGCTGGCATCGTTTTTACTCACGCCTTTGCATCCACTCCAGATAGTGAGGTTGGAACCGGCCAGGTCGGCAGAGCCGCCAAGCAGTTCCGGCAGCAGCGGGCCGTAGGCATTCAGGGTGTTCTGGGAAGCCTTGCGGCTGGCGATGGTTTCGCTGTTGTCCTGACATTCCTGAATGTAAGCCTGAGCTTTTTCAGAGAAATCTGCAGGCAGATCACCAGCCATGCGGCGCTTCAGTTCAGCAGCCAGCTCCGGCTCGGCTTTTTCGTATGCTGCAAAGGTTTCGTTCCAGGCGCTTTCGGCGCTGGCGCCCTTATCTTTAGCATTCCAGGCTTCGTAGATGTCGGCAGGAATCTCAAACGGGCCGTAAGTCCAGCCCAGGGCTTCGCGGGTCAGTGCAATTTCATCATCACCCAGCGGGGCGCCGTGGCAATCTTCTTTACCCTGTTTATTGGGTGAACCGAAGCCGATGATGGTTTTGCAGCAGATCAGTGTGGGCTGTTCGGTGTTGGCACGGCCAGCCTCAACAGCGGCACGGATGGCGTCGGCATCATGGCCGTCAACCTTGGGGATTACCTGCCAGCCGTAGGATTCGAAGCGCTGCGGTGTGTTGTCGGTAAACCAGCCTTCAACTTCGCCATCAATGGAGATGCCGTTGTCGTCGTAGAACATGATCAGCTTGCCCAGGCCCAGAGTGCCCGCCAGTGAACATACTTCGTGAGAGATGCCTTCCATGAGGCAGCCATCGCCCAGGAATGCGTAGGTGTAGTGATCAACAACCTCATGGCCGGAGCGGTTGAACTGCGCCGCCAGGGTTTTCTCTGCCAGTGCGAAACCCACTGCGTTGGCAATGCCCTGCCCCAGCGGGCCGGTGGTGGTTTCTACACCCGGGGTGTAACCGTATTCCGGGTGGCCCGGTGTTTTAGAGTGCAGTTGGCGGAAGTTTTTCAGGTCGTCGATGGAAACGTCGTAGCCGCTCAGGTGCAACAGCGAGTACTGCAGCATGGAACCGTGGCCGTTGGATAGTACAAAACGGTCGCGGTTGGCCCACTGTGGATTAGCAGGGTTGTGGCTCAGGTAATCGTTCCACAGTACCTCGGCGATATCAGCCATGCCCATGGGCGCACCCGGGTGGCCGGATTTGGCTTTCTGAACCGCATCCATGCTCAGCGCGCGAATGGCGTTGGCGAGATCTTTACGAGAGGGCATTAACGTTTCTCCAATGTTTTTCAGGGAAAGTAGGGAGCAACCCAGGGCTTTTAATGGAGCGATAAAAAGCTGCTCAAAAATAAGGCGCGTATTTTCGCCGATTAGGGTGTGCCGGGGCAAATCATGATGAGACTTCTGTGTAAATATCCTGGCGTGGATTCCCGAAGAGGTTGATTTCAAAGAGTGATAATTCTATATCAAAATATTTTGATATGGCTATTGATTGATCACCCAAACCCACTTAAACTCCGCAACCATGACAAGTTTGAATGCACACGCTAACCAAATATCCTCCGTGGACGTCCTTGCCCCTATCTTCAAGGCAAGCGGTGATCCTCTGCGCCTGGAGATTTTGCGTGTGCTGCGGCGCGATACATTTGGTGTGCTGGAGCTCAGCCAGCTGTTCGATATGCGCCAGTCGGGCATGAGCCACCACCTGAAGGTAATGCACAAGGCAGGTCTGGTAGAGCCGCAGCGCGAAGGCAACTCAATTTTTTACCGCCGCCCGCTGCACCTGGATAACGACAAGCCGACAGATCTGACTATCCGCCAGATTTTTGAAGCCGTAGACCGCGCACCTTTACCCGCGCATCTGCAGGAAAAAATTGAATCTATCCGCAACCAGCGTGCGGATCAGTCGCAGGCATTTTTCTCCCGGCATTCAGATCAGTTCCGGGAGCAGCAGGAGCTGATCGCTGCATTTGATCTCTACGCAGTGCCAGTGGCCGACATGATCCGGAAGCGGACACGCAAACACCAGTGGCAGACAGCTCTGGAAATCGGGCCGGGTGAAGGTGGTTTCCTGCCCGTGTTATCCGAGCTTAGTGACCATGTTGTCGCACTGGATAACAGTCGGGACATGCTGGCCAAGGCCACCCGGACCTGCATTGACCAGCGCCTTAACAATGTCGATCTGATAGAAGGAATAACCGACACACTGCTGGCCCGCGGGGACGCGTTTGATCTGGTAGTGGCCAATATGGTGCTGCACCACGTACCCAGTCCTGCAGATATTTTTCTGGATGCAGCGGCGTTGATGAATAACGGCGGTTGTCTGGTGATCAGCGACCTGTGCAGCCACGATCAGAACTGGGCAAAAGATAACTGCGGCGACCTCTGGCTTGGTTTCGAGCCGGAAGAGCTAACCGCCTGGGCAGTAGCAGCGGGCCTCAAATCTGGTGAGCAACTATTTATCGGGTTGCGTAACGGTTTCCAGATCCAGGTCAGAGAATTCTGGAAAACCCAATTGCCATTGAGATGATGGAACCCTGAGACAGCAACGCCTCCCGGGGAATATTCAAAAACTTTGATATTGTTGTAAGTAGTACTACTTACACACCAACCCACAAGATTTCGAAACGCTCACAGAGGAGCAACCTATGTCCGACTACAACATTTTCACCTCCGAATCGGTCTCCGAGGGCCATCCGGACAAACTGGCCGACCAGATCTCCGACGCAGTTCTGGATTCCATCCTCATGGAAGACCCGCACGCCCGCGTGGCTTGCGAAACCATGGTAAAAACCGGTGTAGCCATTGTTGGTGGTGAAATCACTACCAGCGCATGGGTAGATCTGGAAGACCTGGTTCGCGGTGTAATCAAGGACATTGGCTATACCTCTTCAGACGTCGGCTTCGACGGCGACACCTGCGGCATTATCAATATCATCGGCAAACAGTCCGTGGATATTGCCCAGGGCGTTGATCGCCAGAAGCCGGAAGACCAGGGTGCCGGCGACCAGGGCCTGATGTTCGGCTACGCCAGCAACGAAACCGAAGTGCTGATGCCTGCACCGATCACCTTCGCCCACCGTCTGGTAGAGCGCCAGGCAGAAGCCCGTAAAAACGGTGTGCTGCCGTGGCTGCGGCCGGATGCGAAAAGCCAGGTAACCTGCCGCTATGAAAACGGCAAGGTTGTAGGTATCGACGCGGTTGTGCTCTCAACCCAGCACGACCCCGATGTCAGCCAGGCTGATCTGAAAGAAGCCATTATGGAACTGGTTGTGAAAAACGTGCTGCCTGCAGAGCTTCTGCACAAGGGCACTCAGTTCCACATCAACCCCACGGGCAAGTTTGTTATCGGCGGCCCGGTTGGTGACTGCGGTCTTACTGGCCGCAAGATCATCGTCGACACCTACGGCGGCATGGCCCGTCACGGCGGCGGTGCTTTCTCGGGCAAAGACCCCTCGAAGGTTGACCGCTCGGCTGCCTACGCTGGCCGTTACGTGGCCAAGAATATCGTCGCTGCTGGCCTGGCTGACAAGTGCGAGATTCAGGTTTCCTACGCCATCGGCGTGGCACAACCAACATCTATTTCCGTAAACACCTTCGGTACCGGGAAAATTGGCGACGACAAGATCATTGAACTGGTCCGCCAGCACTTTGACCTGCGTCCTTACGCAATTACCAACATGCTCGACCTGCTGCACCCCATGTACCGGGCGACAGCAGCCTATGGCCACTTCGGTCGCGAGCCACATGAGATGACCGTAGGCGGTAAGACTTTCACGGCTTTCCCGTGGGAAAAAACCGACCGCGCAGCAGCTCTGAAAGACGCTGCAGGTATCTGAACAATTTTCAGGCGTATGAATGACCTCATGCGCCCAAAGTTTGAACTAATCGGAGAACACCAGAATGAGCAACTTCGAAGACTATAAAGTCCGTGATATTTCCCTGGCAGACTGGGGCCGTAAAGAAATCAAGATTGCCGAAGGCGAAATGCCCGCCCTGATGGCGCTGCGTGAAAAGTACAAAGCTGAGCAGCCGCTGAAAGGCGCCAATATCATGGGCTGCATCCACATGACGATCCAGACAGCTGTACTGATCGAAACACTGATCGAGCTGGGAGCGGATGTGCGCTGGTCATCCTGCAACATCTTCTCCACCCAGGACCAGGCTGCTGCAGCCATCGCGGCCCAGAACATTCCGGTGTTTGCATGGAAAGGTGAGACCGACGAAGAATACGACTGGTGCCTTGAGCGCACTATCGGCGCCGACGTAGAAGGTTGGGAACCCAACATGATTCTGGATGACGGCGGCGATCTGACAGCCCTGCTCCATGAAAAACACCCGGAAATTCTGGCCAACTGCCACGGTGTGACCGAAGAAACCACCACCGGCGTCCACCGCCTGCAGGAAATGCTGCGCGAAGGCACCCTGAAGGTACCGGCCATCAACGTAAACGATGCGGTTACCAAATCGAAGAACGACAACAAGTACGGATGTCGTCACAGCCTTAACGACGCGATCAAGCGCGGCACCGATCACCTGCTGGCCGGCAAGAAAGCGCTGGTTATTGGCTACGGTGATGTAGGGAAAGGTTCTGCCGCCTCCCTGCGCCAGGAAGGCATGATTGTGAAAGTCACAGAAGCCGACCCTATTTGTGCCATGCAGGCCTGTATGGACGGTTACGAAGTGGTTTCTCCATACATCAACGGTATCAACACAGGTACTGAAGCCTCCATAGACAAAGCTCTGCTTCAGACCACTGATCTGATCGTCACCACTACCGGCAACATGAATGTGTGCGACGCGCACATGCTCAAGGCTCTGAAATCCGGCGCAGTTGTCTGCAACATCGGCCACTTCGACAATGAAATCGATACCGCCTATATGCGCAAGAACTGGGAATGGGACGAAGTTAAGCCTCAGGTTCACGTTATCTATCGCGACAAGGCCGTTAACGATCACCTGATTCTGCTTTCCGAAGGCCGTCTGGTGAACCTGGGCAATGCCACTGGCCACCCCTCACGGATCATGGACGGCTCTTTTGCCAACCAGGTTCTGGCTCAGATGTACCTGTTCGAGCGCAAGTTCGCAGATCTGCCGGAAGAAGCCCGAGCCAAAGGTGTTTATGTGCAGGTTCTGCCCAAGCACCTGGATGAAGAAGTGGCCCGTGCCATGGTTGAGGGATTCAGCGGTGTGATCACCAGGATGACCCCGGAACAGGCACAATACATTGGCGTACCGGTCGAAGGCCCGTACAAGCCAGAAAGCTACAAATACTGATCAGGTAAGACCATGCAATCCCAAAAACAGTTCAAGCGCCGTTTCAGCTTTGAGTTCTTTCCACCCAAGACAGACCAGGGCAAGGAAAAACTCCAGGTGGTGCGTGATCAGCTTGCCGGGGTGAATCCGGATTTTTTCTCGGTCACCTTCGGTGCGGGCGGTTCCACCCGGGATCGCACCATTGAAACCGTGCTCAACCTGCACCAGCAGGGCATTTCTACTGCACCTCATCTCTCCTGCGTCGGTGGTACGCGGGAAGAGATATCGGAGCTTCTGGATCTGTATAAAGAGAATGGTATCAACCGGATTGTCGCCCTTCGGGGTGACATGCCTTCCGGTATGGGTGCATCTGGCGAAATGCGTTATGCCAATGAGTTGGTTGAATTCATCCGCGAGCACAGTGGCGACCATTTCAACCTGGAAGTAGCGGCCTACCCGGAGTTCCATCCCCAGGCCCGCAATGCCGAAGAAGATCTGAAAAACTTCGCCCGCAAGGTAGAAGCCGGCGCCAACAGCGCCATTACCCAGTACTTCTTCAACCCGGAAAGCTACTTCTACTTTATTGACCGGCTGGAAAAGATGGGGGTCACCATTCCGGTGGTGCCGGGCATCATGCCCATCGTCAATTTCTCCAGCCTGGTCCGGTTCTCGGACATGTGTGGCTCGGAAATCCCCCGCTGGATCCGCAAGCAGCTGGAGGCCTACGGAGATGACAGTGTCAGCATCCGCAAGTTCGGCGAGGAAGTGATCACCCGCATGTGTGAAAAACTGCTGGAAGCCGGCGCCCCGGGGCTGCATTTTTACACTCTGAACCAGGCTGAACCCAGCATCAGCATCTGGAAAAACCTTGGGATCAGTGAGCGCGAAAAAATCGCATTCTGATTACATCTCAGAGGAACCGGAACTTTGCCGGGTTATACCACAAGGCCATAACCCGGCCTCCTGATTTCCCATCATCCGCTACACGATTTATGCCCCGCATTTGATATTGGGTGCGCTCCTGAGTAATAGTCTAAAGTGTACGTGGTGCAGTTCCACTAACGCTCCCCGGAGATCGCAGTCATCAGCAGTGAATCTTCCGGCCTGCCTTACCGGGCAAACGGGGCATCATAAAAAAAGAGAAGGAGAAAGCATGAGCACGAAATGGCTGAAAACACTGGGCACTGGCCTGGCACTTACCGTCGCCGTCAGCACGGTTAGCGCTGAAACCCTGCGAGTAGCTACAGACCCAAGCTTCGTTCCGTTCGAAATGCTGGACCAGGAAACCGGAGAGATGATCGGTTTCGACATGGAAATAATCGCTGAAGTCGCTCAGCGCGCCGGCTTTGAATACGACGTGAATACCATGGATTTCAACGGCATCATCCCCGCCCTGCAAACAGGCAACGTGGATATCGCCATTGCCGGTATTACCATTACCGACGAGCGTGAAAAAATCGTTGATTTCTCTGACCCCTACTACGATTCCGGCTTGCGGATTCTGGTTCGTCAGGACAACAATGAAGTAACGGAAATATCCGATCTTGAAGGCCTGAAGATCGGCTCAAAAATCGGCAGTACCAGTTACGACTTCCTGAAGAAAAACCTGGACAAGAACGACGGCGTAACGCCCTACCCAGGCAGCTCTGACATGTATATGGCTCTGATGTCCCGTGCAGTCGACGCAGTATTCTACGACGCCCCGAACGTTGGCTATTTCGCCCGTACAAAGGGTGAAGGTAAAGTCAAAACCGTTGGCACACTTTACGAAGGCCAGCAGTATGGCATCGCGCTGAAAAATGGCAGTGAGTGGGTTGACGAAGTGAATGAAGCTCTCGCCTCCATGAAAGAAGACGGAACCTACAAAACCATCTACGAAAAGTGGTTTGGCCCGATGCCTGAAGGCAAGTAACAGCCGAAGGGCCTCCAGGGCCCATTCCTCTTGTTGCGCCGGGGTGAAGCCCACCCCGGCAGCTTCTGACTCCAACCCCTGCGGAGACGCACACTGTGGAATCCCAGTTCCAATTTGACTGGCAAGCAGCCATCGACTCTATTCCCTTCCTGATCAAGGGAATACCTTACACCCTGATGATTTCTTTTGGCGGCCTGATTATCGGCTTTGCCCTCGGCATCCTTTTTGGCCTGTTGAGCATCAACAAAAAGTGGTTCCTGAAATGGCCTGCAACGGCCTATATAGAAATCTTTCGTGGTACCCCGATTCTGGTTCAGGTTCTGTTTATCTTTTACGGCCTGCCCGATCTGATCGGCGGCCCTATTGATCCTCTGACCGCGGGTATTGCCGCGATCGCCCTGAACTCGGGTGCCTATATTTCTGAAGTGGTACGTGGTGGCGTTCAGTCCATCGCCAAGGGACAGACCGAAGCCGGGCTTTCCCTGGGCCTTTCCCGTACTCAGACATTCTGGTCCATCGTATGGCCCCAGGCCTTCCGGCGCATGATCCCGCCGCTTGGAAACCAGGCCATTGTCAGCATCAAGGACACCTCACTGTTCTCGGTTATTGGCGTCGGCGAACTTGTCCGCCAGGGCCAGGTTTACATTGCCAGCACCTTCACCGCCTTTGAGGTGTATTTTGTGGTCGCGATCATGTATCTGGCCATCACCCTCTCCCTGTCAATGATTCTTCGCCTGGTTGAACGGCGTGGACTGGCCTCTGTCTGAAGGAACCTGACCCATGACTCAGATTGTAAAAATGAAGGGCATGAACAAGTACTTTGGCAAGGTGCATGTCCTCAAAGATATTGATTTAACAGTGGAACAAGGCGAGGTAGTTGTCA
Source organism: Marinobacter sp. ANT_B65 (assembly GCF_002407605.1). Taxonomy (NCBI): domain Bacteria; kingdom Pseudomonadati; phylum Pseudomonadota; class Gammaproteobacteria; order Pseudomonadales; family Marinobacteraceae; genus Marinobacter; species Marinobacter sp. ANT_B65. The sequence continues at coordinate 413,633 of NZ_NXGV01000001.1, read as the reverse complement.
TTATCGGTGCCAGCGGCTCGGGCAAATCCACCCTGATCCGCTGTGTGAACGGGCTTGAAGAGTTCGAATCCGGCCACCTTGAAGTCGAAGGTCAGGAACTCGCTCCGCATGGCGGCAACCAGCAGGCTCTCGCACAGATTCGCAAAGAAGTGGGCATGGTGTTCCAGCAGTTCAACCTGTTCCCTCACCTTACGGTGAAAAAGAACATCATGCTGGCGCCCCAGAAAGTCAAAAACGCGCCCCAGCCTGTGGCCAACGCCACTGCAGAACGCCTGCTGGAGCGAGTGGGAATCGGCAGCCAGGCCGATAAATACCCCGGCCACCTTTCCGGCGGCCAGCAGCAACGGGTTGCCATAGCCCGCGCCCTGGCCATGGAACCGCGACTGATGCTGTTTGATGAGCCCACCTCTGCACTGGACCCGGAAATGATCGGTGAAGTGCTGGACGTAATGCGGGAACTGGCCAAAGAAGGCATGACCATGATGGTCGTCACCCACGAGATGGGCTTCGCCCGGGAAGTAGCTGACCGCGTGATTTACATTCACGAAGGCCAGATTGTAGAACAGGGCAAGCCAGACGATGTATTCGACAACCCCCAGAACGAGCGCACTCAGGCGTTTCTGTCGAGGGTTCTGTCGCACTAAGGCTCTGACTGGAGCCCCCTTAACGGGGGCTTTTCACGGCTTCGCTGCAAAATTAGTGGGTAGCAAACTCAATAATTTTATCTTGCTCAGTATATAGAGCGACCTCAATACCATCACCAGTCAGGCTAGCAAGAGTCTCCTCAAAAGCCTCTCGCCTGATATCTTGACTGTCATCAATACCAGGGCCTTTAACCGGGAACAACACCGGGCCATTCAGCAGGTGACGCTTTCGCAGCTGCTCAACTTTCAATTTCCACCTGCCGCCATGTTCGATAATTGCCGTAGAGTCAGATTGACCGAGAAACAAAGGCTTGATTGCCCTGACTGCACGCCCCTCATTCTGCTCTACAAACGGAAAGGTAACGCCATATACCTTGTCCTCAATTCGACGTTTTGTATACTGCCGTGCAAGGTCACGTTGTTCCAGCAGTTGCTTGATACCTTTTTCCAAGATGGCTTCCTGATACTCCTTGGTGACGAAGTTCCTGCCAACGTAATAGTCGTAAAGCTCGGTCAAGGTTTGCCCAGGATTTTCCGTAAGAGCCACTCGCTGCTCGCTAAATCGGACAATGGTTTCACGGGGTCGAATCAATTCTTGAAACAGGCCGTTGTGAAACCCGTACTCCCGATCACCGTCTTCAAAGTCAGTGATGTAATTTGCGAGCATGCCCTGCACCCTACGCAGCTCAATCTCAAAGTTAGCCATTGTTTTTAAGTAGACGCCCCTTTCCAGCTCGCCAAAGAACTGCGTGATCCGGGCATGCTTCTTGCGCAGCAATTTAAAACCAAGATAACGGGTTTTCGGCACCCACAGCAAAATACCAACATTGGCGAACTCGCCAGTCTCGATATAAGGCATGAAACGCACGATGGCGTACTGGCACGCTAACCTGCTCATTTCGGACTCCAAAAACTATCGTTGCGAAAGCGCTGCAAATGTCTTAACAATGAATTCAGTTCGAGATCAAGTTTCATTGTCATCTCTGGGTCTCTATACAGCCACTCTTCGGGAATTGCCCGCACTAACTCTTCCCACCCCTCTATGGCATTCTCCATCTTTGAAGTGTAGTGCTCTCGCTCAATCAAATCATCGAACACTCTCGGTGCAATGTCTTTGAAGGCGTGGTATTTGAAGAACTTTTCAGAATCAAAGTCCGGATCGAAAGATTGATTGTGATCGATGACAACCAGCCGCTGGGATTCCGCCTCCCAAAACAAATTGGGATTGCCTCCGTTCTCAGTCAACATTCGGTCACCATTGGATATCCACCAGTCAAACACAAACAGGGAGCAGCGCATCTCGATAGGCACATCAGAAACTTGAGAGTATGCCAGCTCAGTAATCTGTTGCTCTTTTGACCCGAATGCGGGGCCATAGCCAAGTGCAACCGCATGTTTCACTGATAATACCTCAGCCAACTCTTCAGGAACCTGAACTATTCTGAACGGCGCCACAGGAATACCAAAAGCAAGGGCGAGATTCCCGGAAACCCATTCGTTGATCTGGCTAATCCGGCCGGCCCCGGTGCCTTTAACAAAGTAAACTTCACCATCCTCGCCCCTGCAGATAAATGGTTTAGTCATGCCGTGCTCCGAGCGGCGCAAAACCTCAACTATCTCTACTTCTGGCGATTGACTGCTCGACACAGGTGCGGGAGTCCTTTTTCTTACACGTAGATAACCAAAACACTACTCGATAGCGTGAATAATAGGGTTCAACCGTATCTCATACGCCCTTTCTAGGAAAGCATGTATTCTGGCAGCCTATTAATCTTGAGGTTGGCGCCGCGCCGAAAGCCAACACAGTCAAACCCCTGTCTTTTTTTACCTTCGGAGCTTGTATTTTCGATCAGTATGTAACGACGAAATATCAATTACCAATACCCACTAACCCCGAGCCAATAGTCACACCACTACAGGAAATCTTGCTACCGGCCACAGCTGTGGGCATGCAATTAATCATTACAGAGGCAGAACCGGCTACAATCACGCGCGGGTGCGAGGAGTGCTTGGGTTTGGAGTTAGGTGCCAATGAATCACCAACTCAGGCTCCGGCAGTGATACATATATCTTATACCGCCTGTACACTTTGACAAAGTCATCTGGTTCACATTGTGAACCAGACAAGCGAGTCTGGCCCTAACTATATCCTGAGACGACTGACAGCAGTCTGACTTCATCTGCAATAACGGTAAATCCTCGGCCATACTCCCGACCCGCGCGGCTTCAATAGCCGCGTTCAGTACCCACAGACTGGCATGTTCGGGAGCTGGCCGAGGCATTACTTCATTTACTTACGTAGCCCGCCACGGGGATGGCTGTTCAGGTAAGCCTGATCTGATATCCGGGTCCAGCGACGTGCTTTCCACAGGAATCTGGACTGTGAATCCAATACCTCTCTGGCAAGCGGGTCTTCGTTGGCCCGGGCTTTCAACTGCTCCTCAGTCACGTCATACAACGCCTGGAGAATCTCGGGAGAAAACGTACGAATCTGAACGCCGGGATACTCAACCTGGATGGTCGACCAGTTCTGAGCGCTCTCGTACGTTGATTGTATATACATATCGTATGCTGACGTACGCATGGCAATCTGAAGCACCTGCTGAAGCCGCTCAGGTAGACGCTTCCAGCTGTCCTGATTGATCAGGAACTGCAATTCGGTGGCGGGCTCATGCCAGCCCGTATAATAAAAACGGGCGATTTCATGGAACCGCATACCCAGATCCAGAGAAGGCCCAACCCATTCAAGGGCATCGATGCGCCCTTCATTCATGGCCTGGTATAATTCGCCCGGCGGCAAGTTAATGGGTTCTACTCCAAGCTCCTGCAGAACTGCCCCTGCAAAGCCCGGAACCCGCATCCTTAACCCCTTGAGATCCTCAAGTGTATTAATTTCCTTTCGGAACCAGCCTCCCATCTGATTGCCGGTGTTTCCTCCAGGGAACGACAGCATGTTGTGTTTACTGTACACCTTCTGCGTCAGTTCCAACCCTCCACCATGGTAAAACCACGCGTACTGCTCCTGGGGCAGCATTCCGAAGGGAACCGTGGTGAAAAACAACATATTGAAATCGACGTCTTTCCAGTAATAAGAGGCTGAGTGCCCCATATCGTACTCGCCGGATTTCACCATATCGAAAACGCCGAAAGGCTTCTTGTGCTGATCAGCTGAAACCACTTCGATTTGTAGCTGACCATCTGACAGCTGGTTTACCATCTGCGCCAGATTGGCGGTGGTCTCGGCAAAAACAGGGGCGTTCTCAGCCCAGGTCTGGGCCAGACGCAGTTTGTAAACCTTTGGTTCAGGGGCGGGAGCTTCTACTGCGGCGGCTTTGGGGCTGACATCATTGCAGCCGGCGAGCAGAACTGCCATCAACAGAAAAACAACGAGCACACTTAGTTTTCCAACTTTAACGGGATACATATACGACCTGCCTGCTCATCTTTTTGTTTATTTTTTAGTCAAATCGCGCATAGCTATTCGCGATTTTCGGGCAATGTATACTTAACGACTAAACGATACGCATAAATAAACAAAACTTATGTAGCATTTCTGTAGTGTGTCTGTAATAGCTCCGGCAGATACGAACAGTGCCGCTACGGGCACAGAGACTACCGGTGGAGTATCAGTTCCTGATAGCCACCGAAGCAGAACCCATAGCCACATACCGCTGTTAACTGTAATATCCAAAAAGGTTAACAGCCAGATTTATTCATTGCAGAACCATCGTCTTACCGGAGCCCCACCATGCGCAATGCTGACCTTGTCGCCCGCGGCCTGAAATCCGTATGGCATCCCTGTACCCAGATGAAAGACCACGAAACCCTGCCTCTGGTTCCGATCAGACGAGGCAAAGGCGTCTGGCTGGAGGATTTTGAAAATAACAGGTACATCGATGCGGTCAGCTCCTGGTGGGTCAATCTGTTCGGCCACGCCAATCCCAGAATCAATGCAGCAATCCAGAAGCAGATCGGCGAGCTGGAGCACGTCATTCTGGCGGGTTTTACCCACGAGCCTGTGGTAAATCTGTCTGAGCGGCTCATCGAAGTAACCCCTGAAGGTCTGAACAAGTGCTTCTACGCCGACAATGGCTCGTCGGCGATTGAAGCTGCGCTGAAAATGAGCTTCCACTACTGGAGGAATCAGGGATACCCCGGCAAAAAGAACTTCGTAAACCTGAGCAACAGTTACCACGGAGAAACTCTGGGTGCTCTGGCACTGGGCGACGTGGCTTTGTACAAGGAAACCTATCAGCCCTTATTGATGGAAGTTCTCACCGCACCCTCTCCGGATGCTTACAACAAGGAAGAAGGTGAAACCGACGAGGCCTATGCCCTGCGTCAGTTTGAGGCTATGGAAAAGCTGCTGGCAGAGAAACACGAAGAAATCTGTGCCGTTGTGGTAGAACCACTGATCCAGTGCGCGGGTGGCATGCGCATGCACCATCCGGTTTACCACACAAAACTGCGCCAGGCCTGTGATCGCTACGGTGTGCATCTGATTGCAGACGAAATTGCCGTCGGGTTTGGCCGTACAGGCACTCTGTTTGCCTGCGAGCAGTCCGGCATCACACCAGACTTCATGTGCCTGTCCAAAGGCCTGACGGCAGGCTACCTGCCGCTGTCAGTGGTGCTTACCACCAACGAGGTTTATAACGCTTTTTACGATGACTACGAAACCCTGAAGGCCTTTCTGCACAGCCATAGTTACACTGGCAACCCGATAGGTTGTGCTGTCGCACTGGCGACTCTCGACATCTTCCGGGATGACAATGTCATCGAGAACAATCGCCGGCTCTCGGCCTGCCTGGCCGAATCCGTCGCTCACCTTGCCGACCACCCCAACGTGGGGGATATCCGCCAGCACGGCATGACCCTCGCGGTGGAAATGGTCAAAGACAAGGCGTCCAAAACCCCCTTTCCCTGGCAGGAGCGTCGTGGAGTTCGGGTCTATCAGCATTCTCTGACCCGGGAGGCCTTGCTTAGACCCCTGGGTAATGTGGTTTACTTCATGCCACCTTACGTCATCACCGAAGACCAGATTCGTCATCTGGCCCAGGTCGCGACAGAAGGTATCAACATCGCTGTTAGGGACTGATCAAGGTAAACACGCATGCGCATCCCCAGAATTTATACCGATTCGCCACTGAGCGAAGGAAACCACGCAGATCTGGATGAAAACGCAGCCCAGCATGTTGGCCGCGTATTGCGCATGCAGCCCGGACAGGCACTGAAGCTGTTCAACGGCGACGGTCAGGATTACCCGGCCACAATCACCGAAGCGGGCAAGAAGCGCGTAGAAGTTCTTGTAGGAGCACCTGAAGCCAAGCACACGGAATCCCCCTTACAGGTCACCCTTGGCCAGACGCTCTCCAAGGGTGATCGTATGGATTACGCCATTCAGAAAGCTGTGGAGATGGGCGTATCGTGCATAGTGCCGCTAACCACTGAACGCTGTGAGGTAAAACTCAAGGGTGACCGTGAAGACAAGCGTCTGCGCCACTGGCAATCCATTGCAGTGAGCGCCGCAGAACAGTGCGGCCGGGCACGGGTACCTGAGGTCATGCCGGTTATGAACCTGGAACAGTGGTTTGGGCACAGCCGTGACTGCGACCTGCGCCTCGTCCTGCATCACCGCACTGAACAGTCGCTGGCGTCCATGGACAAACCGGCACATGTCGCACTGATGATTGGGCCCGAAGGCGGCCTCACTGCAGAGGAAATTGCCCGCGCGGAGAAGGAGGGGTTCATGCCTGTCGCTCTGGGCCCAAGAGTGCTGAGAACTGAAACCGCACCGGTAGCCACGCTGGCTCTTTGCCAGTGGTTGTGGGGAGATATCGGGAGCCGGGAATGACCGATCTGCTCTCCAACCCGGAATTCTGGCAATACCTCAGCATCCCCGTTATTGCCGCATTCATTGGCTGGACCACCAACTGGCTTGCCATCAAAATGACCTTCTACCCTCTGGAGTTCGTAGGCAAGCCTCCTTTGCTGGGCTGGCAGGGTATTATTCCCTCCAAGGCCAGCAAGATGGCCGCTATCAGCGTGGATGCGACCATCTCAAAGATCGGCACCGTACGGGAAATCTTCCAGCAGATTGACCCCAAGGTCCTCGCTACCCACATCGTCTACTCTGTCGACCCTCGTATAGAAGAATACGTCGACGAACTGATGCTCAAAGAGCATCCAACATTATGGGAAAATCTCCCGGCCTCCGGCCGGAGGCTGATCTACGAACGGGTACGGAAATCCACGCCAAGACTGGTCGACAACCTGATTGACGACATCGCGGACAACGTTGAAGACCTTCTTGATATCAAAGGCATGGTGATTGAACGTCTCGCCGCCGACAAACAGCTGCTGAACCGGATTTTCCTGGAATGCGGCGAAGCCGAGTTCCGCTTTATCGTGAATTCCGGCTTCTACTTCGGCTTCCTGTTTGGTCTGATTCAAATGGCTGCCTGGTACTTTTATCAGAACTGGTGGGTACTGCCTGTCTTCGGCCTCCTGGTTGGCTGGGCAACCAACTGGATTGCGCTGAACGTTATCTTCCGCCCCCTGCACCCCAAAAAAATCGGAAGCTTCTGCATTCAGGGCCTGTTTCTGAAGCGGCAACCTGAAGTTGCGGAATCTTTCTGTCACATAGTGACCCATGAAATCCTCACGGTGGGCAATATCATCAGCGCCATACTGGAAGGCCCTGAAGGTGAGCGCGCCCGTAGCATGGTAAGAAAACACATCAAACCGCTCGTAGATGAAACTGCCGGCATAGGTAAAGCGCTTACCCAGGTAGCCATTGGCCCGGCCGGTTTTGCCGCACTCAAGAATCAGGTTGGGGAGAAGGCCGTAGCACTGTCAAAAACCTCCTTTAATAGCCCGGTGTTTGAGACAGATCGTGCCCGCGCTGTTGAGTCTATTATGGTGGAGCGCATGGTTGCGCTTTCTTCCGAAGAGTTCCAGGAACTGCTTCGCCCCTGTTTTCAGGAAGATGAGGTCAAGCTGATCCTGGTTGGCGCAACTCTGGGGTTTGCGGCAGGTGTCTGCCAGCTCGTCTTCGTATTCGGCGGCGCACTGTTCTGAATAGTTTACTGGCCGCAGCCGGTTTAGTCTGTGCAAGCCTGCGGCGGACATCTATACTAAAGTTTTCGTGGACACGTACCTTTTCACGACTGGCTGACCCGGAGGCAACGGATGCCAGGTTTCTTTTCCTGGATTACAGGCTTTTTCAAAACAGAAAAACCATCTCCTCCTCCGGTTTCTGAGGCGAGGTTATTCAATCCTGCGAAAACTTCAGAGCCAGGCGAAACTCCAGACGTTGCACAGACCCTGACACTGCAGCTTGAAGAAAACCTTTTCTGCTGGCTTCTGGATACTGAGCCTTCCAAACTGAACACGGAGCGGCCTTCATCGAGCACTGCTCTTGATGAGCTGCATTCCCGTCTTATAAACAACACCATGGAAGAAGTCCCCAGGCGGCCCATGACACTGCCCATGCTGATGAGAGTACTCTCTGATGAAGGGGCTGACCGCCAGAAGCTGACTGAAATTATTCTTGGCGACCCCGCGCTGACGGACCAGATTCTGCAGGTTGCCAACAGCCCCTATTTCCGGACTGGTGAACATACTATTGAGTCCGTCGACCAGGCCGTATTTGTTCTCGGAATGAATGGCATCCGGAGTGTGATTGCTGCCGCGGTTATGCGCCCGATGATGGCCGCGCGTAACAGCCGGGAGGCATTGTTTGCACAGCGAGCCTGGCGCTGGGGTCTCACTTGCGCCCGTGCTGCCGAGTTTATAGGCAAACTCCGTAAAGAGGACACAAGCGCACTCTTTACTACCGGGTTACTGCCGGCACTGTCCTACATAACAATCAGCAGGGAACTTCAGCACATTTGCCGGGCCCAGCGTGGTACTGGCGACCCTGACACTACGCTGATTACCAAGGCACTCACACGATATCAGTGGATGGCCTGCCAGCTGATCGCAAGTGAGTGGAACCTGCCTCCCAAGTACCACGCTTATCTAATGGAAGCAGAGCGCCCCGCCCCGGATCAGGTGCAGACAACCCTGAGTGACGGCATGGTTATTGGCACCCGTGAAGTATTACGCCACGCTCACCAGAGAAATCTGCCTGAGGAAGATATTGCTAAAATCGTCCACCTGACCCAGGAACAGATCGACCATGTACGTAAAGCTCTGAAAGCTGTTCTCAGCGAGGGAGCCCGGAGCTGACCTCTGAGTCCGGGCTGCCTTTAAGGAGTCTCGCGAAGGTCGTAAGTTCGTTCTTGCGATCTCCCTCCAGCAACTCGGCAGGAAACACGGGAGGCAACCTGTCAACAACCCGGTCCTCATCGCGGCGCACCGCCTGAAGCACATCACCTATCGTAATAAGATCCAGAGAGCGCCCCGGCACAAGCTGATCGCCCTGCTTGCCTGCCAGTGAAAGCAGGCCCGCCCGAATCAACTTGTCACTGACACCCCGTGTAACTTCACCTGGCACCCGCAACGCCTGCTCCAGAGCTTCCTGCTGTGGTGCTTTCGCGCCTTCACTGAAGGGACGTGCCACCAGCCAGACCATAGCCAAAGCAACTTTTTCCTGCAGCTCCGGGGCCAACTGAACATGGGTGCGCTTAGCCACCGCGCCAGGGTTTTGCAGGTAGAACGCCAGGCTTGCGCCCAGAAGAAGAATCATCCAGTTCAGGTAGATCCAGATCAGCATGATAATACCAATCGCAAAACTGGAATAAATGGCGGCGTACTTGGCTGAACCCGCCACAAAAGACGCGAACAGCATTCCACCTGCCTGCCATGAAACGCCGGCAACCAGGCCGCCAATAAAGGCATACCTCAGTTTCACCCGGGTGTTGGGCATGAACACATAAACGAAGGTGAAGGCACCTACCACGAGAAAAAAGGGTGTAAAACGACTCGCCACCAGAATCAGTGACCCGAATGGCTCTATGGCTATGAGAGCCTGAACAAAGGACGATGAAAATATCGTCGCGCTGGCACCAATGGCCGACACCATCAGCAGTGGCCCGACCATGATAACGCTCAGATAGTTACTGAACCTCTGAGCGACTGAACGCATCTCCGGCACCCGCCAGATCATGTTGAACGACCGCTCGATTTTCTGTACCAGCGAAACCACGGTGTAAACCAGTAAAGCCAGGCCTACCGAGCCCAGAACCCCCACTTTCATATTGTCCACAAAGCCAAGGATACGTTCGGCCATTTCAACGCCTTCCGGGCCCATGGGCTGGAAGAACTGGAACAGAAAAGGTTCCATGCGCTGGTGAACACCCAGAGCTTTCAGTACTGAGAAACTCAGTGCCAGCAAAGGCACAATACTGAGCAACGTGGTGTAAACCAGGCTCATGGCATGCAGGGTCAGCTGCCCACTGATCACGTCACGCATCAGTGCGTATGCGGAGCGCCCTACCTTGTAAAGCCAGGTCCAGGGCCAGGTCTTTGGCGGGTTCGGGTTTGCAAGAATCCAGGTTTCTGCAGCCTGAAGCCGCTCTTTGAATTGGAAGGAAGCCACTTTAGATCCTGTTGTTCCTGTTTTGTTCAGATTATCAGTTAGATATCCGATATACGCCAAGTATGACTGATTAACAGCTTTTTGCGAGGCGACGCACTCAATATAACCATATGGATATTTGTTACTTCCTCTTATAACCAAAGACCTGTAAAAAGACAGCTATCAACGATATGACGCTTAACTGAATGGGTTTTACATGCGCATCAATCTGGCTCTGGGAGTATTCGCTCTCGCCACACTCGCTCCAACCACCGCACTGGCAACCAATGGCTACCTGAGCCACGGTTACGGCACCATCAGCATGGGCATGGCGGGTGCGGGTTCAGCTTTATCCCAGGACAGCATGGCTGCAGCTACCAACCCGGCAGGTATGGTTTTTGTGGGCAACCGGATTGACGGTGGCATCGAGGTATTTTCTCCAAGGAGAGAATATTCAGTTGATGGCCCCCTGTCGCCGCCGCCCGCGTTTTCTCTTCAGCCAGGCACTTATGAAAGCAGCAAGAACGGCTTTCTCATCCCCCACTTCGGTTTTAACCGTGAACTCTCGGACACAACTGCCTTCGGTGTTTCCGTGTTTGCCAACGGGGGCATGAACACAGATTATTCCGGCGATAACGGCGGCACCTTCTATGGTGGCCGCGCCGGCGTTAACCTTGAACAATTGTTCATAGCTCCAACTGTGGCCTGGGAGTTTGCTGACAATCAGGCCATCGGCATTTCGCCGATCATTGCCTACCAGCGTTTTTCTGCTGAGGGCCTGCAAAGCTTTGCTCCATTTTCGTCCGATGCCAGCGCCCTTTCAGGCAACGGCACCGATGATGCCTGGGGTTATGGCTACCAGATCGGCTGGCAGGGTGAAATCACAGACACACTTCGTGGCGGCATCAGCTGGCGTAACATCGTGGAAATGGGAGAGTTCGACAAGTACCAGGGACTGTTCGCCGAGCAGGGTGATTTCGACATTCCACAAATGTTCAATGCCGGCATTGCCTGGTCAGGTATTCAGAATCACTGGATCCTGCTGGATATCCAGCATATCCGATACAGTGAAATCAACAGTGTCGGCAACCCTGTAATGCCCATCACACCCGGATCTCTGGGAACAGACCAAGGTGCCGGGTTCGGCTGGGACGACATGACCATCGTAAAGCTGGGATGGCAGTGGCAACAGTCTCCTGACCACGCCTGGAGAGCTGGAGTCAGCTACGGAGAAAGCCCGATCTCCAGCGAGGATGTTTTGCTCAACATCCTTGCCCCGGGTGTTCAGGAATGGCACTTCACAGGCGGTTTTACCCACGGGTTCAGCGAGAACCTGGAACTGTCGGGAATGGCCTTCTTCTCACCGGCAAAAACCGTTACCGGCACCAACCCGCTGGCTCCAGACCAGACAATCAGCCTGGAAATGTATCAGGTTGGTGCTTCCGCCAGCCTGGGCTGGGCGTTCTGATCGCACCGGTTAACACAAAGTGCTGACAGCTTCTTCCCTGACTACCAGGAAACGGAGCTGTCAGGGCCACGTTTGATGATGGGCGTTTCACCTTCCCAGACAGCCAGACCGGATGCCAGATCTGTCAGCGACAACTGGATGTAATATTCTACCTGCTGTTCTTTACCCACCTTGTGATTACGCTGCAGAATTTTCCCGGAAAGACTCAGGTCAGGCGCCTGAAGTGTACCTTTGCGCTGCACACCAGACTGGTCAAATTCCCCGGAATCACGCAATTCACGTGCCTTCATGGTCATTTCATCTTCTGCGCCATTGAGGCCTACCGCTGTAGTGGTCACAACCTTTCCTGACTGCAGAAGGGATACGCGGATTTTCTTGGTGAGCTGATCGGTATCGATGCGTTGCATGGTGTCGTTGGTAATACGACTGACCACCATGACGTAACGACCGCCGTCCGGGTTATTCACCGCACCGCTGGCCAGCATGTCTTCAACCGCATCCGAGGCCGCTTTTTCAAAATCCCTGTAATCCATGGTCATGGCGACCGGGCCATCATCGGCGGCCGGATCAATATAACGGGCGGGGGCAGCACAGCCGGCGATAACAGCAAGGCTGGCCGAAATGGCAATGGCACGTATCAACATTGGAGCGTCCTTCTATTTGGGTTCACGGAGGTGCAACTGGTAACTGGTTACGCGGGCATGCGGGGCCGTGGCACTGAAGTAACGCACCTGTCCGGTCAGCAGAGTTGCTTTCCGGTAACCCTCACCAACGCTTTTAACAACCATGCCACTGTCATCAAACCAGGTCACTTTCCACGCAAGCTCGGCGTCTGATCTTGCTTCCACCGCAAACTGGACATGCAGCAGGCTGTTCCCGTCGGATTGCACCAGGCGTTCCTCAAAGAGCTCGGTAACCGCCATGGTGTAGACCACTTCCGGATCTACCTTCAGGTTTTGTCTCTCGCTCAACGAGCGGGTTTCCGGCTGTGAGGCACAACCGGCCAGGCCAAGAACCAGCAAGCTGGCCAACAGAAGTATTTTCATAATGTGTGTCCTGCCTCTAGCTATGTTGACGATAAAATCTGTAAACAACCTGTTTTCTCACCTCATTCGGGCATGCGCGTTAATGTAGCTTCGGTTTTCCCCTGCAAATCCAGCATGATCACCGTGGCCGGGGCCTTCAGCGTCGGGCGCTTAACATAAACCAGTGTGAATGCTTGTTGTGGTATATCCAGGTTACCCAATACGTCTCCCCGGTGATCCAGCAAGGTTATCTTTCCGTTCTCCGGACGACTGATGCGCGTTGCCTCCCAGTGGTCAGGAAGTCCCTGCCAACTGCGCAGATCAGCCTGGGTTGTTGCTGCAGCATAGGCCGCTGCAAACAACTGCCCCCAGGGGCCAAACTGATCCGCAGCCTCGCTTTGGAGAATCGCTTTGCTTATCGCAGACGCCACAGCCCTCGCGAGTATGCCCGTAAACCTCTCTTGCATCTCAGTACGGATAACCTTGCCCATATCCGAGATTTTCTCAGTCTGCACCACCTGACCGGAGGCATCGGCCACACCGAGACCACCAGGCACAGCGGAGCGCTCAGTATACTCCGGTAATGCGATACCAACATAAGCTGGCGCCTGCCGGGTTCCACGCACAATGAACAGGGGTACGTCCAGCCGCACCTCCTTCAGTACTGGCCCCAGGCCATTTTCATAAATAATCCATACCTGGGGAGGCAGGTCCTTCAGTATCTGTGTGCCAGAGGCGAGACGGGTCGCCAGTTCTGCATCAGCCTGCAGTACCCTGCTTTCCGGGGTCATCTGTGCAGCGCGGGAAAGTGATGTGGCCGCCCGTTCATAATCAGCGCTATCTTCAGCATTGGCAAGAAAGTAGATACCGTGAAGATAGGTACTTGAAGGCACGATGAATTCAGGGAAAACAGACCAGCCTGAAAGCGCGCCGTACTGACTGTTAACAGCGGACTGGAGACTGCGGTTGTCAAGGCTGTTGCGAACCATCAGGGCTTTCTGGTTCCCGCTCCGGGCATCCCGTTTCAGGGCAGCCTGCTGTTCTTCGATTTCCTTGCGGAAAAAATCAACAGCGCGACGGGTCCGGTCGTCGGCCCGGTTAAACTCTACCCGGGCGTATTCCGTATTGCCCGAAGCCAGAAACGCCAGCCCTTTGTAGGTATTCACCAGAACAGCCTCAGACATCAGCGCTTCATAGTCCCGCACTGAATCATTAACCATAACGGACATCAAGCCTTCCGTAGCACTCGCAAGGGCCCCTTCAGTATCCAGGTATTTCATACCCTCTTCGGCCAGGTCATACGCTTTAACAGCGTCATCATAACGACCCGTCAGCAGGTACATTTCACCCTGATGCAGTAATTCAAGCAAGTGTTTGCGGGAATCGACCGGCTTCTTCTCAGACCCGCCGAAGCTCATGGCCTTCAGCGCGGAATTGTAGTCACCACTTGTGTAAGCTGAATTAAACGAGGCCAGCTGGTCACGCTGCTGGAACGACGAACACCCGGAGATAAGGATCACCGAGATCGCTGCAAAAATCACATTCCAGTTTTTTTTCAAACTACAGTTCCTTGCAAACCGGCATCCTCTGCCAGGGGCTCCTCACTGACACATCAGGAAACAGAAGCAAGATTTCGCGCTGTAATTTCCACAATCCGCTGCCTCGCCTCACGGCTTGCCCAGGCAGAGTGCGGGGTAATGATGAGGTTCGGGATATCACCTGCCAGCAGAGGGTTGCCCCTGCGCGGAGGTTCTTCAGTCAGCACATCAAACCCCGCACCACCAATAATGCCTGCGCGCAGTGCCGTTGCAAGGGCATCTTCATCCACCAGCCCACCACGGCTGGTATTAATCAGCAGAGCGTCCGGTTTCATCATCTGCAACTCTCGGGTACTGATCATGTTGCGGGTTTCATCTGTAAGCAGACAATGGAGAGAAAGAACATCCACCTGCGGCAAAAGCTCATCCAGCGGGATTCTGGGATATCCGCCCACCTCTCCCGGCTCCTGCCCCGGGCGGGCGCCCAGCAGTATGTTCATGCCGAAGGCCCTGGCCCTTTCGGCAACACCCTGACCGAGATCTCCGTAACCGACAATACCCAGAGTGCGGCCTTCCAGCTCCATGATCGGGTGATTCATCAGGCAGAACATGTCACTTTCAGCCCAGCGCCCGGCCCGGACATCACGATCGTAATCCAGCAGACGGGTTGCCAGTGCCAGCATCAGAGCCATAGTGTGCTGCGCCACCGTTGAGCGGCCGTAATTCAGCACATTCAGCACGCGGATGCCGTGCTCTTTCGCCGCCGCCTGATCGATATTGTTCAGTCCTGTGGCCACCACAGCAATGGTTTTCAGCTCCGGGCAATTCTCAAAATGCTCCCGTCCAAGTACAACCTTGTTAACCAGCAGGGTATCAAAGCCACGAATCCGCTCCGCTACCTGGTCTGCTGAGGTTGCATCATATTTCACCAGGGTGCCGGTAACACTCTCAAGCGGAGCAAGATCAATATCCTGGCCAAGCGTGGCCGTATCAAGAAACACAGCTTTCATACTTTTCTCCTTCATCAATACTGCACGAGATTAAGGTAGACTGAATTAAACGTCCAAATACAAGAGAGCGGAAACATGGAACACGAATTCTGGCACGAGCGCTGGAGCAAAAAAGAAATTGGCTTCCACGAAGGCACCGTCAATCAGTATCTTCATGACCACTGGCCAGAACTGTCCGGCGGTGGCACTGAAAGCGTATTTGTCCCGCTATGCGGTAAAGCTCACGATATGTGGTGGCTGAATGACCGCGGGCACCCTGTCCTGGGCGTGGAACTGAGCGAAATCGCCTGCAAGGATTTCTTTGAAGAAGCTGGCGAAAAAGCCATGGTTCATCCGGGCGAGCCTTTCACAACATTCCGGCATGATAACCTGGAACTCTGGTCCGGCGACTTCTTCCAACTGGCCCCCGATGATCTCAAACATATCCGTCTGGTGTATGACCGGGCGGCTCTCATCGCCCTTCCCCAGCCCATGCGCAAAGATTACGTAGAGCATCTTACGGCAATTCTTCCCGAGGGCACCAGAATCCTGCTTATTACTCTGGACTACAAAACCAGAATCACGCCACCGCCGTTCAACGTCAGCGATGAAGAAGTCCGGGAGCTCTATTCTGCTGACTATGATATTGAGCACATCCTTACCAACACCCTCCCCAGTGATCACATGTTCACTAAACGCAAAGGCCTGATCGGCGCTACAGAGAGCGTATTCCGGCTCACAAAACGCTAGTTCCGGAGCCCGGCCGGTAACATTATTTAATGAACCTTAACCATTCGCTGCCTGTCCAATCTGATGACCGTGAACTAAGCTCAGATTGAACAGGCCGGAATCCGACACAGATCGTGACTGGCTGAAAAAACCATTCCACCCATTAACCAACAAGCGATTCGCCTGCATGGCGACCGTATCTTTAACGGGGATATTGCGTGTACTGAAAAACTGAATAGCAGCGAGCGAGGGGCTACCCATGAACATACTGCAGCAGTTCAAAAACCGGTATGAAAGCACCCAGGAAGAAGAGTACAGTCTCGAAGAATACCTCGATATCTGTAAAAAGGATCCCACGGCCTACGCAACGGCCGCAGAACGATTACTGATTGCCATCGGCGAACCCGAACTTGTCGATACCTCCCGTGACACCCGCCTGTCACGCATATTTTCCAACAAAATCATCAAACGATACCCGGAGTTTGCAGAATTCTACGGCATGGAAGAAGCCGTGGAGAATATAGTGTCGTTTTACCGGCATGCAGCCCAGGGCCTGGAAGAAAAGAAACAGATTCTATACCTGCTGGGGCCTGTTGGCGGTGGCAAGTCGTCACTGGCAGAAAAGCTCAAGTACCTGATGCAGAAGGTACCCTTCTACGCGATCAAGGGTTCTCCGGTAAACGAATCACCTCTGGCACTTTTTGATCCCGGCGAAGACGCAGCCATTCTGGAAGAAGAATTTGGCATTGCCTCCCGCTACCTGAAATCCATCATGTCGCCCTGGGCCGTAAAGCGCCTGCATGAATATGGCGGCGACATCAGCCAGTTCCGGGTTGTAAAAAAATATCCCTCGGTTCTGGATCAGATAGCTGTATCCAAAACCGAGCCGGGGGACGACAACAACCAGGATATTTCGGCTCTGGTGGGCAAGGTAAACATCCGCATGCTGGAAGACTATTCCCAGGATGACCCGGATGCCTACAGTTTCAGTGGCGGCCTGTGCAAAGCCAATCAGGGGCTGATGGAGTTTGTGGAAATGTTCAAAGCGCCCATCAAGGTGCTGCACCCCCTGCTGACGGCTACTCAGGAAGGTAACTACAACACCACAGAGGGCATGGGATCTGTACCGTTTGACGGCGTGATTCTTGCCCACTCCAACGAATCGGAATGGCAGACCTTCCGCAACAACAAGCACAACGAGGCATTCCTTGACCGGGTTTATATCGTCAAGGTTCCCTATTGCGTGCGCGTGACGGAAGAAATCGAGATCTACAAAAAGCTGCTGAAAAACAGCTCTCTGGCTGGTTCACCCTGTGCTCCGGACACACTCGACATGCTGGCCCAGTTTTCGGTGCTTTCACGCATCAAGGAACCGGAAAACTCCAGTATTTTCTCCAAAATGCGGGTCTACGATGGCCAGAACATAAAAGACACAGATCCCAAAGCCAAATCCATTCAGGAGTACAGGGACGCCGCTGGGGTTAATGAAGGCATGGACGGGTTATCTACCCGGTTTGCGTTCAAGATTCTCTCCAAGGTGTTCAACTTTGATACAACAGAAGTGGCCGCCAACCCTGTGCATCTGCTTTACGTGATTGAAAAGCAGATTGAGCAGGAGCAGTTTGCTCCGGAAATCCAGGAGCGTTATCTGCGCTTCATCAAAGAATTTCTGGCGCCGCACTATGTTCAGTTCATCGGCAAGGAAATCCAGACAGCCTATCTGGAAAGCTACAGCGAATACGGCCAGAACCTGTTCGACCGCTACGTAACCTATGCTGATCTGTGGATTCAGGATCAGGAGTTCAGGGATCCGGAAACCGGTGAAATTCTTGACAGGTCTTCAATCAATGAAGAGCTTGAGAAAATCGAAAAGCCGGCTGGCATCAGCAATCCCAAGGACTTCCGCAACGAGGTGGTCAACTTTGTGCTGCGGGCCAGGGCTAACAACCAGGGCCAGAATCCGTCCTGGCTGAGCTACGAAAAACTGCGCAGCGTGATCGAGAAGAAAATGTTCTCCAATACGGAAGACCTGCTGCCGGTTATTTCATTCAACCCCAAAGCCAGCCAGGAAGATCAGAACAAGCACAAACAGTTCGTTGAACGCATGGTCGACCGGGGTTACACAGAGAAGCAGGTGCGTCTGCTGGCAGAGTGGTACCTGCGAGTTCGCAAGTCTCACTAGCAGAACCCGGATTTGCAGGAGTATAAATTATGGGCATGACCCACATCGTCGACCGACGGCTGAACGGAAAAAACAAGAGTGCGGTGAACCGGGAGCGGTTTTTACGCCGCTACCGGCACCATATCAAAAAGGCGGTTTCGGATGCGGTACACCGGCGTTCGATAACCGATCTCGAACATGGGGAAAAGGTCAGTATTCCTTCACGGGATATTGATGAGCCTGTATTCCATCACGGCCAGGGTGGGCATCGTGAAATGGTGCACCCGGGCAATCAGGAATTTGTAGCTGGCGACCGGCTACCCAGGCCCGAAGGTGGTGGCGGCCAGGGCCAGGGGCAAGGGCAGGCCAGCCCGGATGGTGAAGGCATGGATGAGTTTGCCTTCCAGATTACTCAGGAAGAGTTTCTGAATTTTCTGTTTGATGATCTGGAACTCCCGAACCTCGTCCGTAAAAAGCTCAAGGACACAGAAACCTTTAACTATGTACGTTCCGGGTTCAGTACCCAGGGAGTGCCCGCCAAACTGGACGTAGTGCGTTCATTACGCGGTGCCCACGCCCGCCGCCTGGGCCTGGGTGGAGCTCGCAGGAAGAAAATACGCGAGATGGAGGAACAGCTCGCAGCCCTCAAAGCGGCACCTGAGGAACTGGATGCGGCATTCAGTCATGAAGACCAGATCAAGGCACTGGAAGACGAAATAGCGCGGCTGAAAGCTAATGTGAAGCGAATTCCGTTCATCGATGAAATTGATCTGCGCTACCGCCAGCACCTGAAGCAGCCCAAACCGGCAACCAGCGCTGTTATGTTTTGCCTGATGGACGTATCCGGCTCCATGACCCAGATGCACAAAGATACAGCCAAGCGCTTTTTCCTGTTGCTGTACCTGTTCCTGAAAAAGAACTATAAAAAAATCGACGTGGTTTTCATACGTCACCACACCAGTGCCAAGGAAGTGGACGAAGAGGAATTTTTCTATTCCCGGGAAACCGGCGGAACCATTGTGTCCAGCGCGCTGAAGCTGATGCACAGAATCATCGAATCCCGCTACTCTCCGGCGGAGTGGAACATCTACGCGGCTCAGGCCTCCGATGGCGACAACTGGAACGACGACTCTCCGGTGTGTGGCAAGCTGCTTACCGAAAGCATTCTGCCTCTGGTGCAGTATTTCGCCTATGTGGAGATTACGCCTCAGGATCACCAGATGCTCTGGCACGAATATGAACAGGTGCAGGCACGTTTCCCAGAGAGCTTCGCTCAGCAGCAGATAGCTGATCCCAGCGAAATCTATCCGGTATTCCGGCAGCTTTTTGAGAGGAAAGCCGCATGAGCAATATACCCGGTCATTCTGCCACTCAGGGCAGCCAGGTCCCTGCGCCACGTGTACCCGTATCCACTGGCTCGGAATGGACGTTCGATCTGATCCGCCAGTACGATGAGGAAATTGCAAAATGCGCGGCCGAGTTCGGTCTGGATACCTACCCGAATCAGGTTGAAGTGATCAGTGCCGAGCAGATGATGGACGCCTACAGCTCTGTTGGCATGCCAGTAGGCTATAACCACTGGTCGTTCGGCAAGCAGTTCCTCAGCACTTCCAAAGGTTATCAGCGCGGGCAGATGGGCCTTGCCTATGAAATCGTAATCAACTCCGACCCCTGCATTGCCTATCTGATGGAAGAGAACACCCTGCCAATGCAGGCTCTGGTCATTGCCCACGCATGCTATGGTCACAACTCGTTCTTCAAAGGCAATTACCTGTTCCGCACCTGGACAGATGCCAGCGCCATTATCGATTATCTGGTGTTTGCCCGGAATTATATTTCTGACTGTGAGCAACGCCATGGTGTAGATGCGGTTGAGGAAATACTGGACTCCTGTCATGCGCTGATGAATCACGGCGTTGACCGCTACAAACGACCCGCTCCGATTTCTGCGGAAAAGGAGGCACTGCGTCAGGAGGAACGGGAGGAATACCTGCAGCGCCGGGTGAACGATCTCTGGCGCACCATTCCTAAACCAGACAACGACGAAGACCCTGCAAACCGCAAGCAACGCTACCCGGAAGAACCCCAGGAAAACATTCTGTATTTCATGGAGAAAAATGCCCCCCTGCTAGAGACCTGGCAAAGGGAGGTCATCCGGATTGTGCGCAAGCTGGCCCAGTACTTCTATCCGCAGCGCCAGACACAGGTAATGAACGAAGGATGGGCCACTTTCTGGCACTACACCCTGCTCAACAGGATGTATGAGAAAGGCCTGGTAACAGACGGCTTCATGCTGGAGTTCCTGCAAAGCCATACCGCCGTGGTGTATCAGCCTCCGTTTAACAGCCCATGGTATTCCGGTATCAATCCATACACTCTGGGGTTCTCCATCTTCACCGACCTGCGCCGGATCTGTGAGTCACCCACCGACGAAGATCGCGAGTGGTTCCCCGACATTGCCGGCTCTGACTGGCTAAAAACCCTGCATTTTGCCATGGGCAACTTCAAGGACGAGAGCTTTATCCAGCAGTTCCTGTCACCAAAAGTCATGCGTGATCTGAAACTGTTTGCCATTGAGGACGATGATCAGGAAGACAGTTACAAGGTAAGCGCCATCCACGATGAGCCGGGTTATCGGGAGCTTCGGGAGAAGCTGGCCCGCCAGTACAATCTCAGCTACCGGGACCCCAACATTCAGGTGTGGAACGTGGATGTGCGCGGAGATCGCTCGCTGACGCTCAGGCATGTTCCCGTAGACAGGGTGCCACTGGGCAAGGATACGGAAGAAGTTCTGCGCCATGCGCACAGGCTTTGGGGCTTTGATGTGCATCTTGAAAGCGTCGACGAAGGCACACTGAAGGGCGAGTACCACTGCCCGCAGAAACCGCCGTCAGCCTCCTGATGGCGGTCGTGTCAGAGGTATAGTGACCTCGGCAAGCAAACCGCCTTCAGTGCTGCTGTCCAGCCTCAGGCTGCCACCGTGCAAAGCGGCCAGTTCTGCGACAATTGCCAGCCCCAGCCCGGAACCGGATCTTGCTTCATCCAGGCGACCTCCCCGGCTCAGTGCCTCCTGGCGGGTTTCCGGCGACATGCCCGGCCCGTCGTCAGATACACTGAGCAACAGCAGGCTGCCTTCAACAGTACCCGTCAGGCTAAAGGAGCTTTGGGCCCAGTTGATCGCATTTTCCAGCAGATTTCCCACAATTTCCTGCAAGTCCTGAGCGTCGATCCTTACCCGGAGCAGCGGCGGCAATTCACTTCGAAATACCAGATTTCGCCTGCCGGCCAGGCGCCGGACACCCTCAATTACTGGCTTGAGCACCGCCACAATATCCTGCTCGGCTCCCAGGGCTACAGGCCCTGCCGCAGAAGCACGGGCAAGATGGTGCCTTACCGCTTCGTCCAGACGCTTCAGCTCTGACCGCATTGCCATTTGCTGTTCTTCCGGCAAGCGTTCCGCAAGGGTGGTCAGCACTGCAACCGGTGTTTTCATAGCATGAGCCAGATTACCAGCTGCAGTCCTGCCCCGTGCAATCAAACGCTGATCCCTTTCCAGTACGGTATTGATCGCTTCAGCCAACCGGTTTAGTTCGCTGGGCAAGCCGGTTTCCACAGATGACTGCCGGCCCTGCTCAACCGCCTTCAGGCTTTGTTCAATACGGCGCAAGGGTGCCAGCCCCCAGCGGATCTGCAATCCGGTAAGAACGATGAGCAAGCCGCCGAGAGTCATCATCGACAGCCACAACAAAGTCTGGAACCGGGCAACCTGCGCCTCTACTTCACCCAGATCAGCGGCAACCTGCACATGCAGAACACCATCAAACCCGGGAAGCCGGATATCCCGCTCCAGCAACTGTAAGGGCTTGTCCCTGGGGCCGGTAATCCTGCGAAAAGCCATACCGGGCTCATTGGAGACCACGAGCCTCTGATCCCAGAGTGAGCGCGAAGTAAGTACCCGCTCACTGCCATCACTGACCTGCCAGTACCATCCCGAGAACACCTGGTCAAAGCGTGAATCGCCCAGCTGCCGGCTAGTCACCAGAGCATCCTGCCGGACATCGTAACTGACCCCGGCAATCACAACATTGAGCAGGGATTCCAGCCGTTCGTTGAAGGCCGTATTCACCGCCTCCCTGAAATTCCACGATAAAAGAACCCCGGCTGCGGGTAAAACCAACAACACCAGAACCAGCGCCGATACCAGCATACGCGTAGCAATAGGGAGCCGGCGCAACCGTTCTGTCAGTCTCATGAGGCCTCGTTATCCGCCGCCATCCGGTATCCCTGTCCACGCAGGGTTTCAATGCTTTTGCTGCCCAGCTTTCGCCGCAGGCGGCTGACCTGAACATCAATTACATTGGAATCCGGTTCCGCGTCGCCGTCATACACATGCTCGGTCAGCTCTGCACGGCTGACCACACGCGGTGCAGCATGGACAAGATGGGAAAGCAGCCGGAGTTCCTGAGCCGTCAGGGAAACCGGCATACCAGCCCGGGTCACCTGGGCGCTGTGGGTATCAAGAGAAATATCACCCACCCGGATAACCGGGTGAGCGTGGCCATGGGCACGGCGTACCAGCGCCCTCAACCGGAACAGGATTTCTGCGGTTTCGAAAGGCTTGGTGACATAGTCGTCGGCCCCGGCAGAAAACCCGGCGGCTTTATCTGACCAACGCTCCCGAGCCGTCAGAATCAGCACTGGCAATTCGATACCCTGCTCACGCCAGGAAGACAACCATTGAGTACCATTGCCATCAGGCAACCCCAGATCCAGTACAACCGCATCATAGCGTTCGGTACTGACCAGAAAATCTGCCGTGCGGCCATCACCCGCAATTTCCACCAGCAGACCGGCATCTTCAAGCGACGAAGCAAGCCCGAGTGCAAGCGGCTTATCGTCTTCGACCAACAGAATCTTCATTGGCGTTTCATTCCGTTGATATCGTTACCCTCAATACCGATAAGTTCCCCGGTTACCGCATCCACTTCAAACTCAACCACCTGCCCTTCTGGCCCGAGCAACTCGATCTCATACAATCTCCGGCCATCATCTTCCTCAAAATCCACATCGATTACCTGCCCCTCCCAGTCGCGTAGCAGGCTATCCAGAATGTCTCCAAGGGGTTTTATTCTGCCCGCCTGAACTTCCTCATGGAGTTTGCGCCAGTCGTCGTCAGCAGATGCCGGCGCAGCTGCAAAAAAGCACAGGGCGGCCACAAACGCCACCGCGATGAATGCGGAGGTGGGGATAACCAGTTTGAACAGATAGCAGGGAAGACTTTTCATGGATTCATTCTGTCAGAGCCAACATGAATGAACCATGAACGAAACACTCACCCTCCTGCAAGCCGCCCTTGCATAAGATGCTCTCAACGTCCGGGGTGGCTCATCTGAAAGCATGCCCCAAGGGACGTATGCAAGTAATCAGGAATTTATACCGAAAGAACGGAAGTTCAGGAGAAATAACCATGAAAATGATCACTGTAACCGCACTCACAGCCGCCCTTATTGCAGCCCCTCTGGCCCAGGCATCCGGAACCATTGACGACGCCAGGCGTGCCGTCCAGATCGGATCGGACTATGGTATTTCGCACTTCCACAGCGTTGAACTGGAAGATGACCGCAGTGATGACGGAAGCATGGAAATTGAAGGCTGGGTCGATGGGGAGTGGTATGTAGAACTCGACGTTAACAGCGATGGAACCATCCGCAAGGAAGAACGCCGCAAGCGCAAAGACGGCCCCTGGGGCATGTCTTCCGCCGAAACCCTGGGCTATATTGATGCCAGTGCAGACCAGGGCTTGAACCGGATCGAGGAAATCCAGGTCAGCGCCAATGGCGAAGTTGAAGTGGAAGGCGACAATGCCGACGGTCGGGAACTGGAAATCGATTTCCGTACCGGCAGCATGGAACCCACCAAGGTGGATTAAAACAGCACCTCAATCCAATCCACCATCCAGGGCACTATAAGTGCAGTCGCAAATGCGGACAGCGCCATAGCCAGCCCGGAGAAGGCACCCATGCGACTGCTTACCTGAAACGCCCGCGCAGTGCCTATGCCATGGGCAGAAACGCCCATGGCAATACCTTTGACGGCATCATCTTTTACGCCAATCCACTCAAACAGTTTTGTACCCAGAACAGCGCCGATAATCCCGGTGGTCACCACCAATACAGCTGTCAGCGAGGGCAGGCCTCCGATTTTTTCGGAAATGCCCATGGCCACAGGCGCAGTAGCTGATTTCGGGGCCAGAGACATCTGTATCTCCAGAGACCCACCCAGGAGTCGCGCCAGCAAAACCGAGCTGCCTGCCGCGATTCCAACGCCACAAATCAGCGATACAAGAACCGGCAGCCACAGTTGCCGTAATCTTGAAAACTGCTGATAAAGCGGCACGGCTAAAGCCACGGTGGCAGGCCCGAGCAGGAAGTGCACAAACTGCCCACCAGCAAAGTAATCCTCATAGGAGACACCGGATACAAGCAACAGCGCGATCAGCATGGCCACCGACGTAACCACAGGATTAGCCAGTGGGCTGCCCCCGGTTTTCAGGTAGAACCGGTACGCCAGCCCGTACGCGACCAGCGTGACAGTCAGTCCCAGCAAAGGGGTTGCCGAAAGATAAACCCATATATCCTGCAACCCGGGGTTATTCATCGCTTTGCCCCTTCGCCGCCGATGGTTTTACAAACCAGCGACTGGTCTGCTGCATGATCAGGGCCGTGGCAACCATCGTAATCACTGTGCTGAACAACAGGGCGAGTGTAATCGGCAGCCATTCTTCCGCGATCCGGCCAAAGTGCGTCATCATGCCCACACCGGCGGGAACAAACAGCAATGACAAATGGCTGAGTAACGCTGTAGAGGCTTGTTCAACAGGTTCTGCCGCCCGCCCCCGGACCATCATGGTGACAAACAGCATCACCATACCCAACACAGGCCCGGGAATCGGCAACCCTAACAGGCGCACGATAATCTCCCCTGCCAGCTGATATACCAGCAGCAGGGTGATTCCGTTGAGAAACTGCATGAACCTTTCCTCCCATCATTTAACAACAGCAGAGCTGGCTTTTGGAATAATTCGCCGGCCGTACATGGCGAGCAGAAACCCGATCGGAAACATCAGAACACCGTATACGGCAGCAGGTATGGACATGGAGCTGGATTCCAGCAACGTCAGTGTCACCATCAGGGCAATGGTACCGTTTTTTACCCCGAGCTCTACTGCAACCGCAAGGGACTCTCTCTGCGTCAATCCAGTGGCCCTGCCGGCAAGCAAGCCAATAAAAATACCGGCTGCGTTCAACAAAAGAGTTGCCGGCCCGGCCTGCTTCAGCAACTCCCAGAACTGATCCCGGACGCCGTATACGAGCACCGCAATCAACAGCGCCAGTACAACACCGCCAAACACGCTGACGGCACTCTCCGCCTTGCGCGCTAACTCAGGCTTACGGGCCCGCACGAACATGCCGACCGTTACCGGGAAGAGCACAATACCAGTCAGCATACCGATGGTTTTCCACACCGGGAGCACAATATTCTCTTCCGTACCCATATAGAACTGAAGCGCGACATTGGTATACAGGGGCAGAGTGAGAATAGTAATCAGGCTGGCACTTACTGTCAGCACAATAGACAAGGCAATATTGCCCCTGGCAAGCAGAACGAACAGGTTTGAAGTGGTTCCTCCAGGGCATGCCGCTATGATAACCAGACCAACTGCAATGGCCGGCGGCACCGCCAGCATAGACGCCAGGGCAAAAGCCACCAGAGGCATCAAAACAATCTGGGCGACAGTACCGACAATCATGCCTTTGGGATAAACCGCCACCTGACGAAAGTCACGTACGGTCAGAGTCATTCCTATACCAATCATGATGATAAACAGCGCGATTGGCAGTCCTGCAGAGATAAGCGGGCTGGATTCCACAGAGCCTCCGGATGTTGTTGTTTTTGTTAATTCATTGTCCTGAACCTAGCACAACCGCCACCTGCTGTTCCGATATTTTTTACATCGGTGATCGTTTGCAAAGACAGTACCCCGTATACTTTCAATCAATAATTATAAAGTCCCACTTTCACGCACAAACCGGAAAGAGGTACAAATGGAATGAAACGCCTGGGAACACTTGATGCCTCGTGGCTGGCTGTAGAATCAGAAGATACGCCGATGCATGTGGGCACCCTGCAGATTTTTTCATTGCCGGAAGGCGCCCCTGATACTTTCCTGCGTGACATGGTCAACAGCATGAAAGAAACCGGGGATGTCGCCCCGCCCTGGAGTTACAAACTGGCATGGTCCGGTTTCCTCGGCCGGCTGCTGGTCCCGTCCTGGAAAATCGACAAGAGCATCGACCTGGACTACCACGTGCGCCACTCTGCTCTGCCCAAACCGGGAGGGGAGCGGGAGCTCGGTATACTGGTCTCCCGCCTGCACTCCAACCCTCTTGATTTTTCCAGGCCTCTCTGGGAATGCCACGTCATTGAAGGGCTGGAGAACAACCGGTTTGCGCTATACACCAAGATGCACCACTCAATGATTGACGGCATCAGCGGCGTACGCCTGCTGCAACGAGTCCTGAGCACCAGTCCGGACGAACGGGATATGCCTCCCCCCTGGTCGGTAAAGCCACAAAGCCGGCGAGGAAGCAAAACTGATTCAGAAGCCACCGTTCCTGCAGCGTTCTCCCAGGCTCTGGATGCTCTCAAAGTGCAGGCTGATATGGCCCCGACTCTCTGGCGGGCAGGAAGCCGGCTCGTACACTCTGTGCGACACCCGGAAGACGGACTGACCGCGCCATTCACCGGGCCCGTCTCGAAAATCAACCACAGGGTAACCGGTCAGCGCCGGCTGGCCACTCAGCATTATGAACTTGAACGTCTGAAAGAACTGGCACGCGTATCCGGCGCCTCGATGAACGACATTGTTCTCTACCTCTGCGGTACAGCGCTGAGGCGCTTCCTGCTGGAGCAGGACGATCTTCCGGATACTCCGTTGACAGCAGGCATTCCTGTCAACATCCGGCCGGCGGATGATCAGGGCACAGGCACACAGATCAGCTTCATGATTGCCTCCCTTGCCACAGACGAGGCAGACCCTCTTACCCGTTTACAGAACATAAAATCATCCAGCCGTCGGGCGAAGGAACACCTTCAGAAACTTCCAAAGAGCGCTCTGAACCAGTACACCATGCTGCTGATGTCGCCTTATATCCTTCAGCTGATGTCCGGTCTTGGCGGGCGCATGCGGCCTGTGTTCAACGTGACCATATCCAACGTGCCCGGGCCCCAGAGAACACTGTATTACGAAGGTGCCAGGCTTGAGGCCATGTATCCGGTTTCGCTGATCGCCCACGGCGGAGCTCTGAACATCACCTGCCTGAGCTATGCGGGATCTCTGAACTTCGGATTCACCGGGTGCCGGGACACCTTGCCCAGCATGCAAAAACTGGCTGTTTATACCGGCGAGGCGCTGGACGACCTGGAAAAACTGATTCTTCCGCCCAAGCCAAAACCCAAAAAAGTGCGGGCAAACAAAAGCGGAACAGTATGAGCCCGAAGCCATACCAGTAAGGCCCGCGGCCAGGGACGGTCAGGCGATCTGCAACAGCCTCAGTAGCTGAGGCTGGTACTGGTCCTTTATGACATCTTGCAGGGTGTACTTGTCGAGCACCGACAGGAACGCCTGCAAGGCTTCTCCGAACATAGATTTAAGGCCACAAACCGGAGTGATTTTGCAGGTATTCTGGGACGAGTGACATTCAACGATACTGAGATCATGCTCGGTTTCCCGCACAAGAACCCCCACATTGATATCTTCCGGCGCCATCTGCAGCCTCATTCCACCTTTTTTCCCTCGTACCGTTTCGATATAGCCTTTCTTGTTGAGCTGATGCACCACCTTCATAAGATGGTTCTTGGAAATATCGTAGCTGTCTGCAATTTCCTGAATTGTGGACAGGCCATCACCCTGCCCTGCCAGATAAATAAGCACGCGCAGAGAGTAATCCGTGTAACGGGTAATGTGCATTCAAAACTCCAGTTGTTCAGTAAAACCGTCAGTACGAAGGTCGGGTCAGCAAATAGCCCGCTACGCCAAGCAGAAATATTCCCGAGGCGGCAAGCACCATTGCAGCGGCTCCGGCAACGAAGAGAAGCCCCCAGCTCAGCGCCATCATGCTGCAAGCGAGCACTTTGGCCTTTACCGGTATGACCCGGTTCCGGCGCCAGTCTCTGATGGCGGGCCCGAACGAGGGATGTTCTTCAAGCCAGCTGGCGAATGCCGGCGATCCCTTACTGGCAAAAAAAGCCGCCAAAAGGACAAAAGGAGTAGTCGGCAACAAAGGCAGAACTACACCGATTGCCGCGAGTCCCAATGATATATACGCAAGAATTCTGAAACCCATTTTACCGGATTGCGCGACCATAGCGCACACCTCAGCTTTGTTTAATCCTTCATCCAGTATACCTCTATTCAATGAACAGGTCTTGCAAGACGATTCAAACAACCCGACCCGGTTGGTTTACCCCGCGAGGGGTATCGGATTCACCGTTTTATTCTGCGATACTTGCGCTATCATCAATCCGTAAACGCATAATCAGCAGTTACAGGAAACAAACAGATGTCCCAGAGCAAACTGACAGACCGTTTTGGCAGAACCGTCAATTACGTACGCCTGTCCGTTACCGACCGCTGCGACTTCCGTTGCGTATACTGTATGGCGGAGGAGATGACCTTTTTGCCGAGGCAACAGGTCCTGACACTTGAGGAAATCGCTCGGGTGGCCAGAACATTCGTTTCTCTGGGTACGGAAAAAATCCGTCTTACAGGCGGTGAGCCGCTGGTTCGCAAAGATATTATCGAACTGGTGAAAGAGATCGGCACCTACGGCCTGCGTGACTTCGCCATGACCACCAATGGCAGCCAACTGCCCACCATGGCGGAACCCCTTCGTAAAGCAGGTCTGAAGCGGCTGAATATCAGCCTGGACTCCCTGGATCCGGAAAAGTTCGCAAGTATCACCCGTACCGGGAAACTGTCCCGTGTGCTTGAGGGTATAGACGCTGCCAGAGACGCCGGATTCAAAGGCATCAAACTGAACACTGTCGTGATGAAAGGCGGGAACGACCATGAGATTCCGGACCTTGTAGAGTTTGCCCGCAAAAAAAATATCGACATTACCTTCATAGAAGAGATGCCCCTGGGTAACATTTCAGAGCACGATCGTGGGCAGGCTCTGTGTACCAGTGAAGAAGTGCGCGACATTGTCCGCCAGAAGCACGACCTGATTCCGACACCTGAAGACTCCGGTGGCCCGGCCCGTTATTACCGGATGTCAGACAGCACCACCAAAGTGGGCTTTATTTCACCCCACTCCCACAACTTCTGTTCCACCTGTAACCGTGTGAGATTGACCGTTGAGGGCCGTTTACTTCTCTGCCTGGGGAATGAGCATTCTGTTGACCTGCGCCGGGTTCTGCGCAGCCACCCGGTAACAGACGACAAACTCCGGCAAACCATTATCGACTCCATGGACCTCAAGCCTGAGCGCCACCACTTTTCCGCAAACGGCGACGTCCAGATTCTTCGATTCATGAATATGACGGGAGGCTGATCCCCACTTCTGACCTCTGTCATTGTGCTGGTTTGATGGAGAGCCAGGCATTAAGCTCTGATACAAACAAACAATAAAAATGAGCCGATAACGAGCCATGCATACCTATAAAACCGAAGTTGCAGTAATTGGTGCGGGCCTCGCTGGAATAGCCACGACGCTGGAACTCCTGGATTTCAACATACCGGTAGTACTGCTGGATGGTGCACCTGGCGGCAAACCCGGAGGCCAGGCCAATGATGCCTTCGGTGGCATGCTGCTGAGCAGCACACCTGAGCAGGCCCGAAACAAAATCAAAGACTCCCCGGAACTGCTACTTTCTGACTGGCACAATGCGGCCTGCTTCAGCGCCGAAGACCATTGGCCAAGGCTCTGGGCTGAGCTCTATGCAGAGCAGAACCGGCCTGCGATCTATGACTGGCTGAAACAACGAGGCATCCGCTTCTTCCCCTCCGTGCAGTGGGTTGAACGAGGCTTGTATGGCAACGGCAACAGTGTCCCCCGCTACCACATAGCCTGGGGCTGCGGCCGGGGGGTGGTGCAAACCTTGTTGCAGCAACTGGAATCTCACCCCAACCGAAAGCAACTCACTCTTCTTCATAATCACAGGGTTAATACCCTTGACCAGAGTGATGGAAAGATTACCGGGTGCCAGGGCAGCATCAGCAATGAACCTCGCACTTTCTCTGTTTCCGCTACCCATACTGTGGTCTGTACCGGCGGAATAAACGGCAACCTCGACAAGGTTCGCCAGCACTGGGACCCCTGCTATGGCCCGGCTCCAGACAACCTGCTTAGTGGCTCCAGCCCGGATGCAGACGGCGCCATGCACGATGAAGTTACCAGAGCGGGCGGGCGTGTCGTCAATCTCAACCAGATGTGGAATTACGCAGCAGGCGTTCGTCATCCGGAACCCGCCTTCCCGGACCACGGCCTGAGCCTTATACCTCCACGATCCGCACTCTGGATGGATCGCCATGGCCGCCGGATTGGGCCCATGCCGCTGATTACCGGTTTCGATACACACGATCTCTGCAAACAGATAGGCAACCTCCCCGGCCAGATTTCCTGGCAGGTGATGAACTATCGGATTGCCGTGCGGGAACTTGCCGTGTCGGGCACCGACACCAATCCGGATTTTCGCGATGGCAAACTGCATCGCGTAATCTGGAACACCCTGCGCGGCGGAGATCCTGCCCTGGTGGACTGGCTTCTGAACTGCTGTCCGGATGTTGTCAGCGCTAACTCACCTGAGGAACTTGCGGGGAAGATGAACCATGCCGCAGGCAATCAGGATGTTCACGCAGACGACATGATTAACGATATCCGCACCTATGACAGCAATATAGCCCGGGGTAAAAGACTGCAGAACGACGACCAGATACGCAGGCTGGTACAGCTGAGAAACTGGCTGCCAGACAGGTTTCGCACCTGCAACCTGCAACCTGTTCTGGACCCGGGGGCGGGCCCGCTGATTGCTATTCGTGAACAGCTGATCAGCCGGAAAAGCATGGGTGGTATGCAAACAGACACTCACTCCCGCGTACTCAGCCACACCGGAAACGCCATTCCCGGGCTCTATGCCGCAGGCGAAGCCACAGGGTTTGGCGGCGGCGGAATCTCCGGTATAAGATCTCTGGAGGGCACGTTTCTCTCCAACTGTATTCTTAACGGCAGACGGGCAGCTCAAAGCATTGCCGGCCGCCTGTGAAGACCACCATGCATCCACAATAATAAATATCAGGGCATATCCATGAAGAAATCCGGCGCCACCCTTGTTCGCCATGCACTGGAACAGCTCGGCATCCGCCGTACTTTTGGCATTCCGGGCGTACACACCACCGAAATTTATGACGAGCTGAACCGCTCTGAAAGCATCGAGCCAACACTTGTCACCCATGAAGGTGGTGGCGCGTTCATGGCAGATGCCGTAAGC
Source organism: Marinobacter sp. ANT_B65 (assembly GCF_002407605.1). Taxonomy (NCBI): domain Bacteria; kingdom Pseudomonadati; phylum Pseudomonadota; class Gammaproteobacteria; order Pseudomonadales; family Marinobacteraceae; genus Marinobacter; species Marinobacter sp. ANT_B65. The sequence continues at coordinate 382,005 of NZ_NXGV01000001.1, read as the reverse complement.
CGCACCGGTGCTGAATTGGGCACTATGCTTATTGTTCCCGCCGCAGGTGTTACGCATGCGGCCAGTGGCATCGGAGAGGCCGGCATTGATGGCATTCCCATGCTGATTATTTCTGGCGGAATCCATTCTGAGTCGGGGCACCGTTACCAGCTCCATGAGATGGATCAGCACAGCCTGCTCAAGCCGATCACCAAGAAAACCTGGCGCATTACCAGCCACCGCCAGATCATACCTACGCTCTACGAAGCCTATGACACAGCCACGGGGGGCGAGCCTGGCCCGGTCTTTATCGAAATCCCATTCAATATCAGTAATTTTCTGGGTGACGTAGATGACATGCCCCTTTACCAGGCTCCACCGGCGCCGAAGCAACCGGAACAGGCACTGGTTGATGCTGCCGCACAGGCTCTCGCAGATGCCCGGCAGCCGGGCATTTTTGCTGGCTGGGGCTCTGTCGACGCGCAAGCAGACCTGATCGAACTGGCCGAACTGCTGGACGCACCGGTTGCAACCACACTTCAGGGACTCAGCGCTTTCCCGGGAAACCACCCGTTGCACACGGGAATGGGCATGGGTAACTATGCAGTGCCGGCGGCAACCAATGCCTTTGCCAAAGTGGACTGCCTGCTGGCCATCGGCACCCGATTCTCCGAAATTCCCACTGGCAGCTATGGCATCAACCCTCCTGAAAGCCTGATTCATCTGGACATCAACCCTGAGGTTTTCAATGCCAACTACCCCGCCAGCCACACGATTGAGGGCGATGCCAGAGTTACCCTGCCCGCGCTCCTGAAAGCGGTAAAAGCAATAAAATCTGCTCCTGCCAATACCGGTATCCGGGAACAGATTGCCAGAGACAAAGCCGCTTACAAGAAAGAATGGCGGGATCACGACAGCGGCGATCGCGTAAACCCGGAACTGTTTTTCAGCCACCTGCGCGAACAACTGAAGGACGATGCAATCATCGTCGCAGATGATGGCAACCATACCTTCCTGGTAGCCGAGCTGATGCCCATCCTGGGGCCAAGGAATTACATGTCGCCCAGCGACTTCAATGCCATGGGCTACTGCGTTCCAGGTGCCATCGGCGCCAAACTGGCGAACCCGGAGCGGCAGGTTGTTGGTATTGTAGGTGACGGCGCATTGCTGATGACAGGTATGGAACTGGTAACAGCCGCACGCCTTCAAACGGGAGTCATGATATTCGTATTCAACGATGGGGAACTTTCACAGATCGCCCAGGCGCAACAGATTCCTTACAATCAGAAAACCTGCACAGTACTCGGCACAGTGGACTATGAAGCTTTTGCCAGGGCCTGTGGCGTTGAGTTTGTATCAATGGCGGGAAATCAGGACATTTCTGAAAGTATGGCAACCGCCCTGCAAAAATCAGCCGCAGGGCGTCCGGTTCTGGTGGACGTGCGCATCGATTATTCCAAATCGACACGATTTACCAAGGGCGTAGTCAAAACAAACCTTGGCCGGATGGAAACCCGGGACAAGGTGAGGATTGTAGGCCGCGCCCTTTGGAGAAAAGTGCGGCCTTAGTGGTGCATACTCCCATGCATACTTCCATGCATATTACCCATGGGCATCTCAGCGTTCAGGTGCTCCAGGGTAATAGCTTCGTACCTCACCACTTCACCACCGTGCTTCATCATGAAACCCTGGGCAGCCGCTTCCGTTGAGAAAGATGCGAGAGTCGGACCCATAGCGCCTTTACGTTCAGAGCCAACCACATAGAAGGCGTCGCGGGCGTCAATCAGAGCTGTATCTGCCGGGCTATCCCATTCAGTCTGGCTCATATCATGCACATACAGAGTATGGTTGCGATTTACGTTCTCAGGCTGCAGTACCCAGGAGAACATGTCACGGGTGGAGCAGAACTTGTGAACGGCCTGTTCCTTTTCGGTAATCACTTCGCCTTTGGGTCCGGGAAAACGGGTTATCGCCATCCCGCACACGTGGCACTCATCGCCGGATTCAATATGCACAGGTGCAGGCTTTTCGGCGACCGCTTCTGTCTCTCCGGAACACCCTGACAGGAATGCCGTAAACATCAGCATAGCGGGCAAAAATACTGAACGAACAGGTTTCATGAAAATCTCCAGATCAGATACGACGGTTACGGAACAGAGCCCATGCGCCGGTTAAGGGAATAACAAACCAAAGAACCAGTGCCAGCCAGAGCCCGGCGGGGCCGACAGGCAAATCAGAGCCCAGGCTGAGAACACCACTGAGCTGCGCGCCATCACTGAAAGCAACAATGTTGAGCAAACGATATATATCCGTAGGGTTCAGCAACAAAAGCCAGGGCAGTAAATCGGGATTGAATTCGCCCTGACTTGCAACCAGAACACCAAGCAACAGCAGATCAAAAACCAGAACAAAGAAGAACCAGATCGCAAGCGCCAGTCCTGCAGCAACGGGTTTCTCACCCACCCGCACACTGACCACATATGCCAATGCAATGAAGCCCCAACCAAGCAGTGTGGTTGACGCAATAAAGCGCAACATGGCAATAGCGAGCGCGCCAACCGCAATGTCGTCTACCAGCAAGGCGATAGCTATACCGGCCACACCAAAGCCAGCCAGTGTGGCCAGTGCAAGAGTTAACCCATGACCAAGAAACTTGCCGAACAGCAGTTGCCCACGACTCAGAGGATAGGTCATCAACAGAAGGAGTGTGCCGCCCTCTTCTTCCCCTACGATGGCATCGTAGGCCAGCAGCAGTGCAATAAGCGGGATAAGAAAAATACCCAGGCTGGCCAGGCTGGCTATCGTTGCCGGCGTGGATGCGTAACCCACCTGCCCGGATGCCGCTGCTCCAAACCAGGCAATGCCCAGCGCAAGTATTGCGAACACCAGTGCGATCGCAATCAGCCAGCGGTTTCGAAAACTATCGCTGAGTTCCTTGCGGGCGATGGTCCAGATGCTGTTCATTGGGCACCTCCACGGTGGGCGAGTCCGCCCGAGCCAATAAAGTGCACATAGACATCCTCCAGCGTGGGCTGATAGATGCCCATGTCACGCACCTCGCCGGATGCCATCAGAGCTTTGACCAGCGCCATTTTTGCGGATGGCTGGACATCCACATGCAACCGGCCGTTGTCATGGTGCACCATCAGACCCGCAGAAGCCTGTGCATTGTTTACAGCGACTTCCAGCGCTTCCACGCTGTTTTCGGGTTCAAGAGAAAGGGTTACCGGCATGTTTGCCTGCCGGCGCAGAGCGCCAAGGTCGCCAACAGCTTTCAGACTGCCATTGGTGAGAATCGCGGCTCTGTCGATATAAGGTTCCACCCCGGGAAGTACATGGGAACAGAGCACGATACCTGTACCCTCATCACGCAACTTGCGTAGCAACCTGTATAGATCAGCTGTCGCTACCGGATCCAGCCCGACAGTGGGCTCGTCCAGCATCAGCAGCCGGGGTTTTCCGAGCAATGCCTGGGCAAGGCCAAGCCGCTGGCGCATGCCTTTGGAGTAGGTTTTAACCCGGGTATCCATGGCATCGTCCAGCCCCACCTGTCCCAGAAGCTTCGGAACCTGGCGCAGGTCCGCGCCTTTGAGCCGGGCAAAATGAGTGAGAATTTCCCGGCCGGTAAGCTGCGGATAGAACATCACATTCTCTGGCAGGTAACCTATGTGCTGGCTGACTCCGGAGTCACCCGCCTCGCCATGCAGCACAGACACCCGGCCCCCGGTCGGCCTCATAAGCCCCAGAATCAGTTTGATACTGGTGGTTTTGCCCGCTCCGTTGTGACCAAACAGCCCGAGAATCTCTCCGGGCTCAAGACGCAGATCAACGCCATTCAATACCAGTGCCTTATCGTACCGGTAGCTTACATTCTCAAGATGAAAGCAGCTCATCAGGACTCCGGTTTTAACATTGTAGGGGGGCTCATCAGCGGGTGTGAATCGGTCACACCCGCGGCCTTAACAACAGGAAACGCCTCCTGAACCCAGCGCAACGTATCCACCGCCGGGCTGAACATCAGAATTTTTGCTTCAGGGTAGGTCCACAACAAACGATCAACATTATCGTTAGGCTCATAAGGCACATCACCAACCCCATCCTGGTTACGGTCCCAGCCCAGGTAATCGCTCCAGTAATTGCCCACACCGTCCTTCGACCACTCCTGTGTCCGCAGGGCTACATACTTGACCTGGCGCTGATTGTTGATAAACGCATTACGAACCACCTCATTATCTTCCGAGCCTGCGGTGAGATGAATGCCCACACCGCTGTCCCGGAACACATTGTTTTCAAAGGTATTGTACAAAGAGTTATAAATGAAAACGGCCTTACCCTCTGCCCCGGAAACGGACACCCCGGCAGTCTGGCCTTGCGATACACCTGAAACCACATTCCCCCGCAGCACCGACTGGGTAATAAAGTTCATCAGAATGCCGTAGTTCTCATCATTCTCGGAGCGGTTATTAATTACCGTAAGACGCTTACTCTGCATCAACGCATAACCCGTCCGGGTTCCCTGGGTCACATTGCCTTCCAGGAGATTATCCATGGAGTACATGTAGTGAATCCCGTAGCGCAGATCCGCCATGGTGTTATTGCGAATCCTGTTCCCGTTCGCCGTCTCTATATAAATCGCATCCCGCGTCTGACGAATATCATTCCCTTCAATCAACGCTCCGGTGGTATTGAACAGATGGATTCCATTACCCCGATCGTTCGGACGAACCGTCGCATCACCACGAATAGTATTGTTCTTCACCGTCACACCCGGCGTCGCATCCAGCCAGATACCAAACGCAGTACCCTGAAGATCGCTGTTCTCCACCGTCGCGCCACGGGCCTCCCGCTGAACGAAAACGCCAGCATTCAACGTGTTCAGATCCGTACCCCAGTTCCGGATACGACAGCCAGACAAGGTCACACCCTCCGCCTGAATCTCAACAGCATTGCCCTTGCCGCCTCCGTCAATCAAGGTTTCCGGAGCACAGGCAACAGTCACCCCCGGCACCCTGATAGCCAGCGACGAAAGGTTTCCGGGAGGAAGCTCGAAGGTAACTCCGGGTTCCAGATCATCCAGCTGCTGCTGTACATCGGCCCGGGCGCTCAGCGATAGAAAGGCGACTGTCAGGGCCACCCCTAAACGCAAAATCTGGTGCATCACATGAGTTCTCGAAGAAAGCTACTGCCAAAATCGGGCAATACACAGGAAGAGTCTCTACCAAAACTGTGCGGAGCCATGGATGGCGGAGCCAAGCGTACAAGGACGTATTCACAGCGTGTTTTGGTAGAGACTCATCCTGTGTATTGCTTCTCAAAAGTAAGCAAAACCGGAGCCCAACAAAGGGCCCCGGTAATACCTACTGAATCAGACCTTCTCCACCAGCATCCGGCCAGTCATCTCCATGTGCAGAGCGTGACAGAACCAGTTGCAGTAGTACCAGTGAACACCAGGCTTATCCGCAACAAACGTCACCGAAGAAGTCTGCTGAGGACTGATTTCCATACTCACACCGTGGTTTACCATAGAGAAACCATGGGTCACGTCCTCAATGGTGTCCTGGTTGGTAACATACACAGTCACCTCATCACCCTGCTTCACCTTGAACTCAGTAAGGCCATACATGGGCGCAACCGACGTCATGTAAACGCGGACTTTGTTACCGTCACGGATTACCTTGTTGTCGAATTCCAGAGTAATACCATCCTTCTCTGCCTGTGCACGGGCACTTGCGAAGTATGGATCATCGCGGGTATAGACCTTCTTGGTCTTGATCTGATCACGACGGACCATAATGCAGTCGTGTGGCTCGGCAAAGGTAGGACCATCATGAACCAGCTTCATCTCATCGCCGGAAATATCGATCAGCTGATCGTTCTCCGGATGCAGAGGACCTACTGGCAGGAAACGGTCTTTCGAGAACTTGGACAACACAACCAGCCACTTGCCATCAGCATCCCGGGATTCCGTCAGTGATGCATGGTTATGGCCCGGCTGGTAGTGCACATCCAGCTTCTGGCGCAGATAGTTAACTTTCTCGCCGTTGTAATGCCTGATGGCATCAGCGATATTCCACTTGGCCACCTGGCTATCGATAAACAGTGTGGTGTATGCGTTGCCACGGCCATCATAGGTCGTATGCAGAGGCCCAAGACCCAGTTCAGGTTCAGCAACAACCACATCACGAAGTTCGATTTTGTCGTCAAACACATCGTCCAGCTTATCGATCGCAATAACCGTACACGTGGGCGACAGCTTACCGGCAGCAATAAAATACTTGCCATCCGGAGAGGTGTTCACACCGTGCGGGTTCTTCGGCACAGGAATATAGCGAGTCAGCTTTGAGCCGGAGCGTCCATCCACCACTGGCACTTTGGAATCACCCAGAGTCCTGAAGTCACCGTTTTTCACAGCGGCTTCTATGCGCTCCACGTTGAACACCACAACCCAGTCGCGATCGTTACGCATGGTACCGGCGAGATCCGAAGCCTTCTCAGAGTTGTAGCAGGTAGAAGCCGCATACTTGCCCGTGTAATCAGCATCTGTGTTATCCAGGTTGCCGTCTACAATCACCTGCCAGGCGACTTCCATGGTTTCCGCATCCAGTGCGTTAAACATGGTGTAGCTGTTCTCCATGGAAAAGTCGCTGCCGTCATTCGGGTGAGGAATTACATATTCGGCATTACAGAACACATACTTGGTGTGTGGCACTTTCTGCAGGCGCAGACCATGAATGGCCTGTACGTTCGGAATGTGAGTGATCTTGTCGCACTTCATGATATCCAGGCGGATACGCGCAACACGAGTATTGGCTTTGTCGTTAATGAACAGATATTTACCGTCATAACGACCATCGGTCATGGAAACGTGCGGATGGTGACAGTCGCCGTTCAGGAACTTGTTGTCGTGGCCAAGAACATCTTTACTTTCGTTGGTTATCCCCCAGCCTGTTGCTGGGTCAACGTTAAACACAGGAATACGCATCAGCTCACGCATGGACGGTACGCCAAGAACACGCACCTCGCCCTGGTGACCGCCACTCCAGAAACCGTAGTACTCGTCCAGTTCACCCGGGCCAACGTGGATCTTGTTCTGGGCTTCTTTGGCGGCAGCTGCAAAGGCTTCACGGGTCATGACTGTACCACCAAGGCCAGCGGCACCAACAGCTCCAGCCAGCGCAGTGGCGCCAAGGAAGCGGCGACGGCTCAGGCCGCTTTCGCCATTTTCGGGCACGTCCTTTTCGCACTCATCTGTCTTTTTCATAGCATCCAACTCCGTTATTGGTAATGGCGTTTTATTTTTCATTTTTTTGATTTTGTACTGCTAGGTTATCTGAACCACCGGAATCTCCTCCGGATGGCCCGGTGCGTTATGACCACGACGCTTGCCCCGGCGCTTGACGATCAACGGAGGACATTTATGGTCATCGAAATAGGTCATCTGGCAATCAAGACAGTAATGGCATTCCTGATAGTTGATGGTGCCGTCAGGATGAATGGCCTGCACTTCGCATTCTTTGTCGCACAGCCTGCAAGGGTTACCACACTCCTTGCGGCGCTTTAACCAGTCAAAAACACGCAGTTTTGTAGGTAACGCAAGCGCAGCCCCCAGCGGGCACATATAGCGGCAAAACACTTTACGGGTGAAAAGATTCACAAACAGCAGCAGGGCTGCGTAAGTTACAAATGGCCAGCTACGGTCAAAGTGAAGGGTTATCGCGGTTTTGAATGGTTCAATTTCCGCCATCTTTTCTGCAGTTGCCAGGGAGTCCAGCGACACGCCGAAAAGCACCAGCAGGACAATGTATTTCACAGCCCACAGGCGCTCATGGATGGCCCAGGGCACCGTGTACTGAGGCACTTTGAACTTGCGCGCGATCTCGTTGATCAATTCCTGCAGGGCGCCAAAGGGGCAGAGCCAGCCGCAATAAACAGCCCGTCCCCATAGCAGCACGATGCCCGCCACGGCGGCCCAGAGTACAAACACAATCGGATCAATCAGGAAGGTTTCCCAGGTGAAACCGCTCACCAGGCTGTGCACAAAAGCCAGAACGTTAACAATGGATAGCTGACCCAGCGCAAACCAGCCGATAAAGAACAGCGTATAGGTCAGAAATGCGTGGCGGATCCAGCGTGTAATTCCGGGTTTCTTTACCAGCCAGTCCTGGAAGAACAGAATCAGCAGGAGCACCAGAATACCCACGCCCAGAACGATCACCTGAAACTGGCGCTGGTACCACACCTGCACCCACAGAGGCTGTTCTTCAAGCCATTCTTCTTCGGTAAGTACCGTCTCGGCCCGGGTGTAATACTGATCCGGGAGCTGATACTCCAGAGGAAATACCTGAAACTCACTGTCCAGAGGACCGGTCTGGCGTTTCACGGTCAGCTCAAGAGTCCAGGGTGCACCCGGATCAAAGTTGTGCTGCTGCCGGATAATAAAAATGGCCATTTCCCTGAACTCGGGCATGCCCTGGGCGTAGACATCGCTGAGCCGGTAAAAATCCAGATCGCGGAAGTTGAAAGTATCTCCGTACTGACGGATCTGAACCCGGTCGAAAATACCACCACGCACGTAACCAGAGCCTTTAAATGAGTACTCGCCGTTGGCCATAACAGCAATGGCCTGCTCCCCTTCCAGCAACTCGGAAGCAAGCCACTCGTACTGTTTCTCACCAAGAAGGTTACGGCCAATAGAGGGTGCATCAAGGTAAGCCGCATAGAGGTCAATGAGCGCCTCATCACGCTCATCGGGCGCAGCGGTTTCTATCCCCTCAGCATCAGTGCCCTTGAATGAATCATCAACCTGGCCTTTGGTGAGCAGCAGGCGGCGAATTGAGCCATCGCCCGTCAGATCTTCCCAGGTGCGCGGCTGAAAGCCATCTTCAATAACTTCTGCGTTGGGCGGGCGTTTGGTGCCACTGCCTTCGACCAGGCCCAGCTCAACCCCTACGCGGTGAGCTGTGCGCATAATCACTTCGTTAACCACCATCACGGTCACTGTTGCTCCCGAGAGACCGTCGACAGCCACCTTTCGCTCAGAAGACGTTCCGCCCACTGTGACTCGCTGATCGGCCTTCAGGCCTGCGTACTGGTCGGTAAAGTCGTGAAGTTTGCTTTCAGGAATACCCACCAGAAGTATGGGCTCATGATGCTGAATGACTTTGGCAAAGCGGATGGTGCCTTCCGTATCAAGAACCACCACTGCGTTCAGAGGTTTTCCGGAATAGGCCGGGGTCTGTACGAAATCCAGAGACTGATAGGCGTAGCCTTTGAGTTCATCACCAGCATACAGTTCCTGAATAGCCCGGTTACCTTCCAGGGACTCAAGGCGAGTAACGTCTGGAAAGGCTTTCTGGATAACCTGACGCCCGGCGACCGGCTCATACTGACTCACTGGTTGGGCCTGAACCGAAGGGGCAACGGACATGAGGAAAGCAAAAAAACAAAACAAAGTGCGGGAAAAAACGTTCAAAGCCAGCCCTCTACAGCAGCAACGAATCACCTGAATGAGAACCGCACAGTCTAGGCAGTTTATAAATAAATCAAATACCTCTATATGGATATACCTTCCTGCCGGAAAGCCAGAGAGGTGAATGGCGTCAGCCCAGGCTTACTGCGTTTCCGCTCTTGTCCAGAGGAAGATAATTACTGATATGCCCCAGACGGATTGATTCCACCATCATGGTCATCGGTTGCCGGGCTTCATCCGAAGATGGAGGCGTGCCCTCACGGCCTGACATTGCGGCAACAAACACAACGTCCCATGCCTGCCCAGTGCTTCGGGATTCTTCTGCCAGCAAGGAAAACTCAGGGACTTCCTGCGGGGTTTTATCCACACAGATAACAGGAGTAAGTGCACCGCCCTCACCGCTCTCAAACGCAGCTGTTTCTTCTGCAGAGGCGTCGTCCGGCAATTCTGCCCGACAAAAAACAAATAGCAGACGCTGGGGCTCATGCTCGATTTCGGCAGCTTTAATCAGATCGCTGTAATGGCTGATCATGAATGCAATATCCTCAGAAATAGCTGACAAGCGCTGGTTACGCCTGGCGGGCAATCAGTAATTGGGCGTCTCTGCGCCGGAGAACCTCTTCGCAGACTTCTTCTATGGCTTCGTCACCATAACTCTGGCCGTAATGCTTCCTGAAGCCGAACTCGTACAGACGCACATGCTCATCTGCCTCTACTCCGATATTTTCGAGGCATGTCCGGGCACAGTGCAGAGGGCAGCCATCAATCACGGTAATAGAGCGTCCCGAACGTGCAGTATTCACCAGAGAAGGCACCTTACCGCCAACACCGGAAATGCAGGACATCTCAAACTCACCGGCGTGATCCAGCTTTACCGCCGTATTGTTTGCAAGCTGCGCCACGTCGGAACAGCCGGAACAGGAATAGATCAGGGGTCGCTGTTTTCTTGCTTTCATACATCCTCCTTTTGCAGAGTCTGGAGGCCCGATTGCCGATTGAACGAGCTGCCAGCTGGATTACTGGCTGATTTCGATCAATCGCTTGGGGTCAGAGATGAACAACTTGCTCCGGTTAACGCGGATCAGCCCATTGGACTTGAGATCTGCCAGAATCCGGGAGAAGGTTTCCGGTTGCATAGCCAGCCTGGATGCAACCAGACACTTAGGCAAAGGCAACTCGACTTCACCGCCTTCTGCCGCGCCATTGGGCAGCAGATCAATCAGATAGCGAATCAGGCGATCGCGGGCATTCTGAACGGTCATGATCTCAAGATCATGAAACCGGGACACAGCGCGCATGGCATAGTGCCGGAGCGCTGCATGAGCGTATTCAGGGTTACTGTCCAGCAGTTCCTGGTAGGCCCTGACCGGGATCATCAGAACCTCGCTGGATTTCAGAGCTTCCGCATAGCAGGCATAGCGGGCCGGATCGGCATAAATCATGACTTCAGCAAAACAGTCACCGGGAGCGATACTGTCGAGCGTCCGGTCAACGCCGGATGAATCCAGCCGGTATAGCCGCAAGCGGCCGGATATAACAAAGAAGAAGTGATGCGCGGGCATATCCTGCCGGTAAAGCAGCTGATGATGCCCCAGGCGAAGGCGACGCGACTGCAAGATAAGGTTTTGCAGATCCACCGCACTGAGAGCATTAAACAGGGCATGATTGCGCAATGGCTCCAGTCCGCTTTCATCTTCCGTCAGTGTGTTGACCGCTACCAGAACCGGCTTGGTGTAGCGGGTTTCTGCAGATTGCATAGCCACCATTGTCATATCCCTTTTTAATCATGTATCCGAAATCATGCTTTAAATGATAGGGGATCAACCCTGAAAAATCCCTCCCTCCATGGGGGTATAATCATGGTTAATCCCGGGGATTTGACTTAACGCAATAGTTAGCACTGCCAACTACTTTCGCAGTGCCGCCCATGCGCTAACGTAAATGCATCACTGCATCAACGGTGAATCCGGGAGTTCAAGATCTATCCCCTTGACGCCTGCCTCCGCAGCCAGAACCTGCAGATACTGCCGGAATGCCCGCCGGGTTACGCTCTCGCTCAGGTATTGGCGGATTTTCGGCTTCACATGCTCATAAGGCAGCTGTTCACCATCGATCCGCTGATCCACGCGAACAAGGTGCCAGCCATACCGGCTTTCAATCAGTTCCGGATTAAGGCCTTCCTGGAGCCTGAGAACCGGCCGTTCAAACTCTTCAACCGTCTGTCCCTTGCTGATCTGGCCAAGGCTGCCGCCCTGATGGCGGGATTCACACGCAGAGTATTGCCTGGCAAGCGGAGCAAACTGGGCACGACCTTCAAGCAGGGAGGACAACAGCTGCTGGCCGACCTCCTCCTGGCGCATACGCTCCTGCACATCATCCGGCGCGGCAGCCAGCAGAATATGACTGACGGCCATCAGCGTCGGGCTGCGGAAACGACCCGGGTTTGCAGCATGAAAGCGCTCGCAATCCTCCTCACTGGGCTCAGGCACATCAAGTTCCAGCTCTAGCACCCGGGCAATAGCGGATTCCTCATCCAGCTCTTCCGGCAGTTTCAGTACTCTGGCCTGCTGCAACAGAAGCTCACGGATAACAAGGCTTTTGGCGGCATCGTGCCAGGCTTCAACGACTTCTTCAGCCGGGTGGTGTTGCATTTCCCGGGCGATATCCTCTTCAGATATCAGGGTTTCACCCACATAAACCGGTGGAAACTGGTTTCTGGGTTTTTCGGCTACACCGGTGGGGATCAGTTGCATGACAAGTCTCCGTAAATGTCTTCATTGCCCCCTACCCTTTGTGGAAGGGGGCAGTATTTCTGTTACGCCCTCTTACGCACTACCTGATACTTCCGTCCGAAGTATTCCAGGGGCACACTCAGCATGTGCACCAGGCGAGTAAACGGGAAGAGCACAAAGATGGTCAGGCCAAGGAACATATGGAGCTTGTAGATCCAGTGAACACCGACCATGTACTCAGCCGCTCCACCCTGAAAGGTGAGGATACTTTGTGCCCAGCTTGCCAATCGCATCATGGTGCCGCCATCCAGGTGGCCCAGCGTTGGCAGAATCGTCAGCAGACCCAGTGCCACCTGTACCACCAGAACAATGATTATCATGTTATCGGCAAAGGTGCTGCTGGCCTGTACCCTTGGATCTGTCAGCCTGCGATAGGCCAGCATGACGCCGCCCACCAGACACATCACCCCGGCAATGCCGCCCACGACAATCGCCATCACCTGTTTGGTGCCCGCGCTCATGAAGGGTGCGTACATAAAGTGCGGCGTCAGAAGGCCCACCAGATGGCCAAAGAAAATCACCAGAATGCCCACATGAAACAGCACACTGGCCATTACCATGTTTTTCTTGCTCAGTATCTGGCTGGACTGCGCCCGCCAGGTAAACTGCCCATGGTCGTATCTTGCCCAGGTGCCAACAAACAGCACCACCAGAGCGATGTACGGATAAATCCCGAAAATCAGTGTATTAAGATAAGACATCATCTTGGTCTCCTCCTGCGCCCTCAGGCGTCTCTCGCGGCGGCACGCGCCTGAGCGGGCGTTACATCCGTCATCAGATGATCACTGAGGTGGATGGTCTGGGTCTGTTCCAGCTCGCGACGGCGCTGGCCAACAACGCCGCCGGTACTGCACGAGCTGCCCTGATCGTCCACGAACTTCACCATTTCTTCTTCCCAGACCTTGTCCAGAGCTTCAGGCGTGTCATCGCGCTCTTCCGAGGCCACGATCTGCGCCAGTTCCCTGCGGTCTGTAGTGCGGCCAGACAGCTCCAGCAGTGAGTCCATCGCCACGTGATAAAAGCTCTCACGCTGGTACAACCGCTCACCCAGAAGGCCAAGAATGTGATGGATATCTTCCAGCCAGTTCTGGATTTCTTCCCAGGGGCGGGTCGACAGATATTCCAGAAACAGCGGCAGATAATCCGGCAGTTCTCTGGCGTCGATTTCCAGCCCGTTGGCGCGGTACTGTTCCATCAGGTCCACCATGGCCTGGCCGCGATCCCGGGATTCACCGTGCACGTGTTCAAATAACAGCAATGAAGTTGCGCGGCCTTTGTCGAAAGTGCCTGTATAGGCCTCTTCAAGATCCAGCAGATCACTGCCACACAAACGGTCGATACACTGGAGCAGTTGCTCCTTGTTTTTCCGTGGCAGCCGGCTGTCCTCCAGAACAGCAGCAACCATGGAGTCTTTGGAGGCCTGAAGTTCAACAGACGGATACTCCAGAATTCTTGCCAGTACTTTTAATAGCTTCATCTTGGCCTCCTTATTCCTGCAGCTGTTTCGGATCGATCTGCTTAACGGTAGTCAGCTTCTGCACCATGGTGGACGTATTTTTACGACCGCCAAACATGCTGAATTCGCTGTCTCCACCACTGCAGCCGTTGCCGAAACTGAATCCACAACCGCCGCGTTCACCAAGTGCATCAGGAAAGGCTTCCTTCGCCAGTTCACGATGGCTTGTAGGGATAACAAAGCGGTCTTCGTAGTTGGCAATGGCCAGATAGCGGTACATTTCATCAGCCTGGGCCTTGGTAAGGCCGGCTTCTTCCAGTGCCCGCAGATCTTCAACGCCGTCAACGGTTTCTGCACGCTTGTACAGACGCATCGCCATAATGCGTTTGAGCGCACGAACGATGGGTTTTTCATCCCCTGCGGTAAGCAGGTTGGCCAGATACTTCACAGGAATACGCAGGCTTTCGATCTTCGGCAAAACACCGTCGAACTCAACCTTGCCCGCTTCTGCCGCAGACTGGATAGGACTCAGAGGAGGTACGTACCAGACCATTGGCAAAGTGCGGTATTCCGGGTGCAGAGGCAGGGCCAGTTTCCAGTCCACCGCCATCTTGTAGACCGGGCTGCGCTGAGCGGCCTGGATCACGTTCATGGGCACGCCGTCTTTCGTGGCCTGCTCGATTACTTTCGGATCGTTCGGGTCGAGGAAGATCTCCAGCTGTTTCTCGTAAAGTTCGTGCTCGCCCGGAGTGCTGGCGACTTCTTCAATGCGGTCAGCGTCGTATAGCAACACACCCAGATAGCGAATCCGGCCAACACAGGTTTCTGAACAGACCGTCGGCATACCGGCTTCGATGCGCGGGTAGCAGAAAATACACTTCTCGGACTTGCCGGTTTTCCAGTTGAAGTAGATCTTCTTGTAGGGGCAGCCGGATACACACATCCGCCAGCCACGACACTTGTCCTGGTCGATCAGTACGATGCCGTCTTCTTCGCGTTTATAGATGGCGCCACTAGGGCAGCTTGCTACACATGCAGGGTTCAGGCAGTGCTCGCACAGGCGGGGCAGATACATCATGAACGTACTTTCAAACTGGCCGTAGATATCAGCCTGAATCTGATCGAAGTTCTTGTCCTTCCGGCGCTTGGCAAACTCGGTGCCCAGAATTTCTTCCCAGTTTGGACCCCATTCGATTTTCTGCATACGCTTGCCCGAGATCAGCGAGCGTGGCCGTGCAACCGGCTGATGCTTGCTGTCGCCTGCGGTATGCAGATGCTGGTAATCAAAATCGAACGGCTCGTAGTAGTCGTCAATTTCAGGCAGGTCCGGGTTAGCGAAAATGTTCGCCAGAACCCGGAAGCGGCCACCGATGCGGGGGCGGATTTTGCCGTTTGCTTCCCGCATCCAGCCGCCTTTCCACTTGTCCTGGTTTTCCCACTCTTTCGGGTAGCCAATACCGGGTTTGGTTTCGACGTTATTGAACCAGGCGTACTCCATGCCTTCCCGGCTGGTCCATACATTTTTGCAGGTCACTGAACAGGTATGGCAACCAATGCACTTGTCCAGGTTCAGCACCATGCCTACTTGGGAACGGATCTTCATTTTACAGCCTCCTGAACAGTGTCGTTGCCTTCGCCATCAAGCCAGTCAACGTTCTTCATTTTGCGCACCACAACAAATTCGTCGCGGTTGGAACCTACGGTGCCGTAGTAATTGAAGCCGTAGGAGAACTGCGCATAACCACCAATCATATGAGTGGGCTTGGGGCATACTCTGGTAACCGAGTTATGAATACCTCCACGGCTGCCGGTTACTTCCGAGCCGGGGATGTTCACAATCCGTTCCTGGGCGTGGTACATCATCATCATGCCAGGCATAACCCGCTGGCTGACCACTGCACGCGCGGCCAGAGCACCGTTGGCGTTGAAGACTTCGACCCAGTCGTTGTCTTCCACACCCACATCGCGGGCATCGTCTTCACTCAGCCATACAATGGGGCCGCCGCGAGACAGGGTCAGCATCAGCAGGTTGTCGCTGTAGGTGCTGTGGATACCCCACTTCTGGTGCGGTGTCAGGAAGTTCAGCGCTTTTTCCGGGTTACCGTTAGGCTTGGCATTCAGCAGTGGCGCAGCCGCCTTGGTGTTAATGGGCGGGCGATACACCAGCAGGCTTTCGCCAAAGGCTCGCATCCACTCATGATCAAGATAGAACTGCTGCCGGCCGGTCAGTGTGCGCCAGGGAATCAGCTCGTGTACGTTGGTGTAGCCGGCGTTATAGGACACATGTTCATCTTCCAGGCCGGACCATGTCGGGCTGGAGATGATCTTGCGCGGCTGCGCTACTATGTCGCGGAAACGTATTTTTTCGTCTTCCTTGTTCAGCGCCAGGTGGGAGTGATCCAGCCCGGTGAACTCAGACAGTGCAGCCCATGCCTTAACGGCAACCTGGCCGTTGGTTTCAGGTGCCAGAGTCAGTATTACTTCAGCCGCATCAATAGCGCTTTCAATCTTCGGCCGGCCCGCGTTAGCACCTTCAAGATGGGTATAGTTCAGGTTCTTCAGGAAGCTCACTTCCTTCTCGGTATTCCAGTTAATACCCTTGCCACCATTGCCCAGCGTATCCAGCAGAGGTCCCAGTGAGGTAAAGCGAGCGTAGGTGTTCGGGTAATCCCGCTCTACGGTAATAAAGCTTGGCGCAGTTTTACCGGGAATAAGGTCACACTCTCCACGCTTCCAGTCTTTCACATCAAACGGCTGGCCCAGTTCGGCGGGCGCATCGTGCATCAGTGGCTGGGTGACCACGTCTTTCTCTACACCCAGGTGTCCTTCCGCCGCCTTGGAGAAGGACTTGGCAATACCTTTGTAGATATCCCAGTCACTGCGGGCTTCCCACGCAGGATCGGTGGCAGCCGTCAGCGGATGAATGAACGGGTGCATGTCTGAAGTGTTCAGATCGTTCTTCTCATACCAGGTTGCGGTCGGCAGAACTATGTCTGAATACAGGCAGGTGGTAGACATCCGGAAGTCCAGGGTAACCAGCAGGTCGAGCTTGCCTTCCGGCGCCTCATCATGCCATTTCACTTCCTGAGGCTTGAGACCTCCGTCGTGACCCAGGTCTTTCCCCTGTACACCACTGGTGGTGCCCAGCAGATACTTCAGCATGTATTCATGGCCCTTACCGGAAGAGCCCAGAAGGTTGGAACGCCAGATAAACATATTGCGTGGATGATTCTCCGGAGCTTCCGGATCTTCAGCTGCAAACGCCAGTGAACCGTCCTTCATGGACTGGGTCACGTAGGCGGGCACATCCATTCCAGCTTTTTCGGCTTCGGCAGCAATCCCCAGTGGGTTGCGGTTCAGCTGCGGAGCCGATGGTAACCAGCCCATACGCTCTGCGCGCACGTTATAGTCGATCAGGCTGCCACCGAATTTGGATTTATCTGCCAGCGGGGACAGAATTTCATCTACACCGAGTTTCTCGTATCGCCACTGGCCAGAGTGCGCGTAGAAGAATGATGAACCGTTCATCTGGCGCGGCGGGCGCTGCCAGTCCAGACCGAATGCCAGCGGCTGCCAGCCGGTCTGAGGGCGAAGTTTTTCCTGGCCGACGTAGTGGGCCCAGCCACCGCCGCTCTGGCCGATGCAGCCACACATGACCAGCATGTTGATCAGCGCCCGGTAATTCATGTCCATGTGATACCAGTGGTTCATACCGGCACCGACAATGATCATGGAGCGGCCCTTGGTTTTGTGGGCATTCTCACCAAACTCACGGGCAATACGAATAACCTTTTCAGCGGGAACGCCGGTGATTTTTTCCTGCCAGGCCGGGGTGTAAGGTTTTACCTGATCGTAAGCAGTAGCTCCGTCATCCTCACCCAGACCACGGCTGATACCGTAGTTGGCCACCATAAGGTCGTACACGGTTACCACAAGCGTTTCGCCACCGTCAGCCAGCTCTACTTTGCGGCTGCCCAGTTTATGGGTAAGGGTGTCACTGACTTCAACCGATTTGAAGTGGTCATGCTTGATGCCACCGAAGTACGGGAAGGCAACATCGACAACTTCATCATGTTTTTCCACCATCGACAGCTGCAGATTTACATCTTCAGTTTTCGCAGTCTGCTTCAGGTTCCACTTGCCCTTCTCACCCCAGCGATAACCGATAGAACCGTTAGGTGCTGTCAGCTGGTTAGTGGTTTCATCAATGGCAATGGTTTTCCATTCGGGATTATTTTCTTCACCCAGGCCGCCCACGAGATCACTGGCACGCAGGAACCTGCCGGGTACGTAACGGCCGTCTTCCATTTTGTCCAGCTTCACCAGGTACGGCATATCGGTGTAACGGCGTACGTAGTCGGTGAAGTACTCACTGGGGTTGTCGATGTGAAATTCTTTCAGAATGACATGCCCCATGGCCATGCCGAGAGCAGCATCAGTGCCCTGCTTGGGGTTCAGCCACTCGTCTGAAAGCTTGGAGACTTCGGCATAATCCGGCGTAATAGCAACAGTTTTGGTGCCTTTGTAGCGAACTTCGGTGAAGAAGTGGGCGTCCGGAGTACGGGTCTGGGGTACGTTGGAACCCCAGGCAATGATGTAGCCTGAGTTGTACCAGTCTGCAGATTCAGGAACATCAGTCTGCTCACCCCAGGTTTGCGGAGAGGCTGGCGGCAAATCGCAGTACCAGTCGTAGAAGCTCAGGCATACGCCGCCAATCAGCGACAGATAACGGCTACCGGCTGCGTAAGACACCATGGACATGGCAGGAATCGGCGAGAAGCCAAAGATGCGATCCGGCCCGTGTTTTTTTGCGGTGTATACGTTCGCCGCACCGATCAGTTCGTTGACTTCATTCCAGTCGGAACGCACAAAGCCGCCCATACCACGGCGGGGTTTGTACTCGGCGGTTTTCTTCGGGTCCTCCACAATGGAGGCCCAGGCTTCAACGGGGTCGTTGAACTGCATGCGGGCAGCGCGCCAAAGCTTCATCAGGTGCTTACGCATCAGCGGGTACTTCAGGCGGTTAGCGCTGTACATGTACCAGGAGTAACTGGCACCGCGCGGGCAGCCCCGGGGTTCGTGGTTGGGAAGATCCGGACGGGTACGGGGATAGTCTGTCTGCTGGGTTTCCCAGGTGACCAGGCCGTTCTTGACGTAGATTTTCCAGCTGCAGGAGCCGGTACAGTTTACGCCATGGGTGGAGCGCACAATCTTGTCATGCTGCCAGCGCTGGCGATAGCTGTCTTCCCAGTCACGATTTACATCATGGGTTTCGCCGTGGCCGTTTGCGAAGGATTCGCGCTTTTTGCTGAAGTAACTCAGCTTGTCGATCAAATGACTCATGGTCTCACTCTCCATCTACCCGTCTACCGGATCGTTTTCCGATTTAAGACCATTGTGTGGGAGAACAACCCTGAAATCTGCATGGTTACTACCACAAAACCACGGCCTACCACCGAGGTGGTAGGCTGCTTATATCAAGGGGATAGAGGAGGTTCTGGCGCTCGTTACGGCGACAAAAGAAAGAGAATGTGACCTGACAGATACAAAGCAGCAAAAACAGGATCATGAACACAGCACTGCGGACACCCAGCCAGTGATTTACAGCCCCGAAAACAATAGGCAAAAGGAAAGCCACAGTGCAGGCACTCACCAGCAACAACCCGGCAACAAACGCGGCATGCTCGCGACTTTCAAGAATGACCATTCTCTGCAAGCTGCCCATGGCGCATCCAAGAGCCAGTCCGAGTGCAACAATGAACACACTTTCAGCAGACACTGGCAAAGCAAATTCGACGGTAATGGTTGCCTCCACGCCACTTATAAACAGAGTCATGGGTGGATAGGACAAAACCACCAGTGCCACCAGACCTGTAAGGAGTGACCGGTTGACAACCTTCTGGCTACCAAAGCGGTCAGACAGACCACCACCAGCGATCTGCGCCAGCGCACCAGGGATAACGAACCACTGCGCCAGTCTGGCACCGGTCTCCACCTGCAGTTGAAACTGCGAGGAAAAATAGTCCGGAAGCCAGAGCGCAAGGGAAAAAAAACTTCCTGCAACAACTCCGAAGTAGGCGCCCAACTGCCAGATTCCCCGATGCCTGAAGCTCTCGGGCAATATGGTTATGGAGGTCCAGGAGTCCGGATCAGCCGTTGTATCTTCCGGGACGGTGAGCAGCAAAAGAAGTGCGATAACAAGCAGCAGAACAATCAGGTAGGCAAGCGGAACGCCATGCCAGGAGAAGGCTTCATGAAACAGGGGGACCAGATAATAGGTGAACCCCGCTCCGGTAACACCTGCGCCAAATATGCCAAGAACAAGCCCGAGGTGTTTACGCTCGCAGTTGCTGGTTACAAACTGCAAACCGGCACTGTAAAACCCGCCGGCCAACCCCAAACCTCCCGCAGCCAGAAGGTAGCCAGAAAAAGTATCCGTTACCAGCAGAACCACCATGCAGGCCGCAAGCCCGGCAAGACAGATAAGCATGATGCGGCGGGCACCGAATTTTCTGGCTGCGAGCCCCGCAGGCACTGCCAGCAAGGCGCTGACAGCCATGGGCATGGCAAGCAGCAACCCGAACTGCAGGTTACTCAGGCTTAACTCAGCCCGAAGGTGTATTCCTATAACAGCAAACAGTGTCCAACAGCCCGCCGCGATAACAAACCCGGTTACTGCAAGCGGCAGAATCACAGCAAGCGATGCCAGCCGCTCATCCTCCATATCCGCATCTGATCCCATCTGGTGACGCCTTTTGAACAATCCTAAAGCTGCATTTCAGTTTCAGCTTTTGCCCTGACGCAGGTCAAAGACTATGATGGGAGAACAACCTTTGGGGTAATTGACTATCCTCAAGGAGGTATCAAAGCCTCGCGACTGCAAAGACGAGATTCAATGAAATCCAGAAGCCCTCTTGTTAACCGGATTGCTATCGTTGTATGCGCCGTTGTACTGACGTCTATTGTCAGCATGACCACAACGCTTGCAGTTTCAAAAAGCATTGAAGGTAACGCAACAGCTATCAATCTGGCGGGAGCTCTGCGCATGGGCGCGTTCAGGTTGCTGTCTCATGTTGCCAGCCCGGGAGTGAGTAATAACGGCGGGAACAACATCAGGAACCTCGCCTCCCAGTATGAGCTCAGTCTTAAAGACAACAACATTACCCGGGCGATCCCCCTCACTGAAGACCACCCGCTCGCGACACAGTACCGGTATATCACAGCCTACTGGCAACAGACCCTGCGTCCGGCTCTGCAAAACCACGCGCAGGGAGAACCTATCAGTCTGGACATGCTTGCAGCGACTGAACACTATGCAGGCTCTGTAAACCAGCTCGTCAGTATGCTTGAACAGCGAACCGAAGCACGGATTGACCTGCTGCACCTTATTCAGATAATCAGCATGGTGTTTTCAATTCTGATCATCATTGCCCTGTTTGTTGATCTGAGAGACCGGGTACTCAAACCTCTGCGCAAACTGGTGAATATTGCAACTGCGGTGGGAGAACAGGACTTCAGCCGCAAAGCAAACCTCAAGGGAAGCGATGAACTGGCTCAGCTTGGCAGTGCGTTTGACCAGATGAGCAGTGAACTGGCGCTGACCTACTATGAGCTTGAGGAACGCGTTCGCAATAAAACCGAAGAGCTGGAAAAAAGCCATTCAGCGCTCCAGCTGCTTCATGCTGCCAGCCGCAACCTGTTCGCCAATCACGATCTGTGCAGTGGCGCGGTTCCCATGCTGCAAGAGCTTGAACAACTGCTGGGCATAGGCCCGATTCGACTTTATCTTCACGACAAGGAATCCACTGAACCTGTCCAGGTGGTTACAACGTCTTCCACAGAGCGCCCCTTCTATTGCCGCGACCACCATTGCCACGCATGCCTGGTGACTCCGGAAGTTTACGATGAGCTGCCAACAGAAGAACACGATGGGCGCAGGCTGCTACTTCCTATCCGCACTCCGGGCAATCTGCTGGGTACTCTGGAGGTATGGTACCCCGCAGACAAAGGTCTTTCGGATACTGCCCGCCGCCTTCTGGAAACCCTGAGCGACCAGTTAGCCACAGCCATCTTCCTTGAACGGCAGATTACCGAGGAACAACAACTCACTCTGGCCGAAGAGCGCACAGTAATCGCCCGGGAACTACATGATTCGCTGGCTCAGTCGTTGTCCTACCTGAAAATGCAGGTAGCACGCCTGCGCAGGCTGAACATAGACGGTGAACAGAAAAACGCCCACGAAGCCATACTGGATGAGCTGAGCACAGGCCTTAACAGCGCCTACCGACAGCTACGAGAGTTGCTCGCCACATTCCGCCTGAAACTGGACACGCCGGACCTGGTCACGGCTCTGCGCAAAACGATTGAGGAATTTTCCGGGCGGCTGGGCAAACCCGTAAAGCTGGAATTCAACCTGCCGCCCCAGACGCTATCACCCAACGAGGAAATTCACACGCTGCAGATTGTGCGTGAAGGCCTTGCGAATGCGGTCAAGCATGCCGACGCCACAGAAATTTTTGTGGAAGTGGTGTTTGAATCGCCCCAAGTGAAAGTGAAAATACGGGATAATGGCAAAGGTCTGCCTGAAGGTGGTCAGCCGTTGAATCACTACGGCCTGATTATCATACAGGATCGCGCCCGGACACTGGGCGGACAGGTTGCAGTACAAAATCATGATCAAGGCGGTGTTGAAGTCGGCCTGACGTTCGTACCCAAGAGCCGACACCTGATTCCGACCGAAACCTCGGGCACCTGATTATAAAAGCAAGCGACACACCTGCTACGCAGTTACGCAATCGAGAGAGGATGCAAAGCACTATGTCTGACACACCATCTGATACACCTGCAAGCATATTGCTGATCGACGATCACCCACTGCTGCGCCAAGGCATAAAGCAACTCGTCGAGATGGAAAATGACATGGTGGTGGCTGGCGAAGCCAGCAATGCCACAGACGGGATTCGTCTGGCAACTGAGATTGAGCCCGACCTCATCCTGATGGATCTCAACATGCCGGAAGTCAGCGGGATTGATGCACTGAAAAAGCTGCGGGAACTGAACATAAGCTCCCGTATCGTAATATTTACGGTTTCTGACCAGGAAGACGACGTCGTCGCCGCCCTGCGGGCCGGCGCTGATGGCTACCTTCTGAAAGACATGGAGCCGGAAGACATGATCGCCCAATTGCACCAGGCAGCAGTGGGCAAAATGGTTATCAGTGACAGGCTGACTACATTACTGGCAGAGGCTCTGCGCTCCAACAAACCACAGCAGACATCACGACCGGACTTCGACAGCCTGACACCAAGGGAAAAAGACATTCTGCGACTGATTGCCGAAGGTCTCTCCAACAAGATGATCGGCCGCAAGCTGGATATCAGTGACGGGACAGTGAAAGTACACGTGAAGCACCTGCTGAAAAAACTCAGTCTGCGCTCGCGGGTCGAGGTTGCGGTCTGGGCTGTGGAGGAAGGCCTGCACAAGGGCTGAGCTATATCAAATCAAGTAAAGCAGGTTTTGGTTACTCTGGGCAGACTGAATTCACTGCCCGGAGTTGATTATGGCCCTGCCTGCCGCCCTGCTACAGCACACCACCCCGCTGGCCAGCGATTTTCTGGCGTTGCTTTCCGAATATCTGCCGTCACCCTCGCCTTTGCTGAGCCTTATCGACCGTTCCATCCCTGTGCCGGTAAAACAACTCATAGCGGAAGAACCGCTCAACCGGATCTTTGCACCCGCGATTGCCGACGGTGAGTTTGACGAATTTGAAGGACGCCGTATCCGCCTGGAGGTAAACGGTGGCCAGCCTGGTATCACTTTGGGTTTCTGGGCAAACCGGCTGCGTCTCCTTGACGGGGAAGCGGAAGCGACTATCCGGGGCTCACTGGCCGCTTTCAAAACTCTGGCTGAACGCAAGCAGGACCCTGACCAGTTGTTTTTCCAGCGCAAGCTGGTGATAGAAGGCGATACCGAACTAGGCCTGGCACTGAAAAACCTTCTGGATTCTCTTGAGTGGTCCATTTCGCTGCGAGGGCTTATACCCCCAAAAAAGTAAACCCTTTTGTGGGCAGAGAGAAGGTACAGTAATCCAGCGCTATAGCTGTTGCTGAAAAACTCTGACCGGTTGGAGCATGTGAATGGATCACCCCATAACTTTAATGCAGTTACGTACTGGTCGCTTGCGAAACCTTGGGAGCGAACGGGTTCAAACAGGTATATTCAAAACCTGCATCACATCTTCATACCTCAGTGAATCCGGCCTTGAACACGACTGTCACGGAGACAAACGACACCACGGCGGCCTGGAAAAGGCTCTTCACCAATACGCCAGTGAGCACTACGCTCTGCTCCGGCCGCAACTCCCGGAACCAGCCGCCAGCCATTGTACACCGGGCGCGTTCGGGGAAAATCTCGTTACCCATGGCATGTCAGAAGGCAGCGTCTGCGTAGGCGATGTCTATCAGTTTGGCGATGCGCTGGTGCAGATTTCCCAACCGCGGCAACCCTGCTGGCGACTGAATCTGCGCTTTGGAATCCCGGATATGTCCCGGCGATTACAAAACACTCTGCGGACAGGCTGGTACTATCGTGTATTGCAACCCGGCCTGGTCAGAAGAGAAGACACGCTGAGACTAAAGGAACGCCCCCAAGAAGACTGGCCCCTGAGCCGGATACTGTCTGTACTTTATGAAAATACAATGGACCAGCAGGCGCTCACCACCATGGCAGGACTCACGGAGCTATCCCCCAATCTTCGCCAACTCGCAACAAAGCGCCTGGAAACCGGGGGCATTGAAGACTGGGAAAAGCGGTTGTACGGCCCGATAGCTGGCTAAACGAAAGCACCCTTGACGGGTACCTCCATCTACTGTTTATTCGCATTACTTCAGATATGAAGCTGGTCCATCCCCGGATTTCCAAACCAATAACCGTTGCAAGGCGGCGCCTCTACCAACTGTAGCGGATCAGTTGCCGGAGCTTCACCACGACGGGTCTGGTCAAAACGGCGAACCACTTCATCCATACCCTTGTGTTCCGGGCTAAGGCGTACGGTGGACACTCCCATTTGCGCCATATCCGGCATTTGTCGCATCAGATCATAACGAGCGCCAGAGAGTGTGGATGTACCGTTCAGCCGGAACAGTTCCCGGGACTCCCGGGAGCGCAGCGCCAGGCCTTCGGGATGCTGCAGACAACGGAATTCGCAGTTATCTTTCGGAAGGTTGTAGTGCCGGGCCGTAAAACACCGGGACGACCAGGCCAGGGGCAGAAACCCCCAGGCAAACACCTCCGCAGGTAAATCCAGCCCCTCCGCTTCCAGCTCACCAATCAGTTGCCGGAGCGTTTCACGGCCCAGCTCTACCGGCAGGCTCCAGCCTTTCAACCCTTGTTTTGCAAGCAGCTTCAAGGTTGCGCTGTTGTATATATTCATGGAAGGGCCAGTCACAAACGGCAGATTGTTCTGAGTGGCCAGTTGCAAAGCACTCTGATCATTGGCCTCTATCAGGTACTCCTGCTGGCTGCATATTCTGCGCAGCGACCGCAAATCCGCCTCAGACTCAATCAATGTCTGTGTTGAGAGCACTACTTGCTTGCCGGAATCTTTCAGCACACCAGCAATTTCCAGCCAGTCCGCCAGCTTCAGCTCGCGCCGCCGGGAACATACGGTTTCTCCCAGATACACCGTATCAACCGGCCATTCAGCTGCCTTGGCGTAAAATTCAAATACGGCTTGTTTGGACCAGAACCAGAGAATCGGACCCAGAGAAAGCTTCATCATGGTTGTTCACCCTCATTTCCATTTTCGGTGATAAGCGCCGATGGTAGTCAGGCCACCCTCAGACAAGCCTGCCAGCGTGCTGTTCCAGACCGGATCAACATGGAAATCACCGGAGCCCGCATCAAGTTTGTCGAGCGCCTGGCGCCAGGTGCGGGCAACATCTGCAATATAGGCAGGGCTGCGCTGCCGGCCTTCAATCTTCACGGCACTGATGCCCAGCTCTTTCAGTTCCGGTAACAGATCCAGCGTATTCAGGCTGACCGGCTCTTCGATGGCATGATAAACGCTGCCTTCCACGTCAAAGCGGCCTTTGCACAGCGTGGGATAGCCCGCGGATTCTCCTTTACCGTATCGATCGATAAGCACACCGTTGAGGCGGGATTCCAGGCCATCGGGTGTTTCCTGCCAGCGCACAGCCTTGGCTGGAGAGCATGCACCGCGGGTGTTAGGGGATTCGTCGGTCAGGTAAGAAGAAAGATAACACCGCCCCTCCGCCATGATGCACAAACTGCCAAAGGCAAAAACCTCCAGTTCTACCGGGCTGTGTTCTGCAACCCCGCGCACCTGATCTATAGATAAAACCCGGGGCAATACGGCTCGGCGTATGTCAAAGTTGTCTTTATAAAAACGCAGGGCTTCGTAGCTGGTCGCAGAACCTTGAACTGAAAGATGCCGGTGAACCTGCGGATGCCTGTTGGCTGCATATTCCAACAAACCCATGTCTGCCAGAATAACCGCATCCACACCCAAAGCAGCAGCCCGGTCAACGGCGGATTTCCAGATTTCCCAGCCATCCGGTTGCGGGTATGTGTTGATGGCACAGAATACTCTGGCGCCTTTGCTGTGGGCGTACTCGATACCCTCGCCTGCGCGCTTGTCATTAAAGTTAAGCCCGGCGAACTGGCGGGCATTGGTACTGTCTTTAAACCCCAGATACACGGCGTCGGCACCGTTATCCACCGCTGTTTTCAATGCCGGCAAACTACCGGCCGGGCAAACAAGTTCCATGGCTGCCTCCACATTAACGTTACGCAGACCATACGCCGCGGACCCTCCCCGGGCATTGATCTTTGTCACCGGAGCCTGCAATGCCGGGTATTTCTATTGGAAACCGGGGGGTTAACATTGAATAACAGTGCGTTACCATTACCAATATCGACCGGCCCCGACAGGTACCCCATAATGAATATGGTGTGCGCAACTACACAGGCCCACAATCGATACCGATGATGCAATTCACTCAATGCGGGGCCTATGAAAAATTTAATCAATAATCTATCCATGCGCGGAAAGCTGATTACACTTGTGGTGCCAGCCCTGCTGGTGATTGTCTACTTTGCGGCTGAAAGCCTTGCGATAAGCACGGGGAAACTCGGCGACATGCGCCAGCTACACTCACTGGTTCAGCTCGCCAACATCGGTGACCCTTTGATTGAGACACTGCAAAAAGAGCGCGGACGATCAGCCGTACTGCTTTCAAGCGGCTCGAATCGCGACGCCACCCAGCAGGCAGAACAGGCATTAACCACACAGCGCCAACAAACCGATACGCGACTCGCGGAGTATCGTACCCGTACAGCCAGACTCACACAGGAAGCCAGCTTCGGGCCTGATGTCAGCGACAGTATCCAGTCCGCAGAAAGGAAGCTGGCCTCACTGGGACAACTGCGCAGCGACATCGACAACCGCTCTGTCAATGGCAGCGAAGCCGGAGCTCGTTACACGCAGCTGATTACCGAATTACTTGACCGCATCCCTCTGCTCATCTCCCACTCCACTGACCCGGAACTGACCCGCGACATCAACGCCTACTATGCCCTGGCAGAAGCGGCTGAGGCGGCAGGAAAAGAGCGAGCGGCAGGAGCTGCGCTGATCACCAGCGGGAAGTTTGACCTTCCCATCGTCCAGAAAATCGCTGCGTTAGCAGGCCATCAGGAGGCTTTCATTCGGGAGGCTAGCGCCATGCTGAATCCAGGCTCGGAAATACTCGCAGCACTGGAAAACTTTACCGTGACCGCTGAAAGCCGTGACCTGCAGGAAAAACGCGACACACTGTTCAGCAGCCCTTCAGGTCTGTACGCACTGGATTCACTGGAGTGGTTCGATATCACCACCCAACGGCTTGGCAAGCTGAACAGCGTGCGCAAAGAACTACTCGACAACACGTCAGCCTCCTCAACCCTCGGCGTAGCCGACTCCCGCCATGAGCTTTTCGTGAAATCGGGGATAGCTGCGGCAGCAATCATCATCGTTTTCACACTGATGCTGCTCATGGTCGGCGCTATCAACCGCCAGATAAAAAGCCTTCTCGACGGTGTACGTTTTGCCATGGAGAACAAGGATCTTACACAGAAGATTCACATATCCAGTAAAGACGAGATAGGTATCATCGGGCAGGAAATCAATGAGCTTTTCAACCGGTTCGGGGGGGCTCTCCGGCATATCGACAGAGCCAGTATACAGCTTGCAACCGCTACCGAAGAGACAAGCTCAACAGCTGATCAGAATGCCACGCAAACCAAAAGTCAGCAGGAACAGATAGAGCAGGTCGCTGCTGCTACCGAAGAAATGTCCACAACCTCAGAGCAGATTTCCCAGAATACCCAGCAGGTTGCCGACTCGGCCAGCAAGGTTATGGAAAGAAGCCGCGCAGGCGAAGAAGTTCTGCAGAACAGCGTTCAGCGCATACGTTCTCTGGCGGACTCGGTGAAAGATGTAAACGACGTTATTGAAGAGCTGGAAAAGCGTAGCGGCAGCATCGTGGAAGTGATGGATGTTATACGCAAGGTTGCAGACCAGACTAACCTTCTTGCCCTGAACGCGGCCATTGAAGCTGCGCGGGCAGGTGAGCATGGCCGTGGGTTTGCCGTGGTAGCCGACGAAGTTCGCACTCTGGCCCGACAGACACATGAATCGACCACCCAGATTGAAAGTATCGTAAATGGTTTCCAGGTGATTACCGAAAACGCCAGCCGCTCTATCACTGCCAGCCACGAGCTGGCCAATGAGACCAGCGAGCAGTCGTCAGAACTTGAGCAGACGTTTGCCGACATCCTCGGAGATGTAAACAGCATCTCTGACATGGCCACACAAATCGCCGCCGCATCCGAGCAGCAGGTTGCCGTAACGAGGGAGCTGGCCGTAAACATGGAAGCCGTAAGTGACGCTGCCATGCTGACACTGACCGGTTCCCAGGAAATTTCCCATGTTACCGGTGAGCAGGCCCGCCTGGCCCGACAGCTGCAGGACCTGGCTAACGAGTTCAAGGTTCCCGCAGCCTGAACACACTTTCATTAAAAACTGACGCCAGAAAAGAACTGCCGGGGCCGGAAAGCCCCGGGGTGACCTGCGCCGGGAGAGGCGTCAGATAATGCGGGAGAACCGCTGGCTGGCGCCTTCTTTGCGGTAGAAATCGAAGATCTGACAAATAGCGCGGATCAGCAATCGACCCGCTGGCTCTACCTGCAGTACCCGACCATCATCACCGATCAACTCATCGGCCATCATTGGCTTGAGACGCCCCAGTTCGTCTGCAAAATAACTGTCAAAGTCTTCCTGCCACTCCGCCGAAAACTGCTGTTTGTCCAACCGGAACTGGCAAATCAGCTGGCCTATAACCCAGCGACGAATGCGGTCATCCCGGCTCAGGTTTACGCCTTTGGTAATCGCCAGCTGACCAGCATCAATGGACGCCTCCCAGGCGGGCAGGTCGTGGTTGTTCTGAAAGTAGGCATCATCAGTCTGGCCTATGGCAGAAACACCCAGAGAGACCAGATCGCAATCAGAGTGAGTGGTGTAACCCTGAAAATTCCGGTGTAAACGCCCTGCCCGCTGGGCCACAGCAAGGCTGTCGTCTGGCTTGGCAAAATGGTCCATACCAATGTATTCGTAACCGGCTTCAAGTAGCCTGTTGATGGTGTTATGCAGAATCGCCAGTTTTTGCTGGGGCGATGGCAGAGTATCGTTCTTGATCCGGGTTTGCGGATAAAAACGGTCTGGCAGGTGCGCATAACTGAATACAGACAGTCTGTCTGGCGACATTTCAATCACTGCTTCCAGAGTCTCGGCAAAACTCTCCGGCGTCTGATGCGGCAAACCATAAATCAGATCGAGGTTGATGGAACGGAACCCGAGGTGCCGGGCCTCGCTCAGCACCTCTTCGGTCATTTCCCGGGGCTGGATACGGTTAACGGCTTTCTGAACCTCAGGATTTACATCCTGAACCCCCAGACTGATCCGGTTGAAACCAAGCTGCCAGAGTGTCGGTAACGTATCCTGGTCCACTTCTCGCGGGTCAATCTCTACACTGTAATCACGCTCATCACCGCTTTGCAGATTGAACAGCTCAGCGTAGCCCTCCATCAGGTGCTGCATGACATCTTTAGGCAAAAAAGTCGGTGTACCTCCGCCCCAGTGCAACTGCTTTACCGGGCGATCCGCGCCAAACAGCTTCGACTGCATGGCCGCTTCTTTCAATAGCCGCTCCACATAGGGCATGGCCTTGTCGCGCTTCTTGGTAATCACCTTGTTGCAGGCGCAGTAGTAACAGAGATGTGCGCAGAACGGCAGATGGGTATACAGAGAAAGTGGACGGTCACTGGCCTTGCTGCGTGCTGCAGCCTCCATCATCTCCGCCACCGGGTAGCTCTGGTTGAACTCCACTGCTGTTGGATATGAGGTGTAGCGTGGCCCGCTGAGATCATAGCGTTTGATCAACGCGTCATCCCAGATGAATTCCGGAAGAGTGGATTCAACAGTCTGCGGTGCGGAGTTGGAAGCCATAATAAAAACTCTGAACGTGTGATGTGGAGGGTCATCCGAGATGCGAGGCATTGTATGCCAGGTCAGCTGTGCGCATCTTGATACGCGTCATCTTGACGAATATCCGGATTTTATCAGCCTGGCGCCGGAACTACCCTTATGCAGATTGCGTACTTCTGATACCTCCTTGGGGTAATAAAGAGCAAAATCTGCCAGACACCGGAGCCCATCATCTATATGACTAACCTGATACTGATCCTTGGTGACCAGCTGACAACCGACATCAGCGCTCTTACGGGAGCTGATCCGAAGCATGACCGGATTGTTATGGCGGAGGTGCATGAGGAAGCCAGCTACACCAACCATCACAAGAAAAAACTGGTCCTGCTGTTCAGTGCCATGCGTCATTTTGCACAACAATTGCAGAAAGATGGCTGGCAGGTTCACTATCAGCAATATCACCCCGATAACGAACACCAAAGTCTCAAAGGCGTTTTATCATCACTCCTTAACGAGATTCTCCCGAAAAAGATCATCACTACCGAATGCGGCGAGTGGCGCCTGCATGACCAGATTTCCCGATGGCACGCGGATTTGGGCATTCCGGTAGAAATCCGCACGGATACCCGGTTTCTTGCCAGTAAGCGTGAGTTTGCCGACTGGGCCGAAGGCCGCAAGCAGCTGCGCATGGAATTCTTCTACCGGGAAATGCGCCGAAAAACCGGCCTGCTGATGACGCCGGAAGAAAAACCGGAAGGTGGCAGCTGAAACTTCGATTCCGACAACCGGCGCAAATGGAGCGGAAAACCAGCCGCACCGGCACCATTTCGGGTCGAGCCGGACGCCATAACCAGCAATGTTATAGACCTGGTCGAACAACATTTTTCTGATCACTTCGGCACCACCGACGATTTTCATTTTGCAGTCACTCAAACAGATGCTCAGGAAGCTCTGGACTACTTTATCGAGTTTGCTCTGCCTTGTTTCGGCGACTATCAGGATGCAATATCTGACAATGAAGACTGGCTGTTCCACTCGATTCTTTCTCCCTACATTAACTGCGGCCTGCTGGATCCTCTCTCCGTATGTGAAACGGCAGCCAGAGCCTGGTATGCCGGGCAGGCCCCCATCAATGCAGTAGAGGGTTTTATCCGCCAGATCCTGGGTTGGCGCGAATTTGTGCGGGGTATCTATTGGCTCCATATGCCAGACTACGCAAAAGAAAACCGCCTGGGCAACACCCGCGCCCTACCCTGGTTTTACTGGACCGGCGACACGAAAATGCACTGCATGCACAACGCTATCGATGCCACCCGTCGCAACGCTTACGCTCATCACATCCAAAGGCTGATGGTCACGGGTAACTTCGGGCTGCTGGCAGGTGTAAAACCGGAGGAAATCTGCGACTGGTATCTGGCAGTCTATGCAGACGCCTATGACTGGGTAGAGCTACCCAACGTACTGGGCATGGTAATGCATGCCGACGGCGGCTACCTGGGTTCAAAGCCCTATGCCGCGAGTGGTAAGTACATTCAGCGCATGTCCGACCACTGCACCAACTGTCACTACAACGTCAGCAAGAGCACCGAGCCAGATGCCTGCCCCTTCAACTCACTTTACTGGCACTTCATTGACCGGCACCGGGCAGATTTCGAACGCAATCCTCGCATGAGCATGATGTACCGGAACTGGGACAAACAAAATCCGGAAAAACGCGAAGCATTGCTGCAAAGGGCCGGCTATCTGCTGGAACATCTGGACGATCTCTGAAACCTGGTATCAGGGCGGCCCTATCTCGCATGCCAGAATCAGTGCCCAGAATTCAGAAAAATCATTCACCACCACATCAGGCCTATCCGGATGTTTATGCGTTCCCGGGAATATCCGGTTCAGCCAGGGTAAATCCCACTGCGCGCCATGAAAGAATACAGACGTCATACCCGCGCGCTTGGCTGCCAGCACCCTTCATCAGCCGCCTTGAGCTCCGTATCGAGAAACTCACGATTACGGTTCGTTGCCACAGCCAGTCGGATGCCCGGGGCTTTTTACGGACTGCCGTGACAGTCAGAAATTACTCTTCAACGCTTTCAGACTCAACTTTTGCCAATGAGGGCAGCACAAGCACCGGACAAGGTGAATTGACCGAAACATACTCTACGGTCGCCTTGCGCATAGGCCAGTGGCCACTACCTCCCCGGGATACCAGTATCATCAGATCCGCCCCTAGCTGGCCGGCCATGCCCACCAGTTTCTCGCCAGTGTTTCCTGCTACCACATGCAGGGTGGCACTGCGGTTCATGGGCAGATATTTTCGTGCGAGCAGGTCCAGCACATCGTGAACCTCGGTTTCTTTCTCTGCGGGAGAGTCCTCGGTTACGTGCGGGAAAAACCCGCCTCCACCAGGATTATATACGCTGGCAAGGTGAAGCTCTCCGTCCTCGGCCAGCAAGCCAAGGGCTGCTTCCAGAGCACGTTTGCCTTCGCCATCGTCTTCAGGATCAATGGCGATCAACAGTTTCCGGTACATACTCGTTCTCCTGTCTGGATTCAGTGGCGGCTTCCACTTCCGGGAAGGCTCGGCCGTGGACCAGTTCGTTCATGCTGTAGCCACGGTAATCTGCACGAAGCGCTCTGAACAACGCCACGGCCATGAAAATCAGAAGGATGCAAAAAGGCAAACCGAGGGAAGTAATCACGTTCTGCAAGGCATCCAGCCCACCCGCCAACAGCAGGGTAGACGCTATAACACCCTGAGCTACTGCCCAGAAGATACGCTGACGTACCAGAGACGGTTGATCGTCCCGCCGGGTCAGCATATCGATTACCAGGGAAGCGGAATCAGAGGAGGTGGTGAAAAAGACCACGATAATGGCCACACTCAACGCGGATGCAACGCCGGAAAAAGGCAAGGCCTCCAGAAAGGCGAAAATGGCCACCGAAGGATCCAGTCGCACCTGCTCCGCCAGTGCGATTTCACCACTCATCTCGACATTAATTGCGGACAAACCGAAGACTCCGAACCACACCAGAGTGAAGGCCGTAGGGGCAAACAGAACACCGGCAACAAATTCACGAATGGTTCGCCCCCGGGAAATCCGGGCGATGAAAATTCCCACATAAGGTGCCCAGGAAATCGTCCACGCCCAATAGAACAGGGTCCACTGACGCTGCCAGCCCGTTTCCTTATAGGTTTCAGTCCAGAATGCCAGCCACGGCAAGGCATCGAGATAGTCCCCCACGCTCTGCACCATCCCCTCAGCAATAAACACCGTGGGGCCCGCAACGAATACAAATACGAGCAGAGCCATGGCTAACAGGATATTGAGCTGAGACAGCCGGCGCACACCCTTGTCCAGCCCCAGTGCCACAGATGTAGCGGCGATGCTGGTAATGATTGCAATCAACACCACCTGGACCAGACCAGAGGACGGCGTGCCAAACAGATAATTCAGGCCACTGTTCAACTGCAGCGTCCCCAGCCCGAGGGAGGTCGCTACACCAAACAGAGTACCCAGCACTGCAATAACATCCACCGCCCAGCCCCAGGGCCCGAACACCCGGTCCCCAAGGATCGGATAGAACAGGCTGCTGATACGCATGGGCAGGTTATGCCGATAGGCAAAGTAACCAATGGCCAGGCCCGGCAAGGCAAAGATGGTCCAGGTATGCAGACCAAAGTGATAGAGCGCGATCGTCATAGCATCGCTGGCTGCCTGTTCAGAGCCAGCCTGAACACCGTCAAAGGGTGGGTTGGAAAAGTGAGATATGGGTTCCGCAACCCCCCAGAACATCAGAATGGTGCCTATGCCAGCGGCGAACAGCATAGTGAACCAGGTAAGATTGGAATAATCGGGACGGCTATCGTCGGCCCCCAGACGAATATCGCCATAGCGGCTCACAGCCAGACCAAGCAGGAAGACCAGCAGGGCGCTGACTGCAAGAATATAGAACCACCCAAGATTTCTGGCTACCCAGCCAGTCAGCAGTCCAAAGCTGTTGGCAACAGCTTCATCAAATGGAACCGCCAAGGCTACAAACAAGGCTGCGATCCCGGCCGACGTGAAAAACACCCCCGGTATGGTCTGCAATCCCAACCGACGTTGCAGCCGTTCCAGCACATGAACCTCCGTTTCTTGTGAAAAGATCTCCGAAAGCCTTACGCTACCACATGCACCACCCCGTTGTGAGACGAACCTGAACATTACCCGGGCATCTACAGAGGCAACTGAACGTGAAAATCGGAGAACTCGCAAAAATCTCGGGCGTTCCCGCGGAAACCATTCGGTACTACGAAAAAATCGGCCTACTCCCTGAGCCGGATCGCAACACCAATGGTTACCGGACTTACCGTACCTCGCATCTGGACCGCCTTTTGTTCATCAAGCGCTGCCGCAGCCTCGACATGGCACAGGGTGAAATACGCGAACTGATCCGGCTATCGGAATCCCCGGAAGCCGACTGTCAGGAAGTAGACGATCTTCTGGCCCGCCACCTGAACCACGTGCGTGACCGGTTGAAGGAACTGGCAACCCTGGAAATAACGCTGCAACAACTGCAAAAAGCCTGCTCGGATGCAGGAACTGTTGAAGAGTGCGGCATTCTGGATGGGCTCAACACCGAAATAAAGGGTCTGAAATCCAGGCACACCAACCATGAAAATCACGTTCCAGGTACCCACCGGCCGGGTAAAACCTGAGGCGCCGCTAAAACATCCCCATCCATGTGTTGACCCTGTAGTTACTATAGGGTTTTTAATACAGACCTACCTGTTGAGGAGATGTTTATGGCATGCAGTTGCTCCGGCCCCGAGCCGCAATTCCCGGCTCCGGGTTTTCGTCGCGCACTCTGGATAGCATTGCTGGTAAACCTGGCCATGTTTTTTGTAGAGGGCATCGCCAGTCTGCAATCCGGCTCTGTATCGCTGATGGCTGATGCCATCGACTTCTTTGGTGACAGTGCCAACTACATTCTTTCGCTTTCTGTACTCTCGATGGGCATGCTCTGGAGGGGCCGCGCCGCCATGGTGAAAGGCGTTACCATGACAGCCTTCGGAATAGCCGTCTGGGCCCGGGCCATCTGGGTAATGGAGCAAGGCACCATTCCGGAACCCCTGACCATGGGAACGATTGGCATGCTGGCACTGGTTGCCAACGTCAGTGTTGCAGTTATGCTGTTCCGGTTTCGCAGTGGTGACTCGGACATGCGTTCGGTGTGGCTATGCAGTCGTAACGATGCCATCAGCAACCTGGCGGTAATGGCCGCAGCCCTGGGCGTTTTTGGTACAAACAGCGCCTGGCCGGACCTGATAGTCGCCGCCATCATGGGAACTCTGGCAGTCACAGCAGGAATCAGCGTAGTGCGCCATGCCCGCAAGGACATTTCTGAAGCCCGAAGCCGGATCAGCAATGCTGCCAGGGCCGAAAGCCCCTGAGCGGCAGCAGTGCCTGTACCACTAAAAGGCCAGTGAAATCATTACTGGAATAAACGCCAGCGCAAAGAGTGTGGTCAGCATTACAGTTCCAGCCGCCTGCCGTGGAGAGGTGTCCAGCAAGGTTGCGATAACAACGGTATTTGCCGCTATTGGGGTAATGGATATAAGGAAGATAGCCTGGTGTACCGCCGGGTCATAAATGCCCAGAACCTGTGAGTCCAGCCACCAGAAGGCCGTTGCCACCAGCGGCCAGATCACAAATTTTCCGAAAAATGCCAGAGCCGTAAACCGCATGTTGCCAGCCAGGCCGCGGAAACTGGTAATGCTCATACCAATGATCATCATCCCCAGAATGCTGTATGCCCCGCGCAGGTTGTCGAAAAGCGGCACAAACACATCGGGGATACTGAATCCCGAAAGATTAAGGGTAACAGCCGCCAGAAAAGCGTATACCGAAGGCAGCTTTACAACCCGCCACAAAGATTCTTTCAGATCATATCGCCCACGGGCCGCCAGATAAAAACCCACCGAGTTCTCAAACAGGGTGGTGCCCAGCATACAGACGATATAAAGCCCAAGCCCCTCCTCACCGAACAGCAGCAAAGCCACTGGCACACCGAAATAACCTGTATTACCGGAGCCCACGCACAAAGGAATGATGCTGGCACTGCCATCAGTAATCACGCGCCGGGCCAGTTTCAGCTGAAGTATTCCCAGCACCGAAGACAGCCCGAACACCAGGAAGGGCAAGAAGATAACTTCAGCAGACAGAGGGGCTGCCATCACTCCAGAGAAGACAACTGACGGCGTAACAATGTAGAGCATGATGCCCGCAATGTGTTTTCCGCTGGCGTCGAGATAGCGACCCGCTACCCAGCCAAGGGCAACGGTGACATAAAGAGGAAGCAGCTTGATAAACAATGCCAGCGCCGCGGCCATGACAACTCCGAACAGACAAATTGAAGAAAAACCGGGAGCGAAGTCTACCACCTACCCCTCTGGAGGTAACTCCCCGGCGCAATAGTGTGATTTCACCGCATCATTGATAATCATCAACAGCATTACAAATACATCTTTATATCCTAGTAGGGCAGTCAGGTATTCCATAACGACCAAGGAGAGAGATCAATGGCCGAACGCTTTACCAAAAGCATGGCCAGAAACATATATCTGGGGGGAAGCACCTTCTTCGTCCTGCTGTTTCTGGTCCTGACTTTTGATACTCAATCAAGAGCTATGCCCGAAAGGGATAACAGGGACCAACTGACCGAGCAGGTAGTCCGGGGCAAACATGTCTGGGAAAACAACAACTGCGTCGGCTGCCACTCCCTCATGGGTGAAGGTGCTTACTTTGCACCAGAGCTTGCCAACGTGTTCGATCGCCGGGGAGGGGCAGACAGCGAAGTCTTCAAGGCGTACATGAAGGGCTGGATGAACGCCATGCCCACAAACGTGCCGGGACGCAGGCAAATGCCACAATTCAACCTGACCGACCAGGAAATCGAAGATCTCGCATCGTTCCTCGAGTGGACGTCCAAGATCGACGATAACGGCTGGCCACCAAACATCGAAGGCTAAGGGGGTAGACATGAAATACGAATCTCAAAGGGTTGCCATGCCCTACTTTATCTTCGCCCTGATCCTGTTTGCCGGCCAGATCGTGTTCGGCCTGGTTATGGGCCTGCAATACGTTGTAGGTGATTTTCTGTTCCCGGAAATTCCCTTTAACGTTGCGCGGATGGTTCATACCAATCTGCTGATCGTGTGGCTGCTTTTCGGCTTTATGGGTGCAACCTACTATCTGGTGCCGGAAGAAGCGCAAACCGAGCTGTACAGCCCGCTGCTTGCCTGGGTCCTGTTCTGGGTCTTTGCCGTTGCCGGCACACTGACCATTCTTGGTTATCTGTTTGTGGATTACGCCACTTTGGCAGATATCACCATGAATAAACTCTTGCCCACCATGGGCCGGGAGTTTCTTGAGCAACCCACGATTACCAAGATAGGCATAGCCCTGGTGGTGGTCGGCTTCCTGTTCAATATCATGATGACCGCCCTGAAGGGGCGCAAGACCGTGGTTAACATTGTACTGATCACTGGCCTGATCGGCTTGGCAGTACTCTGGATGTTCGCCTTCTACAACCCCAGCAACCTCACCACCGACAAGTACTTCTGGTGGTTTGTAGTGCACCTGTGGGTTGAAGGCGTGTGGGAATTGATCATGGCCGCCATTCTGGCTTACGTGCTGATCAAGATCACCGGTGTAGACCGGGAAGTGATCGAGAAGTGGCTGTACATCATCATCGCCATGGCGCTGATTACCGGCATCATCGGTACCGGTCACCACTTCTTCTGGATTGGACCACCGGAGTACTGGTTGTGGTTGGGCTCCGTGTTCTCGGCACTGGAACCCTTGCCGTTCTTCATGATGGTGCTGTTTGCCTTCACCATGATCAACCGACGCAAGCGCAACCACCCAAACAAGGCAGCCATGCTTTGGGCCATGGGTACCGCTGTAATGGCATTCCTCGGCGCAGGCGTGTGGGGCTTTCTGCACACACTCGCACCGATAAACTATTACACCCACGGCACCCAGCTCACAGCGGCCCATGGCCATATGGCTTTCTACGGTGCCTATGTGATGATCGTGCTCACCATCATTTCCTACGCTATGCCAATCATGCGTGGCCGACCATACGGCAACAGCAATACCGCCCAGGTTGTGGAAATGTGGGGCTTCTGGCTGATGACCATTTCCATGGTCTTCATCACGCTGTTCCTGACCGGTGCTGGCATCCTGCAAATCTGGCTTCAGCGCATTCCGGAGAGCGGTGAAGCGCTATCGTTCATGGCTACCCAGGACAACATCGCACTGTTCTACTGGGCACGCATGATTGCCGGCTGCTTCTTTATGGCCGGGCTTGTAGTGTACTTCGGCAGCTTCTGTATCAAGGGACAAGCGTCTTTTGACGAGGAAGTTCGCAGCGCTACTATCGAAGACGCATAAGCCAGCAATCGCAACCCCACAGGGCCGGAATCCGTTTCCGGCCCTGCCTACCCGGACCTGAATTGTGACCGTGCAGCAAGCGAACCCCAAGGGTACTCTCCAGAGCAAACGTCTGATCACTCGCAGCCACAAGCGCGCAGAATTTTCGTGTACTCAGTGCCTTCAACGTGCAAGCACTTGCCGTGAGGTGCAAAAAGACAACCCGGAAAGCAGCCTGCCGCACTGGCAACCTGGCGAGCCCGGCCGGCAAACCATTCTCATTCCTGTCCACCAATTAATGACCAGCCACCAGCTTGCCAGAAAATCCGCTCTACAGCGGACCTGAAGGAGTTCGAGATGGAAGAATGGGTCGGCTACAAATGGCATGAGTACATAACCCGCCAGGCTCTGGGCGAATTCCCCGAGCACGCCGTTTACCTAAAGGACGAAGCCCGCAGCCTGGGCATAGTGTTTCGAGCATTCGGAGGCGACCCGGCACTCAGCCTGGTGACTGCAGAACCCCGCCATTTTCGCCTGCGCCGGAAGTTTTTGCACAAACTCGCAGGAACACATCGCAAGTTTGAACTGGCTTGGCGGGACGACCAAAACCTGCGGTTGCCGGAACGAGTTGCTCGATTCCCTTCCAGACAGCTGAACCGCGACCTCTATATCTGGCTTGCTGCACTCGCGGCTTCGCCGATTCCGCCTGACCGCAATTGGTTCACCGGCAATCAGACCCTGGTGCAGGATGTGCTCGCACGCTGGCCAGGTTTGGAAGAGGTTTACCAGCGCCTGGTCCAACAGGTTTTGTTCTGGCGCCCCGAACCAGAAAGTCTGACCGCTCAGGAAGCCACTCGCGAACTGGCTATCCGCCAGGCGCTTATCCATCCAGGAAGCGTCCCTGCCCTACCCGCTGCCGACACCGATCCCTGGCCGGTCATCCTCTGGTTATACCCGGCGCTGGAACAAGGAAAAGCCAGCGGACAGGTCACCGGCGATGACGAGACACAGTCCAGCCCAGGCGGTCTTACCAAGAAGAACAAGCGCAAACAGGCAGAGCGGGGGGAGGCCTTTGATCGCAATCAGGGCTTGATGATCTTCCGTCTGGAAAGCCTGTTCTCATGGACCGACTTCATTCCGGTTGATCGGGCAGGCGACGATACCGACGAGGAGGATGCCGAAGCCGTTGCAGATGATATGGACATGATCTCCGTTTCCAACGACCGCAAGGAAACGTCATCAGCGATCAAGTTTGATCTGGACCTGCCCTCGGAAGAGCACGACGACCTGCGCCTCGGCCCGGGCATTCATTTACCGGAATGGGATTGGCGTAGCCAAAGCTACCGCGAAGCCTTTTGCTGTCTGCAACCCCTGCTGGCAAAGGACGCGACGCCTGCAGAACTGCCCGAGGCACTGCGCCGACCAGCCAAACAGCTGCAGCGTCAATTCAGTGCCCTGAAACCTCTCAAGCAATGGCAAAAGCGGCAGCTGGACGGTGACGAGCTGGATCTTGACGCCTGCCTTGAGCGGGAAGTACAACACCGGCAAGGCCAGGGAGTGATCGACCAGAAACTGTTCCGCCGTTGCCAGCAAAGCCAGCGTGACCTTGCTTGTCTGGTACTGGCGGATGTGTCGCTCTCCACCGAGACCTATATCAACAACCATCAGCGGGTCATCGACGTAGCCCGGGATGGCCTGCAACTACTCAGCGAAGCCCTTCAGGCCAGCCGCGACCCCTTCGCGCTGTTTGCGTTTTCATCCCGTCGTCGTGACCACGTGCGATTTCATCACCTGAAAGGCTTTGATGAGGCCTACACCAGCATCACCCGGGGCCGCATTCAGGCACTGGAACCGGGTTTCTATACCCGTATGGGTGCTGCTATTCGCCAGGCAACCAAGCTGCTAGAGGCGCGCCACGAACACCAGAAAATTCTGCTGCTGCTAACTGATGGCAAGCCGAATGACCTGGACATCTACGAAGGTCGATACGGCGTGGAAGACACCCGCATGGCCGTACTGGAAGCCCAAAAAGCCGGACTGACACCGTTTTGCGTCACCATTGATGATGACGCCAGCGAATACCTGCCCTATGTATTCGGCAGCAGCAACTTCGTGGTGATCCGCGATCCGGCACAGCTGCCGTTGCAACTTCCAAAACTCTATCTGAACCTGACGCACTGATATGAGCGATATGACTAAACAGAACCTTTTCCCGGAACCCCACCCCCGCCAGCTCCCCGGCGATATCGCCGTATGGATCTTCATTTTCGCCGAGCTGGCCGTGTTCGGCATCATGTTTATTGGTTTCGCGGTCGCCCGCAGTATGGACCCAGCCACCTTTCACGCCGGCAAAGAAGTTCTGCATCCCTTGATCGGATTGCTGAACACCGCTGCACTGATCACCGCCAGCTATCTGGTTGCTACTGCAGTTCACCAGCTTCGCGAGAGGCGCCCAGGCGTGCAGTGGCACCTTTGGCTGGCGGTTGCAGTTTCTTGCATTTACACGGTGGGGAAGCTCTATGAATACGTGAACCTTTACAGTCAGGGCTATAACCTCGGTACAGACACCTTCTTCATGTTTTATTTCTTCCTGACATTTTTTCATTTCATGCATGTGATTCTTGGGCAGGTTGTACTGATCGTGATTGCTGTAAAAGTAGGTAACGGGGACTATGACGGCTCGGATATGAACGGTATGGAATCGGGTGCTTCGTACTGGCACATGGTGGACCTGGTCTGGTTACTTATGTTTCCAATGCTTTATGTGGTGGCTTAGGGAGAACTGACGATGCTGACGGTTTATTTTGCACTGATGATTTGCACCGCCCTGCCGGTGATTGCCCTAGAGGCCGGCATAAGCCCTGAGTTTCTGGCCTGGCTGGTATTTGGAATGGTCATCGTGAAGTCGTTACTGCTGGTAGATCACTTCATGGA
This sequence comes from Marinobacter sp. ANT_B65, assembly GCF_002407605.1. NCBI lineage: Bacteria > Pseudomonadati > Pseudomonadota > Gammaproteobacteria > Pseudomonadales > Marinobacteraceae > Marinobacter > Marinobacter sp. ANT_B65. The sequence continues at coordinate 340,421 of NZ_NXGV01000001.1, read as the reverse complement.
AATGAAACACGCACCGCGCGCCTGGAGGCTGATAGCACAGTTCTGGGCGCCGGTGGTGATTGTTGCAGTTGCGGGGTTTCATACGGTGACATGAATCGCTTTGTTTTTCTTTAACTCTTGCTATGCCACCCAGGAGGAAGTTCTATTTAGCGACTATTCTCAATGTAGTTTTCAGCTCGCTCCATCGCCTGATCACACGGCTTGCCCGAGTAATTACGTCGATTAAAACTTTCCCTTGTTTCACTCTTAGCAACTTCAAGCAAAGATTTCGCCTCGTGTGCGACTACCATAGCCGACGAAAACAGATCCTCGCTCCATCCCCGCTCAATAGTGTAATCATATAAGGCCCAAGCAGCTGAGCTGTAGCGGCCACCCAGCTTCTCATTTTCTTCAAACTCGACGGCGAAATTGGAGCATAGCTGTAGGTCCAAAAATGTTGTGGCTATCGGAAGCAATCGTTCGTCATAGGGTAGCTTTGGCTCAGTTGCTGCTGACACAAAAGAAGCAAGTAAGCCTCCAAGAACTAAGATGAGCCGGCCGGATCGGGGAAACTGCAAACTATGGAATGAAATACTGAGGCCAACTTTCATTCCTGTTTTTCCTCTAATTTCTCCGAAGGAACGCCGCTACCAATGAGATGGTAGGCAGGTTGAAGAGCGAGTATGAATACTGGCCAAAACGCTAAAATCAGGAAGTACGATACATCATCAAAAAAATACTGGACGATGACGCTGGCACATGCAGCAAAGATCAAAGCACACGCAGCAACGCATCGTGACCAGAGTATCAGGCTCTTCGTGAGGGTCCCCACTTGAATACCCCTTAACATGGCGTAGTAAAGGAAAGAACCGCCAAAGCCACTCAGCAAAAGAACGACCAGCATGCTATAGATCGCTATAAACAAGGAGTCCTCGTGCAGCCAACTCTCGCCTGGCTTGCACAGATTGTTTCTTCGCCATTATGTTAAGGCCCGAAATCACGATAAGCGCGGGTACAGCCGCAATACCGAGGGTCCTAACGGCGTCTGGGCCCAAGCCAAAGCGCCGCGCTACAGCCATAACAAGCTCGCTTCTTTTTAACGATGCAACCGCTTGGGAAACAATGGCACTCGGGCCTCCTTTAGCTATGGCGTAGACGGCACCCGCTAAGGTAGCGACTGTCGCTTCGGGGGCGGACAGAGGATTAAACTGACCGGTAATGGCTGCCGTGGCTGAGCTGTATGTGAAAAAATCCTTCACCTCCTCGTCTGAGAGAGACCACATGTACCAATAAGGTTGCACACTCTGATCACTCACTAGTCCCATTAAACGACTCGTAAGATTGCTGCGAGGAATGTCGTTTAAAATTGCATTGTTAATACTTTTGCGCTCAGCAGGAGGGAGGTGCCGATAAACCGCAATCCCCGAAAGGATCGGCGAATAAGCCTCCGGAGCTTTGGAGATTTCAGCTATATAATTCTTAAGGCCCATCAGACCGGCCAAGGCGATCAAAGGGGCATTTTTAAAATCAGCGGTAACGTAACGAGATGCGACAGCAGGACTACTCACAAAAGCCTCCATGCGATATGTAATGACATCCAAGTCTAACTGACTTTATTTTCGTTCGGGTTAGGTTCAGCTGTCAATTGTTTCAAACGGGAAGGGGGGGTAACCCGATGCAATCACCGGGTAGCCAGCCCTCCCAATTAATCCATCTATATTAGCTAGCATGCCGTACGGTTAATTCACTCACTTATTGTCAATTAAACTCAGCTTTACCCGCGCCATTGTCGTCATAATGGACTCTGCGTTTTTATGCCATCGGAATGGCTTTGCCAGTTGTTGATTGTGAACCTTGATGAACTTTTTAATCGCAGATTTCAATTCGCCGACGCTGGTGAAAATACCTCGATAAAGTGCTCGTCGTTCCAGTTGACCAAACCACCCTTCGACCGCATTTAGCCATGACGCTGGGAATCATGTATCTGTCGCTCAACTTGTCCCGGGCGAAGCTGCAATTTCGGCTGGGTCCGATCAAGAGCCTGAATCTGAGTCTTTTCGTCAACAGACAGAATAAGTGCATTATCGGGGGGGGATTCATATAGAGCCCAATAACATCACACACTTTTTCAGCAAAGTCCGGATCATTGCATATTTTGCAGGTTTTCAGCCGGTGCGGCTTCAGGTCAGCGGCTTTCCAAATCTGATGCACTTGCCAGCGCGGCGCTACGGGTTTGGGCGCAATGGAAACCTTTATTGCTGATCAATGACTTCTATTATAACAAACAGAGATCAACGAATTAACCAGACAAAACACTAGCACTCCAAACTACAACCACTTAGCCGGGAATACAGGCGGCTTATCAGACATTGCCTGGGCAAGCGAAATCATGCCCCACAACACAAACCCAGTGTGTAACGCGATTGCCCAAACCAGAGCGAATGTACCGAAATGGCCCAAATCACCAAAGAACATCCAGCTAAAGGCAACGCCCGAACTGATCAGGACAAAACCGGTCAACGACATGAACAGAGCAGCACGGGTATGAGCCCTACGCAGTTCGTTAACCCCTGAGCTTTGGACAAACAGCCAGAGCAATACGGCAAAGCCGACAACAGGAATTGCCAGTAAATTCAGCAGGTACCAGATAACCGGTACAACCGCCCCGCTAGCGGGTTTCTTCCGGGCGCCCGAATACTGCATATACCACCTCCATTAGTGAACTGACTGTTGCTTCGTCGTCTGAGAGCGGCTCAATCATGCCCGCGCGACAGGCTGCCTCCGTGGGCACCCCGGCGCGTATCAAGAGGGCTGCGTGTATCAACAGGCGCGTTGAGGCAGCCTCTTCCAGGTCGTGGTCTTTCAGGTTGCGCAACGCTGTTGCAAGGCTTACCAGTTGCTGCGCGAGATCCCGGTCACAACCGGATTCTTCAACAACGATAGTTTGCTCCGCCTCTTCAGAGGGGTAATCAAACCGTAACGAAACAAATCTCTGGCGGGTGCTGGGTTTCATACCTTTGAGCAGGCTCTGGTATCCCGGATTGTAGGAGACCACCAGCATAAAGCCCGGCGCGGCTGTCAGCAGTTCTCCGGTACGCTCTATGGGTAACTCACGCCTGTCGTCCGCCAGCGGATGCAGTACCACGGTTGTATCTTTGCGGGCTTCAACTACTTCATCCAGATAGCAAATACCACCTTCACGCACCGCACGGGTTAATGGACCATCCTGCCAGTATGTGCCCTCCGGACCGATCAGGTGTCGTCCAACCAGATCAGCGGCGGTAAGGTCATCATGGCACGCAACCGTATAAACCGGACGGTTCAGTTTCTCGGCCATGTAGCGGACAAAGCGGGTTTTACCGCAACCGGTAGGCCCCTTGATCAGAACAGGCAGGCCGTTGTCAGCGGCGGCATGGAACAGCTCTATTTCATTACCTACAGGCTGGTAAAACGTCATCTGCAGAAATCCTTTGCGACTGGCTTGAATTCAAAGCCCGAGTACATGGGCCCGGCTGGTAAAGAAAATACCGCTGGGGTTTTGTGCGTCCAGTTCGGCAACAGGCTCAAGTGTGTGAGTGTTGTAAACCGTGATCCTGTTGCTGTCCCGGGACGAGATCCAGACTTCCTCCCCCCGTGGCGTAAACTCCATGTGCAGCACAGCCTTACCGGGCTCAAGTGTGCGGATGATCTTACGGGTCTGGGAATCGATCACCTGAACTACATCGTTTTTCGGATGTGCGAAGCTCACCCAGATTCGACGGTTGTCCGGGCTCGCCATCACGAAAACCGGCTGGCCCTGTACCGGAATCCTGTCCACCAGAGACCAGTCATTCATATCCGCCACCAAAACCTGGTGGTGTCCTACTGCCGGAACAAAGGCTCTGCCATCGGCGACCGTCCAGCCCTCCAGATGCGGCATTTTGTATACCGGTAGTTGTTGTTCGCCCTTACCATAACCGGGCAGAATTTCGGTAACGCCTGCATCGGTATTCCAGAGATCCAGCATAGACAGGCCGTCTTCACCAAACAGGCCCGCGATGTAGTAACGTCCGTCTGGCGTGATCATGGAATCGTAAGGCGCCTTACCTGCATCAAACCGTGTCAGTTCAGGTTGATTTCCAGTCACACCATCAGGCATATCCAGAATCCAGATCTGCCCGGCATCAAACAGACTGAAAACAAAACGATTACCCGGTGCATCCACCAGACCCACGGTTTTGGACTGCGCTTTTACACCGCTATCACGGATGTAGGTGGCAGGAATGTCGGCCACCAGCTCCAGGGTCCCACTATCAAAAACCTTCACCCCTCCCGGCTCATAATTGGACACAGCAACGTAACGGCCATCCTGGGAGATAGCACCTCCAATGCTGTTGCCGGACTGAATCACCCTGCCAACAATGGATTGTGTGAGCAGATCAACCTTGGTAAGACCACCGTCACGACCAAACACAAAGCCGTAACGCGCATCCCGGGAGTAAACAATAGACGCGTGAGACAGGTCACCCAGTCCTTCGATGCGGCCAATTACACTATGGCTGGTCGTGTTGATGACCAGTAAAGAACCGGATGCCCGCTCTACAACCAGGCCCATATCACCGGTACCCATCAGACTGTCACCTGAACCTCCTCCAGGGAGCGCCTGACAACCGCTCACCAGTGCAGAAAACAGCACCAGCGTTAACAATGGTTTCGCAAAACCGGGTATCCAGACCATGCAGTAATTCCTCCAGGCTATAGGTCAGGGTAAGACCAGCGCGCCAGCTTTAAGTTGATGACTGATCCATTCAATATCGGCGGGTGCCAGCAGGGGTTTCCAGGGCGGCATTGCCGTGCCCGGAACACCTTCACTGATAATCGCAGTGACCGCTGCCTCCGGCAGATGATTCAGATTTTCCGGCCGCAGCGGCGGGCCAAGCCCGCCCTTTAGGGTCAGCCCATGACAGGAACCACAGTCCTGAACCACAAGGTTTTCAAGGTCATTTGAGCTGCGTCTCGGTTCATCAGCCAGCATTGCCGGAGACGCAAAACAGAGCATCAACAACAGAACGGCACTTACTTTCTGCCATGCTTTATTCCTTCCGGAACTGTTCACCGCTCGCTTTCTCCCATAAGTTTTCCAGGGTCTTCACCATGGTGGCGCCACTCTAAAAACGCATCTTTGATATTCGTTAAAAATGGGCCCTGCCACAACAACTCTTTAGGCATACCTATGGTTGGGTACTCACTGGACACAGAACATACATCTGATTTTAATCAATGTTCATCAGGGCAAAGAGGCGAACCCTAACAACACTCTTAAATCCAAGGAGAGAACCTGATGAGAGCAAGCAATCCATTTCTTAAACCACTGGCAGTGGCCGTGGCAATCGCGTCGTTTGGCGTTATGACCGCGACCGCGACCCCGAAGAATGGCGACCCGGCCGGGGCCGCCTACGAGGGTACTTCCAGCCCTATCTCGCCCAAGTCCGCCAAAGTTGTCCGCTCACCTGGTGCTCCGGACCTGACCGATGCAGAGTTTGAAAAAGCCAAGAAGATATTCTTTGAGCGCTGCGCCGGCTGCCACGGTGTACTGCGTAAAGGTGCAACCGGCAAACCACTGACCCCGGATATCACCCAGGCACAAGGCATTGATTACCTTAAAACTTTCATCACCTTTGGATCTCCAGCTGGCATGCCTAACTGGGGCACGTCCGGGGAACTTTCCGAAGATGAAGTCGAATTGATGGCCAAATACCTGATGCATGAGCCACCCGCCCCACCGGAGTGGGGCCTGGCCGATATGATGGCGACCTGGGAAGTGCTTGTGGCGCCCGAGGATCGGCCGAAAAAGAAACTGAACAACCTGGATCTGGAAAACCTGTTCAGCGTTACTCTGCGAGATGCCGGAGAGATTGCCCTGATCGATGGCAAATCCAAAGAAATTGTTGAAATCATCAGAACGGGTTATGCAGTACACATTTCCCGCATGTCAGCCTCCGGACGTTACCTGTTCGTGATTGGCCGCGATGCAGCGATCAACATGGTTGACCTGTGGATGGAGCACCCGGACACAGTTGCCAAGATCAAAATTGGTCTGGAAGCCCGCTCGGTAGAAACATCCAAGTACAAAGGCTATGAAGACAGGTACGCGGTTGCAGGTGCCTACTGGCCACCGCAGTTTGTCATCATGGACGGGGAAACTCTGGAGCCGAAGAAAATCGTGGGCACCCGCGGTATGACCGTGGATACCCAGGAGTATCACCCGGAACCACGGGTTGCTGCCATCGTCGCGTCCCATGAGCACCCCGAGTTCATTGTTAACGTAAAAGAAACCGGCAAGATCATGCTGGTCAACTACGAAAACCTGGAAAACCTCAACAGCACCACCATAGACGCCGCGCGGTTCCTGCACGATGGCGGCTGGGACAGCAGCATGCGTTACTTCATGACGGCTGCGAATCAGTCCAACAAAATCGCCGTTGTTGACTCCAAAGACCGTGAACTGGAAGCCCTGGTAGACGTGGGAAAAATCCCCCATCCCGGCCGTGGTGCCAACTTTGTTGATCCTGAGCATGGCCCGGTCTGGGCAACCAGTCACCTGGGTGATCCAACCATACAGATGATCGGCACAGACCCCGAAGGCCATCCGGATAAAGCCTGGAAGGTGGTTCGCACTCTCAATGGTCAGGGCGGCGGTTCACTGTTCATCAAAACTCACCCGAAGTCCAAAAACCTGTACGTGGATACGGCTCTGAACCCTGCGGAATCCGTCAGCCAGAGTGTCGCCGTGTATGACATCGAGAACCTCGAAAGCGGCTATGAGGTATTGCCAATCGCCGAATGGGCAAATCTGGGAGAAGGCCCCAAGCGAGTTGTTCAGCCTGAGTACAACGTTGCAGGCGACGAAGTCTGGTTCTCTGTGTGGAATGGCAAAGAACACAGATCAGCCATCGTGGTGGTGGACGACAAGACCCGCAAGCTGAAAAAGGTTATCGACGACGAACGCCTGATCACTCCTACCGGCAAGTTCAACGTCTATAACACTCAGCACGACGTCTACTAGAGAGATCTGTGTCGCACCGACCCGAAGGAGACAACCGATGAGACTGGATCATACAGATCAGCAACTGATCAACCACTTCCAACGGCATCTGCCAGTGTGTGAGAGGCCGTACCTGGAAATGTCCCGGCAACTGGGCATCTCCGAGAAGGACGTTATTGAACGGTTGCAGTCGTTGCAGTCTCGCGATGTCGTCGGCCGGGTCGGACCGGTGTTTGAGCATAGCCAAGCTGGCGCAAGCCTGCTGGCTGCTGTGGCAGCGCCGGAGGAACAGATTGATCTGGTAGCCGCCCGCATAAACCGTACGCCCGGGGTGAATCACAACTACGCCCGGGAGCACACCTACAACCTCTGGTTTGTCATGACTGCTCCGTATAGCGAATTACTGGAAGAACATCTCGATGAACTGGAACAGGAACTGAAATTACCCATGCTGCGTCTACCCATGGTAGAGGGCTATCACATTGACCTGGGATTCGACATCGATTGGGAGTCCCTGCCATGAGCCACTGCGTATCACCCGATAGCCTGCGCACCATGACAGAAGAACCCCGTGCTGTAAGCGCCTGGGGGCTACTGCGGCTCCGGAAACAACTGGAGCGGGGGCTGCCGCTTGCTGCCCGGCCCTATCAGGCACTTGCAGAGCGTACAGGCCTTTCCGAACAAGAGGTTATAAACGCCATCATCCAATGGCAGGAGCAGGGGCTTATCAAACGCTTCGGGCTTGTGGTCAAGCACCGCACCCTCGGCTACACAGCTAACGCCATGGTGGTGTGGAATATACCCGATGAACAGGTACGGGCTGTGGGTAACATCATGGCCGGCATACCCTTTATTACCCTGTGCTACCAGCGGCCCCGGCGGCTCCCGGACTGGCCCTACAACCTGTTCTGCATGATTCACGGCACAAACCGAGAGCGTGTACTGGCGCAGCTGGACAGCCTGATTACAGAACACAACCTGCAGGATGTGAAACATTCTGTGCTGTTCAGCAATAAAGCCTACCGGCAACGGGGAGGGCGCTATGTCAGCCACGACTGAGGCCCGCCTCCAGGTGCCGGCAGCCATCCTGAGCCCTGTGGAGAAGATACTTATCAATCGTTTGCAGCAGGGTTTGCCGCTGGTGCGGCACCCTTATGCAGCTGTCGCAGAAGAGCTCAACCTGAATGAACAGCAGGTGCTGGACTCCATTAAAAAACTTCTTGCTGAAGGCGTACTGACGCGCTTCGGCCCCATGTTTCACGCCGGCGAGCTTGGCGGCGGTCTCACCCTGGCGGCCATGCGAATCCCGGATCCGGATTTTGAGCGAGTTGCCGCACTGGTCAATGAATTTGACGAAGTCGCCCACAACTACCGCCGCGAACACGAACTGAACATGTGGTTTGTACTGGCAACGGAAACCCGGGATGCCATTGAGAAAACCATTGCCGCCATTGAAAAAAACACCGGGTATCCGGTTTACAACATGCCAAAAGAGCAGGAGTTCCATGTCCACCTCCACTTCCCTGTCTGAGGCCTCTATCACAGAGCTCGATCGAAAGCTGATCCTTGCCACCCAGGCAGGATTGCCTCTGGTCTCCGACCCCTGGGCCGAGCTGGGCAGGCAACTGAACCTGAGCGCCGACAATGTACTTGCCCGCTTCCAGGCTTTGCAGGAAGCCGGCGTAATACGAAGAGTCGCAGCAGTACCCGACCACTACCGTTTGGGTTACCGCTACAACGGCATGACTGTGTGGGATGTAAATGATGACCGCATTACAGATCTGGGCACCGCCGTTGGTGAACTGCCTTTCGTGAGCCACTGTTATCGCCGGCCACGTCATTTGCCGTACTGGTCGTTCAACCTGTTTGCCATGGTGCACGGCACTACCCGGGAAGCAGTAGAAGACAAAGCCTCGCAGATCCGTGCCCTGTTGGGCGATGCCTGTCAGCAGCACACCATTCTTTACAGCTCGGCCATCCTGAAGAAAACCGGCTTGCGGCTGCGCAGATAACACAAGGGGAAGCACTATGTTCAGAATGACCCGCTACGTAAAAAGCCTGATGAATCCGGCCCCGGTGAGAGCCATCCCCAAGCCTTCCGGCCCGGTCGTTATCTGGAACCTGATCCGCCGCTGCAACCTTACCTGCAAACACTGTTATTCGATTTCTGCGGATATCGATTTCAAAGGTGAACTGAGTACCGGCGAAGTCTATACCGTGATGGACGATCTCAAATCCTTCGGTGTACCGGTACTGATCCTTTCTGGCGGCGAACCGCTTATGCGGCCGGATATATTCGACATTTCACGCCGAGCAAAAGACATGGGGTTTTACGTAGGCCTGTCCAGCAACGGTACCCTGATTACCGATGACAACATAAAGCAGATCGCCGATGCTGGCTACGATTACGTAGGCATCAGCATTGATGGACTGGAGCAGACTCACGACGAATTCCGCCAGAAGAAAGGCGCCTTCGCAGCCTCCATGAAAGCAGTCAAACTATGCAAGGACGCAGGCATCAAAGTCGGCCTGCGCTTCACCCTCACACAGGACAACGCGCCCCAGTTGCCAGACATGCTCAGGCTCCTCGACGAGCACGACATCGACAAGTTCTATCTCTCCCACCTGAATTATTCTGGCCGTGGTGGCCGCAACCGCAAGCGTGATGCGTGGTATGACATGACCAGAGATTCCATGAACCTGTTATTCAACCACTGCCACGAAGAACTCAAACGCGGAATTGAGCGGGAATACGTCACAGGCAACAACGACGCCGACGCCCCTTTCCTGCTGCAATGGGCCGCGGAACACTATCCCGATCAGGTGCCAGCTCTGGAGCAACGACTGGTCAACTGGGGTGGCAACTCCTCCGGCGTAAACATTTCCAACATAGATAACCTCGGCGTCGTTCACCCGGATACCTTCTGGTGGGACTACAACCTGGGCAACGTCCGCGAAAAACCGTTTTCCCGGATCTGGTCAGAGGCAAATGATGAGTTGATGGTGGGCTTTCGCCAGACCCCACGCCCTGTTAAAGGCCGGTGTGCAGAGTGTCAGTATCTGGCCATCTGCAATGGCAATACGAGGGTACGCGCCCACAATATTTCCGGTGATTTCTGGGAAGAAGACCCCGGCTGTTACCTCACCAACGAAGAGATAGGCATTGTCGACATGCCCCGGCGCGTCGCCACTCCGGTCGTCGAAATCCCGGTTCACAATCTCTAAGGAAAGCATCATGACAATCAGCCAGAGAAAGAAGTGCCTGGTGGAATTCCAGCTGGCAGAACAGCCCTTACGACCGGGGGACGTTGCCATCGTAGGCGCAGGCCCGGGCGATCCCGGACTGCTCACACTCAGGGCGCTGATGCTGATTCAGCAGGCGGACGCCATTGTTTATGACCGCCTGGTATCCCCCCAGATCATGGAACTGGTGAACCCCCGTGCGGAGCGGATCCACGTGGGAAAAGCCAGCGGTTGCCACTATGTGCCCCAGGAAGATACAAACGAGCTTCTGGTTCAGCTAGCCATGAAACTGCGCCGGGTGGTACGCCTGAAAGGAGGCGACCCATACATTTTTGGTCGCGGCGGCGAAGAAGCCGAATTCCTGGTGGAAAACAACATCGACTTTCTGGTGGTGCCCGGCATTACCTCTGCAGCCGGCTGCGCCTCCTACTGTGGCATCCCCCTTACCCATCGGGATTACGCACAAAGCGTGACTTTCGTTACCGGGCACCGTAAAGCCGATCATGCCTTTGAGCTGAACTGGAAGGTTCTGGCAGCCCCGGGCCAGACCCGCGTGTTTTATATGGGCCTGCACAATGCCCCTACTATTGTCCGGGAGCTGACAGCTCATGGCCTGTCTGGTGACTGCCCGGTAGCACTGGTAGAGCGCGGCACCACGCCGCAACAGCATATGGCAGTGACCACCCTCCATAAGCTGGAAAAAACCATTCAGACGGAAGGCTTTCAGCCACCCACGCTGATTATCGTGGGAGAGGTAGTTCAACTGGCAGAGAAGCTTGCGCAACCAACTCAGGCAGGCTGGAACCACTACCAACATTCAAATCAGGAAGCACGATGCAACAGTCTCTGAAAACCCTGATGCTGACCGCAGGCCTGCTGGTGTCACCTCTGATAACCGCCAGCACACATGTGCAGACTGAAGCCCTGTATCAGGAGCACTGCGCAAGCTGTCATGGCAGCGATCGCCTTGGCGGGATGGGGCCTGCCCTGTTACCGGAAAACCTTGCCCGCCTGAAAAAAAACCAGGCCGAGCAAGCTATTCTGACAGGCAGTGCAGCAACTCAGATGCCGGCCTTTGCCGACACTCTGAGCGCCGAGTCTGTTAGCGCTCTGGCGGAATTCATCTATCAGCCGCCAGCTAAAAAGCCCGTATGGGGCAAGGCCGAAATCATCGCCAGCCATCTGTTGCCTCACCCTGTCAGCACCCTGCCCGACAAACCTGCCTACGACGCAGACATGATGAACCTGTTCCTTGTAGTAGAAATCGGCGATCACCATGTCACTCTGCTTGACGGTGACAGCATGGCACCTATCCACCGTTTTGCCAGCCGCTACGCCCTGCACGGCGGCCCAAAATACAGCCCTGACGGCCGCTTCGTCTACTTCGGTTCCAGAGACGGCTGGATTACAAAGTACGACTTGTACAACCTCAAGGTGGTTGCCGAAGTACGGGCTGGCATCAACATGCGTAACATCGCCGTTTCTGCTGACGGAGACCACCTGCTGGCAGCCAACTATCTGCCTCACACTCTGGTTCTGTTCGATTCGAACAATCTCGATCTGCTGGAAATCATCCCCGTTGAAAACGACGCCGGAGAGAGTTCAAGGGTCAGCGCCGTTTATGCCGCCCCGCCAAGGGGCAGTTTTATAGCTGCACTGAAGGACATACCCGAAGCCTGGGAAATTACAGTTGAAAACAACCGGGCCAGGGTGCGCAGAATGAAAACCGATACCTGGCTTGATGATTTCTTCTTCGACCCGGGTTACGAACACCTCATCGGCGCTGCCCGCGACGGCAAGCACGGCCTGGTCATCGACATGGACACAGGAAAAACCATTGCTAACCTGCCGTTGCCTGGCATGCCCCACCTGGGTTCCGGAATAACCTGGGACTACAAGGGCTCACGCGTAATGGCCACACCCCACTTTCGCACCAACGCAGTTTCCATCATCGATATGAACACCTGGGAAGTTATAAAAACCCTTGAAACAGCCGGCCCGGGCTTCTTCATGCGCAGCCACGAAAACTCACGCTACGCCTGGGTAGACGTTTTCTTTGGACCAAACAAAGACAAAGTTCATGTTATCGACAAACAGACGCTGGAAATCGTCAAAACCCTGCAACCCGCTCCCGGAAAAGTAGCCGCCCATGTCGAGTTTGACCGCTACGGAAAAAAGCTCCTGCTGAGCATCTGGGATGAAGATGGCGCAGTGATCGTCTACAACGCAGATACACTGGAGGAGGAAAAACGGATACCCATGAACAAACCGTCGGGAAAGTACAACGTCTGGAACAAAATCAACTACGAGGAAGGTACAAGCCACTGAGCCTATATCGAGCGGGTGAAAAAGCCTTAATGATTTAAGTCATTTCCCAAAACATCTTTCTGTTAGGATAATTGACAGATATCTCAACGGCAAAAACCCTATGACCCGCACTCACAGGCCAGACATGTCCTCCTCTCCCTGCATGCTGGGGGAGAATAACCCGGACATTATCCATCATGATGCAGCACCGCAATCAGTGGCGCTACTCAACGGCCTGAGCCGCGTATTCGGAATAAGGTTGAGCGAAAAACAGGACACTCCTGACGCCCGGTTTTTGAGAGACCTCACCCGGCTGTTTCACCAACGCCGGGTCGATTCCGAAGCCCAGATGGAAAAGCACGACACGCCCTGGAGCAACGTCTACCTGATTCAGTATGGCATTATGCGCCTGTTCCGGGAGGCTCCCAGCGGCAAGGTTGCAGTGCACCATTTCTTTACCGAGGGCGACATGGTCTGGCCCGTTTTCGGCCGCAGCCGCACAGTGCGCAACACCCTGTGCCTGACTACCGTAACACCCACTACTGTATGGGTTGCCGATTTTGCTGCCTTTCGGGCGGCCATCCAGTCCCATGGAGAGGGTCTCTGGCCCCAGTTTGCAATGGTCCTGACCGAAGAACTGGCAGAACTGACCAGCATGCGGGAATTTCGCAAGCTCACCATGCCGGCAAAGGAGCGTTATCAGCTTCTGCTTGAAGAGTATCCGGAACTGGCAAGGCGGGTGCCTGACAACCAGCTGGCTTCATGGCTGGGCGTTGTACCTGCAACATTCTCCCGGCTTAAAACCGGGGCGGTGAAGAAATAACAATATCAGCACTCAATACAATATTTCAAAACGCCCACACCATAGCCATCAACACACCCCACGCCAGCAATGATGCTGCCATCACGGTGTAGGTGGCCGACATGGTGATCACATCATCAGGGCTGCGGTGGCACAATGACCTCAGGCCCTGATACACAAGGGTGCAGGACAATGCCATTGCAGCCAGAACCGTAATCACACTGACAGTCACTACCGGCACCAGCAGCGCCAGTGATGACAGCCAGAGCGGCAGGGGCGCAATAGCCGCCAGCAGATAAGCGTTGTTGTAGCTGATCTCCAGCTTATGGCCTTCTACTACAGAGTGAATAAGCCAGCCCATAACAAAGAACGTCAACAGCTCAGCGAGAAAGAGAATGGTGGTGATAAAACGCCATTCCTTGCCCCCAAACCCGGCAATAAAATCATCGCCGTAATGGGTACCTGCGTAGTAAAGCAGCACTGGAGGCAGAAGCGACATGGGGACAACAACAAACCATGCAAGCATGGGAATCGATAGCTGCCTGCGTTCGAGTTCACCCCAGCCTCCATTACTGGAAAACGGAAGTTTAAGCATGCCTGAAACATTCATGGTAGTTCTCCTTGTTCTCAAGCAAGCGCATTTGCCTCACGGGACAGCGTCTGCAATATTATGATGGCTTTTAATTATTCTTTTTAGGCGCCCCTGCCCAAACCGTCAATTGAGCTGGATGATCTTGAACAAGTCAGTCAACAGGCACCCGCGCAAAGTTCATGCCTTCTGGCTGTTTTTCCCCGCAGCAAGCCTGCTGGCAGCCATCGCTGTACCGCTCTCTGTGTGGGCAGTGTGGTCTGGCACAGGATGGCCGGCAGGGCTGCTTGGCGCAGGCCATGGCCATGAACTGATTTTTGGCTTTGCCCTGGCACTCGTAGCCGGTTACACCCTCGGCCCCCAGCCTGCATCCCTGCTCTATCCGCTTCTGGGCCTCTGGCTGGCGGCCCGGTTGAGCTGGCTTCTTTTACCCGATAGTTTTTCAGCCCAGCTCCTGAGCCCCATCTTCGCTCTGGCGCTTGCCTGGCATGTTGTGCCCCGCTTCCATGCAGCAAAAAAATGGCGAAACCGTATGGTGGGGCCGCTGATTTTGTTAATTTGCCTGCTTGCTGTTGTCTTCGGACTATCCGGGGCACTGAGTCTGCCTGATGAGCCCTGGCTACCAGGCCCATTCAGACTTATGCATTCCGCGATTACAGGATTGCTGCTACTGATGACTTTTATGGGTGGCAGGATCATCGCGCCAGCGGTTGCCGGCACGCTGGAGAAAAAAGGCATTCCTCTCGAAGCCCGCGTGCAGCCACGCATTGAAGGAATGCTGATTGTAGTATTGGGATGTTCGGTTTTCCTGACAGCCTTCCCGGTGATGAACCCGATCACAGGCTGCCTGCTGATTCTTGCATCAGGGCTGATAACTCTGCGGATCCTGAGATGGAAGCCATGGCTGTGCCGGGAGCGCCCGGATTTACTGGTATTGATGGCAGGATATGGATGGCTCGCCATCGGCGCATTGGCAACCGGGCTGGCGCTGTTATGTGGTACAGCACTGATTCCATCCCTGCACCTGATTACTGTCGGAGCACTAGGCATTCTCTCCACCAGCGTCATGCTCCGGCTGGCCTGGCAAAGAAGTCACCGGAAACCTCCTGCCGCAGGTGAAGTTTTCCCGATCGCAGCAATCCTGTCTGCAGCGGCAGTCAGCCGGTTTCTGGCCGGTGAGTCACCCTTCAGCGAGCCCGGGCTACTGTGGCTGTCCGCCAGCTTGTGGGCGCTCGCCTACCTGTGGGTAGCTTTCAGGCTATGCATTCTGGCCCAACACCCCAAAAACCTCGGGAAATGAGGGGCTACCTCTCCTGCGCCTCCCCCAAAAATCATTACCCACTTAGTGATACATATGCAACATTTTACTTATATAACAATAAGTTAAACACAAAAAACCACAACCTTCCAGGAAGCTCCGAACACACCCCTATTCGCCAGGACTTTTCCTTGACTTATGTCATGAATTAACCCGCACCAGGCTTTGCACAATGGCGTCAAGAAGCCCGAAAACAGCAAACCAAGCGGTTCCGGGCAGGCTAACTTAGGGAGTACTGTTATGGCTAAAACCAACGCCGACATTGAACACTGGGATGTCGAAAGTGACGAGTTCTGGGAAAGGGAAGGCAAGCGTATTGCTTCCCGTAACCTGTGGATATCCATTCCCAGCCTGCTGATGGGTTTTGCTGTCTGGCTGATGTGGGGAATGATCACCACCCAAATGAAGAACCTGGGGTTCTCTTTCAGCATAGAACAGCTGTTTACTCTCTCGGCAATTGCCGGTTTATCCGGTGCCACCCTGCGGATTCCCGCATCGTTCATGATCAAGATTGCCGGCGGGCGTAATACGGTTTTCCTGACTACAGCCCTGCTGATGATCCCTGCCGCAGGCACTGGCATCGCTCTGATGAACCCGGACACACCATTCATTGTGTTCCAGGCTCTGGCGTTGCTTTCCGGTATCGGTGGCGGCAACTTTGCCTGCTCCATGAGCAACATCAGCTCGTTTTATCCCAAGAGTAAACAGGGCTACGGCCTGGGTATGAACGCCGGCCTCGGTAACTTTGGCGTTACCACCATGCAGGTTCTGATTCCGCTGGTGATGACAGTTGGCGTTTTTGGTGCTCTGGCAGGTGATCCGATGCAGCTGCAGAGCCCAAGCGGCACGCTGATTGGCCGCATTGAGGCGGGCACAGACACCTGGATTCAGAATGCTGGATTCATCTGGCTGGTTTTTCTTGTTCCACTGGCATTCGCCGGATGGTTCGGTATGAACAACCTTAGGGTGGTTACTCCGAACCCAGGCAACCCCATGTCGGCTTTCGGAAAAATTCTCGGACTATACGGCGTCGGCATTCTTACCTCCGTTGCCGGCGTCTGGGCGCTCAGCGTCATGAACATGTGGCTGGCGCTGCCGTTGACCATCATTCTGACCGTCGTTCTGTTGCGCCTGATCCCCGGCGATATCAAACCCAACATCAAAAATCAGTTTGCGATTTTCAGCAACAAGCACACCTGGTCCATGACTGTGCTGTACATTCTGACCTTTGGCTCATTCATTGGCTTCTCGGCGGCTCTGCCGCTGTCCATCAGCGTTATTTTCGGCAACATGATGGACGTTGCTGCAGATGGCACGGTAACCCGCGTTGTTAACCCGGATGCTCCAAGCGCACTGACCTGGGCCTGGATGGGACCATTCGTTGGCGCACTGATTCGCCCTGTGGGCGGCTGGATTTCCGACAAAATGGGCGGCTCTATCGTTACCCAGATCATATCTGTGGTGATGGTTGTTGCCTCGGTAGCAACCGGCTACGTGATGATGCTGGCCTATAACTCTACAGATCCCAACAGCTACTTCGCACTGTTCCTTATCCTGTTCATCGTGATGTTCGCCGCCAGCGGTATCGGCAACGGCTCCACCTTCCGCAGCATTGGCTACATTTTTGATCAGCAGCAGAAGGGCCCCGTACTGGGCTGGACCAGCGCCATCGCAGCCTATGGCGCCTTCATCGCGCCCAAGCTTCTCGGACAGCAGATTCAGGCGGGAACCCCGGAAGTCGCAATGTATGGCTTCGCAGTATTTTACGCTCTGTGTCTGGTTGTGAACTGGTGGTTCTACCTGCGCAAGGGTGCGTACATCAAGAACCCGTAGACGGGGCGATTACAGCGGCGCCTGTCTGGATGACTGGCGCAGGTCGTACCCGCGGAGGTCACCTGAGAAGCCACCTTCAATATCACTTACAACTCAGGCACTACTGGCAGGCCCAAAGGCACACTCCACGATTACAGGTTCCGGTCCCGGCAATTGATGCCAAGCTATTCCAGTCGCGATTAGCTGGCCCGGAACTTTATCGGCAACACAGTGAAACTGCGAATACAAAATCCTACCTGAAATATAAGCCCCCTACATAATTTATTGTAAATGCAAAATCTCATGCTAAATTCATATAGTCTCGATTTGCTATGCAATTCATGATACCGCAGAGCGAAACAACAATAAAATCTGAAAACTTCACAAAAAGCCATAAAAACAAGAGGTCATACTTTGAAGATACTTACTCGCTATCGCAAAAAACTCGCCGTATATGCATCCGCCATTACACTCGGTGTTTCTGCCGCTCTGATCGCCAGCCCCGCAGCCGCACAGGAAACCGTTACCTGGAAGGTACAGTCTCACTGGCCAGGCTCCAGCAGCTCCTTTGAGGACAGTCTTGTACGCCTTAAAAATGTACTTGCAGAGCGCACAGATGGCCGCCTTCAGCTCGAACTTTACGAATCCGGAGCACTGTTCAAAGCCCGCGAGACCTTTAAAGCCGTCAGTCGCGGCGTTCTCGAGATGGGCACCATTAACGCATCGTATGCCCAGGCCTCAATGAGCCTTGCTGGTATTGCTTCAGGCTTGCCGTTTGCCTTCCGGAATGTCTGGGAAGCCTCATATTTCCTTCAGAGCCTTGGGTTCGAGCAGATGTTGCGGGACGAAGCGGCAGAACACGGCGTTTACTGGTCTACCGAAAAGGCCTACCCAACCGAGATGGTGGTTAAGACCCATCAATAGCCAGGAGGACTTTTCCCGGCTGAAGATTCGCTCCACGGGTACGCTGCAGAGATTCCTGACTGAAGCTGGCGCTGCCGCGTCTTATATCCCGGGTAGTGAGCTGTACTCTGCACTTGACTCAGGCATCATTGACGGTGCCCATTGGGGAGCAGCTCAGGGCGCAGCCAGCATGGGCCTTTACGAAGTAACCAAGTATCACGTCAAACCAAGTCTGACCATAGCCGGTACTGATGCCATCATCGTCAGCCAGAAAGCCCTGGATAAACTTCCGGAAGACATGCAGCAGACTGTCAAAAAGACACTGGAAGAGCATTTCTGGGTACGCACTAACGAATACCAGTATAAAGAACGAGTTACCCTCGCCAAAGCGATCGCCGAAGACGGCGTCAGGATTACTACATTGCCCGATGACGTTCAGGAGCGCCTTGTTAAAACAGCCCAACGTATGTGGGATGAAGAAGGCAAGCGCAGCGACAGGACGCAAAAAGCCCTGGACATGCTGAAGAGCTACCTGACCGATCTCGGGTACCTGTAAGCCTGCAAGCCTGAATGCCGGGTACGCCTCATAAAGGCCGCCCGGCTTTACTTGTCTCAGGCTTTACTTGTCTCAGGCCTTACTACCCTGAGGCAGCCACGCATACGCTATTCCGTGAAAAACTGAATTAAACCGTATTTCTTGCAGAAAACCACATTGCAAAACCTCATCAAGTAGAACTTGCGCACAACCTGCCAGCGGCTGCCACTCATGCACCCTGCAAGAGGTACCTCCAATGCCCTCACCTAGAAAAACCAGGATTTGATAAAGTCAGGAAAACTGTCAACACAAGCCGGCAGTACAGACTTCTGAGGCCCCCAAAATGATCACACCAAGCAAACCGCAACAGCACCGAGCACTGGGGCTTTCCACCCTGGCATTCACGCTCTGCTTCGCCGTGTGGACAATCTTCTCCATCATCGGCATTCGCATCGCTGAGGATCTGGGGCTATCGGACACACAACTTGGCCTGCTCATGGCTACGCCAATTCTGACTGGCTCAATCAGCCGGTTGTTTCTTGGCATCTGGACGGACAGGTATGGCGGGCGCTGGGTGTTCGGCATACTCATGCTGACCACGGCCGCCTGTGTTTACCTGCTGACCTTTGCCACTACCTATCCGATGCTTCTGGTCGGTGCTCTGGGGGTTGGTCTTGCTGGTGGCGCATTCATCGTAGGCGTGGCCTACACCGCCGCGTGGTTTGAGCCTGCGCGTCAGGGCACAGCTCTGGGCATCTTCGGCGCGGGTAACGTCGGCTCCGCGGTAACCAACTTCGGCGCCCCTTTTCTGCTGGTAGCCTTTGGCTGGGAAACTACCGCACAGGTCTACGCGTCTGTACTTGCCGTTATGGGCGTTGTGTTTATTCTTCTGGCAAAAGAGGACCCGATTTCCGCCGGCCGCAAGGATGGAGAACAGCAGCGATCATTCATGGAGCAGATGGAGCCGCTAAAAGACCTTAGAGTCTGGCGCT
Organism: Marinobacter sp. ANT_B65; assembly: GCF_002407605.1. Taxonomy (NCBI): domain Bacteria; kingdom Pseudomonadati; phylum Pseudomonadota; class Gammaproteobacteria; order Pseudomonadales; family Marinobacteraceae; genus Marinobacter; species Marinobacter sp. ANT_B65. The sequence continues at coordinate 320,917 of NZ_NXGV01000001.1, read as the reverse complement.
TTGCTCTTTACTACTTTTTCGTATTCGGGGCTTTTGTCGCTCTTGCCTTATGGCTACCCCACTACCTGATTGGGGTTTACGGTCTGGACATCCGAACGGCTGGCATGATTGCGGCGCTCTACACCATACCGGCATCCCTGTTCCGCATCCTTGGTGGCTGGATGTCTGACCGTTTCGGCGCACGACGAGTGATGTACTGGACGTTTATCGCCTCCGTCGTCTGCACTTTCCTGCTCAGCTACCCTCCCACAGAATATGTGGTTCACGGCATTGATGGTGATATTCGCTTCACGATGGAAATGAGCCTTCCCGCATTCGTGGCGTTGATTTTCACCCTGGGCTTCTTCATGTCCCTCGGCAAAGCCGCTGTCTACAAACACATACCCGTGTACTACCCCATGCACGTGGGCGCCGTTGGTGGTGTTGTGGGCATGATTGGCGGGCTTGGAGGATTTATTATGCCGCTGACCTTTGGCGTACTGAGTGATGTGACAGGCATCTGGCAGAGCTGCTTTATGCTGATGTTTGTTATTGCGGCCGCTGCACTGGCCTGGATGCACTACGCCATCCGCTCCGCCGAACGGGTTGAATGGGCAGCAAACCAGGAACAGACTGATTTGCCCGAACTGGCATCGCCACAACTGTTTTATCCAGTAAACCGCAAATCCAGCGTTAAAAGCCCAACAAAGTAAAAGGAGGAGGGTGACGGGCTTTTATTGAAATCTATGTAACAACACTGTTCCAGTTCGAGCCGGGCTATTAGAATCCGCACAACCCGTTTTCATCTGGAGCAGTAAAGACCATGTCCCTGGAACTATCGCCCGCTACCGGCTTCACCCAATTGCGCCGAATTGAGTCCAGCACACTCTTTCAGGGCGTAGTTATCGCCATTATCATACTGTCGGCCCTTACTATCGGCGCCAAGACATACGACCTTCCGCCTCTCGTAGAGCAGGCTCTGAGCGTGATGGACAACGCCATCACGCTGTTTTTCCTGATCGAAATCCTGTTCCGCTTTGCTGCCAGCCCGGCAAAACGGCGCTTCCTGATGGATGGCTGGAATCTGTTTGACACTCTGGTGGTGATCGGAAGCCTGATTCCTCTGGACAACTCAGAGGCAGTCCTGCTCGGACGGTTGCTGCGGGTATTCCGGGTGCTCCGCCTGATCTCGGTAGTGCCTGAGCTGCGATTTCTCATCAACTCGCTGCTCAAAGCCATTCCCCGTATGGGCTACATCGCTCTTCTGATGTTTATCATCTTCTACATCTATGCAGCCATGGGCTCCATGTTCTTCGCCCGCGTAGACGAGACTCTCTGGGGCGATGTGGCTATTTCGATGCTGACTCTTTTCCGGGTGGCCACATTTGAGGACTGGACAGATGTGATGTATGCGACCATGGATCAGTATCCATTAAGCTGGATCTATTACCTGACATTTATTTTTCTGACGGCGTTCGTTTTTCTGAACATGATGATTGGCGCGATTCTGGAAGTGATGAGCGAGGAACAGAACGCCAGGCAGGCCCAGCAGGCTCACGATGAGCGTGATGAAATTACACGCCAGCTTCGTGAGGTGCAGGGCCAGCTTGCAGAGCTGATCAGCCACACCAGATCAGAAAAGAACGGGCTTGCTCATCGCAAGGTAGAAGATGAATGACACCTGAAGCAGCGCCAGAGCAGCAGCAGCAACACGAACCGGGCTTGATATAGTGACCTTCAGTGCAAACAGCCCTGCGGCGATGTAGCCCAGCAACAACAGGATCTTGGCCATCAACCAGCTCTGCTCCAGGGGATTCCAGCCGCCTGCAAACAGAAGGCTGATGGCCGCAACAAGCAACACTGTGTCGTTAGCGTGGGGAATCCAGCGCAGAGGGGTCTGACGCCAACCAGGTCGCCCCACCAGGTCGAGCAGGAGCCGCAGCATGAACAAGGTGATGGTGAGGTAAGCTGCGGTCATGTGAAGGTGTTTCAGGATCACGTACGTACTCATAGATCATTCCATTAGGATTCAAAGCGATAGCGGCATTGTACGCAAAGATACCACCAACCGGGTATGTTATTTCTGGCCCTACACGTATAACATATACTCCACATATATGTATTAGCAGGAACCAGCATGCAGGCCATCCCGACATCCGTTAGCGCAGATAGCGCCAGCTTCAGCCAGCTGTTCAGTTATCCATTCCGTATTTTCTTTCTGTCGATGACATTGCTGGCTCTTCTGGTTATCCCTCTCTGGGTTTTTCAGGTAACCGGTGTCATCACCCTTCCTCTGGCGTTGCCCGGACTTTTCTGGCACCAGCACGAGATGTTGTTTGGTTTTTTGTCTGCAGCCATCGCCGGTTTTTTGCTAACGGCTGCCTGCGTGTGGACTCAAACCGAACGCACTCATGGTTTCCGGCTGGTGTTGCTCTGGGGTGTATGGCTGGCCGGGCGGCTGCTTCTGGCCCTGGGAGCCAATGTGCCAGACTGGCTGGTGCAGAGCGTCAACCTGGCTTTCCTGCCGCTGGTCATGCTGGATGCGGGCTGGCGCATCTGGCATGCCAGGCAAATGCGCCAGCTCATGATTCTGGTGGTACTGGGCCTTTTATGGTTAATGCAGATCGGGTTTGTCACCCGCCTGGATATGGCCTTCAGCCATGGTGCACTGATCGCGGCTATGGCACTGATCAGCATCGTCGGCGGACGTATAACACCCGCATTTACAACAGGCTGGTTACGCCAGCGGGGGCTTGATGCCAACGCAGTAAAAACCATTCCGGCGCTGGACATGGCCACACTGTTTTCCATGATCCTGCTAACCGCATCTCTGGTTACCGGCTGGCAAACTGTTACCGGCATTCTGGCAATCATTGCCGGCACGCTCATGCTGATCCGACTGGCTAACTGGAAAGGCTGGCTGGCTCGCAAAGAACCGCTGTTATGGGTTTTGCACCTGTCCATCCTTTGGGTGCCCGTTGCCCTGTACCTTCTTGCAGGCACACTTTTCGCTGGCTGGCCCTCCAATGCCTGGAGCCATGCTGCGGGCACAGGTGCCGTCAGCAGCCTTATTCTGGGAGTCATTGCCCGAGTGACACTGGGCCACACAGGCCGCCCGCTGGTGTTACCCAAAGGCATGGTTCTCGCGTTTATAGCTATTCAACTGGCCGCGCTGGTCCGCGTGTTTACCGCATTCGATATCATTCCCTGGCACCCCGGCATTGGCAGCAGCACCCTTCTCTGGATTTTCGCCTACGGCATGTTTCTGGTGCGCTATGTAAAAATACTCGCAAGCCCCAGACCTGATGGCCGCACAGGCTGACGGGGCTCGTGCAGTTTGAAGGGGGGCAGGTTCGTGGGGAGCCTGCCCTTTTTTATTCTGCTATACCTCCCGAAGGCCTCCCGCAACTTGCAACTGCATCGTTTTAACGTTAATTATCAACTAATGGTCAATAGCGACTCGCGAAAAAGCAGCTAAAGTACCAGTAAATCATTCTGTAACAGAGACGATGGCACTATGAACCCGGACCATTTTGACAAAGAAGACCTGATTAAATGCGGTCATGGCAAACTTTTCCCGGGCGCCACGCGGCTGCCCATTGATGAGATGTTGATGGTTGACCGTGTCACCCACATAGGCACGGACGACGGCCTTTACGGTAAAGGCAGCCTGGTAGCGGAGCTGGATATCCATCCGGACCTCTGGTTTTTCAAAGTGCACTTCGTAGACGACCCTGTCATGCCCGGCTGCCTCGGCCTTGATGCCATGTGGCAGCTGGTAGGTTTTTATCTTGCCTGGGGCGGCAGCGAAGGCAAGGGCCGTGCACTGGGTGCCGGAGAAGTGAAATTCACCGGACAGGTCCTTCCCACCAACAAAAAAGTGCGTTACTACCTCGATATCAAGCGTGTGATCAAGCGTAAACTTACGCTGGCCATTGCCGATGGACGCATGGAAGTGGATGGCAAGGAAATCTACACGGCTAAAGACCTGCGGGTTGGCGTATTCACTTCCACTGATGATTTTTAGGAGCTAGCAAGATGCGGCGTGTTGTAATCACCGGCATGGGGATTGTCTCCAGCCTTGGAACCAATCAGAAAGAAGTCACCCACTCCCTGAAGGAGTCTGTGCCCGGCATCGGTTTCAGCGAAGAAGCCCGTGACAATGGGTTACGCAGCCATGTTTGTGGTCAGATCGACCTGAACCTGCCGGAACTTATTGATCGCAAGCTTCTGCGCTTCATGTGCCCGGCTGCGGCTTACACATATCTTGCCGCCTGCGAAGCCATCGAGCAGGCTGGACTGACTAAAGACCACCTCACAGCCAACAGCACCGGTGCAGTGTTTGGTACCGGCGGAGCGTCAACCGTCGAGTTGCTGGATGCGATAGATACCCACCGCGCTAAAGGCATCCGTCGGGTCGGGCCTTATCGCGTGCCCCGGACCATGGGCAGCTCAATCAACGCAACCATAGCTACGGCATTTGGCATCACCGGTATTAACTACGGCATTACCTCAGCTTGCGCCACCAGCGCTCACGCCATTGGCCATGCGGCTGATCAGATTGCTCTGGGGCGCCAGGATGTCATGCTTGCCGGCGGCGGCGAAGACATTCACTGGACCCTGAGCCTGATGTTTGATGCCATGGGCGCGCTCTCAACCAAGTACAACGATACCCCCGAGAAGGCATCGCGCACCTACGACAAAGACCGGGATGGCTTTGTTATTTCCGGCGGCGGCGGCACTTTGGTGCTCGAAGCACTGGAACACGCTGAAGCACGTGGAGCGACCATTCTTGCAGAACTGGTTGGCTTCGGTGCTACTTCCGATGGCGCAGATATGGTTGCCCCCAGCGGCGAAGGCGCTGTGCGCTGCATGCAACAGGCCATGAAAAGCCTGGATGGAGAGATCAGCTACATTAACACCCACGGCACCAGTACACCTGCAGGCGACGTGACTGAGCTGACGGCTCTGAAGCAGACCTTCGGCGATAACATTCCGCCACTGAGCTCTACCAAGCCTCTCTGTGGTCACGCTCTGGGTGCAGCCGGCGTTCATGAAGCCATCTACAGCATCATTATGCAGCGGGAAGGCTTTATCGCACCTTCAGCCAATATCGAGAACCTCGATGAGGGGGCCGAAGGCTACCCGATCGTGCGCGAACGCATGGACAACCAGAACCTGGATCTGGTCATGAGCAACAGCTTTGGCTTCGGTGGCACCAACGCAACGCTGGTTTTCAAGAAGCACTAACGCAAGTCAGGAACGTCTGACAGAGCGATATTCAGCCGGGGAAGTGCCCATCCAGCGCTTGAATGCCCGGCTGAATGCGCTAAGTTCCGAAAACCCGAGCTGCTCGGCAATTTCCACCAGCGGCTTGGTTTTATCCTGCATGTAAGTCAGCGCCTGCTTACGGCGCACATCCTCCAGCAAGCGGGCAAAGGTTAATCCCTCTCGCTTGAGTTTTTTATGAAGCGTATAGCGGCTCATGTGCAGCTGTGACGCCACCACCTCAACTCCCACCTTGCCACGGGCAAGCTGTATGCTGATCAGTGAACTCACTCTGCTACTCAACGAAACCCGCACAACTTCCGGGCTCAAAGGCTCTGATACCACCCTCGATCCTCCTTTCTTATGGTTACCAACTCTCTCATTCCGGGTTGCAGCGTACACATGTTAGCTGAAAATAATCAATAAGACGTTTGAGCAGGATCAAGGGAAAGCACTCCAGCCTGCGGCAGAATACCCCACCACCGATTTAACCGGAGCCCCCATGATTATCCCGGAACTACTGGCACCTGCCGGCACCCCTGAGCACCTTGAAACTGCATTTGCCTATGGCGCGGATGCCGTGTACGCCGGACAACCACGTTACTCACTGCGGGTACGAAATAACAGCTTTAAAGACACTGCTGCTTTGGGGGCCGGTATACAGAGAGCCCACACCCTGGGCAAACAGTTCTATCTGGTCTCGAACATAGCTCCACACAATGACAAGGTACGCTCCTACCTGAGAGACCTGGAGCCAGTACTCGAATACAAGCCGGATGCCCTGATTATGTCGGACCCCGGCCTGATCATGCTGGTGAAAGAAAAGTGGCCGGATCAACCCATTCACCTGTCGGTGCAGGCTAACGCAGTAAACTGGGCAACCGTTGAATTCTGGCGGCGCCAGGGCATCAGCCGGGTGATCCTCTCACGCGAACTCGCGCTGGGTGAAATCCGCGACATTCGCGAACGGGTTCCACAAATGGAACTGGAAGTGTTCGTGCACGGCGCGCTGTGCATGGCCTACTCCGGGCGTTGCCTGCTCTCTGGCTACATGAATCACCGGGACGCCAATCAGGGAGCCTGCACAAATGCCTGTCGCTGGAATTACAAGCCGGTACAACACAGTCACGACCAGACCAACGATCTGATCGCAACATCCGCCGATGCAGTACAGTCATGCGAGCCCAGAGAAATCCTGCTGGAAGAACCTAACCGCCCTGGCAGCTTTATCCCGGCTTACGAAGACGAGCACGGCACTTACATCATGAACTCCAGAGACCTCCGCGCGGTTCAGCACGTCGCTGAACTGGCCGCCATGGGCGTGCACTCCCTGAAAATAGAGGGACGCACCAAAAGCACCTATTATGTAGCCCGCACCACACAGGTTTACCGCCGAGCCATAGACGAAGCGACACAGGGCAAACCTTTTGACATGAGTCTGATGAATGAGCTGGAAGCTCTGTCTAACCGTGGCTACACCGAAGGCTTCCTCCGCCGGCATATGCCACAGGAATACCAGACTTACGAACAGGGCTCCTCCTATCTCGGCACCCAACAAGTAGTCGGAACCATCAGCAATGCCGACGGCGACTGGCTGACCGTTGACGTAAAAAACAAGTTCGCCCCCGGCGACCAGCTTGAACTGATCACTCCACTCGGCAACCTTTGCTTTTCGGCACACACCATGGAAAACCAGAATGGCAAAGCCATGGACTATGCACCGGGCAGTGGGCACATTGTCCGCATCCCCCGGCCGGCCCGGACTCCCGATTCGCTGGAACACAGCTACCTCACTCGCATACTGCCATCCGGGACCTGAGATCGAGCCAGGCCCAAGCTCCGTATAAGCTCACACCAAAGCCGCAACACCTGCCAGATTTAGCCTCTGGCAGGTGTATTACGCTATAATCGACTTTCCCGCAATTTAATACCTGACTAATTTAGTATGGTATTGTACAATCACGAGCAAGAAGCAACAGATCAGCCCCCGCAACCCACTCTGGTTGCCGGCAAATTAAAGGGCCCGAGAGCCCCCGATGAGAGAATACGGAGCGACGATCATGGCGACCACCGACCAAGAGGTGAACGAACTGATCAAACGGGAATACGAACACGGTTTCGTTACAGAAATCGAGACTGATACGTTCGAAGCCGGTTTGAATGAAGACGTTATCGCCCGCCTTTCTGCAATCAAGAAAGAGCCGGAGTTTATGCTGGAATGGCGCCTGAAGGCCTATCGTCGCTGGCTCGAAATGAAAGAGCCCGACTGGGCGCATGTGGGTTACCCGAAAATCGATTACAACTCGATTTCTTACTATTCGGCGCCCAAGCGCAAAGAAGACATGCCCCAGAGCCTCGATGATGTCGATCCCGAGCTCCTCAAAACCTACGAAAAACTCGGTATCCCCCTGCACGAGCGTGCAAAGCTTGCCGGTGTGGCCGTGGATGCGGTTTTCGACTCCGTATCGGTTGCCACGACTTTCAAAGAGCCTCTGGCAAAAGCGGGCGTTATATTCTGCTCGATTTCTGAAGCCATGCGTGATCACCCGGAACTGGTCAAAAAGTATCTGGGCACGGTTGTGCCACATACTGATAACTACTTTGCAGGACTCAACTCTGCAGTTTTCTCCGACGGGACCTTTGTTTATGTTCCCAAGGGCGTTCGCTGTCCCATGGAGCTGTCGACCTACTTCCGTATCAACGCAGCAAATACCGGCCAGTTTGAGCGCACGCTGATCATTGCCGACGAAGGCAGCTATGTGAGCTACCTGGAAGGCTGCACAGCCCCTATGCGCGATGAAAACCAGCTGCACGCTGCAGTGGTAGAACTGATCGCTCTTGACGATGCCCAGATCAAGTACTCCACAGTACAGAACTGGTATCCCGGCGACGAAAACGGCAAAGGCGGCATCTATAACTTCGTAACCAAACGTGCAGCCTGTATCGGGAAAAACTCCAAGGTTTCCTGGACCCAGGTTGAGACAGGTTCGGCCATTACCTGGAAATACCCCAGCTGTATTCTTCGCGGAGAAAACAGTGTCGGTGAATTTTATTCAGTCGCACTCACCCACAATTACCAGCAGGCCGATACCGGCACCAAGATGATTCACCTGGGCAAAAACACGTCCAGCACCATCATCTCGAAGGGTATTTCGGCCGGCAAAAGCTCCAATGCCTATCGTGGTCTGGTGAAGTTCGGCCCCCGAGCCGAGGGTGCGCGCAACTTTACCCAGTGTGATTCGTTATTAATTGGCGACCGCTGTGGTGCGCATACTTTCCCTTACATCGAGAGCCTGAATAAAACCGCAATCGTTGAACACGAAGCGACCACATCCAAGGTCAGCGACGAGCAGATGTTTCTTTGCCGTCAGCGTGGTATTGACCCGGAACAGGCCGTCTCCATGATTGTGAACGGGTTCTGTAAAGAAGTTTTCAAGGAGCTGCCCATGGAGTTTGCGGTTGAGGCCGGCAAGCTTCTGGAAGTGAGCCTGGAAGGTTCTGTCGGCTAAGCCGGCGCGAACCCGAAGCATCTTGCAAGCAAACCGGATTCAGACGGTTAAAACAGTTTAAACAGAGAGAAGCCTACAAATGCTGAGCATCAAAAACCTGCACGCATCCGTTGAGGGCAAAGAAATCCTCAAGGGCATAAACCTGGAGATCAAAGCCGGGGAAGTACATGCCATTATGGGCCCGAACGGGTCGGGCAAAAGTACCCTTTCCCAGGTGCTCGCAGGCAACGACGCGTTTGAAGTTACCTCTGGTGAAGTCACGCTGAACGGCGAAAACCTGCTTGAAAAAACAACCGAAGCCCGGGCTCGGGATGGTGTATTTCTCGCATTTCAGTACCCGGTAGAAATTCCTGGTGTCAGCAACCTCCAGTTTATGCGCACAGCCGTTAACGCCATGCGTCACCACAATGGCGAGCCGGAAATGAACGCGGCTGAGTTCATGAAGCTGGCACGGGAAGTATCGAAGCAAGTGGATCTGGACCCGGCGTTCCTCAAGCGCGGTGTCAACGAAGGCTTCTCCGGTGGTGAGAAAAAGCGCAATGAGATCATGCAGGCACTATTGCTGCAGCCGAAGCTGGCTATTCTGGATGAAACCGATTCCGGGCTTGATATCGATGCTCTGAAAGTAGTCGCAGACGGCGTTAACGCCCTTCGCTCAAAAGACCGCGCAATTCTGATGGTGACTCACTATCAGCGCCTGCTGGATCACATCGTGCCTGATTACGTACACGTACTTGCCGGCGGCCGGATTATCAAATCCGGTGGTCGAGAACTGGCACTGGAGCTGGAAGAACGCGGCTACGGCTGGCTTGGCATCAAGGATGAAGCAACTGCAGCCAGCCAAGCCAATTAAGGAGATCGCGGAATGAAACCAGCATCCACCCTTTCCACCGCGTTCCTGCACCCGGCCGGCCAGGCATTACCTGAGCCCTTACTTGCGTTGCGCAAGCAACGTGGAGCCGCTCTGGTAGATATGCCGCTGCCAACGCGAAAAACGGAAAACTGGAAATACTCCAGCAAGTACCTGAAGCTGACTGACGAGATGGCCATCTCACTGCCAACAGCGGGCAAGGCCGGCAGTGCGTTGGCGGTTCCCGGCTACAAAGTGGTTTTCAACAATGGCGTGATGATGCCGGAAGCCAGCGAGTATCCGGATCTTGCCGACATACTTATCCAGCGTTTTGGTGATCTTTCAGAAGCAGAAGCCGGTGAACTGGCGGAACGTCTGGACAGTACTCTGGACAATAAAACGGTGCAGTTTGCAGGTATAAACTCTGCACGTTTTGAAGATGGTCTGGTAATTCGTCTAAAGCCGAATGCCGTCCTTGATCAACCATTGTTCATCATTCATGAAGTAACTGCAGATGCCAGCGGGTCCGCCTTTCCGCGGATTTTTGTGGATGCGGGCCGCAACAGCCAGATCACCCTGGTTGAAGAATACATTTCCGGCGGGCAGGAAGCCGTCCTGGTTAATGCCGTCACCGAATTCACTCTTGCAGAAGGTGCGAGGGTTACAAACATCCGCCTGAGCATGGACGGCGAGAACGTACAGCACATTGGAGCCACTGGCGTATTACAACAACGCAGCTCACGCTTTGAAAGCCACTGCGTTGGCTTTGGCGGCCCCCTCCGCCGCCATGACCTGCAGGTGCGACTGGAAGGTGAAGGGGCGGAGTGCAAGCTGAACGGTGTAGTGGTTACCCAAGGCACCCAGCATTACGATAACCACACCACCATCGAGCATGTAGCGGCCCATTGCGATAGTGAAGAAACCTATCGCAACATCGCAGCAGACAAATCCCACGCAGTGTTCAACGGTCGGATTTATATTCATCAGGACGCCCAGAAGTCCAACGCGAATATGAACAACAAGAACCTGTTGCTCACCACTGGCGCTGAAATCGATACCAAACCGGAACTGGAAATCTACGCAGACGACGTCAAGTGCGCCCATGGTGCAACCATTGGCCAGCTCGATGAAGAATCTCTGTTCTACCTGGTATCCCGCGGCATTGGCCGCCGGGAAGCGAATGTGCTGCTGACTATGGCATTCATCAATGAACTGGTAAGCCAGATTCCGGTGGAAGCTGTAAGAGAAACTGTTCAGTCCCGTCTCAATCAGTTCTTTGACAAAGCATTCCAGGAGGCCTGAGCGGCATGAGTGACCTGTCCTTGGCAAATACGGCTACCTGCAAATCGTTTGATGTACAGGCGATTCGTCAGGACTTCCCTATCCTTTCCCAACAGATAAACGGGAAGCCGCTGGTATATCTGGACAACGGTGCATCGGCGCAGAAGCCAACCGCCGTTCTGGATGCCATGGACCACTACTACCGGGAAATGCATTCCAATGTACACCGGGGCGCTCACACCCTGGGGGACCGCGCAACAGCAGCCTTTGAAGGAGCCCGGGAAACCGTTCGCAGTTTTCTGAATGCACGCAGCACGCAGGAAATCATCTGGACCCGTGGCACCACCGAAGCCATTAATCTGGTGGCAAATGGCCTGGCACCACGCCTCAAGGCCGGTGACGAGATTCTGGTGAGCCACATGGAGCACCACGCCAACATCGTGCCCTGGCAGATGATTGCCGAGCGAACTGGCGCAAAGGTGGTACCAATCCAGATCACACCCCAGGGTGAGCTGGACATGGAATCGTTCAACAGCCTGTTAAACGATCGTACCCGGGTACTTGCCATCACTCACGCATCCAACGTTCTGGGCACAGTCAACCCGGTAGCAGAAATGGTAAGCCAGGCTAAAGCCCGCGGCATCATCACCCTGCTCGATGGCGCACAGGCAGTCCCCCACTTTCAGCCGGACGTACAGGCTCTGGACTGCGACTTCTACGCTTTCTCATCCCACAAACTGTTTGGCCCCACTGGCATTGGCGTGCTCTACGGAAAAACCGCGATGCTGGAGGCAATGCCTCCATATCAGGGCGGTGGCGAGATGATCGAGCGGGTTTCTTTCGAACGTACAACATGGAACGTCCTGCCCTACAAGTTTGAGGCAGGCACGCCGGCGATCGCTGAAGCGGTCGGCCTCGGTGCGGCGATAAAGTACCTCAACAGCTTCGACAGAGAAGCAATGGAAGCGGCAGAGAACGCCTTACTGGAACGCGCCAACCAACTGGTTGAAACTGTTCCTGGCATGGCAATTATCGGTACCGCAAAGCAAAAAGTGCCTGTCATGTCGTTTAAAATCGAGGGTCTGCACCCCAGCGACATAGGCACCTTGCTGGATCAGCAGGGCATTGCCATTCGTACCGGCCATCACTGCGCAATGCCATTGATGGATTTCTACGGAGTTCCCGGTACAGCCCGGGCTTCTTTTGCGTTCTACAATACACTGGACGAGGTGGATCAGTTGTTTACCGCCTTGCAGAAAGTCCAACGTCTGTTTACCTGATGGAGGTGGCACAATGACAGCTGAAATCTTTACTCCGATCGTAGGCGTTACCATGACGCCAAGTGCCGTCAAACACGTGCGCAAGCAGCTCGACAAAAAGAGCGATGCCAAAGGTATCCGGCTGGCGATCAGAAAAAGCGGATGCTCCGGCTTCAAATATGAAACCCAGTGGGTAGATGAAGTCTCATCTGACGACAGAGTGTTCAACATTGATGGCGTTGATGTGTTTGTGAAGGAAGAACACCTGCCTCTGGTAAACGGAATCGAAATCGATTTTGTCACCGAGGGTGTGAACTCCATGTTCCAGTTCCGCAACCCTAACGCAACCGCCGAGTGCGGATGCGGTGAGAGCTTTACAGTAGCTTGATCCTTCCCCCTCTCCGCATGAAATGAGGTTTAACCAGGCATGCAAGAACGTGAAGTCGTCCTGACCAAACGCGAGGTGGAAGCCCGCCTTGTTCCCAGCGGAACGGAAATAATGATCCCGGTCGACAGCTTTGTGACGATCACACAGTCACTGGGTGGTACCTTTACCGTGGCAGTCAATGGTAATCTTGCCCGCATTGAAGGCCACAACGCCGATGCCCTGGGCAAGAAGCCGCTGGAAAGCAGTTTCGAGACCCCTGCTGATGGAAGCATTAACGAGAACCAGATCTGGGAAGCCCTGCGTAACTGCTACGACCCTGAGATTCCCGTTAATGTGGTCGATCTGGGCCTGATCTACGAATGCCGGATCGAAAACGGCACAGAGGACGGCAATCAGGTTTTCATACTGATGACGCTGACTGCCGCAGGCTGCGGTATGGGGCCGGTCATTACTGAAGATGTGAAGGTTAAAGTTGAGCACGTGCCCAATGTGGACAAGGTAACCGTAGAACTTACCTTTGATCCGCCCTGGAACAATGACATGCTCACAGACGAAGCCAAGCTCGAATTGGGAATGTTGTAAATGGCTGCTACGGAACAGGATTTTCTGGACAACCCACTCGGAAAAAACCCGAGCCTTGAAGACGTGCTCGACGGCTTCGAGTTCCTGGACGACTGGGAAGACAGATACGCATTTATTATAGATCTCGGCAAACAGTTGCCTGCCTTTCCAGAAGATGCCCGGACAGAAGAAAACTATGTTCATGGCTGCCAGAGTCAGGTGTGGCTGATCTCTTACTACGATGAGACCAGCGACAAACTCTACCTGCTGATTGACTCTGACGCCATGATCGTTCGTGGCCTGGCGGCGATGATTCTGGTTGCCTTGAATGGCAAGTCGCCAAGAGATTTACTGGCAACCGATATCGACGAACTGTTTGAACGCCTCGATCTGTTCCGGCATATTTCCCCGACCCGCGGAAACGGGCTGCGGGCCATGGTAGGAAAGATTCGCGATATAGCCGCGGCAAAAACAGCTGCCTGATCAGCTCACAGGTTTACTGTGAGCTACCAGATAATGGCAATATCGTCCCGTTGAATATTCACCTGCCCACCAACCCTGGGCATGGTACCGTTGCTGAAATCAGGATGGACGTTATCAAGCGTCACTTTCATCTGACTATCGCTGAGCTCCGGCGTGCCGCCCAGAGAATCGAAATAACGGGCACTGCGGTAAAGGTGAAGTTCATCCCCCGGCCGCAAACCTGCTGTTGCGCCTGACGCCAGGGTAACCAGCTGTCCATCTACCCGGGTAATGCGTGTCATAAAAGGCTGACAGGCAAGTGCTTCGGTTACTGCCCGGGCCATATCCCCGATTACACCAGCGACAGCCTGGCCATAGTGAGTTTTACGAAAACCCTCGGAACCAAAACCAGCTGAGCTGCCAGGGCTGGCATTCCAGTCGGCTGCAGTTTCAAAGCGCTGCTGAAAAATGGGCGAGCCACTGAAGCCATCCAGAACCACCACATCTACCGCCAACCGCCGACGCATATCAGTAGAACCCATACCACGCCGCATCTTGTCCAGAACAGAAGTGCCCCATGCTGCCGGGTCAGCAACGCCAATATCCCTGATAACACCAGCCACTACGAACTGCACACCCATTTCCCTGGCCAGCTGGATCACATTGGTTAGTCTGTTGTCATTCTGCTGCACCGTCGGTGCGTTCAACAGATCAGGAAACAAGCGCGATGTTGTGGCAGAAAATACCTGCAGGTGACCGGCTTCGCGAAGACCTTGCTGAAGGTGCTGCGGCAGGATTTCGCCGGCATCATCTATGCGCCCTAAACGGGCCTGCTCCGGGTACAGAAGCGGAAACCCGGTTATAGCCACCCGCTTTTTCAACCGGCCGCTCGCTCCACCGTCACAACTGGCCTGCCCGGCAGAGATTTCGCCTCGTACGGTTACACGCAGAAGGTTACCTCTGCGATGCTCATCAATGACTTCTACGTTCCTTGCTCTGGCGCTGGAAGCAAGGCGCATGCTGGATTCGGTCAAGACACCGTTTTCCATCGTATCTCTGGTACTTACCTGTGCTTCGTACTGCAGCGCGAGATCACGCATGGCCGCGTTGCGGGCTTCAGACCGCGCTGAAGCCAGATCATCATTATGTATACTGGCATGGCCTACACCTTCCAGAGTAACCGCGTGAGCGCTCGCAACCAGCATCAACTTCACCAGTACAGACCAAAGCGACAGTCGCACGAACCCCGTTATAAACCTGCGCATTGTTTCCTACCCGTTTTTTCGTTCAATTTTCAGTGCCTCAGAATCTGCCGGGCTTGAAATCAGTCTAGATAGTACAGCGAGTCTACATTCTTACTCTGAACGTCTCCGACACTGTCGTTGTATCCAGGCATGGGTATAGGGCAAAGGTCCTGCACCCGATCATCCGAAACCCTGGACACGCAGGCGCGGAAGCGTGGCTCCAGGCGCAATTCCATGACAGTCTCAACAACCCCGTCGCTGTGTTCATTTACAGCAACCATTTTTGCGCCACGGATGTAGCTATCCACATATGTACGGAACGAGTCATTACGAAGAACAAAGTCGTTCACCGTTGCGCTGCCGTAGATGACAGTGCCATACACCCGCTCTGCCAGATTCCGGTATGCGTCCATCTGGGATGCTCTGCGAGCCATCAGGCGCTTGCGGGTATTAAGCCTGTCAGCACTGACATCTTCATAGGTTCCGAAACCGCTGACCCGCACTGTGATGGGTTCAAACTTTCCTTCAAATTGCGCTCTGCTCTTATCGCTGTTCTGGTCTCCGCCAAATAAAGTACAGGCCGCCAGGGTGAATGCCAGAAAAAGGATTACTATCCAGCGAATAATCATGTTCTTGTCTCCAGAGATCGTTTCCTCCAGCCCATGAAAGATTCACGCCAGTTTTGTTAACATGCTGACTTATAGAGACTTCTCTCATATTTTCATAAACCGGAATGTAAAACCGGCAAAAACCTGCCCCTGAATTACTGGCATCATGCGGGCACACCAGAAAACCCGGGTTTGCCTGACCCGCCCGGGAAACGGATAATCCCCGGAAACTTCTCCGAAAGGAATCTTACGCTTCATGCAGACCTATCTGGTTGGCGGTGCCGTTCGCGATGAATTATTGGGCCTGAAGGTCAAAGACCGGGACTGGGTTGTAGTGGGCGCAACCCCGGAGCAGATGCTTGCCCGGGGATTTACCCAGGTAGGGTCCGACTTCCCGGTGTTTCTGCACCCAAAAACCCGGGAGGAATACGCCCTCGCCCGCACCGAACGCAAACAGGGACACGGTTATCACGGTTTCAGTGTTTACAGCGCACCGGATGTGACGCTTGAAGAAGACCTGTTACGCCGGGACCTGACCATTAATGCCATTGCGCGCTCGGAGCAAGGCGAACTGACCGATCCGTTTAACGGTCAAGCCGATCTGGAAGCACGAAAACTGCGCCACGTTTCGGAGGCCTTCAAAGAAGACCCTCTGCGGATTATGAGGACGGCCCGGTTCGCAGCCCGTTTCCAGCCTCTCGGTTTTAGCGTTTGCACAGAAACAATGGCATTGATGCATGACATGGTTGCCGAAGGCGAGGTAGAGCACCTTGTACCCGAGCGGGTGTGGCAGGAAATTCAACGGGCCCTGCACGAACAGTCTCCGGCTACCTTTTTTCAGGTATTACGGGACTGCGGCGCACTCGCTGTGTTAATTCCCGAACTGTCCCCCGACGCCGACTTCAACGCGGCCCTCGATGCCTTGCAATGCATCCACGCAACCGAAGGTTCAACAGCCGAGCGCCTCGCCGCACTGTTTTGCACACTTGACGAGCCCACCTGTACTGCAAGAGCGAAAGCACTGAAAGCACCTAATGACTGCCAGCAACTTGCCTGGCTGACAGTGGCTTTTATCCCGGTCATCAGGCAACTCGATCCAGCGCAGCCGGATGCCGGCACTTTACTCGAATTACTTGAAAAAGCGGACGTCTGGCGGCGACCCGAGCGTTTTTCGAGCCTGACCAGAGTACTTGAGTGTGCCCTTGGATCTGATGACCGTGAACGGCTGAAACCGCTCAAAAGTGCCGCAGACTCTGCCTATGGCGTCGATCCTAAAACTCTGATGGCGCGCGGCTTTTCGGGTAAAGAGCTGGGCCAGGCAATCCGGTCGGAACGCCTGTCCCGTATAACCCAGGCAGTGTCCCGCCCATCTTTTTGAGGATCAAGCATGCCGGCACATACTCCCGTTGCCCTGATTACCGGTTCCGCGCATCGCCTTGGCGCACACACGGCACAACGACTCCACGAACGGGGCTGGAATCTGGTTATTCATTACCGGAGCCGTGAAGAGCAAGCCAGAAACCTTGTGGAAACTATGAATCAGCAGCGCCAGAACTCCGCGGTTGCCCTACAGGCCGATCTGAATCTGATGGCAGACACTACGCAACTCGGCCAGGGGGCAATCGCTCATTGGGGGCGACTGGATGCGCTGGTGAACAACGCATCGGTGTTTTACCCAAATCCCACTTGCGAGGCTACAGAAGACGACTGGAACAGCATCATGCATACCAACCTCAAAGCGCCCTTCTTTCTTCTGCAGGCTTGCCTTCCGGCGCTCCAGAAAAGCATGGGCAGCGTCGTCAACCTGATTGATATCTACAGCGAAAAACCACTGCCAGAGCACCCCCTTTACTGCGCCAGCAAGGCAGGCCTCGCTGCCCTCACCCGCTCATGGGCAAAAGATCTTGCGCCGCAAGTGCGGGTGAATGGTGTTTCTCCCGGGGCGATTCTCTGGCCAGATGGCGATGCGGCGGTTGATGTTGGCTACCAGAGCAGAATTCTGGACAAAACTCCGTTGAAACGCACAGGTACCCCCGAAGATATCGCCCGCACAATTGTATTTCTGCTGACTGAGGCTCCGTTTATTACCGGCCAGACCATTTCGGTAGATGGCGGGCGAAGTCTGAATATGTAACCAGAACAGGTATCCAGACCACCACTGAGTGCTTTCGCAGTTACTCCTTCCTCATCATTTTGGCCGGGAAGGCCTTTCCAGCGTACAATATGCGCCATCTTCTGATGCTGTAAGGGCAGTTCCCGGCTTGCCACTCCCTTACAGCACAACCACCTAACCGGAGAAACACCATGCGCGATGTCGTTATTGTTGCCGCCCGACGCACGGCTATCGGAACATTTGGCGGAGGCCTTTCCAGCCTCCGTGCAGACCAACTTGGTACTGCAGTCATCAAGGCCCTGCTGGAGGAAACCGGTGTTGCCGGCGACCAGATCAATGAAGTGATTCTTGGTCAGGTTCTCACAGCAGGCTCAGGCCAGAACCCTGCCCGCCAGTCAGCCATCAACGCGGGCATTCCGGCTTCTGTGCCAGCCATGACCATCAACAAGGTTTGTGGCTCTGGTCTCAAAGCAGTACATATGGCAGCTCAGGCCATCCGCTGCGGCGATGCAGACATGATTATTGCGGGCGGCCAGGAAAGCATGAGCCTGGCCCCTCACGTTCTGCCCAACAGCCGAAATGGCCAGCGCATGGGCAACTGGACCATGATCGACACCATGATCACGGACGGCCTGTGGGATGCCTTTAACGATTACCACATGGGTATAACGGCCGAAAATATTGTTGAAAAATACGGCATCAGCCGCGAAGAACAGGACGCATTCTCCGCAGCCTCGCAGAAAAAAGCCGTTGATGCCCGTGAATCCGGGCGCTTCGATGGCGAGATAGTTCCGGTTTCCATTCCCCAGCGTAAAGGCGATCCGATTGTCGTCAGTAAAGACGAAGGCCCACGCGATGGCGTGACCAGTGAAGGCCTCGGCAAGCTGCGTCCCGCTTTCAAGAAAGACGGTACCGTAACAGCAGGCAATGCCTCCTCACTGAACGATGGCGCAGCGGCTGTTATGGTGTGCAGCGCGGAGAAAGCCAAAGAACTGGGCCTGACCCCGCTGGCAACAATCAAGGCTCACGCCAGTGCCGGAGTTGACCCGTCTGTTATGGGCACCGGCCCGATTCCTGCGAGCCAGCGTTGCCTGAAACTGGCTGACTGGAGCACTGACGATCTGGACCTCGTGGAAGCCAATGAGGCATTTGCGGCCCAGGCCATCTCGGTCAACCGCGACATGGGCTGGGATACCGGCAAAGTCAACGTGAACGGCGGCGCTATTGCCCTTGGCCACCCTATTGGTGCTTCCGGCTGTCGTATTCTGGTGTCACTGCTGCACGAAATGGTTCGTCGCGATGCTCGCAAAGGTCTGGCGACCTTGTGTATCGGCGGCGGCATGGGCGTCGCCCTGGCCGTGGAGCGCTAAAACAGAATGCTGAATGTGGTGCTTTACGAGCCGGAAATACCGCCTAACACAGGCAATATCATCCGGCTGTGCGCCAACACCGGTTGCCGGCTGCATCTGATTGAGCCCCTGGGTTTTACCCTGGAAGACAAGCAGATGCGGCGGGCCGGACTGGACTACAGCGAGTATGCCTCGGTAACGGTACACAAGAGCTACCAGGCCTTTCTCGACAGCGAACGGCCCGGGCGCCTGTTCGGCCTCACCACAAAAGGTCGCCGCTACTATCATCAGGTAGCTTATCAGGAGGATGACTACCTGATGTTTGGCCCGGAGACCCGAGGGCTGCCGGCAGATGTACGTGAGGGATTATCCGCAGAGCACTGCCTGAAAGTTCCGATGCGCCCCGAGAGTCGCAGCCTGAACCTGTCGAACACCACCGCTCTGGTAGTTTACGAAGCCTGGCGACAGCTCGGATTTCCCGGCGCCAACCTTGATAACGAAGGCCAGGAGTAACCGGGCTTGTGCGAATCGTCCCGTGGGATGACCAGCGGATAGCCCTCCTCCAGTTCCAGGATTCTCGCAGACAGGCCGTAAACCTTCGCCAACACACCTTCGGTTAACACCTCCGAAGGCAGTCCATCGATATGAACTTGCCCCTGATGAAGCAACATCAACCGGTCAGCAAACCTGGCGGCCAGATTAAGATCGTGAGCAACGGCCAGCACGGCAAATCCTCTCTGACGCGCCAGTCGTCGAAGCAATGAAAACACCTGTTGCTGATGGGCCGGGTCCAGTGCCGAAGTGCACTCATCCAGCAGCAGCAACACAGGGCCCTTTGCGTCCCATATCTGCGCCAGAACCCGTGCAAGCTGAACCCGCTGCTGTTCCCCGCCGGAAAGGCCAGGTACCAGGCGGTGCTGCAGATGGGCTATGTCCAGCAATTCCATCAGCTCCGCAAGCACAGGCATACTCAGCGACAGGGGTTCGGGTGGGCGGCCAAGACGAACAACCTCCTCTACCGTCAGAGGGAAATTCACCTCAACCCTCTGGGGCATAACAGCCCTCTGCCTCGCCAGATCCCGGTTCGACCAGTTTGTCATAGGCCTCCCGGCAAACATCACCTGCCCTGCAGCAAGCTTGTGTTCACCCGCCAGCCCTTTAAGCAGCGTAGATTTTCCCGCGCCATTCGGGCCGAGCACTACAAGTAATTCCCCGGCATCCAGTTTAAAGCCAAGCCTTTCAACAATCGGCTTGCCGGACAGATGAATACCCAGATCGTCGACCTGCAAAAGCATCAGGTTATCCTCGTTCTCAGTAGCAACAACAGGAAAAACGGGCCACCGATCAATGCCATCATTAAACCGATAGGCAGTTCCGCCGGAGCCACAACAACCCGCGCCAGGCAATCCGCGCCCACCAGCAATGTTCCACCGGCAAGAGCACTTGCGGGTATTACAATCCGATGCCCTGCACCCAGTGCCTGCCGCACCAGGTGGGGCACAACCAGCCCTACAAAACCAATCAGACCGCTGACAGCCACTGCCGCACCCACGCCAAGCCCTGCAATCAGCACGGCGGCGCGCTTGGCCCAGTCTGCGTTGTAACCCAGGTGGCCAACCACGTGTTCGCCAAGCAGAAAAGCATCCAGTGGCCTGGCCAGAAAAGGTGCAGCGCACAATGACAGCAAAAGCCAGGGGCCAGCCATGGCCACATCATCCCAGGCTGCATGCCCCAGACTTCCCATTGTCCAGAAGGTCAGTGAGCGCAGCTCTTCATCCGACGAATAAAAGGTCAGCAAGCCCGTACCCGCGCCTGCAATAGCATTGATGGCAATCCCCGCCAGCAGCAGGGTAGCTACAGATGTCCGGCCCGCTCTCCGGGCAATGCGCCAGGCCAGAAAAACCGTACCGCTACCTCCAGCAAACGCTGCTATCGGGAGAGCCCACACGCCGGCCAGATCCAGCCATCCACCCAGCCAGGTTCCGCCAAGCACAATGACGGCAACCGCCGCCAGGGATGCCCCCGCAGAGACTCCTATAAGCCCGGGGTCTGCAAGCGGATTGCGGAACAGACCTTGCAGGATCGCACCTGAAACCGCCAGTACGGCGCCCACCAGAAAACCAAGAATCAGACGGGGTAAGCGCACATCGAAAAGCACCATGCGGGCAATCTCGTCATCAAGATCACCTTGCAGCAGCCCCAGAATATCGACCGTAGAGAGAGGGTAGGCGCCACTGGTAACTGAAACCACAGAGACCGCAAGCGCGGCCCCAAGGATCATCAGTAAAGCCGGCCCCTGTGCCAGCCGGCCAGCACCATCAATCACTGGCACTGGCAACCGGCCTGGCTTCAGTCAATACACCCGCAACCTCTTCCATAGCCTGTGGCAGCCGGGGGCCAAAGCCGAGTAGCAACATGCTGTCTCCTACGTAATACCGGCCCTGCTTCCACGCATCCAGTGCCGCCAACTGGGGCCACTGAGCTATATCAAACTGACCAGGGCGGGATTCCGCAACAACAATGGCATCCGGACGGGAGGCAAGCAGAGCCTCTCGATTTGCCGGTTTATAACCACTCATATCGCCCATTGCATTGCCTGCCCCAAGAGCATCAAGAAGAGCACTGGCAGCCGTATCCTGGCCGGCAATCATCACGCCGTGATTCCCCGCCGCCATAAGAAACAACACTTGCGCTGGCTTGCCTTGAGTATTGATGCCAATGCGCTCAATTCTTTTCTGAATATCCGCAGCCATGGCTCCTGCCTCCGGGCCCTTGCCAAGAACCCGGCCAACCTCACGAATACGCGCCATGGTGTCCTGAGGCGAACGTGCAACAGGTAGCTGGATCACCTCCACCCCGGCCTGCTTCAGCCGCTCAAGGGTTCTGTCCGGAGCAGCCTCCATAGTTGTAAGGAGTACATCCGGGCGCAATGCCAGTACACCCTCAAATGGCAAAGCTCTCAAATAGCCCACCCGTGGCTGCGACCGCACCTCCGGCGGATAGTTACTGGTAGTATCCACACCCACCAGACTTTCCTCCGCCCCCAAGGCGTAGACCGTTTCCGTGATACTGCCGTCAGCACTGACAATTCTCGGCTGTCCGGCTTGCGCCATCATGGAAAACGACAGGCAGGCAGCAAAAAAAGCTACCAGGGTATTCATTCGCATAGCGCAGTCTCCAGCCTGTCAACTTCCCTCTGCCAGTCTTTGGACTCCGGCTGTCCCGGTTTACGCTTTCCAAACAAGGTGATCACTATGTCACCCTGTGCGTTATAGCCTTCCACCGATGTCACCATGCCATCTGCCGACGGCCTGCGAACAACGTACCAGTCGCAAATGCCATGGGTATTGGCGTGCAGGTTGAAACTCTTGTCCAGTACATTCATCCAGGGGCCAGTGCGCTTCAGGTTATCTACTGTCCCGGTGAAAATCTGGACAATCCCGGGGTTGCCCACAAACACCATTATCGGACAGCGGCTGGATCTGACCTGTTCCAGAATCTGATCCAGAGGCGAATGGGTCTCCGGGGGGGAGGTTTTCAGACGGGTTACCCACTCCGCGCCAATCAGCTCAACCGCCGTCAGGCGGTCTACCTTGTTGCGTTTGAGCATTGCATGGAAATGATGAACGTCTTTGAGTTCCGACCAGTCTTTGCTCAGGGCAGCAACATCGACCGTTCCGGCATCAGCCCGCGGCTCACGCACCGGCGCAGCCAAGAGCTCCGGAAACGGCTGTTCGTTGTCGAGATAGCTTCGCAAAAGAAGATCCCAGGCATCTGTATTTGTTGTGCCCGTTTTATAGATCTTGTGCAGAGCGGCCCCGTGATCGCTGAAAAACTGCAGGCTTTCCCGGGTAGTTTTACCGGTACGTTCTGTCACCAGATAGCCGTGCGCCCACTGGTTAAGAAATACCCGTATATCAATATCCCCCACCGCAAGCCCCATGGCCCCTTTTCCGGCCACCGTGAACTTTTTGAACGTAGCGGTTACTTCATGCACAACCTGGTTGTTGCGGGTAAGAATCATCACATCACCCACATCATCCATTGCCGACATCAGCGCTCCGAACTCCCGCTTCAATGGCTGTACGCCATCGCTGCGACTGAACAAGAGCTCCAGTTCGCTGACACCGAGAGCTTCAGCTGCGTTACGAATACGCAGGCCGGGCTGCTCCTCAAGCAGTTGCTGCCAGCGCTGGGCAAGAGACATTTCAGATTGAGTCGCCAGTGCTTCCATCTCAATTCTCCCCGGTTGTCAGGCTGATTTCTTTCCAACGGATTTCAGGCTGGCCACTGTTACCGTCAGCCCCGTAGTAATTGATAATCTGCACTGCGTATACCGGCGCCGAAGCATCTTCGGAGTCACTGTCGATGAGATATACACGGAAGTTGGGCCATAGTTTATGGGCTCCCTGAAGGTTATAGGCGTACCAGCCGTTATCTGTGAACAGGCCGCCCGTAGAGTCTGATGAGTAGGCCTGGGCAAGAGATTCACCTGTTGCATTGTCAATCGTTGCGCTCGTGTATGCTGATAACTCTGACCAGGGAATCGGGCCAAGTGCTCCACCCTGCCCAGACCCGGACGGCCCACTGTTGGTTTTGAGATACCACTCACGATCAGAAAAACCGACCAGAACATCCCAGGTATCCGAAGTTGAACAGTCGACCGCTGCATTGGCGTCGAAATCGAAACAGGCATCGCCGCCGTCATACCCTTGCGGCTCATTGAAATGTATCGTTGTACCTGAGAGTTGCGTGGTTCCAGCACTCTGAACTTCAAATTCCAGGTCGAAGCTCTCAATACCACCACCGGATCTGGTCGGAAAATTAAAATCCATAATCCGCATTCGGGCATAGCTGTCCCCTTCAGCGGAACGAACCAGATACCCTATATCGGGAACCTCTGAAATAACGCCTCCCTCTCCATATACCGACCAGCCATCTCCAAACGCATAGACCACGCCATCAGACGTCCAGCTTTCGGGCACAGGAAATGAATCCTTGAGATGATCAAGCTCGCCATCCGCTGTTGCGCCAATAAACTTGTTAAGATCCGGGTCA
This sequence comes from Marinobacter sp. ANT_B65, assembly GCF_002407605.1. Classification (NCBI taxonomy): domain Bacteria; kingdom Pseudomonadati; phylum Pseudomonadota; class Gammaproteobacteria; order Pseudomonadales; family Marinobacteraceae; genus Marinobacter; species Marinobacter sp. ANT_B65. The sequence continues at coordinate 296,988 of NZ_NXGV01000001.1, read as the reverse complement.
CCGGCGACATCGTAAAACTCCGCCTGCTCATCCCCCACAGCGCCCGCAACACTGCCATTCCCAGAATCCCCGGAGTTAAGCAACACGCTGGTGCGATTGAAGGCCAGGTGCCAATCGCCATCACTGGCAACCGTCTCTCCGGTTGCCAGGTTCAGATACCGGGTTTCAGTCATTGCATCAATCACTTGCTGACTGTAATCCTTATCTTCCGCCCCCCCTTCGCCTGTTTCTCCGGCCATCTTGTTTTCACTGCCACCGCCACACGCGGTCATCATCAGACCAAGGGCGGGCGCCAGGTACTTCAGTTTGTGCTGAGCCATATCATGGTTCCTTTTTGCTGAAATAAGGGTGGCAGTCATTGGCTGCCAAGAGTCATAGAGAAACCGGTATAGAGAAATCTACCGGCAATGGGCTGGAAGTCGTCAGGATCGGAAAAGTCGCGCTGGGTGTCAGTAAGGTTGTCTATGCCCGCAAACAACTTTAGTTCAGGGATGAGCCGGTAATTGAGCTTGAAATCGACAGAGCTATAAGCGGGGGATTTTCTATCCTGAGAGGCATCAACGTATTCAGAGCTCTGGTTACGGGCTCTTACAGACCATGACAAGCCCTGCAAACCTGTCAGGCCATCTATAGAAACCTGCAGCTGGTGTTTTGGGCGGTTATTGAGGTCATAGCCCGTTGCCACATCTTCTGTTTCGGTCCAGGTATACCCGGCAGATATGCACCAGCCTTCGGAGATTTCCCAACCTACTGTCGACTCAACGCCCCATGTACGGGCCTGATCAACGTTGCTGTAGCTGTAGACCTGAACATTGTCCGTGCGCGCATCCGTTGCCTCCTGGTCTGCACCGGTTTGAATCAGCTCATCGATATCATTGAAAAAACCGTTTACATCAAACCAAATCTTCTTTTCATAATGGCCGCCAATACCCAGTTGATAGCTAACAGATGATTCGGCTTCCAGGTCGGGGTTACCATTAACGATGTACCCCAACTCACTGTGGTCAAAACGGTAGTGACGCTCTTTCAGGTTGGGAACACGATAGCCTGAACCCACACCTGCTCGCAGAAAACTGTCAAACCCCACGCCATCTTCAAAACCAAGACGGGCATTGATCTTGGGAGCCAGATGATTACCAAAGTCCGAATCCCGCTGCCCACGCAGGCCGCTGACGATCTCCAGGTTGTCCAACACAAACCAGGTATCCTGTGCCCAAAGTTCATACCCCTTCCTGGAAAATTCTTCGTTGCTGGCAAGCTCTGAGACACCGTCCTTGTACTGTTCAAGCGTTTCATGCCTCAGGTCTGCGCCAACCTGGACACTGTGTGTGTCGCCCACCGCAGATTCGACATGTCCGGAAGCCTGGGAGATGGAAATATCTGCCTCACGCTGATCAAAGGTGCCAGCGACAGAATACTTGGAGGTATCATCACTCAGCTGCTCATGCAGCAATGCCCAATGCCCGCGCAATCCATTGCCATCACTATGATCGCCAGTCAGGGTAGTTCTGAGACGACGCACTTCTTCGTCTTTACCCTGATTGATGGTGCCCCCGGGAAGCGTGCTGTACCGGGAACTGGAATTCTCATCAAATACCGAACCTGACCAGGAAAGCCTGTTGTTCTCTGCCGGCTGCCAATCCACTCGTACCGTCGCGTCGTTGCGATCGTACTCATCCCCGGGGCGGTCCCAGGTTTCCGGCTCCGGGTCGATGCCATCAGAGTGCTGCGATGAACCGGACACCCGCACGCCCCACTGTTCATTACCGGCAGAGACCGCCGCGCGGCCGCTGTAGCGGGCAGCATCCCATTTCTCTCCGGAGGGATTCTGGTCACCGTAAGTACCGGCATCAGCAGAGAAGGTTCCTTTGACTCCGGAGTCCACACCACGGGTAATTACATTAACAACCCCGCCCATAGCTGCACTGCCGTACTGAGCCGAAACTGCGCCTTTCACCACCTCAATCCGCTCGATATCCAGCACTGCAAGCTGGCTTACATCTATAGCAGAGCCAGTCGTTGCGCTCAGGGGCATGCCATCCACCAGCACGAGCACACGGTCGGCATCAATACCCTGCAGCCACACTTCATAACCTGGCTTACCATGTATTTCCCGCAACTGCAGGCCCGGCACGTTAATCAAAGCTTCTTTAAGATTGCGGGCGTGGGTGCTTTCTATCTCTCTGTCAGTAACAACTTCAGTACGCACGGGGGTGTCGAGAACCGTTCGCTCACTGCGCGTTCCGGTCACCACCAGCTCATCCAGATAACTGGTGGCATAGGCGGCCTCGGGGCCCATGGCCATGGAGAACAACACAAGTGAGCACATGCCAGAAGCCGGCAATCGAAAAGCAGAAGATATCAAAGCGAACCTCGCAAACATTAATACGAATGCGACAGATTCTTATTTATTTATTAACTTAAATCAAGCTTTTGATAATGAGTTTTATTCTTAGTTGAAGGAAAGGAATAGCACAGAAAGGATAAACCGGGAAAATAACGGCCCAGAAACAGAACAGCCCGGCGATGCCGGGCTGTGTGGAGAGCAAGCTTGGTGCGAGCAATCAGTGAGTCTTTTGCTCTTCTCCTGCTTCACCAGCAGCCTCTTCCTGCTTACGCTGAAGCGCCTGGGCATAGATCGCATCGAAATTAACCGGTGCCAGCATCAACGCCGGGAAGCTGCCTTTGTTAACCACACCGTCGATTGCTTCACGGGCGTAGGGGAACAAAATAGTCGGGCAGTATGCACCCAGCATCTGCCCGAGTTGTGGCCCTTCAATGCCAGATACGACAAACACACCGGCCTGCTGAATCTCAACAAGATAAGCAACTTTCTCGTCTATTTTCGTTGTAACGGTCAGGGACAGCACTACTTCATACTGATTATCACTGACTTTTGTATGAGCAGTGTTCAGGTCCAGACTTACCTGTGGCTTCCACTGTTCCTGAAATACCATAGGAGAGTTCGGGGACTCAAAAGAGAGATCCTTCACATAAATACGCTGAAGCGCAAACTGGGCTTGGTTCTGGTTTTCATTGCCTGCGGCGGCTTGCTGATTCTCAGCCATGTTCAATCCTTTCGGTTTTTGTAGCGAGTCTTAGAGTGGGCCAATAGCCCATTATATATTTGCATTTGCCGGAACAGTCTTCTGTCTGGCGGGGCGCCTAATCCAAAACAGTGCGGCAGATAGACGCTCAGATCAAGCTCTGCGGCAGCACCTGCTATTTTTTCACCAGCGGCAGATTGCTGGCTCTCCAGTCGGCAACGCCCCCATTCAGGCGCACCACATTAGCATAACCCTCGGCGTTGAGCTGCTTGACCGCCATGGCGGAATGCTGGCCCATCTTGTCTGCTACGATGATCCGCTTGTCCTGATGCTTCTTCAGTTCAGAGGCGCGGCTCTTCAGGCTGTTCAGAGGAATATTGACCGAACCTGTGATGCGCCCCTCGCCAAACTCTTTACGGTCACGGATATCAACCACTATGGCTTCATCCCGGTTAATCAGGCTTACCGCAGCCTGGGCAGAGATTTTAGCACCACCACGCCGGGACTCCAGAATCAGAATAGCGACCAGAAAGGCCACAAACAGCGAGGCCAGAATGTAGTGGTTAACGACAAATTCAAACAACCGATCCATGAGGTAACCCTGAAAATAAGTTTGGGCGGATTATACACAGCCTGCTCGCCAGACAGAAGGTGACCTTGCAGGCGATGACTGTGGCCTCAAAGTGCAAAAATGGATAAGCTTCACCCCTACTTCAGAAAACTTATCACCACTCTACTTCCGGACTGAATGATGACAGCATTGCGCAAGCCGACAGCACTGATAATTCTGGACGGCTGGGGCCATCGTGACCCCGCCGCCGACAACGCCATCAGCAACGCCAATACTCCCTTCTGGGACAAGCTCTGGGAAACCAGGCCCAAAACACTCATAAACACATCCGGTATGTTTGTCGGCCTGCCTCAGGGCCAAATGGGCAATTCGGAAGTCGGGCACATGAATCTGGGCGCAGGTCGTGTGGTGTATCAGAGCCTGACGCGCATCGACAAGGATCTGGAAGAGGGTACCTTTAACGAAAACAAGGCTCTCTGCTCTGCAATCGATAAAGCCATAAACAATGGTGGGGCTGTTCACCTCATGGGCCTGCTTTCACCGGGCGGAGTGCACTGCCATGAGGACCACGTTCTCGCAGCTGCGGAACTTGCGGCCGCACGGGGCGCAAAAGAAGTCTATATTCACGCGTTCCTCGATGGCCGCGACATGCCGCCTCGCAGCGCTCGCCCCTCACTGGAAAAAGCCTCAGCAAAGCTCAAAAGCCTGGGCGTAGGCCGCGTAGCATCGATTGTAGGCCGTTACTTTGCCATGGACAGGGACAACCGCTGGGACAGAGTCGAAACTGCCTATAACCTGATGACTCTGGGTGAATCAGAATTCACCGCAACAGATCCCGTTGCAGGTCTGGAGCAGGCCTATGAGCGCGGCGAAAACGACGAGTTTGTAAAACCGACCCATATGCAGAGTGCTGGCGAACCCGCCGGCACCATCAATGATGGCGACGCGGTATTGTTCATGAACTTCCGTGCCGATCGCGCCCGGGAGATGACTCGCGCTTTCGTAGACGTGGACTTCGACGGGTTCAAGCGCCAGAAACACCCGGAACTTGCCGACTTTGTCACGCTTACCGAATATGCCGCAGATATCAAGGCCTCATGTGCCTACCCCCCCGAGCAACTGGTCAACGGCCTGGGCGAGTATATGGCCGGACTGGGCAAAACCCAGCTTCGCATTGCAGAAACGGAAAAGTACGCACACGTTACCTTCTTCTTTAATGGCGGCCTGGAGACACCCTTTGCCGGCGAAGACCGGATTCTGGTGCCCTCTCCCAAGGTAGCCACCTACGATCTTCAACCTGAAATGAGCGCTCCGGAAGTCACCGACAAGCTGGTGGAAGCCATCAAGAGCGGCAAATACGACCTGGTGGTGTGCAACTATGCCAACGGAGACATGGTTGGTCATACCGGCAAACTGGATGCTGCCATCAAGGCCGCAGAATGCCTGGACAAGTGTGTGCAACGCGTAGTCGAAGCACTGGACGAAGTGGATGGCCAGGCGCTGATAACCGCCGACCACGGCAACTGCGAGCAGATGACAGACCCCAGCTCTGGCCAGGTTCACACCGCTCACACTATTGGCCCGGTTCCCCTTGTCTACACGGGTAGCCGCCAGATATGCCTGAAGGACGGCGGCAGTCTGAGCGATGTGGCACCATCCCTGCTCACCTTGATGGGCCTTGATCAACCGAAGGAAATGACCGGGCACAGTCTGGTCAAAATCGGTTGATCCGGAAACAGGCCATACCCTTGCGACTGACTGCAGTAGCTGCGCTCGCACTCACGTTTGTACTGAGTGCAGCGCCAGCAGCATCGGAGCAGGAGGTTACACCCGCCCAGATTGAAGCCCTCAAGGAACGCATTGAGGATATCGACGACTGGCTGGCCGACGCAGAGAAGGACCGTTCATCTCTTGAGCAGCAACTTGCTGCCTCCGAACGCTCAATCAGCCGCCTGACCCAGGAGCGACGATCTCTACGCGAACAGGTAAAAGCGCAACAGCAGCGTCTCTCCAGGCTCCAGAGCGACGAGCGGGAGCTGACACGAACCCTGGAGAAGCAGCGCGAAAGCCTGAAAAAACAGATCCGCACTGCCTGGATGGAAGGCGACGCCCCTGCAGTCAAAATACTGCTTAACGAGATAGATCCGGACAACATCGCCCGGACCATGACTTACTACGAATACCTCAGCCGCGACACCCTGGGACGCCTGGAAACCTTCCACAAAAACCTGCGAGAACTGAAAGATACACAGGCTGCGGCTCAAAGTACCCGGGCCGAACTCGCAAAAACCGAAGAAGGCGTCATTAAACGCCAGCAGCAGCTTAAAGCCTCCCTCCAGGAACGCGAGAAAACACTGGCAGCCCTCAAGCAGGACATCCATAACCGTCGTGGCGAAAAAGACGAGCTGGAATCCGATCGCGAACGCCTGGAAAAGCTGCTTTCGGAAGTACAGCAAGCTATTGCAAACATTCCTTCCCCGAACGAATCCCAGCCCTTCTCATCGCTCAGAAACAAGCTTCCATGGCCCGCACAAGGCAAGGTCACCAGCCGGTTTGGCGAGAAATACGCAAATGGCAAACTCAGCAGGAACGGCTTGCTTATTCAGACCTCCGAAGGTGCGGAAGTAAAAGCCATCCACTATGGCAGAGTTGTTTTCGCCAACTGGCTCAGAGGATTCGGGTTGATAACAATTATTGATCACGGCGATGGCTACATGACACTCTATGGCCATAGCAGCAGCCTCTTTACCAGCCCTGGCGACTGGGTCGCAGCCGGAGAGGCCATTGCCCTGGCAGGCCGCACGGGTGGCACAGAAAACCCGGCGCTGTATTTTGAGGTGCGCCATAATGGAAAACCAGATAATCCAGGGCGCTGGCTGGGCAAGTGAGCACCCGTAGCAGGGCTGACAAATGCGCCCGCTGACGCCATACTGTCGGAGCGGAGAATTCAGCCGGCTGTTTTGCTCGACTCTCAGCTCAGATCTCAGTTTAACTACCGGAATAACCACGGGATATGTGAATGAAACGGGTCCGAAGTACACTCCAAGCCTTACCTTTGCGCTCAGCCATCCTTGCGGCCTGTTTCATTGCATTTCCTGGGTTGGCCATCGCCCAGGACAGCTCACCAGACAACTCGCAGATTCTGGAAGGCATCCAGAATGGCGAACGTGTTGAAATCACCCTGCCCGATCCGGAGAAACAGCTGCCTCTGGATGATCTGCGCAAATTCACAGAAGTTTTTGCCCGTATCAAGGCGGCCTATGTTGAAGACGTAGACGACCGCCAGCTACTGGAAAGCGCCATCAAAGGTATGCTTTCAGACCTGGATCCACATTCCACCTATCTCGCCCCCAAAGACTACGAAAAGCTGGAGGAAAGCACCTCTGGTGAATTTGGCGGCCTGGGCATTGAAGTAGGCATGGAAAACGGCTTTGTGAAAGTTATAGCTCCGATTGACGACACTCCGGCTCAGCAGGCCGGCGTCCGGGCTGGTGATCTGATCATCAAGCTTGATGAAAAGCCGGTAAAAGGCATGAGCCTGGATGAAGCTGTTCAGCTGATGCGCGGCAAGCCTGGCACCATACTCACTCTGACCGTTATGCGTGAAGGAGATAATGCTCCGGTCGAGATCGACGTTGAACGGGATGTTATCAAGGTTACCAGCGTAAAGAGCCGCATGATTGAAAACGGCTACGGATACGTGCGCCTGACCCAGTTCCAGGCGGAGACTGGAGAACAGTTCACCAAAGCCCTGAAAAAGCTCAAAGAAGATAATGGCGGCGATCTCGACGGCTTGGTGCTTGACCTGCGCAACAACCCGGGCGGCGTGCTGCAGGCGGCGGTAGCAACGGCTGACGCACTGCTGGATGAAGGGCTGATTGTATATACCGAGGGCAGAATCCAGAGCTCGCGCCTTCGTTTCAGCGCTCAGGACGGCGACGTGATGGCTGGCACCCCCATTGTTGTTCTGATTAACGGCGGCTCGGCATCCGCTTCCGAAATCCTTGCAGGTGCGTTGCAAGACCATAAGCGGGCCGTGATCATGGGTACACAGTCCTTTGGCAAGGGCAGTGTCCAGACGGTTATCCCGCTTGATGAAACCCACGCTATCAAAATGACAACCGCCCGCTACTACACTCCAGATGGCCGCTCCATACAAGCCACGGGGATTGAGCCGGACATCGAGGTACGGCCAGCGGAACTCAAGGAGCTGGACAGCCGTCCATTCTTTACCGAAGCGGACCTGAGCGGCCACCTCATTGGCCAGGATGAGAAAGCTGTTGGCTCAGAAGCTGGCAATGAGCACTCAGAAGCAGAAAGTCAGGCGGGCTCTGTAACAGACCGCGACTACCAGCTACGCTCAGCACTCAATCTGCTGAAAGGGCTGCACATTCTTACCCCCCAAAGAGCTGATTCAGTACAGTGAAGTCTATGTCTGGCCTGACACCAAGGGTGCTTATCCTGGCAGCCTTGGCCAGCCTGGCTGCCGGCGCAGTAGCCGCGGAACCCGTAACAGGTTCTGTTCCGCCAACCATTGCTATCATTATCGATGACGTGGGGCACAACCTGCATGAGGGGGAACGCCTCGCCAACATCGATCAACCCTTGACCCTGGCATTCCTGCCCTATCGGCGGCACACAGATACTCTTGCTCGTCTGGCGCACAGTCGTAACAAAGAGATCATGCTGCACGCGCCCATGGCCAACACACGGAACTTCAGCCTTGGTCCTGGAGGGTTAACGTCAGATATGGATGAGCGGAGTGTGACTGCCACACTGCGCCGCGCTCTGAAATCCATCCCCTATGTACAAGGCGTGAACAACCATATGGGCAGCCTGCTGACCCAGCAACTCGAACCCATGGACTGGGTGATGAAAGAACTCTACCGCTATCCGGTTTATTTTATCGATAGCCGGACTATAGCTTCATCAGTAGCGGGCGATGTTGCCGAGGCTTATCAGATACCCACCATGACACGGGACGTGTTTCTGGACCACGAGCAAACTGAAGAGTTTATAGACCAGCAATTCAGGGAACTGGTGCGGCGGGCCAAGAAAAACGGAAGCGCGATTGGCATTGGCCATCCACATACTGTGACCATCGATTATCTCGAAAAGCATCTTCCGCTGCTGGATGAGCAAGGCGTTGCCATTGCCACAGTAAGCGGTCTCTGGGCTATCCGTAACAACAACCAGAAGATGTTTGCAGAAGGGGAAAAGCAGGCCATAAGGCCTGCCTTTGCCAGGAAGGATTAATCCCGGACTTCGATTCCCTGAGCCTTCATGAAGGCCTTGGCTTCGGGGATTGTGTGCTCACCAAAATGGAAAATAGACGCTGCGAGCACTGCATCTGCGCCTCCCATGGTAACGCCATCCGCCAGATGCTGAAGCTCACCCACACCACCTGAGGCAATCACAGGAACGATTACGGCATCGCTGACCGCACGGGTCAGACCAAGATCAAACCCGACCTTGGTGCCATCTCTGTCCATACTTGTCAGCAACAGTTCGCCGGCACCCATTTCCACCATTTTGCGCGCCCATTCCACGGCATCCAGCCCTGTTGGCTTTCGGCCTCCATGGGTAAAGATCTCCCAGCGCGGCGTTTCGCCTTCAGCGCTGACCTGCTTGGCATCAATCGCCACCACAATGCACTGACTACCAAAGCGTTCTGCAGCTTCCTGCACAAACTCCGGGTTGAATACCGCCGCTGTATTAATCGCAACCTTGTCTGCACCGGCGTTTAACAGCTTACGGATATCATCGACCGTACGAACACCCCCACCGACCGTCAGCGGAATGAAAACTTCCGCCGCCATCCGCTCAACTGTTTCATAGGTCGTGTCACGACTTTCGTGGCTTGCTGTAATATCCAGAAAGGTGATCTCGTCAGCACCCTGCTCGTTATAGCGACGCGCCACTTCCACGGGGTCGCCGGCATCCCGGATATCCACAAAGTTCACGCCTTTTACAACACGCCCTTTGTCCACATCCAGACAGGGAATAATGCGTTTTGCCAGTGCCATAAATCTACCTTGTTCAGCCTTTCAGAGAGTCACAGAATGCCTGGGCTTCCGCAACATCCAGGGTGCCTTCGTATATAGCCCGGCCGGTAATAGCGCCAATGATGCCCTTGCTGGCAACGGGCGCCAGGCGTTCGAGATCATCCATGTTGGTAACACCACCGGAAGCAATAACGGGTATACCACCCTCTTCGGCCAGGGCCGCTGTAGCTTCAACGTTTACGCCCTGCATCATGCCGTCACGGTTGATGTCGGTATAAACAATCGCCTCAACGCCATCATTGGCATACCGCTTCGCAAGATCAGTCGCCATAACTTCGGACACTTCGGCCCAGCCATCTGTAGCTACGCGGCCATCTTTGGCGTCCAGGCCTACGATAATATGGCCAGGGAAGCGCTTACACATTTCAGTCACAAATTCCGGCTCTTTCACCGCTTTGGTCCCGATAATTACCCACTGCACACCGGCTTTGAGATAAGCCTCAATAGTTTCTGCAGTACGAATACCGCCGCCAATCTGTATTGGCAAATCGGGGTATTTACGAGCGATGGCCTGGACGATCTCCCCGTTAACCGGCTCACCTGCAAATGCGCCATTCAGGTCCACAAGGTGCAACCGGCGGGCTCCGGCCTCCACCCAACGGGTGGCCATATCAACAGGATCACCACCAAAAACGGTGGAATCGTCCATCCGGCCCTGGCGCAAGCGCACACACTTTCCGTCTTTGAGATCAATGGCGGGAATAATCAGCATGTTCCGTTCCAGTCAGTAAAGTTCTTGAGAAGTTGCAGTCCTGCCCGGGCACTTTTCTCCGGGTGAAACTGCACAGCAAAAATATTATCCCGAGCCACTGCAGCCGCCAGATCAACGCCGTAATGGCTGCGCCCGGCGATATCCGCATTGCCTTCTGCCTCTGCGTAGTAACTGTGCACAAAGTAGAAGCGGTCTCCATCAGGAATACCCTGCCAAAGCGGGTGTTCTTTGGTGTGATACACCTCGTTCCAGCCCATGTGAGGCACCTTCAGGCGCTCGCCATTTTCTACAAGATTCTCACCGAAGAAACGTACTTCAGAAGGGAAGAGGTTGATGCCGTCAACGCCACCGTTTTCTTCGCTGCGGGACATAAGCGCCTGCATGCCGACACAAATACCCAGAAATGGACGATCACGGGAGACTTCCCGCACCAGCTCATCCACCCCATGGCGACGCATCTCAGCCATACAGTCACGGATTGCGCCGACACCGGGCAAAATCACCCGGTCGGCTTCACGAATCAGATCAGCGTTATCGGTTACCAGAACTCTGGTATCCGGGGCCACATGCTCTACCGCTTTACGGGCAGAGTGAAGGTTCCCCATGCCGTAGTCGATGATGGCAACGGTTTTCATGGTTAGTGCAGGTCCTTGAGTGGCGGTTTACAACAGGCCTTTGGTAGACGGAGTAACACCCGCCATGCGCTCATCCATTTCAACAGCCATACGCAAGGCGCGGCCGAATGCTTTGAACACAGTTTCGATCTGGTGGTGAGTATTTTTGCCGCGAAGGTTATCGATGTGCATGGTCACCATCGCGTGGTTGATGAACCCACGGAAAAACTCTTCAAACAAATCGACATCAAACCCGCCTACCATGCCCCGGGTATAGGGCACCTCCATAATCAGGCCTGGGCGGCCTGAGAGATCAATAACCACGCGGGAAAGCGCCTCATCCAGAGGTACGTAGGCGTGACCATACCGGCGAATACCTTTCTTATCACCTACAGCCTGTTTAAAGGCCTGACCGAGGGTGATGCCGATATCTTCTACAGTGTGGTGGTCATCTATGTGCAGGTCGCCTTTGGAGACAATGTTCAGATCGACCATCCCATGACGGGATATCTGTTCCATCATGTGATCAAGGAACGGGACTCCAGTCTCGAAACTGGATTTACCGGTACCGTCGAGATTGATCTCAACGGTGATCTGGGTTTCAAGGGTATTTCGTTCTACCCGAGCCTTACGTTCGGCCATGGGGACTCCGTAGCAGATTTAGGTGGCACAACGCCGGAAAACTTGATTCGCGGATTATACCTTTTATGCCTGCAGGAGTCCCATAGCCGGGTTAATCGGCACGATAGTGTGAGACTGAACACAAATTATTCAGAAAGCATTCTTCAGATTTTTCATATACGTATCCACCAAACCATTGAATTCATGTTTGATGACAGGGCTGATGGCAAGCTTAAGCAGGCTGGGCAGCGGCAATGTCAGCTCGGCGCAGGTATGAAACTTCAGAGCCGTAGCTTTGTCGCCTTTCGCCGTCAACGCCCAGGACCCATGGACTACTCCGTTACCCTCTCCCTTTACCGGCTCCCAGATAATTTTTCCGGCATCTTTATCTGAAACGTACTGGCATGCATAAATCGCCTGGATAGCGTACTTATCGACACCGACTTTTTCCATTTCCCATCGGTAGATGTTGCCCTCCAGATCCGCCAGCTTATCTACCTTAGGAAAATAGCTCGCAGAGCGGGGCACATCAGCCAGCAACTCAAACACCTCGTCGTAACTGGCTGGAATTTCAAGCTCCCGGCTCAGCTCAATCGAAACAGTAATAGCCACAGCGAACTCCTTTTTATGCTTATACGTAACAATAAAGCGGAAAAATAATAAATGTATTTTGGCCCAACACTACGGCATTGTCATACTCCCGCCCTGTTAATTTATTAACCCTGCGTTATCCTTTAACTTATTCGCGCCCGGATTCACCCTGAATCCTGAAAGCTACCGCAAAAGAAAGGACGTCTGAATCATGAAAGCCATACGTTATGCGCTGGTCGCCATAGTTGCACTAGTCGTTCTTGCCATTGTCGCGATAGCCATTGCCATGGCCGTCATAGACCCGAACGACTACAAACCGCAGATCAAACAGGTTGTTGAGGATCAAACCAACCTCAACCTCGTTCTGGACGGCGATATCGGCTGGTCTTTTGTCCCTCTCGGGCTGGAGCTGAATGATGTAGAAGCCACTCTGGATGGTGAACGCTTCATCGCGCTGACGCAACTGGTTGCCCAGGTTGACTTCTGGTCCCTGCTTGCCATGTCACCACAGGTCAGCACCTTTGTGCTGGATGGGCTGGATGCTCACCTCAGCATTAACGAGCAGGGAGAAGGCAACTGGACGCACATTATGCCAGAACCTGTAGCCGGCGATGAACAAAAGGACAAACAGGATGTTGCCAGCAATTCCGGGGCAGCAACGCCGGAAAGTGAACAAGCCGGCGGCGAAGCCCTGAACTTTAATGTCGAAAACATCCAGATCAGCAATGCGCAGGTGCACTACAGTGACCAGCGTACTGGCCAGACAGTCACCCTTGAAGACTTCACGGTCAATGCCAGCAACATTACTCTGGGCTCCGAATTTCCGCTGGAAATCGGCTTTCGCGTAGAGACCGCACAGCCACAACTTGCTGTCGACGGAAACATAGACGTCCGCCTGGCAGCCAACGAAGCACTCAACGATTTTACGGTTTCCGGTCTGGAAGCCATATTTGAAATGAACGGCGAACCCTTTGGTGGAAAATCAGTAACAGCGAAACTTGAAGGCTCTGCCAAAGCCAACCTGGAAAATGAAACCGCCACACTGAGTGACTTCACCGCCAGCCTCGCAAACCTGATCCTGACTACCCATCTTGATGTTAATGGCTTCGGAGATAAACCTACGCTCAAAGGCCAGGTAGCCATTGATGAATTTTCTCTCAAAGAACTGATGGAAAATCTGGGGCAGCCTGCCATTGAGACAACAGATGAAGCCGTTCTTCAGGCCATCGCATTTTCCACCAGCATCAGCGGCGCCGCCGGCAAGCCAGCACTGTCTGACCTCGTAATCAAACTGGATGACACCACGTTCAAAGGTTCGGGCAGTTATAACCTCGACAACGGCGGCATTGTGTTCGAACTTCAGGGCGACAAACTCAACGCCGATCGTTACCTGCCGCCCGCAACCGAGGGCGACGCTACTGAAGCAGCAAACGATGCCCCGGCACAAACTGCCGGAACCGGCCCTGAAGGCGACCTTCTGCCACTGGAAACCCTGCGCAGCCTGCTTCTGGACATTGATTTCGGGCTGGAAGAGCTGATCGCAAGCAATCTGACCATCAATGACATCAAGGCCAGCACAACCGCCAGCAAAGGCCTTCTGAAAGTGGATGAATTCAGCGGCAAACTTTATGAAGGAAGCTTTGGGGCCAATGTCACCATTGATGCCCGTACCGACACTCCGAAGTGGACAGTCAGCTCAGATGTAAGCAACGTTCAGGCTCTGCCACTCCTTGCCGACCTCGCAGAAGTCACCATGCTTGCTGGTGGCGCCAATCTCAAGGTCAATGCGACCACCTCCGGCAACCGTATCTCTGTACTGAGAGAAAACGCCGATGGTCAGATCAGCTTCAACCTTGCCGAAGGTGAATTCCGCAACATGAACCTGACCCGCATGGCCTGCCAGGGAATTGCACTGGCCAATCAGGACCAGCTGACAACTACCGACTGGGGCGAAACCACACCATTCAACGACATGCACGGTACGCTGGACATCAATGGCAATGTCTTCGACAACACCGATCTGGTCGCCTCACTGGCGGGCATGAAGCTGGAAGGCAATGGTACTGTCGACCTGAAACAGACCCTCGTTGATTACGAACTCGGCCTGAGAATTGTTGGGGAGATCCACCGTGACAACGCCTGCCGGGTGACCGAATACGTGGAAAACGTAGTTATTCCAGTGGAATGCCGCGGTGATTTCTCGGCGGGTGCAGCCAGCCTGTGTTCCTTTGACGGCTCCCGTTTCCGCGACACACTGAAAACCATTGCAGAAAATGCTGCACGCATAAAAGCCACGGAAGAAGTCGACAAGGTAAAGGACAAAGCTAAAGACAAAATCAACGAAAAGCTGAAGGAAAAGTTTGGTGAAGAGGAAGGCGCGAAAGTAAAAGATGCCCTCAAAGGTCTGTTCAAGTGACAGCAGGCAATTTCGCCGAAAACCTTCTGACATGGTACGACCAGCACGGCAGGCACAACCTGCCGTGGCATCATGACCGCACCGCCTACCGGGTGTGGGTTTCCGAGATCATGCTTCAGCAAACCCAGGTGGCAACCGTTATCCCCTACTTCCAGGCTTTCATGGAACGGTTCCCCGATGTCCAGTCTCTTGCGGAGGCTCCGGTTGACGACGTGCTGAGCCACTGGTCGGGGCTTGGCTATTATGCCCGTGCCCGCAACCTCCAGAAAGCCGCCCAATCCGTTGTAAACGACTTTGGCGGCCTGTTTCCTGACACCCAGGAAGAGCTGGAAACCCTCACGGGCATAGGCCGCTCCACCGCTGCCGCGATCATTGCTCAGGCATTTGGCAAGCGCGCTGCAATTCTTGACGGCAATGTAAAACGGGTACTGGCACGGTACCACGCTGTTCCCGGCTGGCCAGGACAGACCTCTGTATTGAAACAGCTCTGGGAACATGCCGAAGCCCACACACCGGATGAGCGCGTTCGGGATTACACCCAGGGCATAATGGATCTGGGCGCAACCGTATGCACCCGCAGCCGCCCCATTTGCATCAGTTGCCCACTGCAGCGAGGCTGCGCAGCCTACGCAAGAGAAGAAGTGAGCCTCTACCCGGGCTCCAAACCAAAAAAAGCCAAGCCAGAGAAAACAACCTGGATGGTCATACTGGAGGACAAGGAAGGCCGCATCCTGCTGGAGCGGCGCCCACCCAGTGGCATCTGGGGCGGCCTCTGGAGCCTCCCCGAACTGGACCCAGCCTATGGCGCTGACGAACTTCAGGAGGCGTGCGAGCGGAGCCTGGGGCTTGCCTGCGAAGAACCAGAACTCATCGGCGGCTTCCGGCACACCTTTTCCCATTACCACCTGCACATTCAGCCCGCACGCCTGAATGTAACCGGACAAAACAACGTGAGAGATGACGCTCAACAGAAATGGCTGCACCGGCACGAAGCACTGACCCTGGGCCTGCCAGCGCCTATCCGCACTCTACTCACAAATCCGACCACTTATTTATCCAAACAGGAGCAATCATGAGCCGCACCGTTTTCTGCCGCAAATACCAGAAAGAACTGGAAGGCCTCGACTTCCCTCCCATGCCTGGAGCGAAAGGCCAGGACATTTTCGAAAATGTATCCAGACAAGCCTGGGAAGAATGGCAAAACCAACAGACCATGCTGATCAACGAAAAGCACCTGAGCCTGATGGACCCCAACACCCGAAAATACCTGCAGGCGCAAATGGAGCATTACTTCAACAACGAGCCTTTCGAAAAAGCTGAAGGCTATGTACCACCGGAACAATGACTCCAGTTTGATCAAAGCCTGACCAACCCTGAAAAGATTCAGGATTTTTTCCGGGCCGGCCTTGACTCACCACACCGAAACCGGTTTAATAGCGCCCCGTTGCACAGCAGTCTTGCAACTTGCCCGGATAGCTCAGTCGGTAGAGCAGAGGATTGAAAATCCTCGTGTCGGTGGTTCGATTCCGCCTCCGGGCACCATTAGAATTCAATGACTTAGCCCGCTCCGTGCGGGCTTTGTTGTTTCTGGAAGTCCGATTTGTAAGCAATATGTAAGCAATTTCACGGGTTCTTGGCACTGCCCGCAAAATGGCGTACTTGTTTTGTACAAAACCTAGAATAGCGGTTACGATTTCGGTTAGCACTTTAAGCAAAGGCTGCCCTCAGACTCGGCATTGCCCAAACTGGGAACACAATAATGGCCAACTCCTCACAGCTAAAAGCCCTGCTTCGCAGTCACGCTGACGATGACGATGATCGCTTTTATGCTGTTATGCTACAGGTCGCTGCTAACGAAGCCCGAAAAGGCCACCAGAAACTTGCGTCCGAAATAAAGTCTCTAGTTGAAAAGCTTCAGACACAAACTCAGTCTGAACCGGAGCTTTTTCACAAGCCAACGCCATTAACTCAGACTCCAAATGATCTTGGTTTACTTCTTGAGAAGTCGAATCAAGTAACTCGCCTTTCTGAACTTATCCTATCTGAGCAGTCGAGCTCTCGTATCAGTCGCATCTTGCTTGAACAAAGACAGCGAGACAAGCTTAGAAACTACGGGCTTTCACCCAAACGAAAGCTGCTATTCTGCGGTCGCCCAGGAACGGGTAAAACCATGACTGCCTCAGTTCTCGCCACAGAATTAAAGCTACCGCTCTATACCGTACTCTTAGACGGTTTAATCACCCGCTACCTTGGCGAAACGTCAGCCAAGCTTCGAAAGGTTTTCGATTTCGTTTCCTCGACAAGAGCAGTTTTTCTATTTGACGAGTTCGATGCTATAGGGAGCAAAAGAGACTCAGATAATGACGTAGGTGAAGTACGGCGAATACTAAATTCCTTTCTTCAGTTTCTCGAAAAAGATAATTCAGAGAGCCTAATCATTGCGGCGACGAATCATCCATCTCTTTTAGACGACGCGCTATTTCGTCGATTCGATGATTTAATCGTTTTTACACCACCAAGCGACAGAGAGATTCAGCTGCTGATAAGTAATCGCCTCTCCAGATTCCCACTCAACGAAGTTGACTGGGACAAAATAATCACGAATGCTCTTGGTCTTAGCTCATCAGAGATTGTGCAAGCCTGCGACGAAGCAGCGAAAACCGCCATACTTGAGTGCGATGGAAAGCTTAGGATTGAGCATATTTTGCAGGCCCTTCAGCAGCGGCACCTCAAATAAGGTAGTAGCCCCATGGCAGAACGAAAACGCCATCTATTGGTAACTCGCCACTCTTTTTCTGAACCTTTCTCCAAGCGAGCTCAAGTCCCCACAAAAGGCGTGCCTAGGAAAAACAGAGCTCAGCATGGGGATAGAATCCTGAGAAGTGTTCTTGATTCATACGCCGAGTACACTGAGCGACGCTCGGATGAGCCACCGTTTCTCGACGAAATGCCAGGAATCTATTTAGAAATCCGAGGCTACGACAATCAATCCTTACCTGTTGATAAATTAGACAATAGAGATTTCGATCTTCGCCAACTTCGTACCGAGGAAAATCAGGAAATAGCGTTAGTTTTTGTTCCCGAAAACCGAAGACATGCGTTTACAAAAAAAATTGAAAAATACCTAGACCGTCGAAAAGATACCCGAGGAAAACCTGCCAACCAAGCGTTAATTGACAGCATCGATTCAGTTCGATTAGCGAATATCCAAAGCTTTTGGACAGATTCAGCGGGCACCTTCCCAGCTGACCCGAACGAAAAGCAATGGCTCGAGTTATGGCTGAAAGTCCTGCCCAATACCAGTAACGCGGAAATCGTTAAATCTTACCTTGACGAAAACACGGACATAACGATAAGTGATCAACAGTTAAATTTTTTCGACACTACTGTTTTCCTGATTCACGCATCGATGCACGAGCTCGAGCGGGCCGTGACTCTATTTGGCAGTTTAGAGGAATTAAGACTGGCAAAACAGCCTGCGACGTTTTGGGTAGAGCTGACAAATCAAGAGCAACAAGAGTGGGCAACTGATCTATTGGAACGGTTGGAGGCGCCAAATGATTTCGGAAAAACCACCGCGACCATCTTAGATACTGGCGTAAACTATAATCACCCATTATTGAGTCCGTTCAGTAATGCAGAAAAGAGCGCGGTTTGGAAACCGGAATGGCCGAAGTATGACGACTACAACCCTCCAGGTCCGTGGCATCCGCATGGGTCACTGCAGGCGGGTTTGGCTATTTTCGGGGATCTTCGCGAAGTTTTGGCAAGTCGACATTCTATCTCTGTACCATTCGATCTTGAATCGGCTCGGATTCTGCCGCCAACTGGTCAAAACAAGCCTGATCTTTATGGAGCTATAACACGTGGTACTGCGCTTAAGCTTGAAATTGAACGACCAAATCGCAATCGAGTCTTTTCCCTAGCGGTGACCGGAGCTCCAGAACCCGTTACCGGACAACCTTCTTCTTGGTCCGCCGAAATCGATAGTTTCTCGTCTGGCATTGAGGATGGCGTACAACGCCTTTTTATCGTGAGCGCAGGCAACGGAACGTCAGTTGCACCAATGCCTGACCATTGGGAACAAGTACGAGACAATCCCATTGAGGATCCCGCCCAAGCTTGGAATGCGATTACGGTCGGCGCATTTACTGAGAACCAAACAAACTCCGACCCAATGTTTGAAGGCTGGACACCGCTGGCCTCTATAGGCGATATCGCGCCCCAAAGTCGCGGCTCGGTCTGCTGGGACTGGGTTGACCAAGCTCCTTTCAAGCCCGACATGGTGGCTGAAGGTGGTAACTATCTATTGTCACCTTGCAAAACCCAGACGGACGCAGCAAATACGGTAGCTTTGCTGACCACATCCGGCAGATCCTCGGGGCCTCTTTTTGACTATCATGGCGACACGAGCGCAGCTTCCGCACTAGTAACAAACTACGCAGCTCACCTATGGGCGATGTATCCCGAATTTTGGCCGGAGACTATAAGGGGCTTGTTAGTTCATTCCGCCGAATGGACGGGCAAGATGTGGGCCAGATATGAGGCACTGAGGACTACAAATACGCCATCAGAAGCTAAAGAAGAGATGCTCAGGATGGTGGGGAATGGAGCACCTAACTTAGAAAAAGCGATATCGAGTGCAAATAATTACCTGACGCTTATCACAGAGAATAAGATTCAGCCTTTTCGAAAAAAAGATGGCGCACGTCCTAGCGATGATCCTGGCCTCAACGAGATGCAACTTATAAAACTTCCTTGGCCGAAAGCAAAATTAGCTGAGTTGCCGCCAGAAACTCCCGTGAGAATGAAGGTCACACTGTCCTATTTTATCGAGCCGAATCCAGGACGAAGGGGTTTTCGATCCAAGTTCAGGTATCAATCTTTTGGTTTACGGTTCGCGGTCATACGCCCGCAACAAACTGAGGCGAATTTCAGGGCTATGATTAACGATAACGCAAAAGATACAAACTATGATGGGCCGGAAGGGGACGATGGCGGCTGGTTGTTTGGGCCTCGTATGAGATCCCGAGGATCAATACACTGCGATACATGGGAAGGCTCAGCGGCTGCTTTGGCACGCCGACACACGCTCGCAGTCTACCCAGTTTCTGGGTGGTGGAAGTACCGAAAGGCTCAGGATCGCTGGCGCTACAGTACTCGGTATTCTTTAATTGTTTCGCTGGAAGTGCCGGAGAACAGTGTCGACATTTACAGTGAAGTAGAAACCTATGTCTCCGCTGATACCTCAGTATCTGTGAGCGTCTAATTTCAGACCACGGTTGACGGCTTGGCCGGGTCCTTCCCACCAGTAATTCGTCACCGCGGGGATCGCTGAGCGCGGTATTCGGTTATTTTCATAAACTCTATAGCACCACAATTCAGCTCTTAACCACCGGGTAGTTCTGTACGGTTCGCATGTTCGGTACCCCTAAAGGGGGGGGGGCACCGAACGAACATTGCGGGACACCGAACCACCGAACCGAACAAAAAACATCCTCGGTACCAAAACCTTTGGGACACAAAGGATTCCGGTTATTCGCTTTCCCGAACTATCGAACCGAATAATTCCGAACTTCCAGATGAGGAAAAAAGATAGTTCGGTTGGATTTCCGAACTATCAGAGGGGAGGGTTAATCAAGAATCGGATCATTCCGGTGGATTTTTATCGCTTTGCCTTCCTTGGACACGGTGATCAATTCCTGAACTTCAAAATGCTTTCTGGCTTCCGATACCCGCGCGGGATTTATTCCCTGACTGACCTGCTCCCCTCTAGCTTAACCGTTTTCAGCTTAGTAATGTTCATCACAGTAGAGGACGATGAACATGAAAAAGCGATCTTCAGACGAGCAGATCATCAACATTGTTTTTCTGCGTCTCATCGAGTGAGTGGCATAGACGGAGGGATCAAGCCCAATGCTCCCGGTCCAAAACCTCTCCATTTCTGATGGCTCGTTGTAGAGTTTGCCGCCTGCAATGGGGCCAAGCAGCGATTTCGCATGATGAATTTGAAGCAAGACCATGAAGACCTTAACCCTCCATTAACCCGCCTACAGATAGTCTGAATCCAGTTGCTTACCGCAGGTTCAACTGCGCTAGATTGGATTTTGTTTATGTGTCGCTTCCCCTGCTTGAAAGCATTACCGATTGTCCTGTTCTGGCTGGCTGCTGCCGGCTGCAGTTCGTTCTCCACAAGCCCGGATTATCTGGCTCAGGCCGATTCTGACCATCAGAACCTTGTCTCCTGGTCTGAGCTGGACGAGGGTTCCGAAACCGCCTACCTGGATGATCTGGTCAATAGCGATGCTCTGAGCGCGCTGATTGCCGAAGCGCGCGAAGCTAACCCGGATCTGGGGCAAACGCTGCTTTCCCTCGAAATTCTCCAGGCTCAATACCGGGCGACTCGGGCTGACCAGCTGCCCGAGGTCGATGCTGGCTTCGGCGCCAATAAAACGGAAGACCTCGATACTTCCTACACCGGCAGCATCAGCGTCAGCTGGGAACTGGATTTGTGGGCGAAGATCTCTGATAAGGCGTCGGCAGCTGAGAGCGATGTCGCCGAACAGCTGGCTCTCTACCAGGCTGCCCGGGATACGCTCGCAGCCGAGGTTATGCAGGGCTGGCTGAAGCTGGTTAATCTGAATCGATCTGTTGCTATCGCAGAACAACGCGTGGAACTGCTTGAAAAAAACGAACAGTGGATTCTTCAGCGCTACCGATCCGGATTGGGTGACCTTGAGGACCTCGACAGTGCCCAAAGCTCGGCAGCCAGTGCCAGAGCGACGCTGTTTGCCACTCAGGAATCCCTGCAGCAGCAACAAAGAGCTTTGAACCTGTTGCTCGGCCGGAGTTATGGCAGCACGGCCATTGCCGCCGACTACCCGCAAGTTCTTTTGCCCCTTGCCGGCCTGGCCGACCAGACGTTACAGCGCCGACCAGACCTTAAAGCGGCCTATCTGGCCATAGAAGCAAGCGACTTTCGTACGTCTGTTGCCTACAAAGAAATGCTGCCATCGATCAGCCTGGGAGCGGCTCTGAGCGACACAGGCACATCACCAG
Organism: Marinobacter sp. ANT_B65; assembly: GCF_002407605.1. Classification (NCBI taxonomy): domain Bacteria; kingdom Pseudomonadati; phylum Pseudomonadota; class Gammaproteobacteria; order Pseudomonadales; family Marinobacteraceae; genus Marinobacter; species Marinobacter sp. ANT_B65. The sequence goes on along the minus strand of NZ_NXGV01000001.1, from coordinate 275,292 downwards.
GCGAGGCTCTGTTGAAAAACCCGGTTTGGTCATTGCTCGGTCAATTAACGGCGCCTTTGTTTCGTGGCGGTGAGCTGAAAGCCAATGCGGAAGCCGCCGAACTGACCACAGCCAGGAGCTATCAGGCATACCGGGAAACCTTACTGAACGCAGTGCAGGAAGTTGAAAATGCAATCGGCCAGGAATCAAGCCTGGCCAAACAGCAACAGCAGATAGACAGCGCATTGCTGAGTGCCCGCCGCAACTATGAGCAGTACCAGCAGAAATACCGGAATGGTCTGGTTTCTGTACTCGACCTACTCGAAGTGCAACGGCAGACCTTTGATCTGGAATCACAACTTAACGACTTAATCTACGAGCGTCTGAGCAACCGAATCACACTCGGGCTTGCACTGGGGCTGGGCATCAAGGAGACCGATCAGTCATGATCCGACCATACGCAAAATGGCTTGTTTTGTTGGCCGCCGTTGGCGTGCTGATCACCGTATTCCTTTATAACGGTCAGAAGCTTCAGGAACAGGAAAGTCGATCACTGCCCGCGAAAGAGGATGGTGGTATTGCACCGGATGTCGGTGTTATTCCGGTAATAACAGGATCTCATGCCGTCAACGTTGAAGCTTTTGGTGCGGCCAGATCGCGATATGAGATAACTCTCACTGCCCAGGTTTCCGGCCAGGTCTCTGAACTGGCAAGCGCGTTTGAATCCGGACGTATCGTCAGCAAGGGCGACCTCCTTTTGGCATTGGAAGACAGCGATTATCGTGCAGCGCTTGCCAGTGCAGAAAACGATCTGGCCAGTGCGCAGGTAGATCTTCTCGAGGCCGAAAGAGAAGCAGAGCAGGCCGTTCTGGAGTGGAAGGCTTCCGGAATGACCGGCGAGCCTGACTCTCCATTGGTGCTGCGTGAACCTCAGGTAAAACAAGCACGGGCGGCAGTCGCTAACGCCGAAGCTGCGGTAATCAGTGCCAAAAAAGATCTGGCACAAACCCGTGTTAAAGCGCCTTTTGACGCGCTGGTTGTCAGCCGCTCAGTTTCACCGGGCAGCTATTTGCAGGCCGGTAACGACATAGCTGAACTCTACAGTGCGGACCGAGTCGAGATCTCTTTGCCTTTATCTCAACTCGACTGGCAGAAGCTGCCGGATATCGAAGTTCTGGATAACGGTGAATGGCCGGTAAAGCTGGTTTCTGTTGAAACCGGACAGCAATGGCAAGGTTATATCCAACGCACGCAACTGCACCTGGATGAGACAAACCGACAGCAGTCAGTGATCGCAGCTTTAGATCGGCCGCTGGAGCAGGCCAGCATGCTGGCGCCCGGCACATTCCTCAGGGCGGAAATCGAAGGCCGTGAACTGAGCGATCTCTGGCGCCTGCCTTCGTCCTCACTCAGCCAGCGAGGGGAAGTCTGGTACGTAAACGATGGCGTTCTGGCCAGATTCTCCGCAGACCCGGTTGCCAGTGATGAGCAGGCCATCTATATCCGTCCACCGGCCTCGCTTTCCGGCCAAACTGTGAACGTGCTGACGCATCCATTGAGCACCTATCTGCCAGGCATGGCTGTTCATCCGGTGGAGGCGTCCGATGACTGATCAAAGCTGGAACAAAGGCATCATACCCTGGTTTGCCAATAACCCGGTTGCGGCCAACCTTCTGCTGATCCTGGTGATCGGCCTTGGCGTTCTCCAGGTTGGAGACCTTCGCAAAGAAGCATTTCCGAGCATAGAACCAGACAGCATTTCTGTCTCGGTCACCTATAACAGTGGCTCAGCACAGCAGTCGGAAGAAGGGCTGGCTATCAAGATCGAAGAACAGCTGGAAGATGTTAACGGCATTGCCGACATCACCAGTACGTCTACCTCCAGCGGCACAAAAGTCACAATCGAAAAGAAAAGTGATTACGACCTGGATGTGTTGCTGCGGGACGTAAAAAACAAAGTGGATGCGATTTCCACCTTCCCGGCCGATGCCAAGAGCCCGGTTATTGAAAAAGCGGAACGTGAGGAGCACTCGCTCTGGTTGCAGCTCCATGGCGAAACCGACCGTCACACCCTGCAGCAACTGGCCGAAGAACTGAAATCTGACCTGCTGGCAAAGACTGACATCAGCCGGGTCGGCAAATCCGGTTGGCTTGACCCCATGATGTCGATAGAGATTGATGAGGGGCGTTTACAGGCCTACGGTTTGTCCCTGTCGGATGTCGAGGATGCGATCAATCAGGGCTCCTCCAGCACCATGACGGCGGTTCTGAAAAATGAACAGGTCTATCTGCAACTGAAAGCCTCGCAACAGGCTTATCTGAAAGAAGAATTTGCAGCCATTCCTCTGATCACCAGCAGCGATGGTGCGATTGTCGCCCTGGGTGATCTCGCTTTCATTAACGACACCTACGATGATGATACCGCGGTGCTGTCCCGCTTTGCCGGCGAAAACAGCATTGCTCTGCAAGTGATCACCACCGGCCTGGACGACATCACCGAGACGGTTGAAGCGGCCAGGCAGGTAGTCGAAGAATGGCACGGCAACGGAGCTCTGCCACAGGGCGTAGAGCTTACCAGCTGGTACGACCGGAGCACCTCTATCAGTGAACGGCTGGACCTGCTCGTCACCAACGCACTGACCGGCATTTTGATGGTGTTCGTTCTTCTGGCGCTGTTTCTGAACCTGACGGTGGCGTTCTGGGTATCCATGGGGCTGCCATTTATCTTCTTCGGAACCCTGTATTTCATGGGCGACCGGTTTGCCGGTCTTTCACTGAACGAGTTCACCACCTTTGGTTTTATCATGGCGTTGGGAATTGTGGTGGATGATGCCGTGGTTGTGGGTGAAAGCGTTTACACCGTGCGCAAACAGGAAGGCGACACCCTTCGCAACACGATTCGAGGCACCCTGCGAGTGGCGGTACCGACACTCTTCGGCGTGTTTACCACCGTAGTGGCCTTTTATTCCCTGTCGAATCTCAGCGGCAGGCTTGGGCAGATATACGCCCAGTTCGCTACCGTCGTCACTATTTGTCTGCTGTTGTCCATCGTCGAGTCGAAACTCATTCTGCCGGCCCACCTCGCACACCTGAATACCCACCGCAGAGCCAGCAAGAACCCGCTCCTTGAAATCTGGCAACGTATCCAGCATGGAGCCGATTCCGGTCTTCAGTGGTTCAACGACCGGATCTATAAAACCGTTATCGATTGGGCTCTTGCTTACCGGTATGCCGTTCTGGTTTTATTCCTTGCGCTGTTTGCACTGGTTATGGCGATGCCTTTTAACGGTACCGTCAAGACCAGTTTTTTTCCGAACATACCTGGCGACACAGTCCAGGCGAGCGTCAGCATGGAAACCGACGCCAGTTTTGGCCTGACTCACTCCGCCCTGCTTGCTCTTGAGCAAAAAGCTCATCAAGTGGATGAGCAGCTCATCAAGCGCGCCAACGTCGACGCAGAAACCGGCATTGCCAACCTGCAGGTACTTTCCGGGAGTGACCAGTCCGGCACAGTCACGGTAGAACTGGCATCGGACTCCCCGTACGATATCAATACCTTTTCCAACCAATGGAAACGCATCGCTGGCCTGCCGGAAGGTGTGCGCACCCTCAGTGTCGCCAGCCGGCGCGGAACGGTAGACGCACTTCGTATTGAGCTGAGGGCTTCTGACGATGAATTGCTGACAGCAGCCGGACGGGATATCAAGGAACAGCTCGCAACCATCCCGGCGATCAGTGGCATTGAAGACAACATCGAAGCCAGCCAGCCCCGCCTGTTCCTGGAACTTAACGCGCAGGGCAAAGCCCTGGGGTTGAGCACGGATACGCTGGCCCAGCAGGTGCTTCAGGCTTTCAGTGGTCAGGTGGTACAACGCTTTCAGCGCAATAACGACGAAGTAGAGGTTAAAGTCCGCTACCCGGAAGGTGCCCGGGAAAACCCTACGGACGTACTGAGTGCCAACATCCGGACAGACGACGGCACAGTGCTACCCCTGTCCAGTGTCGCTACAGTCACCTACGGTTATTCCAGGGATACCATTACCCGTATTGACGGCAAGCGGGCGCTTTATCTCTCTGCTGAAGTGGACAAGGATATGTTGTCGGCTTCCGAACTGGTCGCCAACCTGCAGAAGGATCTGGTTCCGACACTGGAGCGGCAATACCCGGGGTTGGATATCAATTTTGCCGGTGAAGCGGAGGAACAGGCAGAAACACAGAACTCGATGGTGCAGGTGTTCATGATCGCCATGCTGGTCATCTACATGCTGCTGGCAATTCCCCTGAAATCCTACATTCAGCCCGTTCTGATCATGACCGCCATTCCATTCGGAATCGTCGGAGCCATCCTGGGGCACTGGATGAACGATCTTTCCATCAGCATTCTATCGCTCAATGGTATTATTGCGCTCAGTGGTGTTGTCGTGAATGACAGTCTTTTGCTGGTGTCTCGTTACAATGAACTGAAACCCGATGCAGACCATCAGATCGAAGCGATCAGTAAAGCCTGCAGGAGCCGTCTGCGTGCGGTTCTTTTGACGTCGTTCACAACCTTCGCCGGCCTTGCGCCTCTGCTGTCCGAAACATCAGCGCAGGCACAGTTTCTGATACCGGCCGCCGTGGCGTTGGGATACGGGATTATGTTCGCAACCGTCATCACCCTCATTCTGATACCTGTACTGGTCGCTATTCAGCACGACGTGACCGAAAGGTTCACAGATATTCGCCGCTGGTTTACTGTGAGGCCAGGTAAACAAGAGTCCGATCCATGCTGAAATTGTTATTGGCCGAAGACGATCTCGACCTGGCTCAGACGTTGGTGCAATACCTGGAGCTGGAGGGGTTCATCTGTGACCATGTCAGCAACGGTATTGCAGGGCTCAATCTGATCGAACAAAACAGCTACGACGTGCTGTTGCTGGATATTAACATGCCTCGCCTGGACGGCCTTGGCCTTTGCCAGCGTTTGCGGGAGCAGGGCAACGATACCCCCGTACTGATGCTGACAGCCCGCGACCAGCTTGACGATAAGTTGCAGGGCTTCAACGCCGGCACCGATGATTATCTGGTCAAACCCTTTGAAATGGAGGAGCTGTTGGCCAGAGTCCGAGCGCTTTCACACAGGCGCAGCGGTCAGATCCAGAAGCTCACCTGCGGTGATCTGCAGATGAACCTCAGTGAGAAGAGCGTGCAGCGAAACGGTCAGGCCCTGAAACTGTCGCCCACGAGCTGGCGCCTGCTCGAACGCCTGATGCGTGCCTCACCGTCCCCGGTATCTCGTGAAGAATTAATGGATTCGGCCTGGGGGGATGACCACCCCGATAGCAACAGCCTCAAGGTTCATATTTACAACCTGCGCAAGGCCATTGATGGCCCCTTTGCCGAACCGCTGCTGCACACCATCAGCGGAGCCGGCTTTGCTCTGAGACCTCCCTGCGCAGATAAAATAAATGTTTAGATACAGGATTAGCCTCAGAGCCGTTCTGATCGCTTCTTTTGTCGCTTTGGGGCTCATTCTGGTCGCGGCTTATACTCTGGTCGCCAAGGAGCATTTTATCCGGGGGCTGGATGCGGCGATGGCAGGCAATATGGAAAAAGCCGCCCGAACATTCAGTGAGGTGATTGGCGCAGGGGAAAGCGAGCAGGTCAGAGAGTTCAGCGGTTTTGACGTTGCAACACAATGGGCTGACATGCCGGATTATGCTCTTGCTGCTTTCCCGAGTGGGCCGGGCCAATCAGGCCAGTTGCTTAAGCAAGCAGACAGCGCCTGGCTCAGCCGCCCGAGGTCGATCATCTTTGCGATGCGCGACGATACCGCTCACGGCCCACTTTACCTGAGTCAGAAAGTGACACCTCGACAAGCCTCGGGGGTGCTACCTCAAGCCTCCCGGCAAAACCGAGTGTTCACGCTGACCGTCAGTATACTGGTGATTGGTTTTATTTCTATCGTTGGCTGGCTGCTCCTCTGGCACGTGTCTCGCCCTATGACAGCGTTGCGCGCCTGGACTCATTCCCTCGACAACGACAAACTCTCAGACCCAGTGCCGGATTTTTCTTATCCTGAGCTGAATGAAATGGCGGAACTTATCCGAAACAGCCTCTCCTCGGTGCAGCAAGCGGTAGACCGTGAGCGGCGCTTTCTCAGACACGCAAGCCATGAACTCCGGACACCGATCAGCACCATCCGCTCGAACATCGAGCTACACCGAAAGCTAACTCAAACGCGAGAAAAGTTAGCGGACGAGCAAAGCATCGTCGATCGTATAGACCGCGCCAGTCTGACTATGAAGCATCTAACTGAAACGCTGCTCTGGCTGAATCATGAGCCAGATACACCGCTTCAGTCCGAGGCTGTCGATTTGCCTGCGCTGATACGGGAACTGGCTGGTGAAATGTTGTATCTTTTGGCAGGGAAGCCCGTAACCATGGAGATTAGCACCACCCCACTTAGTTGCACGGTACCTCTGGTGCCAGCACGAATTATTCTGGGCAATTTGATTCGGAATGCCTATCAACACTGTTGGGAAGGCACTGTCGTTATCGAACAACAGGGGAGCCGTATTTCGATCAGCAATCCCGTAGAGTTAGAAGGGGCTATTGGGTCCACAAAAACAGCAGCAAATACTGGTTACGGGCTCGGACTGGAACTGACGACAAAGCTCAGTCAGCAGATCGGATGGCACTATACATCCACTCGCCACGACAACCTCCATTGCGTGACGGTTGAAATTGGAGCCCGCCTCGATAATTAGCAACTGCCCTCAATTTAGAGCCGACCGATTAAATGATGATCGGAATGGTATTTTTACATATTGCTGCCGTGGTACGTGGCCCCTCCTATGTGGCCAGACCGGTTCAATGCGTTGGAATGCTGGATTGAGCTCTTGGCTGCTTGGGTGTAATCACACCCAGATAATAATCGAGGTCATGAGTAGACTGGACTTACCCCACAGAAACGACTCAGTTGAAGTGAAAGCAGGTGCAGGTCATATTCGGTTCAGATAAAGCCCGCCTTGTGCGGGCTTTGTTGTTTCTGGCATCCACAAAGTGTCCACCCGCAATTATGGCCCTGACCTGTATGTGTGACTAACGCGTTTGGGCCCGCTACTTCCTCAAAAAGGGCTTTCTCATAGAGAGCATTTTGCAGCTTTGAATAGTTCGTAGGGCTAGGATCCTGGTTGTACCTTCCCTGGGCCTTTCGCGCCAAATGACATTTTTCATTCCACTTCTCATGCATAGCGGCATTGCTCATAAATCACTCCTTCTTTTTTGAATGCCCAACAACCATAGCCGATAGTTAAAGGATTGATCTCGACAACTTTCTGCATGAATTGTGGCGAAAGATGGCTATACATCATCGTGAGTTTAATATCCGAGTTGGTTCGGTTTGCTCCATGATAGAGAGGGACATCGCGGGCACCAAAGGTGTTGTATTTGGTGACAGTGATTATCAGAAACCGGAACATTCGGGACTTGTCATCTAAAGACAAAGACTAACACCAGCCTCTAGGTGTCAACGCAGTATCCACCCATCTGTGGTTCCATGCGGCACTCAGTGGCCCGTTAATGTCGGCAAGTGATTGACTGTGAAAGAATGTGGTTCAGTGAGGTGGTTATGACACGGGTTAAAAACCCTGATGTCAGTGGTTTGATAGCGTCATTGCCCCAATAGGCATTTGCGCGAGTATTCCAGGCTGATTTCTCTACGCTCTCGCCTCAACCGGTTCACATAATGCGCTTTTCCTCCTGCCCGGAGTAAAGAGTCGTAGTGATCAATGCGATCTCGTACTCGATCACAATACAGCTCGTGTTCTCGTTTTTCTTCAGTCTCACGCCTCTCTTGCCGCTCCCCCTCTTCGAGTTGTCTTTGTTTTTGATAGGTAGGTTTTGCCGCCTGGGAACTTGCCAAGGCAACTATGTTGCTACTGTCCCGGCCTGAAAGGCGTTCGTAGCGTTTACAGGCAGAATTTCGATGAGCCTTACTCTGCGATGCCCCGTCTTTCTTATACTCAGCACTCCAGAATTTGCACAGATTCAGGCTTGAATTTATAGCGGCTTGATTACGGCGTGCGGAATTGGACGTGCCAGTTCCTCTGGACGGGGAACCAGACACCTGTGGCTGGCCCGATCGACGCGGCTCCACCTTCATCGGCTTCATATCTGAGGTTCGGGGCTGTATAGGCGAGCTTGACGAGTTGCCCTCGCCCCCCGGGCTATATGCCGAAGCTGCGAGACCAAAATAGGTGGAATGGACTCCAAGTTCGAACAGGAGCTCCTGGCCGGCGTATTCCGTTACGGACAGACTCAAACAGAACCTCCAAACTGCCCCTTCATCACCTTGCCCACAACACCCTCTTCCGAAAATGACTCTTTGATAAAGTCCAGGAGCGTCCTCACCGTTTGCGATGGGTACAAGCTGGGGGCTGTTATCAGAAACATCTTGTCGCCCCACATTTTCGGATCCGAATCAAACCCCTTCAGTGCCCTGAGCAAAACCCCACTCTTCAACTCTTCACTGATCAGATAATACGGAAGAACGCCAATACCATTCCCCAGGATAACGGACTGTTTCAGGAAGTTCATGTCAGCACACTGCAGTTTCGGCATCACCTCGACTACATGCCGTTGCTCTGAATGCTGGGAGAAAAAGCTCCAGATAAGCCGGTTGTGTCTTACCGGCGGCGTCACCAGGTAGTGCTCAGACAGATCAGCAGGCACTTTTGGGCTGCCATACTGCTCAATATAACCAGGAGAAATACAGGGAACCCACTCGATTACTGACAGCTCTCTGGCCACGTAGTTTTCCGGAGGAGCGTTGGCAACGCGAATAGAGATATCCACCTCTTCCTCCAGCAGATCCAGAATCTGGTTATTGAAGGTTATCTGCATGGTCACCCCTGGGTGCAGCTTGCAGAACTCCAGCAAGGCTGGCCCCAGAGTCAGTTGCCCAAGGCCGATTGGCATACTCACCCTCACATGGCCTCTTATATTCCGCCCCATATCCTGAACGGTAGCCTGGAGCGCCAACAGCTCCTGTGTGACTTTCACTGCATGCTCATACATAGCCCAACCAATTTGAGTTGGCTCCAGCTGACGTGTCGTTCGCCTGAGTAGCTGCACACGAAGATCCGACTCCAGTTTTTTTAACCGGCGACTGATATTTGAGCGGCTGGTGTTCATCCGAAGGGCTGCAGAACTCATACTGCCCGACTCAACGATGGCCACTAATGCCTCCAAGTCTTTGATATCCAATAGATAGCCCTTATTGTTGCTGATTTGGAAACAGTTTGGGGTTAATTTGATGCATTGTCGAGATTCAGAATCGTGCCCTAAAGTGTCGCTACTCTAAACCTCTACTCTGGCCGCAATGCGAATGCATTGGCGGACTATCAAAAACAACAGGAAATCAAATGACTGCTGCACTCATCTTTGAAGACATACGCCGCTCAGGATCTGATATTGACTTACGTGGGCTGAAACTTGCCGGCGGGCTGACAGAACTGGGGCTGAATGAGGGTGACGTTGTTGCTGTCATGACGAGAAACCACCCGGCGTTTATGGACATCATGGTGGCATGTCGCACGATAGGCATATATCACTGCGCGATCAACTGGCATTTCAAGGCCGGCGAAGCGCGCCATATCATGACCGATTCCGATGCCAAAGCCTTGATAATCCAGTCGGAATTCCTGGAGGAAATTGAATCCGTCATTCCGGAAGGCATACCCGTTCTGGTTATAGATTCTCACGGTGGAACTCACACAAACTACGAGGACTGGCTGAGCAAACAACCTGTCTACAGCGGTCCCGAGAGAAGCCCCAGGGGCATGATGCCTTATACCTCTGGCACCACAGGGAACCCGAAAGGGGTTCGCCGCCTGCCCCTCGACCCTTCCTTCCTGCCATTGATGAGAGAGCTTGCAGAAAAAGCCTGGGGCGTTATACCCGGCGCAAGAACACTAATGCCGGCACCGCTTTATCATAGTGCGCCCAACAACATGACACTGCAGGCTTTGTTATACGGCGAATTGCTGGTACTGACTCAAGGCTTTGATGCGGAAAATATTCTGCGCCTCATAGAGCAGCACAAAATTACAACGGTGTACCTCGTCCCGATCATGTACGTGAGGCTCCTGCGCCTGCCACAAGAGGTAAAGCAGCGATACGACATATCATCGGTGACATTCGTTGCCTCTACCGGTTCGCCCTGCGCACCCGAGTTGAAAGCATCCATGATTGAATGGTGGGGAGCCGTCATTCACGAAACATACGCCTCCAGTGAAACCGGAATGCTCACCATCCAGCACCCCAAAGATGCACTCAACAAGCCGGGAAGTGTTGGCAAGCCGGCGCTGGGTGCCGAGGTAAAAATCATTAATGAGGAAGGCAACGAATGCCCTGCCGGCGACGTTGGAGTCATCTACGGACGGCAGCCCGCTTACCCGGACTTCACATACCAGAATAACCAGCCAGCAAGAGATAAAGCCGCGCTCGGCCGTCTGGTAACCGTAGGTGACATGGGCTATTTCGACAATGATGGCTATCTGTATGTATGTGACCGAATCTCAGACATGGTCATTTCGGGGGGCGTCAATATCTACCCGGCTGAAATCGAAAACGTACTGCTGGAACTTGAGGGCGTTCAGGACTGCGCAGTAATCGGAATTCCGGATCAGGAATATGGCGAATCGCTTGTCGGGCTGGTTAAATTCCACAACCCTACTAGCGATACAGTCGCTGAAATCAGGACCCATCTGGAAAACCGGCTCGCAAAATACAAAGTACCCCGGACAATCAATATCGTCGACAGCATTGCCAGAGACGATAACGGAAAGATCTCCAAGAAAAAGATCAAACAGCAGTTCATTTAATACAAAAACAGGAGTTCAGGAAAATGAGCCTTCCAGATAGCCTCAGAGATAAATTAGCGCTGCCGGTGATCTGCTCACCGCTGTTTATAATTTCCACCCCCAGGCTCGTTATCGAACAGTGTAAGGCCGGCCTTGTGGGATCGTTTCCGGCGTTGAATGCGAGGCCTGCAGAGAAGCTGGATGAGTGGTTAACTGAAATTGAAACCGAGCTGGCTGCCTACCAGGCGGAAAACCCGGACGCCAAAGTCGGCCCCTATGCCGTCAACCAGATTGCCCATGGCTCCAATGACCGGCTTGAGCATGACATGGAGGTCTGCGTAAAACACAAGGTGCCGATCATTATTACCAGCCTGCAGGCATCGTCTATGGTGATAGAGGCAGCGCACAGCTACGGAGGCCTGGTGTTTCACGATGTAATCAACGTGCGGCATGCAAAGAAGGCGCTGGCTGCGGGGGTTGACGGTCTGATTCTGGTAACCGCGGGGGCCGGAGGCCACGCTGGCACATTAAGCCCCTTTGCCCTTTTGTCCGAGGTTCGCAGCTTCTTTGATGGTCCGGTCATTCTGGGCGGCTCTATCACCAAAGGTAACCATATACTGAGTGCCAGGGTGATGGGTGCAGATCTGGCTTACATGGGCACACGGTTCATTGCCACTCAAGAGGCCAATGCCGACCAGGCCTATAAAGACATGATCGTGCAGTCCTCAGCGTCTGACGTTGTTTACAGCAATCTGTTTACCGGGGTTCACGGCAACTATCTGCGGGGCAGTATTGAGAACGCCGGGCTTGACCCAGACAACCTGCCATCTTCTGACAAAAGCAAAATGTCGTTTGGTTCGAAAGGCAGCAGCAAGAGCAAGGCCTGGCGTGACATCTGGGGCGCAGGTCAGGGCGTTGGAGGAATCTCAGAACTAACAACCGTTGCACAGACTGCTGCAACGCTAAAAGATGAATATGAAACAGCGCTTCAAAACATCAGCCGTGACAACTGAACCAAGCCAGCCGGAGCATTCAACTTCACAGCCTTAGCGGTATAAGAGCAGCAACACAAATGAAGGATTTTCGTAAAACAGCCTCTCAGGCAGCTTTGCGAAAATCCTCCATCCGTACACTCTTGTCGCGGTTGCGGCGGTATTTGCTTTTATCTTCAACCACACGCATCTGGTATTTCGGTGTTCTGAGGTCCCGCTGCACAGCGCTGTGCTGAGTGGGCTTCGCTTTCTTTTTCGCCATCGTAATCTTCTCCATTGGCTGTTGGTTCGTACCCTCCGATTATAGCACCGGAGGGTTCTTCACCAGCGTAAGGAGTAACACCCATTCCATACGGGCCTTGCGGGCAACTTCATATCACCTCGGTATACCTGAGGCCCGCATTCGTGCCAGCCGCCAGTCGGTCAGCCCCACAAGGACGATTCCCAGGCCAATCATCAGGAACCCGAACACATCGTGATAACCCGGCATTTCCCCCAGAAGAATGGCTGAAGAAATAAGCCCCACTGCCGGAACTGCTGCGGAACTCAGCGACATGGTAACTGCAGGCAAGGACCGGATGGCCCCGACTTGTGCAGCTACGCAGACGCCGGAGGCCAGAGCACCGCTGAACAGGATATTAACCAGAAAACCAGGCTCCCAGCGTATGCTGGCCGTGTCTTCCATAATCAGGGACAAGGGTACGAGAAAGACCAGGGAAGACAGCAGCTGCCAGGAAATGAGCGACAGGACATTGCCATGCCAGCGGTGTTTGCGAACGTGTATCAGCCCGGCTGTCCAGACCAGTGTCGCCAGCACAATCAGTGACCCTCCGAACAAAGTGCCTTCGGAACTCCAGTCCACATCCAGAGGGTTGAAAATACTCATCAGCCCTACCAGACCAAGAGCTGTACCGACCACTCTCGGTGCGGTCAGCCTCTCGCCCAGAAATATCGCAGCCGCCGGAACCACCCAGATTGGCGAAGTGTAGGCCAGTATGGCCGCCCTGCCCGCCGGCATAAACTGCATTCCCATGGTGACCAGGGTGATAAACCCCATGTTCTGGAGAATTCCCACGGAAAACACTACGGGCATATCTGCACGGTGCGGCAAACGGAGAATCCCCATGGCGCCGGCAATCACGAACATGGTAATCGTCCCGATAGTCATCCGAAGAGTCGTATACAGGAGCGGCGGGCTGTATTCGAGCCCCATTTTCATAATGGGGAAGTTGATTCCCCAGGTCAGAGCGGTGAACGCCAGCAGCAGGTACCCGTTACGCCAGGCGTAGCCCGCGCCCGCCGCAGGCATGGATTCGGCGAGGCGCGACATGCTCAGTGTTCAACCTTGAGTGCACTTTCATGCCAGTTACGAAGAGCCCGGTCAGACATCCAGACCATGGCTGCAAACAGAATAATCCCGGTTAGCGTGATCAGAATCAGTGCCGCAAACATCTTGGGGATCTGCAGGTTGTAGCCGGACTGCAGGATCATGTAGGCAAGCCCTGCTTTGGCACCACCGGTACCTGCAACAAACTCTGCAACCACCGCTCCAATCAGGGCCAGCCCGGAGCTGATCCTCAGGCCCCCAAAGAAGTACGGCAAGGCACCGGGAATCCGCAGGCGTACCAGTTCCTGCCAGCGGCTGGTCCGGTACATACGGAACATGCTCAGCAGGTTGGGATCAACACTGCGCAGTCCAAGCGTGGTATTGGATATGATCGGAAAGATGGCAACGATCACGGCACAGATGGTCAGCGCCCAGGTCGTGTCGTCTACCCAGATGATGATCAGGGGCGCAATGGCCACAACCGGCGTTACCTGCATCAATACCGCGTAAGGAAACAGACTGACCTCAATCCATTTGCTTTGTACAAACAAGAGGGATGCCGCAACACCTGCTATCACAGATATCACGAAAGCCAGAAAGGTAACCTTCAAGGTCATCAACAAGGCACCAAACAGGGAACTGAAATCCGTTACCAGGGATTCAGCAATATCTACAGGGCTGGGCACCAGATATTTCGGTACATCGAAAGCCATAACACTGATCTGCCAAAGCAGCAGAACCAGAACGCCTACCACCAGGGGTGCAGCAATCTGGACAAAACGTTCATTCCGTATCAGTGGCGTACTCATCAGCAATTCTCCTTGCTCTCACCCATTCCGCTGGCACGTTCAAGAGCCTGCGATACCTGCCGGCAGTAGCCGGCGAATTCCGTTGATATCCGGAAATCCGGAGATCTGGGATAAGGCTTGTCAATCTTGATGTCATCCACTATCCGACCCGGGCGTGCGGCCATCACAACCACCCGACTGGACAGATAAACCGCCTCATAGACGCTGTGGGTAACAAATACGATAGTCCAGCCGTTCTCTTTTTTGAGTTTCAGGACATCGTCGTTGAGTTTGTTCCGGGTCATCTCATCAAGGGCGCCAAATGGCTCATCCATCAATAACAGATCAGGCTCGGTAACCATTGCCCGGGCGATGGAAGCGCGCATCTGCATCCCCCCTGAAAGTTCCCGAGGAAAGCTCTCGTCAAAACCCTTAAGCCCCACCATCTCGAGCGCGTCATCAACTTTCTTTTCCGACTCCGCGTTGTTCTCATGCTCCAGGTCCAGTGGCAGACTTACATTCTTGCGTACCCGTGCCCAGGGCATCAGCGTGGCATTCTGAAAAACAAAGGCCAGCTTGCAGCCTTTGCTGCCAACTACATCGTAATCCTGCTCCCACCATTTCACAGTGCCGGTAGTCACTTCACCCAATCCGGCCATGATGCGTAGCAGGGTGCTTTTACCACAGCCTGAAGGGCCTAGCAGACTGACAAACTCTCCCTGCTTTACTGTCAGGCCGGCCCCTTTCAGGGCTACAGTGCCATTGGCATATACCTTATTAACGCCTTCCACCTGCAGGATCGGACGGGAAGAGGCTCCTGCCTCAGCAACACTGGATTCCGGTTCCGGCGCCGGATTCAGCGGTGTAACCTTGGTAGCTGTCATCGTAATTTCTCCGTGGACAGCCGGGCTTGTTTTCCGCCCGGCATCAGGGGTATAGGGCTAACAGATGCTTATGGCAGCACCGGCGTCTCAGGCAGGAACTCAAGCGTGTAAACATCGCTCATGTCGAGATCGGCAGATGCCAGCCCAGCCTCTACCATGAAATTCTTGATCCTGGCCCAGCGCTCGTCAGTCATCACACCAATGCCCTTGGTTTGCGCATCGCCACTGGTAACAAGCTCATACTCCTTCATTTTTTCCAGACCGTAAGCGAGCTGCTCCGGTGTCATTTCCGGGTTCTCCTGCATGATCAGCTCATTACCCTTGGCCGGGGACTCAAGGTAGCTTTTCCAGCCTTCCATACTGGCCTGAACGAAGCGTTTGACCACATCCGGACGCTCCTCGATCATGTCCGTGGTGGTTTCAATGGTGGTTGCATAGGGAGGGTAACCATAGTCAGACAAAAGAAAGACGTTAGGCTCTATGCCGCCTTTCTCGATGGCAAACGGCTCAGAAGACAGGTATCCCTGCTGCACAATGTTCTCGTCAGTCAGAAACGGCACTACACTGAAGGTGTATGCGTGAACCACATCATCTTCGAAGCCGTACTCAGCTTTCAGCCACGGCCAGAACGTAGAGTGTGCAAAAGTCGCCAGATAGACAGGCAGGCCCTCTTCCTTGATCTGCTCTAAGGATTCAACGTGTGGATGCGCAATCAGAGACTGGGGATCACCCTGCATCGAGGCCGCTACCGTTTTCACAGGCAAGCCCTTCTCTACAGCATTTATATTGCCGATCGGATAACCCATAAGCAGATCGTAGCGCCCGCTTACCAATAGCTGGGTTCCGTTTACCTGCGGCCCTCCCATCTTGATTTCCACATCCAGGCCATAGTTTTCATAAATGCCGGTGGCTAGTGCCTGGTAGAAACCGCCGTGTTCGGCCTGGGCGTACCAGTTGGTTCCAAACACTACCTTGTCCAGTTCCTCAGCGGATACCGGGGAGAAAGCGACCAGTCCAGCTATTAAGAGGGAGCCAGCAGAGGCTGCTTTGAATTTACGCTTCATGGGTACTCTCCTGAGTTCGAGGACGATATCTATTTAATTGACCACTTGATCAACTTTTTAAAGCAACCCTCATGCCACTCAGGAATTTAAATGAAAACTCCCTGTTTTCAGTAGGTTGAGAAGCCACAAAAGGTCTTGAGGCGCACCACATTGGACCTGTTTTCAGCCAACTGCTCTGGTTTTGTGCGTGTCAGAACCCATCCCGCGCCAAGGGCCCCGGCAAAACAAAAAGGCAAAAGAAAAGCCGCCCGAAGGCGGCAAAGGGACACAACATAACTCTCAGAATCTTACCGGTGCCTGGGCATCAGACTGAATAGGCAGCAAGCTCTACGGATGCCGGCTCAGGTTTGACCCAGCCGGCCAGCCGGGCCACCCGGGCACCAAGGGCCCGGGCTATTGCCCGCTCATTTTCATCTACGCCACGGGTGCCATCGAAGCCCGTCACTGTGGTGGCACCATAAGGGGACCCTCCCTTATCGGTATGCACCAATTCCGGAACACTATGGGGCACACCCGCCAAGACCATGCCGTGTTGCAAAAAAGGCAACAGAAGAGTCAGCAAGGTGACTTCGTTACCGGAATGCATGCCGCCACTGGAGGTAAATGCCGCTCCGACTTTTCCTATCAGTGCTCCCTGTCGCCACAGCGGTGCCACCTCATCGATAAACGCACGAAGCGGCGTGCTCATAAGCCCGTAGCGGGTAGGTGATCCCCAGATAATTCCCTGAGCCCACTCGAGATCTGCAGCTGTAGCCCGGGGCAGCTCTCTGTATTCCTTCTGGGCGGCAACAAAGTCAGGCCGTTCCACATCTACACTGAACTCCGGCTCGACAATCGAGACCCGGCACAGACGAACCTCCGCACCTTGCGAAACAACACCATCGGCAATAGCCCGCGCCAGAGCCAGAGTGCTCCCATAGCGGGAATCAACAATCACGGTTACACGGCTTTGAGTCATAGCGTCTTTATGCTCCGTGGTTCTGCCAAAAGGTTTGGTGTACTTGCGCAGCTTCGTCTTCCAGTACCGGCCCAATAACTTCAACGTCCCGCTGGCCAGACGCAAACACCTGTCGGCAGGGCAGATCCAGAGTCGGGTTTTCGGGATGATTACCGGTAATCATCTTCAGCTGATGCTCGCTGACCCCGTAGACCAGGCGGCCCAATCCGGCCCAGTAAGCCGCACCGGCACACATGCAGCAGGGCTCGGCGGAAACATACATGGTGCAGCCGGCAAGAAAATCCGGACGCCAGGTTTTGCTCGCCCGGGTCATCAGTACCCGCTCAGCATGCCCGGTCATATCCTGATCTGGCAGGTAGGCATTGCCCTGCTCCATAAGAACATTCCCTTCGCCGTCCGCCAGTATGGCTGCGAAGGGGTGAATTCCCTCTGTCGCCAGTTTATCGGCCAGCCCAATCACCTTGTGCATCATAGCCAGGTCGGTATCGTTCAGTTTTTCCAGTTCAGACATATCATTAATCCTGATTTATACCCCGTAGCCTTATTTTTTAGGCAGGCTCCAGGGGAAGAAAATTTGCTGCGTCCACTGCACAGACTTGAAGAGCAACAGGCTGACTACTGCAAGGAAGAACAGGCCGGCGAACGCCTGAGGAATCCGGAAAAACGAGGTAGAGAACTGAATGAAGTAACCCAGCCCCTCTTCTGCCGCAACGAACTCCGCAACCACGGCACCGATAATAGCCAGAGTGATCGCCACCCTCAGCCCGGTGAAAATGTGCGGAATGGCATAAGGAATACGGATTTGCCATGTCTCGCGGCGAGTAGGTGCATCCAGTGACCGGCTCAGTTCTATCAACTCCGGAGGTGTCTCGTTAATTCCCGTAGCCGTAGATACCACCAGTGGGAAGAAGGTCAGCAGGCAGGTAATCAACACTCTCGATGGATCGTCAGACCCCATCAGAACGATGATCAACGGCGCTACGGCCACAACAGGTGTGGACTGGATAACCACCAGCAAGGGATAGAGGGTACGGGTCAGCAATTCTGACCGCATCATGGCAATCGCGATGGGAATAGCGACCACAATGGAAACCACGAATCCCATCAAAGCCACTCTCAGGGTCGCCCACAAGTGCGTCATCCAGCGGCTGAACTCAACCTTGAAGAAGGCGTCAACAATAGCTGACGGTGCCGGCAACACATACTCAGGCAGTGAGAAAACCCGGCACACCAACTCCCACAGCAGGATCAGGGCAATAAAAAACAACCAGGGCGCAGCTGCAAGCACAAGGCGCCTGGTTTTGGGATCAGGCTGCTTCAGGCTCATAAATGTGCTTCCTCAGACGTTCTGTAAGTTCCGCGAACCGAGGTTCGGAAATGGTATGCCGGGTCCGTGGACGGGGCAGATCAACATCCAGCATCTCCAGCAGGGTTCCGGGGCGTTTGCTCATCACCAGGACACGGTCTGCCAGCAGTACCGCCTCCGCAATCGAATGAGTAATGAACAGCACCGTCTTGGGGTTTTCCTCCCAGATTTTCAGCAAATCAAAACCAATCTGTTCCCGGGTCATGGCATCAAGTGCGGAGAAAGGCTCATCCATCAAAAGGATATCCGGGTTGAGCAACAGCGCCCGGACAATCCCGACCCGCTGCTGCATACCGCCCGACAATTCGTCAGGCATTTTCCCGGCAAAGCTTTCCAGCCCCGCCATCTCAAGCAACTCATCCGCCCGCTTCTCATCTTCATGGCTGTAGCGGCCATACTTGTGTTTAAGCGGGAAGAGCACATTCTTGCGGACATTCAGCCAAGGCAGCAGCGTGGGTTTCTGGAAAACGATACCTACATCATCCCTTGGGCCATCCACTGGCCGGCCAAAAACAGAGACTTCTCCCTCTGTCGGTTTCAGCAAGCCGGCAATCATCCTCAACAGGGTCGACTTTCCGCACCCGGAAGGGCCGACGACCGCTACGAACTCATGCCTCTGAATATCCAGATCGACGCCGGTCACCGCCATTGGCGTCGACGGGTCCGGGTCGTACCTGTGCCCGACTCCGGAGAGCCGGACAAAAGAGCGGTTGGTGGCGGTTCCGGTCATACTTACAGCGCCTCGAGCAAAGTACGATCGATAACGGTTTCCGGGTCCAGGGCATCCCCGGCCAGCTTTTCTGCCTGAGCCACACGGCTCCATGTCAGAGCCACACGTTCTTCTGTGAGCGCTCCCAGGCCATCACGTTCGCTGACATCGTTAACAATCAGCTTCATGGAATCGCCAATCTGGGCAACGGCCACATCAACATCCACCTCAGGCACCATGGTATGCAGGGCTTCGGCGGCTTTAGTCGGATCGTCATGGGTGAGTTTCAGGGATTTGTCGTAGGCGCGCATGAAACGCTTGGCCACGTCCGGACGTTCGCTAAGGAATTTATCAGCAGCAACAACTGAGGATGAGTAAAGTTCGAGCCCGGCATCAGACCATGGCAAAACCACCAGCTTGTTACCCGTTATTTTGGCCTGGCTGTCGAAGAGGGCGATATTGGTGACCCAGGCGATAATGGCGTCAGTACCACCGTTCATCAACATTGGGCCGAGGGCACCCGGGTCCGCCTTGGTGAGCTGAACAGCGTCATCTGCCAGCCCGTTATCCTTCAGTACCAGAGGAAGAAACGCATTCGAAGAAGTGAACGGCGAGGTTGCAACTTTCTTACCCTCGATGTCCGTCACCTTGCTGATACCACTGCTTTCAAGTGTGAAAAAGGCGTGAGGAGCACGATTGAAGATACTGTAAACAGCTTTCACTGGCAGGCTGTCGTCCTGGGCTTTGGCGGCCATCAAGGCACCAATATCAGCGCTACCTATGTCGGCTTGCCCGGTCGCAATCTTGGTTATCGCATCGGTTGAGCCACGGCCACTGGCAATGCGGACCTCCAGCCCTTCGTCTGCAAAGAATCCTTCCTGCACCCCAAGATAAACCGGAGACTTGTCACCGCCGGGCAACCAGTCCAACTGGTAGACAACTTTATCAGCGGCCAGGGCCGACTGGCTCAAAAGACCGCCAGCCAATGATGCTGCAATCAGAAACGAACGAGTGATACGTTTATGCATTTGCTTTCCCCTTCTAAGGTTTATGCTCTGAATTTTTTGATCATTCGGTCAGGTTTTATTAGACAAAGCAAAGGCCAGGCCAGCTTGCCAATCCAGGCACAACAAACGTAACCATAATTGGCTCTCACCTCTGAACAGGCGTCAATTAACGGGCCAACTCGGGCTTTCATGCCGGCACAGGAGCAGAAGGCACTACACCCGGAAACACCCGCTTTTCAATGAGGAATCACGCCCGAATCCAGTGCAAAATCCCGCGCAGTGCCCCTATTTGAGGCCTTAGGCCCGCGACCAACAATTCCTGGACCCCTCAGGCATCAGTGCACGCGCGATTTACACGTCATTGAGCCCTGGCTTATCACTGGCACGCTTCGTGAATTACTGACCACATGGACAGCATTATTAATGAACCTGGAGTCACATCATGAGCACCATTAACGAATCAGGGGCTTCGCTACCTGTTATCGACATGTCGTTACTAACCGGAACCGATCAGCAACGACAGCAGCTGGCCCGATCCCTGGCTGACGTCTGCCTGCACACTGGCTTTTTCTATGCCAGCGGCCACGGCATTCCCGAGGCACTGATCAGCCGGGTATTCGAGGAATCCCGGGCCCTGTTCAATCTGCCCGAGTCAGAGAAAGAATCCATCAACAAGAGCCTCTCCAAGGCCAACCGGGGATACGAACCTCTGAAGGGACAGACTCTGGAACCCGGCTCTCCACCAGATCTTAAAGAAGGTTTCTATATTGGCCAGGAGCTGGATGAATCAGATCCCCGGGTAATAGCCGGTCGCTTCAATCAGGGAGCGAATCAGTGGCCCCAGTCCCTGCCTGCATTCCGCGACACCATGACGGAATACTTCGAGGCCCTGAATGAGCTCAGTAGCCGGATCATGGAGGCTCTGGCCCTGTCGCTTGGGCTCGGCCATGATTTCTTCGAGAATTTTTGCCGTCAGCCCCTGTCTATCCTGCGCCTGCTGCACTACCCACCCCAGCCACCAAACCCGGCCCCAGGGGAGAAAGGTTGCGGGGCCCACACAGACTTTGGCGGCATCACTGTGCTGCTGCTGGACGACAAACCCGGGCTGCAGGTCTGGGACATTAAAGGCGACCGCTGGATCAATGCGGACCCGGTTCCGGGTACTTTTGTCGTTAACCTTGGTGACATGATTGCGCGCTGGACCAACGACCGCTATAGATCCACCCTGCACCGCGTGATCAATACCTCCGGGGCCGAGCGCTACTCGGTACCCTTCTTCTACAGCGGCAATCCCGACCACCAGGTCAGCTGTCTGCCTACTTGTCTGGCAGAGGGCGACCAACCCCACTACCCGCCCACAACCGTGGAAGCCCACCTGATGGATATGTACCGGAGAACTTATGCCTGATACACAAATTACCGCGGTTCTGATTCATGGCGCCTGGGCCGGAGGCTGGGTATGGGAAACCTTCACACCTCATCTTGAAAAACACGGGTTCAGGGTTCTGGCGCCGGACTTGCCCGGATGCGGCCCACGACTGGGAAACCCGGCTGAGGCATCTATTGACCTGTGTGTCGAGGATCTGAAAAAACAGCTCGAAGAAATCGAAGGTCCATTGTTGCTGGTCGGCCACTCCGGCGGTGGCGCCGTGGCCACCCAACTCGCCGAATCCATAGCCGAGCGGGTAATCGGCGTTGCGTATCTGGCAGGTATGATGTTGCCGTCAGGCACTGGCTTCGGTGACCTGGTCAGCGAAATGATAAAGGACTTCCCTGAAGCCTCAGGGATTGGTCCTTTTCTGGAATGGGAGTCCGATGGTCAGGTATCCCGGGTGCAGCCATCAGCTATCCGGAACATTTTCCTGCAAGACGTCAGTGAACAGGTAGCAGAGCAAGCCATTGGCCGGTTCAACCCTCAGGCCGAGGGCAGCCGGGCACTGGTGCCCCGCTGGACACAGGCCCGTTTCGGACAGCTACCGCGGCTCTATGTCGAAGCCCTGCAGGACCGTTCCGTAGTATTGCCAGTGCAACGACGCATGCAGCAACTTGTACCCGGTGCCAGGGTTGTCTCCCTGAATACAGGCCACGTTCCCCAGGTAGCGGCACCCGAGGCCGTAGCCGACGCCCTTGCAGAATTTGTATCGGGCTAGACAAACAAAAAGGGCGACCTCCAGGCCGCCCTTTTTATCCATACCCTTAAAACTCAGTCTGCATAGACCGCTTCGATAAACGAAGTATCAAACGCCTTCTCCCAGTCCAGATCTTCCGGCAGGGTTTCCGCAGCAACCATGTCGTCAAAGAATGCCTTCCAGCGTTCAACGGTCATCATGCCATAGCGCCCACCCTCGGCAGCATCAGAAAGCAACATGTTTTCTTCCTGCATTTTTGCGTAGGTGTATGCGAGCAGCTCATCCTGCATTTCCGGGTTGTCTGCCTTGATCAGCGCATTGGCCGGCTCAGGATTTTCGAAGTAAGCCTTCCAGCCCAGTGCGGTTGCCGTCACCATTTTCTGCACGACTTCCGGATTTTCCTCAATCATCTCACGGGTGGTATCCAGCGTAGCTGCGTAGGCTTTCCAGCCATAGTTAGCCAGCAACAGACTCTTGCCTTCAACACCCGCCTGTTCAAGGAAGAAGCCATCGTTGGTCACGTAGCCCTGCTGAATAGCCTGTTCGTCTCTGATAAACGGTGCAAAGCTGTAGTCATAAGCCTGAAGCTGCTCATCGCTATAACCGTATTCGGTTTTCAGCCAGGGCCAGTAAGCCACACGACCGGCCGTAGGCACGCGCATGGATTTACCTTTCAGATCCTCCAGTGAGTCGTTCCCTGCACCTTTATGTACCACGAGAGTTTGCGGATCTTTCTGGAAGAAAGCCGCCACTGTTACCAATGGAATATCTTCCTTCACAGCATTAAATGACTGCAGGCTGTACCCCATGATGAAATCCATCTTGCCGCCCATTAGCAACTGCACATTGTTCACCTGAGGACCACCCATCTTGATGGTGACGTCCAGGCCCTGCTCTTCGTAGAGCCCCATGGCTTTGGCTGCATAAAATCCACCGTGCTCCGCCTGGGCATACCAGGTGGTAGACACGGTAACCGGGATGAGGTCTTCTGCATAAGCAACACCGGAAATGGTGCTGAGCGACAAGGTGATACCGGCCGCCAGGTTTTTGAGTTTGTTCATAGTGATTCCTCAGTTGCTGGGCTGGATGCCCCATAGGTATTGGTAAGCTTTTCATGCAGGTGCTGACCTGCCGAAATCGGGCCGTAGATCGGCGGATTTTCTGCCGTTGCGCAGCTATCAATGCAGGCTATTTCCGCCGATTTATTGGGGTGACAGAAAAAGGCGATGGAATACCGGTCTTTGAAACGGTTTTCCGGAGCCACATTCACCCGGTGAGGCGTTGAGCAAAATACATGGTTGGTCCACCTGTGCATCAGGTCACCGGTATTGACCACAACAGTTCCGGGTATCGGTGTGGCCCTTAGCCACTCTCCACCACGGGTACGGACTTCCAGACCGCCTACCGAATCCTGGAACAACAAGGTAATACTTCCGTAATCGGTATGAGCTCCCGCCCGGCTTTCTCCACCTTCAGGCTCAAACCCTTCAGGAAGAGGCGGGTAGTGCAGTAATCGCAACGTATGATCATGCTCGTTGTGGGCGTCTACAAAAAAGTCTGCTGGCAGATCCAGAGCAAGGGCAAATGCTTCCAGCACGTTACCCGCGGTCTGAGTACATTCCGCAAGGAACCCTCTCATTACTGCCTCAAACTGAGGCTGACCAGCTGGCCAGAGATTTTTAATCGCTTCCGGGCCTGAACGCTCCGGCGCCAGATTGAAAGCTTCTTTCAGATCCCCCGGGCGAGTGGGGTCCAGCTTCTCTCGCTTGACTCCAACATAGCCCCGGTTGCTCTCGGCATTCTGCCAGGCCACCTGCTGCTTCATTTCAAGTGGCAGGCCAAAGAATGCCGTTGACGTAGCGAATGCCTCCGTCAGCTTTTCTTCCGGCATGCCGCAGCCGGACAAATAAAAGAAGCCCCATTCCTGGCTGGCCTGCCGCATCTGCGCCGCCACTGCCTTACGATCTGCCTCAGTTCCATTCAGGAACGGATCAAAATCAATTACAGGTATTTCCAGTCCCTCATCCGCCATGATCTCTCCTGTTGCATTAATAATTAACTACCCATCTGGTCAATATATTTGCAACAGGCGTGCCATATAAAAAAGCCCGAAAACCATGGCATACAAGGGATACACAGTAATTCTCTGCATCAAAAAAGTGCAGGCGCCCCATTTTCTGACCATTTCGTCAACCTTTCAGGCATTTAAATAAGGCACCACTATTGCATGTAAACTGACTACAAACTTTCGCAACGGGAACATGCCAGCAATGACAGACACACTGTTACTGAAGAACGCCCGGGTCATCGCCACCATGGACGACGAAGAGCGTGAAATTGAAAATGGCTACATACTTGTCCGCGACAACCGCATTGAAGCCGTTGGGACATCCGATGAATGCCCAGAGGATGCCAGCCGCACAATCGATCTTAGTGGCCATGTAGTGATTCCAGGCCTCATCAACACTCACCACCACATGTTCCAGTCCCTGACCCGGGCTTTACCTGCTGCCCAGAACGGGGAGCTGTTCGACTGGCTCAGTGCCCTGTTCCCCGTCTGGCGCAACATCACACCGGAAATGCAACGGGCGGCAAGCCGTACCGCCATGGCCGAACTCATGTTGTCCGGGTGCACTACAGCTGCCGATCACGCCTACCTGTATGTGAACGGCATCACTCTGGATGACAGTGTTCAGGCAGCCATTGAAATGGGGATCCGTTTTCACGCCGCGAGAGGAGCTATGAGCCTCGGCCAGAGTCAGGGCGGCCTGCCACCGGATGAACTGGTGGAAGCAGACGAACACGCGATTCTCAGGGACATGCAGCGAGCGGTTGAGACTCACCACGACTACAGCCCGGATGCCATGATCCGGGTAGCGCTGGCACCCTGCTCACCCTTCACTGTCACCAAAGACCTGATGCGCGAAGCAGCCACCATGGCAAGATCACTGAAGGTGGGGCTGCATACCCATACAGCGGAAAACTGGAAAGACCTGGCGTTCAGTATGGAACGCTACGGCATGACACCTACGGAATTCTCCGAAGATGTAGGCTGGGTGGGCGAAGATGTATGGCATGCGCACTGCGTACATCTTGATGCACCAGGTATTGAACTGTTTGCCCGCACAGGTACCGGAGTTGCCCACTGCCCCTGCTCCAATATGCGGCTGGCTTCAGGCATTGCACCTGTAAGGCAAATGCTGGATGCCGGAGTCAAGGTAAGCCTGGGTGTAGACGGCAGCGCGTCCAATGACAGCGGAAATCTTCTCGATGAAGCCCGGCTGGCCATGTTGTCCGCACGGGTAAGGGATCAGCAACCCGGAGCCATGACTGCCCGCGAAGCACTGCGTATCGCCACTCGTGGTGGTGCCGAAGTTCTGGGAAGAGGCGACGCTCTTGGCCGCATTCAGCCTGGTTACTGCGCTGATATAGTCGCTTTCCGCACAGATGACATCGGCATGGCCGGAGGCCAGAGTGACCCGCTTGCCTCTCTGGTTTTCTGCACACCGCCACGGGTGCACTGGAGCATCATCAATGGTCGGATCGTTATTGAAGACGGCCATCTTCGGAGCCGGTCACTAACGCACATCATTGAAGAGCAGAACCGGATGGCTTCGCAGTTAGTGGGGATCTGAACAACACAAAATCAGGAGGGCACATGCCCTCCTGGCAATCCTGCTCACCTGCCATCAGCCAGGCTTGTATTCACGTTCCGGCGGTTCAAAACCAAAGCCCCTGCCATCCACCACTTTCACATCATCATCCCAGGGCAGCCTGTACTGGCCACGCACCATATCCTGCATGAATGTGTACGGACAATCGCTGGCGCCGCCTTTCACCGCTACATAGCCACGGTGTCCAAGCTGATAGATATTATTCTCGACGCCCCAGTGGATACGGGCCTCATCTACCAGGTCAGGGCGCACTTCTGCAGTGATGATTTCATCGGCAAAGCCATTACCTTCTACCATCGGCTCACCATCAAAATTAACCACCATACCTTCGCCCATGGAGTTAAAGGTGCCGTCACTCCCCGCCAGGCAAACATTGGCGGTCACCATCAGGTTACAGAATGCATTGGCTTGATTGGTGATTTTCCAGGAATGTCGGATCGGCGCTGTGTAGCCAGCTGTGCGCAGCATGATATTGGCGCCTTTGTAGGCGCACTCGCGAGCGACTTCCGGGAACATGCCATCATGACAGATGGCCAGTGACAGACGGCTGCCATTAGGGCCATCGCAGACGGGAATGCCAAGGTTACCTGGCTCCCATGGCTCCACTGGCACCCATGGGTGCAACTTGCGATAGAACAGCCGTAATTCACCAGTGTTATCGATAATCACACCAGTGTTATAGGGGTTGCCTTCAGGGTTGCTCTCCATGATGGAAAAACACCCCCAGATGTCGTGCTCCCGGCAGGCGGCCTGAAACGCCGCCATTTCCGGGCCGTCGCGGTCACACATGATGGCCGGGTCGATGCTCATGGAGAGACCGTGCAGGCAATACTCGGGAAACACCACAAGATCCATGACTGGTGACTGGCGGCGAGCCTTGCCTACCAACTCACACACGCGGCGGGTCTGACTCGCCAGCTGCTCTGGCGTAGACACATCTGGCAGCTGCAGCTGAACCAGACCTATCACAACGCCATTGGGAGATTTATTCAACCCACCTAGTCCACTCATACTGCCTCCAGTCTTGTCGGTGTCATTCGGAATGAAAACTATGGAGCAGGAACCATGCCATCAGGCTGGGCGTCCGACCGAACTAGCCTTCCTCTTCCCTCAAACGCCGGCGGGCTTCGAGCTGAACCAGAGTCACCTCACGACTCTTGGTCTGGCTCTCGTGAATATGAGCCCGAAGTACATTCGTGGCCGCAGCCAGGTCGTTGGCGAGAATTCTCTGACAGATCTCATGATGTTCTTCGTAGGTTTTTATCACGCTTTCCGTATCGGGCAGCCCCAGGCGCCGAACAATCCTGATATGGTCATTCACACCCTTCAGGTACTGCACCAGCACCATATTGCCGCTGAGGCTGGCGAGCCGGATATGAAAGGCCTCTTCGGCATCCTTGAAACATTCCGTTCCTTCGGAACCGTACATCAGCTTCCGCGGGTCCCAGTCATCCGCAAGCTGCGCCAGTTCCCGGTAGGGCACCCGCTGACTTGTAAGCGCCACTCCCTCCAGTTCAAGACCAACCCGCACGTCGTAGTATTCCGCCAGTTCAAAAACATCAAGCTGGCGAATGTAGCAACCATGCTTGGGGCGAATAGTCAGATATCCTTCTACAGCCAAGCGCTGAAGCGCCTCCCTGACCGGTGTCCGGCTGACGCTGAACCGTTGCGCCAGCTCAGTTTCCGTGACCCGACTCCCCGGATACAGATCAAGAGTCATAATCCCCTGACGCAGCTCGTCGTAGATGCGGTCAGCGGTCCACTTCCGTGTTAATTCAGTCATGTCTCGCTCCTACTCTTTGTTGCATACATCATTAACTATAGAGGAAGACTTTTCAATCCATTCCACACCTCTGTTAGCGCACTTATTCTGTGCAGATACAGACTTTCCGCACCAAAATAAAACACCAACCGTATTATTTTTCTCGTTATTTCTGACAGTTATTAAGCTCAATGGAATACAGGCACCTTAACCATACGCCCGGACCTCATCTGGCATGATCCATGCAATCTTGTATACAACAGAAATAAACGAAAAGAGTCGTTGTCATGAACATCCAGCTTTACAACATCACCAAACGCTTCGGCGACGTTACGGCAAATGACGGAATCTCTCTGGACATTTGTACCGGAGAGGTGGTCGCACTGCTCGGAGAGAACGGCGCGGGTAAAAGCACCCTCATGAAGATGCTGTTTGGGCTGTATCCTCCGGATGACGGCGCCATTCTCATTGACGACAAAGAAACCACCATTGAGTCGCCCCAGAAAGCAATGTCTCTGGGTATTGGCATGGTATTCCAGCAGTTCAACCTGGTACCCGCCCTGTCCGTACTGGACAACCTGCTACTGGCCTACCCGAAACCGCCCTTCTGGACCTTTCGCCGGCTTTTCCGCACGTCTCCTCGCAAGGCCGTACTCACCTATCTGCAGGAGCTGGCCCCGGGTCTGACACCGGACACACTGGTGCGAGACCTTTCCGTGGGACAACGGCAACTGCTTGAACTGGTCAAGGTTCTGAATCTGGACGCAAAGGTTCTGATTCTGGATGAGCCCACATCAGTGCTTCCACCCCAGGAAGCAGAACGCCTCTGGGCACTTATCCGGAAACTGTCAGAGGCTGGCCGCAGCGTGGTGCTTATCACCCACAAAATGCAGGACGTGATGGCTTGTGCTCACCGGGTTGTCGTGATGCGGGCCGGCCAGGTGGTTCAGACACTGGATCGTAAACAGTGCACAGAATCCTCTCTGGTGAGCCTTATGATGGGGGACAGCAACCAGCGCTCCGCCATTGAGGTCACGCCCCGTGAAGCCTTCGCCAACCGGCCGCCCCGGATTTCGATCCGGGACCTCAGTGCCCGTCACGGAGTCCAGTCAGTGGAGAACATCCGACTGGATATTGCACCCGGCGAGATTCTCGGAGTTGCCGGAGTTTCCGGCAATGGCCAGCACTTATTGGCAGACGCACTGGTAGGCCTGACGCCACTAGCCAGGGGAGAAGTCATCATTGATGGTCATATCCTGCAGTCCGCCAGCCGCCCCCCGAGCACTTCAGACCGGGTGTCCTATATACCGGAACAACCGGCGGTTAACGCGGTCGCGGCAGATCTGTCGCTGACAACCAATGTAGCCCTCGCTCATTTCCGGCACTTGAGCTTCTTCCCTGCCTGGGCGCCGGAAGAGCAACTGACCCGGGACATTATCCAACGCTACCAGGTACGCCCCGATAACCCGGCGCTGGCGGCAGGCCAACTGTCTGGCGGCAACCTTCAGAAACTGGTTGTGGGCAGAGAACTGGAAGGAGATAAAGATCTGATCGTCGCCGCCTACCCCACCATGGGGCTGGATGCCGGCGCCGCCCACGACATTTACCAGGCCCTGTTTGCCAAAGCTAATGACGGTGCTGCGGTGTTGTGGATTTCGGAAGACCTGGACGACCTCATGTCTTACGCCCATCGCATTGCTGTGCTGCAGGGAGGCCGGATATCCGGGATTTTCGACCCGCGGGAGTGCGACCGGCTGGATATAGGCAGGGCCATGACTGGCGAACATCAGCCTGCCAACCCCCAAATACCAACCGGACAGAAACCCGCTGACTCACACGCGAGGGCCGCATCATGACAAACGCCACCCAACCTGTTTTAAAACCTGGGCTGCGACTGTTGGCGGGCCCGGCCGGCGCCGTTCTGGTCATGGCTATCATTTTCGTGGTGGCAACCCTGGCGTTCTTTGCCATCAATGGCCGTGAAGCAGTATCCCTGTTCCAGGAAATGGTCATGGGCGCCTTCGGCGACAGCTATTCCTTCAGCGAGACCCTGGTTAAAACCGCTCCCATTCTGCTGACTGCCCTGGCAGTTGCCCTGCCTGCCCGGCTTGGACTGATCAGTGTTGGTGGCGAAGGGCAACTCTACCTGGGCGCCCTGTTTGGCACCGGGGCCGTGCTGGCCGCGGTGGATCAGCCCGGCTGGATACTGATGCCGCTGATGCTTACCGGCGCCATGGCTGGTGGCGCGCTCTGGGGAGTAATCCCCGGGCTGCTCAAGACCCGTCTCGGGGTCAATGAAACCATATCCACCCTGTTGCTGAACTACGTGGGAATCCTGTTGGTGAGCTTTGTGGTCCATGGCCCCTGGAAAAACCCTAACTCTCTCGGATGGCCTGCCACTATTGAGTTTCCGGCCGGGGCGATCCTGCCGCAATTCTTCGACACCCGGGTCCACATGGGGCTGGTGTTCGGCATTGTAGCCGCCGTCATCCTGCACATACTGGTAACCCGAAGCCGTTGGGGCCTTGGCCTTCAGGTCAGCCGCAGCAACCCTCGGGTCGGCGCGACTGCCGGTATTTCCTACGAGCGCAACGTACTTATTGTCATGGCCGTGGGCGGATTACTGGCTGGCCTCGCCGGTATCGCCGAAGCTTCTGTGATCCAGAATCGCCTGCAGGATGGTCTGGCCAGTGGCTATGGCATGACCGGCTTTCTGGTGGCATGGCTCGCCGGCCAGCATTTCCTGCGAATCATTCCGTTATCGGTGCTGATGGGCGGCCTGCTGGCCTCCGCAGACTCTCTGCAACTGTATGCCCAGC
This sequence comes from Marinobacter sp. ANT_B65, assembly GCF_002407605.1. Taxonomy (NCBI): domain Bacteria; kingdom Pseudomonadati; phylum Pseudomonadota; class Gammaproteobacteria; order Pseudomonadales; family Marinobacteraceae; genus Marinobacter; species Marinobacter sp. ANT_B65. The sequence goes on along the minus strand of NZ_NXGV01000001.1, from coordinate 244,987 downwards.
TTCCCAAAGCCAGCGCCGACATTCTTCAGGCACTGCTGTTCATCATCGTGCTCGCCGTAGCAAGCCTGTGGGGCCGGCGCCGTAACACCTGAGCGGCCCATAGCCCGATAGCAATCCAAAGGATCCTGTATGGAATACTTTACAACTGAACTCCTTACCCTTCTGTTTGCTGCCTTGCGCAGTGCCACACCGGTGCTCGCCGTGGTGCTTGGCGAGGCCATGACCCAGCGCAGTGGTGTTATCAACCTTGGAGTAGAAGGTCAGATGTTGCTGGGCGCAATGACCGGCTTCGCGGTAGCGTCCGTGACCGGCGATCCCTGGCTGGGCGTTATGGCCGCCTGCTTTGCCGGCATCGCACTATCAATGGTGCACGCCATACTTGTACTCGGGTGTGGCGCCAACCAGATTGCCAGCGGCGTTGCGGTACTGGTTCTCGGCAGTGGTCTCAGTGCCTACTATGGCACGCCTTTCGTAGGCGACAAGATCGACACCCTGGGCAATCTGAACCATACGTTCGTCAGCGATATTCCGCTGCTCGGCCAGTTTCTTGGCCCCATCACTCCAACTGTGCTGCTCACCCTGCTCGCGATCCCGGTTATCTCCATTTTCCTGTTCCGGACCCGCACCGGCCTGCGCTGGCGCTCCACCGGTGAATCCCAGGACATCACCCGCAACCTCGGGCACAACCCGATGCACTATCAACTGGCAGCCATTGCCTTTGGTGGTCTGATGTCAGGTTTTGCCGGCGCTGCACTGGCGGTGGACTACACCGCCAACTGGGTCGAAGGCATGACCGCAGGCCGGGGGCTGGTTGCTGTCGGCCTGGTAATTGTTGCCCGCTGGAACCCCTGGTACGCATTACCAGCGGCCCTGCTGTTTGGCGCCTCCGAAGCCCTCAACCTGAAACTGCAGTCCTGGGGCGTGAATATTTCTCCCTACCTGCTGGCAACCCTCCCTTACATGATCCCCCTGAGCGTGCTGATGCTCAGCTATCGCGGCCTCAAGGCAAGCGGTGGCGGCATGCCAGCCGGTCTCAGGGTGGTATTCCAAAATGCCCGATAACCAACCAGACATTATCAAACGGAGAATCTCCATGAAAAAAGTAATCCGCACTCTACTCGCTACTTCTATCCTGGCAATCAGCGTCCAGGCCGCCGCAGAGACCAAGGTTGGTTTTATTTACGTTGGCCCGAAGTCTGACTATGGCTACAACTATGCTCAGGAACAGGGCCGGCTTTACCTGGAAGAACACATGGACGACGTGGAAACTGTGTACTTCGAGAACATTCCGGAGAACGCAGATGTTCAGCGCGTTATGGAACGCATGGTCCGTTCCGGCGTGGAGGTGGTCTTCCCTACCAGCTACGGCTACCTTGACCACGCGCTGAAGGTTGCCGAGAAGTATCCCGACGTTCACTTTGCCCACTCCGGTGGCCTCAAGACCTCCGATAACCTGATGACCTACTTTGCCGAGATCGACCAGGCCATGTACCTGGCGGGTGTCGCTGCTGGCCTGACCACCGGGACCAACCAACTTGGCTTTATCGCCGCGCACCCGATCCCGCAGGTACTGCGTAACATCAATGCCTTCACCCGGGGCGCCCAGAGCGTGAATCCAGAGGTCACCACTTCCGTGATCTGGACTTCCAGCTGGTCGGACCCGACCCGGGAAGCTGAAGCAGCAGAAGCCCTGATCAGCGGCGGTGCCGATGTACTGACCGGCCATGTGGACTCCCCCATTAACTATGTTCAGGTAGCTGAGCGCCGGGGTGTCTACTCCGTGGGCTACCATGCCGACGCGAGCCAGTTCGCACCGAAAGGCTGGCTGGTTGGCGCCATCTGGAACTGGGGCCCGATGATGGTAAATATCGTCAATTCTGCTAAAGACGGCAGCTGGAAATCCGAGCACCTGCGCGGCGACCTGCTGACCGAGGCCGCCAAGCTTAGCGATTTCGGCAGTGCCGTCAGCGAAGAGGACCAACAGACCGTACTGGATCGTCGGGAAGCAATCATGAATGAAGAGCTTCAGGTCTGGGCCGGCCCGGTGTTTGGTCAGGATGGGAAAGTGATCGTCAAGGAAGGTGACACCATGACCCTTGAAGAAACCGAGAAGATGGACTTCCTGGTGCAAGGCGTACAGGGGCGGCTTAAGTGAGCGAAGCGGCAACCTTCACGGTAGCAGATGCAAGGCCATATGCGTGGCCTTGCATAGCACCGGTAGAGCCTCGGAAACTGGCGCTGATCGTTATCGATATGCAGAAAGACTTCTGCGCTCCGGGAGGTTACATCGACTCCCAGGGGGTCGATCTGACTCCCGCGAGAGCAACCATTGATCCCATTCAGCGCGTGTTGGCAGCTTTCCGAAAGCTGCCGGAGGCGCTGGTCATCCACACCCGTGAAGGTCATCGACCGGAGCTGGTGGACCTGCCTGCCAACAAGCAATGGCGCAGCGAACAGGTCTGTCCCGGTATCGGCAATGCCGGCCCGCTGGGCAGAATTCTGGTGCGCGGCGAACCCGGCTGGGAAATCATTCCGGAACTGGCGCCCGCCCCTGGTGAAATCGTAATCGACAAACCAGGCAAGGGCGCCTTCTACGCTACCGATCTGGATCACATTCTGCGGTTGCGAGGCATTACTCACCTCATCGTCGTTGGCCTGACCACCGATGTGTGCGTACACACCACCATCCGTGATGCCAACGACCGGGGACTTGAGACACTGATTCTGCGGGACTGCACCGCCGCCACCGAAACCCGGCACCGGGACGCCATATTCACCATGACAGAAATGCAGGGTGGGCTGTTCGGTGCTACGGCGACCTCCGGACAACTCCTTGAAGCCCTTTCAACCGTTTGACCAATTATGGAGCCATCAGCCATGACCACAACACTGAATTCCCGCCCTTATGCCTGGCCCTGGGACAACAACCTGGGCAAGACCAACACCGCCCTGGTCATTATCGATATGCAGACAGATTTCTGCGGCAAGGGCGGCTATGTCGACACCATGGGCTATGACCTCTCCCTTACCCGGGCTCCTATCAATCCCATCCGCCAACTCCTGGCCCGCTTTCGTGCCCTGGCCATGCCAGTGATCCATACCCGTGAGGGGCATCGCCCCGACCTCAGCGACCTGCCGGCCAACAAGCGCTGGCGTTCCCGGCAGATCGGCGCAGGAATTGGTGACCCTGGCCCATGCGGGCGCATTCTGGTTCGGGGCGAACCCGGCTGGGAAATCATTCCGGAACTGGCTCCCCTTGCAGGCGAACCGATCATCGACAAACCCGGCAAAGGCTCTTTTTATGCCACCGATCTGGACCTGATCCTCAAGACCCGGGGTATCCAGAACCTGGTACTGACCGGCATCACCACCGATGTCTGCGTTCACACTACCATGCGCGATGCCAATGACAGGGGCTTCGAGTGTGTGCTGGTAGAAGACTGCTGCGGCGCGACAGATCCGGCGAATCACGACCATGCTATCAAGATGATCCAGATGCAGGGCGGCGTCTTCGGTGCCGTTACTGATTCCGAAAGCTTGCTCCAACGACTGGAGGCGTTATGAACCAACGATTTACACCACCTGTAAGGCTCGACATTGATCATCTCCAACACCTGTACCGCTCCGGAGACATGACTCCCAGAGCACTGCTGGCGAAGCTCGACGACTATCAGGAGGCTTTCCGCGACCGCAATATCTGGATTCACTACCTGACACCGGAAGAGCGTGAACCCTTTCTGCAATTCCTTGATGGCAAAGCACCGGAATCATTACCACTGTATGGCGTACCTTTTGCCATCAAGGACAATATCCACCTGAAGGGGATCCCGACTACCGTGGCAAACCGGCATGTGAACATTCTTCCGGAGGACAGCGCGTTCGTAGTCAGACAGTTATTGGCCGCAGGGGCCATCCCCGTGGGCAAGACCAACCTGGATCAGTTCGCTACCGGGCTCAACGGCACCCGCTCTGACTTCGGACCCTGTGGTAATGCCTTTGATGGAGACTGGGTCTCCGGCGGGTCGTCAGCAGGTTCTTCAGTGGCCGTGGCACTGGGCATGGTGAGCTTTGCTCTGGGTACCGATACCGCAGGCTCTGGCCGGGTACCGGCAGCACTCAACCATATCGCCGGTCTCAAGCCCACCCTGGGACGGCTGAGCGTTGAAGGGGTTGTGCCTGCTTGCCAGACCCTTGATTGCGTATCGATCTTCGCTCGCACCATGGTTCAGGCCAATCAGGTTCTGACTCTGGCGGACACACATAACCCGGACGACCCCTGGCAAAAAAATCGCCAACCACCCAGCCGCCTGATCGGCGAATCCTTTACGTTCGGTATACCCCCTGCGGATCAACTTGGACTGGTGGAATACCAGGAAGCAAAAGGGCTTTTCGAAGCCGCTGTCGAACATCTCGAAGCCCTTGGCGGGAAAGCTGTGGAAATCGACTTTCGCCCTTTCTCCGAGGCCGCAGAGTTACTCTATGATGGCCCCTGGGTTACAGAGCGACAACTGGCTATCAGCGAACTCGTAGACAATCCTGCGATGATCAACCCTGTGGTCCGCGATATCGTGGCCAATGGCGACAAGCTTTCCGCCAGCGACGCATTTCGTGCCCAGTACCGGCTCGCGACACTGAAACAAGAGGCCGACCGTATCCTGGCAGGGGTGGACACAATCATTACACCCACCTGCCCCGGCCCCTGCACCATAGCCGACATGATCGCCGACCCCATAGCACTCAATGCCCGCCTCGGCGCATTTACCAACTTCATGAATCTGCTGGACTACGCGGCAGTGTCCGTTCCTGCTGGATCCCTGGCTAACAACATGCCGTGGGGTGTCACCCTGTTTGGCCCAGCCTGGAGCGATACCGTACTAAGCAGTCTGGCCAACGAGCTCCACCAACGGGTTACAGAAACAGTTGGTGCAACCACTGACCCGCTGCCAAAGGAGAGCCTGTCCGGAATCCCGAACACACTGGATGTTGCAGTCTGCGGCGCCCACCTGGAAGGGTACCCTTTGAACAGCCAGTTAACCGAACGCGACGCAGTTCTGGTCAGACAAACCCGCACAGCCCCCCGCTACCGCTTCTATGCACTGGCAGGAGGCCCACCGTATCGACCTGGACTGGTGAGATCTGAGGACACAGGTTTCTCCATTGAGGTAGAAGTATGGCGGGTACCGGAAGACAGGTTTGGCACGTTTGTAGCCGGTATCCCTCACCCTCTGGGCATCGGCCAGCTGGAGCTTGAAGATGGTTCCTGGTGTACCGGCTTTATCTGCGAACCCTGCGGCATAGAAGGCGCCACAGATATCAGTGCTACAGGAGGCTGGCGCCAGTACATGGCCAAGCCTTCCTCCGCATCTACCCCAGCATCCCCGGAGATCCATAATGACTGACCTGATCGTCAATGCACCCGACGCAGTTGCCAGCGTCACCTATGCCTTCGAGACCTATGAAAAGGCCCTGCTCGATAACAAACTGGAGGTACTTGACGGCTATTTCTGGAGTTCTGAATTCACGGTCCGCTTTGGCGTTGCCGAAAATCTCTACGGCGCCGACGCTATCGAAGCTTATAGGCGGCAATGCCAGCCAGTAGGGCCGGGCCGGACCCTTCATGGCACGGTGGTAACTACCTTTGGTGACACCTTCGCCACCGTCAGCACTCAGTTCCGGGATGGCGAAACAGACAATCTGGGCCGCCAGATGCAGACCTGGGTCCGATTCGCTGAAGGCTGGAAGGTGGTGGCCGCTCACGTCAGTGTGATGCAGACACCCCCTGCATAACTATTTACTCAGATGAACAACAATGCAGCCGGGCTCTGGCCTGGCTGTATCTGCTACTTATCGACTGGATTTCAGTTGGTGATAACCACGATCGAAATAAACCAGACTGCCAACCTCTTCCTGCTGTCTGACACTGGCAACTTCACAAAACAGGATATCGTGGGTTCCTACGCTTACCCGTTTACTGATCGTACAATCAAAACTGATAAGGGCACCTTCCAGCACAGGTGCACCCGTAACCGCCGTAGTCCAGTCTGCAGCCGCAAATCTCTGCTCCATCTCAGACTTCCCTCCAAATATGCCTGACAAGTCAGACTGACTATTTGCAAGAGTATTAACGCACAGGTTCTGACTGTCGCTGAATGCATCGTAAACCGAGGCACCCCGATTCAGGCAGACCAGTAACGTGGGGGGCTCATCGCAGACACTGCAGACTGCCGTTGCGGTAAACCCCGCGCGACCACCTGGCCCGTCCGTAGTCACAATATTCACGGCTGCAGCCAGTGTCGACATGGCGTCCCGGAATGTCTGCTTGTCCACCTGGGGTGGCATGGCCATAACCTCACGAAGTTGCTGCTGTGGTTTCATGGTTTTCTCCTTTCAGGACAGGCGACAGGCGTCATCGAATTCAAGCCGCATTAATCTGTCGTAGAGTTTCTCCGGGTCGCCATAGCCCAGATTGATCAGAAGATTCACTTTCCAGCTGGTACCGGCGAAAAAAGCCTCATTCACTTTCCCGGGATCGAAACCAGACATTGGGCCAGTGTCCAGGCCCAGAGAGCGTGCCGCCAGAATCAGATAAGCCGCCTGCATGGAGCTGTTCCGGAAGGCCGTTTCATGTGCCATTTCCGGGCTGCTGGTAAACCAGCTGCGGGCATCACCGTGGGGAAACAGCTCTGGCAGGCGTTCATAGAATTCTTCGTCATATGCCACTATGACCGTTACCGGCGCCGTCATTGTCTTTTCCCGATTGCCACTGGACAGACACGGCTCCAGCTTCTTCTTGCCATCGTCACTACAAATAAACTCAAACCGGGCCGGGCTGCAGTTGGCCGACGTAGGCCCCATTTTTACCAGCTCGTAGAGCTGACGCAGGGTCTCATCGGTTACCGGCTGGCTCTGCCAGCCATTATGGGTGCGGGCCTCGGAAAACAGTTGGTCGAGAGCTCTGGTTTCCAGTTGTTGGCTCATGAAGCCTCCTGAGTCGTTATGGTTGCCGTGGGCAGGCGGTATTTCCGGAGATGGTTGAGCATCAGCGCATTAAACCGTTCCGGCTCAGTGACATTGATCGCATGTCCGCCCGCCGGTAAAAGCTGTACGCTGGAGCACGGCAATCCTGCGGCCAGTTTCTGGGAACAATTCCAGGGCACAAGGGCGTCATCCCTGGTGGCCAGAACGAGGGAGCCTGCCTGCACCTCCGCCAGCTCCTCAGGAGCTATTTTCCAGGCTTGCAGGGCCCGCAGGCGATGTAACAGATTCTCCGGCGGCGGAAAGCCTGCAAGCTGGTGAGCAGTTTCCTGCTCAAGCCAGTCGCTGTTCTCCGCAATCCACACCGGGGGGTAGAGAAACAGAGGCTGGGCCTCCAGATACGCCTCTGGCCCCTCACTTATCAACAGTTTGCGACGAACAGAGAAACAACGGCTGGAATAGGCATTAGGCTCTGCCCAGGCATTTATCAGCAGCAGGCTTCCTACCCGTTCCGGTGAGAGCCGCGCCAGCTCAAGGCCTATCAGCCCGCCAAGTGCATGGCCTACAAAGTGCACCGGGCCGGCGGTAGTTTCTGCGAGGAGCACATCGAGCTCTGCCGCCATATCTGCAACAGTATAGAGTTCCGGCACCTCACCCGGGCTGCGACCAGTGCCAAACTGGTCATAAACCAGAACCCGGTAGCGCTCAGCGAGTGCCGGTATCTGGGAAGCCCAGTATTTACCTGAACCTCCCAGACCGGCACTCAACACGACCGTTTCACCGTCTTCCGGGCCACAGGTCTCCCAGTAGAGTGCACCGGCTGTACCGTTCATCATTTTCCTACGTGCGCAATACTGGCGATTTCCACCAGAGCATCCGGCTTGACCAGACCGCACTTGATACAATAACGGGCAGGTTTTTCACCCGGAAAGTATTCGGCATAGACCTTGTTGACTGCGTCATAGTTGTCCCAGTCCGTCACCATAATCATGTTGAAAGTAACGTCATCCATGGTGCCATTCGCCGCTTCAACAACGCCTTTGATAGCCTCCAGCACGTGCCGGGTCTGGGCTTCAGCATCACCCACATGAACTACGTTATTGTCCTTGTCGAACGGCAGGGTTCCGGAAACATAAAGTACATCGTTAGCCATGGAGCCAGGTACATAGGGTGCCAGCGGCTTGCCGGTACCTTCTGGAATAATGGATGTTTTAGGCATGATAAATCTCCGTTGTTTATACAGGGCTGGTTTGAGACTGGGTGGATGTTGCTGTTTCGCTTGAAGAGCCAAACGTATTGCAGAAATCGTCGGTACTGGATACCCAGCCAAAGAAGGTTTCAATGTTGTACAGAGCCGCCTGCTGAATGAACTCAGGCCCGGCCTGGTAGGTGGCATCGGCAAGAACCACTCCGAAGTACTCCAGAAAGAAGCCATCACGCAGGGTGGATTCAACACAAACGTTGGTAGCAATACCGGTAAACACCAGATTGCGGATACCACGACTGCGCAGGATGCTGTCAAAGGCAGTATTGAAAAAGCCACTGTAACGGGGCTTTGGTATAACTATATCGCCCGCCTGCGGCTGCAGTTCGTCTACCAGATCGTAGTCCCATGTACCCTTGGCAAGGAGACTGCCATTAAGCTCTGGTTCCTTGCGCATAGCCTTCAGGGCATTGGACTTGTACCAGTTCGGAGAGCCCGGGCCGCCCGCCTCAACGTACTGCGGGTCCCAGCCATTCTGGAAGAAGATCACAGGTATACCGGCTGCTCTTGCCGCGCAAATGGCCCGTTTGATTTGCTGGATAACCGGGCCAGTCGCAGACACATCAAAACCGGCTTTATCCAGATAGCCGCCAATGGTGGAGTAAGCATTCTGCATATCAACGACAATCAGTGCTGTTTCACTGGCACGCATGTGCAGCGGCTCTGGCCTACCCGGCAGCTCAAGTACTGCTTCGCCACCGGTACAAAGGGCGTAACCTGACTTTTCGGTTGCGATATTCATACGGCCTCCTCCACCTGACCCGTTACGTGGACACGACTCGTCATCAGTGGCTGGATGTATTTACCAAAGTCTTCAATGCCCTGAACAAAGTCATCAAAGGTGAGCATGACACCGCTGACACCATCCACGGTGGACACTTCATCCAGCATCCGGGCAACGTTCTCATAGGAACCAACCAGTGTGCCCATGTTGATATTTACTGCAGAAGTAGGGTCTGCCATCTGGCGAATGTTGGTATCAGATTTCGACGTCTTGTCTGCCGCGCCCTGAGTACCCAGCCAGGCCACAGCTTCCTCATCGACACCTTCCTTGTAGAATTCCCAACGCGCACGCGCGGCCTCATCGGTTTTGTCAGCAATAATCATAAACAGGGCAACAGAGCTGACATCACGGCCGGATGTTTCGATAGCCTCTACCAGGCGTTCCACTGTCGGTGCAAAGGCAGTCGGGGTATTCACGCCCTTGCCAAAACAGAAGTTGTAGTCGGCATATTTGGCCGTAAACGCCATGCCAGCCTCGCTCTGGCCGGCGCAGATAACCTTCATATCTGCCTTGGGAAGGGGGCTTACCCGGCAGTCGTCCATCTGGAAATGCTCACCCTTGAAATCACTGCGGCCAGTGGCCCAGAGATCCCTCAATACCTGTGCATACTCACCCAGATATTCGTAACGGGAACCAAAGAACTCATCCCCTGGCCACAGGCCCATCTGGGAGTATTCAGGTTTCTGCCACCCGGTTACCAGATTAACCCCGAAACGGCCATCCGAAATGGAATCGATGGTGGAGGCCATACGGGCAACAATTGCCGGAGGCATGGTAAGTGTGGCTGCAGTAGCGAACAGTTGGATCTTGCTGGTGACCGCTGCCAGGCCGGCCATCAGGGTAAAAGACTCCAGGTTATGCTCCCAGAACTCCGTTTCTCCCCCAAAACCGCGCAATTTGATCATCGACAGTGCAAAGTCAAAGCCATAGCTTTCAGCTTTCTGGGTGATCTCTTTGTTCAACTCAAAGGTCGGCATGTACTGCGGCGAGTTCTTTGAAATCAACCATCCATTGTTGCCGATAGGAATGAAGACCCCGATATTCATCTGTTCGCTCATCTGTTTCACCTCACGGTTCCGGTTTTATGGTGACGCTAGAAACACCACTCTTGAGTCAAGCTTCAGCACAATACCGGCCATAAGTTGTTTTATTCTTTATTTTCAGTGAAGTAGGAAATAAACAAGAGAAGGTTCAGACCATATGGTCTGCTTTAGAGCACTTGGTTTGTGCACCACGTTCGTTTTTGGGGCAAGGTCAATGAAACGATCAAAGGACCTATTCATTGCAGATTCCGGTGCTAGAATGAGCCCCGGATTCAAACAGCGGAGAGTCATGTGAGTGCCAGCATTAAAGGCAAGGAACCAGCCCGACAGCCTTCACGCAAGCAACAGCGGGTGCCGTCTGCTGCATCACTTAACAGAAGACTTCGCAACAGTGAAAGAAAACGCGCGGTTATACTTGAAGCCGCACTGGCAACCTTCTCAAAGTACGGACTGCACGGAGCAAGCATCGAACAGATAGCCTCGCTGGCAGATGTATCGAAAACCAACCTTTTCTATTATTTCAACAATAAAGAAGAGCTTTATGTCAGCGTACTACGAAGCCTTCTGGACCTGTGGCTCAAGCCGCTCAGATCCTTTACGGAAGACCGGGACCCGATAGAAGCCATACGGGACTATCTCAGGGTCAAGCTGGAATTCTCCCGTGACCACCCGGCGGAATCCCGCCTTTTCTGCATGGAAGTCATGCAGGGAGCCCCACTGATGCTGACAGAACTGCAACAGCCACTTCACGACCTGGTGGAGAACAAAATTGCAGTTATTCAGACGTGGATTGACCAGGGCAAACTGACCGCCGTAGAACCCTATCACCTGATTTTCTCGCTTTGGGCAACAACCCAGCACTACGCAGACTTTCGCGTTCAGGTCGAAGCCGTCGCCGGGAAGACTCTGGACGACCCCGGCTTCTTTAAAGAAACGCTGATCAGTCTCGAAACGATCATCCTGAATGGTGTAACCCCTCGAAAAACCACCTGATCTGTATCAGGGAAACCTCCCGCCCCCATTTTGTGCCTATCTTTGAGCCTAACTCAGAACCATGCACTCTAATCCAGACCATTTGATCCGCATAAAACCTCGCTAAAAACCTAAGACGCTGTTTTTTATGTAATTTAATAAACTGGCACACTTGCTGCTGAGTCTTTCAGCAAGCGAGAATCCGTTTTTCTGGCCAACGCCAGGCCCTTCTCGCCACAACAGTACTGAAAGGAGGGTGTGTACCATGCAGTTACAACACGTACCAACGATTGACCTTGCCCCGTATTTCGAGGGTACCCCTGAAGGCAAAGAGCAGGTGGCAAAAGAAATCGACAGGGCCTGTAAGGATATCGGCTTCCTGGTAATTACCAACCATGGCATCCCCAGGGATCTGGTGGAGCGCGTTTACTCTCTGAGCCAGAAATTTTTCCAGCTGCCCATGGCTGAAAAACGCAAAGTAGACCGCCCCAGCCCCGATATGGTGCGCGGTTATAGCGCAGTAGCAGAAGAAAGCCTGTCCTACTCTATGGAAGAAGCAGCTCCCGGGGACCTGAAGGAGTCATTTTCTATAGGGCCTACCGATGTGCCCGAAGATGATTACCATCGAGGAGCCGCTGCAGGCCCCCACTTTGCCCCGAACGTCTGGCCCGAAACCATCGAAGGCTTCAAGGCAGCCTACGCCGAGTATTTCGACGCCATGAGCAGCCTGGCCCGTTCGCTGATGCGCATTTTTGCTCTCTCCCTGAAGCTTGATGAGCATTTCTTCGACGACAAGATCGACAAAGAAATCAGCATGCTCAGGACCCTCAGTTACCCCAACATGGGCTCCAATATAGAGGAAGGCCAGATGCGTGCTGGCGCCCACACCGACTATGGCAGCCTGACTATTGTCAAACCGGATAACTCTCCAGGCGGCCTCCAGGTATGTAACCGGAACGGGGACTGGGTGAGTGTGCCTTACGCAGAGGACAGCTTCGCGGTCAATATCGGCGATCTCATGATGCGCTGGACCAACGACCAGTGGATTTCTACCCTGCACCGTGTCGTCAACCCGCCGCTGGATGCAAGTACGGCTCACCCACGCCAGTCCATCGTTTTTTTCCATCAGCCCAACTACGACGCCATGATCGAATGCCTGCCAAGCTGCCTGGACGAAAATGGCAAGGCAACCTACCCCCCGGTCAGTTCCGGCGATCACCTCAAATCCAAGTTCGTTAAACAGACCACTTTTGGTGGTACCCAGGAGGTTGCCTGAAATGAGCACGCTTTCTTATGTAAACATCTTTGCCGACGACATTGAGGGCCTGAGCGTTTTTTACCGGGACCTGTTCGGATTCAAGGAAATTCCTGAAATCCGCTCGCCCATTTTCCGTGGGCTGGACACAGGTCGCTCCTGCATCGGCTTTAACGCGACAGACGCCTATGAGCTTCTGAAACTGGACGAGTATTCGGACACTAAAGGCTGCAAGTTTCTTCTCAACATAGATGTCGACAGCCAGGAAGAAGTTGACGAGTTCGTGCCCAAGGCTCTGGCCGCAGGTGCCACCATCATCAAGGAACCCTACAAAACCTACTACAACTGGTATCAGGCAGTGCTCCTGGACCCTGAAGGTAACGTTTTTCGAATCAACTACATGATGTAACTGCGCCTTACCAACCCAAAGGAAATAACTCGATGAAAAAGCTAATACTCAGTGCCGGTTTTGCACTGGCCAGCTTCTTTGGCCTTATGAACATTGCTAATGCCGAGGGTCTGACTCTCGACGAGCCGCCAAAGATCGCCATGCTGTATATTTCCCCAACCAATGACGGCGGCTGGACCCAGGCCTTCGATGAAGCGCGCCAGCGCCTGGAAAAGGAGCTGGATATCAAAATCCAGTACGTGGAAAGCGTTCCTGAATCCGCCTCTGCTATCCGGCCAGCCGTCGAACGCTTTATCAAGCGTGGCGCCAACATCATTATCGGTACAGCATTCGGTTACTCCGATACGTTCAAATCTCTGTCCGAAGACTATCCGGACGTAGCCTTCCTGAACGGTTCCGGCACCACCAACGGTCCCAACCTGCTGTCGTTCTATGGTCGTACTTACGAAAGCCAGTACCTTTGTGGCATGGCAGCCGGCGCAGCATCTGAATCCGGCAAGCTCGGTTTCGTCGCCGCTAACCCGTTCGGCGTGGTGAACTGGACGATCAACGCCTACGCCATGGGTGCCCGGGAAATGAACCCGGACGCGACCGTCACCGTCGTCTATACCGGCGCCTGGAACGACCCCACCAAAGAACGCTCAGCAACCAAGGCCCTGATCGATCAGGGTGCTGATGTCATCGGCCAGCACGTAGACACTCCGACACCGCAACTGGTTGCCCAGGAAAATGGCGTCTACGGCACAGGGCACCATCGTGATTTCCGTGAGTTTGCTCCGGAAGCCACCATTTGTTCATCAGTGTGGGTCTGGGATCGCTTCCTGAAAACCGAGCTGGAAAAAATCATCGCCGGAAACTGGGTACCTGCACCACACGGCGCGCTTCTTTCCATGGAAGAAGGTGGTACTGACATCGCCTGCTGTGGACCGAACATTGATGACGAAGAAGAAGCCAGGATCATGGCTGCCCGCGAGAAACTGATGAATGGCGAACTGCAAGTCTATGCCGGCCCGCTGACTGACCAGAACGGCACGGTTCGCGCCGCCGCAGGCGAAGTCGTATCTGATGGCGATCTATGGCAGATGGACTGGTTTGTTGATGGGGTTATTACACAGCAATGAATAAACAGAACGCGATCCAGCTGAGCGGTGTCAGCAAGACCTTTGATGGTTTCAAGGCCTTGTCTGACGCTGACTTTACCGCCAAGTGGGGAGAGGTGCATGCCCTGCTGGGGGAAAACGGCGCCGGAAAGTCATCCCTGATGAACATTGTGGCCGGCTTGTATGGCCCCGAAGGCGGATCGCTGTTCATTGATGATAACCCGGTAAAACTCAAAGGCCCCAAAGAAGCAGCGAAGCTGGGCATTGGCATGGTCCACCAGCACTTCAAACTGGTCATGCCTTTTACTGTTGCTGAAAATATTCTCCTGAACCTGGGGCATATCCAGACTTCGGGGCTTTACCGGGAACGCCTGCGCCGGGTGTCTGATGACATCCGTGCCATGGCCAGGCGCATTGGATTTGAGATCAATCCCGATACTCGTGTTGACCAGCTATCCATAGCTGAACAGCAGCGGGTAGAGATTCTTAAAGTACTGCTGGCCGGAGCCAAGGTGTTGATCCTGGACGAACCGACAGCGGTACTCACCGAAGAAGAAGCCGAGCGGCTGCTGACCACAGTGCAGGGCTTTGCCCGGGAGGGCGCAGCCGTCATTCTGGTGACGCACAAGATGAACGATGTCCTGCGCTACGCAGACCAGGTCACCATCATGCGGGCAGGCCAGACAGTCAAAAGCCTCAAACCGGATTCTGTGTCTGTAGATGAGTTGATCAGACTCACCGTGGGTGAATCCGCCCCCGACCAGTCAGCCCCAACTGAGAAACGCGCGCCTGGGGCACCCTACCTGCAGGTAAAAGGCCTTACCAGCACGGGCGCGCTACGCGCACTCAACAGTCTGGACCTCACCCTGAACCAGGGCGAGATCTATGGGCTTGCGGGGGTCGGTGGTAATGGCCAGAGTGAACTGGCCAACGCCCTGATGGGTATTCCCGAACCGGTAGAAGGACAAATGGAAATAGTCGGCGAAGGCGACCTTGCGGATTTCGACGCAGCCAGAAGGCGCGATATTGGCATTGCCTCCATACCAGCTGACCGCTATGGCGCTGCGCTGGCCGGCCCTCTTTCTATAGCCGACAACTTTGCTCTTGGTGATATTCACTCCGGCCGTTATGGCCCCTTCTGGTACCTGAAAACCCGGGCGATTGAAGCGGATGCTGCAGAAGCGGTACGGCAGTTTGATGTCCAGGGCGTCCGGTCCCTGAAACAGAAAGCCGCCCTGCTTTCCGGGGGGAATGCCCAGAAGCTGGTCATAGCCCGGGAATTCAACCACCCACCCAGACTGGTGCTTGCCCATAGCCCGAGTCGCGGCCTGGATGTAAAGGCCACAGAAGCTGTCCGCGACAGGTTGCGGGCAGCGCGGGATGACGGCGCAGCGGTGCTCCTGATCAGTGAGGACCTGGATGAAGTCATGGCCATGGCAGACCGGATTGGCGTCATGTCCGCCGGCCGCATCGTGGCCGAATTTTCACAGCCGGCTGACCGCCAGGCCATCGGGCAAGCAATGGTGAACCATGTCTGACTTTGCATTAAGGCGCCCCCTGCTGAACCGCAGATACACTCTGGAAGTCCGCCAACAGATGGCGTGGCCCTGGCAGGCTCTGATCCTCGGGGCATCAATGATTCTGGGACTATTGTTGTCCGGCATCATACTGGTATTGGCGGGCGTACCTGCCGGAGAGCTACTGAACGAATTTGTCATTCTCACACTGTTTGATGCCCAAAGCCTGAAGTCTGTGCTGTTTCAGGCATCACCACTGATTATGGTCGGCCTGGCTGGCTGCCTGGCATTCCGGGCCAGATTCTGGAATCTGGGGCTCGAAGGCCAGATGATATTCGGGGCTATAGGCGCAACAGCCGTCACTATTTGGGACATCGGCAGCCCGGGCATGCGCTTGCCCCTGATGATGGCCGTAGCCATGGTGTGTGGGCTGCTCTGGGCAGTTGCACCTGTGTTGCTGAAACTCAAACTGCAGGTTAACGAGATTGTCTCCACATTGATGCTGAACTACATCGCAATCAATGTCCTGCTGCACCTGATGTATGGTCCCTGGAAGGACCCAAAGGACGCCTTTCCCTATTCGCCCAAGTACGACAGCTTTGAGCTCCTGCCAGAACTTGGCAACGGCCTCAGCCTTTCGATCCCTATCGCCATTGTGATTGCACTGATCGTACTCTGGTTCGTCAATATCTCCCGCGCCGGCCTGTATCTTCGCTTTGTGGACAAAAGCCCAAAAGTAGCAGGGGCTGTCGGGGTTCCTGTGGCAAAAACCATTTTGATTGCGGTTCTCTTCTCCGGTGCTCTTGCCGGGCTGGCTGGCCTGATGGTAGCCGCAGGACAGGAAGGCCGCCTTACACACTCATTCTATGCAGGTTATGGTTTTTCCGGGATTCTCATCGCGTTTCTCGCACGTAACAACCCCATCGCGGCCACCTGTGCTGCTCTGCTGATTGCCACTCTGTTCGTATCGGGCCGCAGTCTGCAGGTGTTCTACCAGATTCCATTTGCCATGGTGCAGCTTATCCAGGCCGTGCTGGTGATCTGCGTTGCATCTTCGGACTTCTTTATCCGTCATCGTATCCGTCGCGTTCAGGGGGGAGACTGACCATGGACCTGATTACCAGCTGGATGGGTAACATTCCTGAATTCGCTGTTCCTTTTGCACTGGCCGCCCTCGGGCTGATCATCACCGAGAAATCCGGCGTGCTGGCACTCGGTGCTGAAGGGCTGATGCTGGTTGGCGCCGTTATCGGTGTCGGCGCCGCCCTTACCTTTGACAATACGGCTGTCGCTTTAGCGATAGCCATGATTGCGGCCAGCGTGGTCTCTCTTCTATTTGCCCTGATGGTGCTGGTTATGCGCATCAACCAGGTCATTTCCGGGCTGGTTCTGGTGTTTTTCTGCCAGGGGCTGACCACATTGACAGGCACACTGATGGGCTGGACCAATCAGCCGGTTTCCGGGCTGGGAGCCATAGCACTCTGGCCGCTATCCGAGCTGCCATATGTGGGACGCTTCTTCATACAGAATGTTGTGGTGTACCTCGTCCCGGTGATCTTCGTGGTCGCTGTCTGGGCCCTGAACAGAACAACCCCCGGCCTGCGGCTGCGGGCAGTTGGCGAGAACCCACAGGCTGCAGATGCCGCCGGCATATCAGTGCTGGGTTATCGTTTGGCGGCGATCATGATTGGCGCCGCCCTGATCGGTCTTGCTGGCGCTTTCATCGCTGTACTCAGCAACAAACTCTGGATATCCAATATGACCGCCGGCCGGGGCTGGATAGCTGTCGCTCTGGTTATTTTCGCCCGCTGGTCCCCGTGGAAAGCACTCGCCGGAGCCCTCCTGTTTGGCTGTATTGAAGCACTGATACCCCAGCTGGCGGCATCGGGCATCAAACTACCCCAGTACTTCGTATTCATGGCGCCCTATGCCATTACTCTTGGCGTAATGATCTGGGTGGCCGCGTCGAAGCGGGATATCAGCAGTCAACCGGGAGCTCTGGGAGCCCCCTTTATCCGGGAAGAACGTACCTGACCCACTCCCCAACCAACCCAGGAGAGAACATTGAACAAAACCCTATTTGTGACCGGTGCCACGTCCGGCTTCGGGGCGGCCATCGCACGCAGGTTCGCGCGGGACGGCTGGAACCTGGTCATCTGCGGGCGGCGCACGGAGCGCCTGTATATTCTGGCCGATGAGCTGGGTGAAATAACTCAGGTTCACCCGTTAAAACTGGATGTGCAGGATGCCAGTGCGGTGCGACAGGGCATTGAATCCCTGCCCGCCAGCTTTCGTAACATCCATACACTGGTCAACAATGCAGGGCTGGCTCTGGCACCTGCAGCCATGCAGGATGTGGAGCTGGCTGATCTGCACACCATGATCAATACCAACATCACCGGCGTGGTCAATGTTACCCATGCACTGCTTCCCACATTAATCCGGACCGGTGCTGGAGCCAACATCATCAACATAGGTTCAACCGCCGGTGAATGGCCTTACCCGGGCAGCCACGTGTACGGCGCCAGCAAAGCCTTCATCAAGCAGTTTTCATACAACCTCAGGTGTGATCTGCCAGGTACAGGCGTGCGAGTAACAGACCTGTCTCCAGGCATTGCCGAAACGGAATTTTCACTCGTGCGGAACAGTGGCGATCAGGCCGCTTCCGATTCGGTCTACAAAGGAACTGTGCCCCTGTCTGCCAGCGATGTGGCTGACCAGGTCGCCCACATTGCCAATCTGCCCGATCACATCAATATCAACCGGGTGGAAATGGTACCTGTTCGTCAGTCATGGGGCCCCTACGCCATTCATCGTGACCCCGACAAAGCATTACGAAACTGAGCAAAGCAAAAACCAACATACGCCAGCCGGGCCTGTGAGCCCGGCCTTCACCCTTCAGGTTTCGGCCTGACGGTGATCGTAGGTGGCGTTGAGTCGCGCAGCCAGATATTCAGCGCATGTCACCGGCTCATATTTCGGCACCTGGTCCGGCATAACATCCCTTGGGTCTATCACTGACGCAGGATTCACTTCGAGAAAGAAAGCAATCGCGTAACGTTCCCTGGCCGGCGGCCTGACCCTGTGGGGAGTGGAGACATATACATCGTTGCTCCAGCGCATCAGGCAGTCACCGATATTGCAGACAAAGGCTCCAGGCACATGAGGCGCCTGAATCCATTCCCCTTTTCGATTGAGAACCTCCAGTCCTGCCACCTCATCCGTTGCGAGGATGGTGATATTGCCATAGTCCGAGTGGGTACCTGCGCCCCCATCTTCGCGATCCGTGCTTCCGGCAGTCGGCGGATAACGGAGCATTCGCAAAGTCGCAATGGGCAGGGTCAGATGCTGCGCAAAAAAATCTTCGCTCAACCCAAGATCGAGGCTGAAGCCACGATGAATTGTCCTTCCCAGTTCCAGGCAGTGATCAAAATAGTTCAGGGCCTGCTCCCTCCAGCCCTCGATTGGTGGCCAGAAATTGACACCCCGAAAGGGTTTGCCAGCCAGAACATCAGGGTGACCTTCAGGGAAGTCTGTCCCGATATTGAACGCCTCCTTCATGTCTGCACCCGATTCCGGGTTCAGCTTCTCGTCGGCCATGGCCACATAGCCACGATTATGAGGTGAACGCCTGATCGACATGGCTGCCTTGTCGTCCGCTGGTAATGCGAAGACTTGCCTGGCGAGATCAAAGGCACCTTTGCAGACTGCCAGGGGAATATCGTGATCGGTCACGTAGAAAAAACCGACGTCACGGCATGCATGGCCCAGTTCCGCCGCAGTGGCCAGGCGCTCTTGAAGGTTGCTGCTGCGCAAGCCCTTCAGGGAAATAACAGGTAATGAAGACATAGTGTTGTTCCAGAGTCGCAGATATCATCAAATCATGGTGGTTAGGGTATGCGAAAACTTCTGCCCGGCTTCATGCAGGGCCAGGCCCTGGCGCTGGGCCGCGACAATGACTGAGGACTGGCAAACCTGAGTAGCTTCGCCGTTTTCAATCAGGCGAACGCCATCCACCCAGACTCCGGCCACATTCGTGCTACCTGCAGAAAACACCAGATTCCACAACAGACTGCCGCCAGCTTCATTCACGCTGACCGGCGTCATGTTAGCCGTCATAAGGTCCAGCAATAGTAAATCAGCCTTTTTGCCCACCTCCAGAGAACCTATCTCCTGGTCCAGCCCCAGTGCTCTTGCTCCGTTTATGGTAGCCATGCGCAGGATCTGGTCGGCGGGCATGGTGGTGGCGTCGAGTCGGGTAGCCTTCTGAATGAGGGAGGCGAACTTCATTTCCTCAAACATGTTCAGGCTGTTATTGCAGACAGGACCATCGGTGCCGAGTCCCACCGTTACGCCGGCCGCAAGCATTTCCGGCACTCGCGCCACACCGCTGGCCAGTTTTGCGTTACTTACCGGGCAATGGGCAATGCTGGTACCAGTGCCCGCTACCCGGGCGATTTCGTCATCGTTCAGCCAGACACAATGGGCCAACAGAGTCCGTTCACCCAGAATTCCGTAGTGATCCAGCATCGCCAGTGACCGGCGACCCAGCTCGGCGGTGACCGCCTGTTCTTCCTCTTTCTGCTCGCTGCAATGGGTATGAATGCCCACGCCATATTCCCGACTCAGCTGAGCCGCCTCGCGATAGGCGTCTTCGGTACAGTAAAACAGATGTTCCAGCCCCATCCATACACGGATGCGACCGTTCCGGGATTCATGATGGCTATGGATCAGCCGGCGGTTTTCTTCCCGGGTAGAGAAAAAATCCTTACCAGGCTTGTCTGCCACATAAGGCGCCAGCTGAACCCTCAGGCCCAGCTCGGCAGCCGCATCAGCGCAGCGATCCATGAAACGGAACATGTCCATAACACAGGTAGTGCCGGACTGCAGAGCTTCCAGATAGCACAGGCGGGCGGAATGGTAGGCGAACTCTTCTGTCATCGCCCGGTGTTCCAGTTGGTACCATGGCAGCCACTCCATCAGCGGCATGTTTTCCGTGACACCCCGCATCAGGCTGGAATGGGAGTGGCAGTCGATCAGCCCCGGCAATAGGGCGTGCCCCCGGGCATCAATCACCTCACAGCCTTCCGGGATGTTTACCTCTCTGTCATCGCCTATCTGGGTAATGATGCCGTCCTGCACCACCAGGGTGCCAGCCGGAATCACCCGATCGCGAGGATCAACAGTGAATATCGCGGCATGGCAGATTGCAAAACTGGACATACTGACTCCTGATACTTTCTGACCAATTGATCAGTTTTTAAAAGCAATCGCTATGCCACGCCTCAGACCTTGCCCGTCGTCAGTGAGCACCCTGAATCTGGCTTCCAGATGCACCGCAAGCGCTCATTTCGCTTCAACTTGCACCATAAACAAACAGCTTTATTGACCATCTGATCATTAATTACCTGATGTTCCGGCCATTAACGACGCCTCCGGAATCGCTGGCATATATCCTGCTTGGCCTTTCTCAGGGAATTTCCGGGCCGAGAGAACCTCCTGGATCAGACTCCTGAGTCAAGATGACATTCCTCTGTCATAACGCCTCTCCGGCGTACGGTTCTCGAGAGATTCTGGAGGAATGCTATGCCTTCCGCGCAAAACGATGTGCAGGTATTGAAAGGCGGCCGGGTTATCGACCCCGCTAACGGGTTCGACGGCATTGCCGACGTCGTCACCAAGGGTGACACCATTATTGCCGTTGGACCGGATGCCGGCCTGCAATACGCAGACGCCCGGGTTCTGGACATGACCAACAAGGTTGTGACTCCCGGCCTGATCGATCTACATACCCACTGCTACACCGGGCTGGGCGACTTCTGTCTGCCAACGGATCTCATGGGGGTCGATTCAGGGGTGCCAATCATGGTCGACGCAGGGACCACCAGCAGCACCATTTTCGGGCTCGCCCGCAAGGGCATCATTGACCACCCTGACACCAAAACCAAAATATTCGCTCTTCTCGACCCTTCGCAGATCTACCTGGCCAACAAAACATTCGTCTGCCACTACCTGCGCATTGCAGATGATGAGCGCAATATCGATGTTGAATCTGCAAAAAAAGTGGTGGATGACAACCGCGATGTCATCGTCGGCTTCAAGGTGCGGGCAACCATTACCGATGACCCGGACCGGTCGCCATTTCTGGAAGCTGCCCACCAGATTGCTCCGGACCTGCCCGTCATGATCCACCTAGGCGCCTTCCCGCACACACCGGTACTGGACACGGAAAAGCTGCTTTACAAGCTTCGTAAGGGCGACATGATCACCCACGCCTGCCGCGGCGGCGGTGGCCAGCTCGACCAGAACGGCGAGCCGACCAAAGCCTACAAGGATGCCTACGAGCGGGGCGTGCTCATGGACATCGGTCATTCCGCCGGGGACTTCCACTTCCGCACAGCACGGAGGCTGATCGAACGGGGTTATCCCCCGACCACTATCTCTACCGACCTGAACGTGTTCAACGTGGACGGGCCGGTGTATTCGCTGTCCACCACCATGTCCAAAATCTGGGCTCTCGACGTACCACTGGATCAGGTCATCGCCATGACCACCATTAACCCGGCCCGCGCCATCAACAAGCAGGACACCTATGGCTCGCTGAGTATCGGGCGGCCGGCTGAAGTCAGCGTGCTGGATATCGAGGAAGGTCCTTGCACTCTGTCCGACGGCAATGAGGAAATCGTTGCCCAGCGTCGACTGCGAGCGGTGGGATGCCTGCGTAACGGCAAGTGGTATGACGCTATTCACGACCAGAAGCAGACCGCAGAACTGAAGGAGGCTGTATGAGTAGCGCTACCGCCATGCAGAAACCCGCTGTCGACCCGAAAGTTTTCTATGATGATCTGGTAAGAACCCTTGAACAGCGCCGGGACGCTCTCTCCGAGCCGGAAAAGAGTTTTGGCGGCTACCAGCCACTGGATCGGGCTGAACTGCTTGAATGGCTTAAATTCCAGTGCTGGTATGAACAGGAAGCCGCTGGATTTATTGGTTCGTGGCTCCGGGACACCCCGGAACCAGAGGTGTTTATTGGACTGTGCCAGCAAGTCGCCGACGAAGGCAAACACTACAAGCTGATCCTGTCCCACCTGCAGTCTCTGGGGACATCCATGGAGGGCTGGTCACCGGAACCCGAATGGGTTGAGTGGGTCAGCGAATTTTACGCCAGCGGCGACGATACCCTGGAACGGGTAGCGGCCCATAATATCACCGGAGAACTGGGCGCCATGGACGCCTTCGAGGGACTGCTGCCGCGAATCCCCGAAAGCACCCGCGCGATGCTTCAGAAGATCATTCCTGATGAGAAGTTCCATGTTTCTCTGGGGCGTATGACCGTACACCGCTACGCCACCACCCAGGACCGGCAGGCGCGCGTTGAAGCGAGGGTCTTGCGGGCATTTGAGCTGGAACAGAAGGGCCGGCTGGCATTCGAACGCCGCCTTGGTGCAATCCGCGAACAAGCAGCCAACGATTCCACCGGACAACCGCCTGCCCAGGCCAGTGAAGGCGCAGCTCCCCAATGGGTGTGTCAGGTGTGCGGCTGGATCTATGATGAGACGGTAGGTGACCCGGACTCAGGCATTCCGCCAGGAACGCCATTTGATGACATCCCGGATGATTGGGTGTGCCCGGAGTGTCTGGTTACCAAGGATGACTTCGTCCTGCTTTCGGTCTGAGAAAGCCCGTTACTGAAAGGAATAAACCGGGAGGGCGTTTAAACGCCCTCCCTGCTCTGCAAGAGTTTATACCGGCGTCGCCACTCCCTTCCTGTTCGAGGCAAGCCACCGGTCACGGCGCGTGAGCAGCCGGTCAGCCGCCTGGTTGGCGTGGTCGATATATTCACCCATATCACCACTGAGCAATATCTGATTCTCGGCCAGTATCCTTCCCGCTACCATTGTCATTGCAACATCTCCGCCCAGCACGGAATGCACAAGATTGTGATGCAGGTTCTGCAATGCCCCAGAGGGAATAAACGGCGTCATCCTGGCCGTATCGGCACGCACGGCAATCACATCCGCTTGCTTGCCCGGCTCCAGAGAACCAATTTCACGATCCATGCCCAATGCCCTGGCACCGTCGATGGTAGCCGCCCGCAGAACATCCCAGGATTTCCAGGCTGCAGCATCCATGGCCCGCAACTTGGCCAGCAGAGAAGCGATTTTCATTTCCTCAAACATGTCCAGATTGTTGTTTTCCTTCTCACCATCTGTGCCAATACCCACTGCGATACCGGCGGCGATCATGGCTTCCACAGGCGCCGGACCGCTGGCCAGCTTCATATTGCTTGAGGGATTGTGAGCAACGCCTATGTTGTTGGCTGCCAGCAACTGGAGTTCGTCATCATCAAGCCAGACACAATGGGCCAGCAATACCCGTTCTGGCGACAGCAGGCCCAGCTTCTCCAGAGCCCGGACAGGGCTCATGCCATGCCTGCGCATGGCCTCGGGGATTTCGCTCTGGCTTTCGTTCGAGTGGGTATGAAACCCGGTGCTGTAATGATCGCAAAGATCCACCGCCCGACGACACGCAGCTTCTGTAGCGTAGTACTGGTGCTCCAGACCCACCCATACGTTGACCCGGCCACCAGCCCCGCCATGCCATTGTGAAATCAGGGCCTCGTTGTCATCCAAAGTATCGAAATAATCGTAACCCGGCGCTTCACCTACGTAGGGCACCATGACCACACGATTCCCCAGACCTTCTGCCGCCCGGGCAGAGCCAGCCATATAGCGCCACATATCCACCGAAGTGGTAGTGCCGGCCAGCAGACTTTCCGCATAACACAGCCAGGAGGCTGCCTCCGCCTCTTCTGGCCTGAGTACACGGTGCATCGGATCGATATACTGCTGCAGCCACTCCCACACAGGCAATTCCTCTGCGGTGCCCCGCAGGAGGCCGGAATGACTGTGGGTATTGATCAGCCCCGGCATCAGCACCGCGCGCCCGTAATCCCGGACCTCAGCATCCGGAGCACGTTCCAGCAACCTCGAACGGGGGCCAACAGCTTCAATGGTTTCACCCGTCACCAGCACTGCACCGTCCTGGATTATGGGATTGCCAGCAGTCATGGGCAGCACGGCGTCCGCGCATAGCAGGAGCCGGCGTTTACTGGCAAAGGTCGTAGTCATCATTGTTTTTCCGATAGTAAGGCGCTCCGGTCATCCGATTCATCCGGACAGCCAGGGGCAGAAAGTTGATCAATGGCACGCCGAATGCCGCCATAACCGGTACAACGGCAGAGATTGCCAGCAACAGATTCCGTAAGATCCGCCGTACTTCCCTGCCGGCGCTGCCTGATGCCCGAAACCAGAGAGACCGCAAAACCCGGTGTGCAGTAGCCACACTGCAAGGCACTCTCACTTGCCAGTGCGTCACGTACAGCGAGAAAATCGGGATCCTTGTTCAGCCCCTCTACGGTCTGCACATAATGTCCTGGCAGTTGCCATGACATCACCAGACAAGAGGGCACAGCACGACCATCCAGCAGTACCTGGCAGGCACCGCATCGACCTACACGGCACCCGGGGCGGGCGGAAGTGATCTGGCCAGATTCCCGCAGGATGTCAAGCAAGGTCCCGGCAGCCGGCACTGACCGGGTAACCGCCGCTCCATTCAGCTCGAAACTGATGTTTTCCTGTGCCGGTGTTTCCGGTACCTGATAATGATCACTCATAGGTTTTGTTCCTGTGCAGCCATCGCCACCAGCAAGTCTCCGGGATCTACCGGCAGTCGCCGGACCCGGACACTGGTCGCAGCCTCGATCGCAGCGGTAATAGCTGGTGCTACAGCCTCGATACCCAGCTCACCCACGCCCCTTACCGGGTACGGATCGTCTTCTGGTGTATCGTCCAGAACATCGACCCGCTGGACAGGGGCATCGTGAAATGTGGGGATCAGGTACTGGTCCAGATTGTCCGCCTGATAGCAGCCGTCATGAGTTGTCATATCTTCAGTCAGTACCATGCCCTGCCCCATCACAGCGGCACCCTCGATCTGCCCCAGATAACCGGGCGGGTAGATCACACGTCCGGCTGCCGTGACGTGATGAAGATCCGTCACCCGGACCCGACCGGTGAGACGATCCACCTCTACCCGGGCTACAGTCGCTATCTGCAGTTGCAGATAACGGCCCACGGGTTGACCGCTGTCCGGTGCCACCGGGAAATCCTGACTGGCGCTGGCTGTCATTTCATCAGGGCTGGCGCTCCCGGCCAGCTCCCTATAACTCAACACCTGACCACCATTGAAAAACATGCCCTCCGGACCAAACTCCAGCGCTTCTTCCGGGAGACCGCTCAAGCGGGCTGCAAATCGGCGCACAGCACTCATCCAGCGGGGCAGAATACTGGCCAGTACGCCGTGCACCAGTACAGAGCTTCGAGAGGCGCTGGTGGGCCCGGAATCCGGCCCCCGGGAGCGACCAAGTACAACTTCCACGTCAGCCTCCCGGCAACCCACCCCCTTACAGACAGACCGGGTAATGGACTCAACAATGTTCTGTCCATAGTCCGAGAATCCGAACTCCACACAGATACGACCAGCCGGTGACAGGCTGATACGACCACCACCACTGTCAGGCAAACCATCTCCCAGACCATTGCCCTGAGCACCCATAGCCATACCTGTGCCGGTCAGCCAGCGACCAGTGTCCGTGTCAGAGCGAGACCAAAGAGGGGAGTCCAGAGCTGCTGCCAGCACACAGGCGGGCGGCGCAGTCCAGCGAACAGTCTGATTGCGGCTACCGGCATCGCCCGGGGACCTCAAATTGATCCGGCGGAGAATCGCAGGCTCAATACCAAGACCGTGGGCAAGCTCATCCAGCTGCGATTCCACTGCAAAAGTGGCCTGATTTCCGCCAAAACCCCGGAAGGCTCCACATACACCGTTATTGGTATAAACCAGGCGGCCGGAAACACGATATGCCTCTATCCGGTACAGGGGTGCCGTGGCGTGATCCAGATAGTTTTCCAGCACTGCAGGCCCCAGACTGGCGTAGGCACCTGTGTCCAGAATCGCCTCTGCCTTGTGGGCCAGCAAACGACCTCCGGCATCACACCCGGTAGTCATTTTTACCGCCACCGGGTGGCGCTTCATGCCCGTCCGGCAGGACTCGAACCGGTCCAGATGAATCATCACCGGGCGCCCGGTTTTCAACGCGAGCAACCCGGCAGCCGGCTGCACTGTGAGTTCATCCTTACCACCAAAGGCGCCACCGGTGGCAGTGGACTCAACTGTCACCTGTTCACGGGCGACACCAAGAATATCCGCCAGTTGTTCCGCATCCCGATGGCCAGACTGGCAGCCTGCCCGGAATAACACACCGCCTTTGCCATCAGGAATGGCCACACCGCCTTCAGTTTCCATAAACGCATGCATCTGACGGGGGGTCTGATAATGATGTTCAACGATCACAGCACAACGGGAGAAGGCGTCGTCAAGGTCACCGCGTTCAAGTGTTTCCCGGGCCAGAAGATTGCTGCCACCGTGTGTTTCCCGGGAGTCGTGGAGGGCAGGCTGCTGTTCGGCTAACGCAGCATCACTGACCACCGGAAGTGGCTGATAATCCACCTCGATTGCATTCAGCGCTGCTCTTGCCTGCTCCGGGGTGTCCGCCGCCACGGCAGCTATGGCATCCCCTTCATAACGAACCCGCTCATCACAAAACACCGGCTGGTCCCGGATCACTATGCCGAAGCGATTCAGGCCCGGCACATCGTCCGCCTTGATCACTGCGTGCACACCGGACATCTCAAGAGCCCTGGAGATGTCTACCCGGGTAATCAGCGCATGAGCGCAGGCACTGCGAAGGATGGCACCATGCAGCAACCCGGAGAGGTGGCGCTGATCAGTGGTATAAGCCAGGCGGCCTTCAATACGCTGAGCCAGGTTCATCCCGGAGGTTGCCCTGCGGATCGCGTCCCCGTCCAGGGTCACCAGATTTCTGACGCCCCCCTGTGAATTTTCATGGGTCACGGGTCACCTCCATCAGTCCAGACTCCAGCATACGTCGCACTGCCAGTCTTAAGCGGGGGTCATACCAGCCCAGAGTTTCGAGCTCACTGTCTACCACTATCTCCAGGTCCGTGAGCTCACGAATGCCCTCATCTCTCAGCATGGCTTCGGTAACCATCAGCCGGCCGGGGCCCCCTTCACCGCACACCGCCAGCTGCACCTGATAACCATCATGAACACAAACCACGGTGGCACGGGTAGGACTAAAACGCTCCCGATAGCCAAGTTTTTCCAGAGAGACTCTCCAGCCACGGCAGTCCGGTACGGTGACAGACCTGAGCAGATCGCCAGCCGGCCGATCCTGCAACCACCGGACCAAAGGCTGGCGGTTACTCCCTTTACCCCCCACAACGGTCACATCAGCGTCCAGAGCAAAGGCCAGTGCTGACAGGTCTCCACCAGCAAGCAGATTGCCACCAACCGTACCCAGATGACGCACTCCGGGACCTGCTACCCGATTAAGCAAACCGCTCAATGGAGGTAGGTACAGAGCCGTCAAAGGATGGCCGGCCAGCTCGTCCAGCGTTGTCAGCGCTCCAATGCTGAGCCCAGCTTCCGTCTCCTGAATGCCACGAAATTCCGGCCAGTCAGGGTTCAGCGCTACGAGCTGCGCGGGCCACTGCCTGCTGCGTTCACAGGACGGCTGCAGCCAGGTGCCACCAGCGATGTAAGGTGCCTGGAACCGTTTGGCGAAACTGACAGCCTGACGGGGCGACTCCGGGCGCATAACCCGGACCGCCTGCCGTTCGGTAACTTCGTTGTTCACCGGCTCCACTCAGTCGCTGCCTGCACCGGACACATCCGGATACCGGGCCATAATGTCGTGAATAGCCTCAGTACCAACAAACTCTGTGGTATAGCCCTTGGTGGGATCGACGGATTCATCAATCAGATCCAGACTAACCAACTGCTTATAGATATCCTGCCAACGTTTGTCGGTCATGATGCCTATGCCACCGGTCAGGGCGTCGCCAGACAGGACAATGCCGCGCTCATCCATCTCCCTGAGAGAATGGGCAAGCTGGTCCGGGCCCTGATTCTCGTTGAGGCCATGAATGTATTCATTGGTGGCTGCCGGGTCCTGCAGGTACTGGTACCAGCCCTCGATGGTCGCTTCCACAAACTTGCGGGCAACTTCAGGTCGCTCTTCCAGGGTTTTGCGAGTGGTAACGATCATGGTGGAGTATGACTCCCAGCCATTATCCGACAGCAGAAACACGTTGGGTTCGATACCCGCCTGTTTCACTACAAACGTTTCCGAGGTGACATAGGCCTGCTGGATAACCTGAGGCCCGGCAATGAACGGCCCCATCTGGAAGGTATACGGGCGAACCTGTTCATCGGTATAGCCATATTTCTGCTTCAGCCACGGCCAGAATGACTGGTGAGCATCCTGGGACAGCAGGATCGACTTGCCTTTGAGATCTTCCAGCCTGTCGTTCCCGACACCCGGGTGAGTCATGATGATCTGCGGGTCTTTCTGGTAGAACGCCGCCAGCGCCACCACAGGTAAACCTTCCTCCACAGCATTGAGAATCTGGCCGCTGGAATGAAGCATCACAAAATCAGCCTGGCCACCCAACAGTAATTGCAGGTTGTTGACCTGAGGGCCGCCGGGAGCCATGTCCACATCAAGCCCATAGTCCTCATAGGTGCCCTGCGAATCCGCGTGGTACCAACCTCCATGTTCGGCCTGGGGGAACCAGTTGGTGCGGAAGGTCACCTTCTCAAGGTCGTCTGCCCACACGGAACCGGGCGCTGCCAGTACGGCCAGCCCCGCTGCCATCAACATAGTCGCTACCCGACCGGGGCGTCGTGCCTTCGTTGCAAAAGATACTGTCTTGGTCGTCATGCACTCTCTCCATACATAAGGTCATGTGGGTGATCAGACATTCAGCGTCACACCCACTCTTGATTTCCCTATAGTTTTTATTTGAGGGAGAACATCAGGCATTGGCAAAACATTGGCTGGCCGGCAGTACCGGTGTTATGGGCCGTACCATTCCCGGACGATTGTCCGGGGCTGACTCATGACACTGGCGTTCCGAACAGCCTCACCCGGCTGACACCACCATCGGGAATCATATTGAAACGGATATGGGTAATCGCACCCAGCCCCTTCAGATCAGTAAACTGGTGGATAGCATCTGCAGTCAGCGGCTGGTCATCCATCAACGTGTGCCAGAACATACTCTGGGTGATGAGAGACTGGGCAGTACTCTCTCCTGCCTCGACACAGGCCGCCTGTATAGAACAGGCCGCAGGAAAATTTCCCTTGAAGTGCGCTGTATCCACTTCGATACGCTCGGCAATACCCTTATGACCCAGGACCAGAATGCACCAGTCATTACCCGGCTCACGCCTGCGGCGGGTCTCCCAGCCATCCCCCATGTTGATACCCCGGCCAGGTTGCAGCAGCTTGCGGGGCTCACCATAGTGAGCATCACTCCAGGCCACCTGATCACCACCATGTTCCAGAGCAAGCAGGTTCACAGGGCCACTGTTCAGTAATGCGGACCAGTCACAGAATGGTTTGCCGTAAATCCGAAGGCGCGCCAGACCGCCATCGGGAAAAATGTGTACCCTCACGTGGCTCCAGGGCTGATCCGAAGCGATTTCGCAGAAGCAGTGGTCATTACCCTGCAATTCGATAGCTGGCACCAGTGTCTGCCAGCGGGTGCCTTCGCCGGGCTCCCCATCCGGGCAGTAACAGGCCTCCAGCGAGGCCGCCGGGGGAAAGTTTCCGGTGAAGAAACTGGTATCAAAATCCACGCCCATCAAAATACCAGGTGTCGCCAGGCGAACAACGCACCAGTCATGACCAGTGGTACGGCGACGGCGGGTTTCCCATCCGTCCATCCATTTGCCGTTGTCATCAAAACGGTCGGGGTAAAACACCGGCTGATCAGGGTTCAGCATGCGCTCACGGGACGCAAAAAATTCATCAGTCACCTGAGTCACTTCGGCTCCCAGGCTACCATTGGCCAGGTTCAGGCCTTTACGGGTAAACTCCGGCCCCTCAACGATGGGGGCCACTATTGCATCAGTCATTCTTCTACTCCGGCGTCAGTCGCCTGAAAGGGGTGTTCCTGTTTCCAGTGGCGGGCAATATCAATACGCCGGCACACCCATACCTGCTCATGCTTCTGGATATAATCCAGGAACCTCTGTAAAGCCCTGAAGCGGCCTGGACGGCCAACGACCCGGCAATGCAGGCCAACGGACATCATCTTGGGGGTATCTGCACCTTCTTCGTACAACACATCAAAACTGTCTTTCAGGTACTGAAAGAACTGCTCTCCCGAGTTAAATCCCTGGGGCGAACAGAAGCGCATATCGTTGGCTTCAAGGGTGTAGGGAACAACCAGATGGGGTTTGTGTTCGCCGTCCCGGGTTTCAACCGTGGTCCAGAAAGGAAGGTCATCACCGTAGTAATCACTGTCGTATTCCAGTCCGCCATGCTCTACAACCAGACGGCGGGTATTCGGGCTGTCGCGGCCGGTATACCAGCCCAGCGCAGGTGCTCCGGTCAACCGGGCGTGCTGCTCCAGTGCCAGCTCCATACAGCGGCGTTCCTCGGCCTCTGCCATATCCTGATAGTGAATCCAGCGCTGGCCATGGCAGGCAATCTCGTGGCCATCATCAATAAATGCCTGCACCACTTCCGGGTTTCTGGAAAGAGCCATAGTCACCCCGAATACTGTCAGGGGTAACTGACGCTTGCGAAACTCACGCAGGACGCGCCAGACACCCGCACGAGACCCGTATTCGTAGAGGGACTCCATGCTCATGTGCCGCCCTCTGTAGGCTTCGGCACCAATGATGTCGGAGAGGAACGTCTCGGAGTGTTCGTCGCCGTGAAGTACGCAGTTCTCTCCGCCTTCTTCATAATTAAGTACAAACTGAACAGCTACCCGGGCGTTTCCGGGCCAGCGGGCATGGGGAGGATGCTCCCCGTAACCACGCATATCTCTCGGGTATGAGACGTTCTCATTCATGTCGGGCTCTCAAGGCCGCACCCCCGCAGAATCACGCCAGTCAGGAAGTCAGCCGCGCGGTCAAAGTCACGCTTCTCATATTCGGCCTTGTTCTCAACCATCAGGATCTGAACCTGGAAGTCGGCATAATGTTGTGTGGATGACCAGATCAGGAAAATCAACTGCACCGGATCCACCGGCGCCATACGGCCATCGTCTATCCATGA
Source organism: Marinobacter sp. ANT_B65 (assembly GCF_002407605.1). Taxonomy (NCBI): domain Bacteria; kingdom Pseudomonadati; phylum Pseudomonadota; class Gammaproteobacteria; order Pseudomonadales; family Marinobacteraceae; genus Marinobacter; species Marinobacter sp. ANT_B65. The sequence continues at coordinate 213,449 of NZ_NXGV01000001.1, read as the reverse complement.
CTGCATGACCTCAGCCCGGCCCCGGACCCACTCACGCATATTGGTGCGCAGATGATCCATAAGAAAAGGCGCGCCCTGGATGATCTCCATGGCAAACAGACGGGAAGACAAAGGGTACTTTCGTGACATTTCGACTTTGGTCCGGATGAAAGTGGCCAACGCCTCAGCCGGATCATCCTCTGGCCGGATTTCCGTAAATACCCTGTTCCAGCGCGCCAGAATGTCATCAAACATGGCGCTATACATTCGTGTCTTGTTACTGAAGTAATACAGAACGTTGGACTTGGGCAGCCCTGCCCGCTCGGCAATACTCTGGATCGTAGCGCCTTTGTAGCCGTTAAGAGCAAACTCCTCCTCGGCAGCAGCCAGAATTTTCTCCCTGTTGCGCTCCCGAATCCTTCCCGGCCGATATTTTCTGCCTTTAGTGCCTTCACCCGCCCTGTCTGAAGCAACACTGTCTGCAACTGAGTTGTTAGTCATGAGCCTCTCACTTGTTATCCATTTGTTCAGGAGTCCGCCAGAATAATTCTGCCGGACTCCTGCACCGGATCAGAAGTGGAATTTCACCAGAGCACTGACAGAACTCTGATCGTCCATCAAAGTGTCACCCAGACCATACTTGTTGTTCCAGTACTGGTACTCGACACCGGCGTAAAGAACACCAGGCGCGCCCCAGAAGTTACCCACGTCCATCTTGACCTGCGGGGTGAACTGGAACTCGGACTTGTGATCGGATTCGGCGGTGGTCCAGTCGATATACCCATCAATGAGGAATTTGGCGGCACCAATACCGAACGGATATGCCCAGGTTACGGTCAGCTGCTTCTCATCAGCGATCTGATCATTGTCGACATAGTAAACACTGGTATTGAAATACATGAAGCCAGGAACATCCCATGCCAGACCGATACCGCCCATATAGTTATTTACCTGGGTACCGCCACCAAACTCGTACTGAGCCGCCAGGCTTACATCCTTGATCGGACCAAAGCTGAGATCTGCACCAGTCAGCCAGCTGCCACTCACGTTGGGCGCAAATTCCCCGTAGACGTTATCTGACCCTTCCACTGAACCCTGACCCTGGTCACGGTCGATGAAGAAGAAGGTGCTGCCCCAGTTATGGGCAGTGGCATTTTCGAAGGTGAAGTAAGTCGCTTCGTATTCAAAACCACCATTACCGCCTGCGTCGAACTGGACACCCTGATACTGGTTACTGTGCAGTATGGAGACACTGGATCCTCCGAAGAACTTCTCAGCGTGGGCCGCAGGAGCGAAAGATGCGGCAGCTACACAGCTTGCAATCAGTGTTTTACGAAGTGCATTCATGGTAAATCCTCTAAGGTTACTTTCTTTATTACGTTAGGGTTGGAACTCTTCAGATCATTATTGTTAGCACCCCGGCCGGTATGGCTGACCAAGGGAAAGTGGAGTATTAAGTCGGGTTCGGGCCGGGTTCCAGGACAGCAGAATCAGCATCAGAATAGTGACCAGATAAGGCAGCATGGCCAGTAACTCCGTGGAGCTCTTCCAGCCCAGGCCCTGTAGCACCAGGTGCAGGATACTGGCCGCACCAAACAGGTAGGCCCCCAGAATCAAACGCTCCGGCCGCCAGGTGGCGAATACCACCAGAGCCAGGGCAATCCAGCCACGCCCGGCTGTCATGTTTTCGGTCCAGAGCGGGGTATAGGCCAGAGACAGATATGCACCTGCAAGCCCAGCCATACCACCGCCAAAAGCCACCGCCAGGTATCTCACCAGCAACACCTGAAGACCGTTGGCGTTAGCCGCTTCCGGATCCTCGCCAATAGCTCTTAACAACAGGCCTCCCCGGCTGTAACGCAGAAACAGCGCTACACCTGCAAAAGCAACAAAAGAAACGTAAACCAGCGGATCCTGATCAAAAAACACGCGACCCAATACGGGGATATCACTCAGCAACGGAATGGCCACCCGGGAAAAACCCTCAATGGATGAGCCGACAAACCCAGCTCCGAGAAATGCACTCAGGCCTGTGCCGAATATGGTCAGTGCCAGCCCTGCTGCGTATTGGTTCGCTGCCAGAGTGACCGCCATGAACGCAAACAGCAGAGACATACCAATACCGGCCACAATGGCTGCGGCGACGCCTACGAGCAGACTCCCGCTGGACAGTGCTGCAGCAAAGCCAGCCACTGCTCCCATCAGCATCATGCCTTCCTGACCCAGATTGAGGACCCCTGAACGTTCACAGATCAGTTCGCCCAGGGCCACCAGCAAGAGAGGGGTTCCGGCAACCACGGTTGCGGCCAGCACATTAATAATCAGTTCCATTTCAAGCCTCCTGCGGCGCAGTCGTGACTGCCGCACTTAGGGGTTGCAGTGCCGTTTTCCTGCGCCGGATCCGGTAATGGATAAAGGCATCGCATGTGAGCAGATAAAACAGCAATAGCCCCTGAAACAATCCCGTCACAGCCTTCGGCATATGCATGGCAATCTGCAGCATTTCTCCGCCGATGAAGGTCAGCGCCAGCAAGGCACTGGCGGCAACAATACCCAAAGCATTCATTCGCCCCAGGAACACAACAATGATCGCGGTATAGCCGTAGCCGGGGGACACCTGCGGTACCAACTGACCAATAGGGCCTGTTACCTCCGAAGCTCCAGCCAGTCCCGCAGTGGCGCCGCCAACCAGAAAGGCAAACCAGGTCAGGCGACGTACACCAAAGCCGGCGAACGCTGCCGCCCGGTGGTCCTGACCAGCGACATTCAACTGAAAACCAATAAAGCTGCGGGCAAACAGGACCCACACCGCCACCGCCGCCAGCAAGCCGAATGCCAGCCCCAGGTGCAAACGGGTACCCGGAATCAGGGCCGGCAGCAGTGCCGAGTCGGAAAACATGACTGATTGAGGAAAGCCGAACCCGAAGGGATCCTTGAGAGGCCCATGCACAGTGAACAACAGAAGATTCAATGCGATGTAATTGAGCATGATGGTGGTAAGAATTTCATTGCAGTGCAGATGGGTTTTCAACCCGGCTGCAATCGCCGCCCAGAGCATGCCAGCGAGAACACCTGTCAGCAGTACAAGGGGAAGCACCCAGAACCCACTGGATTCCGAGAGTTGTATGGCCATCGCACTGGCGCCCAGAGCACCCATCAGGAAATGGCCTTCGGCACCAATGTTCCACACCCTGGCACGATAACAAACAGTCAGACCGGCAGCGCATAATAACAACGGCGCCATTTTCAGGCCCAGTTCCGAGAGTCCTGACAGGTCACTGACTGGCGTTATAAAGAAGAACTTCAGGCCTTCCACCGGATCTTTTCCCATCACCAGGAACAGCACAAAGCCGGTAATGATGGTCAGAATCAGGGCCAGCAGCGGCGAAGCCCAACGCATCAGTGAGGATGCAACAGGGCGGCGTTCAAGCAACAGCATGGGCAAGCTCCCCGGATTCAAAACCCCCGGCCATCCACTGCCCGAGCTGCTCGATGTTCAGTTCCGACGTGGGAGCCATTGGAGACAAGCGGCCATCGCAAAGTGCGCCCAGGCGATTACACAGTTGGTAGAGTTCATCCAGATCTTCAGAAATCAACAGAATAGAGGCACCTTCATCCCGCAGCCGTACCAGTGATTCATGGATAGCGACGGCTGAGCCGACATCAACGCCCCAGGTGGGGTGAGATGCCACCAGAAGACGGGGGCTCTGCAGAGCTTCCCGGCCAATAATGTATTTTTGCAGATTGCCACCGGACAGACTCCCGGCGGTGTTGTTTTCACTGGTGCAGCGAACGCCAAACCGACGGATTACCTCACGGGAAAACTCCCGGACCCGGCCCGCGCGAATCAGTCCCCGGCTTACCAGTCCCTGACCGGAAGCGGTCAACAGGGCGTTATCAGCGAGAGACATATCAGGCACAGCCCCTCGCCCAAGGCGCTCCTCGGGCACAATTGCCACGCCGAGCTTCCGGCGCTGATCCGGAAACAGGCTTGCGATATTCACCCCATCCAGGCAGATAGTTCCGGTTCCGGAGCGGATTTCGCCGGACAAGGCTTTAAGTAGCTCGTCCTGACCATTACCGGCGACTCCGGCAATACCAACGATCTCCCCTTTGTGTAAATCCAGATTCACATTGCTGAGACTGGTTCCGAAGGGATCCTTGCTCTTCCAACCAAGCCCTCTGATTTCCACCAGGGTAGGTCCCGGTTTCGCAGCAGCAACCTGGGTAGAAATCGGAGTATCGTCACCTACCATCAGCCGCGCGATGTCGGAGGCCGATATATCTGCAGGCTGACAATCACCGCTAACCCGCCCCTGGCGCAACACTGTAGCTGTGTGACACAGACTGCGTACCTCTTCGAGTTTGTGACTGATAAACAGAATGCTGCAGCCTTCTTTCGACAACGTTCGCAGCGTCGCAAACAGGGAGAAAACTTCCTGGGGAGTGAGCACCGATGTGGGCTCATCCAGAATCAGCAGGGTCGTTTCCTGAATCAGGCAACGAACAATTTCCACGCGCTGACGTTCCCCGACAGACAAAGTACTCACGTAGCGCCGGGGGTCCAGAGCCATTCCGTAGCGCTCGGAAACCTCGCGTATACGCTGGTTCAGTTTGTTGCGGTTGCGGGCTTCGTCTGCCGGAAGGCTGAGCGCAATGTTTTCAGCTACGGTCAGAGTCTCGAACAGTGAGAAGTGCTGAAACACCATACCAATACCCATACGGCGAGCCTGGGCGGGGTTATCCACCCGCACTTCATGGCCATTCCAGACAATCCGCCCCTGATCCGGCTGGATCACGCCATAGATCACCTTCATCAGAGTGCTCTTGCCAGCACCGTTCTCACCCAGTAGCGCGTGAATCTCTCCCGCGCCCACTGTGAGGTCAATGCCGTCATTGGCCCGGCACCCCGGGTATTCCTTGACGATGTTTTCCAGTTTCAGGCGTATCGCCGCAGTCATACACAATCCCATGTTCATTCGAATGTATCTGGCAGCCAAATTCATAAACTGACCAAACAATCAACATTTTGGATACCAGCAATATGCTTGCCAAAAATTAATGAACAGTAAAAAACAACGAAATAAACCAATTGGTCAGCTTTTTGCAGAAACCCTCCATGAAACATTGAGCAGCCTGCCTGTAGCCAAAGGCAGGACACCCCGAAACACCGCAAACAGACTGCTAGCGGAGAGAGCTGTGATCGAATTCCTTCTAAATGGTCAAATTGAAAAACTTGACCAGATCGACCCAAATTTGAGCATCCTGGAATGGTTACGCACCAAAATGCGACTTACCGGCACCAAAGAGGGATGTGCTTCCGGTGACTGTGGCGCCTGCACTGTCATTACCGGTGCACCTGGCCCGGACGGGAACACCCGCTATCAGGCAATAAACAGTTGCATCACCCTTCTGGGCAGTCTTCACGGCAAGGAGCTGATCACCATAGAGGCTTTCCAGCAGGAGCCAGGGCATCCCGTTCAGAGCAATATGGTAGAAAAGCACGGTGCCCAGTGCGGTTTCTGCACACCAGGCATTGTTATGTCCCTGGCAGCCCTGCACGCCAATCGAAAAGAAGGTGAAACCGGCAACAGCCAGATTCTTGAAGCTCTGTCTGGCAACCTGTGCCGGTGTACCGGCTACCGGCCTATTATTGAGGCAGGCCATCAGGCCATGGTTGAGGAATGGAAGCCGGGTTCAGATCATCCCGCAGCAGCAATGGCCAACGGGCTCCCGGCAACGGAGCTGGCGGGGATTCATCAGGACAGTTTTACCCTGACGACACCCCTGGGCGCCCGCTATGACTCCCCTGTGAGCCTGGAAGAACTCCGCGCCCTGCGCCGCGAAGCGCCCGATTCACGGCTGGTGGCCGGAGGCACCGATCTGATGCTGGAGATTACCCAGCAGCTCAGAACCCTGGACCACCTGATAAGCCTGGAGCGCATACCCGAACTGCAGGGTTGCACGCTGGACGGCAATGAACTTGTGATCGGCGCCGCTGCAACTTACCAGCAGTTCCGGGCTTCCCTGTGCGAACTCTGGCCGGCCTTTGACTCCATGCTGGACCGACTGGGATCTCTCCAGATCCGCAACCGGGGCACGCTGGGGGGCAACATCGCCAACGCATCGCCTGTTGGTGACATGCCGCCGCCCCTGATCGCCCTCGGTGCGACACTGGTACTGGACGGCCCCGAAGGCGAGCGCCGCCTGCCACTGGAAGCCTTTTTCCAGGGCTATAAACAAACCAGTCTCCAGCCCGGCGAGTTCATTCACTCTGTGCGGGTACCAGTACCCGAAGCCAACGAGGCGCTCTACATCTACAAGGTCTCCAAACGCCTGGATGATGATATTTCGGCGGTTCTGGGAGCCTTCCGCCTGACGGTCGATAACGGTGTTGTCCGTGCCTGCCGTCTCGCCTTCGGTGGCATGGCAGCCATCCCTGCGCGGGCCGCCCAGGCAGAAGCCGCCCTGACCGGCCAACCCTGGAACGAAGAATCCCTGCAGACCGTAATAGCGGCCCTGGCCAGTGATTTCTCGCCGCTGAGCGATGTTCGTGCCTCCTCCACCTACCGGCTGCAGGTTGCGGGAAACCTGTTACGACGCACCTTACTGGCGTCTACCTCTCTGCCCGGCGAACAACTGATGGTGACCGACTATGCGTAAACTACCCCTGAACACGCCAGCTCCGGCGCACAGCGCCCGCGGACTGGCTGGTCACAGCGTCAAGCACGACAGTGCCTGGAAACACGTCAGTGGCCAGGCGCGCTATATTGATGACATGCCCACGCCTGAGGGCATCCTCCACGCAGCTGTGGGCCACAGCGAACAGGCACATGCCCGCATAGTGTCCATGGACCTGGACGCAGTTCGCCAATACCCCGGTGTTATTGCAGTCATTACCGCCAAAGACGTGCCCGGGCACCTGGATATCGGGCCGGTTTTTCCGGGCGACCCGGTACTGGCTGACGGAATTGTTGAATACATCGGCCAGCCGGTCTTCGCCGTCGCCGCAACTTCCCATGAAGCGGCCCGCAAGGCAGCGAAGCTGGCAAAGATTGAGTACGAGGCCCTTGATGCCGTCGTAACCGTTACCCAGGCGCTCAACAAAGAGTTCTTTGTTCGCCCCAGCCAGACACAACAACGAGGCCAGCCTGACCTGGCGCTGGCACAGGCGCCTAACCGTCTCAGCGGAGAACAGTTCGTAGGTGGTCAGGAACACTTTTATCTCGAAGGCCAGGCATCGCTGGCCGAGCCTACCGAAGACCGGGGCATGTTCGTTCATACCTCAAGCCAGCACCCTTCTGAAGTTCAGAAGCTGGTGGCTGAAGTACTGGGGCTGCCCATCCACGAAGTTCATGCTGAGGTGCGCAGAATGGGTGGAGGTTTTGGTGGCAAGGAAACCCAGGCCGCACCTGTGGCCTGTATCGCGGCACTGCTTGCCAATGCCACCAACCGACCGGTGAAATACCGTTTGTCCCGCCCGGATGACATGATCCAGACCGGCAAACGACACGACTTTTACAACACCTACGACATAGGCTTTGATGACGATGGCCTGATCCTCGGCGCTGACCTTATGGTTGCCGGGCGTTGCGGCAATTCCCCGGACCTGTCTGACGCCATAGTTGACCGGGCCATGTTCCACGCTGACAACGCCTACTACCTGGACCAGGCAAGGGTGACAGGTCACCGCTGTAAAACCCACACTGTATCCAATACGGCATTCCGGGGGTTCGGCGGCCCGCAGGGCATGATGATCATCGAGCACGCCATGGACGATATTGCCCGCCATCTCGGCCAGGACCCGCTCGACATCCGCAAACTCAACCTCTACCGGCCGGGACGGGATACGACCCACTACGGCCAGACAATTGAGCAGCACGTACTCCCGGAACTTCTCGGGAAACTCGAGGCCAGCTCCGACTACCGCAAAAGGCGCAGTGACATTACTGCCTTCAACCAGTCCAGCCCGATACTCAAGCGTGGTCTGGCTCTGACGCCGGTTAAATTCGGGATATCGTTCACCGCCAAGCACCTGAACCAGGCGGGCGCTCTGGTAAACATCTATACAGATGGAAGTATTCAGGTAAACCATGGCGGTACCGAGATGGGGCAAGGCCTTTACATCAAGGTGGCGCAAGTTGTGGCATCGGCCTTCCAGGTCGACATTGAACGCGTAAAGGTATCCGCAACCCGTACCGACAAGGTGCCCAACACCTCACCTACTGCGGCATCATCGGGCTCCGACCTGAACGGCATGGCAGCACTGGATGCCTGCGAGAAGCTTATGGCCGGCCTGACGGAATTTGCGGCCACCCACTGGTCCGCTACACCCGAAGACGTGACATTTGCGGACAATCAGGTACACATCAACGACCTGACAATGCCCTGGGAAACCTTTATCCAGGCCGCCTACATGAACCGGATTCCCCTTTCATCATCCGGTTTCTACGCCACACCAAAGATCCACTACGATCCCAAAACAGGTACGGGGCACCCGTTTCTGTACTACTCAAACTGCGCTGCCTGTTCCGAAGTAGTGGTGGATACATTAACCGGGGAATACCGGGTAATGCGCACCGACATCCTTTTCGACGCCGGACGTTCGCTGAATCCGGAGATCGATATTGGCCAGATTGAAGGTGGTTTTGTTCAGGGTATGGGCTGGCTCACCACCGAGGAACTGGTTTACAGCAATGATGGCAGGCTGCTGACCAACGGCCCCGCCAATTACAAAATTCCTGCGGTATCAGACTGCCCGCCGGATCTGCGCGTCGGGTTGCTGCCAGACAGCCCGAACCGCGAAGCCACGGTATTTCATTCCAAGGCCGTGGGCGAACCACCGCTGATGCTCGGTATAGCTGTATGGAGCGCGCTCCGCGACGCGGTTTCCAGCGTCACCGGCTATCGCTTCAGCCCGCCACTGGACACGCCTGCAACGCCAGAGCGGGTACTGGCTGCGATCACCGCGTGTCAGGCATCGCAGGAACAGCATAAGGAGACTGCCTGATGGATCGCCGGCTTAACTGGTACCAGGCCGTTGCTCTGTGTGAAGACCAGGGCGAGCCCTATGTTCTGGTGACGGTACTGGGAGTTACAGGTTCAGTGCCCCGCGAGCCCTCCAGCAAGATGGTGGTCACGGGCACGCAGAGCTACGACACCATTGGTGGCGGACACCTGGAATACCGGATCTGCCAGCAGGCAAGGGAGCACCTGGCGAGGCAGGACTTTACCAGCGAAATGGCCAATTTCCCTCTGGGCGCGAGCCTTGGTCAGTGTTGCGGCGGAAGCGTCTCGGTTCTCCTGGAGGCTAACCCGGGGTGCGAACAGGAACTGGTTATTTTTGGCGCTGGCCATGTAGCTAAAGCCCTGGTGACAATTCTCGGCGGATTGCCCTGGAGAATAACCTGGGTAGATGAACGTGCCGACCAGTTTCCGGCAGAGTGCCCGGGCAATGTCCGCATTCACCATACGGATGATCCTGTCGGTGATGCACCGGCACTATGTGCCGGCAAGCAAGTGCTGATTCTGACCCACAACCACCAGCTGGACTTCGATCTCTGCCGTATCCTGCTGACCAGCGGGGACTGCGCAGGCATTGGCCTGATCGGCTCGGACACCAAGGCCGAGCGGTTCCGCAAACGACTGGACCACAGGGGCTTCAGTGCCGCCGACATTAACAGCATTCGCTGCCCCGTCGGGCGCACCGATGTACCTGGAAAACGCCCGATGGAGGTCGCTGTTTCTATCAGTGCCGAACTCCTCACCCTGGCCGTCTCGCCTTCTCAGACAACACCAGCTCGCCGGGGTCTGCCCTGGAAGGAGCTCAAGGGACTGATCAAAAACACTGAGACAGGAGACATCTCCGAATGACCGCAGAAACACTCAATACCCTGCCCCGGGATGAAGCAGAAGCCCAGCTGCGAAACTGTTGTGCCGCTGAAACCTGGGTGGAGGGCATGCTGGAAGGCCTACCCTATCGTGACAAAAGTGCCCTGATCACTCAAAGCCGTGACCTGTGGCCAAAGCTGACAGAACAGGACTGGCTTCAGGCCTTCAGCGCACACCCGAAAATAGGCGATATCGACAGTCTGCGAGCGAAATACGCCAGCACCCGGGCAATGGCCAGCGGTGAACAGGCAGGTGCCCGCCAGGCCCCGGAGGACATTCTGCAGCGCCTGAAGGCCGGCAACGACGCCTATCAGGAGAAATTCGGCTTTATCTTCATTGTGTGCGCGACCGGCAAATCCGCCGGGGAAATGCTGGAGCTTCTGGAAGCTCGCCTGACTCAGACCCGGGCCCAGGAAATAGCCACCGCCGCCGCCGAACAGGCAAAAATCACCGAACTACGACTGGAGAAACTGCTATGAGCCAGAAGAGCCCCGTGACTACGCACATTCTGGACCTGGGGAGTGGGACTCCTGCAGCCGGGGTGAACGTTGCACTGTACCGGATCAATGGCCAGAACGAGACTCCCGTCGCCCAGGGCACTACCGACGGTGACGGACGCGTGATGAGCTGGTTCGACACTCCCATCGCAACCGGCCATTACCGGCTCCGGTTCGCCACCGGCGAGTGGTATCAGTCCCGTGGCCTGGACACCTTCTTCCCCGAGGTCTGCCTGGATTTCCAGGTCAGTGACCCGGACACCCACTACCACGTCCCACTACTGCTGAACCAGTGGGGCTTCTCAACCTACCGGGGAAGCTGATGAGCACATTCTCCGACACAACACTGCCCCATGGCTGCGAAGCGCATCGTGGAACCCTGCTGCATTTCCTGGATGATCCCGGCAATGATCCTGAACCCAGGCCGAACAGCGTGGCGTATTTTGAGGACGGCCTGCTTGTTCTGCATCAGGGCAAGGTGCTTGCCGCAGGCACAGCCAGCGAATGGCTCCCACGGTTGGCCGCCACCACTCAGGTTACCTGCTGGCCGGATGGCCTGATTGTTCCCGGTTTCATCGACACACACGTCCATATGCCACAACTCGGCGTTATGGCCAGCTACGGCACACAACTGCTCGACTGGCTGGAAACCTACACCTTTCCCCACGAGGCGCGTTTCAGCGATGTCGACTGGGCCGGAGTCGAAGCCCGCCGGTTTGCCGATCTGCTGTTGTGTCACGGCACTACATCGGCACTGGTGTTCTGCACTTCACACCCGGAATCGGTGGACGCTTTGTTCGAGGCCGCCGAAGAACGCGGCATGGGGCTGACCGCCGGCAAGGTAATGATGGACAGGTACGCACCGGCGAATCTCAAAGACACCACCTCCGGGAGCTACACTGACAGCCTGGCATTGCTGAAAAAGTGGCACCGCCGTGGCCGCCAGCGTTACGCCATTACGCCCCGCTTTGCCGCCACCTCCACGCCGGAGCAGTTAGCTCTCGCAGGACAGCTGGCTGAAGAGTACCCGGATGCCATGGTTCAGACCCATTGGGCCGAAAACACCGGGGAGATCAAATGGGTCGGCGAACTCTTCCCCGAGCGCACAAGCTACCTCGACATCTACGATCATTATGGTCTGCTCGGAGATCATACCGTGCTGGCCCACGGCATCCACATCAATGATGAGGACCGCCAGCGACTTGCAGACACAGGCAGCAGGGTTGCCTTCTGCCCCACATCCAACACCTTTCTTGGTAGCGGCCTGTTTGATTTCCGCGCAGCCCGCGATGCGGGCGTGGCCGTAGGTCTCGCCTCGGATGTCGGCGGCGGCACCAGCCTTTCTATGCTCGCCACCATGGCCGAAGCCTACAAGGTCTGCCGCCTGCGCGGGCAAACCATGACGCCCTGGCAGGCGTTTTACCTGGCCACTCTTGGTAACGCCCGGGTACTGCACCGGGATGAAGATAGTGGCAACTTCGAGCCGGGAAAAATCGCCGATTTTGTCGTGCTAGATCATCACGCCTCGCCGATGCTTGCCATGAAGGAGCCCTACATCAACAACCTTTCGGAAACACTTTTCAACCTGATGATCCTCGGGGATGACCGCGCCATCGCCGCAACGGTTGTGGCCGGTCAGGTGCGATACCTGCGGCCCGCGCTGCCTCAATCCGGAACTTCGCCCACCCATTCTCACACGCAAGGAGCCTGACCCATGGAAGCATATCTGAGCGAATGGCTATCCCTTCTCGTTCGCTGGTTTCATGTTATTGCCGGAGTCGCCTGGATCGGTGCCTCATTCTACTTTGTCTGGCTGGATAACCACCTTCGGGAACCTCCGGAATGGAAAAAGCAGGAAGGCATCAAGGGTGACCTTTGGGCCATCCATGGTGGTGGCATCTATGAAATCGCCAAGTACGAGCTCAGTCCCAGGGAAATGCCCAAGGAACTCCACTGGTTCAAATGGGAGGCTTACGCGACACTGTTAAGCGGCTTGTCTCTGCTGTTTGTTGTCTACTACATGGGTTCACCCGGTTACCTGATAGATCCATCGAAAGCAGACATCAGTATCGGCACCGCCATAGCCATTGGCCTGGGCACCATCGCTGTCGTGCTGGCCATATACGAAGCGCTGATTCGCAGCCCGCTGGCAGACAACGGCAAGGCCTTCGGCCTGATACTGTTCGCCATTCTGGTACTGGCAGACTGGGGCCTGTTCCAGGTGTTCACCGGGAGGGGTGCTTACATTCATGTGGGCGCCATAATAGGAACCATCATGGTGGCCAATGTCTTCCTGGGGATTGTTCCCTCCCAGCGGGCGCTGGTAAATGCCATCGAGAAAGGTGGCGATCCGGGTGCTCGTGTGGCCCGCCTGGCTATGCTTGCCAAGCTGCGGTCCACTCACAACAACTACCTCACCCTGCCGGTTTTGCTGATCATGATCAGCAACCACTACCCTTTACTGTATGGACACTCCTACGGCTGGGCCGTTCTTGCCTCGATTGGATTTATTGCCGCTTTTGCCCGGCATTATTTCAATTTGCGACACAGAGACATCAACCAGCCATGGATACTGGTTGTTGCTGCCTTTCTCACCGCCACTCTGATCTGGGCTATCGCCCCTGCTCCGGTCACATCAGAAACTGCCGATGGTCAGGCTGTAAGCGACGAAACCGCCAGTGCAATCATAAGCACTCACTGTGTGGCCTGCCATTCCAGTGCCCCCAGCCATCCGGCATTCCAGTCGCCGCCAGCAGGTATTATGTTTGATGAACTGTCACTGCTGGCTAATCACGCAGGCAAGGTTCGGCAAGTGGCCGTTGACTCCCATTACATGCCCCTGGGCAATGTTACCGGTATGACCGACGAGGAGCGCCAGCAACTTGGACAATGGCTGATGAGCAACAAGCCGGAGTAAACAGGCAAAATAAAAAGGCCTCCAACAGGAGGCCTAGGATAATGGTTTTACTTCATGGTTATTGCTGCTTCATCGCTTTGGCTGTTTTCTCCGCCGCATCGAAGTTGGCCTGAATACGCTGCAAGAGGTAATCACGGGCTGAAATCGGGGGATACTTCTTCTCCGGGCCCTGGATGATCTTGTCCTTGTTGGCCTGGCAGAAGAACGCCATGCTGTAGCGGGGACCATTATAGTCACCCGGCTTCGGCATCCGCACTCTGTGCAGGGTGGATTTCAGACGGTCATCACTCCAGCGCATGAGCATGTCGCCGATATTACAGGTTATGCGCTCTTCCTTCGGAGTAACAGTGAACCATTCACGCTCATCGCCTTTATCTTCTGCGTTCTTACCCGGGCTTACCTGCAAACCGCCCTGATTCTCCTGCTGAAAGACCATGGTAAGGCAGTCAAAATCGGTATGCGCCCCCGCCCGCCAGATCGATGCATCCAGAGTTGAGTCTTCAGCCAATGGCAGGTAATGCAAAAGACGCAGCGTGCTCTGATACTCTGCCGAGCTCCGGTCATGGGCATGGGTGAAGAACTCCCGTTCGAAACCCAGCCTCTCGGCAAAACACGACAAGACCTTCATACCCAGTTGCCAGGCATTGTGTTCAAAATCCAGCATGACCCTCTGAAACTCCGGCACCACAGTCTGGTTTGGCCAGAGATCATCCATGTGCGGCAGAGTAATCTGGAAGGATTCCTTGTCATCGGCCGTACCGGTTGAAGGCCGCACCTGTGACCTGAACTCCCAGCCAGAGTTGAGGCCCTTTTTGAGTGGGTAGCGCTGTTTCTCTGGCTCAGGTAACGCGAAAAATTGTTCAGACAGGCCGAAGGCCTGCTTTATCAACGCCAGATCCAGACCATGTCCTGACAGCTGGAAAAAACCGACTTCCGTAGCGGCCTGCCACAATTGATCGGTAATTTCTTCCCGGCGCAGTTCGAAGTCAGTCAGGTCAATTACGGGGACGTCACACTCAATTTCCTTCCCCATACCACCGAAGGTAGTTTCCAGGTTCAGTTCTTTGAGTGCGTATTTTTCTTGAGGATTAGTCATTGAGCCTCCCGGGCATAACATCAGAAGATAAACAGTGTCCGGAGGCAAACTGGTGTGAAAACCGGGCGGTCAGGCAAACTCATAGCCGTCGCCGCCAATCACGCCTGTTGCGCATCCGATCAGCGACTGAGCAATGACCCGAAACCCCTTTTACAGAGGATCCCTGACAGCTTCTACTCAGAGTGGCAGGCTATCAATCTGCAGCCTGCCTTAACTCCGGAAATGCAGCAGGATCCATGCCAGCATACTTACTTTAAAACTCCCCCCATAACTTCCCTCGCACCGCCAACCCGGCAGATAACCCGCCTCCTACTGAACATCAAAACGAACCAATTAAGGGCAAGCCCCGGATTTCTGCCCCAATACAGCACCCTCCAACACAGTTTGCCTGGCCAGAACCATTGCCCTGACCATACGGTCAATAAATGGAAGAGTTCTTGCATCCGAATCAGAGCCAAACACCCAGCAAAAGAGTAGAAGCTGTCAGAGGCGCTGCAGACAAGCGCCAGCCTCGGGACATTGCTCTTGGTAACATGAAGGAGCAACCATTGAACTATCTGATTCAGAACGCCAAAGCCATAGCGTCCGACACAGCCCCGGACGCCCGGGATATACGTATTCGCGACGGCTACATTGTCGAAATGGGGCTCAATCTGGCCCCGACGCCGGAGAGCCCGGAAACCCTTGTTGATGCTTCCGGCTGCGTCATATGGCCAGGCCTGGTCAACACTCACCACCACCTTGCCCAATCCATCATGAAAGGTGTCCCGGAAGGGCTCAACCACAACCTGGGCGAATGGCTGAGCAGCGTGCCGTTTCGTTATTGGCCAAAGGTAACGCCCGACATGATGTATCACGCTGCACGCCTCGGCCTGTATGAGCTGATCCGGTCCGGCGCCACAACCTGTGCTGACCACCATTATCTGTACCACAGCACCACCAGCCCCGAGCTTGAAGAGGCGGTCTGGCAGGCCGCAGAGGAACTGGGAATTCGTATGGTTCTCTGCCGCGGCAGCGCGACAGAGGCAGGGTCTCATGAAGGCATGATCGAGCACGGGGTTGCACCGGAAAGCATAGAGCAGATCATTGACCGCCTTGATGCCACTCGGAAGAAGCACCATCAGACCAGCCCTGACGCCATGAAGAAACTGGTGGTCGCTCCTACCAGCCTGATTCATTCAAGCTCGCCGGAAGGGCTTAAAGCCCAGGCCCGGTGGGCCAGGGAAAACGATCTGAAAATGCACTCCCATCTGCTCGAGGTGAGCTTTGACGAAAACCAGGCCCAGAGCAAATACGGAATGAGTGCCATCGACTACGCGGAATCCTGCGAATGGGTGGGGCCTGACGTCTGGTATGCCCACCTGGTACACAGTGATCCCCATGCCATAAAACGTCTTGCAGCTACAGGTACGGGCATTGCCCACTGCCCTACATCAAACTGTCGGCTGGGCAGTGGCGTAGCTCCGGCCATTGATATGGAGGCTGCGGGCATCCAGATAACTCTGGGTGTGGACGGTTCGGCGTCAGCAGAGTCGGGCTCCATGCTCCAGGAACTCAACCTTGCCTGGCTGATCCACCGTGCGATGAAAGGGCCAAGGGCCACCACACTGGAACAGGTACTTAAATGGGGCAGCCGCAATGGCGCTCAGATGCTGGGGCTGCATGACACCGGCACTCTGGACGTTGGCAAGGCCGCCGATCTGGTTCTGTATGACATTGACCAACCCCGTTTCGCTGGTGTCCACAGCCCTCTGATGGCGCCACTTATGTGCGGTGAACCTGTGCACGTGCGGGACAGCTTCGTGCAGGGGCGGCAGATAGTAACAGGAGGCCAGGTAAATGGGCTGGATGAATCCGAACTGACCCGAAACGTTCAGGACTGTGTTTCCCGGCTATTACGCGAAGCCTGACAAGCAAAACGCAAAAAGCCGGCAGGATACGCTCCCGCCGGCCCGGATAGCCCGTTAACAACCAGCCTTATTTGGACAAGGTGGCAGTCATCCCTTCCACGTACCAGTCCATACCTGCCAGTTCCTCATTCGTCATGGAAACGCCTGCAGGAACACGCAACTCACCCGACTGATCTTTGAGCGGCCCGGTAAATGGATGGAACTCGTCGTTGGTCAAGGCATCAATCACCGAATTGACCTTCTCCTGCTGCTCCGCAGAGAGACGTTCACTCAATCCTACAACCTCAACGGTACCCTCAGACATTCCACCCCAGTAATCTGCAGGCTCCCAGGTACCATCCATAACAGACTGCACGGTCTCGATGTAATAAGGCCCCCAGTTATTCACAACGGATAACAGGTGCGCGTCTCCGCCAAACCCGCGCATATCAGAGGCCTGACCTACGCCCCATTTTCCGCGTTTGTCGGCAGCAATCAGGGGAGCCGGGCTATCTGTATGCTGAACAATGACGTCTGCGCCCTGATCCATCAAAGCATTGGCAGCATCGGCCTCTTTAGCGGGATCAAACCATGTATTGACCCAGATAACTTTTAACTCAATATCCGGGTTCACTTCCTTGGCACCGAGATACACAGCATTGATATCACGGATGACTTCAGGAATCGGGAAAGACGCAATATAGCCAAGGGTATCTGTCTCTGTTGCCAGACCTGCGGCCACACCTGTTGCATAACGGCCCTCATAGGTAACAGACAGGTAGGTACCCAGATTTTCGTCTCTCTTGTACCCGGTAGCATGCAGGAATGTTATGTCCGGATACTCTTTTGCGACCCGTAAAGTGGGGTTCATGAAACCAAAAGACGTTGTGAAGATGATCTCGTTACCTGCCTGTGCAAGACGCCTTATTGTGCGTTCAGCATCAGCGCCTTCACTTACATTTTCCACATAGGTGGTTGCAACTTTTTCACCGAAATGATCCTCCAGAGCAAGGCGGCCCTGATCATGCTGATAACTCCAGCCGTGATCCCCGATAGGACCAACATAGACAAAACCAACTTTCGTAGGGTCATCTGCCATAGCAGATGTGGGCAGCGTCAGTATCGCAGCGAGCACCAGACCAGACTTGAGTGTCATCGAACTTCTCCTTGCGGATTGCATCTCAGATAGTTTCTGAAGTGAAAATGCTTCAAAAGGTCTTTTGCAAAAAGCTGGCCAAGAGTTCAGTTTTTGGCAGGGGGCGCTGATAGCGGGCACAGCCTGTAGGAAAAGCCGACAGTTTGCGGAATTCACTTAAACCAGGAAGTGAAACGCACCAAACTGAGACAGATACTGCACGGTTCTGTGCCAATGAGATGAACCAGAGCGGATTCGGGCAGTCGGCGGAGCCAGTCGTTTTGTTGTAGTGGAGGAAAACCGTACAATGCCATTGGTGATCACTTGGTCGCTACACCATATGCGTTCAGCCTCTGAACATTTCTGAACAGCAGTACACGAGGTTAAATGATGGGTAACCGGCGGTTACAGCTGTCCAGAATTCAGCAGGTGCTTGACCACGTCCATCACAACCTGGATAAGCCGCTGGCTGTGCCTGCACTGGCAGAACGTTGTGGCCTCTCACGCTGGCAGTTCAACCGCATTTTTGGTGGTCATTCGTGCCACCTTCGATAATAACTTCCCCCTGCCGGTCCTCTGTGGGGCGCTTGCTAATCGCGTTTATAACCCCGCCCGGAGGCGTTTCAACAATAGGTGCCTCCACTTTGAGTGCAGTGCCGGTTACAACAAGCGGGCTGAGTAACTCGGGCTGGTTATCGAGGGTCTGCGCCATGGCAACAGGCACAGCGCCCAGCCAGGCTATGGATGCTGCAGAACCTATGCCCTTCAGGCGCCGGCGAAGAGGGAAAGTGCTAGGAGACATAGTGCGGGCTCGAACAAAGTGTTGGCGTCTTATAGCGCCAGGCGAGTGATAATCGTAATTAATAGCATTTAAAAGCCGTTATTGAACAGAACCTCAACCAGTAGCCGGACCAGGCAGTCTTGAAAGCTGGATGGGTAATCTCAGTGACCGCCAGGCATGAGCGCCCCACTCATTGGCGGCTATAGAGGAAGGTATCGTTTACAAAATCGAACTGAAGGCATCAAATGCAACCTCTATTCTGGCCCCCTTTATCCAAAGACCCTATATTTCGCAAGGACACTTACTGCACATGAATAACACAGATCTGGTTTTTCAAAGTTATGGACGGTGCTGTAACCGTGATGAGTTTTTTGTCGATTTTTATGAGTATTTCATGTCAAGTTCAGAGGCTATCAAAAAACGCTTTGTGAACACTGATATGGCCGCACAGAGGCACCTGTTGCGCAACGGGGTACTGCAGCTGATCCTGACAGCACGAGGAATGCCAGACCGCAAACTCAAGGCACTTGGTGAAAGCCATAACCGCTCAAACTATAACATTCAGCCTGAATGGTACTCACTGTGGCTTGATGCACTGATGAAAACCGTGCGCCGCCATGACCCCCAGTACACCAAAGAACTCGAAAACGCGTGGAAAGAAGTGCTGACACCGGGAATTAATCTGATCCGGGGAGCTTATTGAGCTACCGGAAACCAGAGGGTGGCAAAGCAGAAGGCTGATATCTCTTGATTCAGCCTTTTGATTTCCACACACTTGCAGACCGGCCCGCCCTCAAACGAAAACTGCTTTTATGCTCTATAAATTGCTGCCCGGTCTGCTTTGGTTGCAGGGATACACAACCCATACGCTAAGACAGGATGTGATATCAGGCCTCGCCATTGGCGTCATGTTGATTCCGCAAAGCATGGGCTATGCGGTGCTCGCAGGCTTGCCACCGGAGTTCGGGCTCTACGCCTCAATCTTCCCACCACTTTTATACGCCTTACTGGGAACCTCCAACAAGATCTCCGTCGGGCCGGTAGCTCTGGATGCCATACTGATCCTCTCCGGCCTCAGCGTGCTGGCCGAGCCCGGATCAGACCAGTACCTTCAGCTTGCAATAGAGCTGACCCTGCTGGTGGGTCTGATCCAGTTCCTGTTCGGACTTCTCCGGTTTGGTTTTATAGTGAACTTCCTCTCCTACCCGGTTGTCGTTGGTTATACCTCAGCGGCAGCTATTATCATCATTGGCAGCCAGCTCCAGAATCTGACCGGTTTTCATATAGACAGCGCAAATGTGCTGGACCTCTGCTGGCAACTATTAACAAACATAAGCCACTGGCACCCGATCACCGTGGGCATCGCAGTGGCAAGCCTGCTATTTATTTTTTTCTGCAAACGCCACCTGCCAAAATTCCCTAACGCTCTGATGCTGCTTGTCGGCACCATGTTGCTCTCCGGGCTTTTTCATGCGGGACAGGCGGGGGTAGAGGTAATCAATTCTGTACCAAAGGGCTTCCCGGCACTTCAGATACCTGATATCAGTTTTGCGAAGCTTGGAGAGTTACTACCAGTGGCGTTTACAGTGGCTTTTATGGGATTCGTGGGCACTATGTCCATCTGCAAATCGCAGGAGTCGCCGCAGGACAGACATAGCGTACAGCCTAACCAGGAGCTGGTCGCGCTTGGTCTGGCCAATGCCCTGGGCGCGATGTTCCGCAGCTTTCCGGTATCCGCCAGCTTTTCACGCAGTGCTGCTTTGCGGGAGGCCGGGGCATTGACCCAGGTATCTGCAATCGTTTCTTCTGGCCTGATTGGCGTCACAGTCGTCTTTCTTACGCCACTGTTTACCGACTACCCCTTACCAAAGGCCGTTCTGGCAGCAATCATCGTGATGTCGGTACTGGGGCTGTTCAAGTACAAGGAAATGAAAGCTCTGTTCCAGCAGGACAGAAAAGAATTCGGGATCCTGATGGTCACTTTCCTGATCACATTGTTGCTGGGTGTTCAGCAGGGATTGCTCGTGGGCGTGGCAGTATCGCTGTTGCTGGTTATCTACAACAGCACAACCCCACACATCACAGAGCTTGGCAAGATCGATGGAGAGGATCTCTACCGGAACATCCACCGTTTCGAAAGTGTCAGTGTACGTAAGGATCTGCTGATTTTTCGCTTTGATGCGCCGTTGTATTTTGCCAACAAGGACTATTTCAAGTCGCGGCTGTACAACATGATAAAGCAGCGTCCCGAGGGTTCACTGAAGGCCGTAATACTGGATGCACAGGCCGTCAGCAGTATCGACAGCACCTCGCTGATCATGCTGGAAAGCGTGATCGAAAACCTGCAGGGACAGGGCATCCAGTTTTACCTTGTGAGCCTGATTGGCCCGGTTCGTGACACTCTCACACACTCAGCGGCATTGCGGGAGTATTTGCTGAATGAGCACATGTTCCCCCAGATAACTGATGCCGTGCTGTACATTGATCAGGGCATCAGCTCCCGGGCTTCAATCGCCAGACAAAGTAATGCCGCAAAAACCCGACGGCGCCAGAAATGATGCTCTGACTACGCCCGGCTTTCCCGCTCAACTGCCCCTGGCCCGCCTGCGGCCAGTATGGCTGCGCCATACACACAGACAGCCATCACCATCACAATAGGCAGCAGCGATCCGCCAGCCAGAGAAGTCGATAATGCGCTTATGGCGCCAGCGATTGTGAACTGCGCCGCCCCGAGCATCGCCGCAGCAGTGCCCCCAAGATGGGGAAAGAACTCCAGCGCATTGGCCATATTGTTGGGAACAATTGCCCCCATGAAACCAACCGACATAATGATGCAGATAGCGACAACCCAGTAGGGAGCGCCAGCCCAGGCGCAGACCACCAATACGCTGACAGCAATAGCCTGCAGAAACACGCAGGCTCTGAGTATCCGCACCGATTGATACCGCTTAAGCAGTCGACGGTTCAACAGGTTCAGGCCTGCCATTGCGACAATATTGGCGGCAAACAGCGTGGAAAATGTGGCGTTTGAGAGCCCGAACCATTTCTGATAAATAAACGATGCGTGGGTGATAAACACAAGCATGGAACTGAAACACAGCGCCTGCAAGCCCACAAACCGCATGGTTACACTGTGGCGGAGAACCAGCCCATAGTTGGTAACCAGAGTAGACAGGGGCGTCTGTTCCTTTTGTCGGGGGGGCAACCGCCGGAACAGTACGAAGTGAAGAACAACCGCCAGGAGCACGCCATAGCAGGCCAGCGCTATAAAGATCGCATGCCACTCGCTCAGATACAGCAGCAGGGTGCCAATTGAGGGTGCCGCCGCTGGAGCTATGAACATCACAAGACCAATCAGCCCGAACAGACGCGCAGCGTCCTGCCCGTGGGTCTGGTCCCGGACAATAGCGGGGACAGACACCGCACAAAATGCCCCGCCAACACCCTGTAAAATACGCCAACCAAGCATCTCCGGCAGCGTTTGTGCCTGCGCAATCATGAAGGCAGCACAGGAGAACACTGCCAGCCCGGTTAGCAGAACCTGCTGTCGTCCATAACGATCAGACAAGGGGCCGCCCAGCAACTGCGCAAGCCCGAGGGCACCGACATATGCGCTGAGCGTCAGCCCGACACTTCCATGGCCAACACCCAGCTCATCAGCAATAAGGGGAAAGGCAGGCAGGTATGCGTCAAGTGCAAGCGGGCCAAGCGCAACGGTCATACCCAGAAGGATGGCCAGCTGAAGATGGGATAAGGGTGTTGTTTTCAAAGCGCTATTCGAACTGAAAGTTGAACAGGAATGATCAGACTGAACATGGAAAACCTTACTTTGTCAGGGTATTTACCAGGCAGCCAGGCTACAACTTCAACGCAAAATACACTCCCGACTTAAAGCCTGGCTGATATTGCGGCGTTTATCGCGCAGCCTGTTGCCTTTACTGTTTCCGTAACCTGCACGAAGCTGGGACTGGATCTGCTTCAGTTTTCGCCGGTAACCGGCGCAGGCGTCTTCCTGCCTGGCAACGGCTTTCGCTTTTGCCTTGCCAGGCTCTGAATCGCGTTTACGGTCAGATGAGAGCATTCCCTGAACCTGCCGGTGGATTCCTGAAACCCGCTTGTGCTGCTGCAGGTTAACCACCATGGGCACAGTCACTGGCGCAGCAACATCAATGGGCCGATGGCTTTTGTCAGATGGCGGGTTGTCCGTAAAATGGACCACACCCTCGGCATCTGTCCAGGTATAAATACCGGCAACAGCCGGCAAAGAGAATACCAACATCAGAATCGCTAAAGCCATAATCCCTGGCACGAGCATCCACTCCCTGTGGTGACGTTAATTGCTGAAGCAGTATAACGCGCACAACAGAGAATGGCATGAGGCATCGCAGAAGCCGGCACATGGTGCCGTAATATTTACTGGTCGAGCAACTCTATCCAGTGCTGTACCGGCACCTGTGATTTCGTTTCAAGATGCATCTGACAACCGATATTGGCCGTTACAATACGATCAGGATCATCAATGGTCAGGGCCTTGAGCTTGTTACCCAGCAACTTCTGGCTAAGCTCTGGCTGCAGTACTGAGTAAGTGCCTGCCGAACCACAACACAAATGCTTGTCTTTGGTAATAGCGAGATTAACGCCCGCCCTGGTCAGGACCTGCTCTACGACGCCGCTCTGTTTCATGGCGTGCTGCAATGAACATGGGCAATGGAAAGCTACTTTCCCGGGACTCTGCTTGACCTTGAGTGGCTCAAGATCCTGTTTCAGCAGGAAGGCGCCAAGATCTGTACACAGCTCACTGACCTTCTGAGCTTTTGCCGCATACACAGGGTCATCTCTCAACAGGTGCCCATAGTCCTGAACCATGGCTCCGCAACCAGACGCAGTCATCACCAGAGCCTCTGCGCCAGCGTCGATGGCAGGCCACCAGGCATCAATATTCTGACGCATACGTTCCAGGCCTTTTTCATGCTCGGAAAGGTGATAATTCACCGCACCGCAGCAGCCAGCTTCCGGCGCTTCCACCATGGTAATACCGAGCCTGTCCAGAACCCGGGCCGCCGCCGCGTTAGTGTTCGGCGTTGCAGATGGCTGCACGCAGCCGGCCAGAGCCAGAACAATCCGGTTATGGCTTGCCGCCGGCCAGGGGCTTGCCTGTTTTTTGGGAGGTACTTTGGCACGCAGTTTACCAGGCAGTATGGGCGTGAATGCCTGCCCGAGGCGTAGCATGAAACCGAAAAGCGCACGGTTGGGAAGCACCCGTGCCAGAGCCCAGCGCATCCATTTGTCTTTCGGAGCCCGGGGCAGCTCTTTATCGATGAGGTTTCGGCTGATGTCCACCAGGCGGCCGTACTGCACCCCGGAAGGACAGGTGGTTTCGCAGCTGCGACAGGTGAGGCAACGATCAAGATGCTCTCGGGTTTTTTCAGTAACTTCGGCGCCTTCAAGGAACATTTTCATGAGGTAAATGCGGCCACGGGGACCGTCTCGCTCATCGTTCAGCTCCTGATAGGTCGGGCAGGTTGCGGTGCAGAAGCCGCAGTGAACGCATGCTCTGAGGATGGCTTCTGCCTCCTGCCCTTCTGTTGTATTGGCAAATTGTTGAACCAGGTTAGTTTGCATGTTTTACCTGCTAAAGAATCTTGTTCGGTGGTGTCGCGATCAGGCAGATGTGTCTCTGAAACACGCTGTGAATACTTCCCTGTCCACTTGGCGAAGCCATCCATGGCTTCGCACAGTTTCAGAGACACATCTGCCTGATCACTCATCTGACCTTGGCGAGCTTACATCCAGCTATACAGTCGACCGGGATTAAATATCCCATCGGGATCAAACGAGCTTTTCACTCGCTGCTGGATCGTTTTAAGGGCATTGGGTTGGCTATGCATTACCTCACCAGTGCGATCGCCTCCACGGAACAGGCTTACCTGCCCGCCAGCGGCGCGAGCCAGTGGCTCCATGTCGCCGAGTTCTCCAGCTCCCCGGAACCAGCGCTGGGAGCCGGCCCAGTCGATAAACCACTCACCATCCAGGCCCGGGTTAGTTGCCGTGGAACCCACCGAGAAGCGCCAGAGCGGCGCACTCTGGTCTGCGAAGAATTCATGTTGCATGTCCTGAACCGAGCGCCAGAAAGCCTCGCCATTTGCCATGATGTCGCCACTCCACTTTTCAGCGGTTGCTTCAACGGCTGTTTTTGCGCCAGAGAGACGCAGGTAGACCTTACCGTCGAACCAGCAGGCAGCAGTAATTGGCTTAGGCTCAGCAGCTCGGCTATTCATGTAGTGCAGCACTTCATCTATTGCCATGTCCTGCACCAGAGTCAGGCTCGCTGCCGGGCCGGGCATGACTTTCAGGCTGATTTCAGTCATTACACCCAATGTACCCAAGGCGCCGGCCTGAAGCCGGGAAACGTCGTAGCCAGCAACGTTTTTCATGACTTCACCGCCAAAGCGCAGGTGTTCGCCTTTACCATTGATCAGACGTATACCCAGCACCTGATCCCGGACTGACCCTGCCCAGGGTCTTGCAGGTCCGGAGAGGTTGCAGGCAAGTGTGCCGCCAATGGTAGAACCCGGGCCAAAATGCGGAGGTTCAAAGTGCAGCGCCTGGCCTTGTTCCGCGAGCGCGGTTTCAATGTCGATCAGAGGCGTGCCCGCACGAACCGTCATTACCAGTTCAACAGGATGATAATCCACGATCCCTGTATGTCCGCTAATGTCCAGAGTGCCGGCATCGGCGTTTGCTTCCCGGCCTATAAAAGTTTTACTGCCACCACCAACGATGTTGAGTTTCTCTCCGCTTGTGCGGGCCTGGAGCACTTGCTCCTGAAGTTTTTGTGAGATATCAGCCATGTGCGGCTTCCGTATGTTCGTGCTTGTGTTGTTTGTGCTCGAGCGAGCGATATTCCTGACAGAATTTCAGGGCGGGCACGGCTTTACCCGGGTTGAGAATGCCCGTTGGATCGAAAGCGGCCTTTAAATCATGAAACTGCTGGAGTTCCTGGTCGCTGAACTGAACAGCCATCTGACGGATTTTCTCCACGCCCACACCGTGCTCACCCGTAATACACCCACCGACATCAACACACATTTTCAGAATGGAGGCGCCGAAAGCCTCTGTACGTTCAAACTCTCCCGGCACGTTGGCATCGAAAAGGATCAAAGGGTGCAGGTTGCCATCACCGGCATGGAAGACGTTTGCCACACGCAAACCAAACTCTTCAGACAGCTTCTGCATGTCTGTCAGTACCTGGGCGATATGGCGACGAGGAATCGTACCGTCCATGCAATAGTAATCCGGAGAAATACGCCCAACCGCCGGGAAGGCGGACTTCCGGCCCAGCCAGAGCAGCGTTCTCTCCTGTTCGCTTTGGGATGTGCGGACAGAAGTAGCTCCGAGTTTACGGAAAACAGCCTCAGCCTCGGCAATATGCTCATGCACCTCCTCTTCCGTACCATCCACTTCACATAGCAGCAAAGCTTTGGCCTCGCGGGGGTAGCCTGCACCGGCGAAATCATCGGCGGCGACAATGGCATGGCCATCCATCATCTCCAGCCCACCGGGAATAATGCCGTGAGAGATAATCCCGCCAACCGCATCACCGGCTTTCTGAACACTGTCAAAGCCGGCCATCACCACCCGTGCGACTTCAGGTTTGGTCAGTAGTTTTACCTTCACTTCTGTCACAACACCCAGCAGACCTTCCGAACCAGTAAACACGGCAAGCAGATCCATACCGCAGCCATCCAGGCCATCGCTGCCAATGGTAACCACATCACCCTCAGCTGTGACTATTTCGACGCTGAGAATATTGTGCACAGTCAGCCCGTACTTGAGGCAATGAACGCCGCCCGAGTTTTCCGCCACATTTCCGCCAATTGTGCAGGCAATCTGCGACGAGGGATCGGGCCCGTAGTAAAGGCCGTACTGCGCTGCCTCTTCGCTGATGGCAAGGTTACGGACACCAGGCTGAAGCCTGGCCGTCCGTGCCAGCGGGTCAATGTTCAGAATCCGATTGAATTTGGCCAGCGAGAGCACTATGCCCTCTTTGTTCGGCATAGCTCCCGCGCTCAGGCCGGTACCTGCGCCCCGGGCAACAACAGGAACCCCGTGTTCGTGACAGATACGCATTACCCGCTGCACCTGAGTAACGGTTTCCGGCAGCACCACCAGCAATGGCATTTCGCAGTACATCGACATGCCGTCGCATTCGTAGGGCTTTATTGTTTCGTCGTCTGTAATGACGTAGTCCGGATCAATAAAGGTCCGGAACTGATCAGCCAGTTCTGCTTTGCTGATCCTTGGCTTGGTTGTCATAACGCCTCTCTCAACCACGTTGAGTTTCGAAATGGTCTATCCCCGCCTGGGCACAGTCCATATCCTGCTGCGGCGTGCCGGAACTCAGCCCTATGCCGCCTACGACCTCGCCATCAACAATCACCGGCAGGCCGCCTCCAACGGAACTTATGCGCCCCCCCACTTCGGTGTGAATGCCAAACGCCAGGCTTCCCGGCACATTCACCGAATTGTAATCATGGGTAGCTTTTTTTGCCGCAGCCGCTGTAAACGCTTTGTCCTGAGCAATTGTAACACTGCTGGTCTTGCCGCCATTCATGCGCTCGAACGCAATCAGGTTGCCAGACTCATCCACAATGGCGATACACATGGGAACACCAATATCCCGCGCTTTGGCAGCAGCACCTTCAATCAGTAACCGCGCCTCGGCAAGATCAAGCCTCTTTATCGTCAACATACTATTTACCTCCAGAAAATCAGCCGTAAACAAGCCCTGGCAACCAGGTCACCACACCCGGAATAAGGATGCAGACCATCAGGCCAAAAGCCTGAATGGCGAGGAACACCAGGGAAGATTTGAAAATGGTGCCCATGGATATCTCGGGCGGACACACACCACGAATGTAAAACAGTGCATAGCCGAAGGGTGGACTGAGGAAGGACATCTGCATGTTGACCAGATACAAGACGCCAAACCAGAGCACCACATCGTCACCGTTTACCGGTGGGAAACCAAAAAGCCCATCGAACGTCAGCGCCTTGACGATCGGAATGAAGATCGGAACTGCCAGCAGGAGAATGCCGACCCAGTCCAGGAACATCCCTAGCACAACCAGCAATACCATCAGCAGAAACAGGATGCCATAGGAAGACATTCCCGTACCAAGAATGGCGTCTGTCACAAACTGCTGGCCGCCCTGGAGGATATAAAATCCGACAAACACCGATGCACCGAACATGATCCAGAGCACCATGGCAGAGGCTTTAGCCGTGGTTACCGAGGCTTCACGCAGGCCGCCAATCGAGAACCTTCCATGCATCATGGCAACAATAATGGCGCCGAACGAACCAATTCCCGCAGCTTCAACCGGTGTCGCGATACCGCCAAACAGCAGGCCAAGAACCAGGCCTACGAGAATCAGGGGCGCAATGAGACCTTTGAGGAGAAGCAGCTTTTCCCGTAAAGAAATACGCTCCTCTTCGGGAACAGGTGGCCCCAGACTTGGGTTGAGCCAGCTCCGGATAAGTACATAGGCGATATACAGGCTGGACAGCATAAGCCCGGGTATCACAGAACCCAGATACAACTCGCCCACAGACTGTTGCGCCACAACGGCATACAGAATGGCGAGAATAGATGGCGGAATCAGAATACCCAGGGTGCCACCAGCCATAATCGAGCCAATGGCAATCTTGTGGTCATAGCCCCGTTTTAGCATGGCAGGCAGCGCAATGATGCCCATGGTCACAACCGCTGCACCAATAACCCCGACCATGGCAGCCAGAAGGGTAGACGCCAGAATAGTCGCGGTTGCCAGACCGCCGCTGAGCCCGCCCATCCATTTGTAGACCACGCTGAACATTTCCTCTATCAGACCAGCCCGTTCCAGCATGGACGCCATAAAGATGAACAGGGGAATTGCCGCCAGATCGGAGTTTGTCATCATGGGGAAGATCCGGCTCGGCACGATGTTGAGCATCATCGCATCGCCAACCAGATAGACAAACAACACTCCAAGCCCACCTGTTACGAAGGCCAGCGGCAAGCCCATCATCAGAGCTAACAGGAGTGAGCCGAACATCAGATAGGTCAACGGACCTATGTCTACACTGGCCAGGCTGCCTGCCAGTTTGAACAGGAATTTTTCATCACTGAACGGGTCGTAGAAAAGAATGTTGATCATCTCAACACAGATAACAAACCCGAATCCCACCGTGGCCAGGATCATCAGCCAGGTGCCAAGCTTGCCCGCCATGTTCGGGCCTGACGCGGTTGCTGTACTGACAGTCATGCGACACGCTCCTGTCCCAGACGAACGAAGAGAACAATGTCTTTTATGAGTTTCGAAATACCTGCAAGTAAAAGCAGAGTGGAACCAACCAGCATCATGCCTTTGACAGGCCAGTACTGAATGCCCCAGGTCTCAACCGTGGTTTCATTCATACCATAAGAGTTCTCGAAAAAGGTCCATGAGGTATGCATCAGCACCAGGGCAAACACGAAAAAGAACATAGAGGTGAAAATGTCCATGCCAATCCTGCCGCGTACCGGTAAGAGGTTGTACATCACATCAACACGCACGTGGGCTCCATGGAGCATTGCAAACGCCCCCGCCAGCAGGTACTGCATGCCCAGCAGCAGAAAGCTGGCTTCATGTACCCATATGGTTGGCTGGTTAAACACATAACGCATGACCACTTCAAAAAAGTAGAAAACGACCGCATTGATCGTCCAGAAGGACACAAACTCGCCGGATTTTTCGCTCGTCCAGTCAATAGCCCGAGTGAACCAGTTGCCCTCAAACTTCAGGTAAATCAGAGGATCATCCTCTTCAGCCTGAAGTTCACCAGGAGTCTTTCCCGGCACTACGGGCTCTCCCGCACGGGCCTGGGCCCACCGGTCCCAAGCCATCATTATCAGCGGCATCACCGCCAGCCATCCCCAGTAAAACCAGTGCGGCATTACAAATCCGAAGCCTTCTAGTTCAGACATGTTGTTACTACCTCAGCCACAAAACGGGGGAAGGAGGAGGCCCCTTTTCCGGAGCATTCCCTGCCCTTCCCCGCTGTGTTTTTATTATTGTCAGATAACGCAGGCTTACTTGCCTTCCACGCCTTCAAGATCAGCTTCTGTCACATAACCAACGGTATCGTTCATCATGTATTTCAGCTGCATATCGAATATTGCACGTGCGTCCTCATCTTTATTGGCCCACTTGTACCAGATGGGAATAGCTGCACGACGGAACTCTACAAGATCAGCCTGGCTGAGCCGGGTCACCGTATCGCCATCGCTCCTGAACTTCTCCATAGCTTCGATATTACGTTTCTGAATGGTGAGGTAATGACGCTGAGAGTAATTACGGACCTCCTCTTCCACCAGCTTCTGCAGTTTCGGATCCAGATTGTTCCAGTTCCGCAGGTTAACGGTGAGATCCATCAGGTCCACCGGCTGATAGATAGACATGACGCCTGGGGGGCCGAACATGATGTAGTCGGTAACCTGAGAGAAGCCCAGTTCGTAGTTAACCGCCGGTCCCACATAGTCCGCCGCATCAATAGTGCCTTTTTCCAGCGCTGGGAAAATATCAGAGCCTGGCAGGCTGACCGTAGATACTCCGAACTGCTGGAATACTTCCGCAACCATACCGCCTGGCACACGCATCTTCATGCCCTTGAGGTCATCAAGACTGTTAACCGGTTTTTTGGAATGGATGATGTTGGCGTCGTGCTGGATTGGCCCCACATAAAACAGGCCGTATTTTTTATAGATTTCCCGGGTTTTCTCCAGCATGCCCAGAGAATAGAACATTGTATCCCACTGATGTGGCTGGTCCGGGCCCGCAGGATAAGAAGACAGGAACACCGATGCCGGGATCTTTCCTGACCAGTAAAGAGTAAACGGATTCATGCCCTGCAACACACCATTCCGAACGGCCTCAAACAACGCATTGTTATCAGCGGCAACGGCCTTGGCAGGGAAGGGTTTGAAAACAAGCTCTCCACCACTCTTCTCTTCAATGCTCTCGCACCACTCTTCAAACAGATCGTAACCGACGGTACCAGCATCCCAGACGGACTGAATCTTCCATGTGGTCGCAGCGTGTGCCTGGCCAGCCCCCATCATCAACGCCCCGGCAATGGCAGTGCCGATAGCTGCGGTCTTCAGAAAGCGCCTGCGGGGCGAGTCAGCACCGGTTTCCCGGGTATTTGTTTTATTTTTGCTCGGTTTCATCGAAACGTCTCCACTGAAATTGTTTTTATAGAGTTCAGAGCAACACGGGCATAATTACCCAGCATCCCCAAGATATTCGTGGGCAGTTCCGGTTTAGTCCAGCTGGCAAGGTACTGGTCAGACCAGTTTTTAAATTCAGAAAAATGGACGAACTTCCCTGAATAGGCCATATTTACAGGGCTGAAGCGCGTTCAAAAGCCAAAACTGGCTAACAATAAATACAGCAAACACTGGTCAGACCAGTGCGCACTCAAAGGCACCCTGATGGCTATTTCCCAGGAAATCTCTTACCGGCTGGAGCGTATGATCCTCGATGGGGGCTTGGCTCCGGAGCAAAAAATACCTTCGGAACGGCAACTTGCCGAGCGCCTGCGGGTGTCGCGATCGGTTATCCGCGAAGCGCTCCATGAGTTGCAGGGCCGCGGCGTGATCGAAACCCGGCATGGCAAAGGCTCCTTTGTATCCACCATGGTACCGGGGTCAGCTGACATCAGTGCGCAAGGCCCCCTGATGCACCTGTTTGAAGGGCACCCACGAACACTCTATGACTTGCTTGAGGTCCGGGAGCAACTGGAAGGCCAGGCCGCCTTCCTGGCCGCGCAGCGGGCAACCAGCCTGGACCGGCACCGGATAACAAAAGCCTTCCGCGCTCTGGAGGAAACCGACCCTTTGAGCAACGCCCGGCCGGACCACAGCTTTCACCAGGCAATTGTGGAGGCATCCCACAATCCGATTCTTGTTCACGTGCTCAATAGTCTCAAGAACATGATGCTGATGACCGTGCAGGCGTCGGTGGCCAACCTCAACCCGCGCGCAGAGATGCGCAAGAAAATTGTTCTGCAGCACCGGCAGCTGTATGAGGCCATCACTTCTGGCCGGCCGGCCAGCGCCCAGAAGGTTGCCATGGCCCATGTACGCTTTGTCAGTAAAGCCATGCGCGATATGGAGAAAGATGGCAGCACTCTGATCCGTGTTCCGGTTGAACAGGTGACCTCGGGCGACCACTCGGGCACACACAGCTGAAACCGGCAAAATGCTTGCATTGAGCATTCATTACGCCACAATAACTTGCGGATATCGATACTAAAAAATCGTAAAACTGTGTATATAAGGTATTGATTTCCACTTCCACAGTCCGTAAAACAATCGCCTTTGAACGACAGCCTCAGGAGCCACACCCATGGCGGACCAAGCGCCTTTGATCTGCAGGGACATACACAAAACCTTTGCTCAGCTAGAGGTTCTCAAAGGTATTTCACTGGAGACTCGTAAAGGCGATGTCGTTTCCCTGATCGGCAGCTCCGGTTCCGGTAAAAGCACTTTTCTGCGCTGTATCAATCTGCTGGAAACACCTACATCCGGTGACATCATTGTTCACGGGGATCCTATCCGGTTTACAAACAACCGCAAAGGCGATCGAATTCCTGCAGACAACAGGCAGGTAGAACTGATCCGCGCCAAGCTCTCCATGGTGTTTCAGGGTTTTAACCTCTGGTCACACATGACTGTGCTGGAAAACATTATTGAAGCTCCGGTCAACGTACTCAAAGTTCCCAAAAAGGAAGCCATTGAGCGGGCCGAGGCGTACCTGAACAAAGTCGGCATATACGAGCGCAAGGACTACTACCCGGCACAGATGTCTGGCGGCCAGCAACAACGGGCGGCGATTGCCAGAGCCCTGGCCATGGAACCGGAAGTCATGCTGTTTGATGAACCCACCTCAGCACTGGACCCGGAACTGGTCGGAGAAGTCCTTAGAGTAATGCAAAGCCTTGCAGAGGAAGGCAGAACGATGATCGTGGTAACCCACGAAATGGCGTTTGCAAAGGATGTGTCGACCCAGGTGCTGTTTCTGCACCAGGGCGTTATCGAAGAGCAGGGCACACCCGAAAAGGTGTTTGATCATCCGGACTCGGAGCGCATGAAGCAGTTTCTGGCTCCCAAGTTCTGACATCCAGTGCTATCGTAACTGGTGTTGGACATACAACGTCCTAAATAATAACGCCCATAGAGGCGACATACTGGAGAAGTGACTCATGAAGAAGCTGATGATTGCCGCGAGTTGTGCATTGGCTATGCTCGCCAGCGGTGCCCAGGCGGAAGAACGTAACCTGCGCATTGCTTTCGATGTACCTTACGAACCGTTCGAATATAAAGATGAAAACGGTAACCTGACCGGTTTCGAAGTGGATCTGGCTACGGCCATGTGCGAAGAAATGAAGGCAGACTGCGAGTTTGTCATTCAGGCGTGGGACGGAATGATCCCCGGTCTTCTGGCTCGCAAATTCGATCTGATCATGTCTTCCATGTCAATCACAGCGGAGCGGGCAGAACGCGTACTCTTCTCCGAGCCATACTACAACACACCAGGCGGCTGGTTCGGCCCTGAAGGTTTCAAAGCTGACGTTACCGATATGGACTCCATGAAAGGCAAAACGGTGGGCGTTCAGCGTGGCACCACCATGGACACTTTCGTGACCGAGGAAATGGCCGACATTGTAACGATCAAGCGCTATACCACCGCTGACGACATGGTTCTGGATCTGGAAGGACAGCGTCTGGACGCAGTATTTGTAGACTATCCTGTTGGCGAACAGACTGTTCTGACCAAAGATGGCTTCAAAGAAATTGGCAAGCCAGTCAAACTGGGTGAAGGCGTTGGCGTGGCAATGCGCAAACGCGACAAAGACATTGCCGACGAAGTGAACGCGGCGCTGCGCAAGCTTAAAGAAGATGGCACCTACGACGCCATCATGAAGAAGTACTTCGCTTACGACGTCAAGGTCTGATAACACGAGCCTCAGGGGCCGCCTCAACGGTAGCCCCTGATCACCGGACACTCCCATGTTTGATCTGAAAGGCTATGGGCCGGCCCTGCTGAACGGGGCAGTTGTCACCATAGAACTCGCCTTCCTGTCTCTTGCCCTTGCATTGACCCTCGGGTTGATCGGCGCGGCTGCCAAGTTGTCAAACAACCGGATAGCCGTCGGAATTGCTACTTCCTACACTACCCTGATTCGTGGTGTTCCCGATCTGGTGATGATGCTGCTGTTTTATTATGGCGGTCAGGTAGGTGTGAACATGCTCTCGGATTATATCTGGGAGACCTACGAGGTCGATTTTTTCTTTCAGTTTGATCCGTTCATTTCCGGTGTCGCAACCATCGGGCTGATTTTTGGCGCCTATATGACGGAAACCTTCCGCGGTGCCTTTCTGGCGGTTGAGACTGGCCAGATCGAAGCTGCGCGGGCCTACGGCTTCAGTAGCTGGCACACTTTCCGCAGAGTGATGGTTCCGCAAATGCTGCGCCACGCCCTGCCAGGTATCGGCAACAACTGGCAGGTGCTGCTTAAAACCACAGCCCTGGTTTCTATTATCGGCCTCACGGATATGGTCCGGGTGGCGGAAGAGGCGGCCAAGGCAGAACGCATGCCTTTTCACTTCTTTGTTCCAGTGGCTTGCGTGTATCTTGCACTAACTGCAGGCTCAGAACTTTTCATCAAATGGCTCGATAAGCGAGCCAATGTCGGCGTGATTCAGGAGAATGGATGATGCCTGATTTCCTCGCTGCCTGGCTCGACCAGAACGACATATTCAATGCCATGACTATCATGGAATACTGGGATGGAGCGGTTACAACCGTACAACTGGTATTCGTGAGTCTGATCATCGGGCTTGTGTGTGCTGTCCCACTTGCCATTCTGCGCACGGTCAAAAACCCGTTCGTATCCGGGCCTATCTGGCTTTACACCTATCTGTTCCGTGGCACACCGCTGCTGATTCAACTCTATATCATCTACTATGGCGTGGCCCAGATCCCCGGCATTCAGGAGACGTTTTGGTGGGAGGTTTTCCGGGAGCCCTTCTACCCTGCCCTGCTGGCTTTTGCCCTGAACACTTGCGCCTATACCACGGAAATTATTCGGGGTGCGATTATTTCGACCCCTCACGGTGAGATTGAGGCAGCAAAAGCCTATGGCATGAACTGGTTTATGCGGATGCGCCGTATTGTACTGCCAAGCGCCGCGCGCCGCGCGGTTCAGGCGTATTCCAATGAGGTTATTTTCATGTTGCACTCCAGTGCGATTGCGAGTGTGGTAACCATTGTTGATCTGACGGGTGCTGCGCGGAATATCTATTCACGATTCTATGCACCGTTTGATGCGTTTATCTTTGTGGCACTTTGCTACATGGTGCTGACGTTTATTCTGGTGTTTGCGTTCCGCAAACTTGAGAATCATTTATTGCGGCATCAGCGGCCTGTGGGTTCCTGAGTTTTCATCGATCATCAGGCTTCTATGTCTGCGCAAGGTCTGGCAGGGCATCACCTTCCGGGAGACGCTACGAGCACATCCATGTGCGCTTGGCTGAAGCCATCCATGGCTTCAGTCACTCCCGGAAAGGCTATAACCGCCCGCCCTTCGATCTTTTCGGGGAGCCTTCATGACAGAACACGCACCAATACACTTATTTGATACCAACCCTGATTGGCTGTCGCACACGCTTGCCAAGGCCACATCGAACCCCACGGGGTCTAACATCACGCTTTCTGACGGAACTCGCATAAGCCGCAAGGCTGTTGGTGTTTTACACCTAACCCCTCCAGCCGGTCGCGCCAATCCTAATCAGGAGGCGTTGATTATCTCCGCCGGCATTCACGGTAATGAAACCGCACCCATTGAAGTACTGAACGCGCTGGTCAGTGAACTGCTTAACGAAGAGTGGGAGCTCGCCTGTCCGCTTTTGCTGATTCTGGGGAACCCGCCGGCTATGGTGGCCGGGAAGCGGTTTCTGGAAGCAAATCTTAACCGGCTGTTTAACTGTGCCCATAACAGACCGGAATATGATGAGCTACCTGAGGCAGCCCGCGCAAAGTTCCTGGAGGAGGCATGCCGTCAGTTTGCCACGATGCATCCACAGGCCCTGTCCCACTACGACTTGCATACGGCTATAAAGCCGTCCAGGCGAGAGAAGTTTGCGCTTTATCCGTTTGTGGAGGGCCGGCAGGTGCCGGAGGACCAGTGTGATCTTCTGCTGGAAGCAGAGGTGGGCACCTTGTTGCTTCAGCATAAGGTTGGCACTACATTTTCTTCGTTTTCATCCTCTGTACTCGGCGCAGAGAGCTTCACCATAGAACTGGGCAAGGTCCGGCCTTTTGGCGAGAATGATCTGGCGCGTTTTGAGGGAATCAAAAAGGCTTTGCGGAGACGTTTTTGTGGCGAGCCGCGCCCGGAAAAGCTGCCTCAGCTTGAGCACTTCACAGTCTTTGAGGTGGTGCATGAGATCCTCAATACCGGGAAAAACTTCCGCTTTCATATTCCGGATGACGTAGCCAATTTCACCGAATACCCTACAGGCACCGTCATCTGGGAGGATGATGATACCTGCTACAAAGTTGAGCTCTCACCTCAGGCAATTGTATTTCCCAACAGGGATGTACCGGTTGGTCAAAGAGTGGGCCTGATGATCAGGGCCCGGCAAGCCTGAGGATCTCCTCGCCGCTTTTGCACCAAGGAGATGCATGTTACAAACTACTTATCTTTTCGCATAACTGCGTAGTAGAAAGTTTATTTGAGCTGACACTGACATTTGGCGAAGAGAGAGACTCTTCTTGAGCTTCGAACAGGTAATATCGGTATAGGCGCTTACCTTCCAAAGAACTGAAGGTAAACTGTACAGGAACGACTAACCAACTATCACCCTGGCAAGTAATCTGTTGCTTTTCCAGTAGTGAAACCTCTGCCCCGCCATCAGCCTCTACAGTGACTTTTATATTTTTGAAGTTAGGAAAGTACAGAAAATAATTTCGCCCTTCTATATGCACAAGCTCCGCCAGATACAAGTCACTGGATGTATCCCGCTCAACTATAGAAGACTGGTACTTGGAATGATGACCAATAAACCGACATAATCTTTCAGTGACTGCCCCGGCTTCGTCCAGAAGATTGTTTTTATTTAAATCAGATTCAGAAAACCTGAAATGCTTTACGTATTTTTCGTCATTTTGCGAAAAAACTATAAAGTGCTCAAACCTAAGATAACCATCTCCTGATTCTTCAAAGCCCTGCAACTGAACTACACTGTATTCGACTTTTTTGCAGCCCACTACTCTCGGTTCTTCCGAAAACAGAAGCACCTTCTCTTCCAATGGGAGCGTATACAAGTTTATCTGATAACCTGGCAACCGAAGAATTGTAAGTTGAGGGTCTTGTTCTTCTACGCCTTGCAGACTCGCTCTCATGGTATTGCTTTTGGCTGGCAGACTAATAACCAGACAGGCAAATATAGTAAACAATGTCCTTTTTAGCTTAGAAGACATCTTTAAACACCCCTGTCAGCAAAATTTGCTCCAATTGACGATGCCTTTGGGCAGAGGACGTAGTATGCCTGTTCACCAAAAGCCAAGCTGGCCTATGCAGGTGCATTTTCCGGTTCTGCAACCCGGGCCCTGATCAGCTGAGTGCACACAGCCGGAATCACCAGCAAGGTCAGCACTGTGGACGCAAGAAGCCCTGAGATTATCGCCCAGGCCATAGGTGGCCAGAGCGTGGAACTTGAGAATGCTAATGGAAGCAGGCCAGCTACTGTAGTCGCCGTGGTCAGCAGGATTGGACGGGTTCGCTGCACAACCGCTTTGCGCATGGCTTCGTGAATGCTCTCACCTAGCTCCAACTCTCTGTCCATCACATCGAGCAGCACTATGGCGTTGTTCACAACAATGCCGACCAGTGCGATTACTCCCAGCAACGACTGAAACCCGAAGGGTGAACCCGAAAGCACCAGCCCCGGGAAAATACCCACCGTCGCCAGTGGAACTGTCAGCAGGATGATGCCAACACGCCGGAACGAATTGAACTGCAGCAGCAGGAAAAAGAGAAGCAAAAGTACACCAATAGGTGCAGCAGTTAACAGCGCACCGTTGGCATCACCGGAGCCCTCTGCATCGCCACCCATTTCCAGGCGGGTACCCTCTGGCAGAGGATTCTCCTCCAGGGCGTTTTTCAGGCCATCCAACGCCTGACTGAAGCTATAACCCGTAAGCAGGTTCGCAGTAACGGTATTAAGCCGGGTTCCGTTACGCAAATAGCGCGCCGCGGGCTCCCAAGTGGTTTCCACGCTGGCAACAGCAGAAAGAGGAATCGCCTCACCACGATCATTATAGATATTTACAGAGAGAAGGCGCTCCAGAGGCAAGGATGTTCCTTCCTGGGAGCGCAGCACCATCGGTATCGGGTCTTTTTCCTGTCGATAACGCTCAGCAACAACACCGAAGCTCTGGCCATAGAGGCTCTGAGCCACATCCGCACGGGTTAATCCATATCTTGCAGCAGTCGCATCATCTACGTTGATCGCAATACTGGGCACCCCGATGTCCAGATCATGACGAACATCCACCGTGCCTTCAACCTGGCGCAGAGCGACAAAAAGCTGCTCCACCGCCTGGGTACGAACCTGATCATCTGCGTGATATACACGCACCTCTACCGGGGCGATCCTCGGCGGCCCCTGCCCGAGAACGCCAACACTTATATCCAGCTCCGGCATCTGTTCATTCACGTGAGCACGGATCCAGTGAATCATTTCTGTTGTGTGCTCAAGCGTTGGCGTGGTCACCACCAGCCGGCCACGATTCGGCGCCTGGGGTGCACGCTGGAGATTGTAATAGAAAGTAGGGCCGGTAAATCCGACGAACCGGTGAATTTCAAGTGCTTCAGCACGGGTGCGTATCGCCCGCTCCAGATTCGCGGCAGCTTCGGCTGTACGCACCTGATCCGTGCCTTCAGGCATAAAGATTTCCACAACGACCCGAGGCCTGTCGGCATCAGGAAAAAACTGCTGTGCCATAAACGGCGTCATCGCCAGGCTGATGGCAACCAGCAAAGTGCCAGCCGCAATCAGGCGGCGCGGATGACGGTAAACCAGACCGCCCAGAAACCGTGCCAGTCCGATCAACCGATCAGCCTCAGCATTGCGACGGGGTTTCAGGAACCGTGCCGCCAGCAGAGGAACCACCGAGATCGCAAGCAGGTAACTGACAGACAGGGTGAGCATGATCATCACCGGCACTCCCCGGGTGAAATCAGCGGCGCCCCCTTTTGCAAGTAGCATGGGAGCGAAGGCTGCAAGCGTGGTGCCGGTGGATGCACCGAGTGGCCCTGCAAGTTCGCTGACAGCCTTGCGCAAGGCGTCCATCCGACGCATACCCTCGTCCAGATGGCCCTGTATGTTTTCAACGATCACAATAGCGTTGTCGATCAGAATG
The DNA here is from genome assembly GCF_002407605.1 of Marinobacter sp. ANT_B65. NCBI lineage: Bacteria > Pseudomonadati > Pseudomonadota > Gammaproteobacteria > Pseudomonadales > Marinobacteraceae > Marinobacter > Marinobacter sp. ANT_B65. The sequence goes on along the minus strand of NZ_NXGV01000001.1, from coordinate 174,751 downwards.
CCCAGGGAAATCACCATACCGATCACAGCTATCTGGTGGAGAACGCCGCCGCCGAGATCGTAAAGCCCAACGCTGATCAGTGCCACCATCGGCAGAATTGATGCCACCAGCAAGCCCATCCGGATGCCCATGCCAGTAAACACTACAGCCACAATAATCAGAACAGAGAGCACCAGACTCCAGGCAAGATTATCCAGCCGCTCCGAGACTTTATCCGGCTGAAAGAACATCTCACGGATTTCGTAGGGCTCAAAGTCCGGTTGAATCTGCGCGATCCGCTCCCGCACCCGCTCACCAAAGCGAATGGCGTCAGTCGTACCCTCTTCCATGATCAGCGAAAGCAATACGACCCTTTCTCCATCAAACCAGGTTTCTGGCTGACGTGGCTCGACCGGGCCACGCCATACATCCGCAGCCGCTGCCAGCGGCACCTGAGAGCCATCCGGAAGTTCAATAGGCGTCGCACGAATAGCTTCAATATCGGCGAATTCTGTATTGGGAAGTACAGATAACCGGCGCCCGTCCACCACCACAAATCCACCAGGAGTGGTCTGATTGCGCTGGGCCAGGGTTTCCAGAATCCGCGCCGGCGAGATACCCAGCCGGTAAAGTGCGGCATCATCCAGAGCCAGGGTAATCTGTTCATCGGCGTCTCCTTCCAGCTCAATGCGGGACACACCCGCAAGATCGGATAGATTCTGTTTGAGTCGTTCCGCCACATCAGACAGCTCGCTCACCGACGGAGCCCCACCAATTGCCAGCACAATGGCCGGGTTGTCAATCAGCCTGTCATCCAGAACCATCGAGCCAACGTCACCAGGGAAATCCTGCTGTGCACGCTCCATCGCCTGGCGAATTCGATCCCAGGCGGGATCTGTATCATAAATGTTGTCTTTGAGGCGCAACCTGACCAACGCTACACCGGTTCGGGCGGTACCTTGAGAAAAGTCTACTTCTTCCACCTGACGCAGCTCATCGGTCAGAGGCCTGAGCACCAACCGCTCTACAGCATCAGCACTTGCGCCCGGATAATTCACGCTTATCAGACCGGCCCGGTAGGGAAACGAGGGGTCTTCCTGACGCGGCATGGTACTGTATGCCGCAATACCCAGCAGACAAAGCATGGTAACCACCATGCCCAGTAAACGCTGAAAATTGAGCAGCCGGCGCGTCATCAACGCACCTCCACGGCATCACCGTCTGCAAGCCGGGTTATCCCGGAATAAACTACCTGATCACCAGGCTCCAGCTCGCCGGTACGCACTACAACCCGCTCACCTACCACACGCTCAACCTCGATAGGGACACGCCGGGCTATGCCATCGCGTACCCGGAATACCGACATGCCTCCGGCGCCACGGATGACCGATAACAGGGGAACAGTGATTGCTGAGTCTCTGAGCGGCGTAATACCGACTTCAACCGGCTCACCGGCATCAAGTGTGTCTTTCGGCAGACTGACCAGAACCGGGTGCAGCTCCCCACGGATCGAGCCGGCCTGGGCAATTTCGACAACGGAACCCGTCACCGGAGCCCCATTGCGATTGCGAACAGACCACACCGGCAGATTCTGACCCAGGGAAACATGGGCCAGCAGATAAGCTGGCACCCGGACCTCTACTTCCCTACCTACAGGGGAAGACAATCGCATAACCGGCTGACCAGCAGCTACAAACTCGTCCTTTTCTACCAGAAGAGCTTCCACCCGACCGGAAAATGGTGCACGCAGCGTACTCTCTTGCAGCAGCTGAGTGGCCTCTGCGAGTGAGGCCCTGGCTGTGGCAACGCTGGCTTCAAGGGAGTCGCGACGGGCTGCCAGCTGCTCCAGACTCTGTTCGGAAACCACGCCTCTCTCATGCAAGCGGCTGGAGCGATCCCATTCCCGTTTGGCCTGCTCGTATCCGGTTATCAGTTCGTCCAGTTTTGCTTTGGCGGAATCCCGCGCCGGCTCCAGTGCCGGATTGTAAGCACGGGCAAGTACATCACCGGCTGCAACGGTCTGGCCCAGCTCAACCGCACGCTCTTTCAGAGTGCCGCTGACCTGAAATGTCAGCGTCGCTCTCTGGGTTGATCGCACAACACCGGAAAAACGCAGAGTTATTTCCTGAGCCTGCCCCCCGGTAACTTCGGAAACACGCACTGATACCCCGTGCCCGGCTGAGGCCACCGGCGCGTCCCCGGCCTTGCAGCCAGAAAGAAAAAGGCCGGAAACAGCGATAAAAATAACGGCAACAGGGATACGGAATGAGGTCATAGAGTGTCCTTTCATCCATGCTTGTGTTTTGTCGATACCGCATCCTGCGGAAATCCGGCTTATTGGTTGCGACATAATGTCATTCTTTGACATTATGTCAATATAGTACAGAATCCCCTGATGAGAGCTCCAGATGACTGAACCACTGAAAACACGCCGCGAACAGGAAAAACAGGCCCGCTACGACACCATTCTCGACGCTGCGGAGCGTGTCTTCTCTGAAAAGGGTTATGAGCGCACATCCATGGACGATATTGCACGAACCGCCAGCCTGAGCCGGGCGCTTCTGTATGTCTATTTCAAGGATAAGGCCGCTATTCAGCGGGGTATCATGCTGAGAGCTGGCTACAGTCTTTCTGAGCGCTTCCGGGCTGCCAGAAAAACTGCCGACACAGGGCTGGCACAAATAAGGGCGATGGGAGAATCCTACTACCGTTTTTATATGGAGGAGCCAGACTACTTCTCGGCACTCACCACAGCCTCAACCGCCATGGCAGAGGCAGATGAGGCCCAGACAATGGAAATGCTATGCTCTAAATCAGAACTTATGAAGCTGATGACAGAGGCCATCAACCTGGGACTTGAAGACGGAACCATGAGCCGACAACGCATAAAAAACCCGGAGCAAACCGCTCTTTATCTACGCGGGGCGCTACATGGAACCATCCTGCTATGCCAGTCGGAAACGAGCGGGAACCAGGACAGTTTCCCCGCCGAGAGCCTTATCCGCCATACGATGGACATGCTGAGTTCGTCGCTCGCTGCCTCCTGAGAGGCTTCAAGAACATTTAAAGCTGGAAGTCATAGATCGAACCCAGCCCCAGAATCCCGGTCAGCTCATCCAGAGCTTTGCGCACTTCATCCAGCAACATCGGATCAGCCAGATCTTCCCGCGCAAGCTCATCGCGGTAATGGGTTTCAACCCAGAGAGTCAGGCGCTCGTATAATTCACCGGTAAGAATAACGCCGCGATGCATGGCCTGCAGCTCATCATCACTCAGAACCACACGCAGACGCAGGCACGCAGGGCCACCGCCATTACGCATGGACTGTTTCACATCAAACACCTCCACCGCCGTAACCGGCCCGTTCGCAGCAAGCAGCTTGTCCAGATACCGGCTTACAGACGCCACTTCCCTGCACTCACCCGGAACTGCCAGCAACATTCCATCAGGCGTATTCAGTAACTGGCTGTTGAACAGGTACGAAGCCACTGCATCCTCAAGCGGCACCTCTGCACTACTTACACGAACAGCCTCAAGCTCAGCCCCGGTCAGGCGTGCACGGATATCTGTCAGCACCTTCTCTTCATTCAGAAAAGCCATTTCGTGATAGAAGAGAGTATTGCCATTACCCACAGCAATGACGTCGTTATGAAACACGCCCGCATCAATGGCGGCCGGGTTCTGTTGGGCAAACACCCGGTTAACATCTTTAAGACCGTGCAAACGGGCGATAGCCTGCGAGGCCTCAAGAGTCTGCCGGGCCGGGTACTTTACCGGCGCCGGCGCCTGCTCATCAAACGCAGCCTGACCATACACAAACAACTCCACACCAGGCTCGCCATAATGGCCACAAAGCCGGGTGTGATTGGCCGCGCCCTCATCGCCAAAATGACTGACCGAGGGTAGCGCCGGGTGATGAGCAAAATATCCCTCATCCGCAAAAATGGACTTCAGTGACCGACCTGTCACGGTATGTTCAATAGAACGGTGAAACTTGGCGTTCAGGTTAGCCGGAGTGAAATGCACCCTGTGATCCGAAGTATCAGCACTGGGCGAAACGGTTGCGGCATTCGCTGTCCACATTGAGGATGCAGAAGACACGGCAGCCAGAATAGCCGGGCTGGATTCAGCGGCCTGCTCCAGAATCTGTGCATCTGTACCCCTGAATCCCAGAGCCTTGAGCGACGGAACATGAGGACGTTCATGGGGAGGAAGAACACCCTGAACATAACCCCGGTCAGCCAGGCGTTTCATTTTTGCCAGTCCCTGAAGCGCTGCTTCCCTGGGGTTGGACACCGCATTCACATTGGATTTTGACGCCACATTGCCCCAGGACAGCCCTGCATAATTGTGTGTGGGGCCAACCAGTCCATCAAAATTTGCTTCTACCGCATGTCTTGTCATGGCTTCGGGTTCCGTACATTCAGGCTTCAAAATTCAGGCCTGGTGCCAGATTGTCCGGCACCTCGCTTTTACCGGCTTCAAGGGACGCCATGGGCCACGCACAGTAATCTGCCGCATAATAAGCGCTCGCCCGGTGATTACCGCTGGCGCCCACACCACCAAAGGGCGCTGCGCTGCTGGCCCCGGTCAAGGGGCGGTTCCAGTTGACAATTCCGGCCCGTATCTCTTCCCGAAAGCGCTCGTACAGCTTGCGATCGTCGGAAAGAATGCCGGCTGAAAGCCCGTAGCGGGTATTGTTAGCCAACTCCAGAGCATCATCAAAACTCTTGTAGCGATAGACTGTCAGCAGCGGCCCAAAGAACTCTTCATCAGGCATCTCCAGTCCGGTCACATCGACAATGCCGGGTGATAGAAGGCCGGTGCCTGGCTTCACCTGTTTCATTTCCAACAGGGACTTCGCACCTTTCTCCAGCATGGAGGACTGGGCAGCCAGCAGTTTTTCCGCGGCCTGCACCGAAATAACCGACCCCATGAAGGGCTGGGGCGTGGCATCGAACTCCCCCACCTGAATACGTGCAGACACGGTCGCCAGCCGGTCCAGAAACTCATCGCCTTTTTTACCTTTGGGTACCAGTAATCTGCGGGCGCAGGTGCAACGCTGACCGGCGGACAGAAACGCCGATTGCAGGGCATGATGTACAGCGCCGTCAAGATCCGAGACATCCTGAACGATCAGTGGGTTGTTGCCACCCATTTCCAGGGCAAGAATTTTCTCGGGTTGCCCGCCAAGCTGCTGGTGCAATAAATGGCCCACAGTGGAACTACCGGTAAAAAACAGGCCATCAATCATCGGATGACCTGCAAGTGACCTCCCGGTATCGGAAGCACCCTGAACCAGATTAATAACACCTTCCGGCAAGCCGGCTTTTTCCCAGAGCTTAACCGTGAGCTCTGCCACACCAGGGGTCAGTTCGCTGGGCTTGAATACGACCGTATTTCCAGCCAGCAAAGCTGGCACAATATGACCATTCGGAAGATGACCGGGGAAGTTATAGGGCCCAAACACCGCAACAACTCCGTGGGGCCGGTGCCGGAGTACCGCATGACCTCCAGCTACATCAGATTCGGAATACCCGGTGCGATCATTATAGGCTTTGACGGAAATACCTATCTTGCCAATCATCGCCGCGACTTCTGTGCGGGATTCCCATAACGGCTTGCCGGTTTCCAGCCCGATCTGACAGGCAAGTTTTTCCTTGTTGGTTTCGAGTAACTCACCAAAGGCCTCAATAACCGCCTGGCGCTCGGCAAAGCTTTTCCGGCGCCATTTCAGAAAGCTGGTCCGGGCACCACGTACCGCTGCATCAACATCCGCAAAGCTGGCACCGCTGCCCTCCCATACGGTATCGCCGGTAACGGGCTGAACCGACTCAAATGCTGCGCCGTGCCCCTGAAGCCAAAGCCCCCCGATAAACAGTTCGCCTGTCAGGTTTGCCATATCACTACACCTCCCGTTACTCGAATTGCAAAGATTTCAGCCTGCCGCCCTTGCCGATGTTTTGACTCTGTCTTTCAGGGGGGCCAGCCGGACCAGATCACCCGATTCAATCTGCAAGGCTTCCGCCACAGCCGGAGGCAGGCTGACAGTATCTGTGCGGACGCAGCTGGCGGGCACTGTCGTTACACGGAAATTACGGAACGAGCGATTGGACACCATCACCCGTTCAGCCGCCGGCACGTCCAGATCGACCGCCTTGCTGGTGATCATGGCATACCGGTTTCTGCTGTCGCGTACTGTGCGGATAGTGCGCACAAATGCTTCAACCACCGGACCGCCATCAAAGATGTCCACCAGACCATTAAAGTTAAACCCTTCGGCCTGCAACATCTTCAGTGCAGGCGCCGTATTACCATGAACCTGGCCGATAACCTCGCGCGCCGAATCCGGGAGCATGGGCAAATAAATAGGGAACTTAGGCATAAGTTCTGCAATGAAAGCTTTATTACCAAGCCCGGAAAGCATGTCCGCTTCCGTAAACTTCATATCAAAAAACTTGCGACCCAAAGCATCCCACAAAGGGCTCAGCCCCTGCTCGTCAGAAACCCCGCGCATTTCCGCAAACACCTTTTCCGAGAAATACTTGCGGAACTCATCCATGTACATGAAGCGGCAGCGTGAGAGCAGCAACCCGTTCCCCCCGCCCTGATAGTCATCGGACAGGAGCAGGGAGCATATCTCGCTGGTATCGGTCATGTCGTTTGTGAGATGCAGCGTTGGCGTACGCACGTGAACGCCCAGCTCTTTGGAAGCATTTACCGTCACGCTGAGCCTGTAATTATAGAACACCTCATCCAGGCCCACTCGCGCCTGAATACCACTGATGCCTACGATTTTCCCTGCTTCCGTATCTTCCAGAGCAAACAGGTACAGACCCGCCTCCGGAGCGCAGCGTTGGTTAAAAGTTTCCCGGGCGGAACTGATCTTGCGTTGCAACAGGTCCCGATCGGCTGGCAGTGTCGTCAACCCCTTGCCAGCCTTCTGTGCCATGCAATAAAGATCTTCAAGGTCAGTTTCCTGGAGCGGGCGGATTACCAGCATGGCGCTATCCTCACTTCATCACCAGCCGTCTTACCCAGCAGCTTCCAGACGCCCACCGGCACTTTGAGCGTGCCTTCAAGCGTATTCGATACTTTGGCCAGGGTGCACCGGAACCCGGAACCCTCTCCCGCAGAGATCAGCCAGGTATCACCACAATCTTCAAACGTACCATGAAGCGTTTTTGGCTGACTGGTGACCAGTGTGCGCAAAGCATCCGTGCGCGCCTCAAGAACGGGGCCACCGTCGAAAATATCAAGGTAGCTGCCGGCACGAAACCCTTCACGCTGCAAGAGTTCAAGATTCGGCACAGTCAGCTCATGGGGTTGACCAATTGACGCCTGAGCAGCTTCTGAAAGCAGGGTTACATACACAGGGTTAGGGGGCATGAGCTCAGCGATAAAGGTTTTGCTGAGCAGGCCCGAATACTGATCGGCGGTTTCGAAATCCATATTGAAAAAATGGCGCCCCAGGCTGTCCCAGAATGGAACGCTGCCATCCTCCAGCTGAACACCCTGGATCTCGACCGCAATAGTCGAGGTGAACCAGTCGCGGTGCCCGGCAATGAAGAGTATCCGGGCTCTGGACAGAAGCTCAAACGCTTCAGTGTTACGCAGTTCGGACGTAATGGAGAATGAGCAAAGCAAAGTCTGATCAGTCAGCGCATGACTGGGGTAAAGGACATCGACCCGGCTGGAAACACCAAGTTCGTGGGAGGCATGAATCAGTGCGTCACGGCGGTAGTTATAGAACGGCTGACTATTACCCGCCCGGGCATCTATGCCGGCAGTGCCATGAATCCTGCCCGTAGACGTGCTCTGCAGTACAAACAAAAACCGCTTTGGCCGGCCAGCCTCCGTAGTGACATTGCCGGCGAGCGAAGCCATTGAATAATTTATTTTTTCCGCAAGAACATCGCGTTGCCTGGGTAACGTGGAGGAAAGGCGGGCCGTTTCAGAACCAGCCGCGCCCGCAATATCAAGTATCTGGTCCACGTCATCCGGCAACGCCGGACGTACCAGCCACATATAAACTCCTAGGCAGTGAGTTTCTTCACCGCCGCTTCAAAACGTTCAAGCGCCTCATCAATATCTGTATCCGGAATAATCAGCGAAGGCGCGAGCCTGATCACATTGGCACCTGCAATCAGCACCATCACACCTTCATCCAGACCTGCGTTCAGGAAATCCTTGGCCTTGCCCTGCCACTTGTCAGTCAGCACACAGCCCAGCAGAAGCCCTGCCCCGCGAACCTCACTGAAAATCCCGTAACGCTCCCCGATATCCATCATACCTTTACGCAGATGCTCAGAACGGGCTTTCACGCCTTTGAGTATTTCTGGCTGACTTACCGTATCCATGACCTTCTGAGCCACAGCACAGGCAAGCGCATTACCTCCGTATGTGCTGCCGTGCGTACCCACTTCAAGGCTGGCTGCAACTTTCGCTGTGGTCAGCATCGCCGAAACGGGGAAGCCACCACCCAGCCCCTTGGCACTGGTTAGAATGTCAGGCACCACACCGTACATTTCGTAGGCATAAAGATAACCTGTACGGCCTACGCCAGACTGGACCTCATCAAAAATCAGCAGCGCATCGTTATCGTCGCAAAGCTTGCGCAGCCCCTTCAGGAATTCCGGGTCTGCAGGGACTACCCCGCTTTCGCCCTGAATTGGCTCTACAACCACAGCGCAGGTCTTCTCTTTCGAAATCAGTTTCCTGACTGATTCGAGATCGTTGAAGTCTGCATGGTGAATACCGCCCGGCGCGGGTTCGAAGCCTTCAAGGTATTTCGGCTGACCGCCGACGGCTACAGTGAACAGAGTGCGTCCATGAAATGCATTTTTAAAGGAGATAATCTCGTGCTTTTCCGGCCCTGTGTGTTCCCAGCTGTAACGGCGCGCAAGCTTGAAGGCAGCTTCATTAGCCTCGCCTCCGGAGTTGGCAAAAAATATGCGTTCAGCAAACGTCAGGTCGCACAGGGTTTTCGCCAGCCGCAAAGCTGGTTCATTGGTCATCACATTGGACAGGTGCCAGATTTTCTGCGACTGATCCTGCAGCGCCCCAACCAGCCCTGGATGTGCATGCCCGAGACAGTTCACGGCAATGCCACCCTGCAGATCTATGAACTCACGGCCGTCCTGATCCCATATCCGGGAACCCTCGCCTCGCACCGGAATAATCGATCCGGGGGCGTAGTTGGGCACCATGACTTCATCAAAAAGTTCGCGGCTGACAGGTTCTTTGTTCATGGGTCTCTCTCAGGAAAGCAGTTAAACCTACAAAATAGTAGAGTTGCCAGCGGGGGCAAGTACGTAGGTGTGCGGATCGATTGACTATAACACGCCACTCACGGCCCGAGCACATCCGCCAGGCCAGAAGCGGGTGCCGATTTCGTTAATCCGGCCGTGGAACGAACTGCCTTTGGTAGCCTCAATATCGGAAAATGCGAATATAAATTGCACTAAAGCACAGTTTTTCACGTGCCATGAACCCAGGTTAATACCCGAAAAAGCGCGCAGATAACTGTATAGAAACAGAAAGCTTTCATAGACCTTTGTCTAAGCGTGATGCAAATTTATTTGAATTGTCATGCAATGGTAACTATCTTGTCCGTGGGTCCTACAAAAAAAATGTCTAATGTGTGGAGACAACAACAATGCAAAGCAACAAATTGAGAATGGCCATTCGTGCGACCGCGGCCGTGGCAGTATTTGGTATGGCTGGTCACGCAAGCGCTGTAAGCTTTGACGCAGGCGGCTGGAACACCAGCATCTACGGTTACGCAAGCCTTAAAGCAAGCTATGATATTGATGAGAATGCCGCATCATCAACCCGGTCATTCAACTACAACGCCATTAACGTGGGCGCTGCTGAAAACAACGAGCCAACTGGCTATTTCGGCGCTGACGCGTTTCAAAGCCGTATCGGCGTGAAAACAACCAGCACTGAAGGCGTTACTTTCAACGTTGAAGGCGATTTCCGTGGCAGCGGCGGCGGTTCTCTGCGTCTGCGCCATGCCTACGGTTCATACAACGGCGTTCTGGCGGGTCAGACCTGGTCTAACTTCACCAGCTTTGTCGGCAGCACCTCTACCCTGGACTTTGACTCACTGCCCGGCCTGGCTGGTTACCAGTCTCGTACCGCGCAGCTGCGTTATACCACCGGACCTTTCTCTTTCTCTGCAGAGCAACCGCAGAACTCACTTGCTGGCGGCGCGAAAAAAGATGGCATGCCAGCTCTGACTGCGCGTATCGAAGATAGCTCTGGCGGAATGTCTTACTCTGCAGCCGTCCTGGCCCAGCAAGTAGGCTATGACACTGGAACAACCGATGACAGCACTATGGGTTTCGCAACCTTCGTAGCTGGTAAAATCGCGGTTTCAGACATGATCACCCTGCAAGGCACCCTGAGCTACACAGATGGCGCAAGCAGCTACCTGTACCGCTCTGGCACCGCCAGTGCTTACGTTGACGGCAGTGGCGATGTAGAAGCCATCTCCGGCTACGGCGGCAGCATTGGTGCAGGCTTCAACATCGGCAATGGCCGCAGCATCAACATCGGCTACGGTATGGTTGAAGTAGATCTGGACGACGCTGTTGCAGACTCAGGCGGCGCGATCACTGCTGGCGACACTGAATCAGTATCAGCTGTTATGGCAAACTACAAATGGACTCCGGTCAAAAACGTCATGATGGGCGTTGAATACCAGTATGGTATGCGCGAAGTTCAGAATGGTGACGACGGCGACGCAAGCCGCCTGCTGTTCGCAGCTCAGTACAACTTCTAAATCGTACTGTTCAGCTAGCTAGTACAGATACGCCCCGGTCTTCCGGGGCGTATCTGTTTCTGGCCTTACTTTTTCAAAACCTCATCACACCACTGCTGCACCGCCGTTTCAGAAAACGGAAGATCAACCGCTTCCCCGCCACAAAACTCCTGCCACTGATGCAGAAATTTGCGCCTCACCACAGTCAGCACAGGTATGCCCGCATCAAGTAACTGAAGAAACTCAGCACGACAGCCTTTGCCATCTATCTCCTGCTGCCCAAACCGGTTCACGATAGCCAGCCCGGGAGGATTATTCAGCAGGGAGCGCAGCACACCAGTCGCCTCTGCAAGACCATAAGGATCAAGACAGCAGGACTGTGATTCTGCCCCCAGGTTCTGCGCAATGGAATATTCACATCCGGTTTCCAGATCCTGCAATGCCATAGGCTCACGCCGCAGGCCCTGCTCATTTATTGCCATAGCCAATCCGGCCACCCTGCGACCACGTTGGTTAAGGTTGGCAGCAAGCGTATGCAACAAGGCATCGACGGGCTGGTCATCGTTATCGTAGATAATCGCTGCGAGGTTCAGCTCACTGCTCATATGGACTCCCGACAGGAAAACCCTGCCTGCTCTTTGCTGACACGACAGAAAAGGGGGTGCAGATTGCTCTGCACCCCCTGATCCTTTTTAAGATTACGAGTTTAACGGGTTTCAGCCAACGCTTGTTGAGCCGGATCAGAAACCAGCATCAACTCCTTACAGCAACAAGGTGCGAATATCTCCAAGAAGCTGACCAAGCAACGATGTGAATCGCGCTGCGTCAGCCCCGTTCACCGCCCTGTGATCGTAGGACAGCGACAGCGGCAACATCAGCCTTGGCTGAAATTCACTGCCGTCCCAGACCGGCTTCATCGCCGCCCTGGAGACACCGAGAATTGCTACTTCCGGCGCATTCACGATAGGCGTAAACGCTGTGCCACCGATACCACCCAGGCTTGTGATAGTGAAACAGGCTCCCTGCATTTCTGCGGGTTTCAGCTTCTTGTCCCGGGCTTTCTGGGCAAGCTCTGCACTTTCTGCCGCCAGCTCCCAGAGACCCTTCTTGTCCACATCGCGAATCACCGGGACCATCAATCCATTTGGCGTATCAACAGCAATACCAATATGGATGTACTGTTTCCGGATAACCTCTTTACGCTCCATATCCAGAGACACATTGAACTGGGGCAGCTCCGCAAGTGCCGTTGCACAGGCCTTCAGCAGGAATGGCAGAGGCGTCATCTTCACGCCTTTCTTCTCACCGGCAGCTTTCTGCGATTTGCGGAACGCTTCCATATCGGTGATGTCCGCGTCCTCAAACTGGGTTACGTGGGGCACATTCAACCAGCTACGCTGCATGTTGGCAGCTGTTACAGCCATCATCCGCGACATGGTTTCTTTCTGAATGTCACCAAACTGACTGAAGTCCGGCAGCTTAACGCCCGGGATACCGGAGCCACTAGCTACTGAACCACTCTGCTGAGCCTGCTGTAACTGGCTCTTCACATAGGTCTGAACATCGTCCTTCAGGATCCGGCCTTTTGGACCAGAGCCTTTGATGCGCGTCATGTCCGCACCCAACTCCCGGGCCAGCTTGCGCACCGCAGGGCCAGCATGAACCTTGGAGCCAGATCCTGGCGGCTCATAAACTGAGCCCTGAGACTGTGGCGCAGGCTCTTTACCCTGTACCTTCTCGTCAGCTTTGGCTTCAGATTTTTCATCCTGAGCGGGAACAGCCTCAGACACGCCATCGGGTTCTTCGTCTTGATCTTCGCCTTCGCCGCCTTCAATCATAAGCTCAAGCAGCTTGTCGCCTTCAGACAGCTTATCGCCTTCAGCCACCAGAATCTTGACCACTTTGCCGCCGTATGGTGACGGAATTTCCATGGACGCTTTATCGGATTCAACAGTCACCAAGGCATCATCTGCCTCAATGACATCGCCTTCAGACACGTTGATTTCGATAACCGGAACCTTTTCCATACCATCCAGCGGCGGAACAAGCACGGTTTCCTTCCGGGAACCACCAGACTGCTTCTTCGGTGCAGGCTTGCTTTCCTGCCTGGCCTCCGGCGCCTCTTCGGGTTTCTGTTCAGGCTGGCTGCCTGAGCCTTCAGTAGCGCCAGCTGAATCGCCACTGGACTCCATGGTACCCACAACGTCGCCTTCCTTGACCTTGTCACCTACCTTGACGGTGAGCTTGATGATCTTGCCGGCGCCGGGGGACGGCAACTCTACAGAGGCCTTGTCTGTTTCAACTGTCAGAATCGGATCTTCTGCCTCAACCGAATCTCCGGCACTTACCAGAAGTTCAATAACCTCAACTTCGTCTGCCCCGCCAAGATCCGGGACCCTGATTTCCTGTTCACTCATAGCGGTCTCCTTAGCGGTGCGCGGGGTTCGGTTTATTGCGATCGATTCCGTACTTGCGCATGGCCTCAAGAACCTGCTCGTGCTTGACCTCACCGTCTTTAGCCAGAGCGGACAACGCCGCTACGGCAACGTGGTAACGATCAACCTCAAAGAAATCACGCAGTTTTTCACGGGTATCGCTGCGGCCAAAACCATCCGTACCCAGCGTCAGGAAAGTTTTAGGAATAAATGCCCGCAACTGTTCCGAGTGCAACTTAACGTAGTCGGTAGACGACACCACCGGGCCAACCTGATTTTCCAGACATTGGGTAACGTAAGCCTTGCGGCCCTTGTCATCCGGATGCATCAGGTTCCAGCGCTCTACGTGCTGCCCGTCACGGGCCAGTTCGTTGAAGCTGGTAACACTCCATACATCAGAGCTGACACCCCAATCGTCTTTCAACAGTTCAGCCGCCGCAGTCACTTCGTTCATGATGGCGCCGGAGCCCAACAGCTGAACCCGCAACTTGGTTTTGCCTTTTGCCTCAACCGAGTTGAACTTGTACATGCCCTTGATAATGCCTTCTTCACACCCTTCAGGCATTGGCGGCTGCACGTAGTTCTCGTTTTCCATAGTCAGGTAGTAGTAGACATTCTTGTTGTCTTCGTACATTTCCTTCATACCGTGGTGGATAACCACCGCCATCTCGTAGGCATAAGCAGGGTCGTAGGCTTTACAGTTGGGAATGGTATTGGCCAGAATATGGCTGTGACCATCCTGATGCTGCAAACCCTCACCGTTCAGCGTGGTGCGCCCGGCGGTACCACCAATCAGGAAGCCTCGGGCCTGTATGTCCCCAGCCGCCCATGCCAGATCGCCAACCCGCTGAAAACCGAACATCGAGTAAAACGCGTAAAAGGGTATCAGCGGGAAATTATTAGTGCTGTAAGATGTTGCAGCTGCAATCCAGGCCGCCATTGAGCCGCCTTCGTTGATGCCTTCCTGCAGAATCTGACCCTTTTTATCTTCACGGTAATACATGATCTGATCACGGTCCTGCGGCACATATTTCTGCCCTTCCGAGGTATAGATACCCAGCTGGCGGAACATTCCTTCCATGCCAAAAGTACGGGCCTCATCAGGAACAATCGGCACAACCCGCTTACCCACGCGCTTGTCTTTTACCAGCGCACTCAGAATACGCACAAACGACATAGTGGTAGAAATTTCACGGTCGTTGGAGCCTTCCAGAACCTGCTTGAAAATATCCAGGTCAGGAATTTTCAGCGGCTGACTGTCTTTACGGCGCTTGGGATAGAATCCACCCAGGTCCTGCCGGCGCTTCTTCATATACACCAGCTCAGGGCTGTCCGGCGCCGGACGGTAGTATGGCACTTCGTCAAGCTCTTCATCTTTCAGCGGAATCGCAAAACGATCACGGAAAGATTTCAGAGTTTCAGTATCCAGTTTCTTCAGTGAGTGAGCCGTATTGGTGGCTTCTCCTGCCGCGCCAAAGCCATAGCCTTTGATAGTGTGGGCCAGAATAACAGTGGGCCGGCCATTCGCTTCGGTAGCTGCCTTCTTATAGGCGGCGTAGACTTTGTATGGGTCGTGGCCACCACGGTTAAGCTTGTTGATATCATCGTCAGTCCAGTTCTCAACCATCTTGGCGAGCTTGGGATATTTGCCAAAGAACTGCTTTCGCGTCGCCGCAGGGCCAGCGTTAGTAAAACTTTGCAGCTCACCGTCGACCACTTCATCCATGGCACGCTGCATGGTGCCGTCTTCATCTTTCTCGAACAGCGGGTCCCACATACGACCCCAAACCACCTTGATTACGTTCCAGCCAGCACCGCGGAAGGAACCTTCGAGCTCCTGAATGATTTTGCCATTCCCGCGTACCGGGCCGTCCAGGCGCTGCAGGTTGCAGTTCACCACAAACACCAGGTTGTCGAGCTTTTCACGCCCCGCTTTGGAGATACACCCCAGGGTTTCAGGCTCGTCACACTCGCCATCACCGAGGAAACACCAGACTTTCCTGTCCCCCATCTCGACCAGCTCACGGCTATCGAGATACTTCATGATGTGCGCCTGATAAATACCCTGAATCGGCCCCAGCCCCATAGACACAGTGGGGAACTGCCAATAGTCCGGCATCAGCCAGGGATGAGGGTAGGATGACAAACCACCGCCATCGACTTCCTCGCGGTATTTGTCCAGTTGCGATTCTTCGAACCGGCCTTCAAGATAAGAGCGGGCATAAATGCCCGGCGCAGCGTGACCCTGAAAATACACAAGGTCTGACTCACGATTCTCGTCACCACCATGAAAAAAGTAATTAAAGCCAACATCGTACAACGTGGCTGCTGACGAGAAAGTGGAGATATGGCCACCCAGATCACCCGGGCGCTTGTTGGCCCGCACAACCATCGCCATTGCGTTCCAGCGGATTAAAGAGCGAATTCGTCGCTCCATAAACAGGTCACCCGGCATCCGGGCTTCCTCGGTTAAAGGAATGGTATTTCGGAACGGGGTCGTAATTGAGTACGGCAACTCCGTGCCATCCCGGCTGGCACGTTCAGAGAGCCGCTCAAGAATATACTTTACCCGGTCTATACCTTCGTTCTCTATCAGCGACTCAAGCGCATCAAGCCATTCACCGGTTTCAATGGGATCATCATCCTGGTACATCAAACCTCCCCCCTTTGTACTTCAAAAAATGCGGCAGGTGCCAAGGCCGGCCCCGCGCTCGCGGTATCAATGAGCTGCGAAATACAGCCTCGTCAGTTATGAACAACCCGCCAGAATATTAACCGGCCAGCGGCGTAGCGTGCGTTCACCAAGCATAGAACAGCTTTATTACTTTTACCGCCCGACCCGGAAGATTGACCAGCCACACACCAGCAGCCGGTTGAACCAACATGCCTGAGCCTCGAATCCCGTAGTATTTTTACTACAATTAAATAAATATTTTGGCTCAAACTCGAATCTTCGCACCAAACGACAACTATAGTTTCGATTAGTTACGTAATAGTGCCCTTTTTTCGATCACTCGACAACCAGACTCAGACCAACGTCTTAGTGGGTATGCAGACACCATTTTAGTTACCGTGCTAAATGAAATAAATGCATCAAAACATAGCCAGACATTATTTATTTACCAATATTTTCAATGCGTTAAATAACATCCTGCTTGACAACAAGCCCAGACACCAGAGACCTTTTAATTAGACCTGAAACTAAACAACAATTTATGTATACTCGCCTGCCCAATTTTTGACCATCGGAGCGGCGATAATTTTGCCCTCCTGTTAATCCAGACATGCAACCACAGAGGGTGAACCATGAACTCCATAGTCACTTTTCCAGACCGGATTCCCACTACAGAATTCGAGGAGCGACGCTTCAAGGTTTACACAGACCGGCAGCTAGACAAGATCGAGGTTATACAGAACCTCCCTGAAGACACCCTGTTCGAAATGAAGGTGGTTGCGAGCGTGCTGCCCTTCCGGGTAAATGAGTATGTGATCAATGAACTGATCAACTGGGACAATGTACCCAACGACCCCATCTATCAGCTGGTTTTTCCGCAAAAAGGAATGCTCAAAGACGAACACTTTGAGCGCATGGCCAGAATGCACAGAGATGGTGCAGAGAAAAAAGAGATTCAGGCCGTCGCAAAAGAAATCCGCGATGAACTGAACCCTCATCCCGCCGGCCAGATGGAAATGAACATGCCGGAACTGGAAGGTGAAGTTCTCGACGGCGTGCAGCATAAGTATCGCGAGACAGTACTGTTCTTCCCGGCCCAGGGGCAGACCTGCCACTCTTATTGCACCTTCTGTTTCCGCTGGGCGCAGTTCGTAGGCGACAAAGACCTGAAAATGTCGAGCACCGAGGCAGACAAACTGCATGGCTACCTTCAGGAGCACACTGAAGTAACCGATTTACTGGTTACTGGCGGTGATCCCATGGTAATGAAAACCAAGAGCCTGGCCCAGTATCTTGAGCCTCTGCTACAGCCTGAGTTCGACCATATCCAGACTATCCGCATCGGCACCAAGGCCCTGACCTTCTGGCCATACCGCTTTGTGACCGACAAGGATTCAGACGAACTGATTGAACTGTTCGCCAGGCTGGTAGATGCCGGCAAACATGTCGCAATCATGGCGCATTACAACCACTGGCAGGAAATCACCACCGACATAGCCGAGGAGGCCATTCGCCGAATCCGCGCCACCGGCGCCGAAATCCGGGCACAAGGCCCGTTGATAAAACATGTGAACGATGATGCGGACGCATGGGCCAAACTGTGGAAAAAAGAAGTGCAGCTGGGAATCATCCCATACTATATGTTTGTAGAGCGAGACACCGGCGCCAAGAACTACTTTGAAGTACCCCTTGCGGAAGCCTTCCACATATACCGCGAAGCCATGAAAAAAGTCAGCGGCCTGGCACGCACCGCACGAGGCCCCAGCATGAGCGCCGGCCCGGGCAAAGTCGAAATCCAGGGGATTGCGGAAGTGAATGGCGAGAAGGTTTTTGTACTGCGCTTTCTGCAAGGCCGGAACCCGGACTGGGTTCAGCGCCCGTTCTTTGCCAAATACAGCGAGACAGCGACCTGGCTGCACGAGCTGGAGCCAGCTTTCGGAGAGGAGAAGTTCTTCTTTGAAGATGAGTTTGAAGAAATGAAAAAGGGTAATGGCTGACGCCTGATCATGCCAACAGCCCAAAGGATTCCGCTACAACCGAATAGATGAAACCAGACCTCGCGCCATAATAGCCCCCTGGATAGGCTAGGATTGAAAAGACGACTACCTTCCTGAGAAAGGGCATTTTTTGGCGCGGGGTTGACAGAAACTGCTGGTTTAGCGACGATTATCGGCTAAAACAAGGATGAATAGATTTTAAATCAAACAAGGAGTGTTTGATGAGCAATATTGTTGCTACAGAAAGATATGTTACCGCCGACTTCAGAAGTGCGCCTCTGGTCGCTCTGGCGGACCTTATGGGTCTGGGAGCATTTCAGTCTCAGATAGCCAAAAATCCTGAAGTGTACGCCCCCATCCTCAATGGCATAGCACTCTACCGTCATCTTCCTTCAGCTGAACGCCGACAGGTGAATAGTGCAATCATTAACAACGTTCCTTACGGCAGCCTCACA
Organism: Marinobacter sp. ANT_B65; assembly: GCF_002407605.1. Taxonomy (NCBI): domain Bacteria; kingdom Pseudomonadati; phylum Pseudomonadota; class Gammaproteobacteria; order Pseudomonadales; family Marinobacteraceae; genus Marinobacter; species Marinobacter sp. ANT_B65. The sequence goes on along the minus strand of NZ_NXGV01000001.1, from coordinate 156,443 downwards.
ACGAAACTTTTGGGGTTGATAGGCGAACTCAGCGTGCAGAACCGCTGGTACATGTGGTCTCTGTCGGATGAAGAGCTAATTGAGTTTTTCAGGTTCTCTCGCAATAAAGAAAAAACAACTAATCAATTTAACCCTCTAGCTCTTCCTGACTTTACGGTTGGATCCGTTGCTACTGGAATATTTTTGATGTCGCAAAAGGGGCCAAGAGCATATGTGAGCGCCCAACTACAAGCTCTTAAAGAGAGTGAGCTCATTAAAGTCGTTGCCAGAAAACTCGGTGCAGGGAGTCAGCTTGCGGGAACTCTAGGCGCTCTCAGCGTTCCCGCAATTATTGTTATTTCTGGCCTAAATATTATGGCCAAAAACGAATCTGCCAAGGCAAAGAAAGAGCTTGCCGCTCGAGGGCTGCTAGCTTATAGCGAGCTCTAGCATGTTGATTATTATGATTGCGACAGGGCTTTCTGGCGTCTTTGTGTACTACAGCCTTTTGCTTGGACTGGCCACCAGAGAGCTTCCGAAAACTCGACTTTACTGGGCGCGTTGCGTTGGGGCTAATGCCTTTTTGTTATCTATCAGTGCCACGATGATTGCTCAATATTTTCACGCTGAACTAAGCTATTTTTTAACACTTTGCTTGTGGCTCATATTCACACCCGCTCTTCATGCGGGTTATCTGGTAGCGCTTCGAATGGCCAAACGGCCAGATGTTACAGCACTGGAAACTCATAATGAGATATAGAAACCATTGCTTCAAACCATCATTGCTTGTCTTGGCCATTGTAGCAGCGCTAACACCCCCATGCTCACTTGGAAATGAGCACTTTGAAGTTGACCGGCGACTCCTCCCTGTAGCAAGAACTTTCATCGGCTTATCACTTTGCTCAAATTTTGCGGCCTCGCGTGGCGCCAGCGACAAAGCCGAAATATATCAAACGATCTCTGGGAGACTATTAGAAACCGTCAAATCGTCCAACTGGAGCAACGAAGCCATGCCAGCAGCAATGGTCGTAGTATTCGATGAGCTGTCAGAGCACCCGGAGCCTCATTACTCTGGCGAGTTATGCAGAACATTCAGATCTAACGCCGAAACGTTTATTTCTCAAGGCATGCACAAACACAGTCTGACAACTCACCAGAAGGGCATAGAATAGAAACCTAAAACGTCCAACAAGCCCACTTTTTCATGAGCGCCACGTGAGAGGGCGGAACACTCACAAAAATCTCGCCACCAAATCAGTGCATCAGCGTATATAGCTTGCGACGATATGTGCGCACATCCGGGTTGCTGCTTCCCAACTTCTCAAACAGCTCAACCAACGTGGTTTTGGCTATCTCATCTTTATATTTACTGTCTGCCTGCATCAGCCGAATCAGCAACTCCATCGCTTCTGCATTTTTTTCTTGCAACACCTTGTGCAATGCCAACAAATGCAGAGCATTGGGATCTTTCGAGTTCTGCTCCAGCGCCATTTCCAGATCCTTCATCGGCGGAAGTTCGGCGGACTGTTTCAGAAACTTTATTCTCGCAGCCAGCTGTTTTGCCTGGTGCTGCAGCTTCTCTTCCGGCGGCAGGCTTTCAAGAACCTGCTCGGCAGTTTCGATATCGCCGGTTTCCGCTTTCAGCTGGGCAAGATCGATCAGCACCTTAAGGTTCTCCGGATCCTCTCTATTCAGTTCTGAAAGAATTTCCATTGCTCCACTGATATCGCCTTCTTCCCAGATGCGGTGAGCTTTCTCATAGGGAGGCTCTTCAGGCAACTCCACGTACTTTTCCAGCACCTTGCGAATTTCACTCTCAGGCAGCGCGCCGTTAAAACCATCAACGGCCTGGCCATCTTTCACCAGGATTACTGTTGGCAGATTACGCACGCCAAGACTGGAGGTGAGCTGCTCCTGCTCATCCGCATTAACCTTGGCAAGCCGGAAGGCGCCCTGATACTCATTCGCCAGCTTTTCCAGCAGGGGCATAAGCTGCTTGCAGGGCGCACACCACTCAGCCCATACGTCCACAAGGACAGGCACTGTCGCAGAGGCATCCATAACCTCCTGCTGAAAGTTTTCCATGGTGGCTTCAAATATAAAAGGAGAGCTGCTCATGTCGGGCACCTGAAATGTTCATTTGATTAATGCGTAGAGATGGGGCGCCCCACCCCGGAATTCAAGAGTGCCGGATCAGGGTATTCATGGCCGCCATGCTTGAAAATATGACTTTAGGCTCTAGTTAGAGGTAAGACACTCCTCCTATCGGAACACAGGTACGGCATGAATCACGACAACGAAAAAGACTCGCTGGAAGAATTCGAGGAAGACGTTACCGAATACATCGGCAAGAACGAGCACAGCAAAGCCCTGGCCTTGCCCCGGCATTCTCTGCCCAAACGGATGTATATTCTGCCCGTTTCGAACCGGCCGTTTTTTCCTGCTCAGGTGCAACCGGTCATGGTCAACCAGAACCCCTGGCAGGAGACACTCAAGCGCGTGGGTGAAACCGACCATAAAATGCTGGGCATCTGTTTTGTTGAAGACCAACAATCCGGCCAGGATATTCCTGAAAGCAGTGAACTGGCATCCGTTGGCTGCGCCGTTCGGGTACATCACGCACAAAACAAAGATGGAAACGTTAAGTTTATCGCTCAGGGACTGCAGCGGTTTCGTATCGTTCAGTGGCTGCGCCGCAAGCCACCGTATCTCGTAGAGGTTGAGTATCCCCAGGAGCCTGAAGAAGATGCAGATGAAACCAAGGCCTACACGCTGGCGATCATCAGCGCCATCAAAGAGTTGTTGCGCACCAACCCGCTCTATGGCGAAGAGGTAAAACAGTACCTTTCGCGCTTCGGTCCGGAAGACAGCTCCCCGTTGACAGACTTTGGCGCATCCATGACCAGCGCCCCGGGCAACGAACTCCAGGACATTCTGGACACCCTGCCCTTGCTGAGGCGCATGGAAAAAGTGCTGTTATTGATGCGCAAGGAACTGGAAGTAGCACGCCTGCAATCTGAAATCAGCGAAGAAGTGAATGAGACGGTGCAGAAGCACCAGCGGGATTTCTTCCTGAAAGAACAGCTGAAAGTGATCCAGCGTGAGCTGGGCATGTCGAAAGACGATAAAACGGCGGATGCCGAACGCTTTGAATCCCGTATGGCAGAGCTAAACCCGCCAGACGCCGTACAAGAGCGCTTTGAAGAAGAATTGCAGAAGCTGCAGATTCTGGAACAGGGTTCGCCAGAATACGGTGTTACCCGCAACTATCTGGACTGGCTGACTCAGGTACCCTGGGGACAACACTCAGAGGATCATTTTGATCTGGCAGAAGGCCGCCGCATACTGGATCGCGACCACGACGGCCTTGACGATGTAAAAGACCGGATTATCGAATTCCTGGCAGAGGGCACATTCAAAGGCGAAATCAGTGGTTCAATTCTTCTGCTGGTTGGCCCGCCGGGTGTTGGTAAAACGTCCATAGGACATTCTGTTGCAAGCGCTCTGGGCCGCAAGTTCTATCGCTTCAGCGTTGGAGGCATGAGGGATGAGGCTGAAATCAAAGGCCACCGGCGGACCTATATTGGCGCCATGCCCGGCAAGTTTGTACAAGCCCTGAAAGACAGCAAAGTAGCCAACCCGGTTATTATGCTCGACGAGATCGACAAGATTGGCACCTCCTATCAGGGAGACCCGGCTTCCGCCCTTCTGGAGACTCTGGACCCGGAGCAAAACAGAGAGTTTCTGGATCATTACCTGGACGTCCGCATGGACCTGTCCAAGGTACTGTTCATCTGCACGGCCAACCAGCTGGACACCATTCCGCGACCGCTTCTGGACAGGATGGATGTGATCCGTCTGTCTGGCTATATTGGCGAGGAGAAGCTGGCAATCGCCAAGCATCACCTGCTGCCGCGCCTGCTGAAACGGGCAGGACTGCTTAAAAAGCAATTCAACATAACTGATGCTGCCATCCGCCAGATAATCGAAGGCTATGCCCGTGAAGCGGGCGTCCGGAATCTGGAGAAATTACTGCACAAAGTCATGCGCAAAGGCATAGTAAAACTGCTGCAATCCCCGGATGAACCTGTGAAGGTGGGCGTATCCGACCTGCAGGAATATCTGGGGCAACCAGCATTCCGGAAAGAAAAGTCACTCAAGGGTGTCGGGGTAGTTACCGGCCTGGCCTGGACTGCCATGGGAGGCGCAACGCTCAGCATTGAAGCTTCGCGGATACATACCAGTCAGCGCGGCTTCAAACTGACCGGCCAGCTTGGTGATGTGATGCGGGAATCAGCCGAAATCGCCTACAGTTACGTCAGCTCAAACCTCAAGCGGTTCAAAGGGGACCCTGGATTTTTCGACAAATCTTTCGTGCATCTTCATGTGCCGGAAGGCGCAACACCCAAGGACGGCCCCAGCGCCGGCGTTACCATGGCAACGGCTTTGCTGTCTATTGCCCGCAGGGAAGCTCCCCAGCAAAATACAGCGATGACAGGAGAGCTGACACTCACAGGCCAGGTGCTGCCTGTTGGCGGCATTCGCGAGAAAGTTATCGCAGCACGCCGCCAGAAAATCAGCAACCTGATCCTGCCAGAGGCAAACCGGGGAGACTATGAAGAGCTTCCGGATTATCTCAGGGAGGGATTGACCGTCAACTTTGCCCGAAACTACAACGATGTTTTCCAGGTGTGCTTTGGCAGCAAGCCCCGAAAGGGATCGTCAGTTCACTGAATCAGTAGAAAAGGAAAAGGCTCACGCCTTTTCCTTTTCTTTCCAGCCATCATCTTTCAGAACCGGGCCGACATCCAGCACCGGTGAAGCATCAATGTCGTCAGCATCCATCATGTTGGCAACCCGCTGAAGGGACGCGAGAATCATATTCTGCTCCCATTCATGAAGGCTCTGAAACTTCTTTATAAAATCTTCCTGCAGGGGATTTGGCGCCCGGGAAAGTATATCCGCCCCTCCCTCCGTCAGATGTGCGTGCACTTTACGTTTGTCCTGCGTGCTGCGGACACGGTAAACCAGTTGCCGGTGCTCCAGACGATCAAGAATGGTCGTAACCGTTGCCTGACTGAGGCTCACCTTTTCGGCGATGGTCCCGATGGTAACCTCGCCCAAATCCCGGATTGTCCGCATAATCAACAGTTGCGGGCCAGTGAGCCCGGCATTCTTGCTTAAACGCTTGGAATGAAGATCCGTTGCCCGGATAACACGCCTGAGCGCTACCAGAACATGGTCATAATTATGCACTGTGTTACTTGCTCCGCTGCAGCCATTCAATATTTTGTTTACAACACTAACTATTAGAGGTCTTGCCCCCCTCAAATGCAAGTAGCGGTTTCCCGGAATCGGCGTTCCTGTGTCATCTCGACAACACCAAAGCCTGAACACGGGAAGGTTAAATAATCAAAGAAGCCCGGGGCTAACTTGACAAGGCAGGATGTGTAGTGTTTGTTTAGGCTTCTGAGAACACAAAGAATAACCCTGAACATAACAGGACAGACACAAATGACAACTACACTGAAAAAGCTCGTAACCGCCGTTAGCACTTCCGTTGCCCTGATGGCCGCAGGCCATGCCACTGCGGATATTCAGATTGGTATCGCAGGCCCAATGACCGGTCCTGTTGCCCAGTACGGCGATATGCAGTTCTCCGGTGCCCGTATGGCCATTGAACAGATCAACGCCAACGGTGGCGTGATGGGCGAAAAGCTCGTCGCTGTAGAATACGATGACGTGTGTGACCCCAAGCAAGCGGTGACTGTCGCAAACCGGCTGGTGAACGATGGCGTCAGCTATGTAATCGGACACCTGTGCTCCAGCTCGACCCAGCCCGCCTCAGATATCTATGAGGATGAAGGCATTCTTATGATCACACCAGCATCAACCAGCCCGGAAATTACCGAGCGGGGTTATGAGCTGGTGTTCCGCACCATTGGCCTTGACAGCATGCAGGGCCCCGTTGCCGGCAACTACATAGCCACGCAGAACCCGGAGCGGGTCGCAATCGTTCATGACAAGCAGCAGTACGGTGAAGGTATTGCTACGGCGGTACGCGATACGCTGAAAGACAAAGGCATCGAAATTGCCATGTTTGAAGGCGTTACCGCAGGCGACAAAGATTTCTCATCCCTGGTCACCAAGCTCAAGCAAGCTGATGTGGACTATGTCTATTTCGGCGGCTACCACCCGGAGCTTGGCCTGATTCTTCGTCAGGCACGCCAGGCAGATCTGGACGCCATCTTCATGGGCCCGGAAGGCGTTGGTAACAAGGACATCAATACCATTGCCGGTGAAGCCGCAGAAGGGCTGCTGGTAACCCTGCCACCCAGCTTCGACGAAAAAGCTGAGAACCAGGAGCTGGTAAAAGCATTTGAGGCCAAAGGTGAAGATCCTTCCGGCCCGTTCGTTCTGACCTCTTACGCTGCTGTCCAACTGGTTGCTGAAGGTATCGAAGCGGCCAAGTCAAAAGACCCGTTCGATGTTGCTGCAGCACTGCGTAGCGGCAGTTTTGAAACCCCTATCGGCACTGTGCAGTATGACAAAGCCGGCGATATGAAGTCATTCGAGTTTGTTGTATACGAATGGCATTCAGATGGCAGCAAAACTCCGGTAAACTAAGCCAAATCGTTAATTAACGGTAATCATGAGAGCACCTTCTCACCGCGATCCGGGAGAAGGTGTTTTTCTAGGCTCCCCTTGATCCTGTTCCATTTCGGCCCGGTTATCCCGTGCCTGATGCGTTCCAGGGGAGGGAGCAGGCCTCTGGAGTCAAATAACAATGCAAGACCTCCTGTATTTCTCTCAACAGCTCATTAACGGGCTAACGATCGGGAGCGCTTACGCTCTGATCGCCATCGGTTACACGATGGTTTACGGCATCATCGGCATGATCAACTTTGCCCATGGTGAAATCTATATGATCGGCGCCTACACTGCGCTTATCGCCATAACAGGCCTGACAGCTCTTGGCCTTGCCTGGCTTCCACTTATACTTATCGTTGCGCTCCTGTGCGCCATGATCGTCTCCAGCTCCATGGGCTGGGCCGTGGAACGTGTGGCCTATCGCCCGGTGCGTGGCCGCCACCGCCTGATCCCACTGATATCTGCAATCGGTATGTCCATCTTCCTGCAAAACTACGTGCACCTGGCCCAGGGCTCCCGCAACGTTGGTTTCCCTGCTCTTATCGAAGGTGGATTTAACTTTAGCGCTGACGGCGCATTCGAAATGTCGCTGTCTTACATGCAGATCACTATTTTTATAACGACACTGGTCTGCATGACGGCTCTCTCGCTTTTCATCTCACGTTCCCGGACCGGCCGTGCCTGCAGGGCAGTGTCGCAGGACCTTGGTATGGCCAGCCTGCTGGGCATTGATACCAACCGTATTATTTCCGCAACCTTCATAATAGGTGCCGCACTGGCTGCTGTTGCCGGCCTGCTGCTGGGCATGTATTACGGGTCTGTCGACCCGTTGTTCGGTTTCATTGCGGGGCTCAAAGCCTTTACTGCCGCCGTTCTGGGCGGCATCGGCAGCATTCCCGGCGCCATGCTCGGCGGACTGATCCTTGGCGTGTCTGAAAGTATGACATCCGGCTATCTCAGCGGTGAATACAAAGACGTTGTTTCCTTCGGCCTGCTGATTCTTATTCTGCTGTTCAAACCCACGGGCCTGCTTGGCAAACCGGAGGTTGAGAAGATCTGATGGCTGCTAAAAATTACAGACACGCGCTCTTCTGCGCGATCGTTACGCTGATTATCTCGTTTCCTATTCTCGGCTTTAACCTTGAAGCCAAGGGCATCAACATCACGCTCACCGGAGCAAAAACCTCAACCATCATTGCGGTTGTTCTGGCGGCTGTGGCAGTTTTTGTCTTCCAGGCATATCGAGACTCCTTCACGGGTCTGCTCGGCAAGCTACCCAGGCTCAACCCTCTTGCCGACCGGGAACCCATGGAGCAGGCCAAAAAGGCAAAACTCGAGTCCTGGATACTCACAGGCATTGTAGTGCTTGCATTGTTCTGGCCGTTCGTAGTGTCGAGGGGCTCCGTAGACCTTGCCACACTGGTGCTGATCTATATCATGCTGGCACTTGGCCTTAACGTGGTTGTCGGCCTTGCTGGCCTGCTGGACCTCGGGTATGTGGCCTTCTACGCAGTTGGCGCCTACACCTTCGCCCTGCTGTCGCAATATACGGGCATCTCGTTCTGGATGGCATTGCCAATCGGCGCTTTGCTTGCCGCCCTGTTCGGGTTGATGCTGGGTTTTCCAGTGTTGCGACTGCGCGGGGACTATCTGGCTATTGTCACCCTCGGTTTCGGCGAAATCATCCGCATCCTGCTCAATAACTGGACAACACTGACAGGTGGCCCCAACGGTATTGGCGGCATTCCCGAACCGACTCTGTTTGGTATGGAGTTTGGCCGGCGCGTAAAGGAAGAAGGCAACACGTCGTTCCATGAAACCTTTGGCATTGCCTATAGCGGCGAACACAAAGTCATCTTCCTGTATCTGATCGCACTGGTGCTGGCCGTTATTACTGCGCTGATTATTCGCCGGTTTATGCGCATGCCCGTGGGTCGCGCCTGGGAAGCCTTGCGTGAAGATGAAATTGCAGCCCGTTCCCTGGGCCTGAGCCGCACTGCCGTCAAACTTTCAGCCTTCACCATTGGCGCCTTTTTTGCTGGCTTTGCTGGTACCGTATTTGCCTCCAAGCAGGGTTTTATCAGCCCCGAGTCATTTGTCTTTCTTGAGTCCGCAATAATCCTTGCGATTGTGGTTCTGGGCGGCATGGGCTCGCAGCTTGGCGTCATTCTGGCCGCCATTGCAGTGACCATTCTGCCGGAGCTCGCACGAGAGTTTTCCGAATACCGAATGCTGATTTTTGGCGCCGCTATGGTCCTTATGATGATATGGCGACCACAGGGCCTGCTGCCCATGCGCCGCATTCATATCAAACTGAACAGGCAGGAGTGACAGACGATGCTTGAAGTACAGAATCTGTCCATGCGCTTTGGAGGCCTGCTGGCGGTAGACGGCGTATCACTGGACATTCAGGAACGGGAGATTGTTTCCATTATTGGCCCTAACGGCGCAGGGAAAACCACCGTATTCAACTGCATGAGCGGCTTTTACAAGCCCAGCGGTGGCAAAATCCTTTTTGAAGGCAAAGAGGTTCAGGGAAAGCCCGATTACAAGATTTCCCGGCTGGGCATGGTAAGGACCTTCCAGCACGTTCGTCTGTTCACCCAGATGTCCGTTGTGGAAAACCTGCTTGTAGCCCAGCACCGCCACCTCAATACCAACATGCTAGCCGGGTTATTCGGTACTCCCGACTACAAGCGGCGTGAACAGAAAGCCCTTGACCGGGCTGCTTACTGGCTTGAGCGGGTAGGCCTGCTGGACCTCGCCAACCGGGATGCGGGCAACCTCGCATACGGCCAGCAGAGACGGCTGGAAATAGCACGCTGCATGGTCACAGAACCGAAACTTCTGATGCTGGACGAGCCGGCAGCCGGCCTCAACCCCGCGGAAACAAAAGAACTCAATCAACTTATCATAAGTCTGAAAGAGGACTACAACGTTTCCGTGGTGCTGATTGAGCACGACATGAGCCTGGTAATGGACATTTCCGACCGGATCAACGTCATCAACCAGGGATGCCCCCTGGCCAGTGGCACTCCGGAAGAAATCCGCCAGAACGACGACGTGATCAAAGCTTACCTGGGCGAGGCCTGAATATGAGCATGCTTGTACTAGAAAACGTCCACACCCATTACGGAAAGATTGAAGCCCTGCACGGGGTTTCTGTTGAGGTGAACCGGGGCGAAATTGTATCCCTGATCGGCGCAAACGGTGCAGGGAAAACTACTCTGCTGATGACTGTGTGCGGGACTCCGCAGGCCAGTTCCGGGCGCATCATTCTGGAAGGCCGTGATATAACCAACGAGCCCACTGCGCAGATCATGCGCTCAGGGCTTGCCATAGTACCCGAAGGCCGGAGAATATTTTCCGGGCTGACCGTTGAAGAAAACCTGCACATGGGGGGGTTCTTCAACACAAAATCCGAGATCCGCAAAAGCCAGGCCCATGTCTATGAACTGTTCCCTCGCCTGCAGGAACGCGAACACCAACGCGCGGGAACCATGTCTGGCGGCGAACAGCAAATGCTCGCCATTGGCCGGGCCCTGATGAGCCGGCCAACCATGATTATTCTGGATGAACCGTCACTGGGGCTTGCCCCCTTGGTAATCAAACAGATATTCGAGATCATCGGCCATCTGCGGGACGAAGGTATTACCGTATTTCTGGTTGAGCAGAACGCTCACCAGGCACTGAATCTGGCGGACCGGGGCTACGTTCTGGAAACCGGAAACATTCGGCTGCACGACACGGGCAAGAACCTCCTCGCAAATCCGGATGTGCAGAACGCGTATCTGGGCGGATAGTTCTACCAGCCTGAACAAAAAAACCGGAGGTTACTCCGGTTTTTTTGTGCCCTTTTCAGCTACTCTTTTTCCCCGCAAAAAGCAAAATAATTACTTAAAATCAAATGGTAACGTAATTATGGACTTGTCGTCATTAAATCTGCACTATACTTAGGCAACGGTCTTTATACCTGATTACAGGAATACGTCAGGGCCGTTTCTACATATTCAACATCCGAGTTGGTTATGTATATATTGCGACAACAGCTAAAACATAAATCTAGGAGTGGATAATGAAAAAACTGATCGCAGGTGCAATTCTTCTGGGCGCTTCCTCTATGGCCTTCGCTCAACCTGGCTGCGGTGTTGGCGCCATGATTTGGAAAGGACAATCCGGCATTGCCCCTCACGTACTGGCTGCAACAACCAACGGTACATTTGGCAACCAGACTTTCGGCATGACTACTGGCACCCTGGGCTGCCAGACCAACGAATCTGTGCAATCCATGGCTATGTACATGGACAGCAACATCGACAAAGTAGCCCGTGACATGTCTCGCGGGAACGGTGAAAACCTGGAAACCCTGGCCGTTCTTCTGGGCGTTGAAGAAGCTGACCGCGGTGCTTTCCGTCAGGTTCTGCAGGACAACTTCGCAGCTGTTTTCCCTAACTCCGACACCACCTCTGGTGAAGCAGTCGACGCAATTGTCGCTCTGCTGGAAAAGAATGAGTCGCTGAGCAAATACGTAGCGGCCTGATAGCTGAACCGCAGGGATGCAAAAGCGCCAAGGATGGCGCACTTCCCCGTTTTATCATCTCTAACGGAAACCGCATTACCCATGGGCAACTCGCTTCGCATTGGGCCAGCTGTGCTTTGGCTCATCACCAGCTTACCTCTGCAGGCTCAGACACAAATCGCCGAAACCCCACTGTATCTGGACCCTGCCTGGCTCACGCTTATTCATTATCAGCCGGACAGATTTGGTGGCAGTTACACCAGCCAGGCGGATGATGCTGATTTTTTTCTGAGTGAAAACGGCAAAACCTCCCCAAAAGCGGAGCTGGAAGCCACCCTTGAGGCAATACAGCAGCCGGGAGGTGGCGACAGCCACGCCCGATGTCGCTTTCCGGCCAGGGATAGCTGGCTGCGGGAGAAACTTGATATCCCCGCAGAAGCCGCCGTGTGCCCTGAATACGAGAACTGGACACAAACACTTAACACTGAAAGCGTTACTCTGGTGTTTGCAGCCTCATACCTGAACAGCCCATCATCCATGTTCGGCCATACATTTCTCCGGCTGGATCCGCCACAGGAAGATGAGCAGACCAACCTGCTGCTCGCCAGCACGATTTCCTATGCGGCCGATGCCGCGGCCCATGACAGCGAGCTATTGTTCGCCTACCGGGGGATTTTTGGAGGCTACCCCGGCATCACCACCATTCAACCCTATTATGAAAAGATCCGTCTTTACTCTGACATCGAGCACCGGGATCTCTGGGAATACAAACTGAACCTGAACCAGCAGGAAGTGGATTTCATGCTGGCTCATGCCTGGGAAATCCGGGATCGTAATTTCGACTATTACTTTTTCGACGAAAACTGTGCCTACCGCCTGCTGGCTCTCATCGACGTAGCCCGCCCGGGAACAGATCTTCTGGGTGAGGTCAGCACGCACGCCATACCGTCCGATACTGTGCGCTGGGTAATCGGCAAAGACCTGGTTGAAGATGTGCACTATCGTGCATCGGCAGCCACTGCCGTTGCACACAGCCTTTCGACGCTACCCCAACCGAACAAGACGCTTGCAGCCGCCATTGCCAATGGATATGTAAAACCTGACAGCGAGGAAGTCCGGGCCCTCCCGCTTCGCGAACGCGCTCATTTGCTGGATGCCACCTACGACTATGTGCGTTATCAGAGCGAAGCCGATGGCTGGCCAAGAGAGATTGCCGCCCCGCTCTCCCACAGTCTGCTTCGGGAACGAAGTAAAATCGATGGCATTGCACCAGTTGAACAACCACCCGAACCGGAAGTCCGCGACGATCAGGGCCACGACACATTCCGCTTAAGTCTGGGCGCCGGACAACAAGCCCACAGGGAGTTTACCCGACTCACATTCCGCCCCGCGTATCACGATATTCTTGACCCGCCAGCTGGTTACCGTAGCGGTGCGCAACTGCAATTTCTCCGTCTGGACGCGCGCTACTACACAGATAACGACGAGCTACAGCTGGAACAGCTTACCGCCGTAGAAATACGCTCCCTGAGCCCGAGAGATGCCTTCTTTTCGCCACTATCCTGGCAAGTGGGCTTTGGTGGGCGCCGCACAGATAGCGGCGAAACCCGTGTTCTGGCCCCATATCTGGACGGCGGCGCAGGCGGCAGCTGGAGCCTCGGCGAAAAAACCCAGGCCTTCGCTATTGCCACTGCAGACCTTGAAATCGACGACGATCTGCGTCGTGGATACGATGCCGCTCCCGGCGCCGATATCGGGCTGCTGCACCAGAACAACCGCTTCAGTCTGGCAGCCGGAGCCAAAACCAAAGCCTGGATCGTCAGCAGCCAGCACCGGCAAGATCAGGTATACCTAAAAGCCAACTGGCACATCGGCCGTGAGTTCAGCCTGTTCGCAGAATTCACCCGGGAAGATCACTACGACAGGTACCAGAGCACATGGCAAACCGGACTTCACGCATACTTCTGAAAATGCCCAGGCTGAAAACTGGCTCACTGGCTCTGCTTCTCATAGCTACCGTACTGCTGCAGAGCGGCTGCAGCAGTCTGTTTTTCTATCCGGACAGAACCACTTATATAACTCCGGACCGCCTTAACCTGACATACGAAAACGTCTACCTCGACACTGCAGATGGAGAAACGCTGCACGGCTGGTGGCTACCCGCTGAAAGCGAGCCACTGGGAACAGTTTACTTCCTGCACGGCAATGCCCAGAACATCAGCAGCCACCTTCTCAACATCGCCTGGTTGCCTGCTGAAGGCTACAACGTCTTCACCATCGACTACCGGGGCTATGGCGAATCCTCTGGCGCCCCGGACATAGAAGGTGCCCTTCACGACGCTGAAACCGGCCTGCGCTGGCTGGTCATTGAACCTGACACAAAAGATAAGCCGGTATTCCTTCTCGGCCAGAGCCTTGGTGGGGCCCTGGGCCTGGCACTCGCCAGCGAATGGGAAAAAAGGGGTGAGACACCGGAACTCACCGGCGTCATCCTCGATGGAACCTTCTCCGGCTTCCGCGGCATAGCCCGGGAAAAACTGGACAGCTTCTGGCTCACCTGGGCTCTCCAGGCCCCCCTGAGCTGGACAATTCCAGACGAATACGAAGGTATAGACCTGATTGCCAGCATCAGCCCCGTACCCGTTATGATCATCCACAGTGTCCGCGACGGCATCATCCCCTTCCACCACGGCCAGGCACTTTATGAAGCTGCCGCTGAACCGAAAGAATTCCTGCAAACGGATACGCCCCACGCGGCCACGTTCATAATTCCTGCCTATAGAGACGCCGTGCTGGATTTTCTGGGGAGGAACTAGGCTTACAGGCGGCGGGTATTGGGGAGGGCTGTTCAAAACTGTGCGTAGCCATGGATGGCGGAGCCAAGCGTACAGGGAAGTATTCACAGCGTGTTTTGAAAAGCCCTACCCGATACCTGTTACCTCAAGGCTAAAGGCCAGAAAACAAAAAACCCGCCAATCCAGAGGAAAGGCGGGTTTTCAGTAGCTGCTAGCTATCAGTCAGAAAAGTCCGTCGGCTGCTCGCCTTCTTTGACTTCCTTCATAGACAGCTTCACACGACCACGGTTGTCCACATCCAGAACCTTGACCAGAACTTCCTGACCTTCACTCAGCTCGTCAGTCACGTTCTCGATCCGGCGATCAGAGATCTGGGAAATGTGCACCAGACCATCCTTGCCAGGCAGGATGTTAACAAAAGCACCAAAGTCCACAATGCGCTCAACGCGACCTTTGTAGATAGCACCCACTTCGATTTCTGCAGTGATTTCCTTAACCCGGTTAACCGCCGCCTGGGCTGCTTCCTGGTTATCTGCATAAATCTTCACGTTACCGTCGTCATCAAGATCAATAGAAGCGCCGGTCTCGTCACAGATAGAACGGATCATGGAACCGCCCTTACCGATAACGTCACGGATCTTCTCTGGGTTGATCTTGATAGCTGTGATGCTCGGAGCGCGCGGTGAAAGCTCAGTCCGCGATACAGAGATAACCTTGTTCATCTCACCCAGAATATGCTGACGCGCTGCGTGAGCCTGTTCCAGAGCAAGTTCCATGATCTCGTCGGTAATACCCTGGATCTTGATATCCATTTGCAGTGCGGTCACACCGTCTTTGGTACCGGCAACCTTGAAATCCATGTCACCCAGATGATCTTCATCACCAAGAATGTCAGTCAGGATCGCAAACTTGTCGCCTTCCTTGACCAGACCCATGGCGATACCGGCTACCGGGGCCTTCAAAGGAACACCGGCATCCATCAGCGCCAGACTTGAACCACAGACAGACGCCATGGAGCTGGAGCCATTGGATTCAGTAATCTCGGAAACCGCACGAATAGCATACGGGAACTCTTCCATGGTCGGCATAACCGCCATCACGCCGCGCTTCGCCAGACGACCGTGACCTACTTCACGGCGACCAGGAGTACCGACACGGCCAGCTTCACCTACGGAGTATGGAGGGAAGTTGTAATGGAACAGGAACGGATCCTTGCGCTCGCCTTCCAGAGCGTCAATTGTCTGAACGTCACGGGAAGTACCCAGAGTCGTGGTAACAATCGCCTGGGTTTCTCCACGGGTAAACAGTGCAGACCCGTGAACACTCGGCAGAATACCAACTTCAATTTCGATCGGACGGACTGTTTTGTTGTCGCGACCGTCGATACGCGGCTTACCATCGATAACCTGCTGGCGAACAACCGACTTTTCGATTTTTGCAAAGTTCTTTTTAACATCATCAGCGGAAGGCTGGGCTTCCTCTTCGCCTGCCAGTTTCTCAACAGCAGCCGTTTTGATTTCGCCAAGACGGGCATAGCGGGCCATCTTGTCATGAATTCCGTAGGCTTCTTCGATAGCCCCGGCAAACTCAGACTTGATCGCGCCCAGCAATTCAGTGTTTTCAGCAGGTGCCTGCCAGTCCCAACGGGCCTTGCCATTTTCAGCGGCAAATTCCTTGATCGCTGTAACAGCAGTCTGCATTTCCTGGTGCGCAAACAGAACACCACCCAGCATCTGGTCTTCAGTCAGGCCTTTGGCTTCGGATTCAACCATCAGAACCGCTTCATCAGTTCCGGCAACGACCATATCCAGCAAAGACGTCTTCAGATCTTCAAAACTCGGGTTTACGAAGTAACCCTTCTCGTTGGTGTAACCAACACGACAGGCGCCGATAGGGCCGTCAAAAGGAATACCGGAAATGGCCAAGGCAGCAGAAGCAGCCAGCATGGCAGCGATATCCGGGTCCTGTTGCTTACTGGACGACATAACCGTACAGATAACCTGAGTCTCGTTCATGTAGCCATTCGGGAACAGCGGACGAATCGGACGGTCGATCAGGCGGGATGTAAGCGTTTCTTTCTCGGAGGGGCGGCCTTCACGCTTGAAGAAACCACCCGGGATTTTACCAACGGCATAGGTTTTTTCGAAGTAGTTAACGGTCAGCGGAAAAAACGGCTGACCCGGCTTGGCTTCCTTGGCACCAACCACGGTACCCAGAACCGAAATATCACCAATGGTGACCAGAACGGAACCCGTAGCCTGGCGGGCAATACGGCCCGTTTCCAGAGTGACGGTTTCGCCACCCAGTTCAAATGATTTTTTACGCGGTTGCAGATCCACAACGAACTCCTGCGTTATCTATTCAGAATGATTGAAGTGTGACTCTGAAAGTGCCCTGCCTGAAAGCTAACAGGCTGTTGTAAAACCCCGGCCAGGCAACTGGTACGCTGCAATTGCGTACCGCCCGGGCTTTCAACAACCTGCTATCAATTTCAGCTTTCCAATCCAACAGGAAATCTCAGATTCACTGAATAATCAATGCGGTGATAAAAAACACAACCGGCAGGCCCCTTCAGGAACCCGCCGGCTGGTGGCTGCCACCGGTGCAATACCAGAACAGCCGTCAGGTCGTATAAGACCGGATTTAACGACGCAGACCCAGGCGCTTGATCAGCTCCAGGTAACGATCGCCATTTTTCCGACGGAGGTAGTCCAGCAGTTTACGACGCTGGTTTACCATCCGGATCAGGCCACGGCGGGAATGATGATCCTGCTTGTTAACCTTGAAATGATCCTGCAGCTTGTTGATGTTGGCGCTCAGCAGTGCAACCTGCACTTCCGGGGAACCAGTATCTCCATCAGCTTGCTGATAGTCTTGAACGATTTGTGCTTTTTCATTGGCAGAAAGTGCCATAACTCACCTCATGTTTGCGATGCTGTCAAATCCGGCCGAACCGCGCATCTCTACAGCCCGGCTATACAGTGGCTTACCTAACGTTTACCACTGTCACTTACCAGCCGACGAGGCACCAATCTGGTTTCCTCGCCTTCAGGCATTGCTTCTGCGAGTCCTACAAAACCTTCGTTGCCATAAATGCGTACGAAACCTTCATAAGCCAGACCCGGTATTCTAACCGGTTGTCCATTCAATATCGACACCAAAGGCTGGCCCGACAGGCGGTGCTCAGGGAACATCGAGAGAGCAGCATCAGGCGCAACCAATAAGCCATCCAGGCTTTCTCCACGATCACGTATTGCTTCAAGATCAGGCACCGCATGGGCATCAGCGAGAGTAAACCCTGCTGCCAACGTGCGCCTCAACGCAATAACATGAGCTCCGCACCCCAGTGCTTCGCCGATATCTTCGACGAGTGAGCGAATGTACGTACCTTTGGTGCACTTCACTGCGATATCCATTTCGTTTTCCCGCACATCGAGGAGCTGGAGATCGTAAATGGTTACCGGACGCGCCGGTCGCTCTATCTCAATGCCTTCACGGGCATATTCGTATAGCGGACGACCGTTGTGTTTAAGCGCAGAATACATGGAGGGAACTTGCTGAATATTGCCACGGAATTTCTCGAGTATCGGTTCGAGCACTTCTGGCACGAGACCTTCCGGGACTGGCTTTGTGGCAACAACAGAGCCTTCACTATCGCCGGTTTCGGTGCGTTCACCGAGCCGGGCTGTAGCGACATATGCCTTGTCGCTGTCCAGCATCATCTGTGAGAACTTTGTCGCCTCACCAAAGCAAAGGGGCAAGACTCCCGTTGCCAGCGGATCGAGGGCGCCCGTATGGCCAGCCTTGGCGGCACCATACAGACGTTTGACCTCTTGCAGAATACCGTTGGATGTAATGCCCATCGGCTTGTCGATGACCAGAATGCCATTGACTTCACGGCCCTTACGTCTGCGACTCAAGCGTTCGACTCCGGATCACTCTGGTTGTCATCTTCCGTTTTAACAGCTGGCTTATCACCCACTGCTTCACGGATCAGACTATCCATTCTGCGACTGTAACCCTGAAGGGCATCAAAGTGGAACCGCAACTGGGGTATAACCCGCAGTTTCATGGCCCGGCCAACCTGACCACGAAGGAACCCTGCAGCCTTGTTCAGCACCGAAATCGAATCCTTCACCTCCGGGGACTCAGCAGTGAGCTCCTCAGTGGACAGCAAAGAGACATAGATGTCAGCGTAGCCAAGGTCGCGACTGACCTTGACTGCATTGACAGTTACCATCCCCAGCCGTGGATCCTTGACCTCACGCTGAATCAGCTGAGCAAGCTCACGCTGCATCTGATCGCCGATGCGATCAATACGACTGAACTCTCTAGGCATCAGGCCCCCGTAGATTCGAGTTTACGCTCGACTCTGACACGATCGAAGACTTCGATCTGGTCGCCAACCTTCACGTCATAGCCTTTAACCCCGATACCACATTCCATGCCATTACGGACTTCAGGAACGTCGTCTTTAAAGCGACGCAGGGATTCCAGCTCGCCCTCGAAGATAACCACGTTGTCGCGCAGTACCCGAATCGGCTTGTTCCGATATACGTTGCCTTCAATCACCATACAGCCTGCAACCTGGCCAAACTTCGGTGAACGGAACACATCGCGAACGTCGGCAATACCTATGATGTCTTCGCGGAATTCAGGTGCCAGCATGCCAGTCAGCGCTGCTTTAACATCGTCCAGCAGGTTGTAGATGATGCTGTAGTAACGCAGATCCAGACCTTCCTGCTCCACAAGACGCTTGGAGGCAGTATCGGCGCGCACATTGAAACCAAAAATAACCGCGCCTGTCGCCATGGCAAGACTTACGTCTGTCTCGGCAATACCACCAACACCAGAGGACACAATCTTGACCTGAACTTCATCGTTACCCAGATCCATCAGCGACTTGGTAATAGCTTCCAGCGAACCGCGAACATCTGTTTTAAGAACAACGTTGAGGGTTTTGACCTCGTCCTTACCCATGTTCTCGAACAGGTTCTCCAGCTTGGCTGCCTGCTGGCGCTGCAAACGCTGCTCGCGTTCACGAATATGGCGGAATTCAGCCAGTTCTTTTGCCTTGCGCTCGTCGGCTACAGCAAAGAACTCATCGCCGGCATTTGGCGTACCATTCAGACCAAGAACCTCGACCGGAATAGACGGCCCGGCTTCTTTAACCTGTTTACCTGCTTCATCGGTCATCGCGCGGACTTTACCGAAGTATGAGCCTGCAACAACCATATCGCCCTGGCGCAAGGTACCATTCTGAACAAGCACTGTGGCTACAGAACCACGGCCGCGCTCAAGACTGGACTCAACCACAACACCTTGTGCCGGCGCGTCAGGCGAAGCCTGCAACTCAAGAATCTCTGCCTGTAGCAATACGGCTTCCAGCAGATTGTCGACGCCTTCACCTGTGTGAGCAGAGATAGGAACAAACTGAATGTCACCGCCCCAGTCTTCAGGGATAACCTCAATCGCCGCCAACTCGTTCTTCACACGGTCAGGGTCTGCCTGTTCCTTGTCCATTTTGGTAATAGCGACAACGATAGGAACACCGGCAGAGCGGGCATGTTCAACCGCTTCTTTGGTTTGCGGCATAACGCCATCGTCAGACGCTACCACCAGGATCACTATGTCGGTGCACTGGGCTCCACGGGCGCGCATCGCGGTAAAAGCCGCGTGGCCAGGGGTGTCCAGGAACGAAATCATACCGTGATCAGTTTCTACATGGTACGCACCGATATGCTGGGTAATGCCACCGGATTCTCCCGAGGCAACCTTGGTGCGGCGAATGTAGTCCAGCAGTGATGTCTTACCGTGGTCAACATGCCCCATTACACTTACAACCGGTGCACGCTTGGCCTTTACCTTACCCTCAACGTTGAATTCGCTGAGCACGCCTTCTTCAAAGGCATCATCACTGATGGGCTTGGCTTTGTGGCCCAACTCTTCAACGACCAGAGTCGATGTCGCCTGGTCCAGCGCCTGGTTAATAGTTGCCATCACGCCCATGCCCATCAAAGTCTTGATGACATCACCGGATTTGACGGCCATCCGCTGGGCTAGATCGCCAACGGTAATAATTTCTGGAACTTCTACTTCTCTGACCATTGGTTTGGTCGGCCTCTCGAAGCCATGACGCTTCTCTTTGGGTTTCTTTTTCGCACGCAGTGGCTTACGTAATGTGCTGTCATCATCTTCCGAGATAACCAGCGGCTCATCTGCAGTACGACCACGTGGACCACGGTGACCAGCCTGTTTTTTCTTGGGCTTGCCATCCTCAACTTCTTCGCCACGCTCACGAACTTTTTCTTTCTTCTTCTTCGGCTTCCGGTCTTTGGCATCGCTCTCTGGCGGCGGTATAGGCATGTCTGCCGGAGCCGGAGTTGGCTCAGGTGCCTTTTTCGGCTCAGCCTTGTCTTCCGCTTCAGCAACCGGCTCTTCCGCCTTTGGCGCTTCAGCCTCAGCACTGACCTGCGGTGTCTCCACAGTCTCTGTGTTCTCGACTGGCTCTGCCTTGGGTTGTTCTGTTACCGGCACTTCCTGCTGAAGCTCTTCCGGAGCTTCCACTTCCGCCTCAGGCGCCTGATCCGCACGTTTTACATAAGTGCGTCGCTTGCGCACTTCCACATTGACGGTCTTGGCTTTACCAGCCTTGAGCGTGGTTGTGGTTTTACGCTTCAAAGTAATCTTGTTCGGCTCAGCGCCTGCTTCACCGTGGGTCTTTCTCAGATAAGCCAGCAACTGCTGCTTCTCATCACTGGATACAGCGTCGCTTTCTGAGCGGGCTTTCAGGCCAGCTTCCACGATCTGTTTCAGCAAACGATCCACGGGAGCGCCTACATCTTCGGCCAGTTGTTTTACCGTTACTTCAGCCATACTGGTCTCCTCCCGAATTAAGCCTGGTCTTCAAACCAGGGGGCGCGTGCGGTCATAATCAACTGTCCTGCACGCTCTTCATCCATACCTTCGATATCAAGCAAGTCATCAACTGACTGCTCCGCCAGATCTTCCATGGTACGCACACCCATTCCTGCGAGTTTAAACGCCAGAGTGCGATCCATTCCGTCCATACTCAGAAGATCTTCCGCCGGCTCAGAGCCGTCCAGGGCTTCTTCACTGGCCAAGGCCTGATTTAACAGGACATCCTTGGCACGGCGACGCAGCTCACCGACGGTTTCTTCATCAAAACCTTCAATCGCCAACATCTCTTCCATGGGTACGTAGGCGACTTCTTCAATAGAAGTAAAGCCTTCGTCAATCAGCACACCCGCAAACTCTTCATCAACATCGAGATGGGCAACAAAGTGTGCAACCAGAGTATTATACTCCTGCTCCTGGCGCTCGCCGGCTTCCTCTTCGGTCATGACATTCAGTGTCCAACCAGTGAGCTCGGTAGCCAGGCGCACGTTCTGCCCGTTACGCCCGATAGCCTGCGCCAGATTATCTTCTGCAACGGCTACTTCCATGGTATGACGATCTTCATCCATCACAATGGATGCAACTTCCGCCGGCGCCATGGCATTGATAACCAGTTGAGCGGGATTATCATCCCACAACACGATATCCACTCGCTCGCCGCCCAGTTCATTGGAAACAGCCTGCACGCGGGAACCGCGCATACCTACACAGGCACCAACCGGATCAATACGACGGTCATTGGTCTTCACGGCAATCTTTGCCCGTGAGCCACAATCACGGGCCGCGCCCCGAATTTCAATCAACTCTTCTGCAATCTCAGGCACTTCAATGCGAAACAGCTCAACCAGCATCTGTGGATCAGAACGGCTGAGGATAAGCTGCGGACCACGGTGATCCGTGCGGATTTCGAGCAACAGCGAACGTACCCGGTCACCCATACGGAAGGTTTCACGCGGGATCAGGTTCTCTCTGGGCAGCAGTGCTTCTGCGTTCGCGCCAAGGTCGACTATGACGTTATCGCGGGTAACCTTCTTTACAGTACCCGAAACCAGTTCACCTACACGGTCACGATAGCTGTCGACGATTTTGCTGCGCTCAGCCTCACGAACCTTCTGGAAGATAATCTGCTTGGCTGCCTGAGCGCCAATACGGCCGAAAGCGACAGACTCTGCTTTCTCTTCATAGGTGTCACCCGGCTTCAGCGAAGGATCAATTTCTTCTGCCTCCTGAAGCGTCAACTCGGTACCCAGCGCAGGAACAGCATCGTTATCAACAACCAGCCAACGGCGGAAAGTTTCGTACTCACCGGTACGGCGGTCAATGGATACGCGCACATCCGACTCTTCATCTTCGTAACGCTTTTTGGCAGCGGTAGCGAGTGCCAACTCGATCGCCTCGAAAATCACTTCCTTCTCGACACCTTTCTCGTTCGAGACGGCTTCAACCACCAGCAAGATCTCTTTACTCATTGGATTGCCCTGCCCTGAAAATAAACTGTGCATCTACTGAGTTGTTCAAATGGCTCACTCGAATACCGGAACAATTTGGGCTTTTTCAATGCTGTCAAAAGGTAACAGATACTCATGGTCATCAACGACCACGACGACATCATCACCTTCTACACCTTTGATAAGCCCCTGAAACTTACGCCGGCCTTCAAACGCCATGCGCAAACGAATTTGTACCTGATGCCCCACAAATGCCTGATAGTGCTCAAGCCGAAACAGAGGCCGATCCATCCCCGGAGATGAAACTTCCAGTGTGTACTCGGTCTGAATGGGGTCTTCCACATCCATCACGCCACTGATCTGACGACTGACTTTCTCGCAGTCATCGATTCCGATGCCGTTTTCGGCATGGTCTATAAACACCCGCAGCATGGACTGATAGCCCTTGGAGCGAAACTCAATGCCCCAGAACTCATAACCCAAACCTTCAACCACAGGCCGAAGAATGTCTTCCAATTGTTTAAGCTTGCCTGACAAGTTAGGCTGTCTCCGTTATGAAATTTACCGGCACCAAAAACAAAAAAAGGGCTGTCAATCAGCCCTTTTTACGCACCAGGGGCCGTTGCGCCAGGCCCCTTAATCAAAAACCCCCGATAACTGGGGCCTTTTGTTGCAAGAACTCACAGGAAGCAAACCGGTATACCGCCTCCTGCTGACAGACACCTGGCCTGCCAGGAGCCCGAAAACATAAATATATCTGGCCCCAATAACCGCCGGAGTATAGAGACGCCGGACGGACTGGTCAAGGACTGAGCAAAAAAACGGCCTGGAAAATCCAAGCCGTTTTTCTTCTTAATTGGTGCCCAAGGCCGGACTCGAACCGGCACGGCTTTCGCCACTACCCCCTCAAGATAGCGTGTCTACCAGTTCCACCACTTGGGCAACACTCTTACTCAAGCTCGGGGAGATCAGACTCCCCGCTCCCGGTTTCGCTAATGCCAGCCTCACCATCCGCAGCATTCTGAACCGGAGCCTGGCGGGATTCCTCAACAACCGGAATACCTGCCTCACCCGCTACTTCAGCCCGCTGCTTGGCAAATACTGCCAGCGAAAAACTTGTAACAAAAAACACGATCGCAAGCATGGTCGTCATGCGGGTCAGAAAACTGCCGCTACCCTGACTACCGAATACAGTCTGGGAAGCACCACCACCGAAGGCTGCACCCGCATCCGCACCTTTGCCCTGCTGGATCAGCACCAGACCCACCAGCGCCACCGCGATCACGACGTGCACAACGACTACTAGTGTTTCCATCCAATCCATATTGACTCTCGCGAACCTTTAATTTTCGGCACCAACCGGAAACGACCGGCAGATGCACATAAATTCTTTTGCGACCAATGATGCGCCGCCGATTAAACCGCCATCTATATCTGGTTCTGAAAAAAGCGCCGCAGCATTATCCGCTTTTACACTGCCGCCGTAAAGCAATGAAATACTTTCTGATGGAGCGCCCATATCTTTCAGCACTTTCCGCACCGCTGCATGCATGGCTTGAGCATCGTCCGAGGTTGCCGTTTTACCGGTACCAATTGCCCAGACCGGCTCATAGGCTACCACGATATCATGCCACTTTCCTGCCGGCACTGAAGCCAGACCTGCACGAACCTGAGCAGCAACTACCGCCTCAGCCTGCCCTGACTCCCGCTCTTCCAGAGTTTCGCCGACACATACAATGGCCGTCAGACCACTGGAAACCACAAGAGATACTTTTTCAGCAACCAGCTCATCAGTTTCGCCGAAAATCTGGCGGCGTTCAGAGTGGCCAACGAGCACATAACGACAACCCGCATCTCTGGCCATACCGGCCGAAATTTCCCCGGTATAGGCACCTGACTGCCACCGCCCAACGTTCTGAACACCGACGGACAGGGCATTTTCCGCCTGCACCAATACATCACCGATGTAAATTGCGGGAGGAATAATAACAACCTCCACACCTTTATCAAGAGTTCCGGCCTCAGACCGGATCGAGCCAACCAGTTTTTCCGAGAGGTCTTTCGACCCGTTCATCTTCCAGTTTCCGGCTACAATCTTGCGACGCATATCAGTTCCCGAACGTTAGGGAGGCCGCACTATACAGCACTCCCCCACAACAGACAACAGCCTGAATCCAACAAATCAGGGCGTTGAGTTTTCCACGACCTGCGCAAGCTCTTCAGCGACACGACGGATGCCATCAGCGCTCTGGCCTTCGGCCATTACACGGATCAGGGATTCTGTCCCTGATGCCCGCAACAGGATCCTTCCGGAGCTGCCAAGCTCTGATTCGGCGCGCTTTACTGCCGCAACAATATCGTCGCGGCTAAATGGATCAAAGCGCCTTGCAACCCGCACATTGATCATCGTCTGAGGCAGCTTGCTCATACCCCGGCGCAGCTCGGAGAGAGTTTTACCTGATTTTCCGATAGCTAACAACACCTGAAGCGCAGAGACAATACCATCGCCGGTACTGGTGCAATCGCGGATAACCATATGCCCGGACCCCTCGCCGCCGAGCACCCAATTGTTGGCCAGCAAGCGCTCGGTAACATAACGGTCACCAACATTGGCGCGCTCGAACATGATTCCCATCTCTTTTAGCGCGAGCTCAACACCCAGATTTGTCATCAGAGTACCGACCACCCCACCTCTGAGCCGGCCTTCGGCAAATCGCTGAGAGGCAATAACGTAGAGCAGCTCATCCCCGTCTACCTCGGAACCATCCCGATCCACCATCAACACCCGGTCGCCATCGCCATCAAAAGCTATACCCAGGTCAGCTCCCCTATCGACAACAGCCTCTTTCAGCCCTTCAAGATGGGTAGAGCCCACATTAAGATTGATGTTAAGCCCGTCGGGCTCAGCACCTATAACCGACACCCTGGCACCGAGTTCGCGGAAAACTTTCGGAGCAACGTGGTAAGTCGCGCCATGAGCGCAGTCCAGAATAATATTCATATTATCCAGTGTGAACTGGTTTGGAACCGTGCTCTTGCAGAATTCTACATAACGCCCTGGAGCATCTTCTATCCGCGAGGCCTTGCCCAGTTCGCCCGGACCACAGACTTCAATAGGCCTATCCAGCCAGCTCTCGATTTCCGCCTCCAGCGCATCATCGAGCTTGGTACCATCGGCAGAAAAGAATTTTATTCCGTTATCATGATGGGGGTTGTGGGAAGCACTGATAACAATGCCTGCAGACGCCCGAAAGGTACGGGTCAGGTAGGCGATTGCTGGCGTTGGCATCGGACCCAGCAGCTTCACATCCACACCTGCAGCCGACAAACCGGCCTCCAGTGCAGACTCGAACATATAACCCGATAGCCGTGTATCCTTGCCAATCAACACACTGTTCCGCTGCCCACTTCTCTTGAAAGCCTGCCCTGCAGCCCACCCCAGGTGCAACATGAACTCCGGCGTTATCGGGTGTTCACCCACCCTGCCGCGTATTCCATCCGTTCCAAAATACTTTCTTCCGGCCATCAAACTGCCTCCATTACGGCCGTCGCGACTCTGACGGCATCCACGGTTTCCCTGACATCATGCACGCGAACAATGCCCGCACCCTTCATTGCAGATATTGTCGCGGCCGCAAGACTCGCCGACAACCTCTCGTCTACCTCCCGGCCCGTTATCTGGCCCAGCATGGACTTTCTCGACATACCTACCAGCAGGGGATGACCAAGAACATGCAGCTGCTCCAGCGACGCCAGTAACCGCAGATTATGCTCAAGGTTTTTCCCAAACCCGAAACCCGGATCGAGGATTATGTTACGGGCAGAAACACCCGCCTTCACTGCGACACGAACCCGCATGCTCAGAAACTCACCGACCTCACGCAATACATTCTCGTACACCGGCCGGTCCTGCATGGTTTCAGGCTCTCCCTGTATATGCATCACACATACAGGGACTCCAGCTCTTGCCGCAGCCGATGCCGCGCCCTCTCTCTGAAGAGCCCGCACATCGTTAATCAGCCCGGCACCAAGGCTGACCGCCTGAGACATTACTTCCGGAGTGCTTGTATCCACCGAGACAACCACGTCCAGCTCCCGCGAAATCGCCTCTACCACGGGACAAACCCTGTCGAGCTCTTCCTGCACAGACACTCTGGCCGCGCCGGGGCGGGTGGATTCCCCACCCACATCAATAAAGGCTGCGCCATCGCATACCATTTGCCGCGCTTTCAGCAGCGCAGCATCCAGACGGTTGAACCGACCACCATCAGAGAACGAATCCGGCGTCACATTGAGAACACCCATTACATGGCAGCGAGACATATTCAGCGCTCGCCCGGCAAAGCTCATTTCCATAACAAAATTTTCCTGGACAGACACGCAAGAATCCAAGCATGGCAAAAACAAACGCCGCCCATAAACAGGGCGGCGCAAGTTAACTCAGATTACCTGAAACCGAAAATCCTAGTGCTCTCCGGCCGGACGACCTACATCGGACTGATGGTTATCGCCCGAAGGCTTGGATCCGGAAGCCTGCTCCGGGGCGTCCGTCTTGGCGCCTCCGGCAGAACCCCGGTCGTCCCAACCTTTCGGAGGACGCGGAATCCGACCTTCCATTATGTCATCAATCTGGTGACGGTCGATGGTCTCGTACTTCATCAACGCCTGAGTCATGAGATCCAGCTTGTCCCGGTTTTCGACCAGAATTTGCGTAGCCTTCTCATAACAGGTATCGATGATGTTGCGGACCTCTTCATCAATACGCTGCGCCGTTTCGGGCGAGTAAACCGTCTGAGCCTGACCAGCGGAACGGCCAAGGAACGGCTCTTCACTATCCGTATCATACTGGAGCGGGCCAAGCTTCTCAGACAAGCCCCAGCGGGTGACCATATTGCGGGCGAGACTGGTAGCGCGCTCAATATCATTCGAAGCGCCGGTAGTGACCCCATCAAAACCAAGAGTCAGCTCTTCGGCAATACGACCGCCGAACAGACTACAGATAGAGCTGATAAGGAAGCGCTTACTGTGACTGTACCTGTCTTCTTCAGGCAGAAACATTGTCACACCCAGGGCCCGACCACGGGGAATAATGCTTACCTTATAGACCGGATCGTGTTCTGGCATCAGCCGCCCGACGATTGCGTGGCCAGACTCGTGATAAGCCGTATTGAGCTTTTCCTTTTCACTCATCACCATGGACTTGCGCTCAGCGCCCATCATGATTTTATCTTTAGCCAGCTCAAACTCTTCCATAGAAACCAGACGCATATTACGGCGCGCCGCAAAAAGAGCTGCTTCGTTAACCAGGTTCGCAAGATCAGCACCGGAGAAGCCAGGCGTGCCTCGCGCAATCAGCGCAGGCTCAACATTCTCATCCAGGGGCACTTTCTTCATGTGCACCTTGAGGATCTGCTCCCGGCCAATAATGTCTGGCAAACCAACAACGACCTGACGGTCAAAACGACCAGGGCGCAATAACGCCGGATCAAGAACATCCGGACGGTTCGTCGCTGCAATGACAATAACACCCTCGTTACCTTCAAAGCCGTCCATCTCAACCAGCAACTGGTTCAGAGTCTGCTCGCGCTCATCATGACCACCGCCCATGCCCGCACCACGATGGCGGCCAACCGCATCAATTTCATCAATAAAAATAATGCAGGGGCTCTGCTTCTTGGCCTGCTCGAACATGTCCCGCACACGCGATGCGCCAACACCTACGAACATTTCCACGAAGTCGGAACCGGAAATCGAGAAGAACGGGACCTTGGCTTCACCAGCAATAGCTTTTGCCAGCAGGGTTTTACCGGTACCCGGCTGACCCACCATCAAGACGCCTTTGGGAATACTGCCACCAAGGCGCTGGAATTTACTGGGGTCCCGCAGGAAATCCACCAGTTCCTTAACGTCCTCTTTGGCCTCATCCACACCAGCCACATCGGCAAAGGTGGTCTTGATCTGATCTTCGCTCATCAGGCGCGCTTTGCTCTTGCCGAACGACATGGGGCCTTTGCCGCCACCTCCGCCCTGCATCTGGCGCATGAAGAAAACAAACAGGGCAATAATGATCAGTATAGGGAACGCCGCCACCAGCAACTGAGTCCACAGACTCTGGCGCTCAGGCTCCTTACCGATCACTTCAACTTTGTTCGCAAGAAGATCGTCCATCAGTTTGTTGTCCGCCACCTGAGGGCGAATCGTCTGAAACTGGGAACCGTCACCGCGGGTGCCCTGGATTTCCAGACCATCAATGGTGACTTTGTTGACCTGGCCCTGCTGGACCATTTCAACGAATTGGGAATAATTGACTTGCTGCCCGCTGGTGGTGGGAGAGAAATTCTGAAACACCATCAGCAGTACGGCGGCTATTATCAGCCAGAGAACCAGATTTTTTGCCATATCGTTCAAGGATCATCACCTGTGAATTGAAGAGCGTGTCTGCAAAGAAGCTACTCTTTATCGACACCTTACACCAAATGTACGTCTATCCACCAGAAACGGCCTACCCGTAACGGCCACAGAAAAACGCAGCGGCGGATCAATCTGAAGACGCTTCTGAACGCCGGAATAATCCCCATGTTCATTATATGTGGGCACCATCTCGGAAATTACAACGTCTGCAAGGTGATCTGTGTGCAAGGTTGTCTGCTACAATCCGCGAATTATACGACGTTGCCAGCGAATATGCCGCTGACCTTTTGTTAATAGCACCGATAAAGAGATTACATCATGAGCCTTTCACCGGAACAGCGCCGGGAATACCGGGCCATTGCCCACCACCTGAAACCCGTCATTATTGTGGGCGACAAAGGCCTGACCGAAAACCTCCAGGAAGAACTGGAGCGCGCCTTGAACGACCACGAACTCATCAAAATCAAAGTTGCAAGCCAGGACCGGGAGGCCCGCCAGGAAGCAATCAGCGCGCTTTGCGCATCCAGTGGCGCAGAAATTGTACAAACCATCGGTAAAATTGCGGTGATTATGCGCAGGGCAAAGAAGCCCAACCCAAAACTATCCAACCTGTTACGCCACAAACACTGACACCCCCGAACATAAAAAAACCGGCCGTGTAAAACACAGCCGGTTTTTTTGTTCCCTGCGGACAGGGAATTCCAGTCCGGTGCAAATCAGATGTATTCCACCTGCTCGATTTCGTACTCCACCGTACCCGAAGGCACGCGGATAGCAACAACATCCCCCTCACTCTTGCCAACCAGAGCGCGAGCTATGGGCGACGAGATGGAAAGCTTGCCTTCCTTGATATCTGCCTCGTCTTCGCCAACGATCTGATAGACCACCTGCTCATCTGTATCCATGTTCATCAGGTGAACAGTAGTTCCGAAGATAACCCGGCCGGTGTTTTCCATAGTGGTGACATCAATCACCTGAGCGGCGGACAACTTACCTTCAATTTCCTGAATACGACCTTCAATAAAGCTCTGCTGTTCACGGGCAGCGTGATACTCGGCATTTTCTTTAAGATCACCATGCTCCCGCGCATCTGAAATAGCAGCGATTACCCGGGGGCGATCCTCGGATTTCAGCTTCTGAAGCTCCACACGGAGACGGGACTCGCCCGCTTTTGTCATAGGTACTCTTTCGCTCATAACTTTACTTCCCTGCGTGAAGATCTTGCAGGCGGCGTACTGTACGCTCCGGACCAAATTTGATGGCCCGACAGAAGGCTTCGCCGCCCGCCAGTGTTGTTGTATAGGCTACCTTGGTCTGCAGAGCTGACTGGCGAATCTGCGCCGAATCAGACACTGCCTTGCGGCCCTCAGTTGTATTAATAATCAGCTGAACCTGCCCATTCTTGATGGCGTCCACGATATGAGGCCGACCCTCGCCCACCTTGTTCACTCGCTCCACATCGATACCCGCCTCACGAAGAGCTTTCGCGGTACCTGTAGTAGCAACAAGCCTGAAACCTGCATCAACCAGATCACGGGCAACCTGAATAGCACCGGCCTTGTCTACGTCACGAACAGACATAAACACAATACCACTGGAAGGCAGGCGCTCTCCAATAGCCAGCGAAGCCTTGGCAAAGGCTTCATCAAAACTGTCACCAAGCCCCATGACCTCGCCAGTAGACTTCATTTCCGGCCCGAGGATCGGATCAACCAATGGAAATTTGTTGAACGGGAATACAGATTCCTTTACAGCGTAATAGCTGGGCACCACTTCCTTTGTAAAGCCCTGCTCGGCAAGAGACGTACCAGCCATAACCCGCGCAGCAACCTTGGCAAGGGATACTCCGATAGCCTTGGACACAAAAGGTACTGTGCGCGAGGCGCGCGGATTAACCTCAATTACATATATTTCATTATCCTGCCAGGCCAGCTGCACATTCATCAGCCCCACAACCTCAAGCTCGATCGCCATTTTCCTTACGGCCTCACGCATGGCGTCCTGAACGTCAGACGGGAGGGTATAAGGCGGCAGCGAGCAGGCGGAATCACCGGAATGGATACCCGCCTGTTCAATGTGCTGCATAATGCCGCCGATAACCACATCCTTGCCATCGCAGATGGCATCAATATCCACCTCGATTGCCGCATTCAGGAAATGGTCGAGCAATACAGGGCTGTCGTTGGAAACCAGCACCGCACTGCGCATGTAGCGCACCAGTTCATCTTCTCCGAAAACAATTTCCATGGCCCGGCCGCCCAAAACATAAGACGGGCGCACAACCAACGGATAACCGATTTCACGGGCCGCCAGAATACCTTCCTCGTGGCTGCGCACAGTGGCATTTTCAGGCTGCTTGAGTCCCAGACGGGTAATCATCTGCTGGAACCGCTCACGATCTTCTGCCCGGTCGATAGCATCCGGACTGGTACCAATAATAGGTACCCCAGCCGCCTCAAGCCCCCGGGCCAGCTTCAAGGGTGTCTGGCCACCATACTGGACAATCACGCCCTTGGGCTTCTCGACATTGATGATTTCCAACACGTCTTCAAGCGTAATCGGCTCAAAGTACAACCGGTCGGAAGTATCGTAGTCGGTTGATACCGTCTCCGGATTGCAATTGATCATGATGGTTTCATAACCATCTTCACGCATGGCGAGAGCCGCGTGCACACAACAGTAATCGAACTCGATACCCTGACCTATTCTGTTAGGGCCGCCGCCAATGACCACAATCTTCTCACGATCGGTCGCATCCGCTTCACACTCTTCCTCATAGGTGGAGTACATATACGCAGTGTCGGAGGCAAATTCAGCGGCACAGGTATCCACCCGCTTGTACACCGGACGAATATTCAAATCGTGCCTTACCTTGCGAAGGCTCGACTCAGCCATGCCCAGCAGACTGGCCAGACGGGCATCAGAGAAACCCTTACGCTTGAGACGGAACAGGGTGGCATGATCAAGACCAGCCTTGCCAGCAGACTTCAGCGCCTGTTCTTCACGGATAAGATCTTCAATTTGTACCAGATACCACGGATCTACTCTGGTGAACTCAAACACCTCATCAACGGTCAGCCCGGCCCGGAATGCATCGCCGATATACCAGATACGATCGGCGCCCGGAACACTGAGCTCGCGGGTGAGCGTTTCCCGGGAACTTTCGGAAGTAAACTCCTCAAGCTGCTCATCGAAACCGTCAGACCCGACTTCCAGACCCCTGAGGGCTTTCTGGAGGGATTCCTGGAATGTGCGGCCAATGGCCATGACCTCACCCACAGACTTCATCTGGGTCGTCAGGCGGGCATCGGCCTGAGGAAACTTTTCAAAGGTGAAACGGGGAATCTTGGTAACGACATAGTCGATGCTGGGCTCGAAGGACGCAGGCGTTACGCCGCCAGTGATTTCGTTTCGCAGCTCATCGAGTGTGTAGCCCACAGCCAGCTTGGCCGCCACCTTGGCTATAGGAAAACCCGTAGCCTTGGAGGCCAGGGCCGATGAACGGGAAACCCTGGGATTCATCTCGATGACGACCATGCGGCCAGTGTCCGGGTTGATACCAAACTGGACGTTGGAACCGCCGGTTTCCACACCAATCTCACGCAGCACCGCCAGAGAGGCGTCGCGCATGATCTGGTATTCCTTATCGGTCAGCGTCTGTGCCGGAGCAACGGTGATAGAGTCCCCGGTATGCACGCCCATGGCGTCGAAATTCTCGATGGCGCAGACAATAATGCAGTTATCCGCCTTATCGCGGACAACTTCCATCTCATACTCTTTCCAGCCGATCAGCGACTCATCAATGAGCAGTTCATTGGTTGGAGAGAGATCAAGCCCACGCGTACAGATTTCTTCAAACTCATCGCGGTTGTAAGCAATACCTCCGCCAGAACCGCCCATAGTGAATGATGGACGAATAATGCATGGAAAGCCGATGTCATCAGCAACTTCCCAGGCCTCAGCCATGGTATGGGCAATCGATGCGCGGGGGCACTCAAGACCGATAGCCTTCATGGCAGTATCAAAGCGGCTTCTGTCTTCCGCTTTATCGATCGTATCAGCGTTGGCACCAATCATTTCCACGCCGTGCTCTTCCAGCACTCCGTGTTTTTCGAGATCAAGCGCACAGTTAAGCGCAGTCTGGCCACCCATGGTGGGCAGTAATGCATCCGGCTTTTCTTTTTCAATGATCTTGGCGACTGTCTGCCAGGTAATCGGCTCGATGTAGGTGGCATCCGCCATCACCGGGTCGGTCATGATCGTGGCCGGGTTCGAGTTAACGAGGATTACCCGATAACCTTCTTCACGCAGGGCTTTACAGGCCTGAGCGCCGGAGTAGTCAAATTCGCACGCCTGCCCGATCACAATCGGGCCTGCGCCCAGAATCAGGATGCTTTTAATGTCGGTCCGTTTTGGCATGTCTTGGTAAACCTGTCAGCAACGTTTAAATTCTTGCAGCGCAGAAACGCGGCGCGTGTCCGGGAAGACTTATTTCTCCGTATGCTGGCCTTACGCCCTGGAGACTTCCATCAGACGGATAAACTCATCAAATAAGTGTGCAACATCACCTGGCCCAGGGCTCGCCTCGGGGTGCCCCTGAAAGCTGAACGCAGGCTTGTCGGTACGGCGAACACCCTGCAAAGTGCCATCGAACAGAGACTTGTGGGTAACCTCCAGGACAGCAGGCAAGGATGCTTCATCAACAGCAAAACCGTGGTTCTGGCTGGTGATCATGACCGTACCCTTATCAATCCTCTGAACCGGATGATTGGCACCGTGATGACCGTGGCCCATCTTCATGCTTTTTGCTCCGCTGGCCAGCGCAAGAAGCTGGTGCCCCAGACAGATACCAAATACGGGAATCTCGGTTTCAAGCACTTCCTGGATCGCCTTGATTGCATAATCGCATGGCT
This sequence comes from Marinobacter sp. ANT_B65, assembly GCF_002407605.1. Classification (NCBI taxonomy): domain Bacteria; kingdom Pseudomonadati; phylum Pseudomonadota; class Gammaproteobacteria; order Pseudomonadales; family Marinobacteraceae; genus Marinobacter; species Marinobacter sp. ANT_B65. The sequence goes on along the minus strand of NZ_NXGV01000001.1, from coordinate 122,809 downwards.
CAGGATCACCCGGACCGTTGGAAAGAAATATGCCATCAGGGTTCATCGCCAGCACATCTGCGGCCGGTGTCTGCGCAGGCACCACGGTAATATCACAACCACGGGACGCGAGCATACGCAGGATGTTGAACTTGACACCATAATCCCAGGCCACAACCCTGAACTTCGCTTCACCAGCCTCAGCGTAGCCCGAGTCAAGCGACCACTCACCCTGAGCCCACTTATAGGGTTTGTCACAAGTGACCTCTTTGGCCAGGTCCATGCCTTTGAGCCCGGGGAATGCGTTAGCCAACTCCAGCGCACGCTCGGCAGTGGCGTCAGCGCCGGCTACAATCGCGCCGTTCTGCGAGCCTTTATCACGAAGAATACGCGTAAGGCGCCGGGTATCAATATCGGCAATTCCGACCACATTACTGCTTCGCAGATAGTCATCCAGCGACCCGCTACTACGCCAATTACTTGCCACCAGAGGCAGATCACGAATGATAAGGCCAGCCGCCTGAACACGATCTGATTCTACATCCTCATCATTCACACCGGTGTTACCGATGTGCGGGTATGTCAGGGTAACGAGCTGGCGGGCATATGACGGATCAGTCAGTATTTCCTGATAGCCAGTCATGGCGGTGTTGAACACCACTTCACCACTGGTTTCGCCGTCAGCGCCAATAGCAGTGCCGTAAAACAGGCTTCCGTCTGCGAGTGCAAGGATTGCGGGTGTTCTCAAGGCTTGTATCCTCATCGAGTGGCGTATCGGTTCGTCACGAACAGGAACGCAAGCGCAAATTCAGGTCGCAAAAAAGCGAGAGGGAGTAAAAACTCCGTCCCGCTTTTTGTTATCCGGGAACGGTTTTTGTCCCCGAGCTTTTAAAAGCCTACGCTTGGTGCAGTTAAACTGCCTTATTATATGGAGTATGCGGTTTTATGTCCATGCAAAATCGCCTGACAAGCACTACTTCAGCCCCAGGACATCCTGCATATCGTATAAACCAGCAGGTTTATCTTTAAGCCAAAGGGCTGCACGCATCGCGCCTTTGGCAAATGTCATGCGGCTACTGGCCTTATGAGTGACTTCAACGCGCTCACCTTCTGTAGCAAAGAGCACAGTGTGATCGCCAACAACATCACCGGCACGGATAGTTTCGAACCCGATTTCTTTGCGGGTACGCTCCCCGGTAAAACCTTCACGACCGTAGACCGCGCACTCCTTGAGATCACGACCAAGCGCATCAGCAACGACTTCGCCCATACGCAGAGCTGTTCCAGAGGGCGCATCTTTTTTGTGGCGATGATGGGCTTCAATGATTTCTACATCGTAGTCATCACCCAGAGTCGCTGCCGCAGTACGCAAGAGATTGAGAACGACATTCACGCCCACACTCATATTAGGAGCAAACACCACCTGGGTAGACTCTGCGGCCAGAGCCAACTGCTCTTTTTCAGCGCCTGACATGCCGGTTGTTCCGACGACGAGCATTTTGCCATTGGCCTTACAGAATTGCGCACTCTCCAGGGTCAGGTCCGGAAAGGTGAAATCGATGAGCACATCAAAATCATCTTTCACATCCTCCAGGGCACCCACCATCTTTACGCCGGTTTTTCCGATACTGCTCATTTCACCAGCATCAGCCCCTATAAGACTGCTACCCGGCTGGACGACAGCGGCACCAAGCGTTAGCCCTTCAGTGCCATCAACCGCCTCAATCAACACCTTACCCATGCGCCCGGCGGCGCCGATGATTGCTACCCTCATGGTCTTTTCCTATATGAAGCTGTTCAGAATTTCATTTCGTCAAAAAAGCTCTTAACACCCTCAAACCAGGAGGTCTTCTTCGGAGCGTGATTCGTACCTCCAGTACCATCAAGCGTAGCCTGGAACTCATTGAGCAACTCTTTCTGGCGCTTGGTCAGTTTAACCGGAGTTTCTACCGTCACGCGACAGAGCAGGTCACCGGAAGGGCCTCCCCGAACCGGACTGACGCCTTTATTACGTAACCGGAAGAGTTTGCCGGTCTGGGTCTCTGCAGGAATCCGGAGTTTCACCCGACCATCCAGCGTAGGCACTTCCAACTCGCCCCCCAGCGCTGCATCCACGATACTGATCGGCACCTCGCAATAAAGATTACGGCCATCACGGGTAAATATCGAATGCTCCCGCACTGACATCTGCACATACAGATCACCAGGAGGCCCACCATCCGTACCCATCTCACCCTCACCGGAGAGCCGGATACGATCACCGGTGTCAACACCCGGCGGCACTTTCACGGAGAGCGTTTTCTCCTCCTGCACCCTGCCCTGCCCATGACAGGCCTTGCATGGATTTTTGATTATCTGACCAGAGCCCCGACATGTAGGACAGGCCTGCTGAACAGTAAAGAAACCCTGCTGCATACGCACCTGCCCCATACCTTTACAGGTACCACAGGTCTCAGGCCGCGAACCTTTTTCTGCACCGCTGCCATCACAGGCCTCACATTCCTTGTGTCCCGGAATGGTGATTTTGACAGTTTTGCCCCTTACAGCCTCTTCAAGATCCAGTTCCAGGGTATATCGCAGATCAGAACCACGAGTACTGCGACCGCGACCGCCGCCACCTCCACCAAAAATATCACCGAATACATCGCCGAAGATGTCGGAGAAGTTACCACCACCCCCGAAGCCACCACCGGCCTGGCCATCTACTCCAGCATGGCCAAATTGATCATAGGCCGCCCGCTTGGACTGGTCAGCCAATATTTCATAGGCTTCGCTGGCTTCCTTGAACTTGTTCTCGGCATCTTTGTCTTCCGGGTTACGGTCGGGGTGAAACTTCATCGCGAGCTTTCGGTACGCCCGCTTGATTTCTTTCTCATCCGCATCCCGAGAGATTCCGAGAATGTCGTAATAGTCACGCTTGGCCATGCTTTAAAACCCTGTTTTTTAAACGAGGAAAACGCGGAGCAGCTCCGCGTTTTCCAACTACCTGATGTACGCCGGAATTACTTCTTCTCGTCGTCTTTAACTTCTTCAAACTCGGCATCAACCGCGTCATCAGCAGCATGAGACTGCGCTTCTTCCTGACCACCGGCCTGCTGGGCCTGGCCATCCTGATCTGCGTACATCTTCTGAGCCAGTTCGCCGGAAACTTCTGTCAGCTTCTGGGTCTTGGCTTCAATGTCGTCTTTATCAGAGCCGGTCAACGCCTCTTCCAGTTCCTTGATAGACGCTTCAATCGACTCTTTTTCGCTGTCGCTGACCTTGTCACCGGCATCTGTCAGAGTCTTGCGTACCGCGTGAACCATAGCATCGCCCTGGTTGCGGGCCTGAACCAGCTCTTCGAACTTGCGATCCTCGTCAGCATTCGCCTCGGCATCGCGAACCATTTTCTCGATTTCTTCATCATTCAGACCAGAAGAAGCCTTGATGACGATAGACTGCTCTTTGCCGGTAGCCTTGTCTTTTGCAGACACATTCAGAATACCGTTGGCATCAATATCAAAAGTTACTTCGATCTGCGGCACGCCGCGCGGTGCAGGCGGAATATCCGCCAGATCGAAACGGCCCAGCGACTTGTTCTGAGCTGCCTGTTTACGCTCACCCTGAACCACGTGAATGGTTACAGCAGTCTGGCTGTCATCCGCTGTTGAGAAGGTTTGAGACTTCTTGGTCGGGATAGTGGTGTTCTTGTCGATCAGCGGAGTCGCTACGCCACCCATGGTTTCAATACCCAGGGTCAACGGAGTCACGTCCAGCAACAGAACGTCTTTCACATCGCCTGAAAGTACAGCTGCCTGAATCGCAGCACCCATGGCAACAGCTTCGTCCGGGTTAACGTCTTTCCGGGCTTCTTTGCCAAAGAAATCTTTAACTTTTTCCTGAACCAGAGGCATACGGGTCTGGCCACCAACAAGGATAACCTCATCGATTTCACTGGCCTTCATGCCTGCATCCTTGAGAGCGACTTTACAAGGCTCCAGGCTGCGCTGAACCAGGTCTTCCACCAGCGACTCAAGCTTGGCACGGGTCAGCTTGACGTTCATGTGCTTGGGACCACTGGCATCTGCAGTAATGTACGGCAGATTAACATCAGTCTGCTGACTGCTGGAAAGCTCAATCTTGGCCTTCTCACCAGCTTCTTTCAGACGCTGCATGGCCAGGGAGTCACCACGCAGATCGATACCGCTGTCTTTCTTGAACTGGTCAGCAAGGAACTCGATAATTTTCATATCGAAATCTTCACCACCAAGGAAAGTATCACCATTGGTTGCCAGCACTTCAAACTGGTGTTCACCGTCCACATCCGCAATTTCGATAATGGAAAGGTCGAAAGTACCGCCACCCAGATCGTAAACCGCTACAGTACGGTCACCGCTCTTCCTGTCCAGACCATAGGCCAGGGCTGCTGCAGTGGGCTCGTTGATAATGCGCTTAACTTCCAGACCAGCAATTTTACCAGCATCTTTGGTAGCCTGACGCTGACTGTCATTGAAGTAAGCCGGCACAGTAATAACGGCTTCAGTCACTTTTTCGCCCAGATAATCTTCCGCAGTTTTCTTCATTTTCTTCAGAATTTCTGCAGACACCTGAGGCGGCGCCATTTTCTGGCCTTTAACCTCTACCCACGCATCACCGTTATCCGCTCCGGCAATCTTGTAGGGAACCATCTTGATATCTTTCTGAACAACATCATCGGTAAAACGACGGCCGATCAGACGCTTGATGGCGTAAATAGTGTTGTGCGGATTAGTAACCGCCTGGCGCTTGGCCGACTGGCCAACCAGAATCTCGCCATCCTCGGTGTAAGCGATAATGGATGGGGTGGTGCGGTCACCCTCGGCGTTTTCAATAACCCGGACTTTGTCGCCATCCATGATGGCCACGCACGAGTTTGTTGTTCCAAGGTCAATACCGATAATTTTGCTCATTGAATCGCTCCAGTTCTTCTGAATACTGTACTAAATAGTTGCCCGGAAAAGCTCATTCCGGCTTCTGCTGTTTGATGGATATATTGGCGCTTTAACTGTTTTTTCAAGCCTGCTCATCGATTTTTGGTGCATCCTGAGCCTTCGCTACCATCACCATTGCCGGGCGAACCACGCGCCCGTTCAGCAGGTAGCCCTTCTGAACCACAGCAACGACGCTGTTCGGCTCGGCATCCGGCGCCGAAACCAGAGACATAGCCTCATGCCGCTGGGGATCAAACGGCTCACCAATCGGATTCAGCGGCTCAACATTGAATTTTTTCAGGCTGGATTCGAGCAGGTTCAGCGTCATTTCGACACCCTGACGAATAGATGCCACCAAATCACCGGAATTTTCCTGACCTTCCGTACTTTCAACCGCCTTCTCGAGACTGTCGGCTACCGGAAGCAGTTCTTTGACAAATTTTTCCAGCGCAAACTTGTGCGCCTTTTCAACATCCATTTCTGCCCGGCGGCGCACGTTCTGCATTTCGGCCTGAGAACGTAACACCTGCTCCTGAAACTCCTTAACCTGCTCTTTAAGGGCTTCCATCTCGGAAGTTTCACCCGGCTCTGTCTCCTGCTCACTCGCTTGCGAGTCTTCGGCAGCTGCCTCAGCGGCCGCTTTCAATTCATCTATCTGCTCATTGCGGTTTTCGTCGGTGCTCATGACTACTCCTGCCAGATCTCCGGTGACCGGCTTAAACGCGGCCAGTTGAACATAGGCTCCAGCCCCACGGAGCCGGAAGAATGTTATTGCGAACGAATATGGGGCCCACTGCTCAGGTTTCAACCATCAGAGCCCCCATTACCGAAGAAAATCTCTCCTATATGTTTGCAAACATGAAAATCACTGTATATATTCACAGTCACTGTATGCACAAACAGTATCTTTTACGGTGGAGGTTATCTGCATGCTCACACAGCTCACAGTTTCCAATTACGCGATTGCCGAAAGGGTAGAACTGCAATTTGGCAAAGGCATGACAGCTCTCACCGGAGAAACAGGCGCCGGCAAATCCATAGTACTGGACGCACTGGGACTCGCCATGGGCGGTCGCGCTGACGCCGGAGCCGTCCGCCACGGAGCCAAGCGTGCAGATATAACCGCCACATTTGACGTATCCGGCATCCCCGAAGCCCTGCAATGGCTGGAGACCCACGAACTGGATGACGACAGTGACTGCATCCTGCGCCGGGCGATCAGCAAAGACGGACGATCACGAGCTTACATTAACGGCCAGCCCTGTCCCCTTGCCCACCTGAAAGACCTTGGCGGATTGCTGATGGATATTCATAGTCAGCACCAGCATCAATCTCTCCTGCGCAAAGAAACGCACCGCAAACTCGTTGACGAATTCGCTGGCGCAGAAGAACTCGCTAACCAGACCCGCGAGGCATGGAAAGCATGGAATCAGATACGCACAAAGCTGTCCGAACGGCAGCAGAACGCCGAAGAGTCTGAAGCCAGACTACAACTACTGCGCTACCAGGTCGAAGAACTTGACCGGCTCGCAATAGAAAATGGCGAGCAGGAACAGTTAGAGCAGGAACAGGCGCAATTAAGCCAGGCGGATGCAATTCTGCACAACAGCCATCAGGCTGCCCTGCTTTGCACTGAAGATGAAACGAGCGCAGCAGGCCTGATACGGCAGGCATTGCAACAGCTTGAGCAGCTTCCTGTTGCGGTCCCTGCACTGGCCGACACCATTCAGATGCTCAGCGAAGCCCAGATCCAGGTCAGTGAGGCCGGCGATAACCTTCGCCATTTTGTGGACGACTATGAGGCAGACCCCGCACGCCTTGCGGACGTTGAAGAAAGACTTAGCGCTCTTTACCAAATGGCACGCAAACACCGCATCAACCCCGAAGAGTTACCGGAATTCCACCAACGGTTAAGCGCAGAACTGGCGGAGCTTGATGGCGGAGAGGGAAGCCTGGAAAAGCTGGAAGCGGAGCTGGAAAACCAGCTCAAAAACTTCAACAAACTCGCCAGCAAGCTTTCCAAAGCCCGGTCCAAAGCAGCAGCAGAGCTGGATCAGCGTATTGCCGGTGAACTGGTTCAGCTGAGCATGCCGTCGGTACAGTTCATCACACAACTGAATCGTAACAGCCAGGATGAACCCGCACCCCACGGCGCAGAAGAATTAGAGTTTCTGGTCAGCGCCAACCCTGGTCAACCCGCAAGACCACTGGCCAAGGTTGCTTCCGGCGGAGAGTTGTCACGCATCAGCCTTGCCATTCAGGTGGTGGTTGCACAAACATCCACAACCCCGACCCTGATCTTTGATGAAGTCGATGTGGGCATTGGAGGAGGCACGGCCGAGGTGGTTGGCAAACTGCTGCGATCACTGGGAGACAATGGCCAGGTTATCTGCGTAACTCATTTGCCTCAGGTTGCGGCTCAGTGCCACCAGCACCTGTTTGTCAGCAAGTTCACCCGCCAGGAAGCGACCTTCTCAAAGATCGAATCTCTGGATGACCAGGGAAGAATCAGCGAAGTGGCAAGAATGCTGGGCGGCGTGGATATGACCGAACATACCCTTGCCCACGCCACAGAAATGTTTTCCAAAGGACAGGCAACCCATCACTGAAGTGATCACGATTTCCACTTTCCCCTCTCAACCCTGAGAGCTATTAGGGCAGGCTTCACGGCCTGCCCTTTTTTTATTCGGCCATTCAATTACGACTTGATGGGCTTAACGTAGAGAATAAGGCTGTGTTCAACGATTTCATAGCCATGCTCTTTCGCAATTTTCTTCTGGCGCTCTTCAATCACCTCATCAACAAACTCAATCACTTGCCCGGTCTGGGTACAAACCATGTGATCGTGATGATCTTCACCGGCCATCTCGAAAACCGCGTGACCGCCCTCAAAATTGTGGCGCAGCACCAGACCCGCTGTCTCGAACTGGGTAAGCACCCGGTAAACGGTGGCCAATCCCACATCATCACCCTGGTCCAAGAGTCGTTTGTACACATCCTCTGCACTGAGATGGTGATCCTTGGAGTTCTCCAGGATGTTGAAGATCTTCACTCTCGGAAGAGTGACTTTAAGACCGACTTTTCTTAATTCGGTGTTTTCAGATGACATGTTACTATTCACTCTTTGGTGTGCCTCACGGCTTCCGGTATGATGAAGCCGCCATTTAACGGTTAACCCGTGCCACACCTGCCCTTGGCAGGCGATTTCAAGATAGAGGATTTCCTCCGGCGATGCAAAAGCTCACAGCTCTCATTCTCACTCTGGTTCTGTCCGGCTGTTCCTTCCCGGGCGTTTACAAGATCAACGTCCAACAAGGCAACATTGTTACTGATGAAGAGCTCACCAAACTTAACGAAGGCATGCCACGCAGTCAGGTTCAGGCGCTGCTCGGCAGCCCTCTTATGCTGAACCCGGTTGACAGCTCCCGCGAATATTATGTTTACACGTTCCAGCGCAGTGGCGGCGATATTGAAGAACAACGCATCATCATCTATTACGATGGCAATCGTTACTCACATTACGAAGCCCAGCTTCTGGAAGAAACTCCGGCTTACTGACCCTGTCAGGACTTCTTTTTGGCCCGGTTCAGGCGAGCCTGTTTCGGGTCAATCTGGAGAGGACGGTACAACTCTACCCGATCTCCATCGCGCAACTCATGCTCCGCAGGTTTCTTGATAACCTTGCCGAATATCCCCATATCAATCGAATCGGCATCAATTTCCGGAAAAATTTCAGCAATACCTGACAGCTTGACCGCCTCAACAGCGGTTGTACCGTCCGGAACCTGGACAGGAATGATCTCCTGCTTATCTGGACGGGCGTATGCCACTTCAACGTGCGGCATCTGCCACCCCCTTGTAGATATCATCTGCGCGGCGGCAGAAAGCATCCACCATGGTGGTCGCTGCCTGGCTGAACACCGGCCCGAATGTCATGCGCGACAGCGTGCCCGAGAACTCAAACTCCAGTGTCAGGATCACTTTACAGGCATTCTCATCCAGCGCTTTGAAGTGCCAGCGCCCCGTAAGATTACGGAATGGCCCATCGACCAGATTCATTTCTATCGCTTCCGGCATCAGCAGTTGATTACGGGTAGTAAGCTTGTGCCGCACCCCACCCTTGGCTATTTCCAACGAAGCCATAATCTGTTCCGGACTCTGCTGATGAATCTCGGCACCCGCACACCAGGGAAGAAACTCAGGGTAACGGGCTACGTCATTAACCAGGTGAAACATGCGCTCGGCAGAGTGCATAACCAGGGCTGTCTTATCAATCTGATGTGGCATTGGAACGGGTTGTCCTGCTTACAAACACGCTTTAAAAATGATGACAGGCGCATGAAGACCCAGCACGACTGCAATCAGACACTATGATAAAGGATATCGTCGTCTTTAGGGGCATTTTCAGGAGGCGATTGCTCTTCAACCGGCTCACTTGCAGGTGCCTGTCCGGCAGGGCGCGGCTCATCTGAGCTGTCATCAGCTTCCTTCCCTGCCAGAGTGCTCTCCCCACTACTATCTTCAGTATGGCCGGCTGCAGCCGTCGCTCCAGAAGACGCACCCGTCTTGTCCTGTAAAACCATACCGGGAGCAGGCTCACACCAGAAGGCCCTGCTGCCGTTGTCGCACAGGTTTACCAGCGAAGCCGCGGTATAGTGAACTCCGATATAGACAACGACTACGGGCAGCACCAGGCGCATAACCCAAAACCAGATTGCACCAAAGAGTTTTGGCGCTGTTCCGAGCATAATTTTTGAGAGGTTGCGCGTCATGCACCAGCCAGTAAAAAGAGCGATCAGAATCGCCACCAGAGGAATCATCAACCCTCCGGTTATCAACTCCAGCCAGCGAAAAACTGTCGCTCCACCAAGCCTGTAGTCTGCCCACACATTGAATGAGAACAGAGATGCCAGGCCCGCGACCCAAACCGCCAACCCTACAAGAATTACTGTCAGTTCTCTGGGCGCGCCGGTCCATTCACGAAACCAGCCGACAACCGGCTCCAGCAAAGCCAGGGCGGTCGCCCACACAATCATTACCACCAGAAGAAAAACAGTCGCGATAATGAACTGGCTTGCAGGAAGCTCAGCAAGCGTAACCGGCAGCGACACAAACAGCAGGCTAAACCCTCTCTCGCCATCAAAAATACTGTTATCCGTAGCCATGGCGAAAATCATCAATCCAGCCAGAATCGCTACCAGCGTGTCCATCAGAACAACCGCCAGAATGGATCGCTTCAACCGCGTGTCCGGTGTTGTGTAAGCACCCAGAACTGCCCACACTCCCATTCCCAGGCCCAAAGTAAAAAATGCATGAAACAGTGCTGCACGCAGGCTATCCCAGGTGAGGTCCTGCGGATGCATCCCAAGAATCTGGCTGATAGCACCATCAATTCGACCATACCAGGTCGCAAGACCAAACAAGGCAAGCAGGAGTACAAGCGTGCCCGGCACCACTATTCTGAAAGCTCGCTCAAGACCTTCAACCACCCCCTGCCCGGACACCCAGAGCACCATAATCAGAAAAAAAGCATGCCAACCCATAAACTCCCGGTGAGCCCTTGGATCAGAAACCAGCCCTGCAAGAACCTCTGTCGCTTCAGGCTCACCAGCGCCTGAAAACTGACCCGTAGCACCGAAAAACACATAGGCCAGCGCAATTGCCCCAAACACCGCAGTAAACGACAGCACCAAAAAAGCAGCCAGAATACTGAACCGGCCTGCAGCCATCCAGGCTCTTGAGCTTCTCGCACTGCGAATCAGACCATCCATTGCCAATACAATGCCGTGGCGCGCATAGCGGCCAATAGAGGCTTCGGTAACCATCAGAGGCAGAGTGACCAGCAACAAACAGCCGAGATACAGCAAAATAAACAACCCACCACCGTGCAGACTTGCCAGATAGGGAAACTGCCACAGGTTAGCCAGGCCTACAGTCGCACCAACTGCAGCCCAGAAAAAAGTTGATTTCCGGGTAAATGACCCGATATGTATTTGATATGGCGTAGGCATTTTCGCCTCTGGCCTCAGGAAAGTGTCTGGCCTGACAGTGTAGCCGAAGGACTCCCTCGCGTACGAACCGACCAGGCCTTTCACGGCCATTTCGTGACCAGTCTGGCACTCCTGAGCTACAATGCGCCTTTTGCCGACCCGCGTGCGGTCGGCCCGTTCATTCGTCCGAAACCGGATAATTGATTCATGAGCAAGAAAAAACCTGGTACGCAGAGCAGTACCATCGCCTTGAACAAGAAGGCGAAGCACGAATATCACATAGAAGAACGCTTTGAGGCGGGTCTTGTCCTTCTCGGCTGGGAAGTGAAATCACTCCGCGCCGGGAAAGCCCAGATAACGGACGCTTATGTCTTGCTGAAAGATGGTGAGGCCTTCCTGCTGGGTGGGCACTTTCAGCCTCTTACCGCAGCCTCCACGCACGTTATTGCCGACCCCACCCGTACACGCAAGCTGCTTCTCCATGCCAAAGAGCTGGCCAAACTGATTGGGGAAACGAGCCAGGCAGGCCAAACCTGCGTGCCCCTGGCGCTGTATTGGAAAAAGAACAAAGTAAAATGCGAAATCGCCTTGGTGAAAGGCAAAAAACTGTTTGATAAACGCGCCACCGAGAAAGAGCGGGACTGGAATCGCCAGAAACAGCGCATCCTGCGTGACGGCAACGCCTGACGGTTAATTTAACAGACAGTTTTCCTGACCCGCGTCATGGGCCGCGGGTAACTTGTGTCGCATACTCACTCTCTATGCACCCATTTTTATGCTGCATATACTGCAGCTGTCCGGTGCAGCATCGAGGGAGGGCCTATGCCACCACCAACTCAAATTCCCATGTCGGCCGTAGATCGAGCGTGGCTGCGAATGGACACGCCAGAGAATCCAATGATGATATGCGGCGTTCTTACCCTTGAACGCCCCATTCCCATGAGCCGTCTTAAACATACGATTGAGGAGCGGTTCCTGCGCTTCAGCCGTTTCCGACAGCGGGTTGTGGACAACGGGGACAAAACCTACTGGCAGGACGACCCCCTGTTTGACCTGGACAATCACCTCCACCAGATTGCCCTCCCCGGCAAGGCTGACAAAGCCGAGCTTCAGAAACTAGCGAGTGATATGAACAGTTCCTCGCTGGATTTCCGCCGACCGCTCTGGCAAATGCACTATATCGATAACTATGATGGCGGCAGCGCCCTGCTGGTGCGCATCCATCATTGTATTGCTGACGGTATTTCACTGGTTCGGGTCATGCTGTCCCTCACAGACAAAACTCCAGACCCAAAACCGGGAAAGGTAGCACCCAGACGCGCGTCAAAAACCAAACAGAGATCCCCGGTTCAGCGGCTGCTCCATCGCGTGGTCGACAATACCCAGGCCGCCACAAGTCAGGCCCGCCTGTTCATCCAGTCCATGCGGGAAGAACCCAGCTACCCCATCAAGCTGGCTTCAACCGCCAGCAGCTTTGTTGTAGATCTTATAAAACTGGGCCTTGCCCCCTTCGAGCCGAAAACCGGACTAAAGACGCCCCTCTCAGGCCGCAAGCAGGTGTCCTGGGCAGATCCGCTGGATCTTGCAGAAGTAAAGGCGTGCTCAAAGGCTCTGGGCGGCACCATCAACGACGTACTGCTATGTACGGTAACAGGGGCCCTGCAAAGACACTTTGCAGCTAATAAGGAGGCCGTGCCGGAGCGCGGAATCCGCGTTGCCGTTCCGTTCAACCTCCGCCCTCTCGACCAGCCTATAGAAACCCTGGGGAACAAGTTCGGCATGGTACTGGTGACACTTCCGGCGGAAGTGATGGATCCACTGATGTGCTTCCGGCAGGTTCACGAGAACATGAACAGCCTGAAACAGTCGTATCAGGCACAGGTTACCTACAGCCTCCTTGATTTATTCGGCCGTGGTCCCGACATTCTTGAACGGCGGGCACTGGAACTCCTGAGCAACAAAGCATCTGCCGTGCTCACCAACGTACCCGGGCCGAAAGAAGCCCTGTATCTGGCAGGGAGCAAGGTAACCCAGCCCATGTTCTGGGTACCTCAAAGCGGAAACATCGGTATTGGCATGAGTATTTTCAGCTACGCCGGCACAGTTCAGTTTGGCATTACCGTCGACAAAGCTATTCATGCAGACCCGAACGCCGTAATGAACTACTTCCACGAAAGCTTTAAAGCCCTGAACCACGCGGCCCTGGCGGGCAGACACAAAAGAACAAAGCAAAAGACAGGCTGACATTTAACGGGGTTACAGAGCCGCTTGTGCAAAACAGCAACAAAGAAGCCTTGAAGTTGGGCAAGACGCCCACATATACTGTGAGTAAGGGGACGACATGGCTTCGACGCTGGTGGCGAACCCTTGGGTGCATGTCGAGATGGCAGCGAATCTCGTTAATCCAAAGCTGCAATGCAATAGTCGCAAACGACGAAAACTACGCACTAGCAGCGTAAGCTGCTAGTCGTCCTGACTGGGTCGCCCGTAGCCCAGAGCTACATCTCAGGACGTCATCGCTTACGGGATGCTCCGTTATCCAGAGTTCACTGGCTAGCGGCTAAGATTTAAAGAACTCGCCTCTTGCACCCTGGCCTTCGGGTCGCTTGAGGTTAAATCAATTGAAGGACATAAGCATGTAGATCTCAAGGCACAGTGCTGGCGGACGCGGGTTCAATTCCCGCCGTCTCCACCAACCAAAGAGAAAAAAGCCCCTGACTTCAGGGGCTTTTTTTATGCCCTACTGAAAGACACTCTTCAAATTTTCACGGCTAACACGCTAACTTCTCTCCCAGGGCGCAGCTCAATTTAATATTCACCAGCTTATCTAAGCTATGGATTTCAGATCACAGCTTCGACAGCAATCCAATTTTCCTGCGTTCCATTTTCTTGAACAATAATGCGCACTAATCCACTTACAATGGTATCAGGACAGACTGGGCAGAAGTACACACATTGGCTGGTGACGAGCTCAACAGACCCGGAATGCGGTCAGGTAGATCCGAACACAGAATTAGCTAAAAGAGAGAACTACCTGAAAACAGGGCGGGTTTCGGTCTGGCAGAGATAATAGCAAACTCCTGGCACGGAAACCGACGAGGGGGACGACAAAATGGCCGTCGTAGTGTGTGGTGGCAGTTTCAGGTAATCAGATGCAGCAGAAACGTCGAGTAGTGAATGCCTCCGGCTACCAACGCATTTCTGCGGTATGACACAATGATAGTGAGTATCAGTTAAAGAAAGTTTCTGAATGTAGACATTTAAGTGATTCGGAACTGACACAACCTGCTCGCTACGCATATTCAACCCCTTTGGATCGAACGATTACTGCTACTTAGTGACGAGAAGGAGTCTCCTCATCAAGAAATTGAATACGGCGATTCCATTTATTCAGAGAATATCGCAAGCGAAAATCAATTAATCAAATCTGCGTCAGGAAGGACTAATCTGATAGACCTAGACACGATATTTGACCTACCCACCCTCAACATTCGTTGGTTACATTTGAGGATGGTATACTCGAATGCAGAGCCACATTGAGAAGGACAGGCCAAAACATCATGTCTATTTCCTCATGGCTATCAGATTTTTTTGATGCTGTTCCTGTTGGCAACCACGACACGCTTTCTCCCCTTTTGCAGCTCTCAATTAACTCTGAAAATTCTTTCAAACTGCAAAGGAGCTCCAAAAACAGCACCCCTCATATCAAAATAAAGATTCGGTATATGCACGAACACTCTGCCACGTATTATTGACAACAGCCAAGTTATGGTCACTAGCAACATCGGTTATTCCATACACCGCACCATATGCCATACCACAATGCACGCGGTGACGATAAGTATCAATATCCGATTGCCTGGATGATGTTCCATTCTGCATCGTGTCAATTATACCGTTGAGCATTTGCCCTTTTCCGGACTGGGGGTTATCTGTAATGACTTTCGACCAAAAATTAAGCCCCCCTTGGTCAGCGGAACGACCGAAAAGGTTTTGGTAAACAGTTTTGACAAAAGCTGAGGGGGTGTAATCAGGCAAATAATTCGCCATCTCGGTGAGCAGTTCATCTTGATCTTCATTAGCTAGACGGGATTCCCAATAGTCTAAACCACCTTTTTCAGCTGTTCGGCCAAATAGAGCAACATAGGCACCGACAATACGAGCTTGACGTGCGACCACCGGGGCAATAGTCGAAACATGGTCAACTAGTTTTTTCCCGGCTTTGATGTAACCTTCGGCGCCGGCAACTGGATGAAACTGGTCATCCAGTTCGACGTAAACAAGTCCATCAGTAACTAGTTCAACGTTTTTGTTTTGGCAAATAGTTGTGATGGCAGCGCTAATTTCCGTTAGCGTTTCTTCTATCCAACGGTCATCAGGGTCATCCATTTTGATTTTATTCGGGTGGGTAACCACGACACGCTTTCCTGCCTTTTTGCAGTTCTCAATTAACTCACAAAATTTAGATTTAAACTCGTCAACAGTCCCGTAAACAGCATCATTGATACCAAAATTTAGAATGACTATATTGGTATTCGTTTCTGCCAACACCTCATCTGATCCGGCAGCACCGGGTGCTACATGACAAATTACCTTCGTAGACGATATGGCCCTGTTGTCCACTGAATAGTTCAACCCCTTAGCGCGCACTGCATCTTCCACTTGCTGTGGTATGCTTTTATCATAACACCAAGGGTAGTCTGTGCCGCCCAAATAACCTCGGAAAGTTGATTCACCGATAGCCGTAATAAGTTTTCGATACGTTACATCACCCCTATCGCAAGGACTGGTTGCGCTGGCTGCACTGGAAAAGATGGCCGGCGCAAGAAGACCGGCGCCCAGAACAGCGCTGCCTTGAAGGAACTTACGGCGGTTCAGATAATAATTAGACATACTTTTTCCCTGAATTGATCTCGTCTTTTGATGGCTGAACACGCTTGTTTACTTTGTGATCAGACATTATCTCACTTCCAACTTTTCAGAGGCCAGACTGCGTCGACCGCCAGATGGGCCTGACCGAGCACCTAGCCGAAGTCTTGATTGACCGGAGCGATGGCCCTTACGCCAATAATCCCTTGCGAACGGCACATATATCCTCTTCAAAAATCGCTACCAGACCTCTCCCTGAAGTCACACCACTCTAGAGGTGTCGCGCTTGCCTGGCTCCTTGCCGGCGGTATGCTCTGACCTTCCTGGCCAAGCAGCTCGGTACCAGCTTACGGTTCCTGGTGGTGGTTTTTAGAGGACATTACCTAAGGTTGTGTGAGAGATCTCCTACACGGTATTTTTTGTTACGCCTCGTCCGTTTCGATCTTTTCACCCTGCCCCGCTTTTCCCAGGTTACCTGGTGACTTTATCGGTTCTACTGACAACGGTTCACTAATGCGGGTTTCAGCAAGCGCTGGAACGGGTTTGTATTGGTTATGTACAAATCCAGTCACATGTCAAAGTCTTCCGATTTGAGCATTAAGGGAATGCTTTTGGGGTGGATATGGCTGAACCTGGGGTGTGGTGGCAGAGTTATGATGGTAAACGATGGAACAATATCGCCCTGAAAGTTCCAGGGATGACTCTGAATTCGTCAAACGCAATTGCTGTTATAGTTGAAATACACACGAACAAGCTATGAAGCGGCCCGGTTCAGGCCAGACCAACATTTTGGGGAGTTTCTATGAAGCCGTGGCAGACAGCTTCTGTGCGATACACCTCTGTGACCATCCCACTGGCTCTGGTGCTTGTCCTCACAAATTGCATGAGTAATACGCCCGAACCAGTCTCTGAGCCAGAGCACACACACGGCTGGCTGGACTTCTTCATGCCGGATGCGCTGGTAAAGGACGTCGCAACGGTGGAATGTACCCTCTCCGATGGCACGGCAACGTCCTGTTATGAAATCACCGTGGCGGGCACGCCCTCCAATCATGGCGTAGGTCCTTTTTGCCCAAGGACTACGACGGCGACCGAGGATGAGGTGGGTATCTGGCTGGACGGAGACAATCTCTATGATGTCACAGGCCAGTTCATCCTAGATCTGCCCTCCATCTATAACGACGACCATTGGATGCTCCACGACGGCCAGGGCCATGTGCGAGTAACCGATACCAAAGAAGCGTTTGAAGCGGCTGCGCGCCCTAATGTAGCGGAAGAATACGAAAACTACTGCGTTGAAGGGCGCATGGAATGGCTCGAAGGCGGCGAACCTGTCACGACTACTGTACAGATCCCGGTCACCCCGGTGCATCAGGGTACCCCCACCCCCGCCAGAGGACCACTCGGCGTAACCTTCAATGGCATCCGTATTGACGCAGCCGCGCCCGTGGATGCCATTCTGGGCGCTCACACCATCGCCGCATTTGATGACTGCGGCGGCCACGTTAACCCATTCGAGGGTTACCATATGCACGCCGCGACTGGTTGCAGTGAAGTTGGCGATGCTCCCGATGGAGAGACGCCACCCTTTGCGGTTGCCATGGACGGATATTTAATCCACGGCGTTCTTGAGAGCGGAGACCTGGACAAGGCCGGCGACCTGGACGAGTGCAACGGCCATACCACCGACGGGTATGGTTACCATTACCACGCCCGCTCACCCGAGCTGAACGGAGTTCTGACCTGCTACATGGGCACAACCATCAATCACGCTGCCGGTGGACCTCCAGGTGGAGGCCCTCCTCCTGGAGGCGAAGGCTTCGAGACGCCACCTCCTCCTCATGATCATAACTAGCTTAGCCATGGCTGCCTGAGGCTTGATTCCGCTATGGAAAAAAGCCCCTGCGGGTTGCCTCTATCTGAAGTACTGTTGTACTGAACCTGCGGCTTAATCAGGCGAGTATTGAAGAGTAGCCAGGGTCCAGTATTCGCAGCAGTAAACCCAGGCTCTCTGCTGGCATCAAAAATGGTCAAAAAGGGCTTCGGTATTGAAGGGAAAAGCCAGACAGCGACGTTAAAGGTTAATTCATCCTTCCAGTGCCTGCCTCATAAGCTCATGACGTTTCTTGAAAACCCGCCTTGTTAAAGGAGCGCTGATCAAGGTATCGGCCATATTCCCAAACCCTCCCGAGAATTCAAGGCGGTCCGTATAAAGAGTCCTGTCTCCTATTAGCGTGAAAATATGTTCATGGCGGAAAAATTTGTAAGGCCCTTTTCGCATGACATCGACAAAACGTGCGTTTTTTTCAAATTCAGTTATTTCAGCTGTGTAACGGACAGGTATACCAAACAATTGAAACGAAAAGCTCAAAGTTTCTCCGGGGCCGTTCCAGCCATCCGGGCCGCTGATCCATTTGGCACTGAATGGAAAGTGAGCCAGGAACCCTGATTTTGAGGTGCAAAACTGGAACACCCGATCTACGGGTTGGTTTATCTCACTTTGAAAATCCAGCTTCATCGGGCGTGACCTCTTCTCAACTTAAGGAGTCGATGCTGGACCCGAGGTTCTCGACACCTGCCCCTGCTAATATAGCGGAATCTGATTGCTGACCTGGCGGTAACGCAACAATGCTGAATACGATTCGTTACCAAAGTTGTCACGGTAACGGATGATAAGAGCCCGTAAGCTTGCTATCTTCGGTCCATATCGTTTTTGACTACCCTTCCGGGAAAGCCTCCCGCTTTCCCGGAAGGGTATGCTCGCAAGGACCGGATTATGACCAGCAAAGCCAAACAATCCCAGAAACTCCTTCTGTTCCGCTTATCCGGCACCCGGCTGTTCGGCATCGGCACGCTGAAAATCCGGGAAATACTCCCCTTCAAACCACTGGCCAGATTACCCCACAGCCACCATGCAGTTGTTGGAACAACCAGCTTCCGTGGCGCCACAGTTCCAGTGATTGATATGGCCGCCGCAGTGGGCTACCGGGGGCTGACGCCTGAAGAACTGGGGGCTGCCTCAATCATCATCACGGATGTTCAGCGTCAGGAAATCGGCTTTCTGGTGCGCGGCGTGGACAAGATCATTGAGGCCGACTGGAAGAAGGTAAAAGCACCACCGGCGGCACTGGGAGACAGAGCCTTTATAACCGGCCTGATGGAGGCCGAAGGCGACATCATTCAGCTGCTGGATGTCGAACTGTTACTGGCAAACGTATACCCCGCTTCTCTGGACACAGGGGATGTCGCTCTTACAGACGTGCAGAGCGAAACCCTGAAAGCCCTCAACATTCTGCTGGTGGACGATTCCCGTGTCGCCCGTAAACAGCTCTGCGATGTACTGGACGCAAAGGATATCCCCTACAAGGTCACCACCAACGGTGATGACGCGCTGCAAAGCCTCCTGAAGGACAACGAGCTCGGACAACCTGTTGATATTCTGGTAAGCGATATCGAGATGCCGGGTCTGGACGGCTACGAACTGGCATTCGATGTGCGGGATAATGGCGCACTGAAGCAGCCTTACATCATTCTGCATACATCTCTGAACAGCGAGATGAGCCTGAGCTACGCCAACCAGGTGGGTGCCAACGAGGCTCTTACCAAGTTCGATGCCGACGAACTCTTGCATGCCATGCTTAGAGGCGCCACCCAGCCCGGGTAACAGCCCGGATTACCACCCTGCCGGCCTGTTTACGTCTGCGGATTCTGAGCCTGCAGTTCCTGGGCGGGAACACGGTTTTGGCCCCAGCTTTGGTAAACCCCTTCCATTACCCGTTGTAGTTCGTCTACCCCTACATCCGCAGGCTCGCCACGTTCAAGCGGGTCAAAGTGGAATATGTACAACCGGGATGTGAACTGTTCGAACGGCAGAGACGCCTCACCAAACCGCTCCCCACAGCCCTCCGTGTTCACGTGTACATTATTACCCCAGCTCTGGCCGCTGTCGTTATTAGGGTTATAGAAATACACGCGCATTTCACCCTCCGGGTCGAGGGCCACCCTGAGAATCGTTATTGCATGCCAGCCAATAAAGCGCGCAGCTCTGTCCGTTACGGCAATGCCGGCAGGCTGAGGGTGTATGAGCGGCTGGTTGCCGTTGTAATACGGGTGATAACTGGCGTAAAAATGCCGGATAAAACCTTCCAGATCGTCCAGGTTGCCGGTGGCCACATCCACATTGATAGCAAACCCTCTCCCCGCAGACCAGCCGTGGAATTCCGGGTTTATCCACCTGTGCGGATCACCTTCCCGGCCGATGCACATGCGGCCCATCTCGCCGTATATCCGATCAAGATGAGGCACTACAACCAGTGATACCGGGTCCAGATCAAGGGTCACTTCCGATGCCAGCCCCCCGGAGCTTTGCGCCGAGGAAACAGGCTGCCCCTCAAAGTGCATGATGATTTCGTTATCCCGTGCAGCCCATGCAACCATTTGCAGCAGATAATCCGGATCGTTATAGGCCCACATGGAAAGAGCCCGGGCAGACTGGCAGGTAGGATTATTTCCCTGGCCAACCCCCAGCGGCTGTCCCAGCATATTCAGCACGCCCTGAATCAGCCAGGCGCCCGCTTGAGGCTGGTAGCCATAGGCAAGCTGCAGGCGCTCACGCGCTTGCGGACAAAGGTTCAGCCGGGCCTGACGCCAAAGTGCAGGTGCTACAGGAGGCTGATAGAGAATGCCCCGCTCCAGCATGAGCGCCAGGCCATAAATACCTTGAGCAGTTTCAGGGAAAATACCTTCGGTGATCAGGTTATACACCAGGTCGCGATAGCACATCAGACAGTCGCGCCCTGTACTGGAAAGCCCTAGCGCCTCGCTAAGCAGGTTATCATGGCTTTCCAGGATATAGCGTACAAAGGATGCGTGGTAGGGAGAGACCAGACCGGTATCGTGCATGGACCGGGCGAACCCGGTAGCTTCATTCTGCAGGGTCTGGGAGTCCATGGAGTCCAGGCGCTGCTGGTAAACCACAGTTCCGGGATCCTCGCTGCACCCCCGGGTCGGACCGTACAGACTTGAAATCAGCCTGTCCGCTCCGCGTCCGGCACCACCAAGATCAACATCGGGCTCGGCGCGGCAAATGGCAATCTGGGTGATCATCCTGCGCACTCCAGCCACTTGAATGGGCCGCTGTTGCAGAATTCGCCAGATTTCTTCAATCAGGCTGTCGATTACATGTTCGTAACCAATATGCTGAGCCACATACTGCACAACCTGCTGACTGATCAGTGCCAGTTTGCGCTGTTCACGTTCGGCCTCACCGGTCATACCAAAAAGCAGACCAAGATTGATCGCAAGAACCTGCGTCAGGTAATGGTGAGCCTGCTCGGCCGATACTGAAGGGTGCAGGTATGCTCCGCGAGCTACCGCCAATAGCCGGAGCTCACTGAGCACTTCAATAATTACCGTGTCTGCGTTCTGGCTTTGCAGGGAATAGGTGGTAAGTGCAGGTAACAGAATCGCGGGCTCTGCCCAATCTGTTCCGGCAAACACTCCCGCATTTTCCAAACGCTCAACCCGGGCTTCGATGACTGCACAGCCTTCCGCCTGCAGCAGTATTCTCCGGACAAGATCAAATACGCGAGGTAGCTTGTCCAGTTTGGCAAAGGACCTGCTTTCTTCCAGTACCTGGATCGAATCATCCAGCCTTTGCGCCAGCTTATCCAGATTAACAGCCGGCACTGTGCTGCCCGATTGGTTATCGCTCAAACGATGTTCCTCAGGGCCTGCATCAAACCCCATAGTTGTTAGTGCATCGCCCGATTATACATAGAAATCCAGATCTTCCTGGTGCTTCAGGAGATCGCGCATGACATAAGGATCTTCACCGAAGAAATACACCAGGCCCCAGTGCGTACCAAATGCCGTACGTTTGGTGACGGTCTCTTCAAGTGGGGGCGTCAGTTCGTGCGATTCGAAATATTCATGGTTCTCGGTTTCTTCCGGAATTTCCAGCTTGCTGACCACCCGCCGCCTTGGGTACACGCCAAAGCAGCCTGCATAACCTTTGGCATCCACAACCTCTCTCGGGAAGAACGCCTTGATTTCTTCCGGCGTGGTTTTGGGATCAAATGAAAGGATCAGACCCTGATAGGCATTGAAGCCGTATGCTTTCTCAAGCAGTTCAAAGACTTTGAACCCGGGTGGTCTGTAGGCCACTTCACCAAAGTACATGGTGCTGTCGCTGGTGACGAAATATTCCGGATGAATAAATCCGAAATCAATATCAAATGCCTTGATCAGCTTTTCAATTTCGCTGCGGATCTGGTCGCGATATTTTTCAAGATCGGGCGTTGCAGGAACGAATACAGAATAACCCAGAGTGACGTACTCGGAGATGTTCAGGAAAGCAATCTTGCCATTATGAATCCAGGCCTCGACTGCAAACTCCCAACCATCCAGGTGCGATTCCATAAGCACGGGAAACTCTTCGTCCGGGATGGAATCCACTTCGTCAGGGGTACGAATGACTCTGTGGCCAAGGCAGCCGGCTTTATCAAACGCTTTGAGGTGAATTGGATCGTTGGGGTCGCCATCGAGTTTAAGCAGCGTCTGGTTAACACGCTTGAGAAAACGGATCACATCGCCCTTGTCATGGGCTTCTTCAAAAATGCCCACCCGGATACCACCGAGCTGAGCGCGGCGCTTCATCAGTGCCTTGTCTCGCAGCAACATTGCCTGACCAAAAAGTCGCGGCTTATCCATCAGGACTGAATTGATAGCGCCCGCCCACTCAACGGTTTCTTCAAACAGGGGAATGGCTACATCTACTCCCATGCCTTTGAGCGTCTGGGCGATCTCGACCGAGCGGTCGTTAAGTCGCTCGAAGTTCCAGGGTACGTAGGGGATATCATGTTCTTTGCAGTAGGGCTCAGCCCAGTCGGGAGCAACCACCACGTATCGGCGATCAAATTTATCAGCAGCCTCTACAGCGTTCAGGCTCCAGCCGAGTAGCGCAACATACCCCTTCTCAGGATTGTATTTGTGCTCGCTCACGGGCTATCTCCTTGCATCAGGGTGTCGTTTCCACCCTACGCTGATATATGAGAATCGCAAATATCAATCCGGTAAGAAATGCAAAAGCACGCTGGGCACTGGTTTGAATACCGGCACCCAGCGTGCTTTAGCGCTACCCACAAAGCTTTCTGAGATTTGCTCAGATCAAGCGGAAATATCAGTTCAGCTTCAGGGTAGAGAGTGTTCTTTCACGAACTTTAGTCAAAAGAGCTTCATCGTTCACCAGTGACTGGCCGTACGAAGGCACCATCAACTTCATGCGTTCCTGCCACTCGGGCGTCTGGATTTTCTTGGGGAAGCAACGCTCAATCACACTGAGCATAGCGTTCGCTGCCGTAGACGCACCTGGAGAGGCCCCAAGCAAAGCAGCCAGAGTGCCATCTTTTGATGCCACTATTTCAGTTCCGAACTCCAGCTTTCCACCACCACCTTCAGCCTGCTTGATGATCTGAACACGCTGACCGGCATTACGCAGCTCCCAGTTACCTTCCTGGGCTTCCGGGAAGAAGTTACGGAGAGCCTCTACACGGTCACTGTGTGACTGGAACACTTCACCGATCAGATATCGGGTAAGGTCCATATTACTCTTACTCACTGACAACATGGGTTTCAGGTTGCTCGTGCGCACGGAGCCAAACAGATCGAAGATGGAACCCTGTTTGAGGAAACGGGTGGTAAATCCTGCAAACGGGCCAAACAGAAGGGCCGGTTCACCATTGATGATACGGGTATCCAGATGTGGCACTGACATGGGCGGCGCACCAATCGGAGCCTTGCCATATACCTTGGAGTGGTGCTTTTTTACCACCGCCGGGTCGCGACATACCAGCCACTGCCCGCTGACAGGGAAACCGCCATAGCCGCGGGCTTCGTCAATTCCGGATTTCTGCAGCATTGGCAGTGCACCACCACCAGCCCCCAGAAATACAAATTCCGTTTCCAGCTTGGTCTGCTCACCAGTGTGCTGGTTTTTAACCCGGACTTTCCACCGACCATTATCGCGCTGGTCTATGTAATGCACCGGGCAGCCCAGCATCAACTCGAAGTTAGGCTGACTTTGCAGATACTCAACCATGTTGCGGGTCAGGGAACCGAAATCCACATCCGAACCATGGCGTATGCGGGTTGCTGCAACACGCTGCATCGGATCCCGGCCCTGGACAATCAGAGGCATCCACTCTTCCAGATCCCGGGGTGACTCAGTATATTCCATATCACGGAACAGATGATGGGAGCTCAAGCGCTCATAGCGGCGTTTGAGGAAAGCCACATCGTCCTCACCCCAGACAAAGCTCTGATGCGGCGTGCGATTAATAAACTTTGAAGGCTCGGGCAGCATGCCCTGCTCTACCAGATGCGACCAGAACTGCAGCGACACTTCGAACTGCGCATTGATCTGGAGCGCACGCTCAATTGCCACATCACCATCGTCGGTCTCGGGCGTATAGTTGAGCTCACAGTATCCCGCGTGCCCGGTTCCTGCATTATTCCATCCGTCAGTACTTTCATGTGCAACGTGGTCAAGACGCTCCAGCATGACAATTTTCAACGACGGATCCAACTGCCTTAGCATCATGCCGAGTGTGGCGCTCATGACACCACCTCCGACCAACACTACATCTGCCTGTTTTACGGCCATTGGTTCTTCACCTTAGCTAGTATTGAACCTTTCGCCCCCCCACGATCAGCGGAGAGGTCTGTCGGATGCCGGCAAGTCGCAAGGTAAAAAGACGTTGCTGTGAGCATCCGTTCTGAATGTGCGCGTAATTATCCGGATTTTCGCAGAAATATAAATTGCGATTACAAAATATACCGGATCAGTATATGGTCTGTGCTCTAGTCTAGCGGTTATTTCATTAGCATACGAACAGAGGCTTGTACCGGGTATAGGTAATCATCCGGGTCTGTCTTGAAGTGACAGACGACTTCAAATTCTCTCCTCTTTCAGAAGCAATATCACCGCAACTTTAGTCTCATGCCCTACCTTGGCCCCAATAATACCACTTCATCCGAAAGGGGCTGACCTTAAAGGCCTTTATGCGGTATCTTGCACACCTTCCCGGTGTATACGCCCCCGGTTATCCGGGCGGTTCAGACACCTGTTTTGCAGAAGATACCTGACTGAGGTTTATCTATGGTAATGGCTATAGGCGCAATTATCGCCGGCCTTGTATTGCTGGTATGGAGCGCAGACAAGTTTGTGGAAGGGGCGGCCGCGGTCGCAAAACACCTGGGAATGCCCGCACTCCTTATCGGCATGGTGATTATAGGTTTCGGAACTTCGGCGCCAGAACTGGCAGTCTCCGCCATGGCCGCCGCTGACGGTAACCCGGGGCTTGCTCTGGGTAACGGTTATGGCTCCAACATCACCAATATAGCCCTGATTGTTGGCCTTACGGCTGTGATTGCCCCCATTGCTGTCCATTCCCAGGTTATCCGGAAAGAACTTCCGTTACTTGTGGTGCTCACCCTGATTGCCGGCGCCCAATTGCTGGACGGAGAGCTCTCACGGTTTGATGGCTGGGTGTTGCTGGGCGTATTCAGCGCCGTTATGGGCTGGTCCATATTTCAGGGCATGCGAAGCAAGGGCGACCCACTGGCGGATGAAGCCGGTGCCCGGATAGACTCAGATCTCATGCCGATGAAAACAGCCGTAATGTGGCTGATTATTGGCCTTATCCTGCTGGTTGTCAGCTCCCGCCTCCTGGTCTGGGGCGCGGTTACCATAGCCCAAAGCCTTGGCGTCAGTGATCTGGTCATCGGTCTGACCATCGTAGCCATTGGTACGTCTCTGCCAGAACTGGCCTCAGCCCTGGCGGCAGTCCGCAAAAACGAACATGATCTGATTCTGGGTAACATTCTCGGCTCAGGCATCTTCAACACTCTCGCCGTTGTTGGCCTTGCCGCAGTCATACAGCCGCTGTCTGTGGATCCGGAAGTGCTATACCGTGACTGGACGCTGATGCTGGCTCTGACCCTCGGCCTGCTGGTTATGGGCTTTGGAATGACCGGCTGGCGAAAAGTCATCAGCCGGTTTGACGGCTCCATTCTGCTGCTGGTTTACGTTGCCTACACCGGCTACCTGCTTTCCACGGTTGTCGCCGCCAGCACAAGCTGACAACAGAGCCTGCCACTCAGGTTCGCCGACAATTCTCCCGGGGCGCTTATTCATACGCCCCGAAAGAATTGCTGATTCTTAAGGCACCGCTTAACCTCAAATCCAATAAGGATTCAGTCTTTTTCGCGAAACACCAGCGCAACAGAATTCAGGCAGTAACGTCGCCCTGTTGGTGGTGGACCATCCGGGAATACGTGCCCCAGGTGGCTATCACAACGTTGACACCTGACCTCAGTACGGGTCATGCCCAGGCTGGTGTCATCAATATAGCGAATATGCTCGGGATCAAAGGGCTGAAAAAAACTTGGCCAGCCTGTTCCGGAGTCAAATTTGGAACTGGAACTGAACAGAGGCAGATCACAGAGCCGGCAGTGATAAACACCATCCAGCTTGTTATCCAGCAAAGTTCCACAGAAAGGATGCTCTGTACCGTGATCCAGCAATACCTGACGCTCTTCCGGTGTCAGCCCGGCAGCCTTCTCTTGAACTTGTGCCTCTGTCAGAGGTGTCAGGTCATAACCTGCAGCGGAACTACCCATTTTTGCTATCTCCTCAGGCAAGATTGTCGTCGGGGCCGGAGTACTCAGGCTTCAGCCGGTCACTAAAACCGTCAATCAGCTTTTCCATTTTCGGAGCGGCCACCGCCATTATGTATGGCTGATACGGATTACGCGCCGCAAAGTTCTGGTGGTGCTCCTCGGCCCGGTAAAATACATCCAGCGGTTCCAGTGTGGTTACTATAGGCTCCGGGTAGACTCCAGCCTTATCCAGTTGGCGAATGTATGCCTCCGTAACCTGCTTCTGCCCGGGGGTTTCGTAAAAAACAGCAGACCGGTATTGAGTGCCCCGGTCATTACCCTGACGGTTCAGCTGAGTCGGATCGTGAGCCACTGAGAAAAATACCCGCAGCAATTCCCCAAAACTGATTTGCGCGGGGTCGTAGTAAACCCCCACCACTTCCGCGTGCCCGGTTGTGCCTGTGCACACAGCTTCGTAGTTAGCGGTCTCCGGAGATCCGCCCGCATACCCTGACTCCACACGGTTTACACCATCCAGCGCCAGAAGCACTGCCTCCACACACCAGAAGCAGCCGCCAGCAAGAACCAGTCTCTGTTCCCCCTCTTCGGCGGGCAGATCCTGCTCTGGCTCAGGAAAGCGGCTGCGGGGTACTTTCAGGCCCGGGATGCTGCATGATGATGTCATAATGACCTCTTCTACGAATATGAATATCGACAGACTACAGATTGTGGCCGCAAAACCAGCATATTTCCAACCAGCTGCGACAAACCGGAAAGAATGGCGCTCACGGAGAGATACGAACAAATGCCAATCAGGTTGCATCGCTTCTGCGGCCTATCGTAATGTGAGGACAGGCTTGGCGAAACAATACACTGAGCCTGCCTGAAACCAAAGGACAACAGATGACCTCACGGGCCCGAACACAGGAACATCAGGATGAACTTCTGGAGTACCGTCTGAGCCTGAGACTCGGACCTGTTCATGCCCGCCAGCGTCTGGGCATTGAGCGTGAGGCCGAAGCCCGTGTATTCGGCCGTGACCACACATCTTTTCATCTCGAAAACCTGACATCCGCACCAGCCTTTATTCGCTTCTGCCTGAGAATTTCAGGGCTGCTCGGGCGCGGGCAAGCCAATAGCCGGCGCCTGAAAACAGCTTACAACAGCTTTCACTTACCGGATCTGCCTGCATCATTCGAAGGCTTTCGCATCCTGCACCTGACGGATCTTCACGTAGATATGGATGAAGCCAATCTTGAGGCAGTTATACAGCAGATATCCCCGCTGAATTACGACCTGTGCGTACTTACAGGTGACTATCGCAAACAGACCTGGGGGCCGGTTGAAGCGGCCCTTGGAGGCATGGCGCGGCTACGCAAAGCGATTCAGGGGCCAGCCTACGCAGTTCTCGGCAACCACGACAGTGTACGTATGGTGCCCGCCCTGGAAGATATGGGGTTCTCCCTGCTGATGAACGAGATGGTTCCGATAGAACGGAATGGCGAGCGCCTGTACCTCGCTGGAGTAGATGACCCGCATTTTTACAAGGTTCACAACCTGCAACGGGCCGGCGATGACATTCCCCCCGGTGGCATCAGCCTTCTTCTCAGCCATACGCCTGAGATCTGGAGGGAAGCCTCCCACGCCGGCTACGATATGTTCCTGTGTGGCCATACCCACGGGGGCCAGATCTGCCTGCCTGGAGGAATTCCGTTAACACTGGACGCAGACTGCCCGCGCCATCTGGGCCGGGGCTACTGGCAAGCAAACGGAATGCAGGGGTATACCTCGCCCGGAGCGGGTACGTCGGTTGTTAATGTTCGTCTTAATTGCCCGCCGGAAGTAACCATTCATACCCTGACCCGCGGCCCGTCTCAGTGAGGATGGCGCCGGATGCCCAGGCGATAGAGTAGCGGTGATATCCACATATTTGATAGCGTAAAAAACACCACGATAAACACAGCAGTCCAGACTTCAGTCAGCCCCCACCCCAAAGCAAGCAATACCGGAAAAGCCGCCTCCGGCACCTGATCCAGCCCGGGCATGCGCGCACTGGATTTAAGCCCGAGCCGACGCTTGATAAAACTGCTGAGCAAATCACCGACAAGAGCCAGCAAACCGAACAGCAGCCCGAATACGAAACCCAGCCCTGTAACCCAGGCAAACAGCACACAGCAAAGGGCGCCGGAGGCAATCCCCCGCCAGGTCTTGCTTTTTCCCAGCAAGGGGCGACCGTCAAACCAGTTCAGGCCGGCATCTACCGGCGCTGACCAGCGGTGCCCTGACAACTTTGCAGCAACCACTGGCGCGCCGTTAGCCAGCACCAGCATCACAAACAACTCCAGGGATATCAGCAATCGCCGGCACTCCCGATTGGCCTATGCTACTCGTTTCCACCCCGAGTCAGCTTCAGCGGGTCCATCAACTGTTCCAGCCGGTCACGGGGCAAGCCGCTTCTTTCCTCGGCAACATCAATGACAGGCCGGCCAGTTTTATACGCTTCTTTGGCAATATCTGAAGCCAGGCTGTAACCGATCTCGGGGTTCAGTGCGGTCACCAACACCGGGTTGCGTCCAACGCTGGAGTTCAGTGTGTCAGTATTTACAGTAAAGTCCCGGATGGCTTTGTCTGCCAGCATGCCGGTTACGTTACCAAGCAGCCCGATCATATCCAGCAGGTTGGCACCAATAAGCGGCAGCATTACGTTAAGCTGGAAATTGCCGGATTGTCCCGCGATAGCATTGGCACCGTCCAGGCCCATTACCTGCGCTCCCACCATGGCTACAGACTCAGGAATAACCGGGTTAACCTTGCCCGGCATAATACTGCTGCCCGGCTGCAGTGCCGGCAGACTGATCTCCGCAAGTCCATGAATAGGGCCACTGTTCATCCACCGCAGATCATTGGCGATTTTCGTGAGCACAATACCCAGCCCACGTAATTGAGAGGAGAGTGCAACCGGAGCATCTACCGCGCTCTGCCCTGTAAATTTGTGCTCCATAGAACGAAACGGGTGCCCAGTATTGGACTTGAGGAATTTTGCAAACTGGCCAGAGAACTCAGGTAGTGCGTTTACCCCTGTACCTACCGCTGTTCCGCCCTGAGGCAGCGCAAGCAGTTCATCCGCCGCAGCATCAAGCCTCTTTTCTGCGGCCAGTATCTGCTCCCGCCATGTGCGCAGTTCCTGACCAAGGGTAATCGGCATGGCATCCATAAGATGGGTCCGGCCAGTTTTGACCTGCCCGGAAAAAATCGCTTCGCGCTCATAAATCACCCCGCGCAAATGGGTTAACGCAGGAATAAGCCGCTCCCTCACTCCGATCACGGAACTTACGTGAATGGCCGTTGGAATGACATCGTTGGAACTCTGGCTCATATTCACATGGTCGTTAGGATGAACCTCTACGCCCTTTCGTGCAGCAATGGCAGCAACCACTTCGTTCACGTTCATGTTGGTGCTGGTTCCCGAACCTGTCTGGTAACGATCTACCGGGAACTGATCGGCATATTCTCCACGAATCAGCTCCCGACAGGCGTCCATGATCGCCTCACAACTCCGGTTATCGAGAAGCCCCAGGCTGGCATTAGCTTCTGCCGCCGCCTGCTTTACAAGAGCCACCGCCGAGATAAAGGCAGGCGGCATGGGCAAACCACTGACCGGAAAGTTATCGACAGCGCGCTGGGTCTGAGCGCCCCAGAGTGCTCCGGCGGGCACACGAACCTCGCCCAGGCTATCGGTTTCTGTTCTGAAGTCGTTCATGATTCCTCCATAAAGGTGTGCACGATTACGCAACGGAATATTTCCCTGTTGGTAACCAGTGTAGCCCTTCGAAGCACTGGCGTTCATGACACACAAGCAGAATAAGCAGGTCAGCGCCCCACAGCATGCTACCAGCGGCCCTGTACTTGCAGGGGTTAGTGCCTGGAAAATCTCAGGACAAAAGGCTGGTTAACAGGGCACGCAGGCGATTGGGCTTCACCGGCTTGTTAAGAACAGGAAGGTGCTGCGCCCGCATTTTTTTACGCATCTCAGCGCTGTGATCTGCGGTAATCAGGGCTGCGGGCACCTTTTGCCCCAGTCTTTGCCGGATGGCATGAATGGCATCAGGACCTGTCTGCCCATTGTCGAGATGGTAGTCTGCCAGAACAGCCGCCGGCGGCCTGACAGCTCGCTCCAGATACGCAAGAGCAGCCGCTTCACCCGGTGCCGTTTCAACTGTGCAATCCCAGCGCTCAAGCAGAAGTTTCATGCTCTCGAGAACCGCCAGGTCATTATCGATTACCAGTATATTCGCGCCTGAAAACCCATGAGAAAAGGTTTGTGCAGATCCAGTTCCAGGCACGACAGCGTGCTGTCTATCCGTCGCTTCCATCGGCAGCGTCACTGCAAACCGCGACCCTCGACCAGGACGGGAAACAACATCTATCTGGCACTCCAGTACCCGAACCATACGTTCAACAATAGCAAGACCAAGCCCGGCACCCTGACGGCCACCGGAACCCTGGGGTAAAAGCTGATGAAACTCGGTAAAAATCTCCCGCAACTTACTTTTCTCGATACCCGGACCGGTATCCCAAACCTCAATACGCAGGGCATTTTCCCGGGCACGCAAGGCCAGCAGGATACGGCCGTGGGAGGTGTAGCGGAAGGCGTTGCTCAGCAGGTTTCTGAGAATGCGCGTGAGCATGCGCTGGTCGGTTTTAACCACTGCAGGTATTGTTCGAACACGAAAATGAAGCCCGGCATTCGCAGCAACAGCATCGAATTCCTCACCAAGCCCTTTAACCAGTGCCGCCACATCCGTCATTGCCAGATCTGGCAGCATGGCTTTCTGGTCAAGCTTCGAGATGTCCAGCAGATCCGCCAGCAAGTCTTCCGCGCCCTCAAGCGCACGATGTACCTGCTGAACCATCCGGCTCTCTTCAGCCGGAAGCACACTCTCCTGAAGCGCCGAAACCATGAGCCGGGCTGCATTCAGTGGCTGCAGAAGGTCGTGGCTGGCGGCAGCCAGATACTTGTCTTTGCTGCGGTTCGCATCCCGTGCGGCCTTCACCGCAACCACCAGCTCGCGCTTCACTTTCTCGCGTTCTTCGATCTGGTAACGCAGACCAACATTGGCATCCTGCAGTGCTGTTGTGCGATCTTCAACCCTGCGCTCAAGATCGGCATTCATCTGCATCAGTTTTTCCCGGGACTGCACCCTCTCAGTAATGTCAGCCACAAAAGCTTCCACCACTTCAGGCCCCAGATCCGGGCGGCGCAACAACGTTATAGCAACATGAACCGGAGCTCCGTCTGCCCGCCGCAGCCGGATTTCACGAGCACTGAGGCTGCCGTTATCAAGCAATTCCTGACGCAGGCTATCGAACTCACTGGAACTGCAAAAGAGCTGTTCCCGCAGCCGGATTACCCGCGTCTTCAGATCCTCCGGGCCCGAATAACCGCAGATTTTCGCCATTGCGGGATTACACGCCAGAAACCCACCCCTTAAATTGCCCTGAAAAATGCCATGCAACGCATTTTCAAACAGCCACTTATAGCGGTTACGCTCAAGCTCAAGCTCTTCAATACGCTCCTGAAGTGCCGGGTAATAGTTTTTCCGGACAGACTGGCTGCCAAAACCCAACAGATCGCCGATTCCATAGCTGTCGGCCTGTTCATCAGAGGGCTTCTTCATAAACAACCTGAACGTCCCTTAGTGATGATTTTCGGGGGTTGGTCAGAATACAGGGATCCTGTAGCGCAAACCCTGAGAGATAGGGAATATCAGATACGCTGACGCCGAGGTTAGCCAGACTGTCTGCCAGACCGACTCGGCGTTTGAGCTGAACGATGCGGTTCATCAGACGCTTCTGGATTTCAGGCTTGCCCATCCCCCGTGTGTCTATATCCATAGCTTCGGCAACACGGCGAAAGCGGTCTTCTGCCGAACGGAAATTGTAGGCCACCACATGTTCCAGAAGCAGCGCATTACACAAACCATGGGGCAGGTCCAGAAAGCCGCCAAGACTATGGGACATAGCATGGACGGCACCGAGTATGGCATTGGAGAAAGCAAGCCCCGCCTGCATGGAGGCCAGCATGATCTGCTCGCGCAGGAACGGATCGGCTGTATTATCAACCAGCGGTTCCAGATTACGGTTGATCAACCGTATGGCTTCAAGCGCATGGGAGTCTGTCAGTGGCCCGCTGCCGGTAGAAACAAATGCCTCTATAGCATGTACCAGCGCATCTACACCCGTACAGGCCGTAAGGAACGGGCTCATTGTTTCGGTCACTTCCGGATCAATCAGCGAAACATCCGGTACCACCGCTTTGCTTATTATGGAAAACTTGAACCGTCGATTCTGGTCGGAAATGATGGCGAACTGTGACACATCGGCCGAGGTGCCCGCTGTCGTCGGAATGAAGATCAGGGGAGGCGGTGGGTTAGCAATGGTGTCGACGCCTTCGAAATCAAGAATGTGACGGCCATTGCTGGCAATAATCCCGACGCCTTTAGCGCAATCCATAGGGCTGCCGCCGCCGATGGAGACGATGACATCACATTCCGAGGCTTTATAAAGCTCTGCTCCGGCCATCACCTCATCCACACGAGGATTGGCAGACACACCGGTAAAAACAGTTGAACGCAGGCCCGCGTCTGTTAGCAAGGTAACTATTTCACCAACCCAGCCTGCAGCTGCAACACCCGGATCAGACACCAGAAAAACGTGCTTTGCGCCAAGATTACTTGCAAAGTTGGCAACAGACTTTCGAGCCCCCGCACCGAACACAATCTCCGGCGAAACGAACTTTCTCAGTTCCGATACGTCATGACTCATGGGAATGCACTCGTCGTTACATTTTTTTATAGGTATACCCGACAGTTTAACTCAAGTTTTCCGGAGGTTCACCGGCTTTAGGCTTTAGCCCGTGCTTCCTGTAAAACCCATAACTCGCTTCCAGCATTCTCACCTGGTTAATTTGCTGAACAAAGCCGTGCCCCTCGGTTTCAAACCAGTGCAGTTCGGATAGCTGCCCCAGCTTTTTCATAGCTCCGACCATACATCGGGTCTGCTCGGGCACAACAACCTTGTCCTGGCCCCCCTGAAAAAAGATAACAGGCGTGTTTATAGCTGTCGC
This sequence comes from Marinobacter sp. ANT_B65, assembly GCF_002407605.1. Taxonomy (NCBI): domain Bacteria; kingdom Pseudomonadati; phylum Pseudomonadota; class Gammaproteobacteria; order Pseudomonadales; family Marinobacteraceae; genus Marinobacter; species Marinobacter sp. ANT_B65. The sequence goes on along the minus strand of NZ_NXGV01000001.1, from coordinate 89,237 downwards.
CTGAAGCCTGGGGGTGCGGGCGTTCCAGCGCTGCAAGTACTGCTGAGGATCCCCGAGCAGCCAATCCAGATACCCGGATTCAAAACGGTGGGTCATGCGCCGGAGTTGCAGCGGGTCGGTAACACCATACAAACTGGCGCCACCAGCGTAGCGACAACTCCCGACCAGAGCCATTAATGCAGTATAGCCTCCGGAACTGCGGCCCTGAATAAATAACCGGCGATCATCAGCAAGGCCGGCCGCCACCAGATAGTCTGCAGCCTGCGCCATATCCGTTACATCAGCCTCGCCCCACCGGCCTGCCAGCGAGAGCCTGAACTCCCTGCCAAAGCCACTGCTTCCACGATAATTTACTTCAGCTACCGCAAAGCCTCGCTGGCACCAGAACTGGACCTGCGGATTAAAAACAGGGTAAGCCGCAGAGGTTGGACCTCCATGCGCCACAAGAATAAGGGGCGGCGCCTTCGCAGCATCGGCAACCGGAGCATAGTAGAAACCCTCAGGGGGCTGGGATTCACCGTGGTACGCCGGGATCTGAAACGCCCGGGGCAATGAAACCTGATATCCCGGCAGTGCTTCCTCGCCTCCGGCGACAACGCATACACGGCCAGTGTCAGGATCAACCTCCAGCACTGCATCCAGTTGCACAGGAGATCTGGCAATCACATAGAGATAACCACCGGCGGCACACAAAGAGCGGAAATCAGTGAAATTGCCGGCAACCCTTACACCGCCACCAGCACCCGGTTCTGAAAGCCACAGCTCACCGGAACCATTGCGATAACACACCCGAGCCCACCGGGAGTGAGGTAAGGGGCAATGATATGACTCTCCCAGTTGCCAGGGAGCATTTGCATGATCCAGCGGAGGCACCTGATTGCCAATCAGCCAGCTACCCGAAACCGCCTGATGATCAACCTGCCAGGGCTGCCACCAGCCTTCATGATCCGACATCACCCAAAGTGTCTGACCGGCGAAAACGGGCTGCTGCACTGAGGCATCTTTGGGTGCATCCCGGACCCGGCAATCGACCAGCTTTCCGTCACTACCGATGTCTGCCGTCCACAGGCGGGTCCGCAACCAGGGCATGTCAGGCAGTTGCCAGCTTACCCAGGCTATACGGCGACCATCCGCGGATAGCGCGGGTGCGCTATAAAAATCCTCACCGCAGTGCAACACCTCAGGCTCGCCCGTTAACCCGACAGCAACCAGTTCCTGCCGGCCCTGAGCAGAACTTCCTTCGGCGTCACCAGTCTCCCTGACGGCCAGTACCCGGTCTCTCAGCGGGTCGGCAACAAGCCCGCCATAGGCGGCCTCATCGTCTGTCAGTGCCCGGCTAAGACCACCTTCGTGGTGAACAAAATGAATTCGCTGGCAGTCGCTTACTACAAACGTGCCCGTTAATGAGGCTGCGATAGCGCCACCACCATAACCATTCACACGGCTACGAATACTGAGACAGGCATTATGCAGCCGGGCAGATCCTTTATTCCCAAGGGGAAGATGCCATAACCGGTTAGTACCTGTATGAGGTTCGCTCTGCAGCCAGAACAGACCTGCCTCACAGGCAACGAGACTGGCGCGCTGGGTGTAGCCTTCACAGGCTTCACTGGCGCTAAGTACCCGGAACTCAGGAGCCTCCGGCATAATCAGCTCTTGAAGAACAGTCTGGAGTTTTCTGCGTTGCGATAGGTCAGCTCAGCGATGCCAACAGAGGCATGGTCTGCGGCTTTGCGGGCAGCCAGAATGCGATCGTGATAAGACGACTTGCTGCAAACCGGATCTGCGTTATCTGCATTACCCGTGAGCAGAAAAGCCTGGCAACGGCAGCCGCCGAAATCCTTATCCTTCTCATCACATGAACGGCAGGGCTCTGGCATCCATGCATCGCCACGATAATGATTAAACCCGGGGCTGTCGTACCAGACAGATTTCAGGCTTGTGTCACGAACATTCGGAAAGTCGATCGGCAACAGACGGGCACTGTGGCAGGGCAAAGCGGTGCCATCCGGGGCAACCGTCAGGAACAGATTCCCCCATCCGTTCATACAGGCTTTAGGGCGCTCTTCATAATAGTCCGGCGTTACGAAAATCAGCTTCATAGGCGAGCCCGAAGCCTCAAGCCCGGCGCGGTAGTCATTCACCTCAAGCTCTGCCTGTTCGAGTTGCGCTCTGGACGGCATCAGCCCTTCGCGATTTTCGAGAGCCCAGCCGTAATACTGGCAGGTCGCCAACTCAACAAAGTCAGCACCCAGACGCTCGCACAACGCCATTATGTCCTTCATCTGGTGAATATTATGGCGGTGAATCACAAAGTTAAGCACCATCGGATAACCCGCGTCTTTTACCGCGCGGGCCATTTTCAGCTTCTGCTCAAATGCTTTTCGCGAGCCGGCTATGGCATTATTGAGCTCAGGGTCTGATGCCTGAAAGCTCACCTGAATATGATCCAGGCCCGCTTCGGCAAAGGCCTGTACTTTTGCTTCTGTCAGGCCCAGTCCAGAGGTAATCAGGTTGGTGTAATACCCCAGCGAACGAGCCTCTGCGATAAGCTCTTCCAGATCCTGACGCACCAGAGGTTCACCGCCGGAAAACCCGAGCTGTGCCGCTCCCATTTCCCGCCCCTGCCGCAGCACCTGAACCCATTGCTCTGTAGTGAGTTCACGTTCCGTTTGGGCAAAGTCCAGGGGGTTTGAGCAGTAAGGACACTGGAGCGGGCAACGATAGGTCAACTCCGCCAACAGCCACAGCGGAGGTCCTACACTCACATCAGCCTTACCTGTTGCGACCGGGGAAGAAAGTGTCATGACAGTTCCAGCCAGTGTTGATTACATGCATGTTCGAGAAACTCGCACACGTCATCTTTCAATTCCCCTGCATCCGGGAACTTCTGTTCGAGCACCGAAACGAGGTCTGCAACACTGCGCTTACCATCCACTTCGCTGAGAATGGCTCCCGCGCTGTCATTCAGCTTTACCATACCTTCGGGATACAGGAGAACGTGGCACTGCTGCGCGGGCTCCCACTGAAACCGGAAACCGCGCCTGAGGCGAAGTACATTTACCATGTCGACTTCCATCAAAGCCCCCGGTGCCAGACTTGCTGGTCAGTAACTGTATGGAACGGTGGTGTTTCATGGCTATACGCCATAGTGAGGGCATCCAGAATGGACCACAGAATATCCAGCTTGAACTGAAGAATATCGAGGGCCCGGGCCTGCTGGGCTTGAGTAGTAAAGTGCTCCAGCGTAATCGTCAGGCCATGCTCTACATCACGCCGGGCTTCTGATAGCCGCTTACGGAAGTAGCTGTACCCCCCCTCCTCTATCCAGGGATAATGCAGGGGCCAGCTATCAAGCCGGGACTGGTGTATTTCGGGCGCAAACAGTTCCGTCAGGGAAGAACAGGCCGCCTCCTGCCAGGTCGCCCGCCGGGCAAAATTCAGATAAGCGTCTACCGCGAACCTTACTCCAGGCAATACATGGCGCTGATCAATCACTTCTTCGCGACTCAGCCCTACCGACTCCGCCAGGCATAACCAGGCTTCAATACCACCGCAATCCCCATCGTGGCCATCGTGGTCAAGAATGCGTTGTAGCCATAACTGGCGCACACCCGCATCCGGGCAGTTCGCCATAATCGCAGCGTCTTTTCGCGGGATCATAATCTGGTAGTAGTAGCGATTGGCAACCCAGCCCCGGATCTGTTCCTGGGTGCATTGCCCGCTGTACATGGCTTTATGATATGGATGATGGATATGGTAGAAGCGCCCTTTATCCCGCAAAGCCTGCTCGAAATCCGACCGGTTCATGACAGTGTTTGCAATGGCGTTCATGGCTGCCCCACAAGTTCAATCTGCATCCCGTCCCAAGCCACCTCTATGCCATGCTGCGACAAGGTCGCACGCTCGGGAGAGTCTTCATTCAGGATCGGGTTGGTGTTGTTTATATGGATCAGAATTTTGCGTTTGGCCGGCATAGTATCAAGCACTTCAATCATGCCGCCTGGTCCGCTCTGGGCGAGATGGCCCATATCCTGCCCGGTTTTGGTGCCAACCTTCTGGCGAATCATTTCATCGTCGTGCCACACAGTTCCATCAACCAGCAACACATCGGCCTTTCGCATCCACGAGAGGACACGCGAATCCATCTGCCCAAGGCCAGGTGCGTATAGCACGCTCTGTCCGGTCCGGGTGTCTTCGATAAAAATACCAATATTGTCACCGGGATGCGGGTTATCACGGCGTGGAGAATAAGGTGGCGCGTTGCTTAGCAGAGGAATTGCGGTCAGATTCAGTGATGGCGCACAGGGAATAGCGAACGCAGCAGACTCAGAAGCCTGCACTTCCCGCCAGTTAAGCCCTCCGTTCCAGTGTTTCAACATAGTGAACAGGGGAAACCCGGAACTCAGATCGTCTTTCACTTGAGCGGTACACCACACGTCCAGTGGCAACCCTTCTCTCAGGGTCAGCAGACCTGTGGTGTGGTCAACCTGGCTGTCAAACAGCAAAACTGCGTTAATGCCAGTATCCCGGAGGGCCCGGGCTGGTTGCATGGCAGGACATGAAGCCAGTTGAGCGCGAATGTCCGGCGAAGCATTAAACAGTATCCAGCGCTCGCCATCCTCACTGACAGCAATGGAGGACTGTGTTCGTGCACGGGCATTCAGGGTGCCTTTACGAAAGCCGTCACAGTTAGCGCAATTGCAGTTCCACTGCGGAAAACCGCCTCCAGCAGCAGAACCAAGAATATGGATATACATGGGCAGAAGCTCCGGAAGTAAAACGGCCAGCAATACCACGCTGGCCGTTTCAGCTTTCAGCGGTTGGCGAAGTACATAGTGACTTCGAAACCGATACGCAGATCTTCGTAAGCTGGCTTGGTCCACATAATGCTCACCTCTTTTGTCATGATTATTTGTGCATTAAGGGTGGATCGGCGGCATTGCCGATGCCCCACAATCCATCCTAAAGACAGACAACAGGGGGCCATATGGTACTTTCGCACTGTTTTGGCAAGGCCATAAGTTGTATGGGCAACGGGATCAATTCCAAAGCCGGAATCAGGAGTTCAGGCAGAGAAGACAAAAACAAAAAAAGGCCCGTAACGGGCCAAAAGAGAGTGACACAACAATCCCGACTCTCAGCAAAGGGTTCCCTGGAAGCCCCAGGAAACAAAGGTGCACGTCCCTCGTGCAGGGCCACTGGCCAGCCTGTGTGAAGGAGCTGGCCAGTAACACTTCGATCAGAAAAAGCCTAGCGGGTTACTGTCATAGCTGGTCAGCAGGCACTTGGTCTGCTGGTAGTGATCCAGGGCAAGCTTGTGGGTTTCACGGCCAATACCCGACTTCTTGTAGCCGCCAAAAGCAGCATGCGCAGGATACGCGTGATAACAGTTCATCCACACCCGGCCAGCCTGTATGCTGCGGCCCATGCGATAAGCCCGATTGGTATCGCGGGTCCAGACACCGGCTCCAAGACCAAACTCGGTATCGTTGGCGATCGCGAGCGCTTCTTCCTCGGTTTTGAAAGTGGTCACACCAACAACCGGGCCAAAGATCTCCTCCTGGAATACCCGCATGTTATTGTCGCCCTTGAACAGCGTGGGCTGGATATAGAAGCCGTTATTGAATTCGTCACCAACGTCTTCACGGTCACCACCGGTGAGCACAACCGCGCCCTCGTCCTTGCCAATCTGGAGATAGGACATGATCTTGTCGAACTGTTCTTTGCTGGCCTGCGCACCTACCTGAACATCGGTGTCCAGCGGGTTACCACGCTTGATTGCCTTGGTGCGTTCAACAACCTTCTGCATGAATTCTTCAAACATATCTTCCTGAACCAGGGCACGGGACGGACATGTGCAGACCTCCCCCTGGTTAAAGAATGCGAGAACCAGACCTTCAACACATTTGTCTACAAACTCAGGCTCGGCCTTCATAACATCAGAGAAATAGATGTTCGGGGACTTGCCACCCAGCTCTACTGTTGAAGGAATGATGTTTTCGGCAGCACACTTGAGAATGTGGGAGCCAACGGGTGTAGAACCTGTAAATGCAATCTTGGCGATGCGCTTGCTGGTCGCAAGAGCCTGCCCTGCTTCGATACCGTAACCATTCACAATGTTAAGAACACCCGGCGGCAACAGATCGCCAATGATCTCCATCAGAACCAGAATACTTGCAGGTGTCTGCTCAGCTGGTTTCAACACGGTGCAGTTACCTGCAGCCAGGCACGGCCCAAGTTTCCATGCAGCCATCAGGATCGGGAAGTTCCAGGGAATGATCTGACCAACAACACCCAGCGGCTCGTGGAAATGATAAGCCACTGTATTGTGATCAATTTCACCCATATGCCCTTCCTGGGCACGAATGCAGCCAGCAAAATAACGGAAGTGGTCTGCAGCTAATGGAATATCTGCGTTCAGCGTCTCGCGTATGGCTTTGCCATTATCCCAGGTTTCTGCAACTGCAAGTGCTTCAAGGTTCGCTTCAATACGATCAGCAATTTTCAGAAGGATATTGGAGCGTTCTGCTGCTGACGTACGCCCCCACGCCGGAGCTGCCTTGTGCGCCGCATCCAGAGCCAGATCGATATCTTCCGCCGTAGAACGAGGAATTTCACAGATTACATCACCCGTCACAGGGGTAATATTCTCAAAGTATTGCCCTTTAACCGGAGCAACCCACTCGCCGCCAATGTAATTCCCGTAACGGGATTTGAATGAGACGACGGATCCGTCCTTGCCTGGTTGTGCGTAGATCATGAGTTAGACCTCTTGTTGTGTTTGACGCTGGACAACGCATTTCTAGCGTTTACCCGATAACTGTAGACCCGAAAACGCACTCCTGAAATAATTCCTTCGGTGCGTAACACTCGTTATTTGGTATTAGATGAAAAAACTACACTCGTTGCGCAGAGAAGGCCGCATAGCGACCCTCCCCGCTGATAGCCATAATTAACGGCTGACTACCCGGTCTTCAGGCAGCTTGAAAGTCCAGACCATGCCGCCCTGGTTGAAGTGTTTGACAACCTTGGCAACTTCGCCTCCCCAAAGTGGAACCGCACCGCCCCAGCCGGATGCAACCGAAACGTACTGCTCTCCGTTCATGGTCCAGGTAACCGGCGTACCGACTACACCCGAGCCGGTATTGAACTTGTACAGTTCCTCTCCTGTTCTGGCGTCAAATGCCTTCAGATAACCTTCCGGCGTCCCAGTGAATACCAGGTTGCCCGCCGTCGTCATGACCCCACCCCAAAGTGGTGCAGGGTTATTGTAGCGCCAGACTTCCTTACCGGTTTTAGGATCCATGGCACGCAAGACACCAATGAACTCGTCATTGGTCGGTTTAATGGTGAAACCCGCGCCCAGGAAGGCTGCTCCCTTCTTGTAGGATACGGCTTCGTTCCAGATATCCATGGACCACTCATTGGAGGGCACATAGAACAACCCGGTGTCCTGGCTGTAAGCCATGGGCTGCCAGTTCTTGCCACCAAGGAAAGCGGGCTGGGCGACGACACTTTCGCCTTTATCGCCTCCCGCCTTGGATGGATCGCCAGGACGACCATCTTTGGTGTTGTAGATCGGGCGGCCATTTTTATCAAGGCCGGTAGCCCAGGTGATCTTGTCTACAAACGGGAACCCTCGAATGAACTCACCATTGGTACGGTCAAGCACGTAAAAAAAGCCGTTCCTGTCTGCTGTAGCTGCTGCCTTGACCGTCTTGCCATTTTCTTTGTAATCGAAAGAAATCAGTTCATTGACACCGTCATAATCCCAACCGTCGTGAGGCGTGGTCTGGAAGTGCCATTTTATGCTGCCGTCATCCGGATCAATAGCCAGACGCGAGGATGAGAAGAGGTTGTCACCAGGGCGCAGATGCGAGTTCCAGGGCGCCGGGTTGCCGGTACCGAAGAACAGCGAATCGGTACCGGCATCGTAGGTTCCACCCAGCCAGGTTGCCGCACCACCGTTTTTCCACATATCACCGGGCCATGTCAGACCAGCCTGACCACCGGAAATACCGTTCTCTACGGCCTTACCATCTTTGTAGACATAGCCCATATGGCCTTCTACCGTAGGTCGGGTCCAGACCAGGTCGCCGGTTTTGGCGTCATAGGCTTCAACTTTACCGACAATACCGAATTCACCGCCGGAGACACCGGTGATAATTTTGCCTTTGACGACGATTGGCGCAGCGGTAATGGCATAACCGGCCTGATAGTCCGCTACCTTTTTGATCCAGACGACCTTACCTGTGTCTTTGTTCAGCGCAACCAGCTTGGCATCCAGAGTGCCAAAGACCACCAGATCGCCATACAGGGCGACGCCCCGGTTGACCACATCGCAACACGGCATGATGCCGTCAGGGAGGCGGGCATCGTACTGCCAGATTTCCTCACCGGTCATCGCATCAATGGCATAGACCCGGGAATATGAAGCGCTCACATACATGACGCCATCTTTAATCATTGGCTGGGATTCCTGCCCACGCATTTTTTCGCTACCAAACGAAAATGCCCACACAGGTTGCAGGCTTTTGACGTTACTGGTATTCAGCGTATCAATGGGGCTATAACGCTGCCCCTGCAGACCCATACCGTAACTGACGACGTCATCAGCTGTGTCCTGGTCATTCAGGATGTCCTGGTCGGTGACCGCTTGGGCACCTAGCGAAACAGCCAGGGCAAGTGCACTGGCTGCGAACTGCTTACCGATCTTGTTCGATCTCATGGTTGCGCTCTCCAAAGTCTCTTGTTTTCAGTTTTGGCGGCGAGCCGGGAAATCTTCCCGCCTCTGTACCAATTCTTGGACGTCTCGCAGTCCGCAACAATTGCTCCCCCGACCAACTTCTCTAATCACTTGGTAGTAATCCTCTTACGGCATAAAAAAACCCGCAGCTTGCAGGCTGCGGGTTTTAACATTACTCAGGCCCTGTACAGGCTATCGGGCCAGTGCGCCAAGCGACGCTTTCTCGTAATCGGAGTACAGGTGTGTGGCTGTCCGTATCAGCTCATACCGGCTTTCCGCCACGGTATCAAAACGTGGGGGAACTGGCTGATCCATAACTTCGCTTAGGGTCAGCCCCTGCCGGGCTGATTCAGTCATCATGCTGTCCAGCCAGGTGATGTAGTCTTTCATCTGGGCAAATGCCACTCCGTCGTGAACAACCGGACCATGACCAGGCACCAGCCGGTCAAAATCAAGCGCCTCAAGCTGCTCCAGCTCTGCAGCCCAGACTTTCAGGCCCGGGGTTTGAGGGGTTGTGAGTGCACGGTTGTAGAACACCATGTCAGAGGCAAACAGCGTCTTGCTGGTCTCATCGAACACCACCAGATCGGCACCTGTATGTCCGGTAAAGGCCATCAACTGAAAACGGTGATCGCCCACCACCAACTCGCCCGGAACAGCCTCGCGGGTTGGCAGAACAATTTCTGTTCCCCGCATCCAGTCACCGATCATTCGGTACATGTTGTCAGAGAATGCTTCTCCGTCAGACGCCAGTTGTTCCCGGGTTGCCGGAAGTGCATATAACGTCGAGGGGTCAAACGCCTGGTTACCAAACACATGATCCGGATGATGGTGTGTCAGCAACACGTGGGTGACGGGCTGATCGGTATGCTCAGCAATCGCAGCACGCAATTCCTCGCCATACTGGCGGGATGGCCCTGTATCAATGACAACAACGCCGACACTGGTAATCACGAAAGCCGTATTGACGATATTGCCACCGTTGATGCGGGAAAAATTCTCAGTACGACCCTCAACCACCCAGACACCTGGCGCGATTTCCACTGGCTTGAGCCCGTACCTGAGCTCCGCCGCATGGACAACCGGGAACAGTGAGATGAGGGTTAACAGGGCGAAAGCGGCGAACCGGTGCCAGGCACTCATTGGGCACCCCCTGTCTTCTCACCAAGACTATGCTCAAAGACATTGCCGTTATTGTCACGCATCCACAGGATCAGGTCCGGGTCGTTGCCTTCCAGCTCAAAAACGAACATCGGGTTCTCGGATGCTGATTCCGACAGGTTCATTGAAAGCAATGGCACAGTATTCTCTGCCTGCTTCAACTGCACCTGCTCTATGTGGAAAACGGGAATGTTTCCGACCATGCCGGAATCCATCGGGTGCATGACATTAACCTTGAAGCGAATGTGGTCCGCCCGGGAAAATGCACCACTACGAATCTGGCCGAATTCCTTTTCCCAGTCAGGATTACCGGCGGTCATACTGGGTGCCGTACAGCCACCACCGGCAGCATCAACAAACGCACCACCCATATGCCACACTCCGTCGCTGTCGAGCACCGCCGCTCTGACAGTCGTCGCCTGCTGAACCCGAAAATTCAGCGCAATGACCTCCGCCAGACGCTCACCCGGTTCGTAGGTAAACAGATGCGGAATCGGGTTCAGGTCAACCCAGGCCACCACCTTGCGAATAGTGCCGGCAAAGGCTTCCAGGTTCAGGGTCAAAGGCACCTGGGCTGAATTTTCTGCAAAAGGTGGCACTTCAAGCCGGACGCTGGGATCGATCACGACACTGAGATTGTCACCCAGATACTTGTTAAGGTTGTACGTCCACATTGGAGAGTCGAACGGATCTTCAGGAATTCCAGCCTGCGAAATTGCAGACCACCCCATACCGAGCACTGCGAGCAGCGCTGTTCTTGCCCAGAGTTGTGTCATAGCAATTTACTCCTCCCGGACACCCAGAATCTCATCATAGTAGGCGGGTATCGTGTATCTCAGGCCATAGCGACCGAACAGAGCCTCCATCTCACCATTACGAACCATCTGGTCAATAATGGCCTCTATCGCGTAACCCAGTTGTCGATGGGTATGTTTGACTGCTACCCCGACATCCCAGACTTGCTTGCCAATACCGGGAAACCCATTGGATGCTGTTTTCAGGCCACTGCCAGCGCGCTGCTGCATTTCAAAATCAATCTCGGCCCGCATTCCCATCACAGCACTGACCTCTCCAGCTTCCAGCTTATCGAATGCAGTCGCCACGTTCGGAAAGTGGTGAACCTGATTTCGTAACCGACCACCAAGGGTCGAGCTGAGATAGAAGTCAGGCAGCGTATCGATCTCAACGCCAATCGGGTGATACTGAAACAGGGCAATGGTCGAGACATCCTGGATCATTTCCGGGTTAAATCCGATCTGCCACTGCTCCTGCTGGTACGGGCCGAACAGCACCACCTGCTCGTTCATGTACTCCCCGGTGGAATCCTGCATATAGGCGAATTTCTTGTCATAGGGCACACGCATCATCACATCTGCCAGACGTCGCTTTGCCAGGTAATGGCCTTTCCAAACATTGTTGCGGAGGTCATCGCCCAGAGTTTCATCCGGCACGATCCAGTGGGGCTGGAACTCGACCCCCAGCTCTTTGGCAATATATCTGCCAATATCCGCATCAATGCCCCTGGCAACACCATCCTGTTCAAAAGAATAAGGCGGGAAATTTTCGTACATACCTACTTTCAGGAACCCTGAGGCCACTACGATGTCGTAGGTTCGCTCCGGTGGCCGGTCGAGCACACCCTCCTGAGCGACCACAAAGCCAGCGACAAAAAACAACACCAATGCCATCAAATATCGAGTGATTTTCACTGTGACCCCTTCTGACATTCGCCTTGAGGATTATGTTCCTGCCTTCACCAACGACTGATTACTCAGGTGCAGGAAGAGATTCCACATAGGTTCTGATGGCCCAGATGGCAGTCTGCCCCAGGTTGCTCTTGAAAGAGGGCATCCCCCGATCAGTTCCGTTCATGACACGACCGATAAAGTACTCATCGTCCCAGGGAGAAAGCTCACGCAGATCCGGTGTCAGGCCGCCCGACATAGCCTGGATACCATGACAACCCGCACAGTTCCCGGCATAACCGCTCTCACCGATAGCTACGGCCTGGGCATTCAGGTCACCCTTGGAACTGCCCTCCCGAAACGGATTCTCTGCCAGGGGCTCTGTACCCAGATCTGGCAGGTCCCCTGTATCTACGGGTTGCGGCGTTACATTACCGTGCGCCATTACCAGTCCAGCCATGCCAAACAGCGCAGCTGCGAATAGTGTTTTTACAGAAAAGGACGTTGTCATTGTTAGTACCTCTTTGTTCGGATCTTGATGCCCAGGCGTTAGGGTTTATCAAACACCAGACTGCTTGTCTCAAGTCTAGGAACCCCGCAGCCTGATCCGAATGCCACTTTGGGGGTTTTGGTGTAGTTCCTTGGTAGTAGACGGTCAGAGCAAGGGCTAAAGCATGAGAGCCTGAGGCGCTCTCGAAAAACCTCCTACTTCTCAGCGACAAGCGATACAGCCGGGAACTTTTCCCGGTTTTTAGCGGCATTTTCCCGCATTCATCATGATTTTTTCCGTCGCTTACACTCGGCTGCAACGCTAATACTCATTGCGTCGACGTCAGAAGCAGGACGTTGTGGTCACAACAAAAATCAAGGGGAAACCATGAAAACCACCATTGAGAAACACCCGCTTGTACGCGGAATAGGCCTGGCCCTGATGCTGAGCTCATCAGTCGCATTGTCATTGCAGGCCCAGGCAAAAGAAGTTACCTGGGACGACATCGCCAACGATGCGGAAACAACAGAAAACGTTCTTGGCTATGGCATCGGCCCCAAAGCACAGCGTTACAGCCCGATGACAACCATCAACCGTGACAACGTTGAGCGACTGGTCCCTGCCTGGTCATTCTCGTTCGGTGATGAAAAACAACGTGGCCAGGAGTCCCAGGCTCTCATCCACGATGGCATTGTCTATGTAACCGGCTCGTATTCGCGCATCTATGCTCTGGACGCCAAAACCGGCGACAAGCTCTGGGAATACAATCACCGGCTGCCTGATGGTATCCGGCCATGCTGCGACGTCGTCAACCGCGGCGCAGCCATCTTCGGGGATAAAGTTTTCTTCGGCACTCTGGACGCAGGCATTGTTGCCCTGAACAAGGACACAGGGAAAGTTGTGTGGCGGGAAAAGTTCGGCGACCACGAAGCCGGATACACCATGACCGGAGCACCCACCCTGGCTAAAGATCAGAAAACCGGCAAGGTTCTCCTGATTCACGGTTCCTCCGGCGATGAATTCGGCGTTGTGGGCAAGCTGTTTGCCCGTGACCCTGATACCGGCGAAGAAATCTGGATGCGTCCGTTTGTTGAAGGACATTACGGCCGCCTGAACGGCAAGAAAAGCACCCCTACCGGTGACGCCAGCGCGCCAAGCTGGCCCGATGACCCGAATACTGAAACCGGAAAAGTTGAAGCCTGGAGTCAGGGCGGAGGCGCACCCTGGCAGAGCGCCAGTTTCGATGCCGAGACCAACACAATCATCGTCGGCGCCGGCAACCCGGCTCCCTGGAATACCTGGAAGCGAACATCACCTGGCGGTGACCCGGCTGATTACGACAACCTGTACACATCTGGTCAGGTAGGCGTTGACCCCTCCACAGGGGAAGTGAAGTGGTTCTACCAGCACACACCTAATGATGCCTGGGATTTCTCCGGTAACAACGAACTCGTTCTTTTTGAGTACGACGAGAATGGAAAGACTGTAAAAGCTACAGCTCATGCTGACCGTAACGGCTTCTTCTACGTAGTTGATCGCACCAGCGGAGAATTCAAGAAGGGCTTCCCGTTCGTGGACAACATTACCTGGGCTAAAGGAATCGGCGAAGACGGCCGTCCCATAGAAGTAGAAGGGCAGCGGCCACCACCAGTAGCCGAGGGTGAGACCCGCGGCGAGACTATTGAGGTTTCCCCTCCCTTCCTCGGAGGCAAAAACTGGAACCCCATGGCCTATAGCCAGGACACCGGCCTGTTCTACGTGCCAGCCAACCATTGGAAAGAGGACTACTGGACTGAGGAAGTCACCTACAAAAAAGGTGCTGCCTATCTGGGCCAGGGCTTCCGTATCAAGCGCATGTATGACGACCATGTTGGCATCCTGCGAGCCATGAACCCGATCACCGGAGAGATCGAGTGGGAGCACAAGGAAAACATGCCTCTGTGGGCGGGCGTTCTCGCCACCAAAGGCGGCCTGGTGTTTACAGGCACAGGTGACGGCTTCCTCAAGGCATTTGATGCCGAAACCGGCGAAGAACTCTGGAAGTTCCAGACTGGCTCGGGAATCATTTCTCCCCCGATCACCTGGGAAATGGATGGTGAACAGTATATCGGTGTCACATCCGGTTATGGCGGCGCAGTGCCACTCTGGGGTGGCGACATGGCCGAGTTGACCAAGCCCATTTCCCAGGGCGGGTCATTCTGGGTCTTCAAGATGCCATCCTGGGCACAGGCCTCGAAATAACCAGCCTCCGGCCAGGGCCTGGCGTTATGCCAGGCCCTGTTTTCGAACATCCGTTCGGGAGTAAATGTCATGAAATCAGTTATAGCCGCCTCCATGATTACGCTGTGCTCACCAGTACTAGCCGGTGACTACCTTGCAGGCAAGGATAAGGCGCCAGTCATTAACGGCTGTGTTCTTGAACAGGAAGCCAGCTGCGCCGGCATGGACCTGCGGGGTGCGGACCTGTCCAATATGGACCTGAGCTCTGCGGACTTCAAAGGGGCCAATCTATCGGGAACCAACCTCAGCCATACCAACCTAAGGGGCGCCAATCTGGATGGTGCAAACCTGGACAACGCCACTGGGTACCGTTTGCAGGCGTACCGTGCAAGCATGCGGGGAGCGTCACTGAAAAACGTTAACTTTCAGGGCATGCAGGCCGAATACCTGTTTGCCCAAGGGTCGGATTTTAGCGGCGCAGACCTTACAGGCGCCAACTTTGCCTTCTCAAGATTCTCGGGAGCATCACTGCCAAACGCCAATCTGGCATTCACCAGTTTTGAAATTTCATGGATGCCGAAAGCCAACCTGAAAGGTGCCAGTTTGCTCGGAGCCAACCTTCAGGAAGCCAAACTCGGCCGAGCCAACCTGGCGGACGCCGATCTGACAGGAGCCCGGATACACTACGCCACCTTTGTAGGCACCTTCATGGAAGGCTGCACAAACTGCCCTTTTGACTGGTAACCGTTGGCGGGTTTACACCCGCTGACCCTCTCCCAGCTGGCCGTAGCGAATCAGCCCTGCATCCACGGCCAGGTGAATCAGCTCTACCGATGAAGATACCTGCAGTTTGTTTTTCAGCACGGCCAGGTGATTGGAAACCGTTTTATTACTGACGCACAAACGCCCGGCAATACCGGGAATACTCTCACCACGGGCATACATCAACAGAACCTCCATCTCCCGCTGAGTGATATCACGCAGGCGATGATCCACCGGCCTTTCCACGTTCATAGCCAGCCGGGTCGCTATCGGGTGTTCGATATAAGGTTGGCCCGCAGCCACTCTCTTGACGGCCTCCGCCAACTCCTCCGGGGCGCAGCTCTTGGATACAAACCCCAGCCCGCCCACATCCAGTGCCTGCCTGACCATAGGCAGCTCATCATGCATGGTGAAAAACAATATTGCGGCACCACGCCAGCGCTGGCGGATCCGACGCCCGGCTTCCAGCCCGGAAATATCCGGCAACCCCATGTCCAGAAGCACCACGTCGGGCTGTAAATCCCCGTAACGGGCCACAGCATCCAGCCCGGTCTCAACCTCAACAATAGCGATGGCCGGGATCATGGACCGCAACAGGCTGGCAATTCCCTGACGTACAACCTGATGGTCGTCCACAAGCAACAATTTCATAACGCACCTCCCGAACCTGAACCAGAATTGGGCAGCGGCACCGCCAGACAGATGCAGGTGCCCTCACCAGCCTTGCTGAAAAACTGAACTTTACCGCCAAGACAACGAGCCCTCTCCCGCATGGAACGCAGGCCAAGCCCGGCTTTTTCCGGGAGGTTGTCATTGCCCTCGCCGTCATCACGAATCTCTACCCGCAAGCCCTGGGTGTTTCCTGCTACCGCAAGAGTCGCACAGCTGGCCCTGGCATGGCGGGAGATGTTATTGAGAGCCTCCTGGAGAAAACGATAGAGATGGGTCTGCTGTTCATCCGTCAATTGGGGCAAACGATCATCCATATCCAGCCGGCAGTCCAGCCCACTCAGTTGCTGCCACTGTTCTGTAAGGTGGCGGATGGCACTGCCAAGCCCCAGTTGCTCCATCACCAGCGGGTGCAGATCCTGCAACAGATGGCGAAAGTGCTGCTGCAGGGTTTCGCAATGCCCCGCCATATCTCTGGCTTGCTGTTTGTGTTGCTCGTCAAGTTCCGGGTCATAAACCCAGCTCCGCGCCTGAGCGCGGATGCCGGTGAGATACTGGCCCAGATCATCGTGCAAAACACGGGCAATATGCGACCGCTCACGGTCCTGTAACTGGAGCAACTCGTTCAGCAGGAGGCTAACGGTTTTTTGTTCATTCTCCAGTGCCACGGCCATGGTATTAAACCTCCCTGCGAGCGCATCCAGTTCCCGGATATCCTGACGCGGAAGCCTGGAGGTCAGTTTGCCTCCAGCCACGGCTTCCAGGCCGGAGGCCAGAGATTCCAGCGGCCGCAATCCCTGCCTGACAGAACCATAGAGGGCGGCAAAACACAAAACCATACCCACAGCGTATGAAAACGAGATCAACAGGAAGCCTTCCCAGATTTCTTCTGCCTCATCAGATGGATCAATCCTCCAGCCATTGACCGGAGCAAAGGAGACATTCCCCGCAATCATGGATGAAAACCAGGAGGGCACGCTGTCACCGGCCTTTGCGGCGCTGGCAGTTCCAGCCAATGGCCGCATGTGGCGCATGTTCTCAACCACACTCGCAGGCAGGTTTCCCGGGCTGCCCAGACTATCAGCCAGGCCATGCACACCAATGAGTTCACGCTGCACATCATGGCGGGCCTGTCCGATGTAAAAGACAGCGCCCAGCAGGTAAACAAGGATAAACACCGTCAGCATTGTCAGGGAAATCTTCCGGTACGCCGTCATGGGTTTTTATCCTGTTCGAGGCATCAGCCACCATTACAACCATGCTAAAGGCATCATTTTTGACAGGAATAGTTCTTTAGTACTGCCACTTTCCTACTTTCTGGATATTTTCGGGACTTTTTCCCTTCTCTAAGCTGAAGGCACAACAATAAACCGGAGAATTCCATGTCTGTCCTGTTCAGAGCTGCAACAGCGATACTGATAACGCTAGTCAACGCGGCCCCACTGCAGGCCGAATCTCTGGAGGTTCGCGTCGGCTACGTGCAATGGCACCCAGACCAGGGGCCTGTGCTGTCCAACGTCCTCCCGGAACCGGAGGACGCTGGCCTGAAAGGCGCTGAGCTGGCCATACAGGACAACAACGCCAGCGGCAAATTCCTTGGCCAGACTTACACCCTTCAAAGCACCCGCGCCAACTCTGAAGAGGAAGCCATAACAGCCTTCGAAACCATGCTCGGGAAGGGTATCGAGCTGTTCGTGATAAATGCTCCGGCACAGACTCTGGAAACAATCACCTCCAGGGCGAAGGAAACAACGCTGTTCTTCAACGCTGGAGCCAGGGACGACAAACTTCGCACCGATGAGTGCAACCTCAACCTGCTACACACCATGCCAAGCTACGCCATGCTGACGGACGCACTGGCTCAGTGGCTGAACCAGCGCCGCTGGGATGAGGTTTTCCTGATCGGCGGGCCGACAGATGCCGACAAAGGCTGGGCCGATGCTTTCCGCCGCTCCGCCAAACGCTTCGGCCTGAAAATTGTTGAGGACAAACTCTGGACTTTCGATGCCGATCTTCGCAGGACAGCTTCGAAGGAACTGCCTCTGTTTACCCAGGCCAGCAATTACGACGCTGTCGTGGTGGCCGATGTTCGCGGTGATTTCGGCGAGTACGTCCCCTTCAATACCTGGCTGCCGCGCCCCGTGGTCGGCACACAGGGTATGTCGCCAGTGGCCTGGCACCGGGTAGTGGAGAGTTGGGGAGCAGCACAACTGCAGAGCCGCTTTCGCAAACTCGCCAGCCGCGACATGAACAGTGAGGACTATGCTGCCTGGGCCGCTATCCGCTCGATTGGCACAGCAGTGACAGGCATCAACAACCCGAGCCCAGCC
The DNA here is from genome assembly GCF_002407605.1 of Marinobacter sp. ANT_B65. Classification (NCBI taxonomy): domain Bacteria; kingdom Pseudomonadati; phylum Pseudomonadota; class Gammaproteobacteria; order Pseudomonadales; family Marinobacteraceae; genus Marinobacter; species Marinobacter sp. ANT_B65. The sequence goes on along the minus strand of NZ_NXGV01000001.1, from coordinate 71,171 downwards.
GAAATCCGGAGCTTCCTGTACAGCGACAGATTCCAGTTGGCCGCTTTCAAAGGTCGCAAGCTCAACTACCGCGACTGGAACGGGCAACTCAGACAGCCTGTGCCTTTGGTACATCCCAGGGGGCTGGTAGCCCGGGCACCGTTTGAAGGTTTCCTGCACCCAAATTCTGACATGGACACGCTCGGCTTCGACAAGCCCGAGAGCAACTGTCGCATTAACGGCTGACCGCCTTGACTGCAGTTACTTAAAACAAGAAGGAGTTATTTCATGAAATCCTTACTCAAAAAGACAGCCCTGGCCGCTATGATCGGACTGTCTACGCCTGCGCTTGCCAGCCTGGCTTACGTGTCCAACGAAAAAGACAACACGCTATCGGTTATTGATATCGAATCCATGGAGGTGATCGACACTATTGATGTCGGTGCACGCCCCCGGGGAATTCTGCTCTCCAAGGATCACACCAGACTTTACATTTGCGCCAGCGACGATGACACAGTGCAGGTGCTGGACCTGGCCACCCGCAAGATCATCGACAGCCTGCCATCCGGTGAAGACCCGGAGCAGTTCTCCCTGCACCCCAATAACAAACACCTGTACATCGCCAACGAAGACGATGCGATCGTGACCGTAGTGGATGTAACCAACAAAGATGTGCTGGCCCAGATTGATGTAGGCATTGAACCGGAAGGCATGGCTGTGAGCCCGGATGGTAAATGGGCAGTAAATACGTCCGAAACCACCAGTATGCTGCACTGGATCAATACCGAAACCTTCGAGATAGAGAAAAACATTGTGATCGGGCAACGCCCCCGACATGTGGAATTCAGCAAAGACAGCAAGATTGCCTGGGCCTCCTCGGAAATCGGCGGCACCGTGCACATCATTGATGTGGACAGTCTGGAACAGATCCATGAGATGTCTTTCAAGGTGCGCGGCGTTAACCAGGACCGTGTTCAGCCTGTAGGTATCAGGCTGACGTCCGACGGCAAATATGCGTTCGTGGCCCTTGGACCAGCCAACCATGTTGCGGTGGTGGATGCCAAAACCTATGAGGTGCTGGATTATCTGCTTGTTGGCAGCCGGGTCTGGCAACTGGATCTGGACAAGGACGAGAAACGCCTGTTTACCACCAATGGCGTGTCCGGAGATGTATCGGTCATTGATGTGGACGCCATGAAGGTGATCAAAACCATCAAGGTCGGCCGCTACCCCTGGGGCGTGGTCATAGATCCGTCGTCGTGACCATCCAGGCAAGCAACATCAGCTTTCGCTACGGCGACAAGCCTGTGCTCAGGGACGTAAGCTTCGAGTTGGCCTCTGGTCATTTCCACGCCCTGCTTGGGCCCAATGGCGCTGGCAAATCCACGTTATTCGGGCTACTGACAAGGCTTCTGGCACTGCAACAGGGCGATATCCTGCTGGCGGGTCAGTCCCTGAAGAAGCAGCCAGCCGAAGCCATGCGCAGGATCGGCGTGGTGTTCCAGCACAATGCCCTTGATCTGGACCTGACCGTGCGTCAGAACCTGCAGTATCACGCCGCGCTGCACGGGTTATCCCGCAAGGAAGCCCGGGTACGGGGTGACCGGGAACTGGAGCGATTTGAATTGCTGGATCGCGCAAACGATGCCGTGCGTAAACTCAATGGAGGTCATCGCCGGCGCGTGGAAATTGCCCGCGCTCTGCTCCATGAACCTTCGCTGCTTTTACTGGATGAACCCACGGCAGGACTGGATGTTGCCAGCCGCCAGGCCCTTAATGAGCATGTACGGGCGCTATGTGAGAAAGACGGGCTGGCCGTGCTTTGGGCCACACACCTGATTGAGGAAGTACATGAGAATGACCAGGTGCTTATCCTGCACCAGGGGCAGTTACTGGCTGACGGGACGGGGCACGCCATCTGCGAAGCTGAGGGTGCCCGTGATCTGGCCGAAACCTTCCACACCCTGACCGGAGCCGGATCACCATGAAAGCTGCCCATTACTGGCATTGCTTTGTAGGCATTCAGGCCAGGGAATGGCTGCGTTTCTGGCAGCAAAGAACCCGCTTTTTCAGCGCGCTGGTCAGGCCACTGTTATGGCTGGTGGTCTTTGCTGCGGGTTTTCGGGCGGTTCTGGGGATTTCCATTATTCCGCCCTACCAGACCTACATCACCTATGAGACCTATATCGCCCCAGGGCTGTGCGGCATGATCATCCTGTTCAACAGCATGCAGGGTGCGCTATCCATGGTGTACGACCGCGAACTGGGCAGCATGCGGGTGCTGCTGATGAGCCCATTGCCACGCCCCTTTCTGTTGATCACCAAACTACTCTCCATGGGCATCGTATCAGTCGCACAGGTGTATCTGTTCCTTCTGGTGGCCCGGCTTCTCGACGTGGAACCACCCGCATGGGGTTATCTTGCAGTGCTGCCAGCGGTTCTGTTGGTTTCGCTGATGCTGGGCGCATTCGGCCTGCTGATTGCAACCTGGGTCAAGCAACTCGAAAATTTCGCCGGCGTGATGAATTTTGTCATTTTCCCGATGTTCTTTCTGTCCTCGGCTCTGTATCCACTCTGGAAAATGCAGGAAGCCAGCCCCTGGTTGTACTGGCTATGCCAGTTCAACCCGTTTACCCATGCAGTAGAAGCAATCCGGTTCGCCCTCTACCTGCAATGGAACCCATTGGCATTCGGTATTACCGCAACAGTCACTCTGGTGCTCGCCACACTGGCAACAGCCGGATTCCGGCCTCAGCGCACCCGGATTCTTGCCTCTCGCCCATCATCACCCCTCGCGCGAGAATAGTACTTTAGTGCTTCTTTTTTGGTGCGATGGTCTCATTCACCTGACCTGCGACATACCGTGTAATGGCAGCATCACAATAATAAATCGAGGTTCAGTCCAGTGTTCAGGCCCTTAGTCAAGCTAGCATTGTCGATTCCGCTCACGCTCCTGTTGCCGCTCATCGCCGGGAATGCCACTGCAAGTACTGACCCGCAATCTGCCGGGCTGTTTTCCGATGCGGGCTATCGTGTGGACCGATACCGGAGCCCGACGCCAGGGCAGGCCACCGGAGCTGTCACCGTCGACACCAAAGCTATGGAGGAGCTGATCAAGGATGAGCCGGCACTGGTGATCATCGATGTTATTAATCTCGAGTTCCGCCACAACCGTTTCCTGCAGACAGAACCTCACCACTCCTTGCCCTCAGCTCACTGGCTACCCAACACCGGGCAAGGTGAACTGAACAAGGACTGGCACGATTACCTGATCAACAATGTTCGCCAGCTCACGGACAACGACCAGGATCAGCCGGTCGCAGTCTTGTGCAAGTCCGACTGCTGGCTCTCCTGGAATGCAGTAAAACGCCTTTCCGAATCTGGATTTAAAACACTGTACTGGTATAAAGATGGCGTCGACAGCTGGCAAAATGCAGGCCTCCCGACACAGCCAGCCGACCCGATACAGCCTGAATTCACTGCTCAGCACCAAAACAACAATTGAGGGATATACATGCTGACTGCAACTATCGACTCGAAAAAAAGCTATGCTGACAGAGACAACCAACCACTGGCGCAAAGCGAACCTCAGATGACGGAAACTCCGGAAGTAGCCTACAAAATCCTTATCGCGGACGACCACCCACTGTTCCGGGAAGCCATTACCAGCGTGATCGAATCCGGCTTTGCCGGCAGCGACGTAATCGAAACTGCGGATCTTGAAAGTGCAATTGCGCTGACCCGGGAGCACGACGATCTGGACCTGATTCTGCTCGACCTGAACATGCCCGGGATGCACGGCCTGAACGGCCTGATCGCCCTGCGCAACGAAGCACCCACGATTCCGGTGGTGATTGTATCCGCCGAGGAAGACAAACAGGTGGTATTACAGGCCATCACCTACGGGGCCATAGGATTCATTACCAAATCCTCACCCCGCGCCCAGATGACCGAGGCGATACAGCAGATCCTGAATGGCAACGTCTACCTGCCATCCGACATTATCCGGACCGGCAAGGAAAGTCAGCGCCGCCATCGCAATGACAGTAATCCGATTTCTCCGGAGCTTCTGAACTCTCTGACACGCCGCCAGCTGCTTGTGCTGGAGCGTATGTCCAAGGGTGAATCCAATAAACAGATTGCCTACAACCTCAATATTGCCGAAACCACAGTCAAAGCCCACGTTTCAGCAATTCTGCGCAAGCTCTCGGTGCACAACCGGGTGCAGGCCATTCTTGCCGCCGGTGATGTAGACTTCAGCCAGTACCTGAAACGATAAGAGCATCAGTGCTCACTGCATGCTTACTGGCCGCGGAGCAGATGGTTGAGGGCGCTGCGTAGCTTCAATGGCCTTACAGGCTTGTTCATAAGCAGGTAGCCCAGTTCACGGATATGCTGCTTCAACTCGTTGGTGTAATTGGCAGTAATCATCACGACCGGCGCAGGCTTCCGACGTCGGCTATTTATAGCCGAAACCGCATCAACTCCGTTTTCATCGTTGTCCAGATGGTAATCAGCCAGTATCACATCCACCGGGTTCCGGGCCGGGTTTAACTGCGTTTCCAGATCCTCCAGAGAAACCGCCGTCGTGACCTGGCAATCCCAGCCTTCCAGCAACGTCTTCATGCCCTCACAAATCGCACGATCATTGTCGATAACCCAGATTTTCGCACCGCCAAGCCCTTGTCCGTTCGCTGCCACCAGGTTGCTTTCCACTGCCTCAAGGCGGGGTTTCAGTTGCCCCAAAGGCACCCTGACACTGAACACTGACCCCCGGCCTTCTACCGACGATACACTCACATCATGGCCCAGCATGCGGGAAATTTTATCAACAATAGCCAGCCCCAGACCAAGGCCCTTATCCGAATGAGCTCCCGATGGCTGGATGCGCTTGAACTCCTGGAATATTTCCTTGAGTTTGTCCGCGGGAATGCCGGGGCCTGTGTCCCACACCTGTAGCACTATTGAGTTTTTTTCCCGCCGGCACCCCAGCAGGACACGACCTGTCTCGGTATAGCGAAGAGCGTTGGTGAGAAAATTCCGGAGAATACGGGCCAGCAACTGGGAATCCGATTCAATAATGGCCGAGCTGGCTACAAAATCGAGCCGAAGCCCTTCCGCCAAGGCCATCTGGCGAAACTCACGGGCAATATTATTAAGCAGATCCCGCAAATCAAATGCCGTTACATCCGGCTGAATCACTCCCGCATCCAGTTTGGAAATATCCACCAGAGTGCCCAGGAGATTTTCGACATCATCAAGTGACGTACTTACCGAGCGCACCAGCCCTTCAGCCTTGGGGCCAAAGGACTGCTCCAGCAAGGCACTGGTGAAGAGCCTTGCCGCGTTCAGGGGCTGCAAAAGGTCATGACTGACAGCTGCCAGAAACTTGGTTTTGGAGAGATTGGCCTGCTCTGCTTCACGCTTTGCGTCACGCAGGCGAGCTTCTGCCGCAGCGCGTTCCTCAATTTCCGTACGCAACTGGCAATTGGCATCAGTCAGTGCAGCTGTGCGCTCTTTAACCCGGCGCTCCAGGCTGCCGTATGCCTGCTCCAGCGCCAGCGCGGTCTTGCGCCTGTCGGTGATATCACGGATCAGTACGAAAAAGCCGACAATATCTCCCTGTTCATCAAAGTTGGGAACATAGGAGCGCAACATATAACGCTCCTGCCCCATCTCTCCCGCCTCTTCAAATTCAAAGGTTACGTTGCGCCCGGACAATACCTCGAGAATATGTGGCAGAAGGCGCTTGTAGAGTTCAGGCGGATGTACTTTATCCAGACTCTTTCCAAGCGGTGATTCACCATTGCGGCCATACCAGGTTGCATAAACCCGATTACAAAACTGGATACTGAGATCCGCCCCCACATAAGCAATCAGAGCTGGAACGTGATCCGTTACAACGCGAATCCAGCGCTCGCTGTCCTCAAGCGCTCTGATACGTCGGGCCATCTCGCTGTTCTTAACGTCTGTAATATCGGAATACAGCACCACCAGACCACCTTCACGGGTAGGTCGTTCAGTCATCTGTACCCAGCGGTCGTTGGACAGCAGGAAGACTTCCCCTTCGGAATCCGGCTCACTGTGCTCCTCAACAATCAAACCCGAAGCCACTGCCAACGCCCGCACTTCACTGATATGTGCGCCCGGAGCCGGCATAGGGGCACCAGCATGGCGCCAGTAGCTCCGGAAACGACTATTGCTCTGAATCAGCTGGTGCTGACGGTCAAAAAGCACGAAACCATCAGCAATACTCTCAATTGCATCATTGAGGCGCTGACGGGAGGTCTCTGCTTCTTCCCGGGCACGGGTCAGGGCTTTATTACTGGTTTTCAGCTCATCCATCGCCAGACTGAGAGCTTCCGTACGCTCACGCACCTGTTCAGCCAGGACAACCGAGTGTTCAAAAGCCGCATAGGGTTCAGGCTTGTGTGCATCGCCGGATTCAACCCGGACAATCAGGGCATCGCGAATCTTCCGAAGGCGATCATTTTCCGCCTCCAGCTCGGCAAGCCGCCGCTCAAGAGGACAGCTCACCGGGGATTTGTCTTTACCCGGAACAGACATCAGGCTGGCCAATAACTACTCCCGTAAACGTCTGGTTGATATGCATTCCATTGAACTGCTCCCCGTAACTATTGAACCCGATAACCTTGTGATAGCGAAGGAACTCAGACACTGCGTCTGACTCTCCGGTAAGTTCAGCCTCCAGACGACGCAGGAAACAGTCACAGCCAATAGTCACAAGAGGCCGGCCAACAACACGTTCCGAGGCTTCGAGCTGGGTCCGCACTGTATCAAGCAGTGCTCCAGGTTCCATTCCGGTCATTACAATTCCGGTTTCAACTGCACAATAAAAGGTCAGGCTTTTGTCCGGATTAACACGCTGTATCGAGCGAATAAAATAATGGTCACCAATTTTTACGCCCAGAGGCCGGAGCGCAAATATCTCCCTGTCCAGCGCCTCAACCGTTGAACCCACAGCCCGGGCATAGGCTTCAGCAGCAGGCTCTGCATTGAGTTCGTAGACAGTCCGGGTGTCTGCACAAGCTTTGGTGACAACCAGCTTTTCTCTGCCCTCAGCCATGTGGTGTGTGGAAAAAACACGGAAATCCAGAGGGGTATTTACCAGCAGAACGGTTGCCGCCCCTGAGTGAAAACGGCCTCCATGGAACACATGTGTGTTGGTCAGGCGTTCATCGTCACCGGCAGACCCGCCAAACTGGGGAATACTTCCGAGCGCCGCATTAAGAGTTGCCAGCACCAGCTCCTCCCGGCTCGACAGTCCGTCCAGAAGCGTAATTGCGAAGGTGTTACCTTTAATAGGGGCCAGTCTCGCGCTACGGCAATGTGACAACAATCCGTCTATGACGTTCTGGGCATCCTGCAACGTAAAACGATCCATTTCCCGAATCAGTGCGCAATCAATCGAGAAATAACGACGGTCAAAGCCGATGGCCGAAATGCATCCGCGATCATAACCACGGGAGGTTATCTCACCAGCAGACGTACACCCTGAAACAGTCACACCCGCAAACTCGTTTTCCAGTGCAGCGCCAAGGCGTGCAAGGTCATATTCTGCGGAACAGAAAAACAGCACAAACCCCAGGTACGGGTGCCGGAGCTCGTCAGCGAGACTAGCCGCAGCCATAGCCGGATCACGAGTACCGGAACTTGCAACTCGAACCGCGGGCTGAGACATCACTGACTGCATAGAGGAAGGTTCCACAGGAAAAGGTCTTCCCGGTAATTTTACTGCATCCGGATATCCCGCCAATGCGACTTCAGTGCTTTTCACCGGAGCGCCAAAGTGATCGTAAGCCATTGATTAAATTACTCCCGCATCAACAGTTGATGACGCGTCCGTCCTGGACACGACAAAACCGACACTTTAGTTCTACAAACAGATCGAGTTCGGGGCGGCACAGAACGGCTCCGGCCACCCCTCACACCAGGATCAGAACATAACAATCGCACCAAGTGCGATTGTGTCCGCATCCGTAGTAGTTACGCCGCTTGAACGATTTTTGTCCTCATACATACTGTACTCGGCAACAACTTTGAAATTGCTGTTAATGTCGTGAAAGAAACCAATGGTCGTGTTTTCAGTTTCAATATCAAGAATTTCAGCATCGGTTTCGCCATAGGAAAGTACGACACGGTTGGCCCCGAAGGCATAGGAACCCTGAACCAGAAATCCATCGGCATCGTCTTCAGTCAGAGGAGCGTTGACAATGAGTACAGGGTTATCACCCTTGGATGTGAAGGCTGATGCCGCCACAGTCAGGCCGGCAACTGAAGCTTTCAGGCCATAACCAACAGCCGTGCTGTCAACTGTTGTAGCTCCACTCTCCGCCGACTGATAGCGACCATTCACCCAGCCAGTCAGAGCAACGTTACTCAGGTTAGTGCTGTAAGTAACCTCGGATTCAAATCGTGGCGCCGAGTTCTCATCGGCCACGCCCGTAACGGTATCGGCCGGATCCAGAGCACCCACAGCGATCTGCAAACCACTCATATCGGGAGAACGGTAGGTGATCTGGGCCGATGGAGTCGGGTAAGCATAACCTGTCCGGATATTGCCGAAAGAAACACCACCCGGGCTGCCACCCGGCGAACCAAACCCCATGAGGATTTCATCCAGGAAGATATTGGAGCGGGCGTACAGGCCAAAGTCCTTACCGATAAGCACCTGACCAAAGCTGCCATCCACTGTGGCGTAGAACTGACGCACATCGATGGCAGTATCAGTTGGAGAGTCAAGGCTGTCGTTGATGGTCGTCCAGAAGGAGGAACGGCCGCCCAGGGTCAGGTCGCCCATTTCCTTACTGAAATTAAACCCGATAGTGTTGGGCAAAAAACCCATCTTGATACGGGAATCCCGGGTGTCAGAAACGTCTTCACTGCGGTTTACATAAAACGCGTTGAAGTAGCCATCCACAGAAAAGGACGTCCCATCCTGGTTGTATAACTCGACGGCAGCATTTGCTCCCGCACTGGCACACAGAGCACTGGCCATTGCCATTGCCATGCCTGTTTTTCTGAAATTGTTGTTGTTCATAGTTCCCCCGATTGTTTTTGAAATTCTGGTTTGGGGTACCAATGCATCTGGCTACCCCAGGCGTGGTCTGTCGCCTGAGTTTCATCTTCTGTTAGCGGGGAGAAGGGGGGAATCAGCCAAGGGGGCTGGTTTTGTGCTCATTTGGGAGGGAGGCGAAACAGAACTTTGGGATTACGACCCTTCCGGGAACTGAGACAACTCCTGCAAACAATCCTGCAGAAAGTCTTCCGGATCAGCCAGAACCGCTTCGTCTGCGACCACACCGAACTGAACCTGCCCGGCATAGCTGACAATGCTGATACCCAAGCCGATACTACCGGCCTGAGGCACCCAAAACATCTGCTCTTTGATCCGGCAGCCGGCAATATAGCGCACCTCCGGAGTACCGGGGACGTTCGAAACGACAGCACTGGCCTTGCGGTAGAAAATATCTGAAAGCGGCTGGCGCAGGGGTTCAGGAACCAGGGTTGAACAGGCTGACAAGCTCCAGGCAATTCCTGGCTGCCAGCTCTTTTTCAGTCGCCGGGTTTCCTGCTTGATGCGATAAAGCCGTTCCAGAGCACTCTCGCCATCTACCGGCAGAGGAACAAACACCGTACCAAAGTAATTCCCCAGCGCACCCGGTTCAGGCCGCAGGTCATCCGGCAGGCGGCTGCGGATATCAACAGGAACGGCAGCATGCATAACGGCATCATCCAGAGCTTTACCCGAAAGGCCAAGGCGCGGACGAACCGCCGCAGCCACACAGCTGAGCAAGACATCATTGATGGTTACATTTGCGGCTCTGGCAACAGACCGGAACCGTTCCAGTGGAACAGGCTCAGACCACCGGCAATGACGCCGGCCCAACAGTGGGCGCTTGAGGTCGGACGGCGTATCTTCTGGCTCGGCCAGAAAATCACTGAACTCATTTACCAGTTTCAATCCATTGCGGGCCAGCTGATCCAGCAACACGCCCGCCTGATCCCACTGACTTCCCGGCTCTGCATGAGGTTCGTCAGTACCGGATTCCGGCGTCAGATCACCGCCGACCAACTGCTCAATATGGCTCCTGGCCGCCGACACCCAGGGAGATAATCCGCCGGTTTGCCGGGCGCCATAAACTGCCGGATGCTGTTGCGGAGACACAGGACAAAGACGATCAAAAATACCTGTCAGGGATACCCCGTCTGCATAGCAGTGGTGCAGCCGAAGCAACAATACCGCCCCGCCCTCTGCATTCGGTGCCAGCCAGAATTTCCACAGCGGCCGATAAAAAGGCAGAGGCTGATTCAGGCGGGCAGAAACCCAGTCCTGCAGTTCGCCTTCCGTAAAACGGTTAAGCACCACATCCAGATGGTGCCTGAGATCAAAAGCCGGATCCGGTTCCCACCACCACCCAGGTGCACGTTTGACCGGCATATACCGGAAGCGCTCCCAGGCCATCCAATAAACCCTCAGGAATCCCCGCAGCCGGGGCGCGGTCAGGCCATCCACCCGCATCATGACGGTAATAGCCATAGGGTTTCGGTGACTCTCCAGAGCCAGCCAGGCTGAATCCGCAGGAAGCATGGGATGCGTTTGCTCGTGACTCAAACCCGAACGTCCCCGGAAGTGGTGGTATGGAAAAAAGTGTGATCAGCATTGTGCCAGACATACATTACCGGCTCCACCAGGCCTCCGGCAGTATGTATTACAAAAAAACTACACTCCGACACCCCCTCAACCCTATACTGACTATAGACTTCAAGGTCCAGCGCAAAATAAAAGACTATAGCCGGGCTGGGAGGGAAACAGTATGAAAGCGAGCCACATCCGCAAACTGATCAAACCAATCAACAGCGCCTACTCCGAGATGTTCTCGGGGCGAGTCTATCGTGTGGGTGAAGGGGCAGTGTCTGTTCGCAATCACAGCGGCGAAGCAAAGCAGACTGTAATTGGAGTACATGGCTTTCTGGAAAATCATTGCTATTTCACCCAGACCTATGAAGCACCAACCACTGAGCTGATCCTTCTGACCTGCAGCAACTACCATATCCCGGTAAACGGTGTAACGCCGGAAACACCGGAATGGGAGGTGCCGATCAAGCATCTGGAAGGCACCGTTGAATACGATGCCTGCATCCTGAATCAGGCACTGGTAAATCTGCCCAGCACCCGGAATATACGAATTCACGGCCATTCACGGGGCGGTGCCGTTATTCTTGAAGCGATTAAACACCGACCGGAACTCTACGAAAACGTAGAAGTGGTTCTTGAAGCACCAGCCCTGCCCCAGGGTAAGGTTTACCCATTGGTCTCAACCATTCTGGAACCCGTCAGCCATGGCATGTGGCCCTGGGTAGTCCGGCTGATCAACAGCGCGCCGTCTTCCGCATACGGACAGACTTTTTTTGGCAAGATGAACCCCCGAAAAAAACAGCTGCTCAGCAAGCTGTTTTACTCTACCCGCGACCATCTCACTATTGTCCGCAATATCGAAAACCTGCTTGAGTGGATGTCACGCACTCATACTGATATTTATAGCCATGTGCGCCACGGTACCTTCCTGATTCCAGGTGTGGATCACATTCTGGACCGGCCGGCCATGCTCGCCAGCGCAAGGCAGAGCCCGACCTCCATGCGCATTATAGAGACCGGGGCTCCCAGCCACTTTATTACTCTCGACAGCAAGGAATGGCTGCCAGGCTTTGAGTCACTGAAAGCCGCTGCCCAGGGCTGACACCCGGTTCTGCCCCCCCCTGCATACTCAGCAAGCTGACACCCGACAAGTGGTCAGGTTTACTGCGCCCGCGCTTTTCCTCCGGTAAACTAGCCAGCGCTATTCAAACTCGACCTGGTTTTATCGGAGCTGCCCCCATGTATCGTGAGCGCATTATCAGCACAGACGTGCGCTCAGACAGCGCCCGGCGCTTGCAGCAACTGCTACTGGATTATCACGATTTCCGGCACACTAAAGCCGGTCACCGGCTGCTCGACAGTACGTTCAGTATTGCGGACTGGCAGGCAAGCCGCCTTAAACTGACCCATCAGGACCTGTATCAGCAACCTGCCTATCACGCTGGCCTTCAGTTTTTGCTCACTGACCTTTACGCCCCTGCCAGCATGACACGACGCGACGACAACATAGACCGGGTCTTCCCGAAGATGGTCAAGTGGCTACCCGATCATCTTCTGGAAACACTTTCCGGGCTGGTAGAACTGAACCTGATCACTCAACAGCTGGATCTTGAACTGGCTGAACGTCTTGAAGAGCATGATATACAAGCCTCATTACTGACCACTGAACAGTATTGCCAGGCATACCGGGCCAGCAAGAAACTGGAACAGCGCAGAAAGCAGGTAATACTGGTTGCAGATGTGGGGCAGCAACTCGACCGTTACGTGCGCAATCGCACACTGGGCTGGCTGCTATCCATGAGCAGGACTCCGGCAGAGATGGCCAACCTCAGCGATCTGCACGACTTCCTTCACAGAGGTTATTCCGCGTTCCGGAAAATGGATAAGGTAGACCTGCTGATTGACCGGCTGGTAACACGGGAGCAGCGGGTTATGGAGAATATTATCAACGGTCATCCGGAACCCTTTTCACTCCCGGACGACCTGTAATAAATACCTGCGCGTCAGGTCACGCCTTCAGAATCTGATCAAGCTGACTGTTGATCTCCTGCTCAATCCTCGATTTGAAAGGGCGCAGCAGCATTCCCAGCTCCAGATGCACGTGCAGATCTTCATCGGTAATGTTCAGATGGCCTTTGGCACCAGAGCGTTTGAACGTCAGATGATCGCCCTCCCACTGGTAATTCACATCAAACTGGCTGGAGAGATCGCGGGCAAGCGTTTCCGCCGCTTCGCGGGCATGACCTTTATCAAAAGAGTGAGCGCGGTGTACATCGATTACGGACATGAGTCAGTTTTCTCTTCAAAATTGAACGGTTTTACAGTGTAAGGCGGTATTAAACATCGAGCCACCCTTGTAGCAACCCCGTCAACCGTTAGAATACGGGGTTCAGATTCTGACAGGACATGCCCCATGAGCGAGCAACAAACACCGGCCAGCCCCGGCAATGGCCAGGACGACATAACCCATTTCGGTTTCAGCAACGTACCAAAGAGCCAGAAAGCAAACCAGGTGGCTGAGGTGTTTCACAGTGTCGCGGGCAAATACGACCTTATGAACGACCTCATGTCCATGGGTGTTCACCGGTTGTGGAAGCGCTTTACCATTGAGCTTTCCGGTGTGCGTCCGGGGCATCAGGTACTGGATATTGCCGGCGGAACCGGCGACCTGACCATGAAATTTTCTGATCTGGTGGGCCGTGACGGCAAAGTGGTTCTCGCCGACATCAACGCTTCCATGCTGCAGGTTGGTCGCAGCCGCCTGACCGATCGCGGTTACGCTGGCAATATTGAATATGTGCAGGCGGATGCCGAACACCTTCCCTTCCCGGATAACAACTTCAACGCAGTGTCCATTGCCTTCGGCCTGCGTAACGTAACCGATAAGGATCAGGCTTTACGTGACATGACCCGCGTGCTGAAGCCCGGAGGCAAGCTGATGGTACTTGAGTTTTCCAAGCCCACCAACCCGCTGCTCAGCAAAGCCTACGACACCTATTCATTCAAGGCTCTGCCATTAATGGGCAAGCTTATTGCCGGCGACAGCGAAAGTTACAAATACCTGGCTGAGTCCATTCGCATGCACCCGGATCAGGACACGCTCAAAAGCATGATGGAAGACGCCGGCCTGGTGAACTGCAAATACTACAATATGACCGGCGGCATTGTTGCCCTGCACGTGGGAATCAAACCCTGATGTTCCCCGGCCCGACCCTGCTTACGGCGATAACCGCCATAATAGAACGGGCACTGAACCAGGCGCTGGAACTGGACCCCGCCGGGCAACAGGCGCTGCTGGATGCTCTCGAAGGGCCTGTACAATTCCGCATTACGGAGCCGGTTTCGCTGACCCTGTCTCTGCACCGCGCCGGACAACGCGTGCAAGTACACAGCCAGCCAGCAGAAGAGCCATCTATTGAGATCAGCGGCAGGCCCCTGGCTTTTGCGGCACTGGCCTCAGGCGACAACCGCGTGTTTACTGACAAACGGCTCGAGGTTACCGGTGATACTGGTCTCGCACACCAGTTTCAGCGCGCCCTGGATCAGCTTGACCCGGACTGGGAAGCCGCCATGGCACAGCATATCGGCGATGTACCGGCCCATTTTATCGGCAAGCGCATTCGCAATGCCGTGAGCTGGAGCCGACAGGCCTTCACTACTTTGAACGCCAATATCGAAGAATACGTGCATGAGGAAAGCCGCACCCTGCCAGGCCGTCGCGAGCTGGAAGCCACATTCGAAGATATCGATACCCTCAGTCTGCGCACAGAGCGCCTGGAAGCGCGCGTAAGCCTGATTGCAAATCGTGGCACTACTGACAAACCGGAGACTCCGTGACCCGTCTGCAACGCCTGTTCCGAATTTCCTGGGTATTCTGCCGCTACAGGCTGGACATCTTCCTGCCTCTGGCTGAGCTTCCCGGGCCACTAAAGGTCTTCTTCCTGCTCGCACCCTGGCACCTGTTTCCGCAACCAAAACTCAGCCGTGGAGACCGCCTGCGTCTGGCTCTGGAAGAACTCGGGCCGGTATTTGTCAAATTTGGCCAGATTCTCTCCACCCGCCGTGATCTCCTGCCAGACGACATGGCAGAATCACTCAAAACCCTCCAGGATCGCGTCCCCCCCTTCCCCAGCGACGCAGCCCGAAACATTATTGAAACCTCTCTGGGGGCTCCGGTATCCGAGCTGTTCAAAGAGTTCAGCGCCGATCCCATGGCATCCGCCTCAGTGGCACAGGTTCATGCTGCCACTCTGCTGAACGGCCAGGAAGTTGTTGTGAAGGTACTGCGCCCGGGCATAGAGAAAGTGATCCGGCAGGATCTTGCCCTGATGTATCTGATGGCCAATCTGCTGGAAAAATACTGGACCGAAGGCAAGCGCCTGCACCCCGTGGAAGTGGTTGAAGATTACGACTCCACCATCCACGACGAGCTGGACCTGCAGCGCGAGGCCGCCAACGCCAGCCAGTTGCGCCGTAATTTCGCAAACTCCTCACTGATTTACATCCCCTTCATCGACTGGGACTATACCCGCAAGTCAGTACTCGTAATGGAGCGCATCCACGGCATCCCCATTGCCGATGTTCCGGCCCTGAAAGCGGCGGGGGTAAACATGAAGGTTCTGGCAGAGAAAGGCGTTGAGATCTTCTTCACCCAGGTATTCCGTGACAGCTTCTTCCACGCAGACATGCACCCGGGGAATATCTTTGTAGACGTCAGCAACCCCGCCGACCCGAAATACATCGCTATTGATTTCGGCATTGTCGGTACCCTGGCACCGGACGACCAAAGCTACCTTGCCCGAAACCTTCTGGCCTTCTTCCGCCGTGACTACCGACAGGTAGCGGAGCTCCATATCCAGTCCGGCTGGGTACCAGCCGACACTCGGGTAAACGAGTTTGAGGCCGCCATCCGTACCGTATGTGAGCCGATTTTTGAAAAACCCCTGAAGGACATTTCATTTGGTCACTTCCTGCTTCGGCTGTTTCAGACTGCCCGCCGTTTCAATATGGAAGTTCAGCCGCAACTGGTGCTGCTTCAGAAAACCCTGCTGAATGTGGAAGGCCTTGGTCGCCAGCTGTATCCGGAGCTTGATCTCTGGAGCACCGCGCAGCCCTTCCTGGAAAACTGGATGCGCAAGCGGATTGGCCCATCAGGTCTGATCAAATCCCTTCAGACCCACCTGCCCTCGTGGCTGGAGCAATCCCCGGAAATGCCGCAACTGATTCACGACGCGCTACTGCAGCTACGCGGCTCAGGCCCCATCGAGAAACAGAACCAGGGGACACTGGCGCTGATCCGGGAACAGCAACGCATAACAGATCGACGCTGGCGCCGTGGAATTACCGCCATAGTACTGGTTACCGCAGCCATTATCGGATCGCAGCCAGAGGCCCGCACATGGGCGGAGACTGTGCCGCTCTGGAGCTGGGGATTGCTGGTTGCCGCCGGGGTTCTGGCCATGCGTAGCAGTCGCTGAATCATGCTTTACACTTAACCGGCGGAGTAAATTGAGGCGACCGATGGTTTCATTATGGTCAGGCCTGAATATAATCGTTTCGTGAGCCCCGGTATTAAAACTATCCTCGTATTAGAAGTGGAGTTTATTTATGCAGCCAAAAGACATCGTGGCTCAGTTCATCTCTGAGATCCGCGCCCAGCGTTTTGACAACGCAAAGACCTTGCTGGTTGCTGAGGGTTTTGAGTATGTGGGCCCGAATATGCGTTTCCTTAGTCCGGATGACATGATCTCCTTCCAGTTTGCCATGGCAGCCATACAGAAGGACCTGATTCTCCGGCAACTCAGCGCCGACGGCGAACACGTTTTCGCGATCCTGGATTATCAGACCAACTTTGAACCAATCGGAGATGTGCGGCTGGCGCTCTGGTTTCGTGTCCGGGACGACAAAATCCAGACAGTCGAAGCCTTTTATAATGCGGCCGTAGTTGAAAACATGCTGGGGGGAAACCTGCCTGCAGCCGTGGAATAATTCCCACCCGAAGGTGCAGCCCCAAATAACGAGGTTGCACCCGGAACATACTCAACAAAGTGGTCATTCCACCCTGAAGATCTCGTCACACACCTGTTGCTGGGTCTTGTGATCACCGCTAACAACCCGGTCGGCATAGCGGGCGTATAGCCTGTAGCGCTCGGCAAACAGTTCATCCAGAGTCTGGCCCGGGCGTTTGGAAATCCCCCTCAGACTGAAGTCACCAATACGCTGACGTACATTTGCCATAGAAATGTCCAGAAACACGACCACACTGTTGCGCTTGAGGTGCTGCATTGCACGTTCGCTGTATACAGCACTCCCGCCGGTGGCAATCACGTGGCCAGTCACATCCAGACTACAGAGCACCTCCTCTTCAACACGGCGAAGAGCCTCATAGCCTTCTTTATCAACGATGCTCTGCAGGCTTTCGCCCGCGTGTGACTGAATCAACAGATCCGTATCCACAAAAGCCAGCGAGGCCGCCTTGGCCAGCAAAACACCCACAGTACTCTTGCCCGAACCGGGCATACCTATCAATACAATATTTTTCGGCGGTGACGGCATCATATATACACTACCTGAACAGGGTATTAGCTCTCTGTTAATCCGATACGCTCGGGCCTCAGCCCACAAACAATCACATTGATGCATCAGGTGATTCAACAACATACATCAAAACAGCAGAAGATTCCGCGTCAGCACAGTGCTCACGACGCAAGGCACCAGATACAAACCCGCCTCAGTACGACGGAAATTCCCAAAGTTTCAACGCCAGCTTTGGCGCCCGCCGCCGAACCGTGTCAAAATCACCAGCCATACGATTCTGAACAGCGCCAGCGATGCCACAGCCGTTCACTCGAAAAGACCGGAGAAAAATAAACGACCCACGTCGTTCAAACGCTCAGGATTCATAAAAATGAAAGATGTAACAGATAATCTAGCCAACCTCGACTGGCTTGAGGCCATTCGATGGACTGCCGAGGGCCTGGTTCCGGCGATCGCCCAGGATGCAGCAAACGGCGACATTCTGATGATGGCCTGGATGAACCGTGAATCACTTCGTTTAACTGCCGAGGAAGGGCAGGCCGTTTACTGGTCGCGCTCACGGGGTAAACTATGGCGCAAAGGAGAGACTTCCGGGCACCAGCAAATAGTGAAGGATATTCGCCTCGACTGCGATGAAGATGTGATATTACTGAAGGTTGAGCAAAAAGGTGGGATTGCCTGCCATACTGGCCGGCGCAGCTGTTTTTACCGCTCTCTTACAGACGGCCAGTGGGCCAGTGTAGACCCCGTCATCAAAGACCCGGATGCCATTTATGGCAAAAACTGAGGAGTTAATGCATTGAGTGATGTTCTGGAAGATCTGACACGGGTTCTGGAAGCCCGAAAATCAGCCGACCCGGAGAAATCCTATGTTGCCAGCCTCCATTCCAAAGGTCTGAACAAGATACTGGAAAAGGTAGGTGAAGAGTGTACTGAGACACTGTTGGCAGCCAAAGATGCCGAACACTCTGGCGACACTCGCGCAGTAATCAGTGAAACTGCGGATCTCTGGTTTCACAGCATGGTGATGCTATCCAATCTGGGACTTAGCTCTCAGGATGTCCTGGGCGAATTAGCCCGCCGGTTTGATCTTTCCGGCCTGGAAGAAAAAGCCTCCCGGAGCCAGTAGAACTGCAAACTCTCTTATTGAGGGTTTCCGCCAGACGCCTCCGGTAGCGTACAATATTAACGAACAGACACATTAAATTGAGGACCCCCGTAATGGGTATCAGTATCTGGCAACTTCTTATCGTATTGGGCATCGTAATTCTGCTGTTCGGAACCAAAAAACTGCGCAACATTGGTACTGATCTCGGTGGTGCCATCCGCGGCTTCAAAAAGTCCATGAACGACGAAGACAGCAAACCCGGAAATCCGGATTCTCTGGAAGGTCAGGCCGAAGAACAGACCCGGCAAGCGACTGAAGAGAAACCCAAGGATAAAACCAACAGCTGAGACCAGACAGAATGTTTGATATCGGCTTTCTGGAATTGCTGATTTGTGGCGTTATTGCGTTGTTGGTACTTGGCCCCGAGCGGCTACCGACGGCTGCACGCGCGGCTGGGCGGTGGGTTGGTGGTGCCCGCCGCATGGTTAGCCAGTTCACCTCAGAGCTCGACAACCAGCTCAAGGCCGAAGAGTTCCGGAAAGAGCTGCGTAAAGCGGGAGACGTCGGCCTGGATGACGTTCAGAAAACCGTACGGGGAGCTCTGGACGAAGCCAAAAAGTACGAGCATATGATCATGTCGGACAAATCAGAGACCGACAAACAAACCGCAACTGACCACAGCATACAGGGCGAGACTACCGCAGCCTTGGGTGAGAACAAGCCCGACGAGCCGGACGCCGCGAAAAAACTGTCGGATAAGCCTTCATGAATGCAAAGACAGATGGTAAAGAGCCAGGCCATCAGAGCAACACCCCTGACAACAGTTCTCAGCAACCGGAAATGCCCCTGGTTGAACATCTTCTGGAACTTCGCAACCGCCTGTTAAAGATGGTACTGGCTGTAATTATCTGTTTTGCCGCCATTTACCCCTTCGCCAACGAGCTGTATCTCTGGTTGTCCGAGCCTATACGTACACTGCTGCCAGTCGGCCAGACCATGATCGCAACAGACATTACCTCGCCGTTTTTTGCGCCCCTGAAGCTGGCTCTGTTCCTCTCGGTGTTTGCCGCAATCCCGATCATTCTCTATCAGCTCTGGAGCTTTATCGCGCCCGGCCTTTATGCCCATGAAAAACGTCTTGCTTTCCCTCTGTTGTTTACTTCGGTCATTCTGTTCTATCTGGGTGCCGCGTTTGCGTATTATGTGGTGTTCCCTCTGGTATTCGGCTTTTTTACAGCCATAGGCCCGGAAGGCATAGTTGAACTACCGGATATCAGCAGCTATCTGAATTTTGTGCTGAAAATGTTCTTTGCGTTCGGAGTCGCCTTCGAGATTCCTATCGCTACCATTCTGCTTATCCTCAGCGGTATAACAAC
This sequence comes from Marinobacter sp. ANT_B65, assembly GCF_002407605.1. Taxonomy (NCBI): domain Bacteria; kingdom Pseudomonadati; phylum Pseudomonadota; class Gammaproteobacteria; order Pseudomonadales; family Marinobacteraceae; genus Marinobacter; species Marinobacter sp. ANT_B65. Next base: position 51,511 of record NZ_NXGV01000001.1, on the reverse strand, counting down.
GCCGGCAGACCTGGCGGCCAAACGACCTTACGTTGTGGTCGCCTGCTTCATCATCGGCATGATGCTGACACCACCAGATATTATTTCCCAAACGCTTCTGGCCGTGCCCATGTGGATCCTGTTTGAGCTGGGCATTCTGTTCGGCCGGCTGGCCACGCGCGAGGCATCCGGGCAGGAAGCTGACGAGCCGCCAGCCGGATGAACATGGCGTTACTGTTCGATGATGATTTTGTTGCGACAGATCGTGTGGTATTGCGCGGCCGCCGGCTGGAGCACATCAGATCGGTGCTTGGCGCGTCCTCAGGAGACCAACTGTCCGTTGGCCGCGTAAACGGACAGATGGGGCTGGGCGAGGTGGTAAGCCTCACCGATTCCAGAGCAGAACTGATTGTTGTACTGAATCAGCAACCACCGGCTCCACTGCCCCTCACACTCATGCTCGCCATGCCCCGGCCAAAAATGTTTCGCCGTATTCTGCAAACCAGTGCGACTCTGGGCGTAAAAGATATCTGGCTGATCAACAGCTACAAGGTTGAAAAAAGCTTCTGGCAAACGCCCTGGCTATCGGATGAAAACCTGCGTGAAAACATGACTCTCGGGCTGGAGCAGGCAAAAGATACGGCTATGCCGCGCCTGCATATCCGCAAACTGTTCAAACCATTCGTGGAAGATGAGTTGCCCGCGCTCCTGCAAGGCAAGCGAGCTCTGGTTGCTCACCCTGGTACCTCCACACCCTGCCCTACCCACGTGAATAGCCCCACTGCGCTATGTATAGGCCCGGAAGGCGGTTTCACACCCTACGAAGTAGGCAAACTGGAAGAGGCTGGATGCCAGAGCGTTCATCTGGGGCCACGTATTCTCCGGATGGAAACCGCTGTTCCTGTTCTCGTCAGCCGGCTGTTTGACGCCTGCCTCTGATTCAGGAAGCTCCAGATCTGCCTTCCCACATCCTGAGCAGTGGCGTAATTACCAAAACCAGCAAAGCACCCGCCAACAAACCAAACAGGCCGTTTGCCAGCATCGGCACCAGCGCTGTGGAAAGGCCACCCAGATCCACAGAGAAATGGTGGATGGCCTCATAGACCGGCGTAATGCCGTGAACCAGAATACCCCCGCCCACCAGAAACATGGCAATCGTTCCGAGAATCGACAGAGTTTTCATCAGATAGGGAGCCAGCCAGAGAATGCCCCGCCCGGTTTTCTGTGCAATGGCGCTCTCTCTCTGGCTCAGGTAAAGACCTCCATCATCCAGTTTCACAATACCGGCAACCAACCCGTATACGCAGATGGTGATCATGACCGCCACCACGGCCAGCACCACAAACTGCATGCCGATACTCTCACCGGTTACCACGCCGAGGGTAATGGCTATGATCTCTGCGGAAAGAATGAAATCGGTCCGGATAGCGCCTTTTATCTTCTGTTTTTCCAGAACTTTAAGGTCTGTGCCTGGCTGAATGAGCGCCTCCCTCAGTTCCTTCCTGTGCTGTTCATCCTCTTTCGCGTGCAGGAATTTATGGGCAAGCTTTTCCGCACCCTCAAAACACAGAAAAGCTCCACCAAGCATTAATAGTGGCGTGACAAGCCAGGGGGCAAAAAAACTGATCGCCACGGCTGCAGGTACAAGGATCGCCTTGTTAATCATGGAACCTTTGGCCACGGCCCATACCACAGGCAACTCTCGCGCAGGTTTCACGCCGCTTACCTGTTGCGCATTCAGGGCAAGGTCATCTCCCAACACTCCAGCAGTCTTCTTTGTAGCGGCTTTTGTCATCAGGGCGATATCGTCGAGAATCGTGGCTATGTCATCGATGAGAGCAAGTAGGCTGGTTCCTGCCATGGCACTGGGTTCCCGGGTTTGTGGATAGGTATCAGGCGAGTGTATCCGAAACCCGATTCCCCAGAAACCTGCACTGAAAAGACAGCTTTAAGACTTCCTTAAGATTTGCTCTTTAGACTGACATCAATAATCGCCCGGAGTCTTGCCCATGGTTGTTTCCGCAACACCCTTTATTCAGCGGCCTGTTGCCCTCATTGCAACATTTTTCTGCTCAGCACTCCTCAGCATGCCATCTCTGGCGCTGGATTCGGGGCTCGCCCCGGAACTGGGCCTTCCGACAAAAGATGGCAAGATCACCCTTTCTGAGCTGCATGGCAAGGTTGTATTGCTGGATTTCTGGGCATCCTGGTGCGGTCCCTGTCGCCAGTCCTTTCCCTGGATGAACAAGATGCAGGCCAGATATCAGGCCCAGGGCTTTGAGGTGGTGGCCGTCAATGTCGATCAGAAACCCGAAGCCGCGGCGGAGTTTCTGAGGCAGGTACCGGCAACCTTTACAGTGGCTTACGATCCAGACGGCAAGTCCCCTGAGGCGTACGAGGTTATGGGCATGCCAAGCGCCTACCTGATTGACCGGAATGGCCATATTCACAGCCAGCACATTGGTTTTCAGAACGACAACAAAGATACCTATGAAGCAGCGATTCGCAGCCTTTTAGGCGCCCGGAACTGAGGAATAGAAATGTCTGATACCGGTTTTTTTCATGGATCTCCAAGACCAGCCCTGAAAACGCTGAGGCTGGCCACACTTATGGCTTCGGCACTGGCTGTAGCCGGCTGCAGTAATCCGGGAGTGAAGCCCTGGGAGCGCGATCTGCTGGCAGACCCGGATATGCAACTAACCGTCTCCGGCGTCGACGCAGGCCTGGATGACCACATCTATTTCAGTAAAGAAGCGTCCAGTGGTGGACGCGGATTCGGCGGGGGTGGCTGCGGATGCAACTGAAAAACTGCGACAAGTGCAAAAGCAAACCAGTGGGCCGTGCTCTGGCTGCAGCCACCTGCGCTCTGCTAGGGGTTCAGGCAAGTGATAGTCTCGCAAACGGGCAACCTGGTGAGTGGGATGTAGAAACTGCACTGCTGGTGTATTCGGAAACCGATGACCGGGTTCAGGCTGCTGAGCCAGTTATCAGCGCCACCCGCAACTTCGACGGTGAACGAAAACTCAACCTGAAGCTGGTTGCCGATACGCTCACAGGTGCATCGCCTTCCGGCGCAACACCCAGTACGCTGCCACAAACCTATACCAGCCCATCCGGTAACGGCAACTACGACGTTGCACCCGGAGACGCGCCTCTGGATGACACTTTCAAGGACACCCGGGTTGCCGTATCAGCCAACTGGGAAGCTCCGATTAACCGGGATTACGCCTACAGTGTGGGTGCTTACGGCTCCCGGGAGTATGACTATATGTCTACCGCTGTTAACGCCAGCTTGTCCCGATATCTTGATAACAAAAACACCACACTGACGGGCGGACTGTCTCTGGGCATAGACCTGGTAGATCCTGTCGGTGGCGCCCCTGTTGGCTTGTCCCGGATGCCAATAGACAATAACAAGAGTCAGGCCGGTTTCGATCAGGAGTTTTCGGCAACACGACAGAGCGATGACACCAAAACGGTGGTGGATGCGCTATTCGGTGTCACTCAGGTAATCAATCGCCAGACGCTGATGCAGTTCACGTACGGCATCAGCTACTCCAGCGGCTACCTCACTGATCCCTACAAAATTCTGAGCGTGATTGACGACACCAGCGGCGCGAATTACGGCGGGAACCTGATTGGTGCCGACGGCAATTCCGTGTACGTCTATGAGCAGAGGCCGGACACCCGTCTGAAGCATTCGCTGTACTGGCAAACCAAATACATGCTGGACAACGGGGATATCATGGATGGTTCCTACCGGTTCATGATCGATGACTGGGGAATCACCTCCCACACTCTTGATCTGAAATACCGGTGGAGAATGGGAAAAAGCTATCTCGAACCACACTTCCGTTATTATCTGCAGTCGGAAGCAGATTTCTACAAACGCTACCTCACCGGCAGCGAGTACAACTCCGGCGCACGGGCTCTGACTGAAGCCAGCGCAGATTACCGACTGGGCGATATGACCGGCCTGACGTTCGGTGCAAAATGGGGTTATCGTTTTGACAACGACCGCGAACTGGCAATACGAGCAGAATATCTGCTGCAGACGAACGACGGCGATCAGGGCTTTGGCAGCCTGGCCGGCCAGGATCTGTACCCGGATACCAGCGCCGCGTGGGTCCAACTCAGCTATAGTTTCTGACCAAGTCTGATTTACCCGGCGTACTGTGCCAGACTTTTCATCTGGCACAGTATCTGAGGACACCATGACCGCCACCACAACCATAAGCCTCAGCCCTGAAGACAATCCTGCTGGACACCCCCTGCCCCGGCTCAGCGGCGGCCCACTCTCCTGGCATGGCCGTTTTGAAGCTATGGCCAGCCCATGCGAGATCCTGCTGGATAACGTAAACCATCAGGACGCTGAACAGGCGCTCGCCTTTGCTGCCCGGGAAACCTGGCGCCTGGAGCATAAATTCTCCCGCTATGTTTCCGACAATCAGGTAGCCCGGATTAACCGGAGCAAAGGCCAGCCAGTTACAGTAGATGATGAGATAGCTCTGATGCTGGACTATGCCGCACGTTGCCATGACCTCAGCGAAGGCCGGTTCGACATAACCTCCGGCGTCCTCCGCCGGGTATGGCATTTCGATGGCAGCGACAATCTTCCCGACCAGGACGAAACCGATGCACTTCTGAAGCTGGTCGGCTGGAACAGGCTTTCCTGGCAGCGCCCCCGGTTGACTCTTCCCGAAGGAATGGAAATTGATTTCGGAGGCATTGGCAAAGAGTACGCCGTCGACCGGGTACTACTGGATCTTGAACAATCGCTGCCGGAAGGCAGCAGGGTTCTGGTTAACTTTGGTGGAGACCTGGCCTGCAACGGGTCCAGAGCCAGCGGTAAGGCATGGACTGTTGGTGTGGAAGACCATCAGGCGTTATCAGACAGCAGCAAAACCCTGTCACTGTATGGCGGCGCCCTGGCAACCAGCGGAGACAGTCGTCGATACCTGCAGAAAAACGGCGTTCGCTATAGTCACATCCTCGACCCCCACAATGGCTGGCCAGTGCCGGATGCGCCTCACAGCATCACTGTAGCTGCTCCAACCTGCACACTGGCAGGCATGCTCGCAACCTTCGCCATGCTTGCGGGCCGGGAAGCGGAACATTTTCTGGAACAGCAGGATGTTCAGTTCTGGGTGCAACGCTGAACCGTTCAACTTCTCAGCCCGCCTCAGCCCCTCAGCCCCATGGCCTCTGCAGCAATCCGGTTTTTTACCGGGCCAAGACCGTCAAGCCAGCGCATACCGGTATTCCTGAGCCATCTCAATGGCAGTTCATCACGACCAAATAGCTGTTTGAAACCCTCCATGGCAGCCATCATGCTCAGGTTGTCACCCTTGCGACGACGTTGATAGCGACCCAGAACCAGCTCATTAGCAGGGCTCAAGCCGGAACTTCTGGCCCGGGCCAGTTCTTCCAGCAAAACCCGGACATCACCGTATCCCAGGTTGGCACCCTGCCCGGCAAGCGGGTGAATGGTATGGGCAGCATCGCCTATCATTGCAAAACCTTGTGCAATGTAATCTTTCGCATGGCGCTGCCTGAGCGGAAAAGCAAAGCGCCGGGAAACAGCCTCAATGGCTCCGAGCTCTCTTTCGATTGCGCGCTCAAGTTCCGCAGTGAAAGCCGCATCATCCAGCGTCATCAGACGTCGGGCTTCGCCGGTATCCTGTGACCAGACGATGGAGCAGAAATGCTCATCTCCACCTTCCGCAGACAGCGGCAGAAATGCCAGTGGTCCGGTTTGAGAAAATCGCTGCCAGGCAGTGTATTGGTGGGTCAGGGCCGTGCGTACAGTACAGACAATGGCTTGTTGATCATAATCCCACTCACGGGTAGGCAGCCCTACCCACTGGCGCAGCCTGGAGTTGGCACCGTCGGCAGCGACCACAAGCCGGGCTCCGGGTCTGCGGCCATCCGAAAGCTCCAGGTTGCGTTGATCCCCGTCCAGCGAACAGCCTGTAACCTGGACCTTATCAATCAACTCAACCGAGCTGTTTTCCACTACTTCGAACAGTGCTCTGACCAGACCACGGTTTTCGACAATCGTGCCCAGCGCACGGGCCTGCAATTCAGCCGCATCAAAATGGATGCGTCCGGTGCCGTCTCCATCCCAAACAGTCATACCCTGATAGGGGCAATGACGTCCGGCGGTGATGCCCTGCCAGGCTCCCAGCGATTCCAGAAGCTGCTGACTCGCAACGGAAATAGCACTCACCCGGGGCTCAAAATCCTCCACACCTGTAACCGCAGCCGGAGCTTGCAACAGAGTGGTACGGTCAGCCGCCTCGATCAGGCCAGTGTTCCACCCCTGCCGGGACAAGCCGAGAGCCAGTGCGGTTCCAGTCATGCCACCGCCAACAACAAGAATATCGAATACTTCTGTATTGCTCATATCTTACCGCTTGCCGCAGGCCCGTTAATGACTGCCCTGCGCCCGCCGGTACCCATGGCTTTACGCGCAAACAGTCGCTTGGCTCCAGGTAGCAGATCCAGGCCTACCAGCCCGGCATCACGGGCCACCGCCACTGGTGCCGGAGATTTACCAAAGATACGGATCAGAGAATCCGAGAATTGTACGGTTTGCTTCCAGTCCGGGCTGTGCAGCTCGTGATAACGGCGCAAAATATGAAAATCACCCGGAGACAGGCCTTGCTCAGCAGCCAACCGGAATTGCTCTGCAAGAGTCATCAGGCCCCGCAACGCCAGGTTAAAGCCCTGCCCTGCAACCGGGTGCAAAGCATGGGCGGCATTGCCTACAAGCGCTACGCCAGGCCTTACCGGTTCATCAACCGTGGTAAGCTTCAGCGGGTAGTGATTACATTCACCAATCCGCGTAAACCGGCCCAGTCTCCAGCCAAACCGCTCCTGAAGCCGCTGACATTTGTCGCCATCGGACATTTCCAGAACCTCTCCGAGTTCCTTGTCACTTAAGGTCCAGACCAGTGCCGACTGGCGGCCTGCACGGGACGGCGAACCATGGGGCAACAGGGCCATGGGCCCGGTATCGGTAAAGCGTTCGAATGCAGTGAACTGATGGCTGTCGCTGGTGGACACGTTGGCAATCAGAGCATTCTGCTCATATCCATGATGTCGGGGCTGAAAGCCGAGCTTTTCTCTCAACCCTGAACGACCTCCATCTGCAACAATCAGACATTGACCGGTGATAGTGCGAGTGTCATCTCCAGTCCTTACGGCAACGCTCACCCCATGTTGGCAGGGTTCCATGCCAGTGACCTCGGCTGGCGCGTGCCACTGGGTACCGGTATCCAGTAACTCCCGCATCAGGCACAGCCCCATCCAGCGGTTATCCACCACATAGCCCAGAGCCTCCTGCCCGTATTCACTGGCTGCCAGACGGGTGGCACCGAAGCGGCCCCGGTCGGAAACGTGAATATGCCGGATAGGAGTTGCATGCTCCGACAACCGCGACCAGAGCCCAAGCTCTTCGAAGACCAGCCGCGAACCCCAGGCCAGCGCTGTAGAGCGGGCGTCATAGCTGGGCTGGTAGGACTCGGGCAAGGCATCTGCAGACAATGGAAAAGCCTCAACCACTGTCACTCTCAGCGCAGGCGCAACCCGGGCAAGAGCCAGGGCCAGTGTCGCACCTGCAAGCCCTCCGCCAGCAATGATCACATCGGTATCTGAGTGAGTCACAGGCTCATCCCGCCATCAGTGCTTCAATCTCTTCAACAGTTTTGGGCACGCCGTTTGTCAGTACCCGGCATCCCTCTTTCGTCACCACTACGTCGTCTTCAATGCGGATACCAATCCCACGCCATTTTTCATCCACATCGGTATTATCCGGCGCGATATACAGGCCAGGCTCAACCGTCAACACCATGCCCGGTTCAAGCAATCGCCATGCATCGCCAACTTTGTAATCGCCTACATCGTGCACATCCAGCCCCAGCCAGTGGCCAGTGCGGTGCATGAAGAAGGGTTTGAAGGCTTCGCTGGCAATGGCATCATCAACCGTGCCCGACAAAATCCCCAGATCGATCAGCCCTGCAGTCAGTACTCTCAAGGCCGCTTCGTGAGGGTGGTTCCAGTGGTTACCGGGACGAACCGCTTCGATGGCTGCATACTGAGAGTCCAGTACCACTTCGTAAACTGCCCGCTGCTCGGGGCTGAATTTACCGCTGACCGGAAAGGTTCGGGTAATGTCAGATGCGTAACATTCCACTTCACAGCCTGCATCAATCAGTACCAGATCGCCCTCATTCAGGGGCGCTGTATTCTCGATGTAATGCAGAATGCAACCATTGGCACCACCACCGACGATGGATGGATAAGCCGTGGAACGGGCCCCATGATCCATGAACGTATGAATCAACTCAGCCTCAAGGTTGTATTCGTTCCCACCCTTCCTGGCACGCTTCATCGCACGGATATGGGCTTCGGCACTGATTTCACCTGCTCGCGCCATGGCCTTGATCTCGCTCGCGCTTTTATATAACCGCAGATCGTGCAGCAGGTGCTCCAGCGAAACGAACTCACCTGGCGGATGCGCACCGCTTTTAACCTTGCTGCGAAGAACTTTGACCCAGTCCATAACCCGGGTATCGAAACCCTGATCTTTGCCAAGCGGGTAGTACACCCGGCTGCGCCCTTCAATCATACCTGGCAGGATGTCGTCGATATCGGATACCGGGAAGGCGTCATCCAGGCCGTAACGTTCAATTGCCCCCTCAGGCCCCACAAGAAAGCCATCCCAGAGTTCCTTCTCAGGATTTTTCTCTTTACAGAACAGTACCGACTCACCGTGCTCGCGGCCCGGAATCAGCGCCAATACAGCCTCAGGTTCACCGAAACCGGTCAGGTACTGGAAATCGCTGTCCTGACGGAATGGGTGCAACACATCCCGGTTCCGGACACGTTCAGGCGCAGCCGGAATAATGGCAATACTGTCGGGCGCCATGCGCTCCATCAGTTTGCGACGGCGCTCGGCAAATTCTTTGACGGGTATAATAGACGACATGGATTCTCCCGCAGTGTGTGAGACGCTTAATGCAGCGTTGGCGTTAGCTGTGCCGGTTTTTCCGGGGGATTGAACTCGGTGAATACGGCCAGAGCCCCGAGCCGGATGTATTCGGTTATCTCCATCAGTTGCTGTTCGCTTTCCTGGTCTGATTCCTGATCTTCCGAAACCTGGCTGATGGCCACCATATCCTCGATCAACTCGCGAATTTCATCCGGCGCCTCGCCCAGAGACTCTCCGGCAGACAGGGCCATACCTTCAAGAAAACCACGTACCCAGGCCACCAGGGCTTCCAGGCGTTGGTCAATCGCATAATCATCATCAGGCAGCAAAGGGTGAAAGCTCATGTCAGCCGACTTCAGAATGGCCAGCGTTTGTTCGTAGGCTTCGTTCATGAATACGGACAGGTCACTGGCTTCCCCGGTCGCGCTTTCGGGCAACCCCATGTGTTCGCAAACCATGGCAAGCCACTCGTCTTCCTCTATGCGTGATCCGGCGGCCAGACGGCCACAAAGGGCGCCATGCAGTTCGGAAGGATGACTGAACGCTTTATGGGTGCTGAATATGTTAGCCCAGCGCTCGAATTCTTCGGCATAGGCCGCGCTGGCAGTGTCGGTTTCTGACATGAAACAAGCCAATCCTGTGTTATAGGGTTAGGGAACTATCCTAACATTCAGGTGCCATCAAGGCACTCGCAGGTTGATTTTCGCGAATTGAGAGAGGAACATGTTATAACATATCATTTTCGATCAGAGGACAGAGTGATGCACCCCAAAAAGCTCCTGACATTACCAATCGTATCGACACTTCTTACCGCCATCGTCAGCGCGAACACCATGGCTGCAGATAACCCGGCTTCCCATCAGCACGGACACGCAGAAATGCAACTTGCGTTCACCGGTAGCCAGGTCGAAATACTGTTCCTGTCGCCGGCTGCAAATATACTTGGATTCGAGCATGAGCCGCGCACACCGGAGCAACACCAGGTTATAGAAAGCACGACCATGTGGCTAAGCGAAACCCCCCTGATAAACACACCCGAATCCACCTGCATAGTGAAAGCCACAGAGGTTCAGCATGAAATTGCAGGCGGGCACGATCAGCACGAGCATGACGACCACGACGAGCATGACGAATCAGACCACAACCACGGCGCTCAGCACGCAGATATCACAGTAATCCAGACTTTGAACTGCCCCGGACTTGATGAGCCTGCCTCTCTGACGACGCCACTCATCACCCGGTTTCCTGGCATCGAAGATCTCGATATAGCCTGGGCCGGCCCGGATGGACAAGGAGCCACCCGCCTGGGGCATGGAGAGAGCTCATTCAATACCGGTCGCTGAAACTATTCCTCGTAGGGTTCAACAGCTTCTACCACCATTGAGTATGAGGACGTACCTATGTCTGTTTCCGTCCGGTCAATAACAAGTGTACCTGTAACCCAGACCGGATCGTACAGGGCATCGAGCTTGAACCCCTCTTTGTATTTCATATGAATAATCTGGTTGGGCGGCGGCGGCGGCACATGGATGCAGGCTCCGTAATATGGCACCAGGAAAAACTCCAGAATGCGCATATCCCTGGTTGTCTTGAGCGGCACCACAAAACCGGGGATGCGGCCTTGAACGCTAGCCATCTCCGGAACAACCCTGCCGGTCATTATTTCGTCCGGCAGCAAAGTCGGGCCATCGCCCTCGTGCTCAAGTTCTGGCATATTTTCAAGCAAGGCCAGATCTTCAGCAGGCATCAGATCGAGCCAGTCAATTTCCCGCAACTCCTGCTTCGTTTCTGAATATGCCGGAACAGCTGCGCCCAGCAGAGCAATCATCAGAACCGGAAGGAGTAGCCTGGCAGGGCAATGTAAGGACTGGATCATCAATATAACTCTCCGAAAAACTGACAGCGAAGTAAACGCCGGCGAATCTATGCCAGACATAATACACGGGGCGGGTAAGGATCAACATGAATAGCCAGTCAGAATCCAGTACACAAAGACCTGCAGATGGAACCGCGGCCATTGAGGTCAAAGACCTCACATTCCGCTGGGACAAACATCAGCCGGCACTCACATTCCCGGATTTACTCCTGCCACGAGGCGAGCACCTTTTCCTTCACGGCCCAAGCGGTACCGGAAAGAGCACTTTCCTGAGCCTTCTGGCGGGCATGCTTCCGCCAGCAACCGGCACCATCAACCTGCTGGGAACAAGCATCCAGAAACTGGGTTCGGGCAAACGTGATCGTTTCCGGGCTGATCATATTGGCGTGATCTTCCAGCAATTCAACCTTGTGCCCTACCTTACGGCCCAGGCCAACGTGACCCTGCCCTGCAGACTCTCAAAAATACGCAAGACCTCATCGGGCGAGGCTTCAGGTGCAGCTCAGACGCTGCTGACCGCACTCAACATTCCTGAAAGCCACTGGCAAAAGAAAGTGACCCAGCTCAGTATTGGCCAGCAGCAACGGATTGCCGCTGCGCGGGCGCTGATCGGTGCCCCGGAAATTATTCTGGCAGACGAGCCAACCTCTGCACTGGACAGCAACAACCGCGATCGCTTCATCGACCTTTTGCTGAAGTTGGCGGAAGAGTCCAGCACCTCCGTTCTGTTCGTCAGCCATGACCGCTCTCTCGCCCAGAGATTTCACCATCAGATTCAACTCGGGGAGGTGCCGGCATGAAAATCCGTCTGGCAATCTCACTGGCAACCGCAAGCCTCTGGCACCGGCGCAAGGTATTGGCACTGGTGTGCCTCACGCTTACTTTAAGCGTCACTTTGCTGCTCGGCATCCAGTATCTGCGCACAGAAGTAAAACAGTCCTTTACCAGTACCATCAGTGATACAGACCTGATCATCGGTGCCCGCAGCGGCCAGATAAATCTATTGCTGTATACGGTGTTTCATATTGGCGATGCAACAAACAACATCCGGTGGTCTACGTTCCAGGAACTAAAACAAGACTCTCGCATTGACTGGCTGATCCCCATTTCTCTGGGTGATAGCTACAAAGGGTTTCGGGTTGTCGGCACAGACGAAGGGTTTGGCAGGCACTTCCGGTTTGGCCGGGGGCAGCCTCTGGCTCTGGCTAGCGGCCAGTGGTTTGACGGAGTGTTCGATGTGGTTTTGGGGGCGGGTGTAGCCAAAAAGCTGAACCACGTCCTCGATGACAAAATCATACTTTCCCATGGCGGCGGCCGTACCAGCTTCTCCAACCACACGAATACTCCGTTTACGGTGACTGGCATTCTTGAGGCCACGGGCACGCCAGTAGACCAGGCGGTATACATCAGCCTCCAGGGAATGGAAGCTATACACGTAGGCTGGGAGTCTGGCGTTGCCATTCCTGGCCGTACACTCACGCCAGCACAAGCTGAGGGCCGGGATTTCACACCAGACGCCATCACCGCCGTCTTCGCCGGCCTGGATCGCAAGATCCTCACATTCCGCGTGCAGCGCGATCTTAACCAATACACAGGTGAGCCACTCTCCGCCATTCTGCCGGGCGTCGCCCTGAGCGAACTCTGGCGCCTGATGAGTCAGTTTGAACGGGCACTGTTGGGTATAACCGGATTCGTGGTAATTACCAGCCTGATCGGGTTGATTGCAGTCCTACTCACACTGCAGACCCAGCGCGCCCATGAAATAGCGATCCTGCGCGCTACAGGTGCCTCTCCCGGACTGATAGCAAGCCTCTATATCATCGAGTGCCTGGCGCTCGCGGTAGTGGCCTGCGTGATTTCACTGGCGTTGAGTGCATTCACGGTTTCAATGCTGGGCCCCTGGTTACTCACAAATTACGGGCTTCAGGTTCAGCTCCGCCCACTGAACCTTGAGGAGTGGGCTCTCCTGGCGTCCGTGCCTCTGGCCGCCGTGGCAGTAGCGCTGGTCCCCGCATTCAGTGCCTGGCGCCAGAGCCGTTCACAAGGATTTGGAAGCCCCGGCGAATCGTGATGCAATTCTCGCTGGAGAACGAAAACAGCCAAGAACGCCAGAGAGTAGCTCTCATGACAACCATGTAAATTGACCGTTATGGCGCGCGCACTTATAGTTAGGCGCAATACCTTCAACCTATGCTGGGCACGTCATGGAACAGTCCGAAGTACAAGCATTAGCGGACAAGCTGGACAAGCTGATCGAACACTGCCAGAAACTGGAACAGAACAATGCCACCCTGAGGCAGTTGCAGGACGACTGGAACCGGGAACGGTCCCAGCTTATGCACAAAAATGATCTTGCCAAAAACAAGATCGAAGCCATGATCGGCCGCCTTCGGGCGCTGGAGCATCATTGATGTCTAAGCAATCCACCACCGTTGAGGTCAAGATTCTCGACAAGGAATATCTGGTTGCCTGCCCCCCGGAGGAACAGGAAGCCCTCATTCGTGCGGCCAGGCACCTGGACAGTAAAATGCGCGAAATACGCACCAGCGGCAAAGTATTCGGAACCGAACGCATCGCGGTGATGGCGGCCCTGAACATGACCCACGAACTGCTTGAGCGAGACACCATGTCTGATGCCACCAGCACCCTGCTGAAAGCCATGGACAGCAAGCTGGAAAACGCTCTCGGAGAGTCCTCCAACCACTGATTCTGCGAAGATTCCCCGATAGGTGTTGCAATCAGCCCCGGGTCTGACCCTATAATGATTTCACTTCCTGGGCTGTTCGCTGGTCGGATTCGTCCTCGAGCCGATGCGCACTACCCAGGTGGCCACTTCAGGGCATTGTGAGCATGTCCCCGTCAGGGGAAAGCCTAATATGCCACAGCGGCCACCGACCTTGAACTTTGGGTTCAAGGGCCACATCTGATAACGGCAGTCCGGGAAGTTTCATTTTGAGCCAACGAATCGACTCACACCCCTCTGAATCCGATTTACTTTCTTTATCCCGCAACGAACTACGTAAACAGCTGCGTCAGCGCAGACGTATGTTGTCGCCCCGTGAGCAGGAACAGGCCGCTGCTTCCCTTGCGCTTAATCTGATAAAGAATCCGGATTTACACAGAGCCAGGCACATAGCCATTTATCTTCCCAACGACGGCGAGATCGATCCACATCTGTATATGGCCCCGGCCCTCCGCAAGGGCGTCAACTTCTACCTGCCGGTACTGCACCCTATTCACCCGGGAAAGCTGGTGTTCAGCCCGTACTACGATGGCGTCGAACTAACTGCCAATCGATTTGGCATTCCCGAACCTTCGTTCAGTAAAGGGCTCAGGCGACCCGCCTGGGCGCTGGATGCAGTGTTGTTTCCACTGGTGGGCTTTGACGAAAATGGTGGACGACTGGGGATGGGGGGAGGATTTTACGATAGAACCTTCGCATTCAGCAGGCAGGGGACACGGCCAGCGCCAAAGCTAATAGGCATTGCCCACGAGTTCCAGAAGGTAGAAAAACTGCCGGTTGAGTCCTGGGATGTACCACTTCACAGCGTGGTGACAGACAAACAGGTATATCGAGTTAAATAGTGAGGGTCGCTGTTACCGATTTAACGGCGCTTTGGCCATGTATTCGGAATAGCTTGAAACAAAACTTTTCGTGGAGGACGAGGAACCATCTTCCGAGGCCTGAAGCGAGGTAAATCCGGTAATTACAAGGCCGACAGCAAAAATCAGCACAATGGCCCGGATAATATCAGGCTTACCACCCATGACGCGTATCCCTGTTCCAAATAAGATTAAATCTGCGGAAAATCAGTTAGCTATTCTTGTTTTCAAGAATTAGACGAAAGACTAACACGCATCCTGAATTTTACAATTTTTCACAGATTAAAGTTCAGTAAGATAAAAAAAGAGGAATACCGGAACGCATTGCGGATAAAAAGCAGCCCGGGCAGGAATAGCCGGGCTGCCTGCTTTCTGGCTAGGACGCTTTCCCGTTACCTGCTCCCAGGAATAACTGGTAGGCCTCGTTGTCCGTCATGTTTTCATAACGGAAACCCACTTTTTTCAGCATTGCTTCAAAATCTGTTACTTCATCGTTTTCCACCTGTGCGCCCAGCAGAACACGGCTGTATGCAGCACCATGATTGCGGTAGTGGAACATGGAGATATTCCAGCGAGTCCCCAAAGACATAAGAAACTTCAGCAGAGCACCCGGGCGTTCGGGAAACTCGAACTGGAAGACTTTCTCGTTGGTAATCGTGGGCGCATGACCACCGACCATGTAGCGAATATGCTGTTTGGCCATATCGCTGTCAGTAAGGTCAACAACCGAGTAACCATTTTCACGAAGATCCTGAACCAGCTCGTCCCTTCCCAAACCGCCAGCCTGGATTTGAATACCCACAAAAATTGTGGCCTGGCTCGCATCTGAATATCGATAATTGAACTCAGTAATACTGCGCTTGTGCAGAGCATTGATGAAGGTTTTGAAAGCACCCGGCTTCTCGGGAATGGTAACTGCAAGGATAGCTTCACGCTTCTCACCGATTTCCGTACGCTCGGAAATATATCGCAGGCGATCAAAGTTCATATTGGCGCCGCTGAGGGTGGCGATCAGATTTTCATTCTCGATCGATTCCCGCTCAATATACTTCTTGATCCCGGCCACACCCAGCGCGCCGGCGGGTTCGGATATGGAACGCGTATCTTCAAAAATATCCTTGATCGCCGCGCAGATCTCGTCGGTGGAAACGGTGATCACCTCATCCACGTGATCCTTGCATATCTCCCAGGGATACTCGCCGATCTGTTTTACAGCTACGCCATCGGCGAAGATACCCACCTCATCCAGAATCACGCGTTTGCCCGCTTTCATGGCAGCCTGCAGGCAGTTCGAATCTTCCGGCTCAACACCAATGATCTTGATTTCGGGGCGCAGATACTTGATGTACGCTGCCATGCCTGCAATCAGCCCACCACCGCCCACACAGATAAACACTGCATGGATTGGCTTGGTGAACTGCCACATCATTTCCATCGCAACGGTACCCTGCCCGGCAATAACATCCGGATCATCATAGGGCGGGATGTAGGTATAACCGTGCTTCTCGATCAACTCATGGGCATGGGCTGCCGCCTCATCAAAGGCATCCCCCCTGAGCACCACCTTCGCGCCATGATCCCGCACTGAGCGTACTTTGATTTCCGGCGTAGTCTGCGGCATCACAATGATGGCCTTGATACCAAGCTTTTTGGCAGCAAGTGCTACACCCTGAGCGTGGTTGCCGGCAGATGCGCAAATCACTCCCTTGGCTTTCTGCTCCTCTGACAACTGGGCAATTCGGTTGTACGCACCACGAATCTTGAAGGAAAACACCGGCTGAAGGTCTTCCCGCTTGAGCATAATATTGTTGCCAAAGCGTTTGGACAGGCTGCGGGCTTCAGTGAGGGGTGTTTCGATGGCCACGTCATAGACGCGCGCATCGAGAATTTTCTTGATGTAGCGTTGCGGCATGCTGGTTCCGATTGCTGGTGAATGGTAGAGGAAAACGTACAGTGTAGAAAGTTTGCACATCAGCCGTCTATAAGCAGACCTACCTTAGGCGCTATAATGAAGCCGAACTCACACGATTTGCACCCGGAGCGCCCGATGACCCAGGACGAACTGAAAAAAGCCGTTGCCAAAGCCGCAGTGGACTACATAGCACCGCGTCTTGAACGCGACAGCATTATTGGCGTTGGTACAGGAAGTACTGCCAACTTTTTCATCGACATGCTCGCGGATCTGAAAACCGAGTTCGATGGAGCTGTAGCCAGCTCGGAAGCAACAGCAGAGCGCCTAAAAAGCCACGGCATTCCCGTCTATGACCTGAACAGTGCCGGTGCGCTGGAGTTCTATGTAGATGGAGCTGACGAAACCAACGAACGCCTTGAACTGATCAAAGGTGGGGGTGGCGCACTGACCCGGGAAAAAATAGTTGCAGCGGTCGCCAGGACCTTTATCTGCATTGCCGACGAATCAAAGAAAGTGAACCTGCTGGGCGGCTTTCCTCTGCCGGTGGAAGTAATCCCCATGGCACGCAGTCACGTTGGCCGTGAAATCGTCAAACTGGGCGGAGACCCCGTGTACCGGGACGGATTCACAACCGATAACGGCAACATCATTCTGGACATACACAACATGGACATTTCCCGCCCTATCCAGATTGAAGAGAAGCTGAACAATATTGTGGGCATCGTCACCAATGGGCTTTTCGCCATACGCCCGGCAGATCTGCTGCTGCTCGGTACCGCCAACGGAGTAGAAAGTATTCCTCGAAAAGGCATCTGATTCCGGCGGGGACACAACCCCTGGCCCGAAACCAAAAAGAAAGCCGGCTCCTCATGCCGGTTTTTTTATACCCCCGAAGACAAAAACCAAGCGCTTGCTTGGCATCTGAAATTGCGCGACACTGCTCCATATCATTTCTGAACAGAGGCTTTTGCCGTGTCCGACTACTTCAACGATACCCATGAACAAGTACGCCGGAGTGCGCGCAAATTCATCACTACACATGTAAGGCCTCATATTGACGAATGGGAAGAAGCAGGCGAGTTTCCTCGTGAAATCTTCGATATAGCGGGCGATGCTGGCCTGCTCGCCGTCGGTTTTCCTGAGGAACTTGGGGGCGTGGGTGAAGGCGACGTATTCCTGAAAGTCGCCGTTTCCGAAGAGTTGATGCGCTCCACCTCCGGCGGTTTTGTTGCCAGCCTGGGCTCCCTCGATATCGGCCTGCCTCCCGTTGCCAAATGGGCCAAAAAGGAGGTCCGCGAACAGATCGTGCCTGCAGTGCTTAGCGGTAAAAAGATATCAGCACTGGCAATTACAGAACCTGGGGGCGGCTCCGACGTAGCCAGTCTGAAAACCCGCGCAGTGAAGGATGGCGACCATTACATTGTGAATGGCAGCAAAACTTTCATCACCAGTGGTACCCGTGCAGATCACTACACAGTTGCTGTCCGCACAGGTGGTGACGGCCACGGCGGTATCAGCCTGCTATTGATTGACCGCGACATGCCCGGTTTTTCCAACAGCACCAGGCTACGGAAAATGGGCTGGTGGGCCAGCGATACAGCGGAGCTTTTCTTCGAAGACTGCAGGGTGCCCGCTGACCGCCTGATCGGTGCAGAGAACTCCGGTTTTATAGCGATCATGAGCAACTTCCTCTCTGAGCGCCTGATGCTCGCAATCATGGCTTACATGACCGCCCAGATGGCCTATGAGGCGGCAATGGAATATGCCAGCCAGCGCAAAGCATTCGGGCGCAACATCGCCGGCTTTCAGGTAACTCGCCATAAACTGGTTGATATGGCTACCCAGATCGACATTGCCCGGGAATATACCTATCGCTGCGCAGCTCTGATCCAAGCTGGCAAAAACCCCATCAAACAGGTGGCCATGGCCAAAAACTTTTCAGTAGAAGTGTGCGAAAAGGTAACCCGCGAGGCCGTCCAACTCTTTGGTGGCATGGGCTATATGCGGGAATCGGTGGTTGAGCGCCTGTATCGGGATGCAAAAATTCTTTCTATTGGCGGTGGCACTACGGAGATCATGAAAGAGCTGATTGCCAAGCAAATAAAGCTTTAACTACCGGGCCCTCGGCAGGCAACCCCCCGTTACCGGAGCAACCTGTTGCCTGGAAGTACAGACCAACGTTTAGTTTCGATCCACACCAATGTCCCGTATAATTGCGACCAATTTTTAACCGCCGTTAAACCTATCTCAATACCAAAAGGATCGCACATGCAATTCGACAACATCCCCGCAGGCAAAAACCCGCCTGAAGATATCTACGTTGCCATCGAAATTCCGGCCAACAGCTCTCCGGTAAAGTACGAGCTGGACAAGGATATGGGTGCTCTTCTGGTTGACCGTTTTATGGCAACTCCCATGTTCTATCCGGCCAACTACGGGTTCATTCCTCACACATTGGCTGATGACGGCGACCCTCTGGACGTTCTGGTTGTTACCCCATACCCGATTCAGGCCGGCTCCGTGATCCGCTGCCGCCCTGTCGGCGTCCTGAACATGGAAGACGAAGCTGGCGGCGACGCCAAGCTGGTAGCCGTACCCCATGACAAGCTGACCAACGCCTACCAGGACGTAAAGGACATCGACGATCTGCCCTCATTGCTGCGCGATCAGATCCGACACTTCTTTGAAAACTATAAAACACTTGAGCCAGGAAAATGGGTCAAGGTTCAGGGCTGGGATAACGCAGCCGCTGCCAAGAAAGCCATTGTCGAGTCGATCAACGCCTACAAAGGCTGATCGGCTTATACAGGCGCATAAAAAAACCGGGCCATCGCAGCCCGGTTTTTTTATGCCTGAACGAACGCCCTCATCCCCGGGACAACAGATCCCGCATATCACTGATCGCCGCGTTAGCACGGGAAAGATAGGCCGCCATCGTCAGTGAATGGTTCGCCAGAACACCAAATCCGCTGCCGTTCAGAATAACCGGGCTCCACATCTCACCCTGAGCACCTTCAAGCTCAATGATTACCTGCTTAACGCTGGAGATGGCATTTTTATCCTGAAGCACTTTACGGAAATCCACTTCAATCGCCCGGAAGATATGCAACAGCGCCCAGGAACTGCCACGGGCTTCGTAGAACACATCATCAATCTTCGTCCAGTCAGTTTTTATATCACCCCCGCTGCTTTCCTCATTCAGCGGATTGTCTGCGTCAACATTGGCCACCGCCTCTGACACAGACGCTTTGCCGACGCTCTCTCCCAGAGTACGCGACAGACTGCCCAGACGGGTTTCCAGATCACCCAGCCAGTTTTCCAGGTTATCGGCTCTGGCAAAAAACTGGGCATTCGCCTGTTCCGGACTGGAAAGGCGATTAAGGTAACGCTTCAACGCCGTAATACCTCTGCGGTACTCAGCTTCCGTCGAGGGAATAGCCCAACTGGAGCTGTCAAAGTGAAATTGTGGCTCGGCAATAATCAGGTCCGGGTCTTCTGCGGACTGGCTTTGGGAGCGGCTGATATCTTTACGCATGGCGCGGGACAGGTCACGCAATTGCACCAGCACTCCGTATTCCCAGTTGGGCATGTTATCCAGCCACAGGCCAGGCGGGAAAATATCATTGGTAATATAGCCGCCCGGCTTGTCCAGAAGGGTTTCAGCTATACGGATCATGGTTACCGTCGTGGCAAAGCCGGTTATAGGCTCCCTCTGCATCTCATTGGCAACCGCCCGGGTATGTTCCCGCACAGAGAAAGGCTCTGGTTCACTGCTCCAGTACATCCCCACCACCACTGCCACCAGCAGGTATACCAGCAGAACAACCACTACAAACTTGCCGATTACGCCCCTGTTGCCAGCATAATCCTGAGCATCGTCCTTTTTGTCCCTGAAATACTGTCTGATTTTGCCTGGCATATTACGTTAAGCCCCTTGTTTGTTAATTCGCTGAGCAAATAGTCTGTACAGATCGTAACCCATGGTGCCCTCTATATACACACCGCATAATTGACAAACCGTTACACAGTGCAACTTACTCCGACAACTCTAAACAATATAGACTTCCGAAACATACTAAGGTTGGCAAAATCGTCCACACCGCAAAGGACGGCCCATAACGAAAAGAGAAAGGCCGGAGCATAATGAGCGACGCAAGCCAGAAAGAAAAACTCAGGCAGCACTTTGCACGCCGCGTAACCACCCAAGCTCGAGTTGTCCTGGACACCTGGCAAAAAATCCATACCAACAACGGTTCATTTACAACCCATCGCGAAGAGTTGCTCTCTGCCGCTGACAAGCTGGTGCGTTATGCACAGCGTTTCGAGATGGCAGGTCATGCTGAAGCTGGCAGCAATATTCTTGCGATTGTCCAGCACTGGCCGACAGACAAACCTCTGGATGAATCCACCGAGCGGCAACTTCAGGATGCCATTGACGCGCTTGCCCGCAGCACCCTCAGGCGCACCGATCAAAGCAATACAGAAGCCCCCCACCAATTCCGGCGCACACCGGTTTACATCGCACTGGCAAGCGGAGAGATGGCATCCAGACTGATTCGCCAGCTTGAATTTTTCGGCTTCCGCGCTTCAGCCTATGATTCTGCAGAAGAGCTGACCGAGGCCTGCGCTCTTCACAAGCCGGAAACCATACTGGTGGATGTGAATTTTGGCGGCAGTCCAAATGCCGGCATCGCCACTATTGAACACTTGCAGGAACGGCACGACACCCCCATTCCCATTATTTTTATAAGCGATGAAGACGGAACTATCGAGACCCGTCTGCGCGCCTCCCGCTGCGGCGGCGAAGAGTTTTTTTACCCGGCAGTCGATCCAGGCCAACTGATCGAAAAGATCGAAACCTATACTCACGGCAATACTGTTGAGCCCTATCGGGTACTGGTTCTGGACGATTCCAGAGCACAGGCTAAATTCATGGAAACGGTTCTGAAGCGCGCGGGTATGACCGCACATATCATTACCGACCCCATGGATATCATTAATGCTCTCGATACCTTCTCTCCGGAGATTATCGTTCTCGATATGTATATGCCAGGGTGTACCGGCATGGAGATTGCCCGGGTAATCCGCCAGCAGGACAAGTTCCACAGCGTGCCCATCATTTACCTCTCAGCCGAGGACGATGTCACCAAGCAGTTGCATGCCATGAGTCTTGGCGGCGATGACTTTCTGACCAAGCCGATTGATCCCAAACACCTGATTTCAACCCTCCACAACCGGGGCCGGCGCGCGCGCTCTCTGCTCGCGCTCATGATCCGTGACAGCCTCACAGGGCTATACAACCACACCCATACGCTGTACCTGCTGGATCAGGAAATTGTCCGTGCGCGGCAGAAGAACCAGTCTTTGTGCTTTGCGATGATTGATATTGATTACTTCAAGAAGGTAAACGACACCTTCGGTCACCCCATAGGCGACCGGGTTCTCCGGAGCCTTTCGATGTTTCTCAAGCAGCGTTTGCGTAAAACCGACCATGTCGGCCGCTACGGTGGTGAAGAATTCGCCATCATCCTGCCTGACACCCGCCCAAGTGATGCCCGCAATGTTCTCAACGAAATTCGTGAGCGCTTCTCTGAGCTGAAGCAGCCTGCAGGCGACAGGGAGTTCAATGTCACCTTCAGCTGCGGTGTGGCGGCCTGGGACGACGAGTCGTCCCAAACCTTGCGTGAGCGCGCTGACCGGGCGCTTTATGCATCCAAGAAACATGGGCGCAACTGCGTCATGCTTGCCGATAGCTGAAAGGACAGATAGCAGGCCGGGCCAGCTCCAGCAAGCGGCCCGTATGAAACCATCGTCGTATAGAAGTCCCCTCCGCCGTTCACGACAATGATTACCATCATTAAAGGGATCCTGTTTCAGCTTTGCCTGCCCTGCTGTGACAACCGGCGGACAACCGTCTACATTGTCAAAAAGTGTTGATCTAAAGAAACAAAGCACACACTATTGGTGGAAAATGCCGTTATATTCGGCGATCCTGTTTAATAAGACACAAAGGCTGACGCATCCATGTCAACAATTCTCGTGCTCCATGGCCCAAACCTGAACATGCTCGGAACCCGCGAGCCAGAGGTTTATGGCCACGAGACACTCGCGGACATTGACGATCGGTTGCGAAAGAAAGCAGCAGACAATGGCCACCACCTGCTGCACCTGCAGTCGAACGCCGAGTACGAACTTATTGACCGGGTTCACGAAGCCCGGACAGAAGGTGTGGATTTTATCATTATCAATCCTGCCGCTTTTACTCACACCAGCGTTGCCTTACGGGATGCCATACTGGCCTCAGGGATTCCGTTTATAGAAGTACATCTTTCAAACGTGCATGCGCGGGAAGCTTTTCGCCATCACTCTTATTTTTCTGATATCGCCGAAGGCGTTATCTGCGGATTGGGCAGCCAGGGGTACGAACTCGCGCTCCAGGCCGCCATGCAACGAACTCACCGATAGACCTGACAAAACGGGACTGGATTGACTATGGATATTCGCAAAATCAAGAAACTGATCGAACTGCTCGAGGAGTCCGACGTCGAAGAGCTTGAAATTCACGAGGGAGACGATTCTGTTCGCATCTCCCGGCGCCGTGAACAGGCCTCTGGCGGCCAGCTCATCAGCCATTATGCTCCGCAGCAACCCCACTATGCTCCGGCCCCTGAAACCCCGGGGCCCGTTCAGGAAGAGAGTGCACAACCAGCCGCTCACAATGGGCATGCGCTGCGCTCCCCGATGGTCGGAACCTTCTACCGGGCGCCCTCACCCACGGCGGATTCTTTCGCGGAAATCGGCCAGCAGGTGAAAGCCGGCGAGGTTGTCTGCATTGTAGAAGCTATGAAAATGATGAACCAGATTGAGGCAGACAAGAGCGGTACGGTCACTGAAATCCTGGTTGAGAACGGTCAGCCCGTAGAATTCGACCAGCCGCTGTTAATCATTTCCTGAACCCGGTGATAGCTACTCATGGCCATGTTAGAAAAAGTTCTGATCGCAAACCGGGGTGAAATAGCCCTCCGGATCTTGCGTGCCTGCAAGGAGCTCGGTATCAAGACCGTAGCGGTTCACTCACAGGTTGACCGCGACCTGATGCACGTGCGCCTGGCCGATGAATCTGTGTGTATCGGCCCAAACAGTCCTTTGGAAAGTTACCTCAATATTCCGGCAATCATCAGCGCCGCTGAAGTAACAGATTCCGTAGGCATCCACCCTGGCTACGGTTTTCTTGCCGAGAATGCCGATTTTGCCGAACAGGTCGAAAAAAGCGGGTTCCGCTTCATCGGCCCCAGAGCAGAAACCATTCGCCTGATGGGCAACAAGGTATCGGCCATTAATGCGATGATTCGCGCCGGAGTGCCTACTGTTCCGGGCTCGGACGGCCCGCTGACCGATGACGACGGGCGCACTCTGGAAGTTGCCCGCAAAATCGGCTACCCGGTAATGATCAAAGCTGCCTCAGGTGGCGGTGGTCGCGGGATGCAGGTGGTTCACTCTGAAGCTGCATTGCTCAAGGCTGTTCAGATTACCCAGACCGAAGCAAAAAATGCGTTTGGCGACCCTACGGTCTATCTGGAAAAATTTCTGGAAACTCCGCGCCACGTAGAGGTTCAGGTTCTGGCCGACATGCACGGCAACTGCATCCATTTGGGTGACCGTGACTGCTCCATGCAGCGACGCAACCAGAAAGTAATAGAAGAAGCGCCGGCACCGAACATTAACGCGGAATCCCGTGAACGCACGCTCAAAGCCTGCGTGGATGCGTGCAAGGAAATCGGCTATGTCGGTGCGGGCACCTTTGAATTCCTGTATCAGGACGGCGAGTTCTTTTTCATTGAAATGAACACTCGCGTTCAGGTAGAACACCCTGTCTCTGAAATGGTGACTGGTGTTGATATTGTTAGTGAGCAACTGCGTATCGCCAGCGGCCTCCCGCTTCAGTACAAGCAGGAAGATATTCGTATCACGGGCCACGCTATCGAGTGTCGCATCAATGCGGAAGACCCGGATACATTTGTACCCAGCCCCGGGAAAGTGACGCATTTTCATGCTCCCGGTGGTAATGGTGTACGGGTTGATTCACATCTGTACAGTGGCTACACAGTACCTCCGTTTTATGACTCACTGATTGCAAAACTGATCACTTGGGGCGACGACCGGCAAATAGCCCGCAGGCGAATGAAAAACGCGCTGGACGAACTGTTGGTCGATGGTATTAAAACCAATCAGCCCCTGCACAGGAAACTGGTGCGCGATGGAGGCTTTAAAACGGTAGACTTCACCATCCACTACCTTGAGAAACTGATGCGGGACTGACATCCTGCATCCCAATGCAGGAAAAACCATGCCCTGGATACAACTTCAGATCCCGGCTGATCCCGATACCGCGGATCAGCTTGAGGATCTGCTTATGGAGATGGGCGCAGACGCCGTCTCCATGGAAGATGCAGCAGACCAGCCACTTTACGAGCCCGACCACGGCACCACACCCCTGTGGAGCCAGACGACCGTCACAGGGCTCTTTCAGTCCGACAGGGATATAGATCAGCTGTGTTCAGATGTCCGTAACGCCTGGCATCAACAAACCCAGCAAACCCTCGCAGACATTGAGGTTACCCTGGTTGAAGACAAAGACTGGGAACGGGTGTGGATGGATGACTTCCATCCACTGCAGTTCGGCGAACGCCTTTGGATAGTACCAAGCTGGCATGAGGCGCCGAATCCCGATGCAGCAAACCTTATGCTGGATCCGGGGCTTGCCTTCGGTACAGGGACACACCCAACCACCGCCCTCTGCCTGGAATGGCTGGACGGGCAGGATGTTACTGGCAAGCAGGTTACCGACTATGGCTGCGGCTCAGGTATTCTCGGCCTTGCGGCACTACTTTTGGGCGCAAACCATGTTGTGGGTGTAGATACTGACCCTCAGGCACTGGAAGCCAGCCGGGAAAATGCCCGCCGCAACGGTGTAGACGAAACCAGGCTCGATCTGTTTCTTCCGGAAAATGAACCGGATACCAAATCTGACGTCATGCTTGCCAATATTCTCGCACAGCCTCTGATTGGTCTGGCTCCGCACCTGGCTGCGCTGACAAAGCCCGGCGGTGCTCTGGTGCTTTCAGGTATCCTGTCAAACCAGGCCCGCGAGGTCATGGCGGCCTACGAACCCTGGTTTATTATGGATGAGCCGGAACAGCGTGAAGAGTGGATACGCCTCACAGGACGGCGTAACGAGAGATGACGAAGGCTTTCTTAACGACTAAACTCCCAGACTCGTAGTTCAGTCGCTTTCAGGAACGAAGCATGACCCAGAGTAGTCTGCAGACTCAGTGCCCAAAATGTCGCACCCGGTTCAGGGTTACCAATGAACAGCTTGGTATTGCCAAGGGCAAGGTGCGCTGTGGCCACTGCATGAATGTCTTCAATGCGGTCGAACACCAGGTGACAGGCGGTGGCTCAGCCACTGCAGCAACACCAGGTAAAGGCAGCAACACGCCACCCGCTACTCCCCATGCTTCCAGGGAGCGTTCCGCCACGGGTTTCACCAGTGACCCAATTGAAGATGACTTCATCTTTGCCGACAATCCTGAGGAAGATGCCGAAGAAGGCCCTTATGCCGGCACAAAACTGACGTTTTCCGAGGAAGAGCTAAGCGACAGTTTTCGTGGTGTAGACCCCCAGGATCTGACCTCACTGGGTGGGGCGGACAGCGAAGACCTTACCAAAGACGTCGATGAAAGCTGGGCTGAAGCTATCCTCAATGAAGACAGCGCACCCGCAAAAGCCCCTGCTGAGCCAGAAATCGAGAAGATAGAGGAAAAGGTAAAACCAGAACAAAAAGCAGAACCGAAACCAGAACCGAAACCACAGCAAGAGCCCTCTGCCGTCCCCGAAGAGTCCAGCGCCCGCATACCATCAAAGCCTCCTCTGGAGCAGGCGGATGCCACGGGATTTTACGTGGACGAACAACCGGATCCGGCATTTGAATCGTTTGCCAATGAACACGGTGGTGAAGCGGAAAACGAACGCCATCAAGGGTCCGAACCTTTCACAGCGAGTGCTCCATTTGGCGATCTCAGACATGACCCTGTGTCGGTGGGTGGTAAAGACAGGAGCTGGCTACGCACCCTCGTCTGGTCTCTGATAGTACTCGGCCTTGTGGGTGTTCTCGTTGCACAGGTGACCTGGTTCCAGTTTGACAGGCTATCGGTAATACCAGAGCTCCGGCCCTTCTATGAAAAGGGTTGCGAGCTGGCAGGATGCGAACTGAAGCCCCTGATCAACGTTGAAACAATAAAGAGCCGCAAGCTGGTGGTTCGCACCAACCCTGAAAACCGTAGTCAACTGGTTGTTGATGCGGTGATCATCAACCAGGCAGATTTTCAACAGCCCTTCCCGGCCATCGCCCTCACCTTCTCCAACCTCAATGGAGACGTCGTGGCCCAAAGTGTTTTCACACCATCGGAATACCTTGCCGGCGAGGCCGAAGAGCTTGAAATCATGCCAGTGGAAACTCCGGTGCGCATTGCAATCAGTATCCGTGACCCGGGCCGGGATGCCGTGAATTACAACATCAGTTTTCAACCCTATATACCCTGAGATTGCTCGCCGGCGGAGACCCGGCGGGCAAGTCAGTCTCGGCCTCGTAGAACAAAAGTCAACCAGAAAGAGCGAAAAATAATCAGTTTTTTAGCCTTCCTGCCCCTTCAATCACAGTGCCCTCGGCGGTATCATTAGCGCCCTTCGGAACTGACGTCGGTCATTTATTGACCAGCACCGTCACTCCGACTTTGCTTCATCTGCCGTGATACGGATTCATACCATGTTGCCAATGGCAAAAATCGGGCCGTACACGCTGCCCAATCCGCTGATAGTTGCACCTATGGCGGGTGTAACAGACCGGCCCTTCCGGCTTCTCTGCCGTAAAATGGGCGCGGGGCTGGCGGTATCGGAAATGGTAATAGCAGACAGCAAACTCTGGCATACCCGAAAATCCAGGACCCGCATGGATCATACCGGGGAACCAGAGCCAAGATCAGTACAGATCGCCGGCGGTGATCCGGACATGCTGGCAAATGCAGCCCGGCTGAACGCAGAATCCGGTGCCCAGATTATCGACATCAACATGGGGTGCCCGGCTAAAAAAGTGTGCAACAAGGCTGCCGGCTCTGCACTGATGAAGGATGAAAGGCTGGTCAGGGACATACTGGAGGCAGTGGTCAGCGCAGTTGATATTCCGGTTACCCTGAAAATGCGCACTGGCTGGGACCAGGACAATCGCAATGCCCTGACAATTGCGCGCATGGCTGAAGATACTGGCATTCAGGCTTTGGCAATTCATGGCCGCACCCGCGCAGACAAGTACAACGGCGATGCTGAATACGACACCATTGCCGAAGTGAAATCCAGCATAGGCATTCCGGTATTCGCCAACGGCGATATCACATCACCGGAGAAAGCCCGCTGGGTTTTGGAATATACCGGCGCAGACGGCCTGCTTATAGGCCGTGCCGCACAGGGCAGCCCATGGATTTTCAGGGAAATACTGCATTTCCTTGAAACCGGCCAGCACCTTCCGGCTCCGCCACTCGATGAAGTAGAACAGATTCTGAGCGAACACCTGG
The DNA here is from genome assembly GCF_002407605.1 of Marinobacter sp. ANT_B65. Taxonomy (NCBI): domain Bacteria; kingdom Pseudomonadati; phylum Pseudomonadota; class Gammaproteobacteria; order Pseudomonadales; family Marinobacteraceae; genus Marinobacter; species Marinobacter sp. ANT_B65. The sequence continues at coordinate 23,519 of NZ_NXGV01000001.1, read as the reverse complement.
ACGCCCTGCACAGCTTTTACGGAGAGCTCATGGGCGTGCGTATTGCCAGAAAACATGTGGGCTGGTACCTGCAGTCCCACGACCCCGGCAAACAGTTCCGTAATCGCTTTAATGCGCTCAACGAATCACTGGCGCAGAAAGACAGCATTCAACAGTATTTTTCAGGCTTACGAAATGGAGAGGAATTCGCAGCATGACCGCTGAGACTTTGGCAAACAACACTCTGAACACCCCGGCCAACGATGATATTCACCAGTTACAAACGGTGAACAGCAGCGGCAACACCGTTACCCTGCGCGACAACGTTGAAGTGGCACTGAAAAACTACTTCACCCAGCTTGACGGGGCTCCCGTTACTGAAGTCTATCAACTGGTACTCTCTGAAGTGGAAGCACCTCTGCTGGAACAGGTGATGAAATACACCCGGAACAACCAGACCAAGGCATCCACTATGCTGGGTCTGAACCGCGGAACCCTGCGTAAAAAGCTTAAACAGTACGGGCTGCTATAATCGAAACACCCTGACTTGATGAGGGCCTCCAGGATACCCTCCGCGAGGCCCTCGTTCGTTCACCCCAAGTGAAGAATGTGACCCCATGGCAAACCAGGCTAACACCCCCATCCGTCGCGCACTGATCAGCGTCAGTGATAAATCCGGCATCGTCGAGTTCGGGCGCGCCCTTACCGGCCGCGGTATCGAACTACTCTCCACCGGAGGCACCTTTCGTCTCCTGAAAGAAAACAAGGTTCCCGTAACGGAAGTTTCTGACTACACCGGGTTTCCGGAGATGATGGACGGCCGGGTAAAGACCCTGCACCCGAAAATCCACGGCGGTATTCTGGGTCGCCGGGGCACCGACGATGCCATTATGGATGAGCATGGCATCACTGCGATTGATATGGTTGTGGTTAATCTGTATCCGTTTGAATCCACCATTGCCAACCCGGATTGTGATCTCGCCACTGCCATCGAAAATATCGACATCGGCGGCCCGACCATGGTCCGTGCCGCGGCAAAAAATCACAACGACGTTGCCATTGTGGTCAACGCCTCTGATTACGAGCGGGTTCTGCAAGAACTGGATGACAATGACGGCCAACTGAGCCATAGCACGCGCTTTGACCTGGCAGTAAAAGCATTCGAGCATACTGCAGGGTATGACGGCGCCATCGCCAACTATCTGGGTGGCCGCACGGCGGACAATGACAACGTCGATTTCCCGCGCACCTTCAACAGCCAGTATGTCAAAGTACAGGACATGCGTTACGGTGAAAATCCGCACCAACGCGCGGCCTTTTACGCTGAGCGCAACCCGAAGGAAGCCAGCGTTGCTACTGCAAAGCAGCTTCAGGGCAAAGAGTTGTCCTACAACAACGTTGCAGACACCGACGCTGCCCTGGAGTGCGTGAAGCCCTTCGCAGATCCTGCCTGCGTTATCGTCAAGCATGCCAACCCCTGCGGTGTGGCAATCGGTGCTGATATTCTTCAGGCCTATGACCTGGCCTTTGCAACCGATCCCACCTCGGCGTTCGGCGGCATTATTGCCTTTAACCGGGAGCTGGATGCAGAAACCGCGAAAGCAATCATTGATCGCCAGTTTGTTGAAGTCATCATTGCACCAACTATTGCGCCCGAAGCCGTAGAACTGGTCGCCGCCAAGAAAAACGTTCGACTGCTGGCCTGCGGTGAACTCAGTGGTGAACGCGCCCAGGCTATGGACTACAAGCGCGTGACCGGAGGGCTGCTGGTTCAGGATCGCGATCTTGGTATGGTGGCCATGTCCGACGTTAAAGTTGTGACCACCCGCCAGCCCACCGAAAACGAGCTGAATGATCTGCTGTTTGCATGGGAAGTGGCAAAATACGTGAAATCCAATGCCATCGTTTATGCCCGTGCGGGCCGCACGATTGGTGTTGGCGCAGGCCAGATGAGCCGCGTCTACAGCGCCCGGATTGCAGGAATCAAAGCCGCCGACGAGAACCTGGAAGTAAAAGGTTCGGTTATGGCATCCGATGCCTTCTTCCCTTTCCGGGATGGTATTGATGCTGCTGCGGCAGCCGGCATTACCGCTGTTATCCAGCCCGGCGGCTCCATGCGCGACCAGGAAGTCATTGATGCCGCCAATGAACACGGCATTGCCATGGTATTTACCGGCATGCGCCATTTCCGGCACTGATTGCAAGCGGGGTGAAAACCCATTCTGCCCCGCATACAATCGTGCCTGAGAAAACACTTTTGATAGCTCTTTGTCACAGTTCTTAGTGGCAACTTTTATGATGATACAGGGCAACAAGATATGAATATTCTGGTAATCGGCAGTGGCGGGCGCGAACACGCACTGGCCTGGAAAGCGGCCCAGTCCCCGGATGCGGACACAGTTTTTGTAGCACCGGGTAATGCCGGTACTGCACGCGAACCGGGTGTAGAGAACGTTAACCTGGACGTTATGGACCTTGAAGGCCTGGCCGGATTTGCAGCCGACAATAACGTTGGCCTTACCATCGTTGGACCAGAAGCACCGCTGGTAGCCGGCATTGTGGATCTCTTTGAAGAACGCGGCCTGCGCGTATTCGGCCCCAGTGCCGGAGCAGCGCAGCTGGAAGGCTCGAAAGCGTTTACCAAGGATTTTCTGGCGCGCCAGAAGATTCCTACAGCCGGCTATGGCAACTTCACAGACGTAGATGAAGCCCTCGCCTATGTTCGCGAGCAGGGTGCACCCATTGTCGTGAAAGCAGATGGTCTTGCCGCAGGTAAAGGCGTGATTGTTGCCATGACCCTTGAGGAAGCCGAAAACGCCATCCGTGACATGCTTGCAGGCAATGCCTTTGGGGAAGCAGGCAGCCGGGTTGTCGTTGAGGAGTTCCTGGACGGAGAAGAAGCCAGCTTTATCGTAATGGTTGATGGTGAGCATGTACTGCCCATGGCCACATCCCAGGATCACAAGCGCGTGGGCGACGGTGATACCGGCCCGAACACCGGCGGCATGGGAGCTTACTCTCCGGCTCCGGTAGTAACCGCTGAAGTGCACCAGCGCATCATGGATGAAGTCATTTACCCGACTGTGCGCGGCATGGCGGCTGAAGGCCATCCCTACAAGGGATTCCTGTATGCAGGTTTGATGATCGATACCTCGGGAGCACCCAAGGTGATCGAATTCAACTGCCGCTTTGGCGACCCTGAAACCCAGCCTATCCTGCTGCGGATGAAATCCGATATTGTCGGGCTCTGCCAGGCTGCCATCGATGGCAGGCTCGACCAGTGCAGCTCTGAGTGGGACGAGCGCGCTGCCGTCGGCATCGTTCTGGCCGCAGGGGGCTATCCCGGCAGTTACAATAAGGGCGATGTCATTTCCGGCCTGCCAGAAACGGAGACCGGGGGCGAGAAGGCGTTCCATGCAGGCACTGCCCTTGAGGGCAATGAGGTAATCACCAGTGGTGGCCGGGTTCTTTGCGCAACGGCGCTGGGTAACACCGTAACAGAAGCCCAGCAGCGTGCTTACAGGCTTGCTGAAAAAATCCGTTGGGATGGGGTGTTTTATCGCAAAGACATAGCTTATCGGGCTATTGCACGCGAACAGGCCTGATCTGACATCCTGAATGAGGGCCCGGCTATTGACCGGGCTTTTTTATGGAGTAGTGTAAATCCGTTCTCCCAGCAGCGAATTACGCCAAAAGTCAGGAATAACCCTCATGCTGAAGAAGTCCCCTTCTACTGGTGTTTTTCTCCTTTTAATCTTTCTGCTTGTAGGCGCATGCTCGCGACATGACTTATACGAAACAGCCATTGGCCTGGAACGTTCTGCCGCGGGATTAGAGGCTGACACGGTTATTGTGGGTGATCTGAATATTGCATATCTGCGCAATTCAGAAATGAATAACGGCGACACTGTAGTGCTGGTTCACGGCTTTGGAGCCAACAAGGACAACTGGACCCGCATCGCCCGGGAGCTCAGCGATGACTTCAACATCTATGCCATAGACCTCCCCGGCCACGGTGAGAGCAGCAAACCACTCGACCTGGGCTACAAACTGGAAGACCAGGTCAGGCATCTTGCCCGCATTCTTGAAGCACTGGGCATAAAAGAGATGCACATGATGGGCAACTCCATGGGTGGCGGGATTACGGCGCTTTACGCTGCCACTTACCCCGAACAGATAAAAACCGCCGTCTTGTTCGACCCTGCCGGCATTCTCGACTATGAAAACGAACTGGTTGATATGGTGCTGGCCGGAGACAACCCCCTGATACCTTCAAAGCCCGGAGATTTCGAACGCCTAATGGATTTTGCGCTTGAGAAAAAGCCTTTTGTACCCTGGCCCATTATGGGCGTTATGGAAGAGCAGGCTCTGGCCAACCGGGATGTGAATCAGGTCATCTTTGCAGCTATCAGCGATGCCGGCTTCGAACCGGATTTCCGCGACGCCATTAAACGCATAGAAGATCCAGTACTGATAGTCTGGGGTAGGGAAGATCGCGTACTGGACTACCGCAACGGTGAAGTTTTCCGGGAGTCCATTCCCGGCGCACGGCTGGAGATACTGGAAGGTATTGGCCATGTACCAATGATCGAGGCTCCGGAAGATTCGGCCCGCCTGTTCCTGGAATTTGCCAATCCCTACATTACCCCCGCCGGGTAAGACACAAAAGCACGAGGTAAAGAACCGCACATGCCTGAAGCTATCTGGATTTCTTTTGCATTTGGCCTTGGCCTGCTGATCAAAGCGGTCGGATTACCGCCATTGGTTGGTTACCTGGCAGCCGGCTTTGTGCTCAGCGGTCTCGCCGCCAATCCCGATGTCGGCATATCAGCGGAGCCTACATCTGTGCTGGCTCATATCGCTCACCTGGGTGTGTTGTTGATGCTGTTTACGGTCGGCCTCAAACTCAAGTTCAAATCGGTTATAAGCCCGGAAGTCATCGGCGGCAGCCTGCTGCACTTTTCCATCACCTGCTTTGTATTTACACCCGGCCTCTACTTCCTGATGGACATAAGCTGGTACGTAGCTTTCATGCTGGCCGTTGCCCTGTCTTTCTCGTCTACCGTACTGGCTGCAAAAGTACTGGAAAACAAGCGCGAACTCCGTGCCTTTCATGGCCGCGTGGCCATTGGCATTCTGATCATGCAGGATCTGATTGCGCTGCTGGTGATGAGCCTGGCTGCGGGTCAGACACCTTCAGAATGGGCATTGATTGTCTTTGGCCTGCCACTGTTGCGCCCCCTGCTGTTCAGGCTCCTGGATGCCAGCGGGCACGATGAACTCCTGGTTCTTCTCGGCCTGCTGCTGGCACTGGTACTTGGCGGAATGGGCTTTGAAACTGTTGGCCTCAGCTCGGAACTGGGAGCCCTGATTTTCGGTGCCATTCTTGCGAATCACCCCCGCAGCCAGGAACTGGCAAAATCCCTGTGGAGTGTGAAGGAAATCTTTCTGGTCGGTTTTTTTCTACAGATCGGAATCGGGGGCCTGCCGGACACAAACGCCATAATTTTTGCTGTCGTGGCAGCGCTGGTTCTGCCCCTCAAGGGCATTCTGTTTTTCTTCCTGATGCTGCTGTTCCGTCTGCGGGCCCGCAGCAGTTTTCTGACGTCGCTGGCTCTGACCAACTACAGTGAATTCGGGCTCATCGTAGCCAGCATTGCACTGCCCGAGTGGCTGGTTCCTCTTGCTATAACTGTGGCACTCTCATTTCTGATTTCAGCGCCGCTAAACCGCCTCGCACATCCTCTGTATGAGCGGCTGAGCAATCGTCTTGTGCGCTTCGAAAGCCATCAGCGACACCCGGATGAACTCCCTGTTTCTCTTGGTGACACCCGCGTTCTGGTTATGGGCATGGGGCGGACAGGTACGGCTGCCTATGACTGGCTACAAAGCTCGGAAGCCAGGCTGATGGCACTTGATTCCGATCTCCCCAAAGTGACCCGGCACCAGGCAGAAGGGCGTAATGTCGTCTACGCCGACGCTGAAGACAATACCTTCTGGGAAGCGCTCCACATGCCATCCCTGGAAGCCGTCATTCTGGCCATGAGCGACATCGAGGCGAAACTGATTGCGGCCCGCATGCTGAGGAAACTTGGATTTACCGGCTACATCGTGGCCCACACCATGTATACGGATGAAGCTGAGCGCATTTGCGAAGCCGGCGCCGACAACGCCTACCTGACCATGAGCGAAACCGGTGTCGCCCTGGCCAGCCACCTTCTCGACAAGGCTCCGACCGCATCAACTCCCGTCTCAGCCAGGGCGGGCTGATCGCCGCCTCACGGCAGGGCGCACGTCCGGAATCCGGTGTAGACATCGTTTCTCCGGGGCAGATAAGCCTGGCGATAGGTGCCACGAATCAGGCCGGATGAGGTAGCGCAGCTGCCCCCCCGGCAGACTTTGTGGTCGCCAAACTGAAGGCTGGACATGAACGGGTACATGTCTATGCAGAAACCGTCGTAGGGAAAAAACTGGCTGCTGGTCCACTCCCATACCGTGCCGACCATCTGTCGGCAACCGAACGGGCTGTCACCCGCGGGATAATCGTACACCGGATTCTGCGCCATACTGCTGGCATTCATGTCGGCATGAACAGGCTCTGGCGATTCGTTACCCCATGGATACCTCTGGAATGCTCCCCCCTGTTGGTTACCAAGTGCCGCCACCTCCCACTCATACTCTTCAGGCAAACGCCGCCCGGCCCAATGGCAATAGGCTTCAGCCTCCCAATAGCTGACGTGAGTCACTGGTGCGTCAGGGATCAACGGGTTCCAGTGGTCAAACAACCTCTCCTGCCACTGGCCAGCATGCCAGCGCCAGTATAGCGGATGCTTTGGAGCCTCCATCCGGGGCTTCATTTCACCCTCCACCAGCTCCATACCGTTTTTTTCTGTCAGCCATTTCCTGCCACCAGAAGACCAGAATTCCGGCTTTTGATAACCACCATCCTCTACAAAAACACTGAATTGCTGGTTACTGACAAGGCACCGGGAAATCGCAAACCCTTCCAGGCGGACCAGATGACGAGGCTTTTCGTTATCGAATGCAAAATCCTCCGTTGCATACTGCAATGAGTTCCCCGGCATGCCGATCTCCCAGTCCCCGGCAGGCACAATCACATCACCACCCGGAAACTCATCTGGCACCTCAGCAGGCGCAGGGCGCGTTAAGTTAGCCCCCGGAGGTGACGGATAACCAACAGTCTGACGACACCACACCAGAGACTCAATGTGCATATTCTGATGAAATATAGCGTAACGGCAGAGGTAGACCGCCCGATCTGTCAGTGGCTTACACTGAATACGCTCAGCCATTTTGTCGTAGACGTGGTCAAAATAGTACAGCGTCCTTTCAAGGCCCGGGAACAGGTCACGGCACCAGCGATCCTGGTGATCAATGTGGAAAGAGTCCCAGAGGTCGTCCATTTCCGGATCAAAACTGGCGTCACCGTCCAGGAGGTTAAAGACGAATACTTCATAGAAGAATGCCGCATGCCCCATTTCCCAGAGAGGTGGATTCACTCCCGGGTGATACGGAACCTTAAGCTGTCGCTCTGCCAGTGAGGTAATGAGTTCCCGCGTTCGCTTCCGCGTCAGGGCAAGCTCTGCCAGCAATTCAGTTTTCCGCATCTGCCCCGTGTCCATCACGATTCCTCTTGTTTGGTTCGCCTTTACCCTCTCAGGTCCAGACCAGCATTATGACTGGCACTGCAACGACAGTGACAATCACAGTCAGCGGTAATCCCAGGCGCCAGTAATCACCGAACTGATACCCTCCAGGCTCCATAACCAGCGCATTGGACTGATGGCCTATAGGCGTCATGAAAGCACAGGATGCACCAACGGCAACAGCCATCAAGACGGCATCCGAAGCTATCTGCAACTCACCGGCCAGGCTCAGGGCAATAGGCGCAACGACAATAGCCGCTGCGGCGTTATTGACTACGTTAGACAAGAGCGTAGTACCCACCAGTATCATAACCAGTACCGAAGCAACCGAGAGGTTCTCGCCCAGCACCAGCATCTGCGCAGCGATCAGACCGGCTCCACCCGTGCTTTCCATTGCCTGACCAACCGGTATCATTGCCGCCAGCAAAACAATCACAGACCAGTCAATTGCCTTGTAAGCCTCTGCGGCAGACAGGAGCTTTACAAGCACCATTGCGACGGCCGCAGCTACCAGAGCAACCGGAGCTGAGAGCAGCCCTGTAACAATGACAGCTATACTGGCCAGAAAGATACCGGAGGCCAGCGCAGTATTGCGGGGAGAGCCGAGTCTCAGCCCACGCTCCGCAAGTGGCAGACAACCAAGCTCAGCCAGGGCGCCTCCCAGAGAATCCTCAAAGCCCTGCACCAGCAATATATCACCAGCATTAAAGCGTATATCCCCAAGGCGCCGCTTTAGCCGGTGCCCCAGCCGCGCGACGGCCACTATATTTATCTGGTGATTTTCCCGTAGCTGAAGTCGGTTGGCGGTTTGTCCGACCAGAGAAGACTCTGGCGCTATCACCGCCTCCACCAGGTGCAGCTCACCTTTCGCTATAGGGTCTGACGCCGCTTTGTCGTCCCCGGCACCAACAGCATCGTTATGCCCGTTGGTCTCCCTGAATCCATTTCTGCCCCGGGATTCATCCGCCAGACCATCGTTATTGCTGGCGCCTTCGCTTTCTGCCTCCTGATCATCGATGGCCTGGTGGGCCAGCTCAAGTCCGGTGGTATCCAGGAATGTCTGCAAGCTGGTGGTGTCGGCCTCTACCAGCAACACATCACCTTCACGCAATACTTTATAGGTGGAGGGTGCCGCCAGACGCTGCTCACCCCGAATCAACGCGAGAACCACCACGTCCGGCTCATCCCCGGATGTGGTTAGCAGGCTGTGTAAGGTTGAACCGGCGTGCGGGGAATCGGCCGGAATACGCAGCTCCGTCACATATTCGCCAACACTGAACAGCTTGCTGTCAGCGGAATTTTCTTCACGACGGGGCGTGAGTCGCCAGCCTGCGAGGGTAATAAAGGCAATCCCTGCCAGGGTGATTGCAACACCAACAGGGGCAAAATCGAACAGACCAAAGGTGCCGCTTTCACGGTAGGAAGCGATAATGATATTGGGCGGCGTACCTATCAGTGTCATGGTGCCACCCAACAGGGAACCAAAAGCCAGGGGCATCAGCAGCAACGAAGGCGAACGTCCGGCTTCCCGGGACATCCAGATTGCGACCGGCATCAGCAGTGCGAGTGCACCTACGTTATTGATAAACCCGGAACAAAGAGCTACCACACTGGTCAGAGTGAGCACCTGGAGTGTCGGTCGATGACCAATCCTGCCCAAAAGGCGCGCAATGTTATCTACCACTCCGCCATTTACGAGCCCCTGGCTTATCACCAGCACAGCTGCCACGGTGATCACTGCCGGGTGGCCAAAACCGGCAAACAGCTCTTCGGTCGGCACCAGTCCTGCAACGGCTACCGCCAACAAGGCAAGCATAGCCACCACATCAAAGCGCAGGCGGTTCCACACAAACATGGCGAGGGTGATTCCGAGCACCGAAAATACAATGCCTTGCTCAAGACTCAAGTGCGACCTCCGGTTCCTCAACGGGTAACAGAATATAGCAAAACCCAAAATAAAAACCCCGCAAACTGTTTCCAGCCGCGGGGTTTGCCTGCTCCCGGGACAAGCCCGGGAGCGGAGGTACAGTAAACCGTTCGATTAACCGAACTGGTTCATGGTGTTATCTGAACCACCAGCTTTCAGCGCAGCATCACCTGCGAAGAATTCCTTGTGGTCATCACCGATGTTAGAACCAGCCATATCCTGGTGCTTAACAGTAGCGATGCCCTGACGGATTTCTTCACGCTGTACACCTTTAACGTAGGCCAGCATGCCTTCTTCACCGAAGTAACCTTTAGCCAGGTTGTCGGTAGAAAGAGCTGCAGTGTGGTAGGTAGGCAGAGTGATCAGGTGATGGAACACACCTGCTTCACGAGCCGCATCACGCTGGAAGTTAGCAGTCCACTCGTCAGCCAGCTTGCCAAGTTCAGTGTCGTCGTACTCAGCACTCATCAGCTTGGCGCGGTCGTATGCAGATACGTCCTTGCCTTCTTCCTTCATCGCATCGAATACCTGCTGACGGAAGTTCAGAGTCCAGTTGAAGGACGGGCTGTTGTTGTAAACCAGCTTCGCGTCAGGCACAACTGCCTTGATGCGGTTAACCATGGCAGCGATCTGACCAACGTGCGGCTTCTCGGTTTCGATCCACAGCAAGTCCGCACCGTTCTGCAGGCTGGTGATACAGTCCAGAACAACACGGTCTTCACCTGAACCTTCTTTGAACTGGAACAGGCCAGAAGCCAGACGCTTCGGCTTCAGCAGCTTGCCGTCAGATTTGATAACAACGTCGCCGTTCTCGATCTGAGAAGCGTCGTCGATGTATTCACCGTCCAGGAAGCTGTTGTACTGGTCGCCCAGGTCACCCGGCTCGTTGGTTACAGCGATCTGCTTGGTCAGGCCAGCACCCAGTGAGTCAGTACGGGCAACGATAACACCGTCGTCCACACCCAACTCCAGGAACGCCAGACGAACAGCGTTGATCTTGGCAAGGAAGTCAGCATGAGGAACTGTTACTTTACCGTCCTGGTGACCACACTGCTTCTCGTCAGAAACCTGGTTTTCGATCTGGATGCAGCACGCACCCGCTTCGATCATCTGCTTGGCCAGCAGGTATGTCGCTTCGGCATTACCGAAACCAGCGTCGATGTCAGCAATGATCGGCACGATGTGAGTTTCGTAGTTGTCGATCTGATTGATCAGATCAGCAGCCTTGGCACTGTCGCCGGCTTTTTCAGCAGCTTCCAGATCACGGAACAGGTGGTTCAGTTCCCATGCATCCGCCTGACGCAGGAAGGTGTACAGCTCTTCGATCAGACCAGAAACAACAGTCTTCTCGTGCATGGACTGGTCAGGCAGCGGGCCGAACTCGGAACGCAGAGCTGCAACCATCCAGCCAGACAGATAAAGGTAACGACGCTTGGTGCTGCCGAAGTGCTTCTTGATGGAGATCATCTTCTGCTGGCCGATAAAACCGTGCCAGCAACCCAGAGACTGGGTGTACTGGGACGTGTCTTTGTCGTAGTTTGCCATGTCTTCGCGCATGATCTTGGCGGTGTACTTGGCAATATCCAGACCAGTCTTGAATTTATTCTGGGCGCGCATACGGGCTGCGTGCTTGGGGTTGATAGCGTGCCAGGTCGGGTTTTGCTTCAGGATGGAAGCAATGGTATCGACGTCTTTTGCGTAAGGCATGATTTCGATCCTTTGTATGTTAATGACGGTTCTGATGACTGACTTCAGGGCAAAACAATATGTGGTTTGCCTGCGTTGACGAGTACTCTAGTAGCATTCAATTTATAATTGAAATTTATATGATCTATATTCATCATTTTTTTCATGAATGACTGATGCTTGTCAAAAATATGGCCAGTGTTTACACATACGCAACTGACACCCTGAGACTTTTCGATCAGGCTGGTCAACTCGGAATCGTCACACGACGGTGATGCATCCGGCTCCTGACCCGGAAAAGAAAGTGAGTACTGATGGGCGTCATTAACCACAAACCAGACGGCAAGAGGGCAATCAACGCGATCATTGCCCTGTTAACACTTGCCTGCGCCTTGCTGGTTCTGCCCTCCAGCTCCTCAGAGAATACAGTCTACGCCAGCATTGATTTTACCAAGAGCCGAACACAATGGCGCAATTACGGCTACGATCCAGATACATCCATTCTGGATGACTGGCAGTCATTGCTGCAGCGCATTGAACCGCTCGACGATAAAGACAAGCTCAGCCAGGTCAACGCGTTCGTTCACAAGTCCCTGAACTACAAACTGGACAGCGTGGTATGGCAACGTGAAGACTACTGGGCGACACCGCTCGAGACCCTTTCCCGCGGCGTGGGTGACTGTGAAGACTTTGTTATCATTCAATACATAACGCTTCTCAGCGCCGGCATTACCGATGACCAGCTCAGGCTTATTTACGTTCGGGCCCGTATCGGCGGGCCGGAGAGCCCGATCACAAGAGCTCACATGGTGCTGGGCTACTACCCGACACCCGGATCCGAACCCATGCTACTGGACAGCCTGATGGAAGATATCCTGCCAGCCGGAGAGCGCACAGACCTGACTCCGGTGTTCAGTTTTAACAGTAGTGAACTCTGGGCGGGTGGTGCCGGAGCTTCGGCCGGTAGTTCAACAGCCCGTCTGTCCCCCTGGCGAAACGTCCTCAATCGAATGCAAAGTGAAGGAGTGAGCTTCAATGTCTCTCGTTAAACAGCTGTGGCTGGCCACAAGCTTTCTGATTGTCACTGCCTTTGGCGCCAGCCTTGCGGCCAGTCTGGTATCTGCACACAGTTACTATCAGGAGCAGCTGGCTCTGAAAAACATTGATAGCGCAAACTCCCTTGCCATCACGCTGTCACATACCGAAAAAGAGCCTGCGCTGATACGGTCCTTTCTCGACGCGCAGTTTGCCACAGGCCACTACCAGAGCATCAGACTGAACACTCAGAACGAACAGTCCTTTGATCTCCGGAGTGAACCAACCGGAGACAATGCACCTGCATGGTTCCGCACCCTTTTCCCTCTGAACGTGCCGGCCGGACAGGCCACGGTTTCCGATGGCTGGGTTAAGTACGGAGCCCTCTCAGTAGAGAGCGACACTACCTATGCCCAGACTTCTCTATGGGTAACCACAAAACGGCTTTTCCTGTGGCTGGCCCTGGTTGCACTGTTTGCTGGACTTGCTGGCAGTTGGCTGGTTCGGCGGATCAGCCATCCTTTAAAGGATGTGATCCAGCAGGCAGAGGCTATCGGGGAACGACGGTTCATTGTTTCCAGAGAACCCGGCACAACAGAGTTCAAGCGTGTTGTGCGCGCAATGAACAAACTCTCGAAGAGGGTTGAGACCATTCTCGAAGGTGAAGCCAGAGCGCTGTCGGAAATGCGCGAGAAAGCCCTCCATGATCCGGTAACAGGCGTTGCCAATCGAGAGTTCTTTATCAGCCGCCTTGATGCGCTTATTGCAGACGGGGACACAGCGGTTCAGCATACGCTCGTGCTTGTTCGTGTACCCGACCTGACAGCACTGAATTCGAAGCTCGGGCATGAAAAGGTGAACGCAGAGCTGCGAAAATTCTGTGAACAGATATCTGAGACTCTGAAACAGCGTCAGCACGATTATTCGGATGCGTTCCTCGGGCGTCTGAACGGTTCGGATTTTGGCCTTCTGCTCACCGAATTTGATGATATCCCGGGGCTCAGAGAAAGGCTGACCCGGGATATTCAGCTGTCTATCCACAGTGAACTGATGCAGGGCCTGCGGTTGTCTGTCTGCACATTCCGGCCAGGCTCTTCCCGGGCTGAAGTCCTGATGAAAGCTGATCATTTGCTGGCACAGGCAGAACAAACACAACAGATACTGGTTGTCGCCCAGGATGATGAGGACAATATTCCGTTCCACAGCGCCACCGAATGGCGGGAAGCCATCAGCCAGGCGATCCGGAACAAAGAACTGAAGGCAGAGTTTCATCCGCTGATAGGACGCTCCGGCGCCCCCCTGCACCAAGAGGCCAAGATTCGCCTGAAGCTCAATGGGAACTGGCAGACTGCAGGCTATTTCCTGCCGTGGAGCCGGCGCCTGTCGTTACTTCCCCTCGTGGACAGTGCAATGGTGAACCATCTTTGCACATTGCCGGCACAGGCAACCTCTGAGCCTGTTGTCGTACACATTTCCACCGCCACCCTGATGGACGAGGAAACCAGCAAACGGATACTGGATGCTATTGCAAACTGCACTGTACCGGCACAATTGTTCCGGCTTGAACTACCTGAATCGGCGCTGGGTATCGGCGACCTTCGCCTGAGTTCTTTCATTCACAGTGCGCAGCAAGGGGGGAGCCAGGTTGGTATCAGCGGCGTTGGCCACAATCTCGAACGGATTTCACGGATTCACGAACTCGGCCTGGACTATATCAAGACAGATCCTGTGTATGCTCAGCGCCTGGATTCAGACAGCACAACCCAGCAATACCTGCAGCGGCTCACAGCTCTGGCTCATTCAATCGGTCTTCAGGTTTATTTAGCGGGGGCGACATCCCGGCATTGTGCTCAGGTGGCCTGGGAAGCGGGTTTTGATGGAGTGACAGGTCCGGGCATAGCTAAGCATCAGGATGATCAGGGTTAGTCAAAATTGAAGATATCATCGCCGGCTTCGTCGATAAGATTCAGGTGCTCATCCTGTCCCCGTAAAGACTTCCGGAGCATCAGCTTGTCCTGGGCCTCCGGTGGCAGATCGGTAAACCGGATGATGCCCTTGGTTGTCAGCAGGTCTACCAGATCTTCTATAACCCGGATGAGAGATGAGTCAGAATCACGAAAGCGGCTCTCCACACGGTCGGTCGCTGTGGAAGCCAGGAACGATTGAAGACCGGCATCATCAGAGGATACCTCGACAAAACCGGCAAGCCGCTCTTCACTGACAGCTACAACTTCTCCGTTCTCATTGCGCTTGATATACATCATTACCCTCACCTGCTCCGCGCTGTCCGGTTACAAGCAGCATCAGCTGCATACGGTCCCGTACCCCGAGCTTCCTGAACACGGAGCCCATATGTTCTTTAACCGTGCGTTCTGTGATACCAAGGGCGTCAGCAATCTGCCGGTTGGTTGAGCCTTTCGATGCATGCAGGGCAACTTCCTTCTCCCTGGCTGTAAGCATGGACAAGTCCACTTCGACCCTCCGGCGGGTCCCTTTATCCAGAGCATGGGACACCATTTTCAACAGGTTACCCAGCATATCTTCCGGAAACCAAAGCCCGCCGGAGTTAACGCTTTCTCCAACTTGCTGAAATACTTCTTTGTTCGCGAGCGCAGGCACATAGGCCCGGGCTCCACTGGCGAGAGCCAGGTTCATCTCTCCGGACTGAGGCTCACGAGTCAGAACCACCACCCGACTGCCGCTGCGGGACCAGCTCTGACTGACATCCTGCCAGTCTGACAGGTCACTGCAGAGCCACAGGACATGCCCGTCAGACGGAGGTGGCAGATGCTGACTGGTCTCAAAAAGGCGAACACCCGGAAGCACCCGTTGCCAATGGTCCCGCGGGCAAAATGTTGGAGCATAAACAAGGAGGGATTGGCCGTCTGTCATCGTTCACTCAGCGCCTGGGAGGTTGCTCGCACAACTGGCTTCAAAAGATACTCCAGCACTGTTTTCTGGCCGGTAAGAATATCTACTTGAGTAGTCATGCCAGGAATAATTGCCAACTGATCAGAAAACCCCTGCACTTCAGTCCGCAGCCGTATCAGGTAGTATGTATTATCGTTTTCGTCAGTGATCGTATCAGCACTGATATGTTCTACCTTTGCCTTAAGGCCACCAAAAACGGCAAAGTCGTAGGCAGAGAATTTGATAATTGCGTCCTGCCCCTTGTGAATGAAAGCAATGTCCTTGGGCCGCACTCGGGCCTCTACCAGCATCTCATCATTCAGGGGAACAATCTCGATTACGTCCTGACCCGGAGCAACCACACCACCCACGGTCTTGACGAACAACCTTTGAACCGTGCCATCCACAGGCGCCAAAATCTGTGTCTTTCTGACCCGGTCACTAAGGCCCGAGATCATGTCTTGAGTCGCTGCCAACTCACTGACCGCTTCAGATAACCGCTCCCGCCAACTGTTCGTCATCACCAGCCGGGTTTCCCGAATTTTCGATTCAGCCTCCGCAATTGCCGAGCGTGACCGGTCTATAACAGCTTCAGCCTGATTAACCTCGCCACGGGCATTGGATATTTCACGTTCAAGCTTGATCAGATCCACCTCCGACACCGCGCCCGATGCCAGTAGTGGCTTCTTCAGTTCAAGTTCTCTTGACGCCAGAGCAAGCACCTCCCGATACTGCTGGCGCGCGGACTGGGCTTCTCTCAGGTCGGCCTGGCGCTGTTCAAGCTGCTGCTGGTAGATGACCTTCTGTTCCTGCAGTTCATTGCGACCGTTTACAAAGAGAGACTCCTGCACTGAAACCAGCTCGGGAGAACGCTCAATAAAATCCGGAGGAAAGCGGAGCTCTGTGTCGTCTACCAGCGCGCGCAGGCGAATAATGTTGGCCTGCAACGCCATCTCACGGGATTTTTGCTCAGCAAAATCCGAATCAAAGCGGGTGGACTCAATACTGACGAGCAACTGCCCCTTCCTGACCAGTTCGCCTTCCTGAACAGACAGTGTTTCAACCACGCCACCATCCAGCGATTGGACAACCTGAAGCTGGCTCGACGGAATGACCTTGCCCTCTCCACGCGCAACTTCATCAATCGGGGCCAGCCCCGCCCATACCAAAAGTGCGATCAGAGCGAAAAAAACCACCCACAGCAACGCTCTTGCCCGGGCAGGCTCTTGCTGGACACGGGCCCATTCCCCATCGACTTCCCAACCGTTTTTATCCGGAACCCGAAGCCAGCGCCCGGTAATACGATCAAGCCAACGTTCCGTTCGCCGGCCCACACGGTCGGAGCCGCGACCAATGCCATGGAAGCTTTTCTCAGTGAAGGACTGCTTTTCCCGGCCGCTGCTCATGACGCTCCCCGGATCTTGCCCTGACGCAAGGCTTCAATAACCGCATCCTTGGCGCCATCGGCGACAATCCGCCCTCCGTCCAGCACCACGATCCTGTCTGCCAGCTCAAGCAGCGAGGTGCGATGAGTAACCATCACCACCGTTTTCCCCTTCGCCGCTCGCGCAAGACTGCGCTTGAAATGCTCTTCGCTGGAGTGGTCGAGAGCGCCAGTGGGTTCATCAAGCAGCAGAATGGGAGGATCACCGATCATCGCCCGCGCTATGGCAAGGGACTGTCGCTGGCCACCAGACAACCTCTGCCCCCGTTCGCCGATTTGCAGATCGAAACCGTCCGGATGCGCATCAATGTATTGTTTCAGGCCACCAAGCTCGGCAACCCGCAGTAACTCTTCATCTGAAACAGGCCGGGACAACATGATGTTGTCTCGCAGGCTACCGTAGAACAGCTCCACATCCTGAGGTACGTAGCCAATATTCCGGCGCAACTCTGCCGGGTCCAGTTGCCGAAGATCCACATTATCAAGGCTGATAGTTCCGGAAACGGGGAAATACAAACCCAGAAGCAGGCGTTGTATCGTACTTTTACCAGAACCGTTTTTGCCCAGCACAGCAATCCTTTCGCCCGGATTTACCTTGATGGATACGCCAGAGAGTGCCAGCTGACCTGATTCGGGATACTGAAACTGTACGTCGCGAAATTCAATCCTGCCGCTAAGCACCGGTCGGGAAACCCAGTTCTTCCCTTGGGTACGCTCCTGAGGTAACTCCATAATTTCATCAAGCGTGCGCAAAGCCGTCGCGGCCTGATGGTATTGAGCCAGCAGCCCTGCCGCCTGGCTCACCGGCGCCATTGCCCTGGATGAAAGAAGATACGCAGCAATAAGCCCGCCCTGGGTCAGTTCGCCCGCGATGATGAGGTAAACACCCAGAATGATGATGGCAACAGATACCAGATGCTGACACCATTGCGCGCCATTCTGTATCGACGAAGAAATAAACTTGAGGCGCGCACTGATATTGCTCATATAAAGAGATGTGCGCTCATAGGTTTCCTGAATGCGGCCTTCAGCACCGAAAGTCTTTACCGCTTCAAGATTGGAAAGCCCCTCGACGAGCGTCGCATTTCGCTGAGAGCCTGCTGCCATGCTTTCTTCCGACAAATCCCTGAGGCGACGCTGGGCAATAGAGGCATAGATGATCAGGCCAGTGGCCCCCACAATAACCGGTATACCCAAAGGCCAGCTGATCAGCATAATAACCAGCAGGAACAGCAACACAAACGGCAGGTCCACCAACCCCACAACGGTCATGGAACTGACGAAGGCCCGGATGGATTCAAAGGACTGAACATTGGCAGCGAACGCACCTGCTGACTGGGGTCTGTGGGAAAGACTCAGCCCAAGTACCCGCTCCATAATCGTGGCAGAAAGCTTTGCGTCCGAGCGGCTCGCTGCAAGGTCAACAAACCACCCCCGCATCAGCCTCAGTAAAAGATCTGCCGACAATGCTATCAATAACCCGATTGCCAGAACCCAAAGGGTATGAGTCGCATGGTTTGGTACTACACGGTCGTAAACATTCATCACGAACAACGGCATAGCTACGGCAAAAATATTGATCATTAACGCCGCAATACATATGTCCCGATAGAGCTTCTTGTTCTCGGCGATAACACTCCAGAACCAGTGTCCTTTCCGGCTCGGATGGGTACGGGACGCACGGCTTTCGAAATTAAACCTCGGCCGGCAATAAATGATGGTTCCGGCGTAGTCCTCCGAAAGGGTAGACAACGGGACCTCAGTCTCTGAATCCGGTAACTGGGGATAAACCAGCGATGCAGTTCCCTGTTCATAATCTACCGCATGAAGCACGCATGCCTGGTCTCCGTTCAGCAAAAGCACTGCTGGCAGGAGAGCAGAATTAACTGCATCAAGGGGCTGTTTCTCGATCTGACTCGAGAAGCCCAGGCGCTGGGCGGCCCGGCCAAAGGTAGAGGGTATCAGCCGGCCTTCTGCCAACGGCAAGCCGGACAAAATGCTTTCGGCAGAGGACTGACGTCCATGAAACCTGCACAAAACCTGCAGGCATGTCAGCAAACTGTCAGCTTCAAACACTTGCTCAGGTTTTCCCACATTCCACCCTATTCACACCCGAATCAGTTCGCTTCAGAATCAGCGCCCGGCGCACTTACCGTTATATCAGCCCTGCGGTTCGCATTAACTGCGGCAGATGCATCCAGAGTAAACCGCGGCTGATAGAAACCGAGCCCCTGCGTCTTTATCCGCGCAGGGTCGACGCCATAAACATCGACCAACCGTTGCGCAACAGCTTCAGCCCTGCGCATGGAAAGCGCCTGGTTGTATGCGGGAGCACCAGTTCTTGAAGCATGTCCGACCACCAAAGCTTCAGCCTCCGGATTCTGCTCCAGGAGCTTGCCAACATTGTCTATAAACTCGTCACTGGACGCTTCGATCCGGGCCGAATCATTTGCAAATTCAACCGTCGCAGTTGCAATCACCGAGGGTTTAACGGCGTTCGCACAGCCTTTGATATCAACCGGCGTACCAGGAGGGGTGCCAGGGCACTCATCTTTGTAGTTTCTTACGCCGTCAGCATCAAAATCCAGCATCAGCTCAAAGGATCCATCGATCTCTGCGGCCGGACAGACACCGTCAGTAATCTGCAATGGCTTGGCACCCAATTCTTCGAGCGTTGGCAATCCATCCCGGACCAGACCAAGGGAAGACACCAGATGTCCCATACCCGCCTGAACTCTGGCAACTGCCAGTTTACGATCATAGAGCGCATTGACATATGCCCGACTGGCATCAAAATATTCATTCTCGGCATCCAGCAGATCCAGCAGTGTGCGTTCGCCTATATCAAACTGGTCTTTATAAGCAGTACGCACTCGGGCCGAGGACAAACGATGGTTATTCAGGATAGGTGCCTGAGCGTCAAGATTGCGTACGTCGTTGAAGGCAATCTGAATCTCCTGTCTGATATCCACACAGGCTTTATCCCGGAGATCCTTGGCAACGTTGACCTGATCGTACGCACTTCTGACCCGGGCACGATCCGAACCACCGCGATACAGATTGATGTTCAGCTCAACGCCGACACGGCCATCCGTTTCAGACTCGTCGAAACCCAGATCATCATATGAACGATGGCCGTAACTTGCGACCAGGTCGAGCTTTGGGTGAAAGCCAGACCGGTTTTCCTGAACACCGGCTTCTGCTGCTTTGATATCACGATGAGAAGCGCGGAAGCCGGGATTACCTTCGTAGGCAATTTTCAGGGCCTCAGTCACCGTCGCGGGCAACAAATCAGCGCTGAGAGAAACCTCCCCGGTTTCCGCGGGAGGGTTCTCACCAATAATTCTCAGATAGCGGGCCCGGACGTCATGAAGATTGCTTGCAACGACAACCAGATTGGATTCCGCCAAAGAAAGACGGCCACTGATCTGTTCGAGGTCAGCCGCGCGTGCCACTCCAGCCTCTGCGCTGGCACTGACCTGGTCGTATACTTCCTGATGGGTTTCAAGATTCTTCCAGGCCAGATCAAGCAACTCACGCTGGCGCGAGACATCAAGATAGGCTCCCAGCGCTTCAAGAGACGTGTCCTCGATCTGGCTGAGAAGTTCGAAATAGCTCACTAACTGCTGTTCTTCCAGTCTCTGGACAGAACTCTTTGTCTGAAAGCCGTCATACAGCATCTGAGTGAGGGTCAGCTGACCGTCGTAGCCATCATATTCATTTACAGAGCCATAGTTCTGGTGTTCCAGCCCGTAGCGCGCCTGCGCATCCAGCGACGGCAGATAGCCGCCAAAGGCGCTGTCTGCATCATGCCCGGCAACAAGGAACTGGTGCCAGCTCGCACGCACTTCCGGGTTTGTTTCTATAGCCGCCTGTACGGCTTCAATTAAATCTGAATTCGTTTGTTCCCGGGCCGCAAGAGGCGATACCAGGAAAACAGCACAAAACCACGCTGCCGCGCCGGATTTAACGGCCTGTTTGACAATTGACAAGATTCCTACCTCCAGGCTCCCGGGCAAATGACCCGTAAGCAATAAATTAACTCTGCTATCACGCAACCTTCCAGTCCCTACCGCCTTCAGTGCCGAGACCCTATGCCTGCGTACCATTCATTTTGACAGTGATACGTGCACTTTACTCGCTGATATCACAAGTATTTACAATTCCTTGCACGAAACGGCCCTAACCTGTACCTGAGTCCAGTAGGCAACAACCATATACCCCCGTATCTTAATAAAAGCTACCAAGACGCATATTTGCCGTCTGGATCCAACCTGCATAAGAGAATCGCCATGAGCATCACCATCGCCATCGTTTTGAACGTTTCAGGAAAAGCCTGGGCCGAGGCACCTGACGGAAGCCGCCGTCTGCTCGATGAAGGCAGTGCGCTGATGGCTGGAGAACGACTGATCACAGAAGACGACACAAGAATTCTGCTGGATTTTGGCTATGGCAACTCTACCATTATAGAGGGCAGCACAACACTGCTGGCGACCCCCGAAATGGCCGGGAACTTCGCACCGGAACTTGCCGATACAAGCGTTGAAGACGACAGCATCGCCCAGGCGCTGGCCTCTATTGAAGAAGCGCTTGGCGGGTCCATTGAAGATGCGGAAGCTCCGGCTGCAGGTCTGGAAGGTGGCAGTTCGGGAGGCAGCAGCTCTGTTCGCCTTGCCCGCATTGTCGAAACTATTGATCCCGCAGAGTTTGGCCTTGAACGATCGGCCTTTGACAACGACAGCCTTTTGACCGAAGAAGGCAATGGGACCGACGACAACACACCTGCGCCCGGCGACATTGCCATTGATCTGGTTGATGGCGGCTCTATCGCATCCCCGACGCTCACAGTCTCTGGTTCCAGCAGTAACCTCTTACCGTCCAGCACTGTTCAGATAGACATTACAGATCAGAATGGAAGCACCGTCAGCCAGCAAGTCACTGCGGGGCCGGACGGTTCATTTACAGGCGTATTCTCTCAGCTGACAGGATTGGTAGACGGCGCCGTGACGATTGTGGTGGCAGGAACCGGCCGGGACGGCATAAGAGTAACTGATACCAACCTGACCTCCCTGGATGTGACTGCCGGCACAATGGAAGTGAGCATCAGCGGGATCGATAACACCGCTCAGACTATTGATCTGGATGGTATGACTACCGATGTTGCACCGGGCCAATCCGTTAATCTGACCATCACAGATGCCGATGGCAATCTGGTCACGACTACCGCCCTGGTCGGTAGCGACGGCTCCTACTCTGTAACAGGTACAGATATCAGTGGCCTGGTTGACGGCACCCTGACCGTGACAGCCAGCGCTGTAGACCGTAATGACAATCCGGTATCCGGCACCGACAGCAGCACACTGGATGCTGTCGCTGGCAACCTGACTTTAACAGGCACATCCGTCGATGACGACGCGCAGTCCCTGGACCTGGCCGGCATCACAGCCGATGTAGCACCAGGATCACAGGTCAGCATCATCATCACAGACGCTGAGGGCAACCAGGTCACCACCACTGCGATCATTAACAGTGATGGTTCTTTCTCTGTAACCGGTGTAGATGTATCTACTCTGGTTGACGGCGCCCTGACGGTGACCGCCACGGC
This sequence comes from Marinobacter sp. ANT_B65, assembly GCF_002407605.1. NCBI lineage: Bacteria > Pseudomonadati > Pseudomonadota > Gammaproteobacteria > Pseudomonadales > Marinobacteraceae > Marinobacter > Marinobacter sp. ANT_B65. Next base: position 1,266 of record NZ_NXGV01000001.1, on the reverse strand, counting down.
CACTGATCGTAACGGTGGCGCCGTTTCTGATACTGCCAGCGACACACTCGATAATCTGGCGGGCGACCTGACAGTAGCGGTTGATGGTGTTGATGACAGCGCCCAGACGCTCGATCTCTCTGGCACCACCAGTGATGTGACTCCGGGAGACCTGGTGAGCATCACCATCACCGATGCCGACAACAACGTGGTGACTACCTCTGCGGTGGTTGCCAGCGATGGCTCCTATTCTCTTACCGATATCGACATTTCCGGGCTGGTAGATGGCCAGCTGACGGTTGCGGCATCCGCCACCGATCGCAATGGCAATCCGGTATCCGACACCGCAACAGATTCACTGGATGCCACCGACGGTGACCTCTCCGTTACCGTGGAGGCTGTTAACAGCAGCGCGGGCACCATCGATCTTTCCGGTACCACCGACGATGTGGCTCCGAACTCACTGGTGAACCTGACCATCACCGACAGCAACGGCGCCAGTGTCAACACCACCGCCACCGTCGGCGCGGATGGCTCTTACTCCGTGTCCGGAACCGATATTTCTACCCTGGCTGACGGCGCCCTGACGGTGACCGCCACGGCCACCGATCGTAACGGCGGCGCCGTTTCCGATACCGCCAACGGNACNCTGAGTCCGGTCAATGGCGACCTGTCGGTCGCAATTGATGGTGTTGATGACAGTGCCCAGACGCTGGACCTGTCCGGCACCACCAGTGAAGTGGCTCCGAACACNTCAGTGAGCATCACCATCACCGATGCCGACAACAACGTGGTGACTACCTCTGCGGTGGTTGCCAGCGATGGCTCCTATTCTCTTACCGATATCGACATTTCCGGGCTGGTAGATGGCCAGCTGACGGTTGCGGCATCCGCCACCGATCGCAATGGCAATCCGGTATCCGACACCGCAACAGATTCACTGGATGCCACCGACGGTGACCTCTCCGTTACCGTGGAGGCTGTTAACAGCAGCGCGGGCACCATCGATCTTTCCGGTACCACCGACGATGTGGCTCCGAACTCACTGGTGAACCTGACCATCACCGACAGCAACGGCGCCAGTGTCAACACCACCGCCACCGTCGGCGCGGATGGCTCTTACTCCGTGTCCGGAACCGATATTTCTACCCTGGCTGACGGCNCCCTGACGGTGACCGCCACGGCCACCGATCGTAACGGCGGCGCCGTTTCCGATACCGCCAACGGNACNCTGAGTCCGGTCAATGGCGACCTGTCGGTCGCAATTGATGGTGTTGATGACAGTGC